>NZ_CP047095.1:1430000-2920617 GCF_009806575.1 Rossellomorea marisflavi | reverse complement strand
CTTTGCTCCTTCCTTATCTTCCTCTCATACTTGAACGGCCTCTACCAACAGAACAGCCGCTTCAGCCTCCTTTCTCAAGATCAAACCACCTTCATGATCACCATAACGAACATCCCATCCATTGATGGAAACCGCTTCTCTTCTTCCATTGACATCGGAGGGGAATCGGCAGCCCTCACCTATTACTTGTCATCCCCATCAGAAAAAGAGCGTTTCTCATCGATATCCCCCGGAACGGCCTGTAACGTAACAGGGGAACTCCAGGCACCAAACGGGAGTGGGAACCCAAATTTATTCGATTACAAGGAATATCTGTATCAGCAGAAGACGTATTGGACCCTAAAAGTCGATTCTTTCAGCACGTGCGTCCCATCAAACAGTTGGCGCGATAAGCTTGTACAGGTCCGGGCGGAGGGGTTGAAGTTGATCGCTTCGTCCTTTCCACCTGAAGCGGTCGGCATCACCCAGGCCTTGCTATTCGGAGAAACGGGAGAGATAGCAGAAGAGACAATGGAGGCCTACAGAGCCCTCGGTGTCGTTCATCTGCTTGCAATCTCGGGTCTTCATGTAGGCCTCATCTCGGCTGGAGTCTTCTTCTTTCTTCTCAGGGCGGGACTTCGGAAAGAACGGGCAGGGTGGGTCGTGATTGTATTCCTTCTGTGCTATATGGTCATGACGGGTGCCGCACCATCTGTCGTGAGGGCTTCGTCCATGCTCATCGTCATTCTCCTGGGGCAAAAAGCCTTCCTTGGGATCAAGACTCTCGATAGTCTCAGCCTCATCTTCAGTATAATGGTCTTTAATGACCCCTTCCTCTTGTTTCATGCCGGGTTCCAGCTGTCCTTCTTTGTCAGTTTTTCTCTCGTCCTCTCTTCCAACCGGATCCTCTCGAGCTCTTCAACCCTTCTGCAGGCCATTAAGGTGACCTTCGTTTCCCAGGTGGCATCCTTGCCTTTCATCCTCCATCACTTCTTTGAGTTTTCCTTGATTGGATTTGTGACGAATCTCCTCTACGTTCCACTCTATTCCCTCGTCATCCTCCCCATGGCTTTCCTTCTGTATGCTGCAACGGTCATGGGCATCCATCTTCCCTTTGCCATGGATATATTCCAATCCCTGCTTTGGTGGACGGATCGTTTCTCCGTGTTCCTTGCTTCCTTCCCGTTCAGTACGCTCATTCTGGGCAAGCCGCACGCGATCTTGATAGCCGGTTACTTCGTCATCATATGGGCGGGTTTTTTGCTCGTGGAAAAAGGGAGATGGATGCAATCCACGGTGATCCTTGTTTCTTTCATCAGTCTGCATCTTATATGGAATACGTACCGTCCATACGGAGAGATCACGTTCATCGATGTCGGGCAGGGGGATGCGATTCTAATCGATCTTCCTTTCAATCAGGGAACGTATCTGATCGATACAGGAGGGAATCTGATTTTCCCGCAGGAAGAGTGGGAGGAGAGGAAAAAAGCATTCTCGACGGGAAAAGATATCGTAGTGCCCTATTTGAAAAGCAAGGGCATCCGGTCGGTAGACAAACTGATCCTTACCCACGGCGATCTTGATCATGTAGGTGGAGCGGTGGATGTGCTGGAAGGACTGGATGTAAAAGAAATATGGATCTCACCTGGGAGCGGGCAAAAGGAAGTGATGGCGAATGTCATGATTGCTGCAGGGGGGAGTGTCGTACGGGAAGCGAAGTTGGGGGACGCGTGGCAGGCGGGGGACAGCTCCTTTTCCATCCTTTCCCCGATGACCAGGTGTATGAGGGGAATGATGACTCCCTTGTGATCTATGCCCATATCGGCGGGATGAAATGGCTTTTTACCGGTGATCTGGAAGAAAGCGGGGAACGGAAGATGATCCGGCGGTACAACGTTGAAGCGGACGTCCTGAAGGTGGGGCACCACGGCAGTGCATCGAGTACGTCGGAGGAATTTTTGGAAAAGGTGGATGCCCAAGTGGCCATCATTTCAGCCGGAAAGGACAATCGATTCGGTCACCCGCACCCGGATGTGGTGGAGCGCCTGGGGAACAGGGGCGTAAAAATCTATAACACGGCGGACGATGGGGCGGTGACCTATCGTTTTTGGAGGGGACGCGGAACGTTTTCCGCCCATCGGCCATAGGATGGGAGTATGAAAAAAAGGCAGACCGGTAAAAGCGTCATGGAGCTTCAAGTCATGTGTAGGATACTTCGGTGAGTACCATATACGGGAATTGAAGAACCGTGACCCTTTTTGGTCTGCCTCCTTCCTGTTCTTTTTATGAACCGATGAGTTTGATAACGGTTGCAATTACGAACATGACAGCGAAGAAGCCAAAAGAGACAACAAAGCCGACGCCTGAATCTACTGCATCATTACGTTTCGATTGTACGTTCTTTTCGAATTGATTCAACTTTTACCCCTCCTATTTCTATTTTAGTATAGAGCATCACCCGGTAAAAATCTATACTTTCACTTTACATTTTCCTTTACTGACAAGAGTTGTCACCCATAAGACCGAGGCATGGGGTGACACTAATCCACATGAGGGAAATACCGCTGCAGCTCAAGGTTCCTAGGTCTTTTGCTGTCGCGTTAATATAGATATAGGGGGTGTCCTTTACGGTGGGCGTCCCCTTTTCCACTTGCCAAATGGGTAAAGCTTTTCTACCATAGAGGGATAGAAAGAAATATTGGAGAGTGCTGTCTTGGTTATCGATATCTGGAAGAAAATAGAGAATGCCCGATTCTCCCCGATTTACTTAGTTTACGGAAATGAATCATTTATTATTAATGAAACCCGGCAAAGGATCATATCCCATGCCATCACGGAAGAAGAGATGGACTTCAACTTTTCGACCTATGATCTGGAAGAAACACCGGTGGAAGTGGCGATTGAAGATGCCGAAACCTTTCCATTCATGGGCGAGAGGAGAGTCGTGATCCTTCAGAACCCCATCTTCCTCACCTCGGAGAAATCAAAGGGGAAAGTGGAGCACAACGTGAAGCGCCTGGAAGATTACATACAGTCACCGGCCCCCTATACGATCCTTGTCATCACAGCTCACTATGAAAAGCTGGATGAGCGGAAAAAGATCACGAAAGCCTTGAAAAAAGCCGGAGAAGTGGTAGAGGCCAAGAAGCTGTCGGAACAGGAACTGAAATCGTGGATCCGCGAACGCGCCACGACGCATGGGGTTCAGATCGATGAAGAAGCAGTTGAACTTCTCATCAATCTTGCCGGGACCAATCTGATGATGCTTACCCAGGAACTGGACAAGCTGTCCCTCTATGCGAGCGACACGAACCTCGTCGACGCCGCCGTCGTGGAAAAGCTTACGGCCCGTTCTCTTGAGCAGAATATCTTCGCCCTCGTGGACAAGGTCGTCCAAAGGCGTACCGACGAGGCACTCAGGATCTATTACGACCTCCTGAAGCAGAACGAAGAGCCCCTTAAGATCCTGGCCATCCTTGCCGGCCAGTTCCGCTTGATCTATGGAGTGAAGGAGCTGTCACGAAGGGGCTACGGCCAGCAAAAAATCGCCACCAACCTAAAGGTCCACCCCTTCAGGGTGAAGCTCGCCGCAGGACAGGCAAAACACTTCGACGACGCGCAGCTGTCCCGCATCATCGACCTCCTCTCTCAAGGAGATTACGAAATCAAATCCGGAAAAATCAAAAAAGAACTCATGATCGAGCTCTTCCTCTTAAAGCTGCATGCACTGTGAAGGGGAAAATGCATGACATGCACAGTATGAATAATTAGAACGATTCATTATCAAGACCCAGTAAAAATGAAAATGAACGTACTAGAAATGAATAGCAGGATGTTTTTTTCATGGGAAACCCCATCGAGAATAACAGAGTGGATTGAAGCGGAAGGCGCTTGACTCCGGCGGGAAGTGAGGAAAGCTCGAGACCCCGGAAGCGCAGCCGAGGAGGCTCGACTTCCTCCCCGCGGAAAGCAAGCGCTTGTAGTGGAAAGGAACGGTCAACGTTCCAGTTAGCCTCATTTACAAAGAAGTGTATGTTCAAGATTTGAATAGCAGGATGTTTTTTTCATGGGAAACCCCATCGAGAATAACAGAGTGGATTGAAGCGGAAGGCGCTTGACTCCGACGGGAAGTGAGGAAAGCTCGAGACCCCGGAGGCGCAGCTGAGGAGGCTCGACTTCCTCCCCGCGGAAAGCAAGCGCTTGTAGTGGAAAGGAACGGTCAACGTTCCAGTTAGCCTCATTTACAAAGAAGTGTATGTTCAAGATTTGAATAGCAGGATGTTTTTTTTATGGGAAACCCCATCGAGAATAACAGAGTGGATTGAAGCGGAAGGCGCTTGACTCCGGCGGGAAGTGAGGAAAGCTCGAGACCCCGGAGGCGCAGCCGAGGAGGCTCGACTTCCTCCCCGCGGAAAGCAAGCGCCTGGAGCGGAAAGGAACGGTCAACGTTCCACCTCAATCCCCATCTTCACAAAATAAAAGAACATATAAACACAAAAAAACCATTCCGATCATCAAACGGAATGGTTTTTTCATTAGTTCGCTTTTTTCATTAGGCGAGCTTTTTGGCGATCCGCAGTGTTTTTGTGGATCAAACCTTTTTGAGCTGCTTTGTCAAGCTGGCTCACGGCTACTTTCACTAGTTCTTGAGCGTTATCTTCGTTATTAGTAGCTGCCGCTTCTGCTTTCTTGATTGCAGTACGCATTGAAGATTTCACAGCTGCATTTTTAACGTTGCGTTCGTTGTTTGTTCTCACGCGTTTGATAGCTGATTTAATGTTTGGCATTTCTGTCACCTCCTACAAAAGGTTCGAGATTCTATTTGACTCGTGTATATTCCTAACTAATAAGAACAAGTGATATTTTATCAAACGCACCGGCAGAATGCAATACTCAGGATGAATTTAAACGGGTGAATGAAGCCGGGTGCTTAAGGAAAATATAATAGCAAGAATCCAGACGTGGGGGTATGCGCGCATGAAAAAGGAAGAAAACCTCGATTTAAGTGTTTATGAAGTCCGAACTGATCTCGCCGTTGAGGCACGTGAGATGGCACTCGCCGACCAAGGGGAGGATCAATCCGACATTCCCGGAGTCATCATCAAAGAAAAGGAAGAGGATGATGTGAAAGTGTCCCTCGTGTCGATCTCAAAGGAAGGCGAAGACAAGATCGGAAAGAAAGCGGGAAACTATCTGACCATTGAAGCCTATGGTATCCGGGAAGAGGATACAGAGCTCCAACAAAGGGTGGAGAAGATTTTTGCGAGGGAATTTTCGCGGTTCATCGAGAATAAGAACATCGCGAAAGACGCCAGCTGTTTGATCGTAGGACTGGGGAACTGGAATGTGACGCCGGACTCTCTCGGACCAAGGGTATGCGAGGATGTGATCGTGACCAGGCATCTGTTCAGGCTGCAGCCTGAATCCGTAGAGGAAGGGTATCGCTCCGTGAGTGCCATTGTTCCCGGGGTCATGGGGCTGACAGGGATCGAGACGAGCGATATCATCTTCGGTGTGGTGGAAAAGTCAAAACCGGACTTCATCATCGCCATCGATGCCCTTGCCTCACGTTCCATTGAAAGGGTGAATGCCACCATACAGATTTCGGATACGGGAATACATCCAGGTTCAGGCGTGGGGAACAAAAGGAAAGGGTTGGATGAAGAGACGCTCGGGGTACCCGTTTTTGCCATCGGTGTCCCGACCGTACTCGATGCGGTGACGATCGTCAGCGATACAGTGGATTTTCTATTGAAGCATTTCGGCAAAGAGCTGAAAGAAGGAGACCGCCCGTCCCGGTCCCTTGCCCCGGCCGGACTGAGCTTTGGGGAACGGCGCAAGCTAACCGAAGATGATCTGCCTGAGGAAGCTCACCGCCAGACATTTTTGGGAGTGGTCGGAACCCTCGCCGATGATGAAAAAAGGAAGCTGATTCATGAGGTCCTTGCCCCGATCGGCCATAATCTCATGGTTACACCGAAGGAAGTGGATGTGTTCATCGAAGACATGTCCAACCTGATCGCCAACGGGCTGAATGCTGCACTTCATGAGGCCGTCGACCAGGACGATACCGGATTCAAAACGAGATGATCGTCTGCCCCCTGCGTTGAGGGGGTTTTTGCATTTGGGTTTAAATCCGGGGGATTTCCCGATAATGCTACTAATTGCCGTTCTATCATCTCTATCAGATGAATAGAAATACTAGTGAGAGGCATGAAAGAAGGTGCCTGATGATGGGAGAAAGTAATCATAGACGTTCTCTGACACGGTTTTTAAAAAAGCCTGCCCTTCTCTTGTTTACCCTTACGCTCATCCCGGCCGGTCATCTATACAGTCATCCTACGGAAGGGGAGGTATTCTTGTATTTCACCCATTCAGAAGAAGCGTATGGGGACGGGAGTACGGTCATGGACGCCGGGGTTATGATCAAAAAAGAGCTGGAAAATGAGGGAATCCATGCTGAGCTTGACCGGACCGATGTGATCCGGCAGCTGCTTGAGCAGGATCTGCACTATGGAAGGGCGTATGAAAAGTCGAGGGAGCTTCTGATCCCTGTGATCCTCAGTCATCGGCAGCCGGTCACGCTCCTGGATATCCACCGTGACGCGGTGGATCCTTCCGTTTCGACGGCGACCATCCATGACAAACGATATGCGAGGATCGCTTTTGTCATCGGCCGGGATCAGCCGGGGTATAAGAAGAATCTTGAATTTGCCCGGGAAATGGTATCAAAACTAGAGTCCGCTTCTCCCGGTATCACCCGTGGGATCATCCTCAAAGGCGGTGCGGATACGGACGGGCGCTTCAACCAGGACCTGTCGGGTCATTCCCTCCTCCTGGAGTTCGGAGGGGTGGATAATTCGACCGATGAGATCGAACGGTCTGCCCGCGCTTTTTCAAAAGCGTACGCTGATTACCTGAACGGTGGGACGAAGAGATGAAAGGAGAAGGATGTTCATGAAGATGTTCACACTGAAATATCTTGTTTTGGCGGTGGCCTTATTCCTCGGCGTGCTGATCGGAATGCAATATGCCAATGATGGGATCGTGGAAACGAAAGGCGCCCAGCATGACGATGCCTTCTCCGCACCGGTAAAGGTTTCGGAGGATCCTGAAGGAAATATTGAAGCAACCATTTTGGGAGAAGATGTCGAAGGGAAGACGCTTAAAGAAAAGAAAGAAAAGCTGGAGGAAATGAAAGCCTATAATTTCTTTTCATCCATCGGCAAAACCATCGCGGGTCTGGTGGAGGGCATCACCAATAAGCTCCTCGACTTCCTCAGTTCACTCATATAACCTGGCGGCTTCAGTTTACATTGAATATTGCAGATGGTACTGCTATAATTCAAACTAGTGTATATGTGTGGAATTTACAGGAGTTGAACATAGAATGAATCGTGAAGAAAAATTGAACAGACAGTCCAGGATCAGGAACTTTTCCATCATCGCGCATATCGATCATGGGAAATCGACCCTGGCTGACCGAATCCTTGAAAAGACAAAAGCGCTGACCGCCCGTGAAATGAAAGAGCAGCTGCTCGATTCCATGGACCTTGAGAGAGAGCGCGGTATTACAATCAAACTGAATTCAGTTCAGTTGAAATATGCGGCGAAAGACGGCGAGGAGTATATCTTCCATTTGATCGATACTCCGGGACACGTCGATTTTACATATGAAGTATCCCGAAGCCTTGCAGCGTGCGAAGGGGCCGTACTCGTGGTGGACGCAGCACAGGGGATCGAAGCACAGACCCTTGCCAACGTGTACCTTGCTTTGGACAATGATCTTGAAATCCTGCCGGTCATCAATAAGATCGACCTTCCTGCGGCAGATCCTGAAAGGGTCAGACAGGAAGTGGAAGATGTCATCGGTTTGGATGCATCGGATGCGGTCCTGGCTTCTGCCAAGGCGGGAATCGGAATCGAGGATATCCTCGAGCAGATCGTGGAGAAAGTACCTGCTCCACAGGGTGATCCCGATGCGCCACTGAAAGCACTGATCTTCGATTCCCTCTATGATGCATACAGAGGCGTTGTCGCATACATCCGTGTGATGGAAGGGACCGTCAAAGTCGGAGACAAAGTCCGTATGATGGCGACCGGGAAAGAATTCGAAGTCACCGAGGTCGGCGTTTTCACACCGAAACCGACTGGACTCAAGGAACTTACCGTCGGGGATGTTGGCTTCCTGACTGCTTCCATCAAGAATGTAGGGGATACCCGTGTAGGGGACACCATCACCCTTGCAAACAACCCGGCTGAAGAAGCACTTCCAGGTTACCGCCGCATGAATCCGATGGTTTACTGCGGTCTGTACCCGATCGATTCCAATCGATACAATGATCTTCGTGAAGCCCTTGAAAAGCTTGAATTGAACGACTCGGCCCTTCAGTATGAACCTGAAACCTCCCAGGCACTCGGTTTCGGTTTCCGTTGTGGTTTCCTTGGACTCCTTCATATGGAGATCATCCAGGAAAGGATCGAGAGGGAATTCAAGATCGACCTGATCACGACGGCACCGAGCGTTATCTATCACGTAGAGCTGACCGACGGAGAGACCCTCAGCGTCGATAATCCATCCATGATGCCGGACCCTCAGAAGGTCGATCATGTACAGGAGCCATATGTAAAGGCAACCATCATGGTGCCGAATGATTACGTTGGCGCCGTCATGGAGCTATGCCAGAATAAGCGCGGAAACTTCATCGACATGCAGTACATGGACGATACGCGCGTGAACATCGTCTACGAAATTCCCCTGGCGGAAATCGTCTATGACTTCTTCGATCAATTGAAGTCCAATACGAAAGGGTATGCTTCCTTCGATTATGAGCTTATCGGCTACAAAGAATCGAAGCTTGTGAAGATGGACATCCTCCTGAATGGAGAGAACGTCGATGCCCTCAGTTTCATCGTCCACAGGGATTTCGCCTACGAACGCGGGAAGCTCATCGTGGAAAAGCTCAAGCAGCTGATCCCGAGACAGCAGTTCGAAGTGCCGATCCAAGCGGCGATCGGACAAAAAATCGTTGCCCGCTCAACCATCAAGGCCATCCGCAAGAACGTACTGGCTAAATGTTACGGCGGGGACATCTCCCGTAAGCGTAAGCTTCTCGAGAAACAAAAAGAAGGTAAAAAGCGAATGAAGTCCGTCGGTTCCGTCGAGGTGCCTCAGGAAGCATTCATGGCCGTCCTGAAAATGGACGACACGGATTCAAAATAATGACCAACCCCCAACGGATGGGGGCGCACACATACAGGGGGAAGGGGGAAAGCGTCGGATGATTCGGCGCTTGCCCCCTTTCTCTATGAGTTGAAATAGGAGGGATATCAATGGCCAAATCAGCCTATATCCACATCCCTTTCTGCGAACATATCTGTCACTACTGTGATTTTAATAAGGTGTTCCTTGAAGGCCAGCCGGTCGATGAGTATTTGATGCGGCTCGGAGAAGAAATGAAACTGCGCAGGCAGGAAGGACAGCTCGATACGATCTTCGTCGGCGGGGGTACCCCGACATCCCTGGATGCACGCCAGCTTGCATATCTATGCGAAAAGATCAATGAACATCTCCCGTTCTCAGGAGGGGAGTTCACGTTCGAAGCGAACCCTGGAGATCTGGGGGAAGAGAAGCTGAAGGTGCTGAAGGACCATGGTGTAAACCGATTGAGCTTCGGTGTACAGTCGTTCAATGATGACCTGCTGAAGTCGATCGGGCGGACGCATAAGAGTGAAGACGTGTACACTTCCGTCAAAGCCGCTGAGAAAGTCGGCTTTGAAAATATCAGCATCGATCTGATCTACAGCCTGCCGAAGCAGACGGAAGAAGATTTTAAGGACACCCTGACGAAGGCCCTCGATCTTGGCTTGCCTCATTACTCGGCATACTCCCTGATCGTGGAACCGAAGACGGTGTTTTACAACCTGATGAGAAAAGGAAAGCTGTCCCTGCCGTCACAGGAGCAGGAGGCCGCCATGTACGATGTGCTCATCCAGACGATGGAACGGTATGGCATCCATCAATATGAAATCAGCAACTTTGCCAAGGAAGGCTTTGAGAGCCTTCATAACCTTGTTTATTGGGATAATGAAGAATATGTTGGTTTAGGAGCCGGTGCACACGGTTATATAAACGGAGTGCGCTATTCCAACCACGGTCCATTGAAGAAATACATGGAACCTGTGAGCATGGGTGAGGTACCGACGATTCAGTCCCATGATGTGACCAAGGGCGAGATGATGGAAGAAGAGATGTTCCTCGGTTTAAGGAAGACAGCAGGGGTCAGCAGGAAGAGATTCGAAGAGAAATTCGGTACGTCCGTCGAAAGCATCTTCCCCGATGCGCTGGAGGAGATGACGGGTAAGGGACTCCTCGAGGTTGCAGGCGATCGGATCCGTCTCACGAAGCAGGGACGTTTCCTGGGGAATGAAGTATTTCAATCTTTCCTTGGTGTGATCTAAAATATTGACATCCCTATCATGATTTGATAATTTATTATTAGATTTAGCACTCAGTATCTAAGAGTGCTAACAGGGGTGATGAATGTTGTTAACAGATCGACAACTTCTTATTCTACAAGTCATTATCGACGACTTTATCATGTCGGCTCAGCCGGTCGGCTCCCGGAGCCTGTCCAAGAAGGATGAAATCTCCTTCAGTTCGGCAACGATCCGGAACGAAATGGCCGACCTTGAAGAACTCGGGTTCATCGAAAAGACCCACACTTCTTCAGGCCGCGTCCCTTCCGAGAAAGGGTACCGGTACTATGTCGATCATCTTCTATCTCCACAAAAGCTGGAGAAGAATGAAGTGAATGCACTGCGTTCGATCTTTTCCGAGAGGATTTATGAGCTGGAGAAAGTGGTTCAGAAATCAGCCAAGATCCTTTCCGATTTAACCAATTATACTACGATCGTCCTCGGGCCGGATGTGAAGGAGAACAAACTTCGTAAAATCGAGCTCATTCCGCTTAACCGCGAAACGGCGATCGCCATCATTGTGACCGAAAATGGTCATGTGGAGAATAAAACGGTGGCCCTGCCGCCGGGCATGGATGCAAGTGACCTTGAAAAGCTCATCAATATCCTGAATGACCGCCTCACGGGCGTTCCCCTCAGTGAGCTGAACGACCGCATCTTCAAGGAAGTTGCCATCCTGCTGAAACGGCATATCGAAAGCTATGACAGCATCCTGCATTCGATGCTCGATGACTTCCATCTGTCGGGAACGGATAAACTGTTCTTCGGCGGGAAGACAAATATGCTGAATCAGCCTGAGTTCAACGATATCCAGAAAGTCAGGCTCCTTCTTGAGATGATTGATCAAGAAGAAAGCATCTACGATCTGATCCGTCCTTCCGGGTCCGGGCTCAGCATCAAGATCGGTAAAGAGAATAACAATCTTGCCATGGAAAACTGCAGCCTCATCACCGCGACCTACTCAATCGGGAGGGAGCAGCTGGGGTCGATCGCCATCATCGGTCCGACACGGATGGATTATTCCAGGGTGATCAGCCTCCTCGACTTCTTTTCGACGGATATGTCCAAGGTGCTGACCAAGCTGTATCAAAGCAAAAGCTAGTGGCTATATTGTAGAAGTCACACTTATTTTAAGGAGGTGAACGAATTGTCTGAAGAAACGAAGAATGATCAAGAATTGAATGAAGAACAGCCGAAAGTGGACAATGAAGAAACAGTTGAAGAGGTTTTCGCTGAAGAAGAACCTCAGGAAGAGCAAACAACTGATGAACTGTCCGAGCTCCAGGCGAAGCTTGACGAATCCGAGAATCGCTATCTTCGCCTCAGAGCGGATTTCGATAACTTCCGTCGCCGTATAAATGCTGAGAATGAAGCGAAGGAAAAGTATCGCTCGCAGGCATTGATCACTGAATTATTGCCGGCCCTCGATAACTTTGAACGCGCTTTGAATATAGAAGCGGATAATGATCAAACAAAAACCCTCCTTCAAGGGATGGAAATGGTCCACAGAAGCCTGATCGAAGCCCTCAAAAAAGAAGGTGTAGAAGCGATCGAGGCTGTAGGACAAGAGTTTGATCCGCATATGCATCAAGCCGTCATGCAGACTGAAGACGAAGCATACGGAAGCAACGTGGTTGTCGAAGAGTTCCAAAAAGGCTACAAGCTAAAGGACCGCGTCATCCGTCCATCCATGGTGAAAGTCAATCAATAATACACTACATATGAATACAGGGAGGTTTTTCTACGATGAGTAAAATTATCGGAATCGACTTAGGTACAACAAACTCTTGCGTATCCGTACTTGAAGGCGGAGAACCGAAAGTCATCGCCAACGCTGAAGGTAACCGTACGACACCTTCTGTTGTCGCATTCAAAAATGGAGAAAAACAAGTTGGGGAAGTAGCGAAGCGTCAAGCGATCACAAACCCTAACACCATCATTTCCGTTAAACGCCACATGGGTACCGCCCACAAAGTGGAAGCGGAAGGAAAAGACTACACGCCTCAAGAAATCTCAGCCATGATCCTTCAACACTTGAAATCATACGCTGAAGACTATCTTGGCGAAACCGTTGATAAAGCAGTCATCACTGTACCTGCTTACTTCAACGATGCCGAGCGTCAAGCAACGAAGGATGCGGGTAAGATCGCCGGTCTTGAAGTAGAACGCATCATCAACGAGCCGACGGCAGCAGCTCTTGCTTACGGACTCGATAAAATGGACGAAGATCAAACGATCCTTGTATATGACCTTGGTGGCGGTACGTTCGACGTATCCATCCTTGAACTCGGTGACGGTGTATTTGAAGTCCGTTCAACTGCGGGTGACAACCGTCTTGGTGGGGATGACTTCGACCAAGTCATCATCGATTATCTTGTAGCTGAATTCAAAAAAGAAAACGGCATTGATCTTTCAAAAGACAAAATGGCTCTTCAACGCTTGAAAGATGCAGCTGAAAAAGCGAAAAAAGACCTTTCTGGTGTCACGTCCACCCAAATCTCCCTTCCGTTCATCACGGCCGGAGAAGCTGGACCGCTTCACCTTGAAGTCACTCTATCACGTGCGAAATTCGAAGAAATCTCTTCTGACCTTGTAGAGCGTACTATGGGACCTACTCGCCAAGCGATGAAAGATGCCGGTCTATCTGCAAGCGAGATCGACAAAATCATCCTTGTTGGTGGATCAACCCGTATTCCTGCCGTTCAGGAAGCGATCCGCAAAGAAACCGGAAAAGAGCCTTCAAAAGGCGTTAACCCGGATGAAGTTGTGGCAATGGGTGCCGCAATCCAAGGTGGAGTCCTGACTGGTGACGTCAAAGACGTTGTCCTTCTCGACGTAACTCCACTGTCGCTCGGTATCGAAACAATGGGTGGCGTATCAACAAAGCTCATCGACCGTAACACAACGATTCCTACATCAAAATCACAAGTGTTCTCAACAGCCGCTGACAATCAGACAGCCGTTGATATCCATGTGCTTCAAGGTGAACGCCCGATGGCTGCGGATAACAAAACGCTTGGCCGTTTCCAACTTGCTGATATCCCGCCGGCTCCACGCGGTGTTCCTCAAATCGAAGTTAAATTCGACATTGATAAGAACGGGATCGTCAACGTAAGTGCGAAAGACCTCGGCACAGGCAAAGAGCAAAACATCACAATCAAGTCGTCAACTGGCCTTTCAGATGAAGAGGTTGAACGCATGGTGAAGGAAGCAGAAGAAAACGCCGATGCGGATAAGAAGCGTAAAGAGGAAGTTGAACTTCGCAATGAAGCAGACCAACTCGTCTTCCAAACGGAAAAAACGCTTAAAGACCTTGAAGGCAAAGTGGACGAAGAAGAAGTGAAAAAAGCGGAAGATGCGAAAGCGGAACTGAAGGAAGCGATCGAGAAGAACGATCTTGACCTGATCCGTGAGAAGAAAGACGCACTTCAGGAAGTCGTTCAGAACCTTTCCATGAAGCTTTACGAGCAAGCCCAGGCAGAAGCACAGGCTGCACAGGGAGCTGAAGGCGGAGACGCAAAGAACGATGACGTCGTAGACGCTGAGTACGAAGAAGTAGACGACGAAAAGAAATAAATCAACCATTGAAAAAAGTCAAAGTCAGGACGGTTCTTGGCTTTGGCTTTTTCTATGGGGAGGGATCCGATGGTTTCTATTGATAATGGATCTCCCCCAATGTTAAAATAACCTTTATGCAAAGGATTCGGGAGTGGTGTTTGAATGAGTAAACGGGACTATTATGAAGTTCTCGGTGTCGAAAAAGGCGCCTCGAAAGAAGAAATGAAGAAAGCATACCGCAAACTCTCCAAAAAATATCATCCTGATATTAATAAAGAAGCGGATGCTGCAGACAAGTTCAAAGAAGTGAAAGAAGCGTACGAAGTATTGAGCGATGATCAGAAGAGGGCTCAGTATGATCGATTCGGACATACCGATCCAAACCAGGGATTCGGCGGCGGTGGAGCAGGAGACTTCGGCGGAGGATTCGGAGGATTCGAAGATATCTTCAACACGTTCTTCGGCGGCGGCGGAGGCGGTGGCAGAAGACGCGATCCGAACGCCCCAAGGGCAGGAGCCGATCTGCAGTACACCATGACGCTTTCCTTCGAAGAAGCGGTCTTCGGAAAAGATACCGAAATCGAGATTCCAAGAGAAGAAGAATGCGATACCTGTCATGGATCGGGTGCGAAACCCGGGACGAAAGTGGAAACATGCTCCCACTGTCAAGGTTCCGGCCAGCTGAATGTGGAGCAGAATACCCCATTCGGACGGATCGTCAACCGACGTGTATGCCACCACTGTAATGGATCGGGTAAACAGATCAAAGAGAAGTGCAGGACATGTGGGGGAGACGGCAAGGTGCAAAAACGCCGCAAGATCTCCGTCAAGATCCCTGCAGGAATCGATGATGGACAGCAGCTGCGGGTGAGTGGTCAAGGTGAACCAGGCATCAACGGCGGGCCTGCGGGAGATCTCTATGTCGTGTTCCACGTACGGAGCCATGATTTCTTCGAGCGTAATGGAGATGACGTTTACTGCGAAATGCCAATCACGTTTGCACAGGCTGCCCTCGGAGATGAAATCGAGGTACCGACATTGCACGGCAAGGTCAAACTCAAGGTCCCTGGAGGCACACAGACGGGTACCCGCTTCCGCGTAAAAGGGAAAGGTGTTCCGAATGTAAGAGGCTACGGTACAGGGGATCAGCACGTCCTGATCAAGGTCGTCACTCCGTCCAAGCTGACGGAAAAACAGAAACAGCTGTTAAGGGAATTTGCCGATATCAGCGGGCAGATACCGGATGAACAGCACGAAAGTTTCTTTGATAAAGTGAAAAAAGCCTTCAAAGGTGAATAACTCAGAACGGAGTTGGTAGAGAAACATGAAATGGTCAGAAATCAGTATCCTTACAACGAACGAAGCAATCGAACCAGTTTCCAATATCCTTCATGAATCAGGTGCCAGTGGTGTCGTGATTGAAGATCCGATGGAGCTGATCAAAGAACGGGAAGACGTATTCGGGGAGATCTACCAACTCGACCCTGAGGATTATCCCAATGAAGGTGTGTTGGTCAAAGCGTATCTGCCGGTCAACAGCTTCCTTGGTGAAACCGTTGAGGAAATCAAGCAGGGCATCACCAATCTCGTGACCTATGACATCGATATCGGTGAGAACAAAGTGGAGATTTCCGAAGTGAATGAGGAAGAGTGGGCGACGGCGTGGAAAAAATATTATCACCCGGTGAAGATTTCTGATAAGGTGACGATCGTGCCGACGTGGGAAGAGTATACCCCTGTCAACAGCGACGAACTCATCATCGAGCTCGACCCTGGTATGGCATTCGGTACGGGTACGCATCCCACCACGGTCATGTGCATCCAGGCCCTTGAGCGGACCGTGAAGGAAAACGACTTCGTCCTCGACGTCGGGACCGGATCCGGTGTCTTATCCATCGCCTCTGCCCTCATGAAGGCAGAGCGAGTGAACGCATATGACCTGGATGAAGTAGCCGTACGCTCGGCAAGATTGAATGTCAAGCTGAATAAGGTCCAGAACATCGTGACGGTGGATCAGAACAATCTCCTTGAAGGCATCACGGAGGAAGCCGATGTGATTGTAGCGAATATCCTGGCTGAAATCATCCTTCGCTTCACCGAGGACGCATATCGCCTCACGAAGCCCGGTGGATATTTCATCACGTCAGGGATCATCCAGCCGAAGAAACAGCAGGTCCGTGACGCTCTTGAAGGTGCAGGGTTCCACGTGGAAGAAGTCATGGTGATGGAAGACTGGGTTGCCATCATCGCGAAGCGGCCGGTGAATTGATATGCAGCGCTACTTTGTAGGGGAACCCTATCACGATGGAGAATGGGTCTCCATTTCAGGAGAAGATCATCATCATATCGTCCGGGTGATGAGGATGCAGGAAGGCAGCGAGCTCTTCGTTGTTTTTCCTGACCAATCCTCTGCCATCGGGAAAATTGAAAGGATTTCCAGTGACGCTGTCGATGTATCGATAGTAGAATGGGAGTCGGACAAGAAGGAAATGCCAATTTCAGTCACCATTGCGAGCGGTTTGCCGAAAGGGGATAAGTTGGAATGGATCCTTCAGAAGGGAACCGAGCTTGGCGCCTCGGGATTTATCCCTTTTAAAGCAGAACGCTCCATTGTGAAATGGGATGAAAAGAAGGGGAAGAAGAAAGTCGAGCGCTGGGAGAAGATTGTCAAGGAAGCGGCCGAACAGTCGCACCGCACGCTGATCCCCGACCTTTCTTCACCGCTTACGTTAAAAGAATTGCTTGTGGAAGCCGAGGGGTATGATTACAAGCTTGTCGCATATGAAGAAGAATCGAGAGCGGGAGAAAGAAGCAATCTTTCAAACGTGCTCTCGGAAGTGAAGCCTTCACAAAGGGTCTTGATCCTATTCGGACCCGAAGGCGGTTTGACCGATAGCGAAGTGGAATTGTGCAAGGAAAACGGGTTCATCCCATGCGGCCTCGGACCGAGGATCCTACGGACGGAGACCGCTCCTCTTTATGCTCTGTCCGCCATCAGCTATCAATTAGAATTAATGAGGTGAAGGCAATGCCATCAGTAGCGTTCCATACGTTAGGATGCAAAGTGAATCATTATGAAACAGAAGCGATCTGGCAGCTGTTTAAAGAAGAAGGATACGACCGGGTGGAGTATGACTCCATTTCAGACGTATACGTGATCAATACGTGTACAGTGACAAATACGGGGGATAAAAAGAGCCGTCAGGTAATCAGGAGGGCAATCCGTAAGAATCCCGACGCAGTCATCTGCGTGACGGGATGCTATGCGCAGACCTCCCCTGCAGAAATCATGGCCATCCCCGGAGTGGATATCGTAGTCGGAACGCAGGACCGCAGGAAGATGCTCACATACATCGAAGAGTACAAAAAAGAACGCCAGCCGATCAACGGCGTGACCAATATCATGAAAAACCGCGTATATGAAGAGCTGGATGTACCGGCCTTTACGGACCGTACAAGGGCTTCACTCAAGATCCAGGAAGGCTGCAACAACTTCTGCACGTTCTGCATCATTCCATGGGCCCGCGGACTCATGCGCTCCCGTGACCCCGAAGAAGTCATCAACCAGGCACAGCAACTGGTTGATGCAGGATACAAGGAAATCGTCTTGACCGGGATTCATACTGGAGGATACGGGGAAGACATGAAAGACTACAATCTTGCCATGCTTCTCACCGACCTCGAGAAGAAGGTGAAGGGGCTGAAGCGGATCAGGATCTCATCCATCGAAGCGAGTCAGCTTACGGATGAAGTCATCGATGTGATCGATCGATCCAATATGGTCGTGAGGCATCTCCATATTCCGCTTCAATCCGGTTCCAATACCGTCCTGAAGCGCATGCGCCGGAAATATACGATGGAATTCTTCGCTGAAAGGCTTGAAAAGCTCAAGAAAGCATTGCCGGGCTTGGCCGTGACTTCTGATGTGATCGTCGGATTCCCAGGTGAAACGGAAGAAGAGTTCATGGAAACGTACAATTTCATCAAAGATCAAAAATTCTCTGAACTCCATGTGTTCCCTTACTCACAAAGGACAGGTACACCTGCTGCCAGGATGGATGATCAAATCGATGAAGAGGTGAAGAATGAACGTGTTCATCGCCTCATCAATCTATCTGATCAGCTGGCGAAGGAGTATGCTTCCGGGTTTGAAAACGAAGTGCTGGAAGTAATCCCTGAAGAACAGGTGGACGGGAATCTGTATGTAGGGTATACGGATAACTACCTGAAAGTTATCTTCCCTGCAAGCGAGGAGATGATCGGGAAACTCGTGAAGGTGAAAATCACCAAGGCCGGTTATCCGACCAACCAAGGTGAATTCGTACGGGTCCTCGAGGATCAAAAAGCTGTTATCTGATGAAAAGGCTGCCGATTGGCGGCCTTTTTTTCATGGCTCGGAACTGCAAGAAGTAAAAATCTTGTCGTGACTGTGCAAATTTATAAAATAGATATTGCTATGACCCATGGAAGCAGGTAAACTAAACGTAGCTGGAATAAAACCTTTCCGGTACTTTTTTTCTACGGTTGTGCAAACGATTGCATTTAATTTGAAAGCGTTTAATATAAAATTATAGATAAGGTGTGATGAGATGGAACGATCATGGCGTAAAGAAGCAGTGGGATATCAGATTTACCCCCGGAGTTTTCAAGATTCCAACGGGGACGGGATCGGAGATATTCAAGGTGTCATTCAACGGCTTGATTATATCAAGGACCTTGGCATCGATGTGATCTGGATCTGTCCGGTATATGAATCCCCGAATGATGATAACGGGTATGATATATCCGACTATCAGGACATCATGAAAGATTTCGGTACGATGGAAGATTTCGACCAGCTCCTGTCTGAAGTGCATAAGCGGGGTATGAAGTTGATCATGGATCTCGTGTTGAACCATACGAGCGATGAACATCCATGGTTCATTGAATCCCGGAGCGCTGTCGATAGTCCGAAACGGGACTGGTATATCTGGAGGGATGCAAAAGACGGGAAGGAACCGAACAACTGGGAAAGCATCTTCAATGGTTCGGCATGGGAATTCGATGAAGAATCAGGGCAATACTATTTGCATGTGTTCTCCACGAAGCAACCCGACTTGAACTGGGAGAATCCAGATGTACGTGAAGCGCTGTATGACACGGTGAACTGGTGGCTCGACAAAGGGATCGATGGATTCCGGATCGATGCCATCAGCCATATTAAGAAGCGTCCCGGCCTTCCGGATATGCCGAATCCTGAAGGGAAGAAATATGTTTCATCATTCGATATGCATATGAACCAGGAAGGGATCCACACCTTCCTCAAAGAATTCAAAGAACAGACCTACGCGAATTATGATGTGTTGACCGTCGGCGAAGCCAATGGGGTAAGTGCAGATGAGGCTGGCCTATGGGTCGGGGAGAAGGAAGGGAAGATGGACATGATCTTCCAGTTCGAGCATCTTGGACTATGGGATGCCGAGTCTGATGCCGAGCTCGACATCGTGGAATTGAAGAAGGTTCTCAGCCGCTGGCAGAAGGGGCTTGAGGGTGACGGCTGGAATGCCCTGTTCATCGAGAACCACGATAAGCCGCGGGTTGTGTCGACCTGGGGGAATGATACCGATCTGTGGAGGGAGAGCGCGACTGCTATGGGAGCGATGTACTTCCTCATGCAGGGGACCCCGTTCATCTATCAGGGACAGGAAATCGGCATGACCAACGTCCAATTCCCTTCACTTGAAGACTATGATGATGTAGCTGTGAAGAATCTGTACCGCGCCAAGCGTGAGGAAGGATTGGAACATGACGCCATCATGGAGATCATCTGGGCATCATCACGTGATAACAGCCGTACGCCGATGCAGTGGTCTGCTGCTGATCAGGCAGGCTTCTCCTCTGTGGATCCGTGGATGAAGGTCAATCCGAACTACAGGGAGATCAATGTATCCGCACAGGAAAAAGATCCGGGATCAATCCTTTCATTCTATAAGAAAATGATTGCACTTAAGAAATCAGAGCCTGTGTTCACATATGGGGTCTACGAGCTGCTTCTTAAGGACCATCCGCAGATCTATGCGTATACCCGAAGCGTTGAAGACACCCGTGTCGTAGTGCTCACGAATTTATCGACGGAAGGTGCGGAAGTGGATCTTGGTGACATCCAGGTGGTGTCTTCCCGACTGCTCTTGGCCAATCATGAAGTCGAAGCTCATGAAGAATCGAGTATGATCACGCTCAAACCATATGAAGCAAGGGTCTACAAGATCTAGAATGGAATGTCGGGGAAAACGGTCTCATCCCTATGATAGCTGGAGTGGTGCGTGATCTTCCAACAAGAAATACTCGTCTTTTTCAGAGGATTTTGGTATGATGATGGAGGTACGGACAACTGTTAAAAGGAGAGATTGGAATGGCTCAACAAATTGCTAATATGATCGACCATACATTACTGAAACCGGAATCAACAAAAGAACAAGTCGAAATCCTCTGTCAAGAGGCAAAAGAATATACATTCGCATCTGTATGTGTGAACCCTACTTGGGTGGCATATGCACATGAACTGCTTGAAGGAACACAGGTGAAGGTCTGCACGGTCATCGGATTCCCACTTGGAGCTTCCACCCCTGAAGTGAAGGCATTCGAAACAAAAGATGCCATTGCCAATGGAGCGACGGAAGTGGACATGGTCATCAACATCGGCGCGCTTAAGAGCGGGGATGATGCATTGGTGAAACGGGATATGGAAGCGGTCGTGGCAGCTTCTAAAGGAAAAGCCCTATCAAAGGTCATCATCGAGACATGCCTTCTGACGGACGAAGAAAAGGTGAAAGCCTGCAAGCTTGCTGTTGAGGCAGGTGCCGATTATGTGAAGACGTCTACTGGATTCTCCACTGGTGGGGCAACGGTAGCCGACATCACCCTCATGAGGGAAACGGTCGGACCTGATATCGGCGTCAAAGCATCTGGAGGAGTCCGCTCCCTTGAAGATGCCCAAAACATGATCGAAGCAGGAGCCACAAGACTTGGTGCGAGCTCCGGTGTGAAAATCATGCAGGGACTTGCTGCAGAATCTGACTACTAAGGTTATATAGGGCGCGGCTGGGACAAAAGTGTTTCAGTCATCGTAAAAACCGAATTCACTTGCGATAAGGCAAATGAATTCGGTTTTTTCAATTGGTTCATGACCATCATCGTTTCCAGCGGTTGTTTGGGGTGCAAGACAAAGACTCCTACGGGAAGAGTAGCTGATGTGATAACCCGCAGGCCAGCCGGGGAAGCTCACGGGCTACCCGCGGAAAGAGAAGTCTTGCACGGAAATCATGAGCGTATAAAGAATCTGCACTGATCGTGTTCGTCGTTAAATGGTCCCTTTTTTGATATGTTCTAACCTCTTTTTCATCATTCCTTGGGACCGTGTATTCTCTCAATAAATCGGGCGAATCTTGAAGCGAACGGAAGGACCATAAGCGAGCAGACAAGGTTGAAGATCACACTGGCGTGGGCGAGCTGCATGTCCCCTGAAGACGAGAGGGCCTCTACGCCTCTCGTCAAAAGGGGAAAAAGAGGTATGAAAAGTCCGACGCCGATGACGTTCAGCCACACATGTGCATAGGCCGTGAGCTTTGCCTCGCGTCCCCCGCCGAAGCTCGCCATGATGGCCGTGATGCATGTCCCCACGTTTGCTCCGAGCATCACCGCGATGCCCGTATCGATCCCTATCGACCCTGCCGCAAGAAACCCCATGGCAACCCCTGTCACCACCGTGCTGGACTGGATGATGGCAGTGAGAAGACAGCCGACCAAGAGGGCGAGTAAGAGATGGCGATCCATGTTTTCCATGTACCCTTTCATCGCCGGATGCTGCGTCAGGGGTTCAGCAAGGTGCTGAATGCCCATGATGGCGGTGAAGATCAAGCTGAAGCCCACCAAGGTCATCCCGAAGCTCCTGCCATTCGTCGATCCGAATAAGAGGAGGATGGTTCCCGCGACGGCGGCAGGGATGATGAGCATATTCAGGTTGAGTGTGAACATTTCCAACGTGAAGGTGGTCCCGATATTTGAACCCAGCATGATCCCGATCGTCTGTCTGAACGGAATCATGCCCGAGGAAGCAAGCCCTACTGTCAACACCATGACCGCTGAACTACTGTGAATCAATGCCGTCAGGACCGTCCCGGTCAAGACGCCCCTGACCGGTGTATGGGTCAGGTAGTGAAGCCACCTCCGGATATTATCACTGGCAAGGTTGAACAGCCCTGTCCTCAGCCAGGTCATCCCGAATAGGAAGCAAGCGATGAATAGAATGAAAACCAACATATGTCCCATGATCTGATCATTTCCCTTCCGACTGAATAGAAGAGCATACTCAAATCTATGGGGAAACCGCGGAGGACATGCCTATTTATGTCCCGATTCGGGATAAATTGTTGACCTATCACATAGGATATATTATAATGGCAAAGTACATGGATTCCTTTTAGTACTTTGTGGGATTCATCCAAGAAAGACATACACTTTCTGTCCCCTTGTGACAATGCAGCAAGGGAAGATCTTAAGTAAAGGGACATCCATTGTCCTTGGATTTGGTACAAACCATTTCTGACTTGAACATGTAAGTGTAGTGTGTTCGGAGGGAGGGAAAGAGAGATGTCAAAAACAGTTGTTCGTAAAAACGAATCGCTTGAAGATGCTCTTCGTCGCTTCAAACGCTCAGTTTCTAAAACAGGAACTTTACAAGAGTTTAGAAAGCGCGAATTCTATGAAAAACCAAGCGTAAAACGCAAAAAGAAATCAGAAGCAGCAAGAAAACGTAAGTTCTAAGAGAGGGTGTAACCATGAGTCTTCTCGATCGTTTAAATGATGATATGAAACAAGCGATGAAAAACAAAGAAAAGGAGAAGCTGTCCGTCATCCGCATGCTGAAGGCCTCACTTCAAAATGAAGCCATCAAGTTCGGGAAACAGCAGCTCTCTGAAGACGAAGAGTTGACAGTCCTTTCTCGAGAAGTCAAACAACGGAAAGACTCCCTCCAGGAGTTTCAAAGCGCAGGTCGTGACGATCTCGTGGAGAAACTCCAAGCAGAACTGACTTACGTCGAAATATATATGCCTAAGCAGCTTTCGGAAGAAGAAGTTTCAGCCATCGTCCAAGAGACGGTAGCAGAAGTGGGCGCTTCATCTAAAGCTGACATGGGCAGAGTGATGGGAGCGATCATGCCCAAGGTAAAAGGGAAAGCTGATGGGGCTCTCGTCAATAAACTTGTTCTTCAACATCTATCATAGGAAAAAGCCGGGAAGCAGTAGCTTGCCGGCTTTTTTAGTAAGTAGCATGCATCAACAGCCCCGCGGATCCTCTCCTGCAGATGTGTGCCCGTCACGCCGCCCTGATCACGTTCCACTCTTTCAACCAGAATCTTGCCGCCTGAGAAAAATTCAAAAAAGATGAAACCTGATCCCCAACTCAAACGTACATAAGTCAGGGAATAATTTTAATGAAACGAGGGGGTCTGTTTGAAAAAAGGATTATTGGTTTTGTTCCTGTTCCTTTTCGGGTATTCGCTGATCCAGCCATTGACAGGTGCCGCCGCCAAAGAGGCCTATGTGATCCCGGTCCACAAAGAAGTGGAACGCGGTCTGCATGCCTTCCTTGAACGGGCCGTCAAGGAAGCGGAAGATGCCGGAGCCGATGTGATCATTTTCGATCTCAACACCCCGGGTGGTCTTGTGGATGCCGCGGGTGATATCGGTCAACTCATGGATGGAATCGATACAAAGACAGTCGCCTTCGTTAATCATAAGGCGTTGTCTGCTGGGGCGTTCCTGGCCCTTCACGCCGATGAAATCTATATGGTGCCGAATGGACAATTCGGTTCTGCAGCTGTCATCGACCAGGAAGGAAACGCAGCGGATAAAAAAGCTCAGAGCTATTGGCTGTCTTCCATGAAAAGTGCAGCTGAATCCAAGGATCGTGATCCGAAGTACGCCATGGCGATGGCTGACGATTCTATGTCCATCCCCGAAGTCGACCTTGAGAAGGGTGAGCTGTTGACCCTGGGGCTAGTGACGCCGAAAAAGTCGGATATTCCGACGGTACGGTAAGCAATATGGATGAACTTCTTCAAAAGCTGGGCGCTGAAGAGGATTCTGTTGTGAATGTGGAAGCAACCTTCGCTGAAAAGCTTGCCCGCTTCTTGACGAATCCGGTCGTCGTTCCGATCCTCCTGTCACTTGCCAGCCTGGGGCTTATCGTAGAACTTTATTCTCCGGGGTTCGGGGTAGCAGGAACAGTCGGGATCAGCTCGCTCCTTTTATTCTTCTATGGTCATATGGTGGCGGGTCTTGCGGGGTATGAAACCCTCATCCTCTTCATCATAGGGATCGCGCTGTTGATAGCAGAGTTTTTCCTCCCGGGAGGAATTGCCGGCACGCTAGGGGCAGCAGCCGTCATCGGCAGCATTTTTATGGCAGGAGGCGATTTTGTGCAAATGGGTTACTCGATTCTAATAGCCATCGCTGTAGCGATCGCCGCCATCATTCTGTATGTAAAGGTGTTTGGTAAAAAGATGAGACTATTCAATAAGATGATTTTGCGAGATTCAACATCCACGGAAAGCGGTTACGTTTCAAATGCCAACAGATTGGAACTCATCGGACGCGAAGGCATCACCAAAACGCCACTCCGGCCATCGGGCACCATCCTCATCGACGACGAGCGCATCGATGCCGTCACCGAGGGAAGCTTCATCAAAGCGAATGAAAAGATCAAGATTGTAAAAGTGGAAGGTTCCCGTATCGTCGTAAGGGAAATCACATAAATTATTGGAGGTTGTGTAAATGGTCATTGATACAAGTTCGATTCTCTTGATTGCCGCCATTGTGGTGGGGATCATCATTCTATCCATCCTATTCACGTTCGTCCCTGTGATGCTGTGGATTTCAGCACTTGCAGCAGGTGTCAGGATCAGCATCTTCACGCTGATCGGTATGAGACTGAGAAGGGTTATCCCGAGCAGGGTCATCAATCCGTTGATCAAAGCCCATAAAGCCGGTCTTCAAGTATCCATCAACCAGCTTGAGAGTCACTATCTTGCAGGGGGGAATGTCGACAGGGTCGTCAACGCCCTGATCGCTGCCCACCGTGCCAATATCGAATTGACATTCGAACGCGGAGCCGCCATCGACCTCGCAGGAAGGGACGTACTGGAAGCCGTTCAAATGAGTGTTAATCCGAAGGTTATCGAAACACCATTCATCGCCGGTGTAGCGATGGACGGAATTGAAGTGAAGGCGAAGGCCCGTATTACCGTCCGTGCCAATATCGACCGACTCGTCGGTGGAGCCGGTGAGGAAACCATTGTTGCCCGTGTAGGGGAAGGGATCGTATCCACAATCGGTTCTTCCGACAATCATAAAAAGGTTCTGGAAAACCCTGATCTGATTTCACAGACGGTCCTATCAAAAGGATTGGATGCAGGGACGGCTTTTGAAATCCTGTCTATTGATATCGCGGATGTGGATATCGGTAAAAACATCGGTGCCGAGCTTCAAACAGAGCAGGCTGAAGCGGATAAAAAGATTGCCCAGGCGAAAGCGGAAGAAAGAAGGGCAATGGCCGTTGCAAACGAACAAGAAATGAAAGCAAAAGTCGAAGAAATGAGAGCGAAAGTTGTGGAATCCGAGGCGGAAGTACCTCTTGCCATGGCGGAAGCTTTGCGTTCAGGCAACATGGGTGTCATGGATTATATGAATCTTAAGAACATCGATGCCGATACGGATATGAGAGATTCCATCGGAAAAATGACCGGGGACAAACACGATACGGATAAGTAAGTCCCTGAAGGAAAGGAGATGCCTTCATGGAAGGACTGATACTTGCGATTGTCATCGGTCTGATCTCCGCCCTTTTCGGCCGTAATAAAGAAAAGGGAAAGGATCAGACCAACAGACCCCGTACGCCGACCCCGGGCAGCAATCCTTCCCGGTCACCTGAAATCGAACAAACAAAAGCAAGAGTCGAAGAACAAGTGAAAAAGGGTGCCGCGAGCATCCAGACACGTTTTGAAGAGAAGAAGGCAGCCGCTCAGAATACTGTTGCCCATACCTTGAAAGAAGAGGAAAAGCGGTTATCGAAGCAGATGGAGAAAACATTGGCGAAGGCTGAAACCATTCGGACAAAGCGCATCGACCTCGATTTCCACAATCAAGATGACGTGGTGAAAGGGTTCATTTACTCCGAAGTTTTCGGAGCGCCAAGATCGAGAAGAAGGCATCACCGGAAATAATTGAACGATTGATGCAGCCTGAGCGCAATCTTCGTTTGGTAATGCAGTAAGTTTAAAGTGTGGATGAAGACGGATCCATACGTCATTTGGAATGGGTGAGGTGCACGTGAAACCTCACCTTTTTCTTTGGAGAAAATGGCCTTGATCAAGTTTTCTTCAAAACGCTGAGGGAGTGCGATATTCTTACAATCGCACTCCCTTTATTCATGACTTAATGGGATGCCTCACGAACCATCTACATGCTTTTGCTTTGCAGAAGAAGCTTGGATGCGCCATTACGCTCCCATTCTTCCACTGTTTTATATGCTTTTTCTGGTGCAAAGCCTTTCCCGACAAGAACGCCCATTAAAATGAATTCCTGAAGAATATGAGTAGCGTTTATTCCCCTTTTGACATCCTCTAACCCTTTATTTACTAGAAAGTCCGTATGAGTAATCCATTCATCAGGTGTTCGCCCAAAATAAACGGCACTTTTATTGCCGTTTTCATTCCTATCTTCTATAGCCATGTTCCTCCCCGGCATAGGACCAGGCTGTTGAAAAGTGGAAGCACCTCCGAACGGTACGGGGCAGTGGTTAAGCGGAAAAGAGGGAGCCCCATTATAAACGTGCGGAGGTGTAGATGTGCGACTTTCAACAGGACAGCTCCAATAAGAAGGACTCATCCTCCCGCACCCCGTGTTCTTGTAGTAGAAGTTTGGATGGTAGTACCTATGTGGATCGTCATACATTTCTCTCAATCCCTTCTGGGTTGTCGAGATATCCTATGCTCTACATCGGGTGAATGTACGTTATTTGGGCAGTCAACTTTCCTTCATTGGAGGCAGGGGGGCTGCAAGCTTTAAGGAAACCTGGATTTTATACAAGGGCTATACATATATCTCTCAATTAACTCATACGTATGAGATGAAAGGGGGTTCTTTTTTTATGGCGAAAAACTGGTTCCAGGAAATGCGCAAATGGATGACAGAGAAGATGGACCTGCCGGAAGATGTCATGATGGACCTACCCCGCATCACAATGATTGGACAAATCCATATTTATATAGAAAACCACAGGGGGCTGCTGACTTTTGCGGATGATGAAGTGAGATTGCTCCTGAAGCAAGGACAGCTCTTAATCAAGGGGGAGCAATTTGTGATCAAAATCATCCTCCCTGAGGAGATCCTCTTGCAGGGAAAAGTCGTCGAAGTAATCTATTTAGATGAGTAGGAGGAACGGACTTTGAAGAATCAATGGGTCACCTTTATCAATGGCAAGGTCATGGTTAAGATCGAGGGTAGGGTGATGGAACCTGCACTGAACGCCTTATTGAAGGCAGGGATCCCGGTATGGGATGTAAAACGGAAGGCAACGGGAGCCATCACATTCCAGATCGCATTCAGTGACGTACATAAGCTGAGGCATGCTGTGCGCCCGTTCGACTGCAGGGTCTCCTTCTTGAAAGGAGAGGGGGGGCCGTTCCTTTTGAAGCGGATATGGAAGAATTCCGGTTTTCTCGCCGGAGCCCTCGCTTTCTTCGCCATCATCTTCGTCCTCTCCAATATGATCTGGGGGATCGAGATCAAGGGGGCATCCCCGGAAGTCGAGCATCAGATGAGGAAAGAATTGAAGTCATTGGGGCTCTCCACGGGTAAAACGCAGTTCACGGTCCCGGATGTGGAAACCATCCAGCGGGAATTATCTTATCGCATGGATAATATCACCTGGGTCGGCGTGGACCTTAAGGGGACAACCTTTCACTTCCAGGTAGTCGAGAAGAATGCGCCCGAACCGGGGGAAGTCACAGGGGCACAGCATCTTGTGGCCGGTAAGAAAGCGGTCATTGTCCGCATGTTCGTAGAAGAGGGTGATCCGAAAGTGGCGGTCTCCGACTATGTGGAAAAGGGGCAGCTGCTTGTATCCGGGTTGATCGGTACAGAGGATAAACCAAAGGGCGTACCCGCCAAAGGCGAGGTCTTCGGGGAAACCTGGTATAAGACGAGCGTCGACCTTCCTCTCCAATCAACGTTTTCCGTCTTTACAGGAAATGAAAAGAGGCGTTTCCACGTCGGGATATTCGGATGGAAACTTCCTGTATGGGGCTTCGGGGATCCTGAATATAAGGAATCCGTGAAAGAAGAGAACACGAAGCGGCTGCGCTTTTTGAAATGGGAAACACCCATCGCCATAACCGACACTTCCATAAAAGAGAAAGAAGTGGTGGACCGCAAGTATACAAAAAAGGAAGCTCTTGCAGAAGCGAGGAAGCTTGCACGGAACAACCTTCTATCCCAACTTCCGGACGATGCGGAAATAAAGGGAGAAAAAATTTTGCATGAGAAGTTCGAGAATGGTAAAGTTAGGGTAACCATTCACTTTAAGGTAGTAGAAAACATTGCAGTAGGACAACCACTCATTCAAGGAGACTAGCGAATGTCAGACGAAATCTTAATGAAATTGCAGCTTGAGAACCCGAATGAAGCCGTGGCGCTCTTTGGGGTATCGGATTCACATTTAAAATTGTTGGAAACGGAACTCAGCGTTTCAATCGTCACCCGGGGAGAGGAACTTCTCGTATCCGGTAAGGACGAAGAGGTGCGCCTGACCGTCGAAATCGCCGATCAGCTTGTGGCCGTTATCCGAAAAGGCATCAATATCAGTTCAAGGGATGTCCTGTATGCCATTGAAATGGGGAAACAAGGGACGCTTGAGTATTTTGCCGACCTTTATCAAGAAGAAATCACAAAGAATGCCAAGGGGAAATCAATCAGGGTCAAGACCCTTGGCCAACGACAATATATCCAGGCCATCAGGAAGAAAGATCTTGTCTTCGGCATCGGCCCAGCAGGTACTGGGAAGACGTATCTCGCCGTAGTCATGGCCGTTCACGCCATGAAAAACGGTCAGGTGAAGAAGATCATCCTGACGAGGCCAGCAGTGGAAGCCGGAGAAAGTCTCGGTTTCCTGCCGGGTGACCTGAAGGAGAAGGTCGATCCCTATCTGCGGCCGCTCTATGATGCCCTTCACGATGTGTTGGGAGCAGAGCATACTGCCCGCCTCATCGAGAGAGGCACCATCGAGATCGCGCCCCTTGCCTATATGAGGGGAAGGACCCTGGATGATGCCTTTGTCATCCTGGACGAGGCCCAGAATACGACCAAGGCACAGATGAAGATGTTCCTGACCCGATTGGGATTTGATTCCAAGATGATCATCACGGGTGACCGTTCCCAGGTAGACCTTCCGCGTGGAAGTGAATCGGGGTTGATTTCATCGGAAAAGATCCTTAAAGACGTCAAAGGGGTGGAATTCATCTATCTCGAACAGGCCGATGTGGTCCGTCACCCTCTCGTGGCGAAAATCATCGATGCGTATGAAAAAAACGAACAACAAGGATAATACCAGGATTGATCTCGCGCGTCATGTCGCCATGCGCGGCGAGGATCAATCTTTTTTGTACCCTTTTATACATAGATAAATAAGTAAAAAACTGCTATCATTTTACATATGTATTTCCTGGACCGGCCTTATGTTGCCGGAAACCGCTACAACAGGGGGTCACTATGCGCACGCACCCATTATTGAACAAGATAAGAAGCATACTAAGCTACCGATTATTCACGAACCTGCTATTCATCCTCCTCGGGCTCATCGTCTTCGGAGTCCTATATGGGAATGTAAAACCGAAAACCCTCGATATCCATCTATATGAAGAAGCACAGACGACCATCCGGGCACCGAAGAAATTCGTTGATGCCGAAGCGACGGAGAAAAAGAAAGAAGAGGCGGAAAGGGAAGTCGGAAAGGTATATACCCCGAAAGAAGGGGCCATCGACAATTCCAATGCCCTCGTCCACTCCATGATCGAGAGCGTGAAGGAAGTGAAGAAACAGTCCGAGGAAAAGGACCGGGATAATCTGAAACCACCTTCCAAAAAAGAACTGACCGAACAGCTCAATCAGCTGAAAGAGAAGCTGCCGAAGGAAAACGATGCAGCGGATACGCTGAAGGATGATCGCTTGTTGACCATGCTCGAAGCATCGGGGGAAGACCTTGACCGTGTTGAAACGGTGGTGTCCACCCAGATGCAGGTGATCATGGAGGACCACGTCAAGGAAGAGGACCTGAAGGAAGCACGTCTTGAACTCGAACAGCGGATATCCAAGTTTTCGTTCAATGGCAATCTTCTTCAGGTGGCCATCGATCTTGGGAATCTGGCCCTCGAGCCGACGGAATATTATGATAAAGAAAAGACGGAAGAACTGAAGAAACAGGCGGTTGCCAATGTCCGCTCCGTTGAAATCATTGAAGGCGGTGTCATCGTGGAAGACGGAGAACTCGTGACGCCGAAAAAATACGAAATCCTGAAGGCACTCGGAATGGTCGATAACAGCTTCTCGGTAAAACCGTTCCTCGGTCTCGCGATCTTTGTGATCGTCATCATCGGATCATTGTATTATTTCTTTTATACCCTTCAGATCACGGAAGAAAGAAAGCAGAATTACCTGCTGCTCACAAGCATCATTTTCGTCATTTCCCTTTTGATCATGAAGATTGTCGGTCTCCTTGAGCAGCTTCAATTCAATGATATTGCCTACATACTCCCGGCAGCGTTCAGCGGCATGATCCTCAGGATCCTGTTGAATGAGAGGATCGCCATGATGATGGTCTTCATCCTGTCTGCCTGCTCGAGCGTGATCTTCCACCATCCGTTCACGGGTGCGATCGACTTTGAAATCGCCATCTATACCCTGTTCAGCGGGGTTGCAGGCGTGCTTTTCCTTGTGAGTAAGAATCAGCGGTCCAATATCCTCCGTGCCGGTCTTTTTGTCGCGTTGGTGAACGTCCTGGTCCTTGCATTCCTGATCCTGCTGAGCGGCACGTCCTATACAAACACAGAGTATCTGTATTACTTCATTTTTGCGTTGATTTCAGGAGTAGGTTCATCCATCTTCACAATCGGATTCCTGCCCTTTTTCGAAGCAGGGTTCGGCATCCTGTCTTCCATGCGCCTCATGGAGCTCTCAAGGCCGACTCAGCCGCTCCTGAAGAAGCTTTTGACCGAGGCTCCGGGGACGTATCATCACAGCGTCATGGTGGCAAATCTCGCCGAATCCGCATGTGAAGCCATCGGAGCCAACGGCCTTCTTGCCCGCGTCGGATGTTATTATCACGATGTGGGGAAATCAAAACGTCCCCAGTTCTTCATCGAAAACCAGATGAACCGAAAAAATCCCCATGACCGGGTATCGCCTGAAACGAGCCGGGATGTTATCATTAGTCATACGACGGACGGTGCAGACATGCTGAGGAAGCACAAGCTTCCTAAAGAGATCATCGATATCGCCGAGCAGCACCATGGGACCACGCTTTTGAAATTCTTTTATTATAAGGCGAAGGAACAGGGGAAAGCTGTGAAGGAAGAAGAGTATCGCTATCCCGGTCCCAAGCCGCAAACCATCGAGGCGGCCATCATCTCGATCTCGGATAGCGTGGAGGCAGCCGTACGCTCTAAGTCGTCTCCCACACAGGAGGAAATCAAGAACCTGATCCACTCCATCGTCCAGGACAGACTTCAGGACGGACAGTTCAATGAGTGCGACATCACACTCAAACAGCTGGAGCAGGTGAAAAGGGCCCTGTGCGAGACTTTGAACGGGATATTCCATCCAAGGATTGAATATCCGGAAGAACAAGCAAAAGGAGAATGAACATGATCTTGCATATTGACATGATAGATGAAACGGAAGAGATAGAGGAGAAGGATTCTGAGCTCGTCCACTCCATCCTTGACTTTGCCGCAGGCAAGGAAGGGATCGAAGAGGGAAGTGAAGTGTCCGTCACCTTCGTCACCAATGACCGGATCAGGGAAATCAACCGGGAGTATCGTGAGAAGGATCAGCCGACGGACGTCATTTCTTTCGCTCTTGAAGAGCTGGGTGAAGACGAGGTGGAAATCATCGGGGAAGGGATGCCGCGCGTACTGGGGGACATCGTGATCTCCATCGAACGAACGCGTGAACAGGCCGAAGAATACGGCCATTCCTTCGAAAGGGAGCTTGGATTCCTAGCCCTTCATGGCTTCCTCCATTTGCTTGGCTACGACCATATGGATAAAGAAGACGAAGAGAGGATGTTCCAGAGACAAAGGGATATCCTGGACGCATATGGACTCCAAAGGGGCTAACGGCGGCTTCAAGAAGCTGTTGAGGTCATTCGGCTATGCATGGGAAGGGGTGGTGAGCGCATGGAAATCCGAGCAGAACTTCAGGATCCATACATGCGTGGGGATCATCGTTCTCATCATGGCCACCCTGCTCCACGTGTCGAAAATGGAATGGATGATCATCCTCATCCTGATCTTCCTGATGCATTCCCTTGAAATGGTGAATACGGCCATCGAGAAGACGGTTGACCTTTCGACCGGGGACTATCACCCCCTTGCCAAGCTGGCAAAGGATCTTGGTTCCGGCGCCGTGCTGCTATTTGCCATCTGCTCAGCGATTATCGGGCTGATCATTTTCGTCCCGAAAATACTGGCTATTCTCTAAATCCATGTCCCCATTTCGGGACATTTGATTTTCCTGACTGAAAGCGTTTTAATGGAGGAAGGGAATGAGGGAAAGTGATGGAAAATTATTTGAATAATCTAACTATTTATTAACAATTTGATAACATCCCATGTCATTTCAGAAAAAGTGTAGTAAAATGAAGGGGTAAGGGAAAAAGGAGAGAATCAAACGAATGAATGTTCAACAAATGATAACAGAAGCAAAGGCAGCAAGAGAACTAGCATACGTCCCTTATAGTCGGTTTCAGGTAGGAGCAGCCCTCCTCACCAAGGACGGGAAGGTATATCGTGGATGCAACATCGAGAACGCGGCCTACAGCATGTGTAATTGCGCTGAGCGCACAGCCTTATTCAAGGCGTACTCAGAAGGAGATAAGGATTTCTCCATGCTCGCCGTCGTAGCGGATACGAAGAGACCGGTCCCTCCATGCGGAGCGTGCCGTCAGGTCATATCGGAGCTTTGTCCGAAAGACATGAGGGTCGTCCTCACCAATCTGAACGGAGATGTTCAGGAACTGACAGTTGCAGAGTTGTTGCCGGGAGCTTTTTCACCGGAGGATTTACATGAGTAATCAGTACAAATCAGGTTTTATTTCCATCATCGGAAGACCGAACGTCGGAAAATCGACATTCTTGAACCGTGTCATCGGCCAGAAAATTGCCATTATGAGCGACAAGCCGCAAACGACCCGTAATAAAGTACAGGGAGTCTATACGACCGATGAAGCACAGATGATCTTCATCGATACACCGGGAATCCATAAACCGAAGCACAAGCTTGGGGATTTCATGGTCAAGATCGCACAGAATACCCTGAAGGAAGTCGATGTGATCCTCTTCATGATCAATGTCGAAGAAGGCCTCGGCAAGGGTGATCACTATATCATCGAGAAGCTCAAAGGCGTCAAGACGCCCGTCTTCCTCATTTTGAATAAGATTGATCAGGTTCATCCAGATGAGCTTTTGCCGATCATCCAGAAATATAACGAACTGTATCCATTCGCGGCCACCGTGCCGATTTCAGCCCTTGAAGGGAATAACGTCGACCAGCTTCTTGGATTATTGAAGGACCGCCTGCCGGAAGGGCCGCAATTCTACCCTGCCGACCAGATCACGGATCATCCGGAGCGCTTCATCGTGTCAGAACTCATCAGGGAAAAGGTGCTGCATCTGACCCGTGAAGAGATCCCTCACAGCATTGCGGTCGTCATCGATAAAATGGAGAGGAAAGACTCCAATAACCTCATCGATGTCCTCGCCACGATCATTGTGGAACGTGATTCACAGAAGGGGATCGTCATCGGTAAACGTGGAGCCATGCTGAAGGAAGTCGGCCAGCGAGCCAGGATCGATATCGAGAATCTTCTGGGATCGAAGGTTTATCTGGAGCTTTGGGTGAAGGTCCAGAAAGATTGGCGTAACCGTGCTTCGAACCTGAAAGACTATGGCTTCAATGATGACGAATATTGATCTTGGGATTAACAATATTTAGAACACATCAAATCTGCTTGAAATGCTCACTCTAATCACATGAAAGGTCTTACTAGCTTAAATCCAGAAAGGTGGGTTTTATATGTTAGACTTAACCTGGAAGTTCTTTTCACAAACAGGAAGTATCGACACGTATCTGCTCTTTAAAGAACTCGAAAAAGATTCAAGTGATGAAATAACAGGATTTGATGAGGAAAATTCAGAAGCGGATTTTCCTATAACGTAAACGAGTTTGTCATCACCCGGACAAATGGACGTCGGGAGGTGGCCTTATGCTACAGAAATGTGAAGGAATCGTCATCAGGACGAATGACTATGGCGAGACGAATAAGATCGTTACCGTCTTCTCTAGGGAATTCGGTAAGGTGGGACTGATGGCTCGCGGTGCTAAGAAGCCCAACAGCCGTCTTTCCGCCATATCACAGTTATTTACATACGGCTATTTCATGTATATCAAAGGAAGCGGCCTCGGTACCCTTCAGCAGGGGGAAATGGTGGAGTCACTTCGCCATATCCGTGAAGACTTGTTCAAGACGTCCTACGCCACCTACATGGTGGAGCTGCTGGATAAGGCAACGGAGGACCGGAAGCCGAATCCCTTCCTGTTCGAGCTTCTCCACCAATCCTTGCATTATCTTGATGAGGAAGTGGATCCCGAGATCCTTGTCCATATCTTTGAAATGAAGATGCTGCCGGTTCTTGGACTGTATCCGAACCTCGATGGATGCTCTGTGTGCGGCGAGAAGGAAGGGACCTTCTCATTTTCATTCCGGGAAAATGGCTTCATCTGCCACCGGTGCGCCCATAAGGATCCCCATGCCCTTCCTTTGAAGCAGGGGACGGTCAAATTATTGAGGGTCTTCTATTACTTTGATATCAACCGGTTGGGAAATGTATCGGTGAAGGATGAAACAAAGGCCGAATTGAAAAAGGTCATCCGGACCTACTATGATGAATATTCCGGACTGCACTTGAAATCGAGGAGATTCCTGGATCAGATGGACAACCTGAAGGATTTATTCTAGTGTGATGTGAATAGAGTGAGAAGGACCGCCCCTTTCGCAGGGAGCGGTCCTTTTGGTGTCATGAAATGAAAGACCTCCACGCTCAGGCGTGGAGGTCTTTTACTGTTTAGAAGTTGATCTTACCATCCAGGAAGCTTTTCACTTCACTGATCGGCATGCGAACCTGCTCCATCGTATCACGATCGCGGACCGTCACTTGTCCGTCTTCAGCAGAATCAAAGTCATACGTAATGCAGAACGGGGTACCGATCTCATCTTGACGACGATAGCGTTTACCGATGGAAGCCGTCTCATCGAAGTCAATCATAAGGTCTTTGGAAAGCTCTTCATACACTTTGAACGCATCGTCCGAAAGCTTCTTCGAAAGCGGAAGTACGGCTGCCTTGTATGGTGCAAGTGCAGGATGGAAGCGGAGCACCGTACGGGAGTCGTTTTCAAGCTCCTCTTCTTCAAATGCATCACATAGGAAGGCGAGCGTCACCCGATCTGCCCCGAGGGAAGGCTCGATGCAATAAGGTACATATTTTTCATTGGTTTGCGGGTCCATGTAATGGAAGTCTTCATTCGAATGTTCCATGTGGCGCTTCAAATCGAAATCTGTACGGTCAGCGACACCCCATAGTTCGCCCCATCCGAACGGGAATTTGTACTCAATGTCGGTAGTGGCATTACTGTAGTGGGACAGTTCGTCTTCGTCGTGGTCACGCAGGCGCATATTGTCTTCGTTTAGACCAAGGTTCAGTAACCAGTTCTTACAGAATTCGCGCCAGTAAGAGAACCACTCAAGGTCTTCACCGGGCTTACAGAAGAATTCAAGCTCCATCTGTTCGAATTCGCGTGTTCTGAACGTGAAGTTACCCGGCGTGATTTCATTTCGGAAGCTTTTTCCGATCTGCGCAATCCCGAAAGGCATTTTTTTACGCATGGAGCGCTGCACGTTCTTGAAGTTCACAAAGATTCCCTGAGCCGTTTCCGGACGAAGGAAGATTTCGTTCGTGGAGGATTCCGTGACGCCTTGGTGCGTTTTGAACATCAAGTTGAACTGGCGGATTTCTGTGAAATCCTGCGCGCCACAATCCGGGCAGACGATTTCATGTTCCTTCATGATCTCTTCCATTTTCTCGAACGGGAGGCCGTCGACGATCATTTCCATCCCTTTGGCTTCCAGGGCATTCTCGATCAGTTTATCAGCGCGATGACGGGTTTTGCATTTTTTACAATCGATCATCGGGTCATTGAAGTTTCCGACGTGGCCGGAAGCTTCCCATGTTTTGGGGTTCATCAGGATGCTGGCATCTAGGCCGACATTATAAGGGGATTCCTGGACGAATTTCTTCCACCATGCTTTCTTGATGTTGTTTTTGAGTTCCACGCCAAGGGGACCGTAATCCCACGTATTGGCAAGGCCACCGTAAATTTCAGATCCTGGGAACACAAATCCACGGTGTTTTGCAAGATTCACAACTTGTTCCATTGACATAATCTGTCACTCCTTTTTAGATAAGGGGGCCGGCCAATAAAAAAAGCTCGTCTCCAGGCACTGTAGGCCTAGGGACGAGCTTTGGCTCGCGGTTCCACCCTAGTTGATATGCACATGGCATATCCACTTTCGATTGTATGAGCTCGGGATCGCCGTTTCTCCGCTATTCCGGGCTTTCACCATCCCCGGTCGCTTTAAGCTGCGGTTACTTATCTATCCGTCATTGCTTACGTATGAATGTGTTAGCTATTTTATCATGGGATTTTCTTCTTGACAACCATTGTTCGTTCAAAGTGAAAAAGAGTTGATGTTTCTTGGGAAACAGGATACTCTTTTACAGGTCTAATATTCCGATATAGTTTACACATAAAGGGAAAAGATAATACTCTTTTCATTTTGATTCATTAGTATATAATATTTAGTATACAGTATAACATTTTGAAAAAGGGTCGTTAGGTGGTGAAGAAAAATGGAACTGAATAAACGTCAAGAAACGATTTTGCAAATCGTAAAAGATAATGGGCCCATCACGGGAGAACAGATCGCCGACCGACTCAACTTGACCCGTGCCACCCTGAGACCGGATCTGGCCATTCTGACCATGGCGGGTTACCTTGATGCACGGCCCCGGGTGGGGTATTTCTATACCGGTAAGACGGGAACCCAGCTGCTGACCGAAAACCTCAAGAAAATCTACGTGAAGGATTACCAATCCATTCCCGTAGTGGTCAATGAAAATGTTTCGGTCTATGATGCCATCGTGACGATGTTCCTCGAAGATGTGGGGACGCTGTTCGTGGTTGATGCGAATTCCTATCTGGTCGGGGTCCTTTCCCGGAAGGATCTTCTAAGGGCGAGCATCGGAAAGCAGGAATTGAGTACGCTTCCGGTGAATATCATCATGACGAGGATGCCGAACATCACGACATGCGAGAAGGATGATCCGTTGATCGGTGTCGCGAAGGATTTGATCCATAAACAGATCGACTCCGTCCCTGTTGTCCGGAAAACGGATAATGGAGATCTGGAAGTGACGGGACGGATTACAAAGACGAATGTCACGAAGGCGTTCGTTGCACTGGCAGATGAATATTAACAGGTGGTGAATGATCGTGAAAGAACCAATTATCTATGTGGTATCAGATTCCGTAGGGGAAACGGCCGAACTAGTGACCAAGGCCGCCATCAGCCAGTTCGATGGTTCTAAGAATACGGTCATTAAACGCTTCCCGTATATTGAAGAGCTGGAAAATATCGATGAAGTGATCTCCCTGGCCAAAATGACGAAAGGGCTGATCGTCTACACCCTTGTAAAACCTGAGATGCGCGCCTACATCAAGGCGAAGGCGAAAGTGGAAGACCTCCATGCGTTCGATATCATCGGACCCCTCATGGATACATATCAATCCTCTTATCAGAAGGAGCCGCTTTTTGAACCGGGTACGGTCAGGAAGCTCGACGACGACTACTTCAAAAAGGTCGAGGCCATCGAATTCGCCGTGAAGTATGATGATGGAAGGGATCCGAGGGGCCTTCTCAGGGCGGATATTGTTTTGGTCGGCGTATCGAGGACATCCAAGACACCATTGTCACAATACCTTGCACTCAAGCGTTACAAGGTGGCGAATGTCCCTCTTGTTCCTGAAGTCGATCCACCCGAGGAGCTTTTCAAGGTTCCGCCGGAAAAATGCTTCGGCTTGAAGATCAGTCCGGACAAACTGAATACGATCCGCAGGGAACGGTTGAAATCCCTCGGTCTGAACGACCAGGCAAGCTATGCAAACATCAAGAGGATCGAAGAAGAGCTTACATACTTCGAGGCCATCACGGGGCGCATCGGTTGTCATGTCATCGATGTGACGAATAAAGCCGTGGAAGAGACGGCCAATGTCATCACGAATATCTATCAGAAATCCTGAGTATTGTTTACCCGGACCATCATGATCATGGAGGTCCGGGTTTTCTGTGGATGGAGAGTTCCCGCACGAAGGCCTTGAAGTATGGCAGCATGAACATGGGATCGTGGAAAGAATGAGTTTTATGGGTGGTCAAATTGCCGGGGATATACTATAATAAAAAATTGTGATAAAAATATTTAAAATAGGTTTAGACTAAACTCTTAAGGAATAAACTAATTATTGTGATATGTCAAGTCCTGAAGAGGGTTTTTTTCGACAAATTCTTCCTTGCTCCCAAGGAAAGTTATCCGGGAGAGAAGGATTACATGGAGTGATGTAGAATAGTTAGGTATGACCCATATCATCCCTGTGTATACGTGGATGCTGATGCTTGTCCTGTCAAGGAGGAAATCAGCCTGATCTCAAGAAGGTACGGTTTCAGGGTTGTATTCGTCGCTTCCCATGCCCACAGGAAAAGTGAGCCTGAAGCAGGTGAATGGATCTATGTTGATAGTTCCAAGGAATCAGCCGACCTGTACATCATGAATCACGTCCGTCCTTCCGACGTGCTCGTCACCCAGGACATCGGGCTCGCCAGTCTAGTCCTGCCGAAGCACGTTTATGCCTTGTCCCCCAGGGGAAAAGCATACAAGGAAGAAACGATTGCCACTGCCCTCGATTACAGGTATCTTGCCGCTAAGGAACGCAGAAAAGGGAAGTATGGAAAAGGTCCCAAGGCATTCACCCAATCGGATCGGGAAACTTTTTCCGCAAACTTCGAGAATTTATTGTCGCAAATTGCAGGAGATTGATAAAATTTATCGAATGAACTATGAGGGACATTTATAAAACAGGTGATGAACAGTGTCAGAAAGAATCCCTGAAGAGAAGCTGAATAGAATTTTATCATCCACGGATATCGTGGATGTTGTGAGCGACTATGTGCAACTGAAGAAACAGGGTCGCAACTATTTTGGGCTGTGCCCATTCCATGGAGAGAACACTCCATCTTTTTCTGTTTCACCTGATAAACAAATCTTCCATTGCTTCGGCTGTGGTGCGGGAGGCAATGCCTTTACATTCCTCATGGATGTAGACGGGATGTCCTTCCAGGAAGCAGCGCAGAAGCTGGGTGAAAAGGTTGGCGAAGAGATCGAAGTCACACCTGCCGGCCCGAGTGTGGATCATGCTCATCTTGAAGAAGAAAAGAGAATGATCGAGGCCCATGAACTTTTGAGTAAATTTTACCATCATTTGCTCCTTAATACAAAAGAGGGCCAGGAAGCACTGGAATATTTGCTTGCCAGGGGGTTCACAACGGAAAGCATCCGGAAGTTCAAAATCGGCTGGTCGCTTCCCAATTGGGATTTCACAGTCAAGTTTCTGGAAAAGAGGGGCTACCCCCTCGAACTCATGGAAGAGGCCGGACTCCTGGTCAGAAGGGAAAGGGATCAATCCTTCCTCGACCGGTTCAGGGGTCGGATCATGTTTCCGATCCAGAATCCAAAAGGGGAAACGGTCGCCTTTTCGGGGCGGAGCCTCCAAAAAGGCGATGAACCGAAATACTTGAACAGTCCGGAGACGAAAATCTTCAATAAAAGTAAAATCCTCTATCATTACCATGGTGCACGGGCCTCCATCAGGCGGAAACAGCAGGCGATCCTCTTTGAGGGGTTCGCAGACGTCATTTCCGCAAACGAGGCAGAAGTCGAGAATGGGATCGCCACAATGGGAACCTCCTTGACCGAGCAGCAGATCGGCTTGATCAAACGACTCACGGATTCCGTCGTGATTTGTTATGACGGTGACTCTGCGGGGATCGAAGCCGCGTTCAGGGCCGGAAATCTCCTGACGAACCACGGCATGAATATCCGCATCGCCGCCATTCCCGAGCAGCTTGACCCCGATGACTACATCTCCACCTATGGATCCGAAAAGTTTCAGCAGGATGTAATAGGGGCAGCTCTGACATTCATGGCGTTCAAACTACGCTATTACAAGCTGAATAAAAACCTGAATGATGAAGGAGATCGGCTCGCTTATATCGAAGAGGTACTCAAGGAAATCGTTGGCTTGAACAGTGCCGTGGAAAAAGACTTCTATCTGAGAAATCTCGCCGATGAGTTCGACCTGTCATTGGATGCCCTGCAGCAGCAGATGGGGCAGACAGGAGCACCCCGGACAAAGAAGGTACAGCATTCTCCCGCACCAGCGGCTGCTGCTCCTCCCTTCAACCGGAAGTCTCAGCTCCTCCCTGCGTATCAAAATGCCGAAAGGCGTTTGATCGCCCATATGATGAGGGATCCGAACGTCGCGTATAAGGTGCAGGATTGGCTTGCCGGTGTCAGCCTGAATGTAGATGAGCATCAGGCGATCATCACCTATCTTCTCGGGTATTATGAAGAAGGTCTGCCACCAGGTGCCCGCGGATTCATCGGATATCTGAGCGATGAACGCCTGAGGCGCGTGGTAACGGAGATCGAAATGATGTCCATCAGCGAAGAATGCACGGATGATGAACTGATGGATTATGTGAAACAGGTCTTAAAACATCAAAAGATGTTGAAGATAAAGGAAAAAGAACAGGAAAGAAAAGAAGCTGAGAGAAGAAATGATTATCGTAAGGAAGTAGAGATTGCGATGGAAATCTTACAGCTGCGTAAGTCTTTATAGTTTTGCCAGGAAGTTGGAAGGAGGGGAACACATGGCTGAAAAGTCCGCGCGTTCCAAACAAATAGCGTCTGAATTGACCGTTGATCAGGTGAAAGAATTTTTAGTGAATCAGGGTAAGAAGAGAGGTGTCCTCACATATGAGGATATCGCCGACAAACTATCGGGCTTCGAATTGGACTCTGACCAAATGGATGAATTTTACGAGCACTTAGGTGAACAAAGCATCGAAATCATCAAAGAGAGTGATGAAGATGACGATCCGAGTGCCCCTGAACTGGCAAAGGAAGAGGAAGAGGAGTTCAACCTGAATGACCTCAGTGTCCCTCCCGGCGTCAAAATAAATGATCCGGTCCGCATGTATCTGAAGGAAATCGGAAGGGTCGACCTGCTGTCGGCAGAAGAAGAAATCAATCTGGCCGAAAGAATTGAAGAAGGGGACGAAGAGGCGAAGCGACGCCTTGCAGAAGCCAACCTTCGACTTGTGGTCAGTATCGCGAAGCGCTATGTCGGCCGGGGTATGCTGTTCCTTGATCTGATCCAGGAAGGGAACATGGGTCTTATCAAAGCAGTTGAGAAATTTGATTACCGTAAGGGGTTCAAATTCAGTACGTATGCCACTTGGTGGATCCGTCAGGCCATCACCCGCGCCATCGCCGATCAGGCAAGGACGATCCGTATCCCTGTCCATATGGTGGAGACCATCAACAAACTGATCCGCGTCCAACGCCAGCTCCTTCAAGATCTAGGTCGTGAGCCTGCACCTGAAGAAATAGCTGAGGAAATGGATCTTACACCGGAAAAAGTAAGGGAAATCCTGAAAATTGCCCAAGAGCCTGTTTCATTGGAAACACCGATCGGGGAAGAGGATGATTCACACCTAGGTGACTTCATCGAGGATGCAGAAGCACAGTCGCCATCCGAGCATGCAGCCTACGAACTTCTGAAGGAACAGCTCGAGGATGTTCTGGATACCCTGACAGACCGTGAAGAGAACGTTCTTCGTCTTCGTTTTGGACTTGATGACGGAAGGACCCGCACACTGGAAGAAGTCGGGAAAGTTTTCGGTGTTACAAGGGAAAGGATTCGCCAGATCGAAGCGAAAGCACTGCGTAAGCTTCGTCATCCAAGCAGAAGCAAACGATTGAAAGACTTCCTCGAATAGGAATTCGAACCGTCTCGCATACGCCGAGGCGGTTTTTTTTATAGATGAAAAAGGAGTTTCGACAGGCTATGACGAAAATTATACGTATACTTATAGGTTAGGCAGTGATTGGAATCAAACAACAGGATAAAGAAACAAAGATCATCATAAACGAAATCAGACGTTGGAAGGAAAGCAGCATGCTTCCTGAGCACTACTGTGACTACCTCCTCAACCTTTATACCAAAGGGGATAGTGAAAGCGTTTCCTCTTCAAGATACACGCATCTTGCAACATCGGCCCTGACTCTCGGCCTCACCGTATTTGTCATTTATTTTACTGAAATGTCATCGCTTTTGCAAACAGCGATTTTGGCAGTATTTGTCGTTTTCCTCGTGGCCATGGCAATTCATTATAGCAAGAAAGGAATCTCCACCCTTTTCCTGTATGTGGCTGCAGCCCTCATCCTTCTTTTTATGACAGTCCATATCGTGGATGCATGCTTTGAAGGGAAAAGGGAAGTCATGATACCGCTCCTTTATTTCCATTGTTCCATTTGGTCGATTATGGGTTTTCGGCACAAAAGCCTCCCGTTTTTAATCGGGGGGATCTTGGCAGCGGCCCTGCTGACTATTTATATTTTAATATAACTACAGAAAATTATAAAGTTTTTTAAAGTTGAGAAAATTCATTTATTCCTTTTATAATGTAAATGATAGCGCATACATTCTTGCTCTAGGCAGGATGCGAGACAGACAAGGGGGATGGAAATGAATTTCGACTTGACGCAGGAACAGACAATGATTAAAAAGACCATTAGAGAGTTTGCAGAAGAAGAGGTGGCGCCGGGTGCCCTTGAAAGGGACCGGTCCAAGCAATTCCCTGCTGACGTTTTTAAAAAATTGGCGGACCTTGGATTGATGGGTCTTCCGTTTTCAGAAGAATACGGCGGGGCGGGGGCTGATACGGTCAGCTTTGCCATTGTGACGGAAGAATTGAGTCGGGCATGCGCATCGACCGGAATCACATATTCAGCCCATATTTCATTGGGGGGGGCACCGATTTCCATGTTCGGCACGGATGAGCAGAAGGAGAAGTATTTGACTCCGATCTGTACGGGCGAGAGCTTCGGAGCTTTCGGGCTGACCGAACCGAATGCGGGATCTGACGCAGGCGGAACCCAGACGACGGCAGTGGAGCAGGACGATCGCTGGGTCATCAACGGCAATAAATGCTACATCACGAATGCCAGCTATGCCAACCATCTTGCTCTTACGGCGATCACAGGCAAAAAGGACGGAAACAAGGAAATCAGCGCGATCATTGTGCCGACGGATGCCAAAGGCTTCACGGTGATCGATAATTATGAAAAGATGGGGCTGCACGCCTCGAACACGACGGAGCTCGTACTGGAAGATGTTGAAGTCCCTGTTGAGAACCTCCTCGGTAAGCGTGGAGAGGGCTTTAAGCAGTTCCTCGTGACGCTAGACGGTGGAAGGATCGGAATCGGTGCCATGGCCGTGGGGGTCGCTCAGGCGGCTTTTGATAAGGCTCTGCAATACGCGAAAGAGAGAAAGCAATTCGGAAAGACGCTTTCCCAGTTCCAAGTGACACAATTCAAGCTGGCCGACATGGCGATGAAGATCGAATTGGCCAGGAATATGGTGCATAAGGCAGCGTGGCTGAAGGATCAGGGCAGACCGTTTTCCAAGGAAGCGTCCATGTGCAAGTTGTATGCATCCGAAATCAGCATGGAAGTGGCGGATGAAGCGATTCAGATCCACGGGGGATATGGGTATATGAGGGAGTATCACGTGGAGAGGTACCTTCGCGATGCAAAGCTTCTAGAGATCGGGGAAGGAACTTCGGAAGTCCAGCGTATGGTCATCTCAAGACTGATCGGCTGCCATTGATATCTGGGGACCCGGCTTATACCGGGTCCCTTATTTTTACAGTGTAACTGGAAATGAACGTGATCGTTGATAGCGATACCAAATCAGAACAGGATGAAAGTCCTGTGAAAAGGATTGCTTGTGTAACAATAATGAAAACGGTTAAGAGAATTCGGCGTAAAATCGAACATAATGTGTCTAAATTGTGAGAAAGATGGAAAAGTTAATTCGTAGGACTTTTACTTTCCCTGTTTTTACAGTAAAATATAAATTGTTAAATAGGGTACTATTTGGATGGTATACATACGAAGGAGGTTTAAGCCATGAATCGCAATCCAATCATTCCGTTCATTCTCATTATGGCACTTGGTATCGGACTTGTTTTCTTCTTATCTCTTGAAGGATTGAATAATGCTGAAGAGAAAGCCGACAAGGCAAAGGAAGAAGAAAAAGGCGGAGAGCAGGCTTCAAGCGGCGAATTCGATCCCGAAGCACATTACAAGGAAAATTGTATGAGCTGTCACGGAGGCAACTATGAAGGCGGAGCGGGACCTGCATTGAAAGGAACGGATCTTTCCAAAGATCAAATCAAGGATACGATCAAGAACGGTAAGGGGATCATGCCGGCAGGACTTGTGGAAGATGAGAACCTTGATGCCATGGCAGACTGGATCTTATCACTCAAATAATAAAGAAAGCTTCTTTGCCTGATGGGCAGGGGGCTTTTTTTATACCTTGAAATTGGGTAGAATGGTATCGAAGCGGAAAACTCCTTCCCGGAACTGGGGAGGGAAGAATGAATCCAGATTGATAAGGTGAAATGATGAATAGCGAAAAATTATCCAAACGACTGGAGACAGTTGTATCGTACATACCAAAAAACAGTACCATCGCAGATATCGGGTCCGATCATGCCTATCTGCCATGTTATGCGGTCCAGGCAGGGATCGCGGCCTCGGCCATTGCCGGTGAAGTCGTGAAGGGGCCGTTTGAATCAGCTCTGAAGCAGGTCAAACTGAACGCTCTTGAAAACCAGGTGGATGTCAGATTGGGAGACGGCCTCGATGTGCTCCGTCCGGGAGAAGTGGATTGCATCACCATTGCAGGCATGGGCGGGACGCTGATTGCTTCCATATTGGAAAAGGGTAAGGATAAGGTGGAGAATGCAAGACTCATCCTTCAACCGAACGTCAGCGCCGTATCCATCCGTGTATGGCTCATGGACAATGGCTGGTCACTCACGAATGAAGAAATCCTTGAAGAAGACGGTAAAATCTATGAAGTCCTTGTGGCGGAAAAAGGAAATCCAGAGGCGGGATATTCAAGTGAAGACAAGGAGGCCCAGCTGCTAATGGGTCCGATCTTGAGTCAGGAAGGCAATGCACCGTTCAGAAAGAAATGGACACAGGAACTGACCCAGTGGAAGGCAATCCTGAAAAACATGGAACAGGCTGAGGAAACTCCGGCACTCGAGGAGCGAAGGAATGATCTGCTTGGTAAAATCAAACTGGTAGAGGAGGTTCTGAATCGATGAAGATGAAAACACCGAATGGACATGAAATCATTCAGCTTTTCGAACAATTTTCACCGAAGCATCTTGCCGAGGAAGGTGATCCGATCGGACTTCAAATCGGCAGACTCAACGAAAAGGTGGAGAATGTCATGGTAACCCTGGACGTTCTTGAAAATGTGGTGGATGAAGCGATCAAGAATAATGTGAAGCTTATCATCGCCCATCACCCGCCGTTATTCAGGTCCTTGAAGGCGATCCATACAGATACATATCAGGGAAGGATGATTGAAAAGCTCATCAAGAATGATATTGCTGTTTATGCAGCCCACACCAACCTTGATGTAGCAAAGGGCGGGGTGAACGATCTGCTCGCTGATGCTCTCGGGCTTGTTGAACCATCCGTCCTTGTGCCGACATATTCCGAAGAGCTCAGGAAATTGGTGGTCTTCGTACCGAAAGAGCACGGAGAACGCCTTCGCGGGGCTTTGGCCGGAGCAGGAGCGGGGCATATCGGCGCCTACTCCGATTGTAGCTTCACTACACAGGGAGAAGGCAGATTCCTCCCTGGCGAAGGAACCGACCCTTATCTTGGGGAACAGGGGCGCCTTGAAGTGGCAGAGGAGGAAAGGATCGAAACGGTGTATCCCGCTTCCATCGAGGGCCGGGTACTGAAAGCCATGGTCACCAACCACCCTTATGAAGAAGTCGCTTATGACATCTATCCACTGGAGAACAAAGCGCCAGCTATGGGTCTCGGCAGGATCGGATCGTTACCAGAGGGCACGACCCTGAAGGGATTTGCCCTGCGGGTCAAAGAGGTATTCGGGATGGATGGCGTCAAAGTGACAGGGGACCTTCAGGCGCCCGTAAACAAAGTGGCGGTCCTTGGAGGCGACGGGAATAAATTCATCCATGCTGCCAAGCGACAGGGAGCGGACGTCTTCATTTCGGGTGACATCTACTACCATACTGCCCACGATGCCATGATGCTCGGCTTGAACGTCATTGATGCCGGTCATCACATCGAGAAAATCATGAAGGACGGCGTGGCTCAGCACCTTGCCAAGGCGTGCGCCGAAAAAGGATATGTGGTGAACGTCTTCCCTTCGGCGTCTAACACCAATCCGTTTACCTTCATGTAAAAGAAGCCTTGTCAGCACCCTTACCAATGGGGCTGCGAACAAGGCTTTTCTTTTTGTGCCCGATACTCCAAGATAATCGGTCGATCTGGCGGACTCAGTTCCGGTGGGAGAGAGTCCAGTGGAAAGAAACGCAGTTCGGATCCCTCGATCTCATTCAAACGACATTCTCCGCTATAGGTGCTGCATAGATAGGCGGTGACGACATTGTACACTTCATCGCCGTGTGGATACCGATAATAGAATTCCTGACCTGAATAGATGTTCCATAGGTGTAGGCATCCTGCTTGCAATCCGGTTTCCTCATAAAGCTCCCGTTGGGCTACTTCCTGCAGCGTCTCCCCGGGTTCCATGGAACCTCCCGGGAGACCCCAGCATTGATTGTCCGTGCGCTTCATCAAAAGCAGTTCGTCTGATTCATTGATGACGAGGACACATGAACCGACCATGATGAGTGGGATGCTCCCGACTTGCTCGCGTAATTCCATAATATAACCCATATTGCCTCCTGTGAATATTTTCCTTCAGTATAGCATTCAGGAGAAGGGGGATCCATGATGAATGTGAACATATATAATCAAAAAAAACGCCTGCGCGGGGAGTCCCAGCGTAGGCGTTTGATTTACATTAAGATGAGCCGAGTTTTGCTTTTCGGACTTTAGGAAGGATCTTATTAAGCGGAACATTGCGTTCCCTTGTCCAAGTCGCTTCGTCAGCCGGATCATATGCTTCAAGGAATCGGATGACTTCCTTGACGATGGGGGTAGGGGTGGAAGCCCCAGCCGTGACGGCAGCCACTTTTGCATCCTTGAGCCATTCCAATTCAAGCTCACTAATGTCTGAGATCCGGTAGGCAGGTGTTCCGGCGATTTCTTTCGACACCTGTGCCAAACGGTTGGAGTTATTGCTCTTCGGGTCACCGACAACAATAAGGACATCTGCTGCCCCGGCCTGCTCTGCAACGGCTTCCTGACGCACCTGCGTCGCCAGGCAGATTTCTTTATGAAGCTCAACATGCGGGTACATTTCCCTGACCTTTTCCATCGTATCGAGAACATCCCATTGACTCATGGTCGTCTGGTTCGTCACGATGATCTTTTGATTGTCGATGGTGAGCTTTTCCACATCCTCGGCTGTTTCCACAAGGTGGACGATATCAGGGGCTACCCCGACGGCCCCTTCTGGTTCAGGGTGGCCTTTTTTACCGATGTAGATGACGTCATATCCTTCTGCTTCCTTCTCGCGGATGAGGTCATGAGTCTTCGTGACATCCGGGCATGTTGCATCCAATGTGACGAGCCCTTTATTCTTGGCGATTTCCTTTACTTCCGGGGATACCCCGTGTGCTGTGAAGATGACGGTCCCTTCATTGACCTGGTCGATGATTTCCTTCCGGTTATGGCCATCAAGGGTGATGATGCCTTCCTCTTCGAATGCATCGGTCACATGTTTGTTATGGACAATCATGCCCAATATATAGATCGGACGGGGGAGTGACTTGTCGAGCGCCGCATTCCTGGCGATGACCATGGCATCGACGACTCCGTAGCAGTATCCCCTCGGGGTAATTTTAATAATATCCACTAATAATCCTCCTACATGGGAAAGGTTGTACCCCCATTATAAAGGAGAACATCGTTTATGACAAAGAGTATGGGTGTAGAAAGGGTTGGACCACTGGAAACAGCCCTCCAGATAACCATTCTGCAGGGCATGACAGAGTTAAACATAAAGCTTGGGTGAAGATTGCCCCGTTTTTCTTGGGGCTCTCGGTCTGACGGGCGGGGCAGGTTCTTCATCGGGGACGGGTGTTTCCACGGTTTCATCTGCATTCTGTCCCTTTGGTGGGGGAGGAGCATCTTCTGCAGATACCTTTGCCTCTTCCTTCGTTTCTTCATCTGCCGGTAAATCCTTCAGTCCACGGTACAGCTTCCACAGGGCAGGGATGTTCTTGACCATGGGTCCATATTGTGAAACCATCGGTCCGAGCTGCTGTGCAGTCTGTAGCACCTGTTGGGTGTTCGTCAGGAAAGAGCCGATATTCCCGGGATTCATCAGTCCCTGAAGGATGCCCCCGGCTGCCTGGGGAGACCGGTCCATCCCCGCATCGGCAGCCGATCGGGTGAACTGCTCGAGAAGACCACCTCCACCTTCAGGCGCCCCTCCCCTTCGATTTTCGCCTTTTTTCAATAGTTTGGAGAGCAGGCCTTTCTTTTTGCCCTGCTGGCCTCCTGGCATCTGGAACGGAGAAGGTGAAGTGCGATCCATATTGGGTCGATTCCTTCTGCCTTGTTGCATCATGAATGGATTCCCCTGCTGCATGCGGAAGTTGCTCTGCTGCATTCCGAACGGGTTACGCTGCTGCATGCCGAATGGATTTCCTCCGCGTGTTCTCATCATTCCGCGTGGCGGCATGATGATCGCCTCCTTTCAAATGGAATCGTCATCTTTATAACGTATGCAAGCAGCCGGAAAAGGGTATTGTGTGGAGGGAGAAATGATTTTGTCCCGATAGGCTAGATGTTTCTCGGGAAATTGATTATAATGGTTAGATGTTCTTGATTTAAATGACAACTGACGTTTTATATAGATCTTCACCCGCTGAACACCGGGTGGACCCTTCAGTATGGGGTGTCCATGCATCACCATGAATTAGGTATAATGAGATGTCGAGATAAAGGAGATGAAGAGACATGACTAAGAACGCCTTTACACAGTATGAATTCAAAACGTTCATTCAGCATGCTATTGAAGAACGGGGTTTTCATGAGCCGACAGAAATCCAGAAAAAGATGATCCCGATGATCTTGAAAGGCCAAAGTGCCATCGGGCAATCCCAGACCGGTACAGGCAAGACCCATTCCTATCTGCTCCCGATCATTGAGAAGATCCATGCAGCTTCCGAGACGGTCCAGGCGGTAATCACTGCGCCTACGAGGGAACTTGCCCAGCAAATCTATCAGGAGATTCTTAAGATCACCAAAGACACTGATATCACATCTCGCTGTTTCATCGGCGGAACGGACAAGCAGCGGACAATCGAAAAACTGAAGAGCCAGCCGCATATCGTCGTAGGTACGCCTGGACGGATCAATGATCTTGTCAAAGAACAGGCTTTGCTGGTTTACACAGCGACCATGCTTGTAATCGATGAAGCCGACTTGATGCTTGATATGGGATTCATCGAAGATGTGGATCAAATCGCAGGCAAAATGCCGGAAAACCTTCAGATGCTCGTATTCTCTGCGACCATCCCAGAGAAGTTGAAGCCTTTCTTGAAGAAGTATATGGAGAATCCTCAGTTCGCCCATGTGGAGCCTGAGCGTCTATCTGCGAAGAACATCGAGCACGTCATCGTCCCGGTGAAAAGCCGTGACAAAATCAACCTGCTTTACAACATCCTGACCGATATCAACCCGTACCTCGGGATCGTGTTCACAAACACGAAATCGAAAGCGGATGAAGTGGCGGATGCCCTGATTGCCAAAGGCTTGAAAGTAGGGAGGATCCACGGTGACCTCTCTCCGCGTGAACGGAAAAAGGTAATGAAGCAGACAAGGAATCTCGAATTCCAATACATCGTGGCGACAGACCTTGCTGCCAGGGGGATCGACATCGAGGGAATCAGCCATATCATCAACTTTGAATTGCCGCAGGACCTTGATTTCTACATCCACAGGACAGGCCGTACGGCTCGTGCCGGCAACAGCGGGATTGCCTTCACCATCTATGAGGCGTCCGATGAAGATGCCATCAACCGACTGGAGAAAAAGGGTATCCACTTTGCCCACAAAGACCTAAAAAAAGGCGACTGGGTCGAGCTCCCTGCGCTGAATAAACGGAAGAACCGCCAGAAAACCAGTGCGGATGAGGCAGACGTAAAAGCCAAATCCATGGTACGGAAGCCGAAAAAGGTGAAACCGGGATACAAAAAGAAAATGAAATACAAAATGGAGCAGATCAAAAAGCGTGAAAGAAGGATCAAAAGCAGGAACAAATAATTTGAAAGCGTCGTAAAGGAGCTGAGACATGTGTTGAAGATCGGATCTCATGTATCAATGAGTGGGAAAAATATGCTGCTGGCTTCGAGTGAGGAAGCCGTTTCATATGGGGCAAATACATTCATGATCTATACGGGTGCACCCCAGAACACAAGAAGAAAGAAGATCGAAGACTTGAATATCGAAGCAGGAAGGGCCCATATGAAAGAGCATGGCATCGAGGATATCGTCGTCCATGCCCCTTATATCATCAATATCGGCAACACCACCAATCCTGCCACATTCGAGCTTGGCGTCAACTTCCTCCGCTCGGAGATCGAACGGACGGAAGCCCTTGGGGCAGGACAAATCGTCCTTCACCCCGGAGCGCATGTCGGTGCCGGAGCCGATAAAGGGATCGAAAAGATCATCGAAGGATTAAACGAAGTCCTTACGAAGGAGCACAAGGTACAGATCGCCCTTGAAACGATGGCAGGGAAGGGCTCGGAATGTGGACGTTCATTCGAGGAGCTCGCTGCCATCATCGATGGCGTCGATCTGAATGACCGTTTGTCGATCTGCTTCGATACGTGTCACACCCATGACGCAGGCTATAACATCGTGGAGGACTTCGACGGGGTGCTGGAAGAATTCGACCGGATCATCGGCATCGACCGTCTCAAGGTCCTGCATGTGAATGATAGCAAAAATCCAACGGGAGCCCGGAAAGACCGCCATGAAAACATCGGATTCGGTCACATCGGATTCGACGCCATCAACCGGATCGTCCATCATCCGCAGCTTGCGGATATCCCGAAGATACTTGAAACCCCATATGTGGGTGAAGACAAGAAAAATAAAAAGGCACCATATAAATTCGAAATCGAGATGCTCCGGAATGGAGAGTTCGACGAAGATGTGCTGAAGAAGATTCTGGAAGCATAAAGGAAAGGAGGCACCCTTTGAGGGGCGCCTCCTTCTTTCATTTCATCAGCTTCAGGAAGAGACCGTTGATCTCTTTTGCCTTTGATGGTCCGATCACCCTAGCCAGCTCTTTCACCAGCTGACTTCGCTTTGCATCATTGAAGATGTCGATATTCTTTCCTTTGACGCTCTTCACGATGCTGTCGGCCTGTGCAGGGGTGAGGGAGACCTGGTACTGACCGGCATACTTCATGAGTTCCCCCTGTGAGATCGTGTTGATCTTATGGTTGATCACATTTTGCAGCAGTTTCATCCTAATCACTCCTCACATGATACATATGACGTGAACGGGGAGAAAGTGACAACGAATTTTCCCGATCCCTCATGGTTTACATTCAATTTCCCTTGTTGTATACTACCCTATGGACATAAATCGTAACGATTCTTAAAAAGAGAGTTGATAACCATGAATGGCGAAACACCAGTCATTAAAATAGAAGATGTAAGCTTCCGGTATGAAAGGGAACGTGTCTTGGAGGAAATCAACCTGACCGTTCCAAAAGGGGCATTCCTGGGCATCGTCGGCCCGAATGGGTCAGGGAAATCCACCCTGTTGAAACTGATGCTCGGTCTCCTCAGGCTGCGGCAGGGAAAGATCGAGTTATTCGGGACGCCCCTTCAGAAATTCAAGGATTGGAGCAGGATCGGGTTTGTATCTCAAAAAGCAAACAGCTTCAATACGGGCTTCCCGGCAACGGTTTTTGAAGTTGTGTCGAGCGGACTGACTAAGAAAGCCGGCCTTTTCCGGAGAATATCCCATCAGCATAAACAAGATGTGCTTGAAGCCATTGAATCGGTCGGCATGGAGGCTTTCACAAGAAGGAACATCGGAGAGCTGTCGGGTGGCCAACAACAAAGGGTATTCATTGCCCGGGCACTTGTATCGAAGCCTGATATCATGATCCTTGATGAACCAACCGTCGGGGTCGATTCGCAAAACGTCCAGACATTTTATGAAATGTTGGAGCGCCTCAATAAAGACCTTGGCATCACGCTGGTTCTGGTCACCCACGATATCGGGACGATCACGAGCAAAGTGACCCATGTGGCCTGTCTAAATAAACAATTGCACTTTCATGGTGATACAGAAGAGTTTGAAAAGCAAAAAGACGATGAGCTTTCCTCTTTCTACGGTCATGACGTCCACGTCTTGAACCATGATCATCAGCATGCATAAGGGGAGAGCGAAACGATGATAGAAGCAATATTTCATTATGAATTTTTACAAAATGCATTTCTGACGGGGATCTTGATCGGAATCATTGCACCGCTCCTGGGGGCCTTCATCGTCGTGAGAAGGCTCTCCCTCATTGCGGATGCCTTGAGTCATGTTACCCTTTCGGGATTGCAGCGAGCCTGTATGTGAGTCAGACGGTCCCTGCACTTGCGACTCTCAACCCGCTGTACTTCGGTATGGTGTTCTCGGTACTGGGATCGGTGTTCATCGAGAGGCTGAGGACGCTCTACAAGCATTATCAGGAACTGGCCATCCCCATCATCCTCTCAGGGGGAGTAGGGATCGGCGCGATCTTCATTTCACTGGCCGATGGCTTTAACACGGATCTATTCAGCTATCTATTCGGAAGCGTAAGTGCAGTGAGCAGGGGGGACCTGTACCTGATCGGTGCCATCAGCGTGGTGGTGATCACGGTCATCTTCCTCCTTTACAAGGAGCTCTTCCTCCTTTCGTTCGATGAAGAGCATGCGAAGGCTTCAGGCATCCCTGCAAAGGCCATCCATTTCATCTTCATGATCATGGTTGCCCTTGTGATTGCCGCCTCCATGAGGATCGTCGGCATACTCCTCGTGTCTTCCTTGATGACACTGCCCGTCGCCGCAAGTATCCGGGTGGCAAAAGGATTCAAACAAACCATCGGTTTTGCAGTGTTGTTTGGTGAGATATCTGTTATTGTAGGATTAGTAAGTGCCTTCTATTTAAACCTAGCGCCAGGCGGAACGATCGTGGTGACCGCCATCATCATCTTGATGATGACGATCCTCATCAAGAAGGTACGTTCGAATAAACCTTCGAAAGTAGAGGTGCATTGAGAATGAATGTATCACAAGCATTGGAGTTATTGAAGGAAGAAGGATATAAGCATACGGGGAAAAGGGAGCAGCTCCTGGAACTTTTCTCGTCTTCCAATAAATATTTGACGGCACGGGATGTCCTTGAACACATGAAAGGCGATTATCCTGGTTTGAGTTTTGATACAATCTACCGGAATCTCAGTTTGTTCGTAGACCTCGGTATCCTTGAGGAAACGGACCTGTCCGGTGAGCGGCATTTCCGGTTCACGTGTGCGGCCAACCACCATCATCATCATTTCATCTGCATGGACTGCGGCAAGACCAAAGAAATCCACAGCTGCCCGATGGAAGTCCTAAAGGAAGATCTATCAGAAACGGGCTATGATATTTCAGGGCATAAGTTCGAGATTTACGGGAAATGCCCTCAGTGCCAATGAGGTTGGGACAAAATAAAAAGGTACCATGTAATAACGAACACGATCCGTGTAGGTTCTTTATACCGCTCATGATTTCCGTGCAAGACTCCGCTTTCCGCGGGTAGTCCGTGAGCCTCTTAGGCAAGCCTGCGGGATCTCGCATCAGCTACTCTACCGCCAGGAGCCTACGTCTTGCACTCCCGCTGGAAACTAAATGCAGTAAACAAATTAAAACCCGAATCCATTTGTATCATCGCAGGCAAATGGATTCGGGTTTTACTATGACTAAAACACGTTTGTCTCAGCTTCTCTTTATACTCTTCCGGGTGGGTGCGGCAGGTTAAACACGGGGGAGCTTCGTTTAAAAAAGGGAGAATGGGGAAAATAATGAGCGAATTCAAAAAACAGGGAGCGATCTGCTGTGGAAAAAGTACCGTTCAATCATTGTCCATCCAATAAGAAGAATTGCGTGAGCACCATAGACCTTACCTCCTATCATCGTATTTCACCCATTCCCATCGATGAAGATCCAACAAGGGTGAAGGAAAAGATCCATGTGGCCCTTGCCCACTTTGATCAAACCGAGGTGAAGGAGGAAACCCCAAAATACATCCATGCCGTATTCAGTACAAAGTTCTTAAAGTTCAAGGATGATGTGGAGTTTTATATTGATGAATACAATCATCTCCTGCACATCAGATCGGCTTCCCGGCTGGGCTACTACGATTTCAAGGCAAACAGGAAGAGGATCGACCGATTCAAGCATTTGTTCCACTCGTTATAAGGAGTAAAAAAGCGGCCAGATGGCCGCTTTTTTACATCATTTCAACCAATTCTTCACCCACGCTGCTGCTTCTTCCCAATCGTTCACCCGGATGACACCTTCAGGAATCGGATCCTGGTTGTATGGGGTGTTGAAGAGAAGGACGGGAATCTTCAGCGCTTCATGGATCGCGACGGCATTGTCGTGCTTATCTTCGAAGAATAAATCGACATCGTATTTTTTCGCCGTCGATACTTTATCGTGCGATCCGATCAGTTCGATGTGATGGTAGGTCAGATCGCATTCAGAGAACCAATTCTTGGTTACCTGGAGAAGATCCGATCTTCTCGCGCTGATGAAGAATAATTCATGGGATTCCTTCCACAGATCCAGTACCTCTTTGGCCCCGTCTGCAAGGGGAGAGTCCTTGTAGATGATGGGCTCAGCGTCTTTGAACCATGCCCCGAATTCAGCAGGGGAGATATTGAGGACTTCCGTCAGTTCATACTGGGTGATGTCATCAAGTGTCAATGCCAACTTGAAGTGGTCATTTATATGAGGCAGGAGGGAGGCGGGGGACGTAACCGTACCGTCTATATCGATTCCAAAGCGTTTCATTTTTATCAGGCTCCTCTGTATCAAAACTCCTTCAAGTTTATCATAATCCGCCCTTGCCTGTAAGCGAATTTTCATTTTCCTTCCACCCCTCGTACATAAATAGCAAACATTAGCATAGTAAAAAAACGCTCGTAACGAACACTAAGAAGGCTCCCATACTCAGAAAGTGAGGGATTGCAGTATGAATGAAGAAGAGAAGCATGAGCTAATGAAGATTGATCGTGAAGAAGAAATCGGCTTTCACGACACTCGGGCGACAAATCTTGTAACAGAAGATTATCGTGAAGAAACAGCGACTGAGATTGCTGCTCCACTTTCCATCCGTGACGTAGATGCTTATGAACGTGATGAAGTAGAGGAGCGATCCACTTCTGGAAGTGTAATGGGGTATTCGGCACTTGCCCTTTCCATCCTATCGTTGTTCATCCTCCCGGTCATCCTTGGGGCGGTTGGCATCGTATTGGGATTCGTGGCAAGGCGACGAGGCGCAGAAACGCTTGGAGCGTGGGCGATCGGAGTCGGAGCCGTTTCCCTGATCATCGGGATATTCGTACTGCCGTTCTTTTAACATGATCTTGGAAGTGGGAGCATTTCAAGATGCAAAAAAAGAGGACTGATGAAAATCAGTCCTCTTTCTCGTTTATACTTCCAGCTGTTTCTTTTCCTCTTCCTGTTTGGCAAAGTACTCTTCGGCAATTTTGTCGATTTCCTTTTTCAACTCTTCGACCATGGTTTCCTCAGGAACTTTCCGTACCGTTTTTCCTTTTCGGAATAGGAGTCCTTCACCACGGGCTCCTGCGATACCGATATCAGCTTCCCTTGCTTCCCCTGGACCGTTCACTGCACATCCGAGGACGGCCACTTTGATCGGAGCCTTGATGGTCGAGATATACTCTTCCACTTCATTGGCAATCGAGATCAGGTCGATTTCGATACGACCGCATGTAGGGCATGAAATCAAGGTCGCGGCGTTGGCTGCAAGACCGAATGATTTCAACAGTTCGCGTGCGACTTTTACTTCCTCGACAGGATCCGCACTTAGTGAGATCCTCACGGTATTACCGATACCGAGGCTTAGGATGGCACCCAGACCTGCGGCACTCTTTACAGTACCGGCAAACAGTGTGCCTGACTCGGTGATTCCGAGGTGAAGCGGATAGTCAAAGGCTTTGGCTGCTTTTGTATAGGCTTCGATCGCCAGGTTCACATCAGATGCCTTCATGGAAACGATGATATCGTGGAAGTCAAGGTCTTCAAGGATCTTGATGTGATGCAGGGCGCTTTCCACCATGCCGTCCGCTGTCGGATAGCCGTACTTATCAAGGATCTTCCGCTCAAGGCTTCCGGCATTGACACCGATACGGATCGGAATGCCTTTTGCTTTGGCTGCTTTGACGACAGCTTCGACTTTTTCACGGCGTCCGATGTTCCCAGGATTGATCCTGATTTTGTCAGCTCCACCCTCGATGGCTTTAAGTGCAAGCTTGTAATCGAAGTGGATATCGACGACAAGGGGGATGTTGATTTGTTTTTTAATATCCGCAATGGCTTCTGCTGCGCGTTCGTCAGGGCATGCGACGCGGACGATCTGGCATCCTGCTTCTTCCAGGCGGTGGATTTCTGCTACTGTTGCTTCAACATCATGTGTTTTGGTGGTGGTCATGCTCTGGATAACCACTTCATTATTTCCGCCGATTGTCAGATTCCCGACTTTGACGGGGCGTGTTTTTGTGCGATGTATGATTTCACTCACGTGTGATTCGCTCCTTTAAAAAGCTTATTCAGCTATTCATAATACGAAATTATTGTAACAGTGTTTGCACGGTATTGACAAGAAATAGGTGTCAAAAAGCATATTCAAGAGGGGTATTTCGGGAACTTATAGGTTTTTCCCGCCTGGATCTCCGAAGCACCGATACCGTTCAGCTCTTCAAAGTCTCGGATCACCTGGTCGACAGAAACGGGCAGGGGACCGTCAACCGCTTCCTTAACTAGACTCAACACGGTATCGCCTGTGGAAACCTTTGTTTCAACATAGGGCACCTCCCTGACGGCGGGGGTGACGGGTGCTTCCGTTGTAGCCGCAGTCTCCGCTGATTCTTCATGTAATAAGGTTAATGTTCCTTTATTCAAGTCATAATACACACTGTATAACAGAATGATCACACCTACAAAAACCGCGAGCCTCTTCACGATCAACATTCCTCCTGGTTTTGTTCGTTTGGAAAAGGAGTTTCTTATGATGAAAATGACACGTCTGGAGTTTGTCCTACTATTACTTCCACTGTTGATGGTGCTTGGAAACTCCATGCTCATTCCGATCCTGCCTGAGATTGAAGCATCACTCGGTCTGGAGGGAGCGTGGAGTGGATTTATTTTAAGTGCCTTCACGATTCCCGCAGCCATTGTCATTCCGGCGGTCGGAGTCCTGTCCGACCGGTTCGGCAGAAGCTTCATGGTGAAGTGGTCCCTTTATCTGATGATTCTTGGGAGCTTGATTTGTGTAATGAGCGGCGGGGGCTCAGGACTTTTATTCATGACGGGGCGGGTGATCCAGGGGCTGGGCGCCGCGGGCACCACTCCTCTCGCCATGGCCCTTGCAGGGGACCTGTTCGGCGGGGAGAAGCGGACGGGTGTGCTGGCCGCCCTTGAGGTGTCCAACGGGGCCGGCAAGGTGCTTGCCCCCATACTAGGTGCCACCTTGGCATTCCTGCTCCCTTGGAATCATTCTTTCTGGGTGTATATCCTGGTAAGCTTCATCATCCTTGCCGGTCTGCGAAAAGAGCTTTCAGTAGAGAAAAGAAAATCCGGTTCCTTCCGTGGCACCGGTCGTTATATGCGGGATATTCAAATCATATTCAAGAAGAAATGGATGTTGTTGGTTCCTCTATATGCGGTGGGCGGGACAGGTCTTTTTGTATTATTCGGCATCCTTTACTTCCTTTCCTACCATATTGAAAATACTTTTCACATCGATGGTTTTTTCAAGGGGTTAGCCTTTCTTTTTCCCCTGGGTGCCATGGTGGTGACTTCCTATTGGTGCGGGAAGCGTCTGAAGGAAGGGAATGGAGGTCTGTACATGGGAACGGGGGTGGTCCTTATGGTGGCGGCATCAGGGGGCTTGTTCTTCTGGGATTCCCTGAGTGGCCTCATGTTCCTTCTAACAGTCTGTTTCGGCGGTCTTGGGCTCTTACTGCCTGTCATTAACTCCGAAGTAACAGGAGCAGTAGGGGAGGAAGAGAGGGGACTTGTGGTCAGTTTATACGGGACGAGTCGATTTGCAGGTGTCGCCCTTGGGCCGATTGCATATGGAAGGTGGAAGGAGGATGTTACCAGTATGTATGGGTGGACATTTGCATTCGTCGTAGCTCTGGCTCTGACGTATATGTACTTTCTAAAAGAAAAGAGCGCCCAGTGATGGGCGCCCGGGAAGGTCAGGCCTTCCGCTGCGGTATTTCTTTTACTGAAAGGTAGATGATGACGGTGATAACAAACCAATCGACGAACGGTGCTGCCGGAACCGGGGTCTTCAACAGTTCCATGATGGCGAAGAACAGGGTCGAGAGGGTAGCGGCATATGCTGTGATGCGGAAGCCTTGGCGATAATTGACCCGCTTTTGCATGGCCGTTGCAAAGGCCGTTGCGATGAGAGCAAAAATCATGATCTTCAAGAACATCACGGCAGAACTGAACAGATAGACGCTGATCATGGCCACTGGAAGGAAGATCCATTTCAGGCTATCCATCATGTTGACCGTAGATAGTGCCTGGTCCTTGGTGATATCTTCGGCACCGATCATGGAGTAGCTCCACTCGACGCTTCCCATGAGATTCACCACGATGGAGTCTTTCAGAAAAGCGATGGATTTTTCTTCTTCTTCCATATCCTTGGCCTCGGTATCGCCGGTACTATCGAATACGATGGTCATGTCCGGTTTTTCAATAATGATAGGTTCCTTTGATTCGGATTCCAGTTTCCCATCCTTGATGGTGAATGAAGGGATGTTATGTTCAAGGGCATCCTGCACGTCATTGATGGCATCCGTGGAAAACGAAGTCAGTTCGATCACCCGAGGGATGACCGACAAGAAAGATAGTAGGAATATGTATAAAATGGTCTTTCCGATCCCCTGAAAGCGGAATGCGGCTATATGTTTTGGGGAATGAATACTTTTTATCAGCTGTTTGAAAATATTCAAAGCCTCAACTCCTTTCTCGGCATATCTCCTCTATTTTAATCGTAACCATAAGCCCGTTACAAGTTGGAATCGGACAACTTTATGAACATTCACCACGATGAGAGGAAGGGATGGGGTTGTTTGTAATCATACTGTAACAAAAGGGTCATATTATTAATCTATTGTAAATTCGGACCTTAAACTATTTACCTGTTCTTTAAAATAATTTATAAAGGTGATGGGGTTTTTGTAAATCAGTGTCGAAATTAACGCTTAGGGGTTGAAGGAATGGAATTGAATTGGCAAGAAATGTTGTTTCAGTTTATAGGTGGACTTGGGATCTTCCTATTCGGAATAAAATACATGGGGGACGGACTTCAAAAGTCCGCCGGGGACCGATTGAGGGAAATCCTTGATAAGTTCACGACGAACCCATTCATGGGCGTCCTGGCGGGAATCTTTGTCACCGTCCTGATTCAATCGAGCAGTGGGACGACCGTCATCGTCGTAGGACTGGTAAGCGCAGGATTCATGACGCTCAGACAGGCCATCGGTGTCGTCATGGGGGCGAATATCGGGACGACGGTCACGGCCTTCATCATCGGGATCGATATCGGAGAGTACGCGCTGCCGATCATCGCCCTGGGAGCAATCCTTCTGTTCTTCTTTAAAAACAAAAAAATTCAGAACATCGGTCAGATGGTCTTCGGATTCGGAGGACTCTTCTACGGTCTTGAATTGATGAGCGGAGGAATGAAGCCGCTGCGTGACCTGCAATCATTCCATGAGCTCACAGTCAGCCTGAGTGACAATCCGATCCTCGGTGTCGTCGTCGGTACGGTATTCACCCTGATCGTCCAAAGTTCTTCAGCAACGATCGGGATCCTTCAGGAACTGTACGGCTCCGGTCTGCTCGATCTTGATGCAGCCCTTCCTGTCCTGTTCGGGGACAATATCGGTACGACGATCACAGCGGTCCTTGCAGCACTTGGAGCCAGTGTAGCGGCAAGAAGGACTGCAGCCGTGCACGTGCTCTTCAACCTGATCGGTACGACGATCTTCCTGATCATCCTGCCGTTGTTCACAAAGGTCATTATGTTCATGCAATCATCATTGAATCTAAACGAGCCGATGACGATCGCATTCGCACATGGTACATTCAATGTCACCAATACCATCATTCAATTCCCGTTCATTGCGGTGCTTGCCTATATCGTGACGAAGCTGATTCCTGGTAAAGATGCGATCATCGATTATAACGCTCAGCATCTTGATCCTGTTTTCATCCAGCAGTCACCAGCCATTGCCATCGGCCAGGCCAAAGAAGAAGTCTTGCGGATGGGTCAATTTGCCGTGAAGGGTCTGGAAGAGACGAACGAATTTCTGAAAACGAAGAATACAAAGAACTCTGAGACTGCTTACCAGATCGAGGGTGCTATCAACAACTTGGATAAAAAGATCACGGATTATCTCGTCGACCTTTCTTCTGCATCCCTGTCTGAAGTGGAATCAGAGCGCCATTCGATCCTGATGGATACCGTCAGGGACATCGAGCGGATCGGGGACCATTTTGAAAACATCGTGGAGCTGGTGGAATACCAGCAGGCCAATAAAGTGAAGATTTCCGAGGAAGCGATGAATGACCTTGAGGAAATGTTCGGTCTTACGATTTCTACTGTCAGCCAGTCCATTGAGGCGTTGGATGTGAATTCCTTGGATATGGCACGTGAAGTCATCGAGAAGGAAGACCGTATCGACAAGATGGAGCGTAAGCTGAGGAAGCAGCATATCCTGCGCATGAATGAAGGCAAATGTACGGGTCAGTCCGGCATCGTGTTCGTGGATATCATCAGCAATCTCGAGCGCATCGGTGATCATGCCGTCAATATTGCTGAAGCTGTGCTAGAATTAAAATAATGCAGAACAAAAGGGGACCTCGTTTGAAGGTCCCCTTTTTAACGAATACGAATGGAGATGGTTATATGGACGTGTTGTATTGGATCTTGATCATTGCGGCATTTGTAGTCGCATTTGCGGGATTGATCTACCCGATCATTCCCGGTGTGTTATTTTTGCTTCTCGGGTATATCCTTTATGGATTGTTCTTTTCATTCGAGCCGATGAACTGGTTGTTCTGGACCATCCAGATCCTGTTCGTGATCCTTCTGTTCGGAGCCGATTATGTCACGAATCTCATCGGCGTCAAGAAATTTGGCGGATCCAAGGCAGGCGTATGGGGAAGTACGATCGGACTTCTTGCCGGGCCATTCATCATCCCGGTCCTAGGAATCATCATCGGCCCGTTCATCGGGGCGATCCTCGGTGAGTGGCTCGTCAAGCGGACGTCATTCACACAGGCCGTAAAGGTGGGGATCGGTTCCGTGATCGGTTTTATCTCGAGCGTAATCACAAAAGGTCTGATTCAGGGGGCCATGCTGGTCTATTTCTTCTGGGTGATCTGAACAATCCCGGGATGCGGAGGATTAAGATAGGGAAGAATGGGTATTTTAAAGGAGTATCAATCACAGAGGACGAAGCAAATCAGTTGAACCTGCTGTGGAGATTTGGTAATCTTAAACTGAAACAGGCCGGAACTAGAAGTCCGGACAAACTTACATAGGGAGGAATTTAATCATGGCTTACGAATTACCACAACTGCCTTACGCGTATGACGCATTGGAACCTCATATCGACAAGGAAACAATGAACATCCACCATACGAAGCACCACAACACATATGTAACAAAATTGAATGATGCCCTTCAAGGTCACGACGACCTTCTCAGCAAATCTGTCGAGGAGCTTGTAGCGAATCTTGATGCCGTTCCTGAAGGTGCACGTACTGCTGTGCGCAACAACGGTGGCGGTCATGCCAACCACTCTCTATTCTGGACGCTTCTTTCACCGAATGGTGGAGGCACTCCATCAGGCGAACTGGCTGATGCCATCACATCTAAATTCGGTAGCTTCGACAAATTCAAAGAAGAATTCGCTGCAGCAGCTGCAGGTCGCTTCGGTTCAGGCTGGGCTTGGCTTGTTGTGAACAACGGTGAATTGGAAGTAACTAGCACACCAAATCAGGACTCTCCTCTAATGGAAGGCAAAACGCCTGTCCTTGGACTTGATGTTTGGGAGCATGCATACTACCTCAACTACCAAAACCGTCGTCCTGACTACATTTCAGCTTTCTGGAACGTTGTCAACTGGGATGAAGTGGCTAAGCTTTACAGCGCTGCTAAATAATTTCATGATGTCTAGAAGGGGGTTCCCGTTACCGGGAGCCCCCTTTTTTCCTGCATAACTTCCCTTCCTTATTCAAAGAATAGGGGTACATCAAAGGGGAGTTTTGCTATGAGCTATAAACGATTTTTAGGTGATATCGATTTAACGAAAGAATTGACGCTGCTCTTGTTGATCGGCGGCATGTACTCATTGAGCATTGCCTTGTCGAATACGTTCGTCAATATTTATTTATGGAAACAATCGGGTCAATTTGTCGACCTAGGGATCTACAATCTGACCGTCGTCATCCTGCAGCCATTGACATTCATCCTGGCAGGGAGATGGGCCAAGAAGGTCGATCGCGTAATCGTTCTTCGAATCGGCGTCATCTTCCTTGCGCTTTTCTATATATCAGTCCTTTCATTCGGTTCCCTGGCCGAGCATTATCTTGTTATCCTGGGCGCACTGCTCGGAATCGGGTATGGGTTTTACTGGCTTGCCTTCAATGTGCTCACATTCGAGATCACCGAGCCTGAGACGAGGGACTTCTTTAATGGATTCCTCGGGATCCTGACTTCTGCAGGCGGAATCATCGGACCGATGCTTGCTGGATTTATCATTTCCCGTTTCGAATCGTTCAAGGGCTACACCATCGTCTTCGGACTTTCCCTGTTCTTGTTCGCAGTGGCAGTTGTGCTGAGCTTCTTCCTGAAAAGGAGACCAGCAGACGGACAGTATCTGTTCTGGAGGATCTTTCAGGAGAGGGGCAATGACCCGAACTGGCGTCGGATCACAAATGCCCATTTCTTTCAGGGGATCCGTGAAGGGACATTCATATTTGCCGTATCGGTCTTCGTATACATCAGTACGGGAAGTGAATTCGCACTCGGGACATTCGGTCTGGTAAACTCCGGCATCGCCTTCATCAGCTACTATATCGCCTCGAGGGTCATTAAAAAGGAATTCAGGAAAAGAGCGATATTGCTCGGCGGCATCCTTCTCTATCTCGCTGTTTTCTTGATCGTCTTTGACATGACGTACACCCGCCTCCTGATTTACGCTGGATTGATCGCCGTTGCCTATCCCATTCTTCTGGTGCCCTATATCTCCATGACCTATGACGTCATCGGGACCGGCTGGAAGGCGGCCGAAATGCGGATTGAGTACATCGTCGTCCGCGAGCTTTTCCTGAATGGAGGAAGGATCGTATCGGTCCTCGCATTCATTGCGGCTGTGACCCTTTTCGACCAGGATGTAGGCATCCCGGTCCTCCTCTTACTGCTTGGTGCGGGGCACAGTTTGATTTACTTTTTCATCCGGAAGATTCAATTCCAACAGTCCTAGCCAAATTCCTCAAATGGAGGGAAAATATCCCTCCCTTTAGTTACAGCTAGAAACTCAGCCGCTTTTTTTATACACTATACATAGATAGAATTTTTACATAGAGGAAGGGTTGGAAGGATTGAAAAGGAGTAAAAGGAAAAAGAAAACGCACGTCCCCATTCGGATGAATATGCTGTTTTTTGCTGTTTTTCTGCTGTTCTCCATGCTGGTGCTGCGGTTGGGCGTCGTCCAGATCGTAAATGGGGAAAGTTATAAGAGTGAAGTGGAACGGACCGAGGATGTGGTCGTGAATACCGGTGTTCCTCGTGGGAAGATTTATGATCGATACGGTAACGTCATCGTGGATAATGTCCCGTTGAATGCCATCACATATACCCGGACGAATACAACGACGACGGAGGAAATGATCGATGTCGCCACCAAGCTTTCAGAGTTTATTGACAAAGACCCGGAAAGCGTGACGGTCCGGGATAAAAAAGACTATTGGATCATCAAGAATAGCGATGAAGCAGATAAATTGGTTACCTCATCTGAAATCAAGAAACTCCAGGCTGACGAAGAACTTTCGGAAGATGACGTAAATGCCAAGGTATACCAGATGAGGCTCGACCGCATCTCGGACAACATGCTTGAGTCCCTATCGAAAAAGGATCTTGAGATCATTGCGATCTACCGTGAGTTTGCCGGTGGCTACGCATTGAATCCGCAAATCGTGAAAAATGAAGATGTGACCCCAGATGAGTTTGCCAAGGTGAGTGAGCACCTGAACGAACTGCCGGGGGTGAATACAACGACGGACTGGAAGCGGTCCTATGTATTCGATGATACGCTGAGGACGATCCTTGGAAACGTATCCTCTGCAAGGGAAGGTCTTCCGAAAAATCTTGTCGATGCGTATCTTGCTGAAGGATACAACCGGAACGACCGGGTAGGGAAAAGCTACTTGGAGCTTCAATATGAAGACCTGCTCCAAGGTCAAAAAGAGCAGATGAAGAACATCACGAAAAACGGAAGCGTCATTGAATCCCTTCTTGTCCAGGAAGGACAGCGTGGGAAAGATGTTGTCCTCACCATCGACATGGAGCTTCAGCGTGAAGTGGAGAAAATCATTGAAGATGAGCTTTCGAAACAAATACAGGACCGGGGGGCATCCCCGAACCTTGACCGTGCCTATGTGGTCATGATCAATCCGAATACGGGAGAGATCCTTTCCATGGCAGGGAAGCAATATATGAAGAATGAAGAGACCGGCAAATACGAAATGAGGGATGCTGCTCTCGGCACCTTTACCTCTTCCTATGAGGTCGGTTCCGTTGTGAAAGGGGCTACGATCCTGACGGGGTATATGACGGGGAATCTGACCCCGGGCGAAACCTTGATCGATGAACCCCTTAAAATCAAAGGTACGCCTCCGAAATCATCCTGGTTCAATAAGTATGGCCAGATGCCGATCACGGATCTGTTCGCTTTGGAAAAGTCATCAAACTCTTATATGTGGAAAGTCGCCCTTCGGATTGCAGGGGGACGATATGTACCGAATCAGCCGATCGTGAATAATCCGGAAGCATTCGATACCTTCCGCACGCATTTCGCCCAATTCGGCCTAGGTGTACCGACGGGCATCGACCTTCCTGGTGAATCACCTGGACTGAAAGGAACGGCTACCGATCCCGGGTTCCTGCTTGACTACGCCATCGGGCAGTTCGATACCTACACGACCATGCAGCTCGCTCAGTATGTATCGACAATCGCCAATGACGGGTACAGGATTCAGCCTCATATGATGAAGGAAATCCGGGAGCCGACCAATGATAAGAAGAGTCTCGGTTCCGTCCTGTTTGAAGACGAGACAAAGGTACTGAACAGAATCGACGCAACACGGGATCAGATCGAACATGTACAAAAAGGGTTCTACCGGGTCTATCACAACCCTGATGGTACGGCCTATAATGAGTTCAAAGACGCTCCCTATAATGCGGCAGGTAAATCAGGTACAGCCGAAACATATGTAGACGGCAAGCTGAATTACAATACGACGATCATCGGCTACGCGCCGTTTGACAACCCGGAAGTGGCGTATGCAACCGTCGTCCCATCTTCCCACATCCAAGCTAGTGGGGTGAGCGATCCCTATACAAACAAAAAGATCGCCAAACGGGTCATGGATAAATATTTCGAGTTGAAGAAAGAACGGGCGAAGACCGCAGGAGATACAAATACCGTGGACAAAAAAGTCGAGAATGCAAAAGATGCTGAAAAGCAACAGGAAAAGATAAGGGAAGAAAGCAACTGATCCTTAGAGGGTGGAGAAATCCACCCTCTTTTTTGTTTTTTTTCAATGCTTCGAGTCGCGCAGAAAAGGAACGAATGCAAGGCGGAGGATAGGAGACCCTACAAGGTAATAGGGACTATGCAATGGGGAGGAATGAGGTGATATTCCTAGGAAAAAATATCCTCCAGCAGGAATGTGGGAGAGCACTCTCTCCGATCAAGGCAAGCTCCGATGCTTATTAAATCAAGAACATACACGATTTACAAAAGCTTTACAATCGATTAAAACCCCATTAACACTTATCCCTTAATCTAATTCATGTAGGACAAAACAACCAATATTCTAGGGGAATCAACGAATGAAGAACTTCAAGAAAGTAGGACTGCTTACAGTACTAGCAGCAGCTGTCACATTCTCGGCGGCGTGCGGAAATGGAAGCAGCACCGACGAAGGAAAAAGTGATGAAAAAGCATCAGGTTCCATCGTCATTTCAGGTTCTTCTGCCATGCAACCACTAGTTGCAGCAGCAGCTGAAGAATTCATGGCTGAAAATCCAGAAGCCGATATCCAAGTGAATGCCGGTGGTTCTGGAACAGGACTATCCCAGGTAGCAGAAGGTTCAGTCCAAATCGGTAACTCCGATGTGTTCGCCGAAGAAAAAGAAGGAATTCCAGCTGACGAGCTTGTTGATCATAAAGTCGCTGTAGTTGGAATGACGGCTGCGGTGAATCCGAACGTTGGAGTCAAAGACATTTCCAAAGAAGACTTGAAGAAAGTATTCACGGGAGAAATCAAGAACTGGAAAGAACTTGGCGGTAAAGATCAGAAGATCACCCTCGTCAACCGTCCTGATTCTTCAGGTACCCGTGCCACTTTTGTAAAATATGCACTTGATGGAGAAAACCCTGCTGAAGGAATCACAGAGGACTCCACAAATACCGTCAAGAAAATCATCAGTGAGACGGACGGAGCCATCGGTTACATGGCATTCTCTTACTTCACGGATGACAAGGTACAAGCACTTTCAGTAGATGGTGTTGAACCGACTGATGAAAACGTACAAAAAGGCGACTTCCCGATCTGGGCTTACGAGCATTCGTATACGAAGGGTGAGCCTGATGGTCTGGCCAAAACATTCCTTGATTATATGATGAGCGAAGATGTCCAAGGCGGACTAGTGAAGGATCAAGGGTATATCTCCTCTGCTGACATGAAAGTGGAACGCGATGCAGAAGGGAAAATCACCAAGAAGTAATGCATGAAACTGATAGGGTAAATGCATAGGCATTTACCCTATTATCTCGTAACTAGGGGTGTTTAACGATGATGTCAGAAAAGCAACTACCGGCCTCCAAAAGGCTACTGAAGAATAACCGATCTTGGATGAGCGGGGAATTCAAAGGGAAATTTCTTGTCACACTCAGTGCCGTCATCATGATTGTGGCGACAATATCCATCACGATTTTCTTAACCACAAAAGGGTTGCAATCATTCATAAAAAATGGTGTAAGCCCCATTGAGTTCTTAACCAGTACAAAATGGAATCCCACAGGGGAAAACCCCTTATACGGTGCTTTTCCGTTCATATTTGGATCATTCGCTGTCACGATCTTGGCCGCCATTGTGGCCGCTCCACTCGGAATTGGCGCCGCCATCTTCATGACGGATATTGCCCCATCATGGGGCCGCAAGATCATGCAGCCGATCGTGGAACTCCTCGTCGGGATTCCTTCCGTCGTTTATGGATTTATAGGGCTTACAGTATTGGTCCCATTCATCAGGGGAACCTTCTCCGGCATGGGATTCTCATTATTGGCAGGGACCATCGTCCTTGCCGTCATGATCCTGCCTACGATTACGACTATCGCAACAGATGCCATGAGTTCACTGCCCAAAAACCTTCGTGAAGGTTCATATGCCCTCGGTGCGACACGCTGGCAGACGATCAGGAAGGTCTTGATCCCTGCTGCGTTACCGACGCTTTTGACGGCGGTGGTCCTGGGGATGGCCAGGGCATTCGGTGAAGCCCTTGCTGTGCAGATGGTCATCGGTAATACACGTGATCTTCCATCCAGCCTTCTGGATGCCTCTGCGACATTGACGACGATCATTACGCTGAATATGGGACATACCACTTACGGAAGCGTAGAGAACAATACGCTGTGGTCCATGGGACTTATCCTTCTGATCATGTCCTTCCTATTTATCCTATTGATCCGTTATCTCTCATCTAGGAGGAAAATCTAATGAACAGCAAACGAGCAGATAAACTGGCAACCGGCGTATTCGTCGGAATCGCAACACTCATCATTGCACTGCTGGTTGCCCTATTCGCCTATATCCTTGTCAAAGGAGTACCGTATATTACATGGGATTTCCTGACGACTCCATCCAGTACAGTTCGTGAAGGGAGCGGAATACGCGACCAGCTATTCAACTCCGTTTACATCCTGTTCATCACGATGTTGATCACCGTCCCACTCGGAGTAGGCGGTGGGATCTACATGGCTGAATATGCAAAACCGGGTAAGATCACCAACACCATCCGTTCATGTATTGAAGTACTTGCATCGCTCCCATCCATCGTCATCGGTATGTTCGGTCTATTGGTTTTCGTGAACATCACCGGATGGGGTTACACCATCATCGGGGGTGCCCTGGCTCTGACCGTTTTCAACCTGCCTGTCATGGTCAGGGTGAGCGAGGATGCCATCCGTGGCGTTCCGCGTGAACTGAAAGAAGCAAGCCTGGCACTCGGCATCACCAACTGGCATACGATCAAGACTGTCATGATCCCCGGCGCTTTCCCATCGATCCTGACAGGTGCCATCCTGGCATCGGGACGCGTATTCGGTGAAGCGGCAGCCCTGTTATTTACAGCCGGATTGTCGACACCGCGACTGAATTATGGAGACTTGAATCCACTGTCCCCTACTTCGCCCCTGAATGTTTTCAGACCGGCTGAAACACTTGCCGTCCACATCTGGTCCATCAATACACAGGGAATCATTCCTGACGTAGCAGAGAAAGCAGCAGGCGCATCGGCAGTCCTGATCATTGTCGTTCTGATCTTCAATCTGGGTGCAAGGATTCTTGGAAGCTATATTCATAAAAAAATTACGGCGACTAAATAAGTGAAGGTGGGATTGATATGACGATTGAAATGCAAACTAGACCCGTTGAAAAAACCTTCAACCCTGGAAATGATACGATCCTGGACGTGCAAAATCTTGACTTTTTCTACGGTGACAACCATGCCGTCAAGGACATCAACATGAAAATCGAGAAAAACGCTGTCACGGCACTGATTGGACCTTCTGGATGCGGGAAATCGACATTTTTGCGCACCATCAACAGAATGAACGATCTTGTCCCGATTGCAAGGGCGGAAGGCAAAATCATGTATGAAGATGTCAACCTGCTTGATAAGAATATTGACGTCGTAGCCCTTCGCAAAGAAATCGGTATGGTATTCCAGAAGCCGAATCCATTCAATAAATCGATTTATGAAAACATTACCCACGGCCTGACTTTCTCAGGCATCAAGAAAAAAGCTGTACTGGAGGAAATCGTAGAGGAAAGCTTGACCAAAGCCGCTCTCTGGGATGAAGTAAAGGACCGCCTTCATACATCGGCACACGCTCTTTCGGGAGGACAGCAACAACGTCTCTGTATCGCGAGGACCATCGCCATGAAACCGACTGTCATGCTTTTAGATGAACCATGCTCGGCCCTTGATCCGATCTCAAACGCCAAGATCGAAGAATTGATTGCCGACTTGAAGAAGGATTATTCCATCGTAATCGTCACCCATAACATGGGGCAGGCGTCACGTGTGTCGGACAAAACAGCATTCTTCTACAATGGAGACCTGATCGAATTCGATCAAACCGAGAAGATTTTCACCAATCCTTCAGAGAAAAGGACGGAAGAATACATTTCCGGTCGTTTCAGTTAAGGGACGAGAGATCCAAAAGAATTAAACTGGATGGAGGGGTTTCATATGGCTTTAGCAACAGCTGCCAAGACGGCATTTGACATCAACGATCTGAACCTGTGGTACGGGAAGAATCACGCACTGAAAAATATCACCTTCCCGATTTATGATAATGATGTAACAGCGATCATCGGACCGTCGGGGTGTGGGAAATCGACGTTCATTAAAACGTTGAATCTGATGAATCAGTCGGTCCCGGGCATTAAGATGTCTGGGGAGATCAATTACGACGGTGTGAACATCCTGTCAGACAAAGTCGACCTTGTCGACCTTCGCAAAAAGGTGGGGATGGTCTTCCAGAAAGGGAATCCATTTCCTCAAAGCATCTATAACAACATCACCTTCGGCCCTAAGGTCCACGGTGTGAAAAAGAAAGCGGAGCTTGATGAAATTGTGGAAACGACGTTGAAAAGTGTCGCACTCTGGGATGAAGTAAAGGATCGGTTGGATGCTCCGGCCATGGGGCTATCGGGTGGTCAACAGCAAAGGCTCTGCATCGCAAGGGCGCTTGCGACAAAACCTGAGATCCTGCTCATGGATGAACCGACTTCGGCCCTCGATCCCATTTCCACTGTCAAGATCGAGGAGCTCATATCCGAACTCAAGAAGAAATACACCATTGTCATCGTCACCCACAACATGCAACAGGCTGCCAGGGTGTCTGATAAGACAGCGTTCTTCCTTCTTGGAGACCTCATTGAACTCGATGAGACGGATAAGATATTCTCCAATCCCGAAGATAAACGTACCGAGGATTATGTTTCAGGGCGATTTGGATAAGCGTGATATCAATCTGACTAAAGAGGTGTTCCGTAGATGGTAAGCAGAAGCAATTTCGATTTGAATCTTAAGGAATTAAAGGATAAATTATTCGCCATGGCTGCTGAGGCAAGCCAGTCCCTTCATGCGTCAATCGAAGCATTGAAAACGCAGGATATCGAAAAGGCTAAGGAAATCATCGCGCACGATAAAGAAATCAACCGCATGGATAACAGCATCAATCAGCAAGCCATCCTCCTGATTGCCAAAGAGTCACCGGTGGCAACTGATCTGAGGAAAATCATCTCTGCACTGAGGATTTCATCTGAGATTGAACGCATCGGTGACTTGGCTACGAATATTGCCAAATCGACCCTCCATATCGGTGATCAAAAATTGATCAAACCTATAGAGGAAATCCCGAAAATGCTTGGGATCGCGGAAGAAATGCTGGAAGGGGCGCTCGAAGCGTTCCGTGAAGAAGATGCAGCATTGGCGAAAAAAGTGGCTGACCGAGATGATCAGGTGGATGAGATGTATGGAAAGCTTGTAGCCGAGCTCATGACGTATATTCCAAATTACCCAAATGAGATCAGCCAGATCACTCAGCTGGCCTTCACCTGCCGTTATATTGAACGGGTGGGGGACCATGTGACGAATATTTGTGAAAATGTCATTTTCCTCGTAACCGGGGAGCGTTTTGACCTCAATAATTGATGAGAAATCCGGACTGAAAGGTCTGGATTTTTTTTTGTAAAGCAAGCGTAAAGATAAAGTTAACTTTGCTTCAAAGCTATGGCATTAATGGGATATTTGACCCATAGTGGAAGGGGGGACCAGAAAAGAAGGAGGACCAGATAACCAGATGACCGTTATGAAACCAAAACATTCAATCATGCGCAAGCTTTTCATCGCCTTGTTGGCAAACACCCTATTATTCCTGCTGTGTGTGGGAGGCAGTCTCGTGACCATCCATAAAATCCATGGAGACCTCCTTTTTGTAAAAGAGAAGGGACAGCGTTCTGTCGAAGTGACGGATCTCTCGAGAATTGTGAACGAGAAAGATATCCGGATTGCGGATTATATCACCTTCATGAAGGAGGAAGACCTCAAGGAGTATCGCAGGTTACGGAATCAACTTCAAACGCAGACTACGGAATGGAACCTGGCATCGGTTGATGAAGAGACAAAAAAAGCCATGGAAACGTTCATTGAAAATAATAAGGCGATCGATGAGACGTTTTCAAAAGAAATTGCCCCGGCCGTCGTCCGGCTGGATGAGGGTATTTATACCGACGCGAGAGAAAGGATATCGGGGCTGAGGCAAGAAAACAACCTGATCCTTGAAACGTTAAGAAATCAGACTTCCAGTGAACAGGAAGTGATCGTGAAAAAGGCAGAGCGCTCCATTGCCCTTAGCCAGACACTGACGGTGGGAATGATCATCCTCACAACCGTATTGAGCTATTGGATCATACATAGAACCGGATCGAGAATGAAGCGTGACATCGATGAACTATTGGATATCACCCGATCGGTGGCAGCAGGAAATCTTACAAAAAACCTGTCCTCTTCTAAAGGCAGGGATGAAATCCACCTTCTCGGTGATTCAATCAGCAAGATGGTACAGGAATTGAAGGGGCTTGTGCAAGGAATCGAACGGGGAGCGGGGAATGTCCAGAAAAATAGTCAAAAGATGGTGGGCCTGGCTGATAGCCTCAAGGAATCTAGCATGGGGGTGTCTGTCCACATGAAAGGACTGACGGCCGGATCAACCCAACAAGCCGCTTCGACATCCGATCTTTCCAGTCATTACCGGACATTCAGCAGCAGAATGGGACAGGTGGCAGAAGAATTCAACTCGTTGAAGACTAAATCCTTGACGATTCAAACGATAACGGGCAAGTCTGGCCACTCCATGATGAAAAATGCTGAACAGATGGAAAAAGTGTATGTGAAAATAGGCGAGACAACGGACCTGATGAAAGAACTGCAGTTACGGATGGACTCGATCAGCCGTCTCACTCACTTTATAAAGGAAATAGCCACCCAGACGGACATCCTTTCTTTAAACGCGTCCATAGAAGCAGCGAGGGTGGGTGAGTCAGGACGGGGGTTCCAAGTAGTAGCGGGAGAAATACGTCAGCTCTCTCATCACATACATGAATCGTTGTCAGAGATGGATAGGGATATCAAGGGCGTCCGTCACATCACGCATCATGTATCGGCAAGTTTAGATGGAGGCTTTGAAGAAGTGGGCATTGCAAAGAACCTGACCGAGCAAGTGGGTCAGGATGCTGAGAGGGTCACGGCACTTGTAACCGAAATGGGGGCGGGAATTGGGGAAATCTCTGCGGGGATGAAACTGTTGAATGAATACAGGGATGAGATGTCCATATCTGTGTCCATGCTTTCAGAACTCTGCCATACATTCGATGAAGGTGCGAGAGACACCCACTCTTCCATACAGGTGCAGCATAATCTGATCGATACCATGTATGATCAATCGGACCGGGTGAACGAGGAGGCGGTGTTCCTCCAGAGGCTTGTGGACCGTTTTCAGGTGTGAATCGAAAGGGGAGACGGGACATTAGGCCCGGTCTCCCCTTTTTAATCAGGAAATCCCTTGTATGATGGAACGGACATCTTCTTTTGACAGGTCGGAAAGAGAGCCGATCTTCTCAGGGGGCACCCCCTGTTTATAAAGGGATATGACCTGGTTGCGAATAATTTCATTAATGGCTTTTTTAGGACGTGGTACCGGGCTTCCCATCATCAACTCTTCTTCCAGCACTTTGATTCTCTTTTTTAATTTTAATTGTTCCTGATACATATTGATCGAGAGTTCTTCGACACTCTTTTCGACAGCGTTCAAAGGATCCTTTTGTAGGAAGGAAGCGAGGAAGAGTAGAAGGGATACACCCCATATACCAAGTAAAACATACAACATATTCATCACCTCTTATGCGTAACTCTCTCTAGTTATAGCATAGTTTTCTTCCTAACTCTATCATCATTTGGTTCTATTTGTAGAAATCTCCAATATTATGTCAAGAAAACGATTCAGGGAGAAGAGATCCAGTGTGGAAACCAAACGACTTGGTGATTTTTCAATAAATTTTCGTAGGGGAAGCACTACTGTGACTGAAACGGCTAGGATACGACAAAATGCGTTTATTGTAGGAATTTGAGTTGAGTGGTACGATATTTCTATACAATTGTCATAATATTTCGATACGTTCATACAGATGTAGATCGTCTTTCTTGAGGAGGGAATTATATGCTGGAAGAAATCATCAAATTGAGGGAGCAGGGAGTTTCATTCAGGAAAATCGCCAAGGAACTTGATATGACAGTAGGCAAAGTACAATATCAGTGGGTCAAATATCAAAAGACCCTCACAGTTGGACAGCCTGATACAGGATTGGATCAAAGCAGTGGACCGGCCAAAAGGGTGGGGAGAGTAAGGGCGACGAAGCAGCGCCCTGCATTGAAGGCCCATCCTCCCGTAGAATTGATCCTCACTTTCTCTAGCTTCACTCGGATTTATTGTTATTGGGATATACCGGACACCTGGCTACAGCGTACCAGGGAACAATTATCATTGCATGGAGAGGGCCGTCCTTTCATCTTGAGGCTATATGATGTCACTTCCATTGCCTTTGACGGTCATAACCACCATTCTCATATGGATACATATGTACCGGCCAAAGAAAATGGGTGGTTCGTGTCGGGCCTGAAGGAAAATAGAAGCTATTGTATGGATATCGGCTGGAAGCTGGAAGACGGGACGTTTCTGGCATTCACAAGATCCAATGTGATCCATGCGCCAAGGACGGAAGAAACACAGGAACAGCATCGCTTGCAGGACCTGCACGATTTTGAAGCCGGCAGGATCCATACCCCCAACTGGGTTGAACACGTGAGCACCTATTCATACTATGTGAAGGAGGTCAAGTCATGAAGCAGATCACCTATCCAGCATTCAATGAATCCATCCTATCAGACTGGAACACTCCTCAAGGCAGGGAGGCATGCCTGACCTCCATCCTGATGGAAACGGGATCACTCGTGTCATCAAGAGATCACAGCCTTGTCGTCGTGAACCCCATGGTCTTCCCGATCTGTTCAAGCGATGATTTCCAGGCAGAAGCCCATAGCCTGATCCAGAAAAAGCTTCTCGGACAAGGGGAAAATGGAAAATGGCAGCAGATCTTCACGATGTGGAGCATGTATGATGGGGATCTTGTCAAAGTATGGAGAGAACTCGTCATGGAGGACGGACTGACTGTTGTTCCCACCACGGTCAATTCCCTACCCCTTACACATTACAGGACCTCCACGGCGATCGAGTTTCAGATCCGATTGAGTGTGATTCTGATGAAGCGATACCTCGACCATCAAGCAACCTGGTTCTGGATGCCTCAGGCAGCGTATATTCCCGGAATCGATGCGTACTTGGTCCAAAACCATATCCACACCTCGTTCATATCAGGACGATCATTCGATCATAGTGAAAAAGAAGGATCGGGAGATAAGATCCGGACCCCGCGTGGATTGAACCTCATCCCCGTGGAAGAACGGGATGATGCTCTGCAAATGAGACAAACGCCATCCTTTTATGAGTCCTCGGAATCCGTCCTTGCGAGGGTGGAATTCGGCTACAGAGGGGCGGAGCTGAACGAGCCGATTCTACCTGACGAGGCCATCAGGCAACTGCCGTCCTTACATCGAATGGAAGCTGCCATTGAATCCCATGTGAGCGGGTATGGGGAAGATCTTCATCTCATTCATCTTGTGAGAGAGTGGATGGCTGCCATCGACAGGGTGATGCAGGGAGGGAATGCCGAATCTGACCAGTTTGAGATGTGCCGTCGATTGATCGAAACGCAAGTGGAAAGACACCCATTCTTCAAGCAAAGAGAGATCCTCATCCCCTATCCACGCGCAGAAGATATCGCAGGTACACTGCCAGTCGGTCGTGTCAATGAGGAGAAGCAGGGCTCGGTCCTGATCCTTTCCTGGGAATACCCGCCCAATGTGGTAGGTGGGCTTTCAAGGCATGTGCATGATCTTGCCACCGCATTTGCCAAAAAGGGGAGGAGCGTGCACGTATTGACTGCCCGCACTCCGGGAGTGGCTCCTTATGAGAAGGTCGAAGGGGTGGAAGTCCACCGTGTCCATCCTCTCCATCCTTATGAAGACGACTTCTTCAAATGGGTGCTTGACCTGAATCAGGCATTCATCCGCTATGCCGGGGAGTTGATGATCCATGAGAATATCACCCTCCTCCATGCACATGATTGGATCGTCGGAACCTCCGCACGCCACCTGAAAGCGACCCGATCACTCCCATTGATCACAACGATCCATGCGACGGAACACGGGAGGAATCACGGGATCCATACGGATCTTCAACGGAAAATCCATGAGGAAGAAGAGAGGCTGACCAGGGATTCAGATCATGTCATCGTCTGCAGCGATCATATGAAGGATGAAGTAAGGACCCTCTTTCCGGCAGCGAAAGCATGCACGGTCATACCGAACGGAGTAGAGCTCGGTAAGGGGACGGAAATAGAACCATCCAAAGATGGCGGCTACTTCTTCGCCATCGGGAGAATGGTCAGCGAGAAGGGGTTTGAAACGATCATCCAAACAGCCGAGCGGATGAAGAAGGAAGAGCGTGACTTCTCCGTGGTGATTGCGGGCAAAGGCCCGTTGCTAGATGACTACAGAATGCGTGTAAGGGAAGGCGGACTGTCGGGCATGATCAACTTCGTCGGATTCATCTCGGACGAAGAGCGAAACCGCTACTTGAGAGGGTGCCAGGCCGTTCTCTTTCCAAGTCTCTATGAACCTTTTGGAATCGTAGCCCTTGAGGCCATGGCGTATAAAAAAACGGTCATCGCCTCGAATACCGGGGGATTGAAAACAATCGTGAAGCATGAACAGACGGGACTTTTATTCCAGCCGGAGGATGCCGATGATCTGTATGGTCAAATCCGGAGGGTGATGGAAAATCGTCAACAGGCAGCAGAGTGGGGACGAAACGGCCACAAGCTGGCAGAGAGCTTGTTCAGCTGGGAGCGCATCGCCGAATTGACCTGGCAGATCTATGAGGACGTGAGATTGGAAGCGAAAGTAGCGGGTGGTGCCCAATGAAGGCTGTCATTCTTGCAGGCGGGGAAGGGCGCAGGCTGCGCCCCTATACCCTTACCGTACCAAAACCGATGGTCCCTATCTTGAATAAGCCGCTGCTGGAGTACACGATCGATCTCCTGAAGTCCCAAGGGATCAGGGATATCGTGATCACAACCTGCTACAAAGCGGATACGATCCGCTCCCACTTCAAAGATGGGCGCAGACATGGTGTAAGCATATCGTACCTGGAGGAACCGTTCCCCCTTGGGACTGCGGGAGGTCTCTTCCGTGCCCGGGTGCGGTTCAAGGAACCCATCCTGGTCATGAGCGGTGATGCTTTCACTGACCTCAAGCTTCAGGATGTCATCTCGTATCATTTCCGGAAAAAGGCCCGCATGACCCTGGTCACCAAGGAGGTCAGCAATCCAGCCGGTTACGGGGTGTGCCACACGGACAGCATGGGAAGACTGATTGAATTCAGGGAAAAACCTGAAAACTGGATCGGTGATGAAGTCAATACCGGCATCTATGTCTTGGATCCGATCCTCCTGGATGAGTATCACCGGGAAGGGAAAGTCGATTTCAGCAGTGACTTGATTCCGGATCTCCTTTCTTCCAATGAGCGGGTGTTTGCTTACAGGACCAACGCATATTGGAGGGATATCGGAAGTCCCGATCAATATAAGCATGCCAGGGAAGACGTCATGGCAGGTACGATTGCCGCCCCTTTTCTCAGTGACCTGTCCATGAAGGGAGAGCCGTACATGACCAGAATCCGCGTTTCCTGCCCGAAACGGAAAAAACCGATCGTGTTTGCGAAATTGATGGAAACGGTCCCTGCCTTTTGGAGCAGCGGGGAAATGGTATTCAGGGATCAAGGCGGGGGCAGGACTAAAATCATAAATGACCCGGAACGAGGGTTCATCATTTACTCGAAAGCCCAGCGAAAACAACAATCGAAGAAACTGGCCGAATACTATGGAGAGAAAATAAAAAATATGGCTAAAGGTGTCGAAGCATATGAATGAGTATAATCGGACATTTCATATACAGGGGATCGCATGGGACTCCGGAAAGAACCGTACCCTTGACAGGGGAAAGGAATGTGTCGTGAATGGGATCGGTGTGTCGGTGGAAGGGAATGGCGAGGAATGGGGAGAATCCCTTTCGTTCCGCCTCCAGAATACAACGGATAAGTCCAGGAAGCTGAAGGTGTTTTTCTTGGTGGAATGGCTCTCCTGCAAAGAAGATACTATTGGTATCGTATCCTTCGGGAAAGACATCTTCTGGAATTATGGAGGAAGGAATCTCGCTGCAACGAATATCGTATCGACAGCAGATTCAGTTAAAAAGACGATTTATCCATTGAACCTGAAGGGCCTGCAATTATGGAGGAAATCCTTGAAGGAAGGCAGTTTGTACTACTATCCCATCACCAATGGCCAGAATATGATGGTCTACATGCTGGACTTTTCACTGGAGCCATTCGAACGGAAGAGCGGGAGCGTTTACGGCATCGAAGGAGCATTGAAGGAAGAGGTAATAAATTTGGATGAGAGAATGAAAAACAGACTAGCATTTCCCTCAGAAAAGTGATATTATAGAAAAGTCGTATGATGAGAAGAACATGTTAATGTTTGGAGGGAAATTATAATGCGTGTAAACATTACTTTAGCTTGCACAGAAACTGGTGAGCGTAACTATATTACAACGAAGAACAAGCGTAACAATCCAGACCGTCTTGAGCTAAAAAAATACTGCCCGAAATTGAAGCGTGTTACATTGCACCGTGAAACAAAATAATGTAAAAAAAGAGACCGGATCCCAAAAGGATGCGGTCTCTTTTTTTACCTGAACCAATGGGTACCTTTCATGAGACGGGTGTTCTTCACAACAAGATTCTATATAATGAAGGTACAACATACAGGAAGGAGTGGGACCATGAAGCAAATCATGAGGGAAAGGCAGCTTGAGAAGCTTGCGAACATCCCATTCGCCACGGGGAAACAAAAAGGGTATAGGATCGAACAGAACCTGTTTACTTCCGGCGATTGGACCGGCAGCAGGGTGATTGCCGTCACCGTATCCAAACCACCGGAGATCGATACATGGGGGATCGTGAAACGGGGATGGGAAGAAGGAAAGATCATGGTCGTGCCAAGGTGCCTGCCTAAGACGAGGGGGATGGATTTCTATGCCCTGAACGACTTCGGAGAACTTGAACAAGTCTATTACGGACTCTACGAACCGAGGACGAAAGAGGCTGAACCGATTGCTTTGGATGAGATCGACCTGATGATCGTTCCGGGACTTGCCTTCACTACCGATGGATATCGCCTCGGTTTTGGCGGGGGCTATTACGACCGGATCCTGACGGGATACAAAGGGACGACCATCTCACTGGCTGCAGACGAACAGCTGGTTGCGGAAGTCCCGGTTGAGTCATTTGATCTCCCTGTCCAAAAGATCGTCACAGAATCCGGGATCATCCACTGTGGGGATTGAATTCATCTTCTCATTCATAGGAATCGTGGGGGGAGCAGCGGCGGGATGGAAGTTGAAATTCCTCACTGCTTCGGGTGCTGGAATGGCCTTCTTGGTTGGTTCTTTGATTGTGCTCGGAAGCGGGATTCAGGGCCTGATGCTCCTATTCCTCTTCTTCATCACTTCTTCCTTGTTTTCTGCATTCAGGAAAGAGGAGAAGGCGGGAGTGGAAGAAAAGCTGGCCAAGTCGTCAACCAGGGATTGGGAGCAGGTAGCGGCAAACGGTGGGGTCCCGGCAATCTTTGCCATCCTGGCCCTTTGGACCGGTGACGCTGTGTGGACCATGGGATTCGCTGCTGCCATCGCCTCGGCCAATTCCGATACATGGGCTTCTGAAATCGGCCCCCTGTCGAAAGAGGCACCCCGTCACTTCCTCACCTTCAGGAAGGTGGAACGGGGAACCTCAGGCGGGGTTTCCATCCTCGGAACCGGTGCATCAGCCGGGGGAGCCTTACTGATCGCTGGAGCTTCTCTTCTCCTTCTTCCAGGCACCTCCCTGGGGGGAGCGGGAGTGATTGCAGCAGCTGGATTTTTGGGGAGTGTTTTCGATACGGTGATCGGAGGGACGATCCAATCCCGCTCGGTGTGCCCTGAATGCGGACTGGAAACGGAATCCCATGAGCACTGCGGCATGGCTACGGTGCACACAGGGGGAATCCCCTGGATGACCAATGAAATGGTGAATTTCCTTTCCTGTCTAATTGCCGGCATTTTACCGGTTTTATTTTTCTGGTGAAAAAGAAAAGTTCTGGCATAAGTTCCACCGTATTCATCCAAACTATCATCAGGAGGGATCAAGATGAACGGATGGATGAAATGGTTGATAGCAGGACTCGTCTTATTCATGCTCGTTCCCAATCGCTACAGGTTGCTTAACCTCATCCTCGGAAGCAGCTTCCTGAGGAAATGGGCGGTCAGGTGGATGATGGGGATTCCGGCAATACGCTCAAAGTTCATACAGAGTACATTCCGGTAATGCATGGCCCGTATCCAATGGATACGGGCTTTTTCATTTCTTTATTTTCGACTGTCCGGTATAGTATGGGTAACATCTATACTCAATGAAAGTAGTGAAGACGAGTGGATCTGACGAATCACTATCTGTTTTGGAAAATCGTTCATCATCTGGTGGAAAGGAAACAGTACAGACTTATCCATCAATCCGATGAACACGGGGAAGTGTGGCTTGAAAATACGGGGATGAAACAAGCCGGCATCGTCCGCGTCCGGTTGAAGGATCTGGATTTCTTCCGTTGGATGGAGCGGGATATGGAACTAGTCCTTCAGAACGGAGAGAACCTGCGTAAATCACTCCGTAAGCGTAAGCTCAACATCCAAACGATTTATGTATCCACTTATCCTCCTGTGGATGATGGAATGGACACTGTTAGCAGGGGGAATGTGACGGTCACCCCCTTGATTGTCGAGTCCGCCCGCTACAAGGAAACGCTGAGAAACGATCCTGTGCTCGGCGGGGGGGACTGGGATCTGCCTCAGGATATCGGGGACCGTGATGTGGAATGGATGAGAGGGCTTGCCCTCACCTCTGCCAGGAGGCGGATCCAGGAAGAGCAAAGTCTTTTCCAATCGGGGAAACCCTTTTTTACATACCTATTCATCGCTATCCAGGTGGTTATGTTCGGGATTTTGGAACTGAACGGGGGAAGTCACAATACTGAAACCCTCATCCGCTTCGGAGCCAAGTACAAACCGCTCATGCTTGAAGGGGAATGGTGGCGTCTGATCACCCCGGTCTTTCTGCATATCGGCATGATTCATCTCCTTTTCAACAGCGTCGCCCTGTTCTATCTGGGGGGAGCAGTCGAGCGGATTTACGGGAGATTCAGGTTTATCCTGGTCTACGTCGTCGCAGGTATCATGGGGTCACTCGGGAGCTTCCTGTTCACCGATACGGTTTCGGCAGGTGCGAGCGGGGCGATCTTCGGATGTTTCGGAGCCCTATTGTATTTCGGCACCGTTCATCCAACGATCTTTTTCCGTACGATGGGCAATAATATCATCGTCGTATTCGCTCTCAATCTCGTCATCGGATTCATTCTCCCGGGAATCGATAACGCCGGGCACTTTGGTGGTGTGGTGGGAGGCTTCATCATGGCAGGTATTGTAGGTGTGCCGAAGTCTGGTAAGAAGATCAGGCAGCTGCTGTTCCTTGCCGTCATGATCATCATCCTTTCCCTGTCCATCAATAGGGGATGGAACGACGATCCACTTAAAATGAGTGTGGACCATGTCAATGCCATGGCTGCGGAAAAGCTTGCCTTAGAGAAATGGGAGGAAGCGGAAGCGCTTTTGAGACCGGTGGCAGAAAAAGGCGATCCCGATGCCATTGTGTATTTTCAACTTTCCTACGCAGAAATCCAACTGAACAAAATGGATCAGGCAGAGGAACACCTCAAAAAGGCCATCCAGGAAGATGAATCCCTTCCGGAAGCCCATTATAATCTTGCCTACATCTTACAAAGTGAAGAGGGGAAAAGGGAAGAAGCCCTCAAACATGCCGAGAGGGCCTACGAACTTTCGGCTTCCAATGAGAAATTTAAAGAGCTTTACGACTACCTGAAACAAGAATATTAATAGGAAATCGCCTGGCGAAGGAGCGAAGCCTCACCTTTCTTGTCGATGATCAATACAAGGACTTCCTTGCGGTCTTTTTTTAGAAGGATTAGGGGGATGGTGCTGTCCACTGGATTCAGGATGGCTCCATCCTCTTTTTTTATGCCTATTGCATAATTCTTATAGAGGCCCTCCCATAGATTTCCCGTTACTTTTGCCCACTGGGCAGGGGTGAATCCGGGATAGGGGCGGCTTGAATAAGCGGGGAGTTCTGTCAAGGGAAGGGCGTTATAGTCCCCCGCATTGATCTGCAGCTCTTTCATTCCCTTGGCCCATGAAGTGTCAACGGTCTTTGTGACCAACCGGTCGAGGCTTTTCTTCCATTCGGCCTGCACATCCGTCGTCGGCGTTTTGAATGAGCCCAAGGGACTGAAAGAGGAATCGATGATATAAAGCTGGTCACTGGTCATGGTTTGTGCACTTTTGAAGGTGTCTTCCCCTTCATGGATCTCAGCATAGTGATAAGCCACTGCCTGAAGGAGGTTGCTCTCATCATCCTCTACTTTCATTTTCTGGTACAGGCTGGTGGTGTTCGGCTTCCATTTGTTCAATACGCCTTTCAGCTTCCCGTTGCTGAACAGAAGTCCCACATCCTGCCTGAGATACGCCGGGGTGTCAAGTTCAGAGGCTACAGTCCAGTCCACCACCTGATCTTTCTGTTGAGTGAGGTTCAGGGAGGTCGAGGCTGAGAGGAAGGAGGCGTTCTGGTCAATAGGGAAGAAGATGATGCTCTCCCTTGTCTCGGGCTTGTATAGCAATTGAATCAATAGAATGGCAGATGCCAAGATGATGAGGAACGGCCAAACGTCTTTTATCCGGTTTTTCATGATCATCCACTCCAAAAGTTTGTCCCTTCCATCCAATCTATGAAGAGGGAGTCTGGATTATGAGAGGTATGACGGAAGGGGAATGTGTCAAAGATGGTGAGGATAATGTGAAAAATGGGAAGTGAACGCTATGGCCATGCAGGAAAAGAAACCTGTTTCATCTGTAATTGAAGAAAATACAAGTTATTTAAGGGAAGTCCTTGCTGTCGATAAGAGTTTCGATGTCATCCAGCTCGATGTGGAGTACGCCGAAAGGAAAATGGGCCTGTTCATGGTGGACGGCTTTGTAAAAGATGACATCATGCACTATCTGATGAAGCTCCTTTCGGGCCTGGACCCGGAACAGCTCCAGGAAGATGCCCTCCAGAAGCTTTTGAAGACCTATATCCCCTATATCGAAATCGAACAGGTCGATGATTTGAATCAAGTGGTGGATCTTGTACTGGCCGGACCGACGGCACTCGTGGTGGATGGGGTCGATAAAGTCATTATGATCGATGCCAGGACCTACCCTGTAAGGGGACCGCAGGAACCTGATATTGAACGGGTGGTCCGTGGTTCACGCGACGGGTACGTGGAAACGATCGTCTTCAATACGGCATTGACCAGGAGAAGGGTCAGGGACCCATCCCTGAGGATGGAGTACATGCAGGTAGGGAGAAGGAGCAAAACCGACATCGTGGTCAGTTACATCGAAGACATAGCAGATCCTGAACTTGTCCATCGCATCAAGGATGCCCTCTCCAAGATCGACACTGACGGGCTGCCCATGGGTGAGAAGACACTGGAAGAATTCATATCCGGCCGTCACTGGAATCCGTATCCCATGGTGCGCTATACAGAGCGTCCCGATACGGCGGCCGCTCATTTATATGAAGGCCATATCATCATCATGGTGGATGGATCACCGAGCGTCATGATCACTCCCACAACGTTCTGGCATCATCTCCAGCACGCGGAAGAATACCGCAATAAACCGTCCGTGGGGGCATATTTACGATTCGTCAGGTTCATTGCAGTTTGGTGTTCCATTTTCTTATTGCCGCTGTATTACCTGTTCACGATCAATCCTGCTCTCCTGCCCGATTCTCTCTCGTATATAGGGGTGAATGAGTCCGGGGAAGTCCCGTTATTCCTTCAGTTCCTCATGATCGAGGTAGGAATCGACATCCTGAGGATGGCAGCGATCCATACGCCTTCTTCCCTTGCGACGGCACTTGGTCTCGTTGCTGCACTGATGATCGGTCAGGTAGCCGTGGAAGTCGGCCTGTTGGTGAATGAAGTCATCCTTTATCTTGCCATTGCAGCCATCGGCACGTTCTCGACTCCAAGTTATGAGATGAGTCTTGCCAATCGCCTGGTGAGGATCTTCCTGCTGATCATGACCTCCCTGTGGGGAGTCTACGGCTTCATCATCGGGGTCTTCCTATGGCTGATGATGCTGTCCAGGATGAAGTCCTTCGACATTCCCTATATGTGGCCGTTCATCCCCTTCAACTTCAGGGCCTTCAGGGATGTGTTCCTCCGTTCTCCCATGCCTCTTAAGAATCGGAGGCCGCGTTTCCTTCACCCTAAGGACCCGGACCGTTGAGGCTGGGACAAAACTAAAAAGGGACCCTTTCATGACGAATAATATCAGTGTAGGTTCTTAATACCGCTCATGATTTCCGTTCAAGACTACGCTTTCTGCGGGTAGCCCGTGAGCCGTCTCACATCAGCTGCTCATCCCGCAGGAGTTTTCGTCTTGTACTCCGATCAACCGCTAAAAAACCCGAATGAATTTGTCTGGATGTAGGCAAATCCATTCGGGTTTTACTATGAGTAAAACACTTTTGGCCCAGCCCCTTCTATTTTATTGAGAAGAGGCAGATTTTCATTTATACTTCTAAAAGTGAACATTTGAATCGGGGTGTGGTCATGAAAACAATCTATGATATCCAGCAATTATTGAAACGGTTCGGTACCATCATCTATGTAGGGGATCGTCTTTCAGACCTCGAGCTGATGGAGGGGGAACTAAGGGAGCTTTATGTTTCCAACCTCATCGAACAGAAGGAATTCCAAACGGCCCTGCTGCTGCTCCGCAGTGAAATGGAACGGGAAAAAGATAAACAGGACAGGTGATTCAATATGGTAGATAAATGGCTTGCAGGAGTCGACCTTGGAGGGACGACGACGAAGATCGCGTTCCTGAATGAATGCGGAGAGATCCAGCATAAGTGGGAAATTCCCACGGATAAATCGGAAAGCGGTAAACATATTATCGGCAATATCGCGAAAAGCATCGATGTAAAGCTCGAACAACTCGATGTCACAAAGGAAAAGCTTGTTGGGATCGGCATGGGTGCACCGGGGCCGGTTGAAAAGACAAGGGGAATCATCTATGAAGCCATCAATCTCGGATGGGGTGAACATACACCTCTCAAGGACCTGATTGAAATGGAAACAGGACTGCCGGCGGTCATCGACAATGATGCCAACTGCGCGGCACTAGGCGAAATGTGGAAAGGTGCCGGACACGGAGCCAAAGATCTTGTGTGTATCACACTCGGTACCGGAGTCGGCGGAGGTGTCATCACCAACGGGGAGATTGTTCACGGTGTCAGGGGTGCAGGCGGGGAAATCGGCCATATCACCGTTGTTCCGAAAGACGGCTATTCATGTAACTGCGGCAAGACCGGTTGTCTTGAAACCGTCGCATCCGCAACAGGTGTCGTCAGGGTCGCCCATGAGAAACTCCAGTCATCCACAGAATCCTCTGTGCTACGTGACCTGGAGTCCCTAGGATCAAAGCAGATTTTCGATGCCGCAAGAGAAGGGGACAGCCTTGCTCTGAAGATCGTAGATCAGCTTGCTTACTATTTAGGTTTGAGTTTGGCGAATCTCGGAAACGCCGTCAATCCGGAGAAGATTGTCATCGGTGGTGGCGTTTCAAAAGCGGGAAAAACCCTTCTGGATCCCGTAATGAATTATTTCAAACGGTTTGCTTTCCCGAAGGTGCGAACGTCTACTGACATCGATATTGCAACACTTGAAAATGATGCAGGGGTGATCGGGGCCGCCTGGCTTGTCAAAAACGCCCTACATTAAGAACTTGAACATCCGGCCGTCTGGTCGGATGTTTTTTTAATACAGTACCAGATCACTTACATGGGGATCTCATTCTTTTGTGAAAAAAGGTAAATAAAAAGAATTGACCTTCAACCTACATGAAGCTGTATCATATGAATTGGAAGGGGTGACGGGATGTCTTTAATGGGGATAAAAGAATTTTCACAAAGAACGGGTATCTCAAAGAGTGCTCTTCGCTTTTATGAGACAAAAGAGCTCCTCACACCAATGAAGAAAAATGCAAAGGGATACCGTTTTTATTGTCAAGAACAAGTAAAAGAGGCTCGTATGATCGCAAACTTGAGGCTGGCTGAAGTACCACTGGAAAATATCAAACAGTGGCAGGGAATCCAGGAGCCGAGTAGAAGGGAGGACTATCTCGACAGCCTTCTTCAAACTATACAAAAAAGGGTGGAAATCCTTGAAAATAGTATTCGGTTTCTTAAAGGGGATTTTCAAGACGTTTCATTAATTGAAAAGGCACCAGATACGATCCTTTGGTATAAAGAAACAGCAAATGTTGGTAAATTCGGCCCGCTATTTCGAGAAAGATTGAGAGAATTTCAAAAGTTGGATGTTCCTGTTCATGCACTGTACTTGAAATATATATCAGGAGAAAGCCTTGTCCATGCCCACATTGGATTCGGTATACAAGCATGTACAGGAATTGATATTCCACATAATGTAAATGTGGAAACCATGCAAGGGGGCCTATGTATCGCGTTACCAGTGAGTATTGCTGAAGAGCAAATCAAACAGCATTATAATCAACTTTTGGAGTACGCATCGCAAAACCAATGGTATCCTGCAGGGCCAATCATAGAGTGGTATAGAGGACCAAGTTTTTCACAGCATGATTTGCTTTTGCCAGTCGTTAATTGGAGGGGAGAAAATGAGGGGTGAAGAGGTTTTAAAAGTAAGTGTCCTCAACATAGTCGGAACTGATTTTCAAAAGGGTAGGCAAATGGGGAGGGAGTTTAAGAAGACATCAACTTGCACCGAAATTGAAGCTATAAAGGCATTTGGTAACGGTGTTGATGCAGAAAAGGCTAGGTCAGCACTGAGTGAATTTGTTCCACACCTTTTGGAGGAAATGGCGGGCTTTGCGGAAGGAATGGATTGGGAACTGGAATCGGTACTTAAATCATTCAGCGGTTTTGATATTGAACTGCCGCCAATGGGGTGTACAGCCCTGGTAGACCATTCAGGAAAATACTATAGGAACTACGATTTTCACCATAAGCTTTATGATGGCAGGATTTTCATCAATCATTCTGAAGATCATTATACATCGATTGGATTCAGTCAGCACCGGCTAGGTAGATTGGATGGCATGAATGAAAAGGGTTTAGTGGTGGGACTTCATTTTGTAAACAGCGAGCGTGGAGGAATAGGTTTTGTGGCACCCATCATAGTACGGATGTTATTGGATTTGTGTTCGAATCTGGATGAAGCATGCGAATTTCTTCAGGTTCTGCCTCATAAATACTGTTACAACTATTCCATGACAGATGCTTCAGGGAAATCCATCATAGTCGAAACTAGCCCTCAAGGGTGCAATGCCATAAAGGAATCACCCCTTGCGTGTACAAATCATTTTAGATCAGAAGCCATGCGAGGATGGAACCGACAAAACATTATAGGCTCAATGAATCGGTGGCATTATGCTAATCAACTCTTGGAGCCTTTCCTTAAGCCTCGCGAAATGTTTCAGCATTTCAATCAACCAACCTCACCTTTGTTTTTCAAAGATTACAACCACTTCTTTGGTACTCTGCATTCTGTAGTGTACTCTCCTAAGGAGCTAACCGCTACTATTAGTATCGGTGCCAAGTGTGAACCTAGAATCCTTTCTCTTGAAAAGATCATCACAGATCAGACCCTCCCTTTTACAGAAATAAATGGTGTACTTGAACCAGGTGAATAGAACCTCCCTCCACATCATATGAGTATAGAAAGGCATAAAATGGGAGGAGTCTCATGAAAGTAAAGGCAAGGAAAGGTGATTCCCTGTCGTACTATGCAAGCCTGTTTCATATTCCTATCGAACTGCTCGTTGATTCAAATCCCGAACTCGCCCCCGATCATCTTGATTCAGACGAGATGGTGGAGGTGCCTGGTTTCATCAAGGAGGCCTGCATGGTCCGGGAGGGGGACACCCTTTGGGGGCTGGCGGGTGACCGCAATATCGGTGTAGATGCCTTGTTACTGATCAATGAGAACAGCGATCCCAATGAAGTCGTGCCCGGTGTAGAGCTATTCCTCCCGAGGCGCGTGGTCACGCCCATTGTGAATGGGAAGCAGCCTTACGATTCCGTGAGCTTTCAGAACGATATGACCCTCTTACAGGAGATTTATCCATTTATCAGGGTGACCGCAATCGGGAAAAGTGTACTCGGAAAAGATCTGATGGAATGCAAGATCGGGCGTGGTGCGAGGAAGGTCCACATGAACGGTTCTTTCCACGGGAACGAATGGATTACAAGTGCAGTTCTAATGACCTTCCTGAACGACTATCTCCTTTCCTTGACGAATTCCAAAGATTTGAGGGGGATCCCGATCCTGCCCCTGTATCGGACGGTGTCCCTCTCCCTGGTTCCGATGGTCAATCCGGATGGGGTTGATCTTGTACTGAATGGTCCACCTGATGGGATGGCTGAGGAATTGATCGAATTGAATGGAGGTCGGGTCGAATTTACCGGATGGAAAGCGAACATCCGGGGGATCGATTTGAATAAACAGTTTCCTGCGCGCTGGGAATTCGAGAAGCGGCGCATGGAAGTGAACGTACCGGGTCCCCGTGATTTTACAGGACACCTGCCTATATCCGAGCCGGAGTCCAAGGCCATGGAACAGCTCGCCAGAAAGGAACGGTTTCAAAGGCTGATCTCCGTCCATACCCAGGGTAAGGAATTCTACTGGGGATATGAAGGGCTAGAGTCAAAAGAGTCCGAGCGACTCGCTGGAGAAATAAATAGGGCAAGTGGATATGCATCGATCCGCTATGTAGACAGCTATGCAGGTTTCAAGGATTGGTACATCCAAGAATTCCAGCAAACAGGTATCACATTGGAGCTTGGCAAGGGGATCAATCCACTCCCTCTCTCTCAATTCGATACCATATACAGGGATACGCTTGGGATCTATCTCATTACGCTATATAAATGGTGGTGACCCCCTTCGCTATAGGAGAAAAATGGAGTATGATAAGAATAGGAACGTTGATCGGCGTTTTATAGATGGCCTCCTGAGCCATCTTTTTTTTATCTTTTTGAAACGTTTCCCAATGTGGGACGTACTAATAGAGAAAGCAGTTGAAGGGAGAGGGGTCAGTGTGGAATAAAGCCGCAATTGCAGGTGGCATCATCGGGATCATGGCGATTCTATCGGCATGCACTTCTTCCGATGGGGTGAAAGCCCCTCATAAGGAGCCTGAAAAAAGCATCATAGCAGAAAACCTTGAAGAAGAAGGATTTGTGGAAAACGTCGGATGGCTCACGGATTCCGAAATCCTGACGGTGGCCACGAAGGATGAAACCACCCGCTTATATAAATATAACATCTATACCGGTTCTCAAAAGACGATTTTCGAGACCGGCTCATCGTATGTCACTTCCAGTATCTCTCCTGATAAAAAAAGCATTTATGTCCAGACCTCTCCTGGTTCTTATCTAGCAACGGTCACCTATATCGATCCTGATGGACACTCTACATTCGAGCAGGATATCCCATCCTATGATATCTCTTTCGCATGGAATGAATTCTCTCCTGGGGAAATGCTCCTCACAAGCTTTGCCGAGGATTGGAGCTTCGAGGTCTCCCTGGTGGATATCAACAGTAAGAATGTGAGCACCCTTGATACGGATCAACCTTTCGTGCAGTGGAAATCGGATGATTCCGTCATCTTCCAGGATTGGCCAAAAGAAGACATCGCCCTCGCCGCTCCCCTGGTGGAGAAATCCTTGCTCGATGGAAAGCGGACGATGATTGCAGAGGATCTGATCCATTTCAATCAATTTTCCGATTCCCTCATGACGATCAAGGCGACAGATGAAAAAGGAATCTTTCAGTACCGTTTCCTTTCTCCAGAAGGGGACGAGCAATCGACCTTTACCCAATCGCTTCTGAGCCGCTATTCCGACTGGCTGGTCCCATACTATGATATGATAGAAGGGAAAGGTCGCTTTCTTACGTTCGCTTCGAACGGGAAGGGGGCCGCAGATACAGATACAGACGGCTTCTCGTTGAAGGAGTGGGATGTTTTCAGTGGTAAGGAGAAGGTATTGTTCCCCGATCTCCCTCTTGAGCCACTGACCTGCGCTCCGAAGGGGAATGCCTGCTTGTACGGGAACCAGCTGGAGAAAGTCATCTCCCTGGTCAATCGCAATATCATCCATCTACTCAGTGTGAAAGGAGCACAACTATAATGGCCATCGTAGACGTCACGGTCATCCCCATCGGTACTGAATCGCCAAGCGTCAGTTCCTATGTGGCAGACCTTCAGAGAATCTTGAAGCAATATGAAGCGGAGGGGAAAATCCGTTATCAGCTCACCCCGATGAATACCATCATTGAGGGAGAGCTCCCTGTCCTGTTCCAAGTGATCCAGGATATCCATGAATCACCGTTTCAACAGGGGATTCAACGTGTTGCAACGAATATACGCATCGATGACCGGCGCGATAAGGTCTCGACCATGGAAGGCAAGCTTTCTGCCGTCCAGAAAAAGTTGGACTCATGATCAAAAAAAGCCTCGTTCAGCTGAACGAGGCTTTTTCCTTAGATCAATGTCCTCCAGGATAACCGGAGTGAAGGACGGTCATGACCGTGAACCACCCAAATACCCCTAATGTGGCAAGGGAAAAGAAGATCCCAAGGGCGTTTTTATTCTTAAACGTACTAACGACGGCGAATAATGCCAAAAGTGTAACCAATGCTGTGATGATGACAAGACCCATTAATCCTACCCCTTTCCGTTCAGTTTAACGCTTTCATAATACCACAAAATATGTACAAATATGCACGCATTTACATTTTATATTTTTTTGCTTCGTTTGTCGAGGTCAAAAAATTGACTTTTTTGATTCGACAGAATCTTTCTATGATGGGAGTGCTTCTGATACAATGAAGCATACGACGTAGAAGGAGGTGATGACATTTGGAATGGAAACAAATTCCGCTCGGCCCGCTTCAAACAAACTGCTATGTTTTTTGGAACGATGAAAAAGACTGCTTGATCTTCGATCCGGGAGGGAACGCCGATACCCTGCTCCGCTGGCTGGAAAAAGAGGGCCTCACTCCGGTGGCCATCTTACTGACTCATGCCCATTTCGATCATATCGGGGCAGTGGATGATGTGCGTGATCGCTTCGGCATACCGGTCTATGTACACGAAAAGGAAGCACAGTGGTTGATCGACCCTTCCTTGAATGGATCGGTCCTGTTCATGATGGAAGACAAGATAAGCGCGAGAGCAGCGGATTACATATTGACTGATGAGCAGAGCTTGGTGATCGGCTCCTTTCATTTGAACCTGTTCCACACGCCGGGACATTCTCCGGGAAGCATCTCCTACTATATGAGGGATGCGCAAATCGTGGTGGCAGGTGACACTCTCTTCATGGGAAGCATCGGGAGGTCAGATCTACCCGGCGGGGACCCTCAACAGCTCCTAGCCAGCATCCACGACCATCTGCTGACATTGCCTGAAGAAACGATCGTCCTGCCTGGCCACGGACCGGAAACGAGCATCGGTCATGAAATGGATGGGAATCCCTTTCTCAATGGATATTAAAAAAAAGCCTTTAGCATTTGAGCTAAAGGCTTTTTTTTAGTGGCCTCCTGCGCCTGGGGTCATCATAAAGGTGGTCCAATATGTGAAGCCGGCGAAAAACACGGTAAGGTAGGCACCGAAAACATAAATATACATACGTTCGGATAGCTTTAAATAACTAAGCATAATGAAGAACCCAGTTTGCCCTAAGAATAGTAATGATGTCTTTGGCATGTCGCCAAGGTAAAAAAATACTGCAAAGATACCCGTCCAAAATCCTAAAACTCTGAACATTCGATCCATATGTAAACCCTCCTTTACCCTCTGTCCGTCGTAAGTAATTATAAATGAAATCTACCATAAAAGTAAATATCAGTTTATTGGGACTTTGTGACGGAAAAGTGATATTCATGCCTCTCAACAAGAAGTATAGTACATATCGTTCCACTTTGAAAGGGATTTCAAACGTATTGGAATTGGAAATGCGCAAGCCCTTTCTTTTTCCGTTCAAAGAAGATCGTGAGCCTGTTAAAAAAATGTTCACAAATTTCGAGGGATAATACTGTACATATGTTGTACAAGTAATATACAATATGTTTAACAAAGCTTGAACAAACGATTTCAAGGAGGATGAAACAATGGATCACTTAACATTCTATACGTATCCAAGCTGTACATCATGCAGGAAAGCGAAAAAATGGTTGACCGCCAATGCCGTCGATTTCAATGAAAGGCACCTATTCAGGGAAACCCCCAGCCCGGAAGAACTCATGAATCTCCTTGCCCTCACAACAGAAGGACTGGATGAGATTCTCGCAACCAGAAGCCAGACTTTCAAGGACCTCGGCAAGGACGTCAACGACCTTCCACTTTCCGAAGTCATTCAATTGATTGTCAAAGAGCCTAAGCTTCTAAGAAGACCCCTTCTCACAGATGGTAAGAAATTGGTTGTCGGCTACAATCCAGAGGGGCTCCAGGGACTTGCGTCAAAGAAGAGAGCACTGAAAAAGAGCAGCTAGAGGTACATGGCATGAAGAAAATTCAATATGAATAGCCAAGCAGACACCCGAGGGAGTGCCTGCTTTTTTATGTTGTATTTGGCTTTGAAAAACAGGTGTGAATGAAGAGGGAGGAGGGCATGGGTCCAGTCGAAGCTTTTCTTGACATCTAGCTCCGGCGGGTTGAGGCTCGAGGTCATAAGCCAAAGACCCCCAAAAGGCACAGAACGCCTTTCCGGGGTCTTCGTCTTATGCTTGTCGCCTCAGGGCAACCCGCCTCCGCTTTTCTTGACATCCAGCTCCGGGGGCTTGAGGCTCGAGGTCATAAGCCAAAGACCCCCAAAAGGCACAGAACGCCTTTCCGGGGTCTTTGTCTTATGCTTGTCGCTTCAGGGCGAGCCCTCTCCGCTTTTCTTGATGTCTAGCTCCGGCGGGTTGAGGCTCGAGGTCATAAGCCAAAGACCCCCAAAAGGCACAGAACGCCTTTCCGGGGTCTTCGTCTTATGCTTGTCGCCTCAGGGCAACCCGCCTCCGCTTTTCTAACTGGGCTAGCTGGATTCGAACCAACGCATGTCGCAGTCAAAGTGCGATGCCTTACCGCTTGGCTATAGCCCAAGGTTTGCTTGTACAAAGATTAGTATGGAGGGAACGGGAGAATTTATACATGAAAAGGGAGCAAATCTGAAAAGATCTGCTCCTTTTGATCAAGAGTCACATATTTGAACGTTGCTGTACTTAATGAAAAGCTTCTGTCCGACATAAATTTTGTCTGGATTCGAAATGTTGTTGTTCTTCATGATGGTGTTAACAGATACACCGTGCTTGGCTGCGATGCCGGAGAGGGTGTCACCTGATTTTACATAGTGATAGATTTTGGCATACTCACATTTGGTCGTTCCATTGGTTGCGGCTTCTGCTGATGGAGCATGGAACCCTCCTACACCTGTTAACAGACCGAGAGAAAGAGCGGAAGCAACGACGACTTTACCTATTTTTTTCATATACATCTCTCCTCAATTCATGATTCTTGCTTGTTTAGTGTAAATAAAAATCAAATTATGTAAAAGTTTAGAATAAATGGGTAATTAGGGGTGGTTGGGGCGGAAGGTGTAAATATATGGGGTTTTGATAGTTTTTTGACAAACTTATGGGCATAAATGACAAAAAACCCGCTTCGTGTGTCGAAACGGGTCGATACTGCAAAACTTATAACGAAGTAAGGCCACCATCGATCGGATACACGGCACCGTTAATGATGTTTGCTTCGTCGCCTAATAGGAAGACGACCAGGCTTGCCACTTCCTTGGCGGTACCGTACCTTCCGGCAGGGATGCCAGATTCTACGGCTTTTTTCGCTTCTTCTGATCCTTGAGTGAAGCGATCCATCATTCCGGTCGCTGTAGGACCTGGGGCAATGGCATTCACACGGATGCCCTGGGACGCGTACTCACCGGTTGCTGTTTTGGTCAAACCGATGACACCATGCTTTGTAGCTGCATAAGGGCTGACTCCCGGAGAACCGACGAGCCCCGCGTTGGATGCTGTATTCACGATGGAGCCGCCACCATTCTCGAGCATCACCTGCAGGACATATTTCATCCCGTAGAAAGCCCCCTTCAGATTGATATCGATCACTTTCTCGAAGATATCTTCTGGATATTCAGCCAGTGGGGAAACGGCCCCTTCGATCCCTGCATTGTTGAAGAACATATCAATTGTTCCGTATGTATCTACTGTTTTTTCAACATAATGTTTCACGTCTTCTCTTGACCCTACATCCGCCTGGATGAAGAATGCTTCAAAGCCTGCCTCCTTGATCAGCCTCACGGTTTCGTTCCCGCCTTCCACGGAAAGGTCCACCACTGCAACACGGACACCTTTTGCTGCGAGCTGGATGCTTGTTTCCCGGCCAATGCCGCTTCCGGCACCGGTTACGATTGCTACTTTATTTTCAATATTTGTCATGGTAAAACTCTCCTTTCTGTTCTATTATGACCTTTATCCTAGGAAAAAGAAATCATAATGCTTCAAATTGATGAAATTATGTCGATATATTTTCATGAAAAAGAATATAAAGGAGTCAAGGCCATGGATTCAGTTCAAGCATTCATACATTCCGTACCATACATTAAAGAAATACTGAGGGAAGAAACGATGATCACCGTTTTCGATCATGAAAAATACCTCTTTTATTCCCCGAGTTCAGAGCTGAATTTCGGACACGAACCGGGTGATCCTTTACCTGAAGCCTATCTGAACTATAAGATGGTCAATCGGACCGGAACGACGGTCGTGAAGGTTCCCGAGGAAGAGTTCGGGATCCCGTTTGACAGCATCTCATTTCCAATCAAGGACGGAGCGGGCCAAGTGGTGGGTGCAGTCAATGCAGCCGTTTCAAGGAAGAGACAAGAAATGTTCCACCAGATTGTCGAGAATATTGACATGATCTCTGAGTCGATTCTCGGTAAGGTGCAACATATCGCTGCCCACTCAGAAGAGCTGTCCGCCACTACGGAACAGATTTCAGAGAATACGAAGAATACAGTGGAGCAGTCAACGAAAATCACCGACGTGGCCACCACGATAAAAGGAATCAGTGATCAAACAAACTTACTCGGACTGAATGCCGCCATCGAAGCAGCTAGGGTGGGAAGTGCAGGGGCAGGGTTCGGAGTCGTGGCGACAGAAGTAAGGAAACTCGCGCTGGATGCCAAGAATGCCACTCTGTCCATCGAAGAGACATTGTCTTCCATCAAGATGTCCATGAGCAGGATGCAGGAAGACTTTAAGGAAATTGCGCAGTCCACCAGTGAAGAAGCCAAACTTGTAACGGAGTTCATGACAGAAATCGAGAGTCTCACCGCCACGTCGAATAAATTGAAAGAATTGATGGACTCCTTTTCAAGATGAGGATTCAATAGGCTCCCTCTTAAAGGGAGCTTTTTTACTGTTTCCTAGGAAAGTAAAAAAATCCTAATTTTGTATTGTAATTTTTAGAATATTAAATATAATAAAAACTGAGAGGTGATTCATATGTCAGAAAAAATCATGATCGAAGAGAAACAGCTGACACCGAAAGGGATTGAAACTAGGGAAAAACTGCTGAAGGCAGCAGAAGAGATATTCGGGACGAAAGGCTTTTATGAAACATCCATCGTGAATATTTCTCAGGAAGCCAAAGTGGCTCAGGGGACCTTCTATAACTACTTCCCTTCTAAAAAGGATATCTATGACGAGCTGATCCGGAATTACAGCCGTGATCTGAGGTTGGCCATCAAGGAAGGAATGACCGCTGCTTCTACATACGAGGAAGCACAGCGAAAGGGATTCTACTCCTTCTTCACCTGGGTCAAGAATCATCCGAATTTGTACAGCATCGTCCAGCAGGCTGTCGTGGTGGACCGCGACTTATACAAATGGTATTACGGGAAGCTTGCCAATGGGTTCTTGAAAAGTTTGTCCGAAGGGATGGAGTCCGGTGAATTCAAGGTGCTGGACCAGGAAACCGTCGCCTATTGTTTGATGTCCATCGGTCAGTTCCTCGGAATGAGATGGGTGTACTGGGAACGCTCTGACGTCCCGGATGAGGCATTTGAATCAGCTATGAGTCTGATATTCGAAGGGTTGAAAAATTAAAGGGGGAGGAATCATGGAAGGAATATCATATTGGATCGGGAAATGGGCGTATCTGCGTGGTGAGAAGACCGCCATCATAACCGATCAGGAGTCCATCACCTACAAAGAATTGAATGAGAGGATCAATCGCGCCGCCGGTAAGCTTCAACAGGAGTTGAAGGTAGGCACAGGGGAACGGGTAGCCATCCTGTCGCAGAACCGGATGGAATATATCATCCTGTTATTCGCCACAGCGAAGATAGGGGCGGTTGCAGTTCCGCTTAATATCCGGTTGAGTGCGAGTGAGCTGGTGTTTCAGCTCATGGATAGTGGCACGAAGGTCATTGCAGCGGATGAAGAGCATGTCCCGCTTGCCAAGGGGCTACTGAGGGATACGAAAGCAGAAACGATCCTACCTTTGGATGAGTTGCTGGATGGCCCCCTATTATCTTTACATGAAGAGAAAAATGTAAGCGCTCCCTTTATTATCTGCTATACATCTGGGACGACGGGTAAGCCGAAAGGAGCGGTCCTCACCCAGGAAAATATGTTCTGGAATGCAGTGAATAATACACTTGCCGTAGAGCTCACGTCTGATGATCGGTCGGTTGTGTTACTGCCCCTTTTCCACATCGGGGGCATCGGGTTGTTTGCCCTTCCGACTCTCTTTGCCGGTGGAACGATTGTGATTCCGGGGAAATTCGATCCGGAAAAGACGCTTGAGATGATCGAGGAACACAGGGTCACCATCGTCATGGGGGTACCGACGATCCACCAGGCGCTCCTCCATTCACCATCCTTTGATGGGACGGACCTATCATCCGTGCGCTGGTTTTACAACGGAGGAGCTCCGTGTCCACATGAGCTGATCACTGCGTTCATTGAGCGGGGATTCCTGTTCGGTCAAGGATTCGGTATGACGGAAACCTCGCCGACCGTCTTCATGCTCATGAAGGAAGATGCCCGAAGGAAAATCGGTTCGATCGGAAAACCCGTCATGTTCAATGATTTTAAATTGATGGGAGCAGATGGGCAGACGTGCCGTCCGGGTGAAGTGGGTGAGCTCACCGTGCGAGGGGCAAACGTCATGAAAGAGTATTGGAACCGGCCGGACGCCACGAAGGAAACGATCGTGGATGGGTGGCTTCATACAGGTGACCTTGCCCGTGTGGACGAAGAAGGCTTTGTGTATATCGTCGGGCGCAAGAAGGAAATGATCATTTCCGGAGGGGAGAACATTTATCCTCTCGAGGTGGAGCAGGTGATCAATCAGATCGAGGATGTGGAGGAAGTGGCCGTCGTCGGTGCAGCCGACCCACGGTGGGGGGAAGTGCCTGTTGCCTTCATCGTGAAGAAGAAGGGAAGCTCACTCAGTGAAGAGGGGGTCCTCGGTCACTGCACCAGTCAGCTTGCACGATACAAGCTGCCGAAGGTGATCACATTCCTCGAGGAACTGCCGAAAAATGCAACGGGAAAAATTCAAAAAACTCAGCTGGTAAGGAGCGGATCGTAAATGAGTACGTATACAGTCGGACAGCAAGCCGCATGCAGTAAAACCATCACGGAATCGGATATTGTCATGTTTGCCGGATTGAGCGGTGATTTCAACCCCGTCCATATTGATAAGGAGTATGCCCAGACAACAAGGTTCAAGGAGCGGATCGCCCATGGCATGCTGACGAGCAGTCTCTTATCACAGCTTCTCGGTGTCCATCTCCCTGGGAAAGGGTCCATCTATATGGAGCAATCGATCCGATTCAAGTCACCGGTCTATATCGGGGATACCATCACAGCAAAGGCAACGGTACAGGAGTTCAATGAAGAGAAACATGTCCTGACCCTCCTGACCGAGTGCTTCAATCAAAATGAAAAAGTGGTGTTGACCGGGACCGCCAAGATGATGGTCCCAAGTGAAGGAGGAACGGTGTGATGGCAATCGGCATTCAATCGACGGGAACCTTCTTTTCCCCTGCGGTAGAGACTGCTGCAGACCTGGCGATCAAGACAGGTATTCCGGAAAACATCATCATCGAAAAATTCGGATTGTATGAGAAGCATGTGTCGGATGACACCATGCATGCATCGGACCTGGCGATTGCCGCCGGGAAAGAGGCGCTGGGGGCGATGGATCCTGCCGATCTCGACGTGGTCATCTACTTCGGCAGTCCCCACAAGGATTATCATGTCTGGTCCAGTGCACCGAAGATCCAGCACGAGCTGGGGGCCAAGAATGCGTATGCGTTTGAAATCATGAATGTGAGCTCATGTTTTCCCATCGCCCTCAAAGTGGCGAGGGATATGATCAGGTCGGATGAATCGATCAACCATATCCTGCTTGTCGGAGGATGCAAGGAATCACAGATCCTTGATCATGGAAACCCGAGGGCGCGCTTCATGTTCAACTTCGCTGACGGTGGGGCGGCAGCCTTGGTTTCCCGTGAGGCCACCCAGAGTGAGATCCTCGAGAGTGCGATCATCACCGACGGTTCCTTCCATGATGACGTAAGGATCCCCGCGGGAGGCTCCAAGCAGTATGCAAGTCATGAATCGGTAGATGCCAATCAACACTATATCGACGTCAAGGACCCCATGTCGATGAAAGAACGATTGGATCCGGTTTCGATTCCGAACTTTGCCAAAGTGGTGAAGGATGCCCTTGCAAAAAGCGGCTATAAAACGGAAGACGTCAAGGCACTGCTTCCGCTTCATACGAAGCGCTCCATGTTTCGGGAGCTCCTCGATACGCTGGAGATCAAGGAAGAAAAAGCGGTGTACCTAGATCATCATGGTCACATGTCGTCCCTTGATCCCTGCATCGGCCTCCATTTCGCCCAGGAAAGAGGTCTCCTCGAGCCGGGTGATATCGCTGTTGCGGTCAGTGCAGGAACAGGATATACATGGGCGGCAACCGTCATTCGCTGGAACGGTCCATCTCATGCTTAAAAGAGCCGCCGTGGTGGTTGTGCTGCTCTTGACCCTCTTGACCCTCTTGGCGCCAACACAAGCCGGGGCTGTCTATTCCTTCAAGGGAGCGTTCGGCAGCGGGGTGGATCCCGGTAACCTATTCCGGACTCCTGTTGCAATGGCGAAAGATGAAAACGGATTCATTTACATGGTGGATATGGGGAACAGCCGCATCGTCAAGATGGATGCCGGGGGAAAGGTCGTGAAGACGATCGGCTCCCTTGGCAGCTCCCCTGGGAAATTCAATATGCCCTTCGGTATTGCAGTCGATCGTGAAGGGAATTTCCTTGTAGCGGACACAGGGAACTACCGGATCCAAAAATTCGACCGGAACTTCAACTTCCTGAAGAGCTGGGGAACAAAAGGAGACGGTCCTGAGGAGTTCGGATTCCCGAGGGAAATTGCCGTCGACAAGGATAATCGTTACTATGTCACAGATGAATTCAATCACCGGATCCAAAGATTCAGCAGTGAAGGAACGTATGAAAAGACGATCGGCTCCTACGGACGAACGGACGGCAAGCTCGCCCTTCCACAGGGAATTGCCATCAATGACCAAAACGAAGTTTACGTAGCCGACACCTATAACAATCGGATCCAGGTATTTTCTAAAGATGGGGCCTTCAAGCGTAAGATCGGTGGAACACAGGGTGTGGGACCCTACCAATTCTATCACCCGAGGGGGTTGAATTTCGATGCGAGGTCCGGTGCCCTCTATGTGGCTGATACGTACAATAACCGCATCATGAAGTTCGATTCCAGTGACCGTTTCCTCTATACGACAGGTGCGTTTCCGACGCTTGCCTTCCCGAACCAGATCATTTCCGATGGGACAGGGGATCTATACGTCACCGATACGGGAAACAACCGGTTGATGGTCTTCAAGGAAGTCGGGCTGACGGTCTCATTCAAGATGGCAATCGGTGACGGCCGCTATGGGGATAAGACGTATGCAGGGCCGTTCGATGTCGAAAGTGATTCAAAAGGCAATACATTCGTCTCCGATTCTTTCAATCACAGAATCTTAAAGTATGACTCCACCGGTAAGGTAACAGGTAAGTGGGGGAGTCTACTGGGAACGGGCGGTCCGATTGCATACGGAAGCCTGGCTGGCCAATTCTACGTGCCGAGGCAGATGGCCGTCGACAAATACGATAACGTATACGTAGCCGATTCCGTCAACAACCGCATCCAGAAGTTCTCCAACAATGGAACATTCCTTGCGGCATACGGCTCATTGGGCACACTGAGCGGATTCTTCCGACTTCCGAGTGGCATTGCCGTTGACAGCAAAGGGAATATCTTCGTCTCAGATTCAGAGAATAACCGGATCCAGAAGTTCAACTCCTTCTTTGTATACCAAAAGGAATGGGGGAGAAAAGGGACGGGGAACGGTGAATTTTCACAGCCCATGCAGCTTGCCATAGACTCAAAGGATAACGTGTATGTGGTCGATCGCATCAATAACCGCGTCCAGAAGTTCGACAATAATGGAACCTTCCTCGCCAAATGGGGGACGGCAGGAGGATCGGGGAATCTGGATCCCCTTGAAAACTGGGGAGAGGAACCTGGTGACCTCTTCCTGCCGACGGGTATCGCCATCGACCAGAATGATAAGGTCTATGTGACGGATACCTCCAACAATCGAATGAATGTGTACAGTGATAAGGGTGCGTTCCTCGAGCAGTTCGGCTCATTCGGGGGAGAAGATGGGAACTTTTTCTCACCTCAAGGACTCGATATCGATTCAACAGGAAAAATCACCATTGCAGACGGTCTTCTTCACAAGCTTCAGTTCTTTAAAAAAGATGAATAATGGGGGAATAAGAAGATGAAGAAATCTAAGTGGGTCAAAGCAAGCTTCCTGGCGGCGTGTTCGGTCATGTTGATGGCGGGTTGTTCCGGGAAAAGTTCAGGTTCCAGTGACGATACAATCAAAGTGGGTGTACTCGCCTCCCAGACCGGAGCGCTTGAAACGTACGGAAAACAAACGATCCAAGGCTTTGAACTCGGCCTTGAATATGCAACGGACGGTACGAATGAAGTGGATGGGAAGAAAATTGAATTCATCGTGGAAGATACAGAAACAAAGCCTGACGTTGCAGTAAAAAAAGCGACAAAGCTCCTTGAAGAAGATGAGGTCGATTTCCTGGTGGGGTCTTCGAGTTCGGGAGATACCCTCGCTGTCCTTCCACTGGCTGAAGAATACGAGAAAATCATGGTGGTGGAACCTGCCGTGGCTGATAGCATCACGGGCGAAAACTGGAATAAATACATCTTCCGTACCGGACGGAATTCCTCTCAGGATGCGGTCGCAGGTGCTGCATCCATCGCCGAAAAGGACGTGAAGATCGCCACGCTCGCACAGGATAATGCCTATGGACGAGAAGGGATTGAAGCCTTTAAAGAAGGTGCAGAGAAGCTCGGTGCAGACATTATCAACGAACAGTATGCAGATCCGAATTCGACTGACTTCACTGCCAATATCCAAAACATCATCAAGGATAAGCCGGACTACCTCTTCATTGTATGGGCCGGATCCAATGCGCCCTGGAAACAGCTCAAGGATATGAAAGTCGAAGAGCAGGGCATCAAGATCTCCACGGCCGCTCAGGATATCAATTCCCTCAAGACGATGGACTCCCTTATGGGGATGAGCGGATATTCCATCTATTATTACACGCTGCCGGATAATGAAGTCAATGACTGGCTCGTTGAGAAACACAAGGAAAAATATGATGGCGAGGTGCCGGATCTGTTCACTGCAGGCGGAATGAGCGCGGCCATCTCCATTGTGGAAGCCATTAAAAAAACCGATGGTGATACCGAAGCAGAGACATTGATCAAAGCCATGGAAGGAATGGAGTTTGAAACGCCAAAAGGGACGATGAAGTTCCGTCCGGAAGACCACCAGGCACTTCAATCCCTCTATGCCATCACGCTTGAAGAGGAAGAAGGGGTCGACCACCCGGTACCCGTCTTCATCAGGGAATTGGATATGAACGAAACGGAGCCACCGGTACGTAATAAGTAATGAAATCAGAATATTCAGGGAGTTTAACTCCCTGAATGCTATCCATAAAGGAGGTACCGGAATGAACACGATATTACGCACGGCCGGTCTATCCGTCTCGTTCGGGGAACATGACGTAATCAAAGAGGTCGATTTGGAGATTGAGCGGGGGAAGCTTGTATCGATCATCGGTCCTAATGGTGCCGGCAAGACTACCCTGTTCAATCTGATCAGCGGGCAGATCACCCCGACGAGAGGGGAAATCTTCTTCAAAGACCGGAATGTTACGGGATTATCAATCCCCATGAGAGCGCGTGCCGGCATTGGCAGGTCCTTTCAGCTTACCAACATCTTCCCTGAATTGACCGTACTTGAAAATATCCGCCTCAGTGTTCAATCGGCAGGGAAGGATTACTATTCCATCTTCCCGAAACCAGGGTTGAAAAGACGGCAGGAAGAGGAAGCAAGAGAGCTGATGGAGACTTGCATGCTGAAGGAAAAGGGTGATGCCCTTGCCATCGACCTGGCACACGGTGAGAAACGGAAGCTTGAGCTTGCCATGCTTCTCGCCCTCAAAACGGAACTGCTTCTCCTTGATGAGCCGACTGCCGGGATCTCCATCGAAGACATCCCGGCAATCCTCGAAGTGATCAACAGGATCAAGGCAGGCGGTGATCATACCATTGTCCTCATCGAACACAAGATGGACATGGTGATGCATCTGTCTGATCGTCTTGTCGTCCTTTTCAACGGAGAGCTGCTCGCAAGCGGGGATCCACGGACGATCATCAAGGATGAGCGCGTACAGACGGCGTATCTTGGAGGGATGCATAATGAATCTATTAAAAGTGGATGATCTTCAAACCTATCTCGGACAGTACCATATTCTACAGGGTGTGTCCCTCGGGGTCAAAGAAGGGAGCATCACGGTCCTGTTCGGTCGGAACGGGGCAGGGAAAACGACCACGCTCCGCTCGATCATGGGATTCAATCCGAAGAGCACGGGGTCGATCCGCTATAAGGACGAATCCTTGAGAGGCGCCCCGACCCATCAGATTTCGAAGAAAGGGATCGGTTATGTTCCTGAGAATCAGGGGATATTCGGCAGCTTGACGGTGGAAGAGACCTTGAGTCTTGCAAAAGTGAAAGGGGACCAAGCGGCTGAGGAAAAGGCAGAATGGATGCTGGACCTGTTTCCGGACCTGAAGACATACTGGCACAAGAAGAGCGGTCTATTATCAGGAGGACAGAAGCAGATGCTCGCCATCTCCAGGGCATACATCAATGGGGATGGCCTCCTGCTGATCGATGAACCGAGTAAGGGGCTTTCCCCGATCATGGTGGAAAAGCTGATGGAATCGATCCTGAAGATGAAAGAAAGGACAACGATTCTCCTTGTAGAACAGAACTTCATGATGGCAAGCAGGATCGGGGATTATTTTTATATCATGGATGACGGGAAGATCGTCCACGACGGACGGATGAACGAACTGGTGGAAGACCGTGAGATGTGCCGGAAGTATCTTGGGATAGCATAGGTGTTTAGGGAGTGGATCAAGTATGGACGTAATCATTAATCTATTGGTGAACGGCATCTCGACGGGACTGCTGATTTTCCTCCTCGCAGCGGGTCTGACGCTGATCTTCGGCTTGATGGACGTTTTGAATTTTGCCCATGGGGGGCTCTTTGTATGGGGGGCATTCATGGGGGCATGGGTATTCAATGAGACAGGGGATTTTCTCCTGTCGGTAGCGGCAGCAATCCTGATCGGAATGGTGCTCGGCCTCGTATTGGAACGATTTTTGATCCGACCGGTCTATGGAAACCATGTCAGGCAGCTCCTCATCACACTGGGAGGCATGCTCGTCCTGACAGAGAGCATCAAGATCTTATGGGGACCGAATCCCATCAGGGTCAATCTTCCGGAGTGGCTGCAGGGCAGTTTTCAGCTGGATGGGGGAGTGATCCTCATCAAATACAGGTTGTTTGTGATCGTAGTGGGAGTCATCATGTACGCCGCACTCTGGCTTCTATTGAGTAAGACGCGTATCGGACTTATGATCAGGGCCGGGGTCATCGATAAGGAAATGGTGCAGGCCATGGGGATCAACGTCAAAGCCATCTTTACGTTTGTGTTCCTGCTCGGTTCTGCCATGGCGGCAATGGGCGGTGCCCTCCTTGCCCCGTATTCTGGTGTCGTATTTGCAGAGATGGGGATGCAGTATGCGGTCCTTGCTTTCATCGTGGTGATCATAGGCGGGATGGGAAGCCTTCAGGGGTCGGCCCTCGCCTCCTTGATCGTCGGGGTCCTGGGCGCGTTTATGGCCTATTACATTCCAGACCTTTCCCTTGCCCTTAATATGCTGCTCCTCGCCTTCGTCTTATTGGTGAAGCCGACCGGACTCATGGGGGAAAAGGGGGGAGCCGTATGAAAAGCATGACGAATCGCATCCCTCTTTACGGGGGGATGGCAGGCTTGGTGGCCTTGATGCTGTTTCCTTTTGTCAATGATTCAAGGAGCATGCTCATCATGTTCACGCAGATCTTCATTTTCGCCATCTTCGCCATGAGTTTCGATATCCTTCTTGGGTATACAGGGATCGTTTCCTTCGGTCACTGCATGTTCTTCGGCCTGGGTGCCTACAGCGTGGCCCTCATGTTCAATAATCATGAGGCCACACTGGGGAACTTCATCATCGGGCTCCTGATCGGCATCGCCCTTTCAGCCGTGGTGAGCTATGTGATCGGACTACTGTCCCTTCGCCTAAAGAGTCACTTCTACGCCATGCTCACCTTGGCCGTTTCTCAGCTGTTCTTGGTTCTTGCCGAGAAGTGGAGGGGGCTGACCATGGGAGGGGACGGCTTTACATTCTCTGTGCCGGATGTATTCAAAGATCGCATGAGCTTCTATTATGTAACCTTGATCGTCATGGCATCCATCTTCATACTGTTGAAGTTATTCACCTCCTCGTCGACGGGGAAGGTCCTGAAGGCCATTTCCCAGAATGAGTACAGGACGGAAGCGCTTGGGTTCAAGACGCTTCATTACAAGCTCATGGCGAGTGTCACGTCCGGCATGGTGGCCGCATTGAGCGGGGCCCTGTATGCGGTTTCGCTACGGTTCATCAATGTGAGCGTATTCTCCATCGAAGTGACCCTCGATGCCCTGCTCATGACCATGATCGGCGGTCTCGGGACGCTGATCGGTCCCATCATCGGGGCCGGCATCATCGAGTTCCTGCGTCACTACCTATCGGAACTGGCATCGGTCTACCCGATCTTCGAGCGCTGGACGATCTTCCTCGGCTTCCTCTATATCGTCGTCCTCTTGGGCTTCCCGAAAGGATTGGCAGGTGTAGTGAAGTCCCTGAAGGGGAAAAAGAAGAAAGAGAGAAAGAACGACGAAGTGAAGAAAGCAGCCTGACCCATCGGCCCCGTCCAATTGGACGGGGCCTTTCTGGTAAAACAGAGTAAACGAAAAAAATAGTGAGCTTTGCAGGATTTTCAGGTTTTTTGTCGTATATATATCTTCAAGACTACTGAAAGGTGGTGTGATTCATCATCCACTCTGTCGAAACCTTCTCCGAACGGATGATTTCGGAAGCATTTCGCAGTCATGCAACAGATGTCCATCTCGTCCCTCGCAAGCACGATTACCTCATTCAATTCAGAAAGCTCGGAACACTCGTCCCGTTCAAGACGATCGACGAAGACCAGGCCGAGCGCCTCATCGCCCATCTGAAGTTCATGTCCTCCATGGATATCGCAGAGAAGCGAAAGCCCCAAAGCGGCTCCTACACCCATTTCATCTCACGGATCCCCCTGGCACTGCGGGTATCCACCCTTCCGACCACCCATCTCAAAGAAAGCCTCGTCATCCGGATCCTGCCCGAACGCTATCAGATCCCCATCGAGCATATGTCCCTCTATCCGTCCTCAGCCAAAAAACTCGTCGCCCTGCTCATGCACTCCCACGGTCTGATCTTGTTTACCGGACCGACTAGTTGAGTACTTGGGTAGTACACTGTATAATTACCTTGGGAAGGTGATTATATTGCTATTTAACAACGAGAAAGTAAAGCATGTTGCTGTGTATTTAAGGTTAAGTCGAGATGAAGAAAATCAAGGAATTGAACAAGTACTTGCTAATCATCGTCAAACTTTAATTGACTTAGTTAATGAAAATCACTGGTCATATGAGTTATTTGAGGAAGTGGCTTCAAGTAGCACCATTTTAAAAAGGAAAGAGTTCGTTAAACTACTTGAACGGGTTCAACAAGATTATTATGATGCTGTTGTAGTCATGGACATTGATAGGCTTTCAAGAAACGAATTCGACGCAAGTGAAATTAAAAGGATATTGTATCAAACCGAGACATATATCATTACACCACATAGAATATTTGATCTTACTAAAGATGATGACAGTTTGCTGTTAGGGATTACGAACTTAATTGCTAGTGGAGAATATAAACAAATCTTAAAGCGTATGAGAAGAGGAAAGGAATACGCACAAAAGCAGGGTCATTGGACAAATGGAATTGCCCCGCTAGGATACAAAAAGGACACTAAGACAAAGAAACTTGTTCCGAATGAACGTGCAAAAGACATTCAGTTTATCTTTTCTGAGGTTGATAAAGGTACTACTATACCTGATGTGCTTAAGCAGTTAAAAAGTATGGGTATTAAGACAAGAGAAGGGAACGATTTTCACTATAACAGCATACTAAGAATAATAAACAATGAGGCGTATAGAGGCACAATAATTAGTAACAAAACCACTGGTAAACATGCTAATACAATTAGACCTAAAGAGGAATGGATTATTGTTCATAATGCCCACCCAGCAATAATAGAAGAGAAAACTTGGGAATCGGCTAATAAGATCGTTAACGAATATTCTTTTAAAGCACCCAGAAGTAAGAACAGAATATACCCTACAAGTAATCTAATTTATTGTGCTAATTGTGGAAAGTCACAAGGGTGCAACTATCTTAAACGTCTTGATAAGGTTTACATTAAGCACTGTAAGTGCGGGAACAGAGGTTTTTATTATAATCCTGTACTAGTGGAAATTAAGAGAGAAGTTCTACAACATAAAGAAAGCATTTTAAAGGCACTAGAAACCCTTAAAGAAGGTAAACATGAAGACAACACTCAATTTATAAAAGACAAACTAATAAGCCGACTAAAGAGGTCTGAGAAGGCTTTGGAAAAAATCAATATACTTTTTGAGGAAGATGAAATAGACATTGTTACATATCGGGAACGAAAAGCTACAAGGTTGGAAGAAATATTGAAAATCGAAGAAGAAATATTTCGGGTAGATAGTGAAGATAAGACAGTGAGAATCAATGATCTTCAGGAACAGATAGAAACTGTAGACAGCCTTATGGAGAAATGGGATTTTCTCGATGGAGAAGGATTCTTAGACGAAAAGATAAATCGTCTATTACATGGTTTAATTAGCGGAATTTTTTGGTCTTATGGGAAGGGTGAGGAATCACCAAAAATTATAATAAGGTTCAAGGAGGAGTAATCGTTTAGATTATTCCTTTTTACTTTTTAAAAATACTACTATTTGTAAGAGAATGTAGGAAAGGTAAACGGGCTAGGGGGGGAATGTTCTGTTGTTTTTGATTCCAATCATATGTCCTTTTTGAATTTTTTTCTGCAAGTCTTACTTTGTACGGGCTATGAAGAAAGGAAGATGGAATATGTTATGTAAAAATCCAACAGAAAAAAAGATTACAATAATTGATTCAATTATGGGAAGTGGAAAGACAAGCTGGGCTATCCAACATATGAATAGATCACCAAATAATAAAAAATTCATATATATTACTCCTTTCCTAAATGAGGTAGAACGAGTACTATCATCCTCGGTAAGAAAGTTTGCACAGCCTGAAAATAAGAAAGGAGGTACAAAGCTAGAAAGCTTGAAAGAACTTATTTATAAGCGTGAGGATATTGTCTCAACTCATGCATTGTTTCAGCGAATGGATAATGAACTAATTGAACTAATTGAAATGCAGGGCTACACACTTATATTAGATGAAGTCATGAATGTTATTGATCAAGTTAATATATCTAAGAATGATTTACAACTGCTTCTTACAGCACGAACCAAAACAGGTGATCCAGCAATTTCAATTGACAACAAAGGCTTTGTACAATGGAACGATAAAGAATATAAAGATGGTAATTTTGAACATATCCGTAATCTTGCAAATTCGAATAATTTAATGGTTTACGATGGTATAGCAATGTACTGGATGTTTCCTGTATCAGCTTTTAAAGGATTTGAGGAGGTATACGTACTAACATATATGTTTAATGGACAGATTCAACGTTACTACTATGACTTGTTTAATTTAGATTACAACTTTCAAGCCGTATCATTTATTAACGATAGTTATGAACTAGTTCCTTATATACCTTTGCAACAAGAGAATAGAGTACATTTGAAAAATTTGATACAGATATATTATTCTCAACCTACAGATAGATTTGATATAAACAAAATTGGAGAAAAGACTTCTGCTTTTAGTAAATCACAATTAACTAAGCTAACAGGGAACAAGATGCAGCAGAAACTTTTAAAGGATCATGGATTTAACTTTTATTACAACAAAATGAAAGTACCAAGCAATGAGGTGATGTGGACAACATTTTTAGCCTTTGAAAAGAATATTTGTCCCAAAAATTTAAAGAAGCAGTTTGTGGAGGTTACTGCAAGGGCAACTAATGATTATGCAGATAAATCAACATGTATCTACTTTGCGAATCGCTACATGAATCCAATTACAAAACAATTCTTCAATAGTAAAGGTGTAAAAGTAGACGAGGATTTATTTGCACTATCAGAGTTACTACAATGGGTATTTAGAAGTAGAGTAAGAAAAGGTAAGCCCATTAACATATATATCCCCAGCAATAGAATGCGAACATTACTAGAAAAGTATTTGAATAACCAAAGCGTACTTAATGAAAGTTGATCTATTTTTAAAAAGGTATAAACAAATGCTGTATCCCTTGATATATATAGGTTTTCAAGCTATTTCCTTATAAGAAAACATATAAAAAGTATAGGTGAACGATTGCTTAGAACGCATAATAACATTACCTGTGATAGCTAAAGCTAACACACTCCATGTTATTATGGATATTCACCAGTAGTTATTCTATTACTAAATGTTAGCGAAGGTCGTTAGACCAAGCACGAGGCCCAGCCGAGTCTTAATCATTTTAATAATGGGAATTAAATGTGAATAGAGTTCAGAATGTCTAAGTTACCTTAAATGAAGAAGAATACAAGATTTTAAAAACACTTATGTTTGAGTTAGATAGTCGTTCATATAAGAAACCCAGTCAACCTGAAACGATTAGACACTCTGTGAAATTCATGAGGAATTACATTGATCTTCCTGCAATAGTTGAAGAGTTAAAAAGGGAATTAGAAGTGGGGAAAATGAAAAATAAGTCATTTGTACAATCATTTGATGAGTTTCAACACAAAGCAAAACTGTAAATGTGATCTAGTATGGTAGGTATAATCATAAAATGAACTTTCAAGTCAGGTTTAAATGCCTGGCTTTTTTTATGTAGTAAATTTAATTTTATTTCAATGTCCTAGTTAGAAATGAAATTGCAAGTACTCCTTTGAGAGGGTTGATACATGCACAGCCCTTTAAAAATTAAAGTGGAGGAATAAAAAATGAAAACAAATGTAAAAAACGGCATCATCAAATTAGGAGAGTTTGCTACAGATACAGGAACTATAGGATTAGGGGACTGCGAAATTTTAGGACTGCATATAGAAACAGAAAGTGATGGAGGGTGGTTTTCTGTGATGGGTAAAACAGATCAAAAAGGAATCGTAAGGCAGTTGGTTATAAACCTAGAACCATTTGCTGAATAAGATTAATAAAATGTGAAAATTGAGAATGATACTAAAATTCAGGAGATGTTGCTAATGAATGATCATGGGTTTTATAACATTAAATTAACCGATAGGCAAGTTTATGAAATTCTGTATCTATATATGGTTAAGGGGTTACAACCCTTTGAAATAGAAAAAAGATACAATGTATCTAGAACAACCATAAAGAATATTGTTAATGGAAAAAGTAGAAAAGATTGTTACTACGCTTTCACTGACTATAAGAGAAACAATCTTAACAAAGTGATTGAGATATTTAATTAGGATCAGAAGCTGGAGGTATGCATTCTTCCAGCTTTTTCTTGTGAATTATCCCTTTAACACTGTGCATACTTGTGCCCTCTGAGAATATTTTTTTGCACAAAAGCAAGTCGGCTATAGGTTAATCACCTGTATAAAAAGTTGTCTGCACAATGGCAGGTAAAGCTGCGATGGCCTTTAATGTGACGTCTTTAGCTTATTCTTTGCCCTAATAAGCGTACTTTTACTTATACCTGTGATCTCTTCTACTTGCTTATATGAACGGCTTTCTAGTAGTCCTAAAGCATGTTCAATTTGCTTCTTCCCATAAACCTTAGGTCTACCTTCCCTGAAGTCTTGACGTTTTCTAGCTATCGCCTTACCTTCCTGAGTTCGTTCTACAATCATATTCCTTTCCATTTCAGCAACTGCTAACAATGTTGTTAGAAAGAAACGTCCCATTGTAGTATCTTCTAACAGACCAACATTTAGAACGTGAACTCTTATACCCTTGGAAAATAAGTCCCTAACTATCTGGATACCTTCTAAAGTATTTCTTGCTAGTCTGTCGAGTTTGGTAACAACCAAAGTATCACCGTCTTTAAGTGAATTAAGTAATTCATTGAATTGGGGTCTGTCTGATCTAGTTCCAGTGTATTTCTCTGAGAAGATTAGATCACAGTTTTCATTTTCTAGTGCAAGTAGCTGTATCTCTAATTCTTGCGACAAAGTACTTACTCTTGCATATCCATATTTCATATGTATTAGTCCTTTCTAAATCAATTTTTGACACTAAGTTATGACACCTGTTGGTGAGTTGATAATACAGCATTAAAAAAATGGTGTCAATACTATTAAGTTATGACACAGTTATAGAAGGGAAAGTTAAGTTTTGATTCATAACTTATACACTCGGTAAGTCAAATACGACTACTCCATCTTTTTATTATAAGTGTATTTAATCCTCCGAAAATACCAAAAGTTAAGCTTGATCTAAACCTGAATCCATTATTATTTTTGTGATTTAAACTCAAACTTTTCTTCCTTAAAGAATTAGTAGTGGCTTTAGATAAATAGATCAGGACTATACGCCGTGGACTAATTACTCATACATAAATGACACGATATGAATCCCTAGATGTACCATACATATTTTCAGAAGGCTTTTCTACTTAATGATCTACAAGATGTGGTAGTAAAAAACCGACGCTGTTAGAAATATCCGACACAAATGCTGATTAAAAGGGGGGAGGGATACATACTCATATTGAGTTACCGCACACTATACAAGCGTGTAAAGGACCATTACAGCAGCGTATAGGGGCACTCCAATGCAGAGGAGAGTAAGAGATACCACCACCAAATAGCATCTGCAGTAAAGGTAAAGACAACGACAACAAAAGATGAGGTTAACATAAGAATGGAAAATTAGAAGGGATGAATAATTAAGGTAATGTACCAAAAAATGATAAGAATAATAGAAGATATGTACTGGAGTAACAGATCCCTGAAAATAGATCACACTGTAAACATATGATATGCCCCCCACCATAGGGGGATGGGGGTATAAGTGGGGGGGAATCTGGTGTCTGCAAAATTTATGCACTATGTCAAAAACCTTTTAGTGTTGTTTTATACTATTAGATTGTGGTGGTCAAGTATATGAGTTGTTTATATCAAGACCAACCTTTTGAAAATTTTTGTAGCAGTTTTTAAAAACCTTTATACCAATTCATCTTTTTATTCCCTTTTCTAACCTTTATAGTTAAAATATACTAGTAGAAAGAAAATTATGGGAGGGAATTGTTTATGAATGTTGGAGAATTGGGGAGTAAGTTTTCTTCATTGGCAATTGAACAAATTAGAGAGAATGTCAGAAGAACTATTATGAGTTACCGATCATCTTGGGATCTTTATACAGAATTGTTACAGAATGCTGTTGATGCAATCATTGATAAGTTCGGGTATGCAGACATTAATAATGGAGAAATAAAGCTTTCATTCCACACAGAAGAACGAGAAATATTTATTGAAGATAATGGTATAGGTATTAAACCCTCAGATATCTCAAGTATCCTAGTCATGGGTGAGTCGTTAAAAAGAAAAGAAGGTAGAGGCAAATACGGTTTTATGGGGTATGGTTTTACCTTTGTGTCTTTTCAAACAGAATTTATTAGAATTGAAAGTGTTTATAAAGGAAAAAAAGCATCGAGAACCTATTTTGACCTATATAAATTCGTATTTGAAGGTGCCGACCTCCCGCTTTCAGAAGAGGAAAAGAACGGACAAAACGAAGAGGAGACTCTGGAAGAATGTGGAACTAAGATAACTCTTCGCTTTCCCAAAAAGTTCCCTAACGAAACACTAGAAAAGAACATAAACTCTGCATTTTATCATGCTAACTCAATTGAAATGCTTGAATACATTTTACGAACGAAATCTGCTGTTGGTTTAGTTGACAGCATATTTAATGAAGACACAAATTTATTTAATATTCATGTAGAAGTTAATGATCAGGTAGTTCCGATTAAAGCAGGACATTTATCAACAAGAGAAATAATCAAAAAAATATATCCATCCGGTAACTTTTATGACATAAATGATTATGATGATTTCATTAAAGCGACACAACACTTAGACCAATCAGGAAAACGAGTGGCTAGAAAAGCAATGCTAATCGACGGAAAATACACTGATGTTAACATTGGTTTAATTAATCCATTAAAAGTAAATATTTATATTGCTGAAACAAGTAAAGCCCACCTGAAAACATACAATGACAAGTTTCCTAATGATGACCAATATGAGAACTTACATGTAAAAAATGGAATATGGTTAGCGATCGATGGGTTACCAACTGGTATATGTTTAGATCCTCTAAGTCACGGTAGTTATCTTCCTTTTACTGTAATTGTAGATGTGATTGATGAAAATAAAGAAGTCAAGAATGAATTAGATAGCGGTAGGAAAGGTATTACTGAATATCGGGCAGCACAAATAGTTGCTGTAGTTAAAAAGCTACTAAAGGACAAGAACTTTATTGACTACAGAGAATATGTGCTTGGTGTAGATACGCGGATAAATACTGATGGATATGATGCTAAGAGAGAATTAAGAAATAAACTAGCTAACAAACAACTACTTGAAATTGATTTGGTCCATAAATATTTCCCTATCGATAATGAACAAGAAGTAATTACTCTCTTTACCGAGTTGATAAGTAGAGGGGTTTTACCAGGTTATTTTCCAAAAGTAATTTCAGGATTTGACGTCTATGATGGCCTATATGATTATAAAACTGATTTCCCACAAGAAATTTTACTTCCACATGATCCCTTAGGAATATCTGAAAGTGTAAAAAATCGTCAAGCAGAAATGGATCGAGAGATTGTAATTGAATATAAAACATTTCTAAGAGGCATTTTTAGAGATCTAAAAGAGGTGAAAAAACGATTACAAGATATAGATATTTTAGTTTGTTGGAGTGTAGAATATGATAAGGTCAATGAGTTTGTTGAAACAGAAGGCATTGTTTTGAAAGAAGTAGATCAGTCAGAAAACGCATACTATGGAGTGACGCATGAAGTAGCAGGTCTTGGAAGAAACACGAATTTCTTACCCATTATTGAATTGAAGACGGTCCTGAATAAAAAGTTTAGTGCAGAATTGTAATTTGAAAGGGTGGGAAAGTTCCACCCTTTTTAGTTGTTCCAGGAGGGATATTATGAGGAAAGCTTTTGAGAAAGTATTAACTAATTACTTAGACCAAATATCTTTACCATTCAAACCTACTGAAAATGAAATGGCAAAATACATAACAAGAGAATTCCCAGAATTAATTAAGCACAAATCCCGCAGTATTGAATTCCTATTCAAAGTTCAGGGTTCTGTTGGGCAGGGTAAATGGACAGAAACCCCTTGGGTAAGTATTATGGACCGTACTATTACTAATTCAGCAACGAAAGGGTTTTACATTGTATATCTATTTAAAAATGACATGACTGGCGTTTACTTATCATTAAATCAAGGCACTACATATATAAAGAATAAATATAAAGGAAATAAGCCAAGAAGCAAAATGAAAGAAGTATCAAGTATATTAAGAAGTTCTTTAGATTACTCCAAAGAAGATTTTCCGAATAACGAAATTGATTTAAGGTCCACTACAGATAATGCCCAAAACTATATGGCGGCACATATATGCGGAAAGTATTATTCATTAAAAAGTCTTCCTGATGATGACGAGTTATTTGATGATCTGAAGAAAATGATAAGGGTTTATCGCAGGCTGAAAATTACTATGGGTCGTAGAAATACGGAACATTTTATTGATTATTTACTTAATATTGAAGCGATCGACGATACTCAGTTTCAATCTGACGTGCAATTAGTATCTCCTACCCATACCCCATATGTACCCCAACCTGTACCTTTAAAAGAACAAACAGGTGAACGGAGTAAATGGAAAAGAGATGCTGCAATTGCTAAAGAAGCATTACTAAATTCAAATTATTCATGTGAATATGATCAAAACCATAAAACTTTCAAATCTGCTGTAACAGGGGAGAATTTTGTAGAAGCACACCATCTTATTCCTATTAGGTTCCAGAGTGATTTTATCTGGAGTCTAGATGTTCCAGGAAATATTGTATCTATTTGTCCAAATTGTCATAGGCAGATTCATCACGCAAGCAAAACTGAACGTGAACTAATGATTAGAGAATTATACAAAAATAAAGCAGATGAACTAAATGATTTTGGAATTGCTGTAACGTACGAAAGTTTAATAAAGATGTATGAATAAATAGTTGGAAAGAGGAATGTTATCCATGGGTTTTCTGAAAAAAATAATATCTGAGTTAAAAGATCCGAAAGTGCCGGCCTCTACTAAGTTAGGTGTAATTAGTAGTTTATTTACTATTTTTGGGTTTTCGGCGGTTGCAGCATTCACTACACTAATTACTCAAGCTGCGATAGAGGTATTAATTATAAGTACCTTAGTTGGAATAATGTACGCGTGGATATTTTTCGGAATTACCAAGTTGCTTAAAAAATTTTTATATTCTTTTTTTGATAATTCTTTTGGAGGTATATTATATGTACTAGTCCAAATTTTGGCCATATTGATGTTGATTTATTTTTTATCCCTTGTTTTCCAGTGGTTTTCACAGCTAGCTAATTTATTAGATATTTAGTCATAATATATGTCTAGTAAGTAAAAAGACGTTTAGAAGGTAATCTTTTATAAATAACTATAATAAGCAGTAATCAATTAATTCTACCTCTTCAAGGAAATATCTAAGATCATGGGCATTAACCAATGATCTTGGCTATTTCTTTTTTTGTAATAATTATTTACACGTAAGTTGTTTCATAACAGTTCTAGTCAGTTAATCTAGCCCAATTCTCATTAGTAAGTTTTCTACCATTTAATTATAGTTGTCCGAAATGAAAAGTATGCGGAAGTTTAAAGTTTTTCGGGACGTTTGTTACACCTTGCTTTTCAAGTATCTTCTTAACTCCCCTGCTTAATTTTACTAACGTATTCACTCATACCACATTTTAGATTCTTGATGGTTCTAGATAATCATATATCAAACATTTTGCGAAGTAGAATCTTTGGATGTATCTGATCAGTATAATTGTGGATTTTGATGTTATATACCATGCTGGAAACTTTTCTTTTTTTCCTCATTATGATGGAACTCTGTTGATTTAGTCACTCCTTGTAATACCTCAATGTCCCAATTGGTATTTAAATTGCAAGTACCTCTTTGAAACAGAACAATCTAGGAGGTACTAATTGAAAATGGGGAATGTATTGAATAAAAAGAAGAATATAAAAATCATTGTTGAGGTTTTGAATGACCCATCACATGACACTTTATTAAATACAGCACGGATATTAAAGACTTTAGGCACTTCTGCTTAAAGTCTTTTTTTATTTCCTAAAAGGTCATCCCCAAGTACTATACTAACGGGAAGCGGGAAGACGACAACCCTTTACTCCCTTGTCCACCATTGTGCCGTTTCCCTTAACCGCAACGTCATCACCCTGGAAGATCCTGTTGAGAAGGCCCACGATGAGATGGTCCAGATCCAGGTGAATGAAAAGGCAGGTATCACGTATTCGACCGGTCTTAAAGCCATTCTTCGCCATGATCCGGATATCATCATGGTCGGGGAGATCCGGGATAAAGAAACCGCTGAAATTGCCGTCAGGGCAGCCCTCACCGGACATCTCGTCCTCTCATCTGTCCATACGCGGGATGCGAAGGGGGCCATCTACCGGCTCATGGAGCTCGGAATCAAATGGCATGATATCGAACAGACCATTTTGGCGGTTTCTGCCCAGAGGCTGCTGCGATTGAAATGCCCGGTCTGCGGGAATGATTGCTTCGGGGAATGCCTCGCTGAAGGGAAGAGGACCAACCGGGCTACGGTTTTCGAGATCCTGACGGGCAAAGAGCTGAAGAATGTACTGATGGAAGCAAAAGGGGAAAAGGTCGACCATCAATACCTGACGCTGAAGCAGCTCATCCGGAAGGGGGTGGCACTCGGATATGTTCCAGAATCTGAGTATCGGAAATGGATACATGAAGAAAAGGGATGAGCAGGGGAAGTTCCTGAAGCGTATGGGTTCCCTCCTCGAGAAGGGATATACGTTCAGTGAGGCAGTGGACTTCCTTCTCATACCCGATCATCCGGAGGCGACCGTCTTGAAGACCCGGATCCTCCATTCCCTGCAGGAAGGCGTGCAGGTTTCCAAGGTCATCACAAAAGAACTCTCACTCCCCACCCATGTGAGCGCCCAGATCTATTTTGCCGAGTTCCACGGTCAGATGGGAGCAACCCTCATGGGTGCAGGGGATTACCTCCTGCAGAAGCAGAAAAATCAAGAGAGGCTCAAGCGGGTCATCCAGTATCCCTTGATGCTCATCATCATCGCCGGAATGATGATGGTCCTCCTCCGGAATGTGCTTTTTCCGAAATTTGAAACCCTCTACAGCTCCATGGGCTATGAACCTTCCACTGGCGTGCAGCTTTTACTCTCGTTCGTAAAAGCCGTCCCCCTCCTGCTCGCGGGAATCCTTGCTGTACTTCTCTCAGCTGGGGTCATTCTTTTCTTTTTCCGGCACCGGATCTCCCCGGTCACCATTTCCATCCACACGAGCAGGATTCCTTTCCTATCCCGCTTCTTCAAACTGGCACACACCCACTTCTTTGCAAGGGAACTCGGGTTTTTACTAAGCAATGGTGTGTCCATCACCGAATCCCTCAGAATCATCGAACAACAAACCTTCCGCCCGACCCTTCAATATGTATCCGGCGAGCTCATACAGGGCTTGAAGTCGGGTATGTCTCTCCATGAGTGTGCAGGTGCCATCCCTTTTTTTCAGTCGGAGGTCGCCTATATCATCCACCATGGGCAAACGAACGGACGGCTGCCGGAAGAATTGCAGCTCTACGGGGATATGTGCTTCGTGGAACTCGAAGAAAGGAGCGGTGCCCTCCTTAAATACATCCAGCCAGTCATCTTCAGTTTTGTCGGCTTATTCATCATGGCCATTTACTTTTCAATCATGATGCCCCTGTTCCAAATGATGCAGGGAGTATGAGTTCAGAAGGGGGAATAAAAACGTGAAACACCTATTCAACAATGAAAGAGGGTTCACCCTCATTGAAATGATGATCGTACTCCTGGTCATCTCGGTCCTGTTGTTCATCGCGATCCCGAATGTCACGAAACAGAGCGGTTCCATCAATGCGAAAGGCTGTGAGGCCTTTGTCAATATGGTGGAAGGTCAGGTCGAAGCGTATAAAATGGACGGAAATACGGGGCAAGTCACAATCCAGAATCTTGTCACAGAAGGGTACTTGAAGGATGAGTACAAGGCCTGTCCCGATGGGAGGGCCATCACAATCAGTCAGAATGGTGATGTAAAGGTGAGCGATTCGTAGGATGCGGGAGGAAAAGGGATACACCCTTGTGGAGATGCTCCTCGTCCTATTCATGACGGGCGTCCTGCTGACATGGGTTGTTTTTTCCGTGAAACCGACGAAGGCTTCAACGGATGAAGAGGTTTTCGTCTCCCAGCTTCAATCCGACCTCGCGTACGTTCAAAGCTATGCGTTCCGCTACCAGATTCCCGTCCGTCTCACCTTTTATCCCGAGAATGGGTCCTATATCGCGAAAAATGTCCTGAATGAAATGTTATTCAATCGAAAACTCCAGGACGGTTTCGAAATCAAATCCAGCACGTTGTACGACATCACGTTCTATCCGAACGGAAATACCAATCGATTCGGCAGCGTCAATTTTGCGCGTGGCGGGACCAAGTATCAATTGACCTTTCAGATCGGACAGGGGCGTTATTATGTTCAGAAGAAATGATGGATTCTCCTTCCCCGAAATGCTCGTGGCATTCAGCTGCCTGCTGCTGATCACCGGCATCTTCCTGCCCCTGTTGATGAACCAATCCGTCCTGCTCAGGGAGAAGGAGTCCGAGGTGGAAGCATTGAAGTGGATGGAGGAGGGGGTTGAACGTGCCATGGTCACGAAAAAGTATGAAAGGAGCTCGAAATCCTATGGAGGTGTCGACTATACGAGGTATTGGGAAGGAGGGGCATCATCAATCTGCGTGGAAATACAGAGGGGCCGTGGCGTCAAGAAAATATGCAGCTCTGTGGAATGACCGTGGATTCACCCTGCTTGAAGCCTTGTTTTCCTTCTTTATCGTATGTCTGATTTCGTTTTCCATCCCGTTGGTGATCAAGGGCTTCTCCCTCGTCCGGGAGGAGATGATCCCGCCGCCGTATTATCAATGGACATTATTCAACGAGAGTGTAAGGCAAGAGACGTGGAAATCCGGGGGGATGACCGTAACGAATTCAGGATTTTCATTCATTCTGAATGGAGAGAAGGTCACATATGAAAAATATCAGGATTCTATCAGGAGGCGGGTGAATGATAAAGGCCATGAAGTTGTCCTTCAGAAGCTTTCAAGGGTCACTTTCAACGCGATAGACGGCGGAGTCAGGATAGAGGGGGTATTCCTTGATGGGACGAAGCATGAAGGAGAGTTCTTTTACTTTGGGGAATGAGAAAGGATTCATCCTACCGTTCACATTGATGTTCCTGTCCGTCATCTTGACCGTTGCCGTCACTTCAAAAGATCTTTATGTGAGCAAATACCGATACTTGACCAATATGCAGAACGTGTATGAACGAAAAATCAGCTTGTACCAGACCGTCCTTTATGAAATGGAAGCAGGAGGTGGTGTCGATGGACTGCGGAAGGGAAGCTTCGGCACGATGAGTGTGGACTACCTGGAGGATTCTGGTGACCTCCAGCAAATCGAAGTGAGACTGAATCAGCCCGGTGAGGTTTTTCTTCCGGTCGTAGTCGTGTATAATAAGGACACAAAAAAGATAGTGGATTGGAAGTAGATTATGGAATCAATTGTGCTTATCGGATTTATGGGAGTAGGAAAGACGACAATCGGGCATATGCTCTCCGAAAAGGTCGGCCTTCATGTCGTGGACATGGATGAATACATCGTCAAGCAGGAGGGGATGCCTGTCCGCGAGATTTTCGAGCGTTTCGGCGAAGGGCATTTCCGTGATCTCGAAACGGCCGTCCTGTCAAAGCTACTGAATGAAGCGTGCATCATCACGACGGGAGGAGGGATCGTCGAGAGGAAGGAGAACCGCACCCTGCTTGGCGAAAACGGGTGTGTGATCCATTTGTCCGCTCCGTTCGAGAGCCTGTGGGAGCGGCTTGAAGGAGATCCCGACAGACCCCTTGCACAGAATCCCCGTCATGAAGTGGAGAGTCTGTTCAGTCGTCGCATTCCTCTATATGAGGAAGCGAGGACCCATGAGGTGGACACCGGCGGGAAAGATGAAGAGGCGGTCACACGCGAGATCCTCTCCCTCCTCGGGAGGAATTAAAGCAAGGGAATCTGGGCATACTGGATGGGTGAAGGTGGTGGCAGGATGTCTGTGAATGACTACGTCAAATTCTTGACCCAAACCGTGGTTCAGCATTATAACAAATCACCCCAGGAACGGAAAACAATCAGGAAGCAGCGCAAGACTCGGAAGGAACCATTCCTGTATCGGTGGTTCGGCATCATCCCTTATGCGGTCGGGCTGTTTTTCAAAAAAAATAGGAATAAATAAAAGGTGACTGGCTGGGACAAACGTGTTTCAGTCATAATAAAACCCGAATTCTTTTGCCGATGATCAGGCAAAAAATTCGGGTTTTTACTTTGTTTCATGATCATTACGATTCCATTGTATCCAGCCGTTGATTGGAGTGCAAGCTGAAGACTCCCTCGGAAAAAGTTATTATGACGGGTGTTCCCAACACTTTTCTTAGGTGAAAAATTTTTTTGAATATCCTTTCGGATTTTCTTCATTCCTTCATTTATCATTTATTCAAAATAAAGGGGATCGAGCCTACGCGTTGCGTCAGGAGATTGGATAAATCCCCCCTTTTTAATTCTTATGGGCACCTTTGATCTCTGCTTGTTAAGGGGACTCACCCTCCCATATCTCCTGGCATCTATGTGCTCACATTCCTTCGTTGGGTCTCGCCTTAACGCAGAGGCCAGCTTATGCTCCTGCATGGACTGATCTAAGATGATCGTCGAAAGTCTTGTGTGTGCCGGCTTCTCAGTGTCTAGGTTGTTTTAATTAAGCGAGCGTAGATGTTACGCAGCTTCTTGATTACCAAAGAAGGAGATATCAGCTACCATACGTTCTTCATTGAATGTTTCGCCCCTTTTGCTTAAACCATGAAGGACTTGAATCAATTTCCGACATAGGATTAACAACGCTTCTTTCTTAGCGACGGGGTGTTCGCGATGTTCACTATAGTAATCGTACAGGGACCGAAACGCTGGTATGGCGTGTAAAATCGGGAAAATCGCCTTATATATCAAGGAGCGTAGCCGTTTCCGCCCGCGTTTCGACAAGCGTTTGTTCCCTTCTTTTTTTCCCGAGGAATTGGTGACTAACGTAAGACCCGCTAATTTAAGGATTTGGCGTGGACTCTTATAGTGTGAAAAGGCTCCTATTTCTGAAAGGATCTCTACTACGGTGTTTTCTCCAATACCAGGGACCGAAAGGAACAGATCGAAATCTGTCATCTGTTTCGCCAACGTCACTAACTGCTTTTCTATGCTTACCAGTTGTTCTTCAAGCAGCTTCATCTGTGTCAATAGAATTTGGATTTCTGCCCGTGCCATTTCAGGACTCTCCTGATAGCCAATAGATGTGGCCGCGACATCAAGAAGCTTAGTAAGGTTTTTAACCGAGAAATGCTTACCTCCCAGGTTCTTGAGGTTCTCCAAGAGCTTCTCAGGATCTTCTCTCACAAGGTCTTCCGGAAGAGGATAAGAAGAAAGAACAGTGGAGGCGTTCATTCCAATGGACTTATAAACCGAAATAAACTCAGGGAAGTATAGATCAATCCATCGCTTGATCCGGTTTTGAGTCGACGCTCCTTGTTTTTTCAGACGAGCCCTAAATGCCGAACCATGACGCAACTCTGCTTCAATAGGAGTCATGTCACGAGGAATACTGTAATAGCCTTGCGGTATCATCTTGGCAATGACACGAGCGTCTTTCGGATCGTTTTTACTCTGTAGGTTGTCATCCAATTCTTTGGTTTGCTTCACATGGAGAGGGTTGACGAGAACAAAGCGAATGCCCCGGTCCGTAAGGTACGAGGATAAATTCATCCAGTAATGACCGGTAGGTTCAAATCCAACGACTACATTCTTCTTTTGATGAGATTCCATCACCTTTAGGATGGTAGCGTAAAAGGTTTCAAAGCCTTGTCTGGACTGACGGAATGAGAAGCTTTTCTTGACCTCCCTACCTCGTTCATCCACTGCGCAGGCATAATGTACACACTTGGCGATGTCGACGCCAATCACCAATGTGTCCTCAGAAATTTGATTAATGCGTTCATTTCGATTATCATGCATGTTAAAGATCCTCCTTTTTGTGTGTGGCTTCGCACCTGCATCATAAAGGAGGATCTTTTTTTGTGCAATAGGTCCATACTTTCCCCACAGGAATAGCTCCTGCGGGAAGAGTAGCTGATGTGAGAATCCGCCGGCTTACTGAAGAGTCTCACGGGCTACCCTGCGGAAAGTGAAGTCTTGCACGGAAATCTTGAGCGGTATGAATAACCTAGAACCTATCCCAATTGGTTTTCATTACAAGGTACCTTTTAGTTTTGTCCCAATCTCTTTAATCTGTCACTGCTGAAGGTAGAAGATCCCCCCATTGATGATCTCGATCTCGATCTTCGGTTCGTATTGATCCTTTAGGGCAGCTTGTTCAAGGAAGTAGGATTCGGGCTTATCTTCGACCTCTTTATAAAAGTGGTCCAACAGCTCCCGGTCTTCCTTCCATGAGGCAAGGGCTGATTCTGCCCATTCCGTCGACTCCCGGCTGATTTCATCCCGCAGTTGTTGCTGGATGCGTCCGATCCCACTTTTGGGGCGGATGATCGGGGTCAGGGTGAAGCAGAGATCCGGTATCTTCGGCGTCAGCTTGAGGGTGAGTAGTTCATCGTGAAATCCTTCCTTCATCATGCCGTTAATGAGATTGAGGCCGATGCTCCGGAATGTATCCTTCTTGCGATTGGATTGATAGGAGATCTTGACGTTCATGCCGAGCCACGGATGAAGCGGGATCTGTTGCTGGCTATACCCCGCACGGTCCTCATAGAGCCGGGTATACCCCGCGAGACTCCGGGTTGAACGGAAAATCTGGTGCAGTCGGGGTGAACCGAAATGGATGACTTCCCCATTGAGTCCTTCAGGAGCCTTTTCCTGATCGGTGATGAGGCTTAGCGCCATGGGATTCGGTTCACCGCCGGTCTTTTCGAGATAATGCCAGTAGAATGGGCGGTTCATGAGCTCTTTATCCATCTCGATCGTGAGCTGGACGGTCATATAGCCATCACCGCTTGCCTTCAGCTCACATCCGTTCGCATGGAAATACCGCTCAAGAAATCGATGTATTTCGTGCTGCTGCATCGGCCTTCTCCTCCTTCATCTCTTCGGCAAATTGAATCATGCTCGTCAGGTTTTCCATTTTGATCTTCATTTCACCCTCGGTTCTTGAGGAGGCGAAGATATCCGTCATATGATCTTCAAACTCTTTGAAATCGAGTCGGGTCAGGATGTCATCAAGTTCGCCGATCACCCGCTCGAACAGGTTGATTTTTTCATAGAGCAGGGTGAGGATATGTTCTTCGACGGTTCCTTTTGTGGCGAAATTATAGATATGAACATCCTCGGTCTGTCCGAGACGGTGGACCCGTCCGATCCGCTGCTCCAGTCTCATGGGATTCCACGGCAGGTCAAAGTTGATGACGTGATGACAGAATTGAAGGTTGATCCCTTCCCCGCCGGCTTCCGTCGCGATGAGGACCTGGGCGTGATTTTGGAACAATTGTCTCATCCAGTCCTTTTTCCCACGCTTGAACCCGCCCCTAAAAGGAACCGATGTGATGCCATGCTGCTTCAGGAACCATTGAAGATACATCTGGGTGGCCCGGTATTCAGTGAAGATGATCACTTTGTCGTCGATGGATTGGATCAGCTCCAGGGCTTTCTTTGCCTTGGAGTTGACGGAGACATTCTCCACCTTCTGCATGAGCGTTCCGATGACTTGCTTGAATCCTTCTGAAGGATCTTCCTTTTTGGCGAGCATATTCTTCAACGTAAAGTACACGGCTTCCCGGCTGGAGCATGCTTCCCGCTGCAGGGTGAGGAGGGAGAATGAGCTCGACGCCGCCCAGTCATCGTAGCGGCCGCGCAGAAGGTCAAAGCTGTCGTACAGGTCCCTCTCGCCATGTGAAAAGTCGATAAGGACCGTTTTCACATGGCGCTTCGTCCATTCGATACCCGTGTCATGGCGGCGATTCCTGATCATCACCTTGTTGATCAAGTTTTTCAGATGGTCGTCATCCTCAAGGGACCGATCTCCATTTTTATACCGGTCGGTAAAGCCCGATTCGCTTCCGAGGTGCCCCGGCTTCAGGAGGGAAACAAGATGAAAGATTTCCTCGATCCGGTTCTGGATGGGAGTGGCCGTCAGAAGAAGGCAGAATTTTTTCTTCAGGTTCTGCACAAATTCATAGTTTTTCGTTTTGTGATTCTTCAGTTTGTGAGCTTCATCGATGATGACGAGATCATAATCCTGTTCGTAGACCTTTTCACGGTGAGGGCTTCTCTTGGCCGTATCCATGGAAGATACGACGATATCACACTGGTCCCAGACGTAACTTTTCCGCTGGGGGACGGCAGGGATGAAGAATTTTGTGTTCAACTCATAGCACCACTGGGATACCAGGGACGCCGGCACGAGGATGAGCACCTTCTTCACCAGTCCACGGATCATGTATTCCTTGAGGACAAGTCCTGCTTCGATTGTTTTCCCGAGCCCGACCTCATCTGCGAGGATCGCTTTTCCGTTCATGGTCTCCACCACCTGCCTCGCAGCTTCGAGCTGATGGGGGAGGGGAGTGACATTTGCCAAATGTTTCGGTGCCTGCAGCCCCTCAAAGTTCGGAATTGCAAGATGGTGCTCGAATTCGACAGCGAGTTTGTACAGGTCGAAACTTCCCCAGGGCCCGTCATTGTTGATAAGGCTTTCAAGATTTTCTCCCCATCCCTCATCGAATATGATATCTACATTCATATGAAAACAACTCCTTTTTTTCTGCAAAAATTGATTGCCCGGAACAATTGATTAATGGTAGGATGAAAATAGATTTACAATCTTACAAAAATGATCTAAATCCGAACATTAGCATCTGCTGCATTTCTTTTATATCTTTAGTATGACCAATTATTGCAAGGAATATTGGCGAATGATGACAAGGGGAGAGACTGCAGTCTGCAGCGCCGAAGGAGCAAGCATCACGATGTGAATCTCTCAGGCAAAAAGACTCTTGTCGGACGCAACTCTGGAGAGCGTCCCGGATGGGGACCACCAAAGGGGAAAGCCGTATGAATCGGTAAACTTTCAGGTGCCAGGACAGAGAAGCCCACTTATTGAAAAGGGGCTTCTCTGTCCTTTTTTCATGCAAAAGAATGCAGTGTAACCACTAAAGGGGGAATCGCCATGTCAGAACTGAAGCAAACGCCTTTACACGATCTTTACCGCGAGTATGGAGGAAAGACGATCGATTTTGGAGGATGGGCCCTGCCTGTACAATTCTCCGGGATCAAAGACGAGCATGAAGCCGTAAGGAGCCGTGCAGGTCTTTTCGATGTCTCCCATATGGGCGAGATCACGGTAAAAGGGGAGGGTGCCCTTGAGTATCTTCAACGGATGATGACCAATGATCTGTCGAAATTGAAGGACGGAGGCGCTCAGTACACCGCCATGTGCTACGAAGACGGAGGAACGGTCGATGACCTTCTCGTCTATAAACGGAGAGATCACGATTATCTCCTTGTGGTCAACGCATCCAATATCGAGAAAGATTACGAATGGCTCATCCATCATGCAACCGAAGGGGTCGAGCTGACGAATCGTTCAGGCGAAATCGCCCAGCTTGCCATTCAGGGGCCGCTGGCGGAGACGATCCTCCAGAAGCTCACCGATACAGATCTTGGCAGCATCGGGTTCTTCAAGTTCCAGGATGAGGTCATGATCAGCGGTCACGAAGCGCTCGTATCAAGAACGGGTTACACAGGGGAAGACGGGTTTGAAATCTACTGTGCATCGGATTCCGCACCGGCGCTGTGGACAGAAATCCTTCAGGCGGGTGAAGAGGAAGGGATCGTACCTTGCGGCCTTGGTGCCCGTGACACTTTGCGATTCGAAGCGAATCTCGCACTCTATGGACAGGAGTTGTCGAAGACGATCACTCCCATCGAAGCGGGAATCGGTTTTGCGGTGAAGGTGAATAAAGACATCCCGTTCATCGGCCAGGAAGTCCTTCGCAAACAAAAGGAAGAAGGGGCACCTCGTAAACTGGTCGGGATCGAAATGATCGACCGCGGCATCCCTCGTCATGGATATAGTGTATTTTCAGGGGAAGAGCTGATCGGGGAGGTCACAACCGGTACCCAGTCGCCGACACTGAAGAAGAATATCGGTCTTGCACTTATCAAGAAGGAATTTGCCGAGCCCGGTACTGAAGTGATCGTGGAGATCCGTAATAAACAATTGAAAGCCGTTGTAGTGAAAACACCATTCTATAAGAGAACTGGCAAATAGGGAGGACTGACGTTCATGAAGCATCGTTATTTACCGATGACAGATCAGGATCAAAGAGAAATGTTGGACAGCATTGGAGTCGACAGCGTCGATGCCCTTTTTGAAGATATTCCGGAAGAAGTTCGCTTTAAAGGCGACTATAACATTAAAAAAGCGAAATCCGAGACGGAACTCGTCAAGGAACTGAGTGCTCTGGCAGCTAAAAATGCCGACCTCAGAAGTCATGCAAGCTTCCTGGGAGCGGGAGTATATGACCATTACATGCCGATCATCGTGGATCATGTTTTATCACGTTCTGAATTCTATACGGCCTATACGCCGTACCAACCGGAGATTTCACAGGGCGAACTCCAGGCGATTTTCGAGTTCCAGACGATCATCTGCGAGCTGACTGGAATGGATGTAGCGAACTCTTCCATGTATGACGGTGGTACATCCCTTGCTGAAGCCGCCATGCTTTCAGCCGGTCAGACACGTCGCAAGAAGGTACTCGTATCAGCGGCGGTTCATCCTGAATCCAAAGATGTCCTGCGCTCTTATGCGAAAGGTCAGTATATCGACGTTGTAGAAGTTCCCCATAAGGATGGGGTGACAGATCTTGAAGCGCTCGAGAACCTCATCGGTGACGACGTGGCAGCTGTGATTGTTCAATATCCGAACTTCTTCGGACGTATCGAGGATCTTCAGGCGATTGAAGCCATCACCCATGGGTCAAAAGCGATGTTTGTCGTCTCTTCCAACCCCCTTGCACTCGGCGCACTCACACCACCGGGCAAATTCGGTGCCGATATCGTCATCGGGGATGCGCAGCCATTCGGAATTCCGAGTGCATTCGGCGGACCGCACTGCGGCTATTTCGCCGTCAGCAAGAAGCTTATGCGGAAGGTACCGGGCCGCCTTGTCGGCCAAACGGTGGATGAAGACGGTGTCCGCGGATTCGTCCTGACCCTTCAGGCAAGGGAACAGCATATCCGCCGTGATAAAGCGACCTCCAATATTTGTTCGAATCAGGCGCTGAATGCCCTGGCGGCTTCCGTTGCCATGACGGCACTCGGGAAGCAGGGGGTTAAAGAGATGGCGATCCAGAATATCCAAAAAGCCCATTATGCGAAAAATGCCCTTAAGTCTGCCGGATTGGAACTGGCATTCGAAGGACCTTCCTTCAATGAATTCGTCGTCAAATTGAAGGCGCCGGTCAGGGACCTCAATCTCCATCTTATCCAAAAAGGGATGATCGGGGGATATGATCTCGGTCTTACGGACGAAACGCTCGCCAACCATATGCTCGTTGCCGTCACGGAACTTCGCAGCAAAGAAGAAATCGATGCATTTGCTAAAGAATTGGGGGATTATCATGCATAAGAAGGATCAGCCTCTTATCTTCGAACTAACAAAAGAAGGACGCGTTGGATACAGCCTGCCTGAACTGGATGTACCGGCAGCAGATCTATCCGATCTGATTCCGGCAGAATTCATCCGCACAGAGGAAGCCGATCTTCCTGAAGTGTCCGAGCTTGATATCATGCGTCACTACACGGCTCTTTCAAAGCGTAACCACGGAGTCGACTCCGGCTTCTACCCGCTTGGGTCATGCACGATGAAATACAATCCGAAGGTGAACGAATATGTGGCGCGCCTCAATGGATTCGCCCATATCAATCCGCTTCAGGAACCTGAAAGTGTACAAGGGGCACTCGGTCTCATGTATGACCTCCAGGAACATCTGAAAGAAATCACCGGGATGGATGAAGTGACCCTCCAGCCGGCTGCGGGAGCTCATGGGGAATGGACCGGGCTTATGATGATCCGCGCCTTCCACGAAGCGAATGGCGATACCCAGCGTACAAAGGTCATCGTTCCCGACTCTGCCCACGGCACCAACCCGGCGAGCGCGACGGTTGCAGGTTTCGAGACCGTTACGGTCAAGTCCAATGAAGACGGCCTCGTTGACCTCGAAGATCTGAAGCGGGTGGTGGGGGACGATACGGCTGCGTTGATGCTCACGAACCCGAACACCCTCGGGCTCTTTGAAGAGAATATCCTGGAGATGGCTTCCATCATCCATGGTGCCGGCGGCAAGCTCTATTACGACGGTGCGAACCTCAATGCGGTCCTCTCTAAAGCAAGACCGGGGGACATGGGCTTTGACGTTGTCCATCTTAATCTTCATAAAACGTTCACAGGCCCTCATGGAGGAGGCGGACCGGGAAGCGGCCCTGTCGGGGTGAAGGAAGATTTGATCCCTTACCTTCCAAAGCCGATCCTCGTCAAAAAGGGAGAAGACTTTGTGTTCGATTATGACCGTCCTGAAAGTATCGGAAGAGTGAAACCATACTACGGGAACTTCGGGATCAACGTCCGTGCCTATACGTATATCAGGACGATGGGTCCTGATGGTCTGCGCGCCGTGACGGAGAATGCCGTACTGAATGCCAACTACATGATGAGAAGGCTTGCTCCTCACTTCGACCTTCCGTATGACCGTCATTGCAAGCATGAGTTTGTGATTTCCGGAAAACGTCAGAAGAAACTCGGGGTGCGTACCCTTGATATCGCGAAGCGCCTTCTCGACTTCGGCTATCATCCGCCAACCATCTACTTCCCATTGAATGTAGAAGAGTGCATGATGATCGAACCGACGGAAACCGAGTCGAAGGAAACCCTCGATTCCTTCATCGAGGCCATGATCCAGATCGCGAAGGAAGCGGAAGAGAATCCGGAAATCGTCCAGGAAGCTCCTCACACGACGGTTGTGAAACGCATGGATGAAACCCTGGCGGCACGAAAGCCGGTCCTACGTTACCAGAAAGAAGTTTAAAGAAATTTAATGTAAGAAGAGAGAAAATGCTGGGACAAAAGTGTTTCAGTCATAGTAAAACCCGAATTAATTTGCCTAGTACTAATTAATTCGGGTTTTTAATTTGTTTCATGAACATGACTATTTCATTGTGTCTACCGGTTGAGTGAAGTGCAAGACGAAGACTCTTGACGGAAGAGTATCTGATGTGTGGCCCCGCAGACTTGCCGGAGAGGCTCATGGGCTATCCGCGGAAAGCCAAGTCTTGCGACATAAAGAGCCTATACTGATCGTGTTCGTCATGAAATGGTCCCTTTTTAGTTTTGGCCACAACCTCTTCTTACAAACGAAAAAAGCCTCCGGGACCCTGATGGGGTCCCCGGAAGGCTTTATTTTTTGTGCTTGATTTTCCCGGTCCACTTTTTGAATCCACCTTTTAATTGGTGGAGATCACGGTAGCCGAGACGACGGAGCATTTGAGCCGCCCTGCCGCTTCTCATGCCGCTCTGGCAGTAGAGATAGACGGGCTGATCTTTACGGATTTCTTTTTGTCTCATTTTCAGTTGAGAAAGTGGAATGTTTCTGGCGCCAAGAATATGACCGTTGTTATATTCATTGGTTTCGCGGACATCGATCAGCTGCGCTTTACGGTAGCCTGCGCGAAACTCTTCCTCTGTGAGTGTGTTGACGATTCTTTTTTGATTGAAATATGTAATGAGTGAATATGCTGCGATTGCACCGATTACAATCAATAGGATATATAAAGCTTCCATCCATTCATGCTCCTTTCTACAAATGCGCTATCTACTATTATATTCATGATGACAAACATAATCAAAAGATTTTTGAAATAAAGTTCAAACACTTTCCAATCGGTTTCCCTTTGTTTTTTATCGGGTATTTGATAGACTAAATAACGGATTAGAACGGTCTGACATTTGTGACCGATACATAATACTGCGAACATAAGAATGAGGTATGCATAATGGAAAAGGAAATATGGAGATTCATCGATTCCGGTCACTGCTCCCCTTCTTTCAATATGGCATTGGATGAAGCGCTCCTTGACTGGCACAGCGAAGGGAAGATCCCTCCCACGATCCGATTCTATGGCTGGGACCCGGCGACCCTCTCAATCGGATACTTCCAAAAGGTAGAGAAAGAAATCAACATGGAAAATGTGAAAAAGCATAATCTGGGCTTTGTGAGAAGACCGACAGGAGGCAGGGGTGTCCTTCATGAACACGAACTCACATACAGCGTCATCGTCTCGGAAGATCACCCCGATATGCCGAAGACGGTAACGGAAGCGTACCGCGTCATTTCCGAGGGGATCTTACAAGGGTTCCGGGCGCTCGGTCTGGAAGCATATTTTGCCGTGCCGAAAACAGCGGAGGAGCGGGAAGGATTGAAGAATCCGCGCTCAGCCGTCTGCTTTGATGCGCCAAGCTGGTATGAGCTCGTGGTGGAAGGCCGTAAAGTGGCCGGCAGTGCCCAGACACGACAGAAGGGCGTGATCCTCCAGCACGGATCCATCCTCCTTGACCTGGACGAAGACAAGCTCTTCAGCCTCTTCAACTATCCGAATGATCGTGTGAAAGAACGCATGCAGCGCGCATTCAAGAGCAAGGCAGTCGCCATGAATGAGATCAGTGCGGAACCGGTCACCATGGAGATGGCCAAGGACGCCTTCAAGAAAGGGTTCGAAGACGGTCTCGGAATCGGATTGGAGCCTTATGAGCTTTCACCGGAAGAAACACAATATGTAGAAAAGCTCGCGAAGGAACGCTACGAATCCGACGAGTGGAACTATAAAAGATAAATTTTATTTTTTGCAGGAAATAGAATAAATGCCCGCTGTTACAAAGTTTGTCGGGGATTGGATAATATCAACATTGAAAATCATAGAAATGGGTCGATTTCCAATGGTTTATTCCGGTTAATCTCCTTTTTTCTAATGTTCTTGAAGGATTGTCCACTTGACAAATGAAGGGCGAAATGAACATCGGCACAACATATGGTGTGGGACTTAAAATTCTGACCACTATATGTTGTGTTTTATTGTTGCTTTTCTAAAGTCGCTGTGATAACGTTAGTTAAGGAAATCAAACCATCATGTATCGCAGAGAAACATAGAGTTAGAAGGAGTTGTCGATATGACTGTTGCGTCGAAAGAAAATATGAGTTTAAACATTGAGAGATTGAATGAAGATATCCGTTTGTTCCCACAGGTGCACGAGATCACCCCGGATATGAAGACCACCCATAAAGGTGTATCCCGCCTGGTGATGATCGACCGATACTCATTCAAGGATACCGAAAAAATCACCCTCTCAGCAGGTGACTTCGTTGTTCTGACCATCAAGGAAGATCCGAAGTTCCCGGCACGCGGCCTTGGATATATCAAAGAAATCGATTTTGAGAACAAAAAGGCACACGTCTGGATCGAAGAAGAATACCGGAGTGCAATCGAAAAGCCGGAGGAAATGGAGACGGGCATCGTCCTGCGTAATCTGGATGTGATCGAAAAGCCCCTTGAAGTATTCTACGAGCAGATTGCCAAGCGTAACGCAACAGGTCTGGCAGAAGTGGAAGAAACTCCTGAACTGAAGCAAGTCTGGTTCGAGAAATTCTATCATGAATTGGTGAACCTGCACTTTGTACCGGCAGGACGCGTCCTTTACGGGGCAGGGGCAGGAACGGATGTTACATACTTCAACTGCTACGTCATGCCGTTTGTGCAGGATTCACGTGAAGGTATATCCGAACACCGGAAACAGGTAATGGAAATCATGAGCCGCGGAGGCGGGGTGGGGACCAATGGTTCTACACTGCGTCCACGCAATACGCTGGCGAAAGGCGTGAACGGAAAATCTTCAGGATCTGTATCGTGGCTTGATGATATTGCCAAGCTTACTCACCTTGTCGAGCAGGGCGGCTCACGCCGCGGTGCCCAGATGATCATGCTATCAGACTGGCATCCGGATATCGTGGAATTCATCATCTCCAAAATGCAGAATCCCCGTATCCTCCGCTACTTGCTTGAGAATACGGAAGATGAGACCATCAAGAAAGCGGCTCAGGATAAATTGAAATTCACACCGCTCACCGAGCAGGAAGAAGCGATGTATCAGGGAATCCTGAATTACAGACATATCCCTGGTTACGGAGGCTTTGATGAGAAGATCCTGAGGGGTGCAGAAGAGAAGCTTAATACCGGTGGAACCTACAGCGTTCACAATCCGGAGTTCCTCACCGGCGCCAACATCTCAGTCTGCCTCACAAGCGACTTCATGGATGCAGTCGAGAATGACGAAGAGTATGAGCTTCGCTTCCCGGATGTCGAAAGCTATGATGCCGACACGATGGCATTCTATAATGAAGAGTGGCATAACGTCGGGGATGTTCGCGAATGGGAACAGATGGGCTATAAAGTGAGAACCTATCGCAAGATCAAGGCGAAGGAACTCTGGAATCTGATCAACGTATGTGCGACATACTCTGCAGAACCTGGAATCTTCTTCATCGACAATGCCAATGATATGACGAATGCAAAAGCATACGGTCAAAAAGTCGTGGCAACCAACCCTTGTGGTGAACAGCCTCTGGCTCCGTATTCCGTATGCAACCTTGCTGCCGTCAATCTCGCTGAATTCGCAGATAAGGATGCGAAAACCGTTGATTTTGAGAAGCTTAAGCAAACAGTCGAAGTCGGTGTGCGCATGCAGGACAATGTCATCGATGCGACTCCATACTTCCTTGATGAGAATAAAACACAGGCACTCGGAGAACGCCGTGTCGGTCTCGGTGTCATGGGACTTGCCGATCTTCTGATCTACTGTGAGAAAGAATACGGCTCAGAAGAAGGCAACAAGCTCGTTGATGAGGTATTCGAGGTCATCGCGACGACTGCCTACCGTGCATCCATCGAGCTTTCCAAAGAAAAAGGGAGCTTCCCGTTCTTGGTCGGAAGCACCGATGCTGAAACACAAGCCATCCGTGAACGCTTCACGCAGACGGGCTTCATGGAGAAAATGCCTGAAGATGTGAAGGAAGGAATCCTTGAGCACGGAATCCGTAACTCCCATCTGTTGACGGTTGCACCGACCGGATCGACCGGAACGATGGTAGGAGTATCCACAGGTCTTGAGCCATACTTCTCCTTCACTTATTATAGAAGCGGAAGACTCGGTAAATTCATCGAAGTCAAAGCGGATATTGTAGAAGATTATCTATCAAGAAATCCAGGAGCCAGTGCAGATGAGCTGCCTGAGTGGTTCGTTTCATCCATGAGCCTGGCACCGGAAGCACATGCGGACGTTCAATGTGTGATCCAGAACTGGATTGACAGCTCCATCTCCAAAACGGTCAACGCCCCGCGCGGTTACACAGTGGAGCAGGTGCAAAAAGTGTACGAACGCCTCTATAAAGGTGGCGCTAAAGGCGGTACCGTGTATGTAGACGGAAGCCGTGATTCACAGGTCCTCACCCTCAAAGCAGAAGAAAACAGCTTTGACGATGAAGAAGAGACCATTGTAGAAACAGCGAAAAAACCCGTTGTTCTTGTAGACACGATCCAGGATGTGCGCTCGACTGATGTGACTATCGGATCGGAAGTCGGCAACACATGCCCGGTCTGCCGTAAAGGGACAGTCAAAGACATGGGCGGATGCAACACATGCACGAACTGTGGTGCACAGCTCAAATGCGGACTGTAAGCTGATATAGAGAAACACCTCTTTGGATTAGTTAATCCAAAGAGGTGTTTTTTGTTTTGGAAGTCTTCTTCCATCCTGAGGGGCGCATCACGCCTTGAAAAGGTGATGGTGGTCTGTATAATACGACAAAATAAAAATTCGAAGGCCCTCCGTTGAAGAGGGGAGCACCTTGTTCTTTCTCCAATATAGTCTCACCGGGTAGGTAGCGGAATGATCCGTCAATGGACGATAATTCAATCCCAGCTTTCTGCAAATGGAAATCGGGAGCAATGCCACTCCTTGATCCAATTTGATGATTTCAACCAATAGATTGGAATCCACCTCAAAGGCCGTATTCGGCGTGAAACCAGCTTTCTCACAAAGCATGGATGTAAAACTGCGGTATTCTTCATTATTGGCCAGTGTGATGAAGGGTTCATTGGCCACATGACTGAGCGATAACTCGGTTTTGCCTGTCAATCTGTGGTTGGAGGGCAGGGCCAGCACAAGATCCTCATTTACAAGCAAACGGCTCTCCAGTTCTTCATCCTGAACCGTATCGCCAGCTATCCCGAGTTCGACCTCCCCCCGTTTTAAACTAGAGAGGATATCGCTTTTCCCCCTGATGGATTGAATGATCGTTGTTTCAGGTGAGAGATTGATATACTCACTGATCAGGCCGGAGAGGAACCGGGGGTTGGAAATGGCGATTTTGATGGTGTTGGCCAGGTGATGCTCCTCCCGTTCAATTTCAGCCTGTGCATTTTCCAGTTCGATGAAGATCCGGTTTACGTGCTTCAGGAGGATCTTCCCCGAAGCGCTCAATTGAATATTCCGTCCTTTCCGGTCGAAGAGTTTGGTTCCCAGCTCATCTTCTAGCCGTTTAATGGTCAGACTCAGGGAAGGCTGGGCAATGGTAAGCTGTTTCGCCGCATTCGAGAGATGCTCGGTATAGGCAACGGTCTGAAAGTATTTGAGCTGTAAAAGTTCCATCCATCATGCTCCTTTAAATCATTTACTACGATAAATATAATTATATATTATTATGTATTAGATTAAATGTAAATGGAGGAGTAAGCTCATGGTAGAGGTTCAGTTCAATAAATCTCACTCACTATGATGGAAGGTGCGATCACGATGAAAATTGATGTGAATACCATTTCGAAAAATCTAACAACCCCATTAACAGCACCGGCTTATCCTTATCCGGCATACAAATTCATCAACCGGGAATACCTGACGATCCTCTATCGGACGGATGAAAAGGCATTGCGTGAAGCCGTCCCGGAACCACTGGAGGTCAATGAACCCCTGGTGAAATTCGAAGTCATGTGGATGCCGGACGTTTCCGGTCTGGGTGCGTATACAGAATCCGGCCAGGTCATTCCTGTCCGCTTCAATGGCGAAGAGGGTGATTATGTGCATTCGATGTACGTAGACAATTTCCCTGCGATTGCAAGCGGTAGGGAGCTGACGGCCTATCCGAAGAAACTGGGCGATCCTAAGCTTTATGTCGATTCCGACACCCTTGTTGGGACCCTGGACTATGGTTCACTCCGGGTTGCAACGGCCACCATGGGATATAAGCATTCCGAGATGGCGAAGGAAGAAGCGCAAGAAGAGATTTGCCGGCCGAATTTCATGGTCAAGATGGCAACAGATTATGAAGGGAATTTGAGGATCTGCGATCTCGTGCGCACCCGGATAACAGATATCAACGTGAAGGGGGCATGGAGCGGCCCTGCCAGACTTCAATTATTCGAACATGCACTGGCGCCGCTTGCCGACCTTCCCGTATTGGAAGTGATATCGGCATCCCATATCCTGACAGACCTGACATTGAATGCAGCACAACCGGTTTATAACTATCTGGAGGGAAAATAAGGAGGATATCTTTCATGAGAATTGCAGTATTAGGAGCAGGTTCACTCGGAACCATCGTCGGAGCATATCTTGCCCACGGGGGGATGGATGTAGAACTGATTGATTCATATAAAGAACATGTCGACCGGTTGAATCAGGAAGGTGCCAAAGTCATCGGTACGACAGATTTTCAGGCCAGGGTCAAAGCCATCACGCCTGAGGAGAAAGCAGGAACATATGATTTGGTTCTGCTTCTCACCAAGCAACTATATAATGAGGCGATTTTGCAGGAGCTTCTACCTTTCTTGCACGAGGATAGCGTCGTATGCTCCCTGCAGAATGGGATTCCTGAAGACAAGGTCGGTTCCATTATCGGAAAAGAGCGTGTAATTGCCGGTTCTGTTGAATTCGGCGCCACATTCATTGAACCGGGTGTATCGAATCTTACAACCGAATTCACCCAATTCAAACAGTATGCGTTTCAGATCGGAGAGTTGTCTGGTGAAACGACGGAAAGGATCAAGCGGATCAAATCCATCCTGGACCTTGTGGGCGGCACGCATATTTCCGATAATCTGGTGGGAACCAAATGGTCCAAACTACTGATTAACAATGCTTTCAGCGGCTTATCTGCTGCGTTGAACGGTGAATACGGGGACATCCTTGACGATGAAACAGGCATCATCAGTGCTGTTCATATCGCCGATGAAACCATCAAGGTTGGTCATGCCAACGGCGTTCACTTTGCCAAGATGGGCGGATTCGACGTGGAATCCCTTGAGTTGGAAAGCGACCAAGATATCGCTGATCGCATTCAAACACTGAGGGTCGTGATGGAACCATCAAGATTGCTGCGGGCAAGCATGCTGCAGGACCTCGAGAAAAAACGGAAAACCGAAATTGATTACATCAACGGCGTTATACCAAAACTGGGAGAAGGGAAGGGCATTTCGACTCCATTCAATGAAATGGTTGTAAAACAGGTGAAGGATGCGGAAGATGCCCAAATGGTGCCGGACTTTGATGTGAATGTACAAGCATTCGCAAAGCTGTTGGCACACTGACCCGCATGGGCGCCCGTAAGTGGAAGGATCAGTAGTACCAATAATAAGGGGAGCGGCATGCGAGCGCCGCTTCCCTTTTTGCATCTGGTGGATTTCTTTCATTGAAAGACGTCTAAAATCCAGTCTTCTTCATTAGGTATGTAGTAATACCTTTTGAAGGGGGGAGTAGGATGGAAATCGACGGCGTTTTTTCTGGAGGGGGCATAAAAGGCTTCGCCCTCATAGGGGCGTATCAGGCTGTGGAGGAAAAGGGATATGCGTTCAAGCGATTGGCGGGTACAAGTGCAGGTGCGATCATATCAGCTTTTATCGCAGCCGGATATACGAGTGAAGAAATTGCACAACTTATGGATGAAGTCGACGTGAAGACCTTTATGGATGCCTCGCCGTTTTCCCTGCCGATCATCAAGTGGCTCAGGGTGTATTTCCGCCTGGGCTTGTATAAGGGGAAAGCCCTAGAAGCGTGGATCGAGGAGAAGCTGAAGGCGAAGGGCGTCGAGACATTTGCAGATCTGCCGCCACATGCCCTCAGGGTCATTGCATCGGATCTTTCGAACGGAAGGATGATCGTTCTTCCCGATGATCTGGAAAGCTACGGAATCCCGAAAGAAACGTTCCCGGTAGCAAGGGCGATCAGGATGAGCGCAAACCTTCCCTTTTTCTTTGAGCCGGTAAGGCTTAAATCCCTAGAGGGAACAAGTATCACTGTCGACGGCGGGGTCCTGAGCAACTTTCCCATGTGGCTGTTCGATAAGGATAACGACAAATCAGAGAGGCCCGTTCTCGGTGTGAAGCTGAGTCACGACCTGACGGATCAACCGAAAAAAGTGATCAAAAATGCCATCGAGCTGTATCAGGCTTTATTCACAACCATGAGGGATGCCCATGACGCCCGCTATATCTCCCGGAAACACGAGCGGAATATCGTGTTCATCCCGACAGAAGGGGTCATGACCACCGATTTTGAGTTGGATGGGACACGGAAGTCTGAGCTCATTGAGTTTGGAAGGAGCAGGACGGCAGAATTCCTGAAGTACTGGCATTAAAAAAAGAACAACCATTCCTCCATTAAAAAGAGGCGCGGTTGTTCTTTTTGCTTTTCTTTCCTTCTATAACCGTCAGATTGGCGCTGGATTTTTTCCGCACCGGACGTTTTTTTGACACGCTTGAGACTTGAGGTTTACTGGCAGGCTTACGCTTATGCCTCTTTTTGGACATTTTGGCCGCTTTAACAAACGCTCTTTGCTCGTTGTTGCTGCCTGTACGGCGACCGCTGAACCACTTGCGATAAATGAAGTAGATGATACCGATCACGGCGGCGGTCACTAAGATCTGTCGCAAAAGACCCAGGGGATTGCCGATGAGAAGGGAACCAAGTCCCACTGCGGCGAGTATCATAAGGGAAAAGACGAATAGGTTACGAGCGTTCAACAAAGCCACCTCCTTACCATATATGCAGACTTTCATTCTATACGTATAGTTTAGACCGATTTCACATTTTTTAACCTACAATTTTTAAAAAATCCAGGCACAATGTTCCCGATTGCCGGGGTGTATATCCATTTTACTAAAAAATGAAAGAAAGCACTAGAAAGAGCCACGATTTTCTCGCATGAGCCATTTCATTTCGGACATACTACGACGGAGGTGATACTTATGGCAGAAGAAAAAGGACAGCATGAAAAGGTTCAAGAAGGGAGCACAGAAAGCAAAAAGGCCCCTGGACTCGAGCAAAATCAGAGTGAAAAACCTCTGTCTTTCGCAGCTTTGGTCGTCATAACAGGGTTCATGGGGGCATTTTCTGGAGTGCCATCGCGTATCTGTGCTATTATTTTTCTTTTACGAAAATCGAACCTACCGTCATTTTTGAGCCTTGGGCAGCGGGGGATTGGGTTGATAAATGGATCGGGATGGTCTTGGCCATCCTCGCATACGGAATCATTTCCATCGGAGTGGCTTTCGTCTATTATGCCATCCTGAGAAGATTCAAATCCATGTGGGTTGGAGCGGCATACGGGGTAGCACTGTTCTTGTTATTCTTCCTCGTCCTTTACCCCCTGTTCCCGAGCATTGGTTCACTCATGAAAATCGGAGTTGATACATTCGTGACCAGTCTGTGTCTTTACATCCTGTACGGCGTCTTTGTCGGCTATTCCATTTCGTATGAGGAAAATGAGCTGAGGGCGAAACACGGGAGTACAGACCAGGTTTCCCAATGAGGGACCGTTATCAGACAATTATGTAGGTATCAGCATAGCTTTATGATAGAATGTTCATGATGAACATTCTATTTTTTTTAGGGGAATACATATGCAGAAAACGATCCTGATATTGAACGGACCGAATTTAAACAGGCTCGGAAAAAGGGAGCCTGGTATCTATGGAAGTGAGACCCTTGCCGACCTGGAAGAACGATTGAGCCGGAAAGCAAGTGCCATGGGGTATGCAATTCAAGCGTACCAGTCCAATCATGAAGGGGAACTGATCGACTGGATCCATCGCGCTGAAGACGAAGGGGCAGCCGGAATCATCATGAACCCGGGTGCGTTCACCCATTACAGCTATGCCATCCGTGATGCCGTGGCAGCGGTGGACATACCTTTCATTGAAGTGCATATCTCCAACATTCATGCACGGGAATCCTTCCGGCACACATCCGTCATCGCTCCTGAAGCGGTGGGGCAGATTGCAGGTTTTGGTTTCCTTGGGTACGAAATGGCCATGGATGCGTTGGACAATTATCGAATGGGGAGAGGGAAATAAACATGACAAAAATTGACCGTTTACGCGAATCTTTGAATGAACGAAACATTGATGGACTCTTGATTACAAGCGAATTCAATCGCCGCTATATGACCAACTTCACGGGATCGGCAGGAGTGGTTCTCATCTCAGCGGAAAAAGCCTTATTCATCACTGACTTCCGTTATACCGAGCAGGCTGCGGAGCAGGCTGTCGGATATGACATCATCCAGCATAAAGGACCGATTCACGAAGAAGTGGCCAAGCAGGTGAAGGAACTCGGGCTCAAGAAGGTCGGCTTCGAGAAGGACTACATGACCTATGATGCCTTCACGACCTATCAGGCTGCCCTCAGTGCCGAATTTGTCCCGGTGTCGGGTGTAGTGGAAAAATTACGCTTGATTAAGACTCCTGAAGAGATTAAGATAATTAAGTATGCTGCGGACATCGCCGAAGCTACATTCAAGCATATCCTGGATTACATCAGACCTGGTTTGACCGAGCTGGACGTTTCCAATGAAATGGAGTTCTTCATGCGGAAGCAAGGCGCGACCAGTTCTTCATTCGATACCATCGTCGCATCGGGACTCCGCTCTGCCATGCCTCACGGGGTGGCAAGCGAGAAAGTCATTGAAAAAGGGGATTTTGTAACCCTTGACTTTGGTGCATACTATAATGGATATGCTTCAGATATGACAAGGACCATTTCAGTCGGTGAGCCCAGCGAGAAGCTGAAGGAAATCTACGATATCGTCCTGCAATCCCAGTTGATGGCTGTCGAGCAGATCAAACCCGGCATGACCGGTAAGGAAGCTGACGCCATCAGTCGAGACTACATAACCGAAAAAGGGTATGGGGACTGTTTCGGCCATTCACTAGGACACGGGATCGGACTTGAGGTCCACGAGGGTCCAGGGCTTTCATTCAGATCGGAAACGACCCTTGAGCCGGGTATGATCGTCACAGTGGAACCTGGCATTTACGTGCCGGGAGTCGGTGGCGTGCGGATCGAGGATGATCTGGTGATCACCGAGGGTGGTAATGACAACCTCATGCATTCGTCGAAAGAATTGATCATCTTGCCATTCTGATGGCAGACAGGATTATTATATAGTAGGAGGAACATACATGATTTCAGTTAATGATTTTCGTACAGGACTAACCATCGAAGTAGATAACGGGATCTGGCGCGTGATGGATTTCCAACACGTTAAACCTGGTAAGGGAGCAGCCTTCGTACGCTCCAAGCTTCGTAACCTGCGTACAGGTGCGATCCAGGAGAAAACTTTCCGTGCGGGTGAAAAAGTGGGCAAAGCCCAAATTGACAACCGCCGCATGCAATATCTCTATGCCAATGGAGATATGCACGTATTCATGGATAACGAAAGCTACGAGCAAATCGAGCTTCCGGCTCCTTCCATTGAATATGAGTTGAAGTACCTTAAAGAAAACATGGAAGTTTCCATCATGATGTATCAAGGTGAAACATTGGGTGTTGAGCTTCCGAACACGGTTGAACTCGAAGTAACAGAAACAGAACCAGGAATCAAAGGCGATACGGCTTCCGGCGGATCAAAACCTGCCAAAACGGAAACCGGACTTGTGGTGAACGTTCCTTTCTTCGTCAATGAAGGGGATAAATTGGTTGTAAATACAACGGATGGTTCGTACGTATCACGCGCATAATCTGAACGTAAAGCCAAGCGGGAATTTTCCGCTTGGCTTTTTTTATTAGCCCGAAAAGTCACCTCCCCCCACTCAAAGATCCTCATTCCTCGTCCTTCCACACTGAACAATCTGTCATAAACCGACCGTTGGCGAAATACATTGTATTATCCGGGAGCTTGTACATATCCCGTAATGGAATTTCGTTAGGAGGTAGAGTTCATGCAAGAGATCCTGGCCATGCTTCCCACCACCATATCCAGCCATATTCAGCTCCTGCCGCGACCATTGCTAGAATCCATTGAAGAGATAAGGGTGAGAACCCATAGAGAACTGGAAGTGACGTCAAGGGGGAAGCCGCATTTCCTCCCGTACACAGTCACCGCAGAAGATAGCGAAAACCTGATAAACAAACTGTCGAAACACTCGTTTTATGCACTGGAAGAGGAGCTGAGACGAGGATATATCACCATCGAAGGAGGACACCGGGTCGGTCTCGCCGGGAAAGTCATCCTCGAAGGAGGGGTCGTGAAGGGCATACGGAACCTGTCCTCCTTCAACATCCGCGTCGCCCGTCAAAAGATCGGGATCGCGGAGCCCCTCATCCCCTATCTGTCAGGCGGAGGATGGAAGCATACGATGATCATCGGGCCCCCACAGACAGGGAAGACCACGTTGCTGAGGGATATTGCACGCATGATCTCAAGCGGGGTACCCGGGGAACGGATCCCACCGGCGAAGGTGGGGATTGTGGATGAACGATCCGAAATTGCAGGGTGCGTGGAAGGTGTACCTCAGTTGTCATTCGGCCAGCGCATCGATGTACTCGATGCCTGTCCGAAAGCAGAGGGCATGATGATGCTCATCCGTTCCATGAGCCCAGATGTGCTTATCGTGGATGAAATCGGCCGTCAAGAAGACGGTACCGCCATTCAGGAAGCTGTCAATGCAGGAATCACCCTGATATCAACGGTCCATGGTGATTCCCTAGAAGAGGTGAGAAAGCGCCCCGTGATCAGGGAGGTCATGGACCTCCATACATTCGATCGATTCGTGGAGCTGAAAAAGGGGGAGAGCCTGGTGTGATCCATCGTGTGCTCGATGCAGATGGGAAGCTGCTTTCACCATCAGGGCTCAGAGCTACATGATCAAAATCATCGGTGCAATCTTCATTCTGCTGTCCACTTCGTGGGCAGGATTTGAGCTATCCAAAGTCTTGACGGAGCGACCGAAACAATTACGCTCGTTGAAGTCGGCACTTCAGTATCTTGAAGCTGAGATCACCTATAGCCATACCCCGCTTCATGAAGCGGCCAGGAAAATATCATCGCAGCTCACATCCCCGGTATCCCTGATCTTTGATTCCTTCTCCAGGAAGTTGACCAAGGAGGAAATATCCGTACGGAGGGCATGGGAGGAAAGCCTGGATGCAATATGGAAAATGACCGCCCTCAAGAAGGAGGATTACGAAATCCTCAAACAGTTTGGACAGACGCTCGGCCGTCATGACATTGTCACGGAACAAAAGCATATCAGGCTTGCCTTGCTGCACTTGGAACGAGAAGAAGTAGAAGCGGCCGAGAAGCAGAAGAAGTATGAACGGATGACTAAGAGCCTCGGTTTTTTGACGGGGCTGCTTCTCATCATCCTTCTGCTGTGACGCGAAGGAGGAAAACAAGATGGGAATAGACGTGGATATCATTTTTAAAATTGCAGGGGTGGGGATCGTCGTGGCTTTCCTGCACACGATCCTTGATCAAATGGGAAAGAAGGAATATGCCCAGTGGGTCACGTTATTCGGTTTTATCTATATTCTGTTCATGGTGGCATCCATCGTGGATGAATTATTTCAAAAAATCAAATCGGTCTTCTTGTATCAGGGATAGGAAAGGGGGGGACGACGATTGAGATCATCCAGATAGTCGGAATCGCACTAGTCTCGACATTCCTGGCCTTGCTCATCAAGGAACAGAAGCCGAACTTTGCTTTTCTGCTCATCGTTTTTGTCGGCTGCTCGATCTTCCTGTTCCTCATTGATCAGATCTACGCCATCATTCATATGCTTGAGAAACTGGCTGCGAATGCAAATGTGAACCTTGTGTATGTTCAGACGATCCTGAAGATCATCGGGATCGCCTATATAGCTGAATTTGCCGCTCATATCACGAGGGATGCCGGGGAGGGAGCCATCGCTGCCAAGGTCGAGCTTGCCGGGAAGATCCTGATCCTCGCCATGGCCATCCCGATTTTGACGGTCATCATCGAAACGATCATCAATATGATCCCGTCCACTTGAACCGTTCCCGAGGGGGGAAATCATGAAAGTCATCCAACGCACGTTCGTGCTCATCCTATTAATCACCTTCTTATTCCCTGCAACCGGACAAGCCGAAGGAAATTCGGGGGAGGATTCAACCCTCCAGGATGAAATGATCAACGAGCAGATCGATCATCTCGGTATCGATGAGCTGAAAGGATATTGGACAAGCATCGTGGATGATTACGGGGGGTTCCTACCTGAGAGTCAAAAAGGAAGCCTCATCGACTTCATCAAAGGAGAGAAAGAGTTTTCGTTCAAAGCTTGGTTCACCGGACTGCTGCACTTTGCTTTTCAGGAGCTGATGATGAACGGCAAGCTTCTCGGTACACTGATCCTCCTCACGATCTTCAGTATGTTCCTTCAGTCGCTTCAGAATGCATTTGAAGGAGGAAATGTCAGCAAGGTCGCTTATGGGATCGTCTTCATGGTCCTGATCATCATCGCCCTTAACAGCTTCCATGTGGCCATCGATTATACGTATGAGGCCATCACCACCATGGTCAATTTCATCATCGCCCTCATCCCGCTCCTGCTCGCATTGATCGCTGCATCAGGCGGCCTCATATCTGCTGCCTTCTTTCATCCGGTCATCATCTTCCTCATGAATACAAGCGGTCTATTGATCAAGAATGTCGTCCTGCCCCTCCTATTCCTGTCCACGCTTCTGAGCATCGTGAGCACATTATCGACCCACTATAAGGTCACACAGCTCGCACAGCTCCTCAGGACATGGAGCATTGGATTGCTGGGTGCATTCATGACCATCTTTCTTGGCGTGATCTCAGTCCAGGGGACCACTGCCGCCGTCTCGGACGGTGTCTCGATCAGGACGGCCAAATTCGTCACCGGGAATTTCGTCCCCGTGATCGGCCGGATGTTCACCGATGCAACCGACACGGTCATCAGCGCTTCGGTCCTTCTTAAGAACACCGTAGGGATCGCAGGGGTGGCCATCATCCTGCTGATTGCGGCATTCCCCGCCATCAAGATCCTGATGATTGCGTTCATCTATAAACTGGCTGCCGCCCTCCTCCAGCCTCTTGGGGAGGACCGGTGATTGAGTGCCTCGATACCATCTCGAAAAGCATTATTTACGTCTTTGCTGCCCTGGCCATCGTATCGTTCATGTTTTTCCTCAGCATCACCATCATCGTGGCTGCAGGGAATATTACCATGATGGTCCGGTAACAGCTTTCAAAAGGAGGATCCCCGATGTCATTTTTAACCGAATGGATCACGAACATCATCGTGTTCATCCTCTTGGCGACGGTCATCGACATGCTCCTGCCAAGCTCGAACATGAAGAAGTATGCCAAAATCGTCACCGGTCTCATCCTGATCACGATCATCTTGACGCCACTCCTTAAATTGTTCACAACCGATTTTGACGCAGCCCTTGCGTCCATGGATTGGAAGCAATCAACCAGTCAATCTGTAGAAAATTCGATTGAATCGAAGAAAAAAGAAATACAAGCTTCACAGCGTGCATATATTTTAGAACAAATGGCTGTCCAAATGAAAAACGATGCTGAAAAGGAGATGATGGACCGGCATAACAAAGTCATTGACAGTGTCGACATACAGGCCGAAGATCTGGACCGGTTGCCCGAGAGCATCACGAGCGTCACGGTTCATCTGACGGAGGAAAAAGATGATTCGGTAGAAGCGGTACAGATGGTGGAGATCGATTCACAAGAGAAGAAGGTAAACAGGGAAGCAAAAAATGACAACTCAGGGATCGCCTCATTTCTAGCAGAAAAATGGAGTCTGGACCAGGATCAGCTAATCATTTCAGTCGAAGGGGGGAATTCATCCCGTGAATCTCGATAAAGGACCGTTACAAGCATTGAAGGAATGGTTTTCAAAGGAAAGGCCAAACCCTCCGCCAGGTAAGAAAGGGAAGAAATATCAATACGTCCTGATCGTATTGCTCCTCGGGGTAGCCTTTATGCTGATGAGTGATCTATGGGTACCGAAAAAAGATGCCGTCGAAGTTTCTAGTAGTCCTGAGGAGGTACCGGCTTTTGGGTCAAAAGAATCCGATACGGAGCAGCTGATGAAAGAATATGAAGAACATTATAAGAATCAGCTCAAGGAAGCGCTCGATCAGATTGTCGGTGTGAGCGAAGCCCATGTCGTCGTCAACGTCGAAGCAACGGAGAGCAAGGTGTTCGAGAAAAATGCGACCCAATCCAATCAGAAGACCGATGAGGTAGACAAGCAAGGCGGGGAACGGTCCATCCAGGAAAGCAACAAGGAAGAGCAGATCGTGATCATCCGGGATGGAGAGAAAGAAGTTCCCATCATCAAAGAAACAAAAAAACCAAAAGTAAGCGGAGTCCTGGTAGTAGCCAAGGGAGCCGATAATATACAGCTGAAAAAATGGATCATCGAGGCAGTGACCCGTACGCTGGATGTACCAAGCCACCGGGTTTCGGTCCTACCGAAAAAATAAGGGGGAAACGATACATGTTATTGAAAAAGCAAACGGTATGGTTGTTGACGATGCTGAGCCTTGTGATTGTCCTATCGGTATATTACATCACTTCACCTACGCAGCAGGCCACGGATTTCGCAGCAGAAGATGCAAAAAAAGGGGCAAAGGACAAAGAAACATCGGGTGATGTGGAAGTGGTGACGGATGCTGCCGGCAATGAAATGTTCGAAGCCCTCCGCATCGAAGTAAATGAGAAGCGGGATCAGATGAGGGAGGAACTTGAAGCGAAAGTGGGAGATCCGGAAGTTTCGGCAGAAGATAAAAGCGCTGCCTATGAAGAAATGGAAAACCTGAAGGATTCGGCCATGACAGAGGAAGTCCTTGAAACGCTGATCAAAACGATGGGCTACAAGGATGCACTCGTCAGGGCATCAGCAGAGAATATCCGTATCACAGTCAAGTCTGATAAAGAGCATAGTGCCACTGAGGCCAATGAAATCATCCGCCTCGTCAAAAGTGAAGTCGGTCAATTGAAGCCGGTTGCAGTAGAGTTCCAGCCGAATAATTAAGCCCGCTCCAAAGCCTGATTTCCCGGAAGGGGAGGTCAGGCTTTTTTTGTTCTCCATTTTTTCGGGTAACCATTTTATTTTTTTGTTGAAAAGGTCTAGAATAAGGGTAAGGGATAGGTAAGTCCCACCACAACAAGAATCATATGTTGAATTTAGACTAGATATTATCGTATGATATTAGTAGCTAGTCATAATTAGTTAACCATTAAGAGGGGTGTAAAATTGTGTTAAAAATCCAAGAAATCCGGGAAATAATCAAATTGGTAGACCAATCAAGTGTGGATGAATTTACATACGAGCACGAAGGTTCCAAGATCAAGCTGAAAAAGAACGCTGTACAACAAGTACAAGCCGTACAAGAGGTACGCGAACCGGCCGTTCAGGCCATCCAACAGGCTCCGGCTGCAGCAGCACCTGCACCAAAGCAGGAAGCACCGGCAGCGGAAGCACCTGCAGATCAATCCAATCTTCATACCATCACGTCACCGATGGTAGGGACATTCTATCAATCCTCTTCACCAGAATCAGGTGCCTATGTGAAATTGGGCTCCAAAGTGGACGAGAATTCCGTTGTCTGCATCGTTGAAGCCATGAAGCTGTTCAACGAAATCGAAGCCGAAGTAAAAGGGGAAATCGCCGAGATCCTAGTGAAGGATGGTCAACTGGTCGAATACGGTCAGCCATTGTTCTTGGTGAAACCTGAATAAGGAGCGAATGGACTCATGATTAAGAAAGTATTAGTTGCCAATCGGGGAGAGATCGCCGTCCGCATCATCCGGGCTTGCCGGGATATGGACATCGAAAGCGTAGCCGTCTACTCCGAAGCAGATAAAGAAGCACTACACGTACAGCTGGCCGATGAAGCATATTGTATCGGTCCGAAGACGTCGAAAGACAGCTACCTGAATTTCACGAATATCATCTCTGTTGCAAAGCTCACAGGCTGTGATGCGATCCATCCAGGCTATGGCTTCCTTGCGGAGAACTCTGATTTCGCGGAATTATGCCGCGAATGCCACATCACTTTCATCGGCCCATCACCTGAAGCCATTTCGAAAATGGGTACGAAGGATGTGGCGCGTGAAACGATGCGCGAAGCAGGTGTACCCGTCGTTCCCGGCTCCAAAGGGATCGTCAAGGATGCAGAAGAAGCAGTAGCACTTGCTGAATCCATGGGATATCCTGTCATCATCAAGGCGACTGCCGGCGGTGGAGGTAAAGGGATCCGTGTTGCGAAGACCGAAGAAGAGCTCGTGAAGGGTGTCAACATCACCCAGCAGGAAGCAATGACGGCATTCGGGAACCCGGGTGTCTATATCGAGAAATTCATCGAGGATTTCCGTCACGTCGAGATCCAGGTCATGGCTGATAATTTCGGGAACGTCATCCACCTCGGGGAGCGTGACTGCACGATCCAACGTCGTCTGCAAAAGCTCCTTGAAGAAAGCCCGTCACCTGCCTTGAACGAAGAAGTTCGGGAAAGAATGGGAGATGCTGCTGTAAAAGCGGCAGAAGCGGTTGATTATACAGGTGCCGGCACGGTAGAATTTATCTATGATTACAATCAGCAATCCTTCTATTTCATGGAGATGAATACCCGTATCCAGGTCGAACATCCCGTGACGGAACAAGTCACTGGCGTCGACCTCATCAAGGAACAGATCCGGGTGGCTTCAGGGGAGAAACTTTCCCTGACACAAGAAGATGTGACCTTCAACGGGTGGGCGATCGAGTGCCGCATCAACGCAGAGAATCCTGAAAAGAACTTCATGCCATCCGCGGGAAGGATCGAGATGTATCTGCCTCCAGGCGGTGTAGGTGTAAGGGTCGATTCTGCTGCATATCCTGGTTATATGATCCCGCCTTACTACGATAGCATGATCGCGAAGGTCATTTCATTCGGGGCAACGAGGGAAGAAGCCATTTCAAGGATGAAGCGTGCACTGAATGAATTCGTTGTCGAAGGAGTTCACACAACCATCGGATTCCACTTGAAACTGTTGGAACACGAAACCTTTGTAGGTGGAGATTTCAATACGAAATTCCTAGAGAAATATGAAATTATGAAATCCTAGAGAAATCCAGGGAGGGACCACGAATGGCGGAAAATCAAAATCTTTTACAGATGTCTCACGGTAAAGACGGACTTGGGAAGATCGAAATCGCTCCGGAAGTGATCGAGGTCATTGCGGGGATCGCGGCCTCTGAAGTGGAAGGCGTCTCACAGATGCGCGGAAACTTTGCGTCAGGTGTCGTTGAACGCCTAGGCAAGAAAAATCATGGTAAAGGTGTCAAAGTGGAACTTGCTGAAGACGGTATCCTGATCGATGTATACTGCATCATGCAGTTCGGCGTCTCCATTCCGAATGTCGCCCAAAAGATCCAGGACAATATCCGTCAGGCACTCTTGAACATGACGGCCCTAGAGGCAGAAGAAGTCAACGTTCATATCGTCGGCGTACAGTTTGAAAATCAAAGGATCGAACCTGAGATTGAAGAAGAAATGTAGTAGAAAAGGGCAGCCTGTCATGGGCTGCCCTTTTTCTTTCGGAATGGAGGATAAGGGTGTTCCATCTTTTCAATGGCTCAGCTTATGTATGACGGTCCAGGACGACCCGCCCCTGCTTCAATAATATTGGACGCAACACAGTCCATAAAAAACGATGAGGGCGAGGGAGTGAGAATGCCCAATCGAAAGCGAAGCTTTTATAAGGAAGGGTACGCCGCTTGATACCAACGCAGTAAGTTTCGGCGGATATCGAACCTGTGATAACTGATAGCGCTTTGTTCAAGGAGGATGGGCGATATGACCAATGATGATCAGCGGAATATCCCGGTATGGGCATATGAAACAATTGAGATCAAGAATTCAGACCTCACTTGGAAGGATAGAGGTATCCTGGAAAGCAAAGAGCTGCACCGCATCCTTTCTGCATTCGGAGTCAAGGAAGTAGAACACATTGGAAGTACAGCCATTCCCGATCTGCCCGCTAAGCCCATTATCGACTTGATGGCTTCTTTTTCATGATTTGGACAGATCAACAGAATAGCGGAGCATCTATCTATATACGATTGGCATTATGTACCCCGAATTAGACAAACAGCAGTGGAGGAGATTGTTTGTAAAAGTAAAGAACGATAAACGGGTAGCTCATTTACATCTCATGCAAGAAGGAGAAAAACGCTGGGGTGAGCAACTTATATTTCGAGATACGTCTTGCGGATCAATATGCTGCACTTAAAAGACGGTTAGCACAAGAATATATTCATGACCGTGAGAGATATACCGAAGCAAAAACAGAATTTATCAATCATGTGCTGTGCGAATAAACGGACGGGGGCTGAAACGGCTTAAACAAACGGGGCCGTCTGGATATGTAAGTTTCTTTCGTAGTTGATTAACCTTCCAATCCCATTTATCATTATTGTTTTTAGAATATTGATTTTTTTAGTTACGCGTGCGTATTGGTGCCGGTTTGTGCTATTATCAAAGGTATGTAAATTGAGTTTGGATTAAAAGGAGTCATTATCATGAAAAGAAGAGTAGCCCGTGAAAAGGCATTGCAGGCGTTATTTCAAATAGATATGAGCGGGATTGAGCCGGAGGCGGCCCTTTCGAATGTGTTGGAAGAAGAGAAGATGGATGCATACCTACAGCAGCTTGTGCTTGGGTTCATTGAACACCAGGATTCCATCGACGAGGTCATCAAAGGGAATCTTGAAAAATGGTCGTTCGATCGATTGGCCAAGGTCGATCGCAATATTTTGCGTATCGGTACCTATGAACTTCTTCATGTAGAGGACGTACCTGGAAAAGTCGCGATTAATGAAGCCGTTGAGATTGCCAAGATTTTCGGAGACGAGCAGTCAAGTAAGTTCGTCAATGGAGTGCTGTCCAAAGTGAAGCAAGACTGATCGAGAAGGGAGCTTGTGCGGATGTCGACCAGGATCATAGATGGTACGAAGATTTCTAATGAGTGGCGTCTGGAATTGAAGGCCCGGGTCAGAAAGCTGAAACAACGTGGCATCACTCCGGGACTTGCCATCATCCTCGTCGGGGATAATCCTGCATCGAGGTCCTTTGTCAGGTTAAAAGAAAAGGCTTGTTCCGATGTCGGTATCCATTCCGAACTCCATCACTTTGAGTCTGCCGATCAAGACCAGTTAGTTGGACTCATTGATCAGTTGAACACAGCCGGCCATATACACGGTATCCTCGTCCAGTTGCCCCTTCCCGGCCATATCGACCCCGCCAGCGTCGTGGGGGCGGTATCCCCGACGAAGGATATCGATGGCCTTCATCCCCTTTCCATCGGCAGGTTGGCAACCGCTCAGGAAACCTTCCACCCTTGCGCCCCCCTCGCCATCACCAAAATGCTTCAGCATGAGAAAATCCCCATCGCAGGCCGTCACGTGGTGATCATCGGTAAGAGCAATCTGATCGGTAAACCGTTAGGGACGATGCTAGTGAACCGTGATGCGACTGTAACACAATGTCAATCGATCACGGAGGATCTCTTTTCCCTCACCAGACAGGCCGACATCCTCATCTCCGCCGCAGGAAAGGCCGGGTTTATCGGAAGAGAAGCCATTAAACCCGGAGCCCTGGTCATCGATGCTGGTATGAACAGGGGAGAAGATGGCGGCGTTTGCGGTGATGTCGATGCCGATGACGTGATGGGACGGGCCGGCTTGCTTACACCGGTTCCAGGTGGAATCGGCCCTTTGACCATCACCATGCTTCTTCATAATACAGTGAAGTCTGCCACGGGCATGTTTTGAATCGTAAAAATGAGTGAAACATAGTACAATGGATACCAATGGAAGGGACAGCGGATGCGTCCCTTTCTTTTGATTGAGCACCTGCTCATTCAGACGCCCAGTACATGCAAAAAAGGAGTCAGGACTCACATGGAGATGGAACAAGCAACCTACTTAACCGTACAAGCTCTGACAAAATACATAAAACGGAAATTCGACCGGGATCCCCATTTGAACGGTGTCTACGTCAAAGGGGAGATCTCGAACTTCAAACGGCATTCCAGCGGTCATATGTATTTCACGTTGAAAGATGAAAAGGCACGCATCCTGGCCGTGATGTTTTCAAGCCAGAATCAGTCGCTGAAGTTCAGACCGGAAAACGGGATGAATGTTCTCATTCGCGGAGATCTATCCGTCTACGAAGCAGGCGGACAGTATCAAATTTATGTGAAGGATATGCAGCCCGACGGTATCGGTGCTCTGTATCTTGCGTATGAACAACTCAAGGAAAAGCTGAAGGGTGCCGGATATTTCGATGAGTCCAGAAAAAAGAAGATCCCTTCCTTCCCGTCCAGGATCGCTGTCGTCACGTCCCCGACAGGAGCGGCCATCAGAGATATCATCACTACCATCAAAAGGAGATACCCCATCGGGGAAGTCCTCGTCTATCCTGCACTGGTCCAGGGGGAAAAAGCACCGGCTTCCGTTGCGGAGGCCATCCATAAAGTCAATGAAGACCCGACAATCGATGTATTGATCATCGGCAGGGGTGGCGGATCCATTGAAGAGTTATGGGCATTCAACGAAGAGATTGTTGCAGATGCCATAGCAGACTCGATGGTTCCCATCATTTCAGCAGTCGGACATGAAACAGATTTCACCATTGCAGACTTTGTAGCCGATCTCAGGGCGCCGACCCCTACTGCTGCCGGAGAGCTTGCCGTTCCCCACATTGATGACCTCCTTGAACGGGTGATGAACCGTAAACTCCGGCTCATCAAAGCCTTCAAAAACAGGCTCAACCATGACCGTCAACGGCTGGAAACACTGAGAAGGTCCTATTCGTTACGAAATCCTCATCTGGTCTACCAGCAGAAGATGGAGCAACTCGACCGTCTCAATGAGAAGATGGACAGGGCAGCAGCCTCCCGTCTCAAAGAGCTGCAGGACCATACCGGTCAATTAACTGAAAGGATGCTTCGTCTTCATCCGGATCGTATGATCAAGCTTCAAGGGGAACGATTGCGATCCATGCAGTCACGACTTGAAAAGCAATATGCCTCTGGACTGAAGGAGAAGCGCCAACAGTTCTTGTCGATTCTCTCGACGATGGAGGCGCTGAGCCCATTGAAAGTCATGGAACGTGGATATAGCTTGTCCTACAGTGAAGATGACAGTTTGATCACCTCGGTTGCACAGGTGCAAAAAGGACAATCCCTGACCGTCCGGGTCAAGGATGGTCGAATACATTGTAAGGCAGATTCTATTGAGGAGAGTGAACCACATGCCGAAAGCAAAGAAAAATGAACCGACGTTTGAAGAGGCGATTGCCCAGCTTGAAGAAATCGTAGAAAAGCTCGAAGAAGGCGAGGTCCCTTTGGAACAGGCCATCGATTACTATCAGAAGGGGATGAACCTTTCTAAGTATTGCCACGATACGCTTCAGCAAGCGGAGAATAAGCTTACGAAGATGATGACGGATGAGGGGGAGCAAACGATCGATCTCCCTGAGGAGGAATGATCATGTCGTTCAATGATTTTCAAACCACCTATCTTTCTGAAGTAACCAACCATATGATCGGGAAGGTGAAAGCTCTGACCCTTCCCGATCACCTGAAGGAGTCGATGATCTACTCCTTGCAGGCAGGTGGCAAAAGACTTCGCCCCCTCATGGTGCTGGCCACCATGCAATCTTTCGGACGGGATCCGAAAACAGGGATGGCAGCGGCTTCTGCACTTGAAATGATCCATACATATTCCCTCATCCATGATGATCTGCCTGCCATGGATGATGATGATTTGAGGAGGGGCAACCCGACGAATCATAAAGTGTTCGGTGAGGCAATGGCCATCCTTGCAGGGGATGGGCTGCTCACATTCAGCTTTCAACTGCTTGCTGAAGATGAGCATCTCTCAGACAAGAAGAAGGTCGAACTGATCGCCCTCCTTGCCCGCTGTGCTGGGCCAGAGGGGATGGTTGGAGGTCAAGTCGCCGATATCGAAGGGGAAAATGGAGAGTTGACCGTAGAAGAACTACAGTCGATCCATATCCGCAAAACGGGCAAGCTTCTTATGTTCTCCGTCATGGCAGGGGCCATCATGTCAGATGCCTCTGAAGAAGAGCGTGCTTCCTTAGAGGAGTTTGCTTATCATATCGGTCTTGCCTTCCAGATCCAAGACGATATCCTGGATATCGAGGGTTCGGAAGAATTGATCGGAAAGCCGGTCGGAAGCGATGAATCCAAACATAAGAGCACCTATCCGAAACTTTTGACCATGGCGGGAGCAAAGGAAAAGCTGGCATATCATCTCAATGGGGCACTCGCGTCCTTGAAAAGGGTGGACAGAGATACGGTCCTTCTTGAAGAGATCGCCAACCTCATAGCCGTGCGTAACCACTGACAGCTGCTGTTTGAGGACAATACCCTTTTATGGTATAATCCACTCAGGAAAGCCATTACATCGGACGTTGAGAAACAGGATGAAGTCCGGTCCATAGTGAACAATTCAATACATTGAATGATCAGCATGGCCGTTATCACATTCGTGTTAGCGGCTATTTTTACACGCGGGGACAAGTGCTTTCACTCAGTAAAAGTCAAAGCACTTGGAAAATTGCCCGGAATTGCGTATTCTAGGGAATATACAGTGAAAATGTCGAAATCGGCGAAATGCATACCCCAAGTGGAAATCATACAAAACGCAAAACGTCAAACACAGGAAATAAACTAACTAGTGATGAAAGTGAGTGGACCATATGGATTTATTATCGATTAAAGATCCCTCTTTCTTAAAGGATATGTCCAATGAACAACTGGAGGGGCTCAGTCAGGATATCCGTGATTTCCTGATCGGGAATCTTTCCAAAACCGGCGGTCATATCGGGCCGAATCTCGGCGTGGTCGAATTGACTGTAGCCCTTCATAAGCATTTTGATAGTCCCAAGGACAAAATTTTATGGGATGTGGGACATCAGTCCTATGTACACAAGATCCTGACGGGGCGTGCAGGTCAGTTCGATACCCTTAGACAATATAAGGGACTATGCGGCTTCCCTAAACGGAATGAAAGCGAGCACGACGTATGGGAGACAGGGCACAGCTCCACCTCCCTTTCGGCTGCCATGGGGATGGCGATTGCACGGGATGTGAAAAAGGAAGATTCCTATATCATCCCCGTCATCGGGGACGGTGCCCTGACCGGAGGGATGGCCCTCGAAGCCCTCAACCATATCGGCCATGAAAAGAAGGACATGATCGTCGTATTGAACGATAATGAGATGTCCATCGCACCGAATGTCGGTGCCCTGCACAATATCCTGGGCCGCCTTCGCACAGCGAATAAGTATAACTGGGTGAAGGATGAACTGGAGTATATCCTGAAGCGCATACCTGCAGTCGGAGGCAAGCTTGCCAGTACGGCTGAACGGGTGAAGGACAGCTTGAAATATCTATTCGTCTCCGGGATGTTCTTTGAAGAGCTTGGCTTTACCTATCTTGGTCCGATCGATGGACATGATTATGAAAACTTACAGGAAAACATCCAATATGCGAAAAAGACAAAAGGCCCGGTTCTCCTTCACGTCCTCACGAAGAAGGGGAAAGGGTTCCAGCCTGCTGAAAAAGACACCCTCGGTACATGGCACGGAACCGGCCCGTACAAGATCGATACGGGCGATCTGATCAAACCGGTAGGAGCTCCGCCGTCCTGGAGCAGCCTTGTCAGTGAAACGGTCAGGAGGGTCGCACGTGAAGATGAGCGGGTCGTGGCCATCACTCCTGCCATGCCGGTCGGCTCAAGCCTTCTTGGGTTTGCAGAGGAATTCCCCGACAGGATGTTCGACGTCGGGATTGCCGAACAGCATGCGGCAACCGTAGCGGCAGGTCTTGCCACCCAGGATATGAAACCGTTCCTGGCGATTTATTCGACATTCCTCCAGCGGGCCTATGATCAAGTGGTTCACGATATTTGCAGACAGAACCTCAACGTGTTCATCGGAATCGACCGTGCGGGTCTTGTCGGTGCAGACGGCGAAACACATCAAGGGGTATTCGATATTGCCTTCCTCCGTCATCTGCCGAATATGGTGCTTATGATGCCAAAAGACGAAAATGAAGGCCAGCACATGGTTAATACGGCTCTTGCCTACAACGATGGTCCGATCGCCCTGCGTTTCCCGCGTGGAAATGGCTACGGTGTGAAGATGGACGAAGAATTGAAGACCATTCCGATCGGTTCGTGGGAAATCCTGAAGGACGGGACGGATGCAGTCATCCTGACATTCGGTACCACGATCCCGATGGCCATGGAAGCAGCGGAAGACCTTGAGAAGCAAGGGGTATCGGTACGGGTCGTGAATGCACGGTTCATCAAGCCGATGGATGAGGCAATGCTCTCTTCCATTCTTTCCGAGGAAATACCAGTGTTGACCATTGAAGAAGCAGTCCTTCAGGGCGGCTTCGGAAGCGGGGTCCTCGAGTTTGCCCAGGAAAAAGGCTATCATGATGCCGTTATAGACCGCATCGGAATCCCGGATTATTTCGTGGAGCATGGAAGCGTCAAAGAATTGCTCAATGAAATCGGCATGACGAAGGAAAACGTCGTAGACCGGATCTTGACGATCACACCAAAAAAACAAAAAAGGGCTTGAACATGAAAGTGAAAAAACAACGATTAGATATACTTCTTGTAGAACAAGGTCTTTTTGAAACACGTGAAAAGGCAAAAAGGGCCGTCATGGCCGGTCTTGTGTATTCAAACGAAGTGAGACTGGATAAACCGGGTGAGAAGATAAGCGAGGATTCACCCCTGACGGTTAAAGGGAAAGTGATGCCTTACGTCAGCAGGGGAGGCTTGAAGCTTGAAAAAGCCCTCAAGGTATTCGATATCACAGCAGAAGATAAAGTCCTTCTGGATATCGGAGCCTCCACCGGGGGATTCACGGACTGTGCCCTCCAAAACGGAGCCAAAATGAGCTATGCCCTGGATGTAGGCTACAACCAGCTTGCCTGGAAGCTCAGGAAGGATGAGCGCGTGGTCGTCATGGAGCGGACAAATTTCCGATACGTGAAACCTGAGGATCTTGAAGGCGAAATGCCGAATCTTGCGTCCATCGATGTCTCCTTCATCTCACTCGCCTTGATCCTCCCTGTACTGAAGACGCTCCTTGTGCAAGGCGGCGACTGTATCGCCCTCATCAAACCGCAATTTGAAGCGGGCAGGGATCAGGTCGGGAAAAAAGGCATCGTACGAGATCCTTCTGTCCATAAGACGGTGATCGAGAAGATCATTTCCCTATCACTGAATGAGGGCTTTGATATCGAAGGTCTCTCCTTCTCACCGATCACAGGCGGGGACGGGAACATCGAGTTCCTGATCCATCTCAAATGGCAGGGACGGGAAGAAGGGGTGTCTCATTTGGAGGTCACACCCGAAGAGGTAATCAAGGAAGCACATACTCAATTCAAATCTGCTCAGAAGAATGAGGAGTAAACATAAGAAAGCGTGGGACCGGTTGATGGTCCCACGCTTTCTTTGTGGTAAAAGACTATAAGAATGCACGTCTTAATGTGAAGTTTCTACTTTTTCTTCTGGTGTTTCATCATCCGAATCGATCATGGCTTTCGGCAGACCCGTGTACTTCGCCCAGAAGAATATGGCGAGTGATACAATGGCAATAAGGATCAGGTCGACTGGATTATCCAGATATCCTTTTCCGCCGCCGAATGAACCGAAGTACGAGATGATGAGCATAGTGATGTAATACCCAACGAGCCACCAGGCTGATTTAAGCTGCTGTGGAAGGTTCACTTTGTCTGTCGGTACATATTTCTTGAATATGAAGTAAACGACGAACATGACCAGTTGAGAGCCCAACAACCATGAGATGGTCTTCCAACCAGACCAATAGACAATGTAAGAAGCAAAGATAAAGGAAATAGGTGCGATGATACTCATTCCTTTAAGTTTAAACGGCTTCTCTAGACCCTTTGCATTGACCGAGAAGGTGGCCGATGAAATAGGTGCAATGGCATAGGAGAGGATCAGTGCTACTGAGCAGACATTAACCAGTGCATTCCATGAAGGGAATGGCAGTGTCCAGAAGATTGAAAGCCCAAGTGATAACCACAGGGAAGACCGGGGAATTCCCGTTACTTTGTCCACTTTAGAGAATGTCTTGAACAACGTACCGTTTCGTGACCATGCATACACAAGGCGCGCCGTTGTATTCATGAAGATGTTTCCGTTACCTCCCGGGGACAGGATGGCATCGAATACCACAAGTGCCGATAACCAGCCGAGACCCAGAACAATCGCGATATCTCCGAATGGAAGGGAGAATTCTTCTTGAATTCCAGCCCAGCCCACATTGCTGATGGTGTCAGTAGGGATGGCCCCGATGAACAATACTTGCAATGCCGTATAGATCAAGGCTGCAAGGATGATGCAGAGCACAAGGGCAATCGGAATATTCCGTTGAGGGTTCTTGACCTCGCTGGCAACCGATACGATGGGATGAAGCCCAAGATAGGCAAACATGACCCCGCCCGTTGCGATGGCTCCTTGGATACCATCAAAGCCGAATGGTGCAAAAGCTTCTACAGAGAAGTTTGCTGATTTAAAGTGGAACGACAATACGACGATGATTGTGATGGGAACGACGTATTTGAAAATGGAAATGATGATATTGGATTTGGCAAAAGCCTTTACGCTCCAAAAATTGAGCAGGAAAAAAGCGATGAGTAGTCCCAGCTGGAGCAACCAACCTCCAATCGTCGGTGACTCCGATCCCGCCTTGGTCAGACCGGGAATCCAATAAGCCAGATACTGACGCACTGCCGTTACCTCGATGGAAATCAAGCTGGTGTACGCCACGATGGTAATGAATGAGATCATGTATCCAACGAGAGGCCCGTGAGAGTAGACAGGATAGCGGATGATTCCTCCCGTGCGGGGAAGTGCCGCCCCTAACTCTGCGTATACGAGACCGATCAACAGGATGATGACGCCTCCGATGATCCAGGAGAAACTCCCGGCTGGACCCGCTTGGGATGCGACGTTACTGACGGCGAACAGCCATGCAGATCCAAAGATCGCCCCAAGACCGATTAGGGTGAGGTCCAATAGTGATATCGTCTTTTTAAATTTTCCTTGACTCATAAGTGTTATGTTCCTCCTTCTGTTTAACCCGAACCTAACTTCTTTTTTCTACTCCATCCCCCGTCTTTTTGTATTTTGCGTTCAAAGCAAACGATTCATGTCAGGCTTTCAAATGGTGCACAATAAAAAAATAAAAATTTTTAAAAATGGGTATTCTTGAATAATAAGTAATATGTGCAATTCCTATAGTCTTATACCCCGTGTTTATATACACTAAACTGTATAGTGGTAGGTTTCAAACGGGTAAACGATTTCATTTAAAAGTCTTAAATTTCTTTCTATTTTCCAGCAATAAAACTATATTTGAATATTGTTACATTATTGATAAAAAATATTAATTATACATAATTATGTAAAATCATTTCGCTTTTCCGTCAATACTGATAAAGAACATGCAGATCTGCACGGTTTCTGGTGGATTTGTACAAGGAAATAGGCTAACATAATCGTAGAGGTATAAATATACAGGTTCAATATGGAGTAAGAGGTGTATGGTGATGTTAAATAAGGGTCAGAGACATATAAAGATCAGGGAAATCATCACGAATCGGGATGTGGAAACCCAGGATGAGCTTGTGGACAGCCTGAAAAATGCAGGCTTCAATGTCACACAGGCAACCGTTTCAAGGGATATAAAGGAGCTTCATCTGGTTAAGGTTCCGCTTATGGACGGCCGCTATAAATATAGCCTGCCGGCGGACCAGCGCTTCAACCCCCTTCAAAAGTTGAAGAGGACGCTGACGGATGCCTTCGTCAAGATTGATGCTGCCGGTCATATGCTGGTCATGAAGACGCTACCGGGGAATGCGAATGCCATCGGTGCCCTCATCGACAACTTGGACTGGGAGGAAATCCTCGGGACGATCTGCGGGGATGACACCTGCTTGATCATTTGTCGGTCTGAAGCGGAAACCGAAGTCATTTCCAAACGTTTCCTTGATATGCTATAAAAGGTTGACCACCCTATCGACGGGGTAAATTAAATGAAAACAGAGGCACTTTCCAACGTGATTCGGTTCTATCCGGGATACATGATCGGAAGTGTCTTATTATATGAGGTGAGTATTTCTTGTTACAGGAACTTTCAATCAAAAATTTTGCCATCATCGACTCGATCGCCCTTTCATTTGAAGAAGGATTGACGGTCCTTTCAGGGGAAACAGGTGCGGGGAAGTCCATCATCATCGATGCCATCCATCTATTGGTAGGAGGCAGGGGGTCATCCGAGTTCGTCCGGCATGGAGAGAAAAAAGCCGAGATTGAAGGGTTATTCCTATTGGACGATCGCCATCATCCTTGCTATGCAAAGGCTTCTGAATTCGGGATCGACATCGAAGAGGGCATGATTGTTCTCAGGAGAGATATTTCCAGTACGGGTAAAAGTGTGTGCCGGGTGAACGGAAAGCTTGTGACGATTGCTACCATGCGTGAAATCGGGTCAACGCTCATTGACATCCATGGGCAGCACGAGCATCAGGAGCTCATGAATGAGCATCTTCATCTGACACTTCTGGATCAGTTTGGTGGAAAGGATATTGCTTCGTCGCTCACGGCATATCTGGATGTATTCGATGAGTATCAGACCGTGTCCAGACAGCTTAAGCGGTTGAATGAAAATGAACAGGAGATGGCTCATCGCCTTGATCTTATCCAATTCCAGCAAAAAGAGATACAGGATGCGGAGCTCCGCCTGCATGAGGATGATGAACTGCAGGAGGAAAAGCTGAAGCTCGTCAATTTCGAGAAGCTATACGAAGCCCTCCAGACGTCATATGACAGCCTGCGCGGGGAAAGAAAAGGAATGGACTGGGCGGGACTCGCCATGGGTCATCTTGAAACCGCGGCGGAAGTGGACGCGCAGTTTGGCGGGACGCTTGAGTCAGTATCCTCAGCCTACTACATCCTTGAGGATGCTGCCCATGCCATCAGGGCGGAACTGGATCAGCTCGAGTTTGAACCGGGAAGGCTTGATATGATCGAATCCAGGCTGAATGAAATCAATGGACTGAAACGGAAGTACGGTTCATCAATCGAAGAAATCCTTGCATATGGTTCACGGATCGAAGAGGAGATCGAAACCATCATCAACAAGGATTCGCATGTACAGCAGCTGCAAGATCAGTTGCAGTCCCTTGAAAATGATCTCTCGGTGGAGGCGGAAAATCTGACGATCGCCCGTAAAAAGTGGGCCAAGAAACTTACGGTCAGTATCCACGAGCAGTTGAAGCAGCTCTACATGGATAAAACGAAATTCGAGGTCAAGTTCCTTACCGACGGGGATGCCGTAAACCGGAAATTCAAGAAGGAGGGGTGGGATGAAGTCGAGTTTTATATCTCCACGAATCCTGGTGAACCCCTGAAGCCGCTCTCGAAGGTCGCTTCGGGGGAGAACTTTCCCGCATCATGCTCGCCCTTAAGACGATCTTCTCCAAGCATCAGGGGATCACTTCCATCATCTTCGACGAAGTGGATACGGGTGTCAGCGGAAGGGTGGCTCAATCGATTGCAGAGAAGATCTATCAGGTGGCCGTCCATTCACAAGTGATGTGCATATCCCATCTTCCGCAGGTTGCGGCCATGGCAGACTGTCATCTGTTCATTTCGAAGAAACAAGCGAACGGGCGCACGAGCACGAAGGTAAAAAGACTAGAGGAAAATGAGAAGATCCAGGAAATCTCCCGCATGATCTCCGGCGTGGAAATCACCGATCTTACCCTTGAACATGCCAAAGAGCTCCTTCATTTGGCAGGAAGCATCAAAGAGACATGAAAAGCTATCCAATACGGGTAGCTTTTTTTCATTATTACCAGTTATAAATGTCCTTCCAAAAGGCAAAAGTAAAACTGTAGCCAAATCACCAGTGTGTTTGGATTAGAAGCGAGGAGAGTGAAAGTAGTGAAGTCAGATTCGTTAAGGAAATGCATAGGTGGAATTCTCCTTGTTTCGCTCATTCTTATCGGTTTTTTGGAACCTGTCCAACAGTGGGTGAAAACACCCACGTTCATTAGGATGATGGAAGGGGATCAAGTTGCTCTCCCCATATCAGCACCTGCTGCCGCATCTGAAGGGACGGTACAACTTTCGTCGAATAACGAACAATTATCCGTGGGAGGCAGCCGTGTCGGAAAAGACGAAGTGGTCTTTGAAATTGCCGGACTCCCCGTCAAAGAAGTCAATGTTGAAGTACTGAAAGATTTTAAAGTGATCCCCGGCGGCCAATCGATCGGGGTCAAATTGAATACCGTAGGCGTACTGGTCGTCGGTCATCATCTTGTGAATACAGAAGAGGGAAAAGTTTCCCCGGGTGAAAAGGCTGGGATACAGGTCGGAGACATGATAACCGAGATCAATGGAACCAAGATCGAAGAACTTTCCGACGTGGCTCCTTTCGTCCAATCCGCGGGAAAAGATCAGGAATCCTTGAAACTCGTGGTGAAAAGAGAGAAGAAAACCATCAAAACCACTCTCCTGCCGGTTAGGGAAAAAGGGGACGCTGCTTATAAGCTCGGCCTTTATATCAGGGACTCGGCTGCAGGAATCGGCACCATGACTTTCTATGATCCCCAATCGAAGAAATATGGCGCTCTTGGACATGTGATTTCCGATATGGATACGAAGAAACCGATCGTCGTGGCAGATGGGGAAATCGTCCATTCCGAAGTCACATCCATCCAGAAAGGGAGCGATGGAAAGCCTGGGGAGAAACTGGCAAGGTTCTCATCCGATCATAAGGTGATCGGGGATATCACGAGGAACAGTCCGTTTGGGATATTCGGACGCCTGAACCAGACCATCGAGAATGAGCGTATGGATAAACCCATGCCGATCGCTCTTTCTCACCAGGTAAAGGAAGGGCCAGCGCAGATCCTGACGGTGGTCGATGGCAAGGAAGTCGAAATGTATGATATTGAAATCATGAGCACGATCCCGCAGAAATATCCCGCAACAAAAGGGATGGTGTTGAAGGTGACGGATCCGAAGTTACTGAAGAAAACCGGCGGGATCGTCCAAGGGATGAGCGGTAGCCCGATCATTCAGGATGGGAAGGTCGTAGGGGCTGTCACCCATGTATTCGTGAATGACCCCACGAGTGGGTACGGTGTCCATATCGAGTGGATGCTGAGCGAAGCAGGCATTGATATTTATAAGAAAGATCACAGCAGAGCAAGTTGAATGGATCCGGCGCTGAGCAAGCGCCGGATTTTTTGTGCGTTTGTGAAAGCTGAGGAATTCCGTTAAAATAAAGATAATTCGACAAAAGTTCAGTGTGGAAATCGAATCAGGTCGAAATTAAGAGAAAATGAAAGTAAAACGAAGGAAAAAGAATATATTTCAAGTTTTTTTCAAAAATAAAAGGAAATTAGGTTGCATTGTCGAAAAAGTAATTTACAATAAAAAATAACAGTGAATTTATTTGGACTGAGGAGGAAACGTTTAGTGAAATCGATTAAAGTTTGTATAGTGGATGATAACCGGGAACTCACCTCATTGTTGGAAGATTATATTGCCTCACAAAATGACTTGGAAGTTGTAGGGATTGCCCATAATGGACAGGACTGCCTGGATCTCTTGGAGGAAGTCGAAACGGACGTACTCGTCTTGGATATCATCATGCCCCACCTGGATGGCCTTGCCGTTCTCGAGCGCCTGAGGGAGAGGAAGAACATTCCGAATGTCATCATGCTGACAGCTTTCGGTCAGGAAGACGTGACGAAAAAAGCGGTGGATCTCGGTGCATCCTATTTCATCCTGAAGCCGTTCGATATGGAAAACCTGGTGAGCCATATCCGACAGGTAAGCGGAAAAACGAACCCGATCATCAAGAAGCCTTCCTCCCGAATGAATTCTGATCATAAACCGAGAAATCTCGATGCAAGCATCACGAGCATCATTCATGAAATCGGCGTGCCGGCACATATTAAAGGATATATGTACTTAAGGGAAGCGATCTCCATGGTCTACAATGATATCGAACTCCTTGGTTCCATCACCAAAGTCCTTTATCCTGATATCGCAAAGAAATACAACACCACCGCTTCGAGGGTCGAGCGTGAGATCCGTCATGCCATCGAAGTAGCCTGGAGCCGTGGGAATATCGATTCCATCTCCTCCCTCTTCGGCTATACTGTAAGCATGACAAAAGCAAAACCGACCAATTCTGAGTTCATTGCGATGGTGGCTGACAAGCTGCGTTTGGAGCATAAGGCTAGCTGACACCGCAAGGACTAGCGGTTTTAGCCACGTTAAGGCTTACGCAGTTTACCGACTTATACGGTTGTCATACCGATGAATTATTCGAGCAGTTACCGATAAACGTCTCATATTTACCGGCAATATCACCGGTGAGTAGGAGGCGTTTTTTGTGTACTCGGATTTTCTATTGCAGGTCGAAAATTTTATGGTGTATTGCGATAGTAAGGCACTCGCTAGGAAAACGAAAGCAAGCTACGAGCAAACGTTAAATTTATTCGCAAGGTATATGGATGAGCAGTTCAACGTAACAGAAGTGAGCGAAGTAAAGACGGCACACATACGGGCATACATAAAATATCTTCGTGAGCGCGGGAAGTACACGGTCGTCGCTAGGGACTCGTCCAAAATGAAGAACTTTCCGGATAATAGGCCGGATTTAAACAAGCCGATTAGCGACAGTACCATTGCGAACTATGTCCGGAACATAAAGGTGTTTTTTAACTTTTTACACAGCGAGCGTGAAATTAAGGAGAATCCTGCGGAAAAGGTTAAAAACATAAAGCCCATGCGGAAGCAGAAGGCGTTAATGACAAGGGAGGAGATAAAGCGAATTTTAGACGCATGCGAAACAAGCACCTTTCACGGCTTTAGGTCTTGGATCATGATCCGCCTAATGTTGGATACGGGGATGAGGTCGGGAGAATGCGTTTCTTTACGACCGGAGAACGTTGATTTTAAAGCGCGCGCCATCTTAATCGAAAATCCAAAGAACAACCGACAGCGGTACGTATTCTTTTCGTACAAGCTTACGCACGACTTAAAGCGGTGGTTTTCATATCGCGACAGATTTAGCGATAGTCCTTATTTGTTTCCGACGATCAGAGGCACGATGCTCGACATCAGTAATTTTGAGCGGATGTTGAAAAAGATCGGTAAACAAGTCAAAGTTGATATTCACGCTCACCAGTTGAGGAATAACTTCGCAAAGTACTATTTGCTTAACGGAGGGGACTTCGTGACATTGTCGAGGATATTGGGCCATTCAAGCGTTGAAGTGACGCAAAAGGCATATTTGGATTTTACCGATGGGGAAGTAGCGAAGAAATATCAGCAGCACTCACCGTTAAATAACTTAGGACTCTAAAGACATAAAAAAGCACGTGTCCACCGAAGTGAAACACGCACCTTACCTACCTCAAATATATGCGAAAAAACTGCGTAAGTCAAACGCTTATTTGAGTGTGCAATCATTTCGGTCGGGCAGGGAGGAGCCGGACCATGCGTTACCTATCGCAACATCAATCGTTCCAATCAGTCGCGGCCTTGAACGAGGCTCTATATCGTCATACCTGCGACCACTATTTCGCCATGAATGAGACGGATCACAACGTCTTAAAGATGCTCGGTCGCTATGCCGTTAAGTATGTAGGAGTCGCACATCTAAAGGCGGCCACCATCGCCGAGGCAATCGGAAAGAGTGAAAAGACCGTTAGACGCGCCCTGAGTAAGCTACAAGGCTTAGGCGTCATTGCTAAGGTGAAAACACTCCGAAAAGTTTCCGGAGGCTATGGCGCCAATCTGTACGTCATACAGCCGCCTATGCCCATCACTGACCAATCGCAAGTGTCCAGTCGCCAAGAGGCCGAGGAGCCCGTTACAACACCGTCTGAGCCTGCGAAAAAGGAAGCGGAAGCCTGTACTTCTTCAAGCGCTAAAGAGTTATCTAACGATAAGACGTATGCTGACGCAGATGTGGCCGCCAGTCCATATCGTCAATTTAAGCGTATGGCTGAAAACTTCGTAGCTGATCGTAAGCTCACGAACAGGCTCTACGGCATCTATTTGGCGCAAAGTAGTTACCTAAAGACCGCTTTCGACCCTTCAGACCTTCTTAACGCAGCTATAGAGGCGCTAAAGGTGACGTTCCAGGCAACTAAGCGTAAACGTATTCGGAATGTATGCGGCTTCTATACAGGCGTCATAGACAAGCTATACGACCGCCTATACTTTGCGGAAACCCATGCGTTCTAACTTGGCGATATCGCCGAGGCGGACGATGTAATAAGTTTCGTCGTCGTTTGTGACGATTGCTTCGTCGGGGAGTAGATGTTTTTTCGCATTCCTTAGCGTGAATGGGCCGGTCATGATTTCATTTGGGTCGATCATATTAACGCCTCCTTATACCGTAAGTATAAGTTCCAGACATTGCTTTCGCCAAGTTCGAGCTCAAGCGTTCACTAAGACCTTTATCGCTAGGACTTTTTGCGAAGAAACAAGGTTTGTGAAGAATATCCCCTGCGAATTTATGAGCAGGAATCTTTATTGTTATTAATTCGTTATTGTTAATTCGTTCTTTTTATATTCCCGCTCATAGGAAACGATCAATTACCGTCTGTAGGAATTGATTAATTCCCGCTGGTAGGAAACGGGCCAACAAGACTAAGATATAATTCGTCATTTTCACGACAAAACCACGGTAGTAAACCGGAGCATTTGCGAGTATACCTACGATTTTGACGGTATTTTGCCACTTCAGAAAGTGTGCGAATAAAGTCGTACTTTTGCCCTGTTTTGTGCGAATAAAGTCGTGTCGGTTATCAATGCGTTCTCAATTAGCGTTTTGCCGGCACGAAAACCAATAAAATTCGAGGAGTTGTTGCGTTATGAAAAAGTTAATCGTACTTATCGCCATATTGTTCGCCATGTTGGTCGGATGTTCCAACGAGAGTTCTGCGCTTGAAGCGAAAGGGGCGGAAATACGAGAAGAAATCGTTGCGGACTCTGAAAAGGTATATGACACGCTGCAAGACGCCATGAATCGGACGGTGCAATACGGGGCGAAACGAGACTTTGGCGTGTTGACTACGGAGGAGTACGAGGAGAACGTGCAGTTTTTTCTCGACGAAGATCATTACTTCGGGTACAAAATGAAAAAGGAAGAATACACGGATGATGAGTACCGTTTGCTTAAGGCGGTGGCAGATTCGACGATGACTTACCTGGAGTATGTGCAGGCGGAAATTCTCGGGGATGAAGCGTCGAAGGAGCAGGTGCTGAAATCTTTTAATCGCAACATGGATAGAGCAAACGGATTACTGAATACAAACTGAGTCGGTATTGTACTCTTTTTATAAAGAGGCTAAATTTATGTGAAGAGAAAGAACCAAGCAATGGTTATAAGTAATGTAATTGCATATGTTAATATGTGCGCGTAAAAATTTGTAAGTGAAAAGAATAGAGAACACTCAAGCCAATAATTACTTCTGTGAGTGTTCTCTATATCCTATTAAATATCATCAAGTATTGAGTCTATAAATCCGTCTATATCATTTATTTTCATATCAATTGAATTCATTAGCCTGAAAAGTTCACTTTGATGTTCTTTCTTAGTATTTAAGGGGACCAACCTTCTCCCGGTTGGAGACTTGAGCAATAAAATTAAGTATTCAACATCGAATAATCTAGGGTCTCTACCTGGGTGAAAGTCAGCGAATGACAAAATAAAAATCTCTCCACCTTTATAAATTGCGTTGTAAGAAAGAGGTTTGAGTATCTCCATGTACTCCTGAGAATATTCAATGAAACTATCTAAATCAGGATCTAACTTATTAGAAATAGTAGACCATCGGATATCGGCGTTATTTGTTTCTTCTAATAACTTTTCAATTAGTTTAGGGATTTTCTGCATTATAATAACCCACCTTTGTTTGAATCATATCTTATAATTATATACGAAAGTTGTTTGGCTAATTTTGTTTTATTAATCTTACTAGTGTCCTTTTTCAAGTGTGTAAGGATTTTTCGTACATGAAATTTATCTAATATACTGTTTACTCGACCAAAGCCATCAAATCTATACACTTCTTCCGTTATATCACTAATTATACCCAAAGTGAGTATGTGGTCTTTAATAATAGAATCTCTATAGCCTTTAAGTTTATTCTGATATTTTTCTCTGTTGTCATTAAATCTTTTGGTTTCATCCAAGAAATATACCTTGCTTTTAATGTTCATAGTAAGGAATACTAATAAAACAGACAAAATAAGTCCTAAAATACTACAGACAACCGATATTGCAGACGCAGTAGAAGAACTGAAAAACTTAATAAGTAAAATGTCTTGAATTAAAACCACAAATTTTTCTCCCCTTGAAAATATTTTACTATTTATCATTATACTATAAATTTGGAATTTTGTTGAAAACTATTTGGAAGGAATTATGCTATTTAACAAATCGGCCGCCTCTCGTTGCTGCGAAGGAAACACATGCGAATAAGTGTCCAACGTCGTACTGATCCTCGAATGTCCAAGGCGCTCTTGAATTACCTTCACGTTAACACCATTAGCAAGCAGTATGGATGCGTGAGTATGGCGGAAATCGTGGAACCGGATTGGAGGATGGCCAACATTGCGAATGATTTCATACATCGCCTTCGTTAAATTCCGCTGATTGATTGGCGTCAGTTTATTCGTCACTATTACATACTCAGCCTCCTCGCCCAAACGTTCCCTGTGCGTATTCAGCACGGCAATAAGTTCTCCAGGCATGGCGATGTTCCTGCGACTAGCCCTCGTTTTAGTTCCACTTACAAACTTTCCGCCTTTATCGTAGTCATTATGGATTTCTTCCTTGACCGCGATACTTCCGGTATACAAAGCAATCATGTACGCAACATAATAACTCGGATTGCCTTGTCGTTCTTTGGCTGCAGATAGAAACGCAGCTACCTGCCCCGGCGTCCAAACTTCACGCTCAACATGCTCCGCCTTAATCCGAATGCCTTTGAACGGGTTAAAGTCCGTTTCTTCCCACGCAATGGCTCGATTATAAGCCGTTGAAAGTAAACGCCTCATCACCGCTACAGTGCCAGGTTTATACTTTCGCAGAAGTTCGCTGATAATTTTCTCGGCTTGCTTCCGCCGTATCTTCCGGTAGTCAATTAGCGGAAAGTAATCCTTGAGCATTTTAAGGTATCGGCCATATACGTAAACAGTGTTTGAGCTAAGGTTGTTCGTAGTAAGGCTAAGCCATTCGTCTAAGAAGTCATTGACCGTTTGCTGGCCGGAAGGGTCAAGTAAATAAGCAAGCGCATCTTTGGCCTCCTGACGGCTTGAATGCGTTGAGTAGTGCCTCTTTCGTTTCTTTGTGGCCGGATCAGTTCCAAGATCAAGCGTTATTTGAAATCGCCCGTTCAGTTCTTTAATGTGGCCTTTTCGCAATTATCTCACCTCTACCTCATTTTACTGAAAAGCGGAAAAAAGCGGCAAGCAGTGATTTTTCATGCGCAGTAACATGCGAAATAAGGCGGAAAATAATGCTTGTTTAAAGGAACGTACGTTCGGTTATAATTAGTGAGAGGTGATTTTTGATGAGTATACGGGATCGCGGAAGGATAAAATGGACTGCGATGATGCTGCCCGAGCACGTTAAGGAGTTGCGCGATATGTGGGAGCAGTTTGAACGCGAAGAAAAGCCGATTAATGATCTGTTCACGATTAGCGAAAATGAGGAACGCATTAATTACGCCATGGAGTACAACCTGGCGATAATCTTTAAAGTGTGGCGTGATTTGACTGGGCGATGCGAGGAATTTACGGGGCGAGTACATTACATAAACCCCAGCGATAAGAAGCTTCGGATCGAGTGTGAGGACGGCAGTTTTGAGCGAGTTAGATTTGACGATGTGGTGGCCGTAAATGTGATTGATTAAATAAGGTTCATTTAGGTATATCTTCTGAATAGTTTATATGATTTTATGGTGATTCAAGATAAATCGTATTCGATGTTTCACAATATGGTATAATTGTAATATATAGTGTGAGGTTGTGACATATGGAAACCAATGTTGAATACTTTAAAGAGTTCTACTATAAGGAACAAGAGAGAAGAGAGAACTACAATAATAAACTTAGTACGCCTATAGGTATTTTAATTGTACTTATTGGTGGATGTGTTTTTGCACTTCAAAATATTAACAAACTTACGGGGTCTGTCTTTTTTTGGGGGGAAACATCTTACTTTTGCTTGCGCTTATTGCAATTGCTAGGACTGTTTATCACATATTAGGGGCACTAACTAAATATGAATATGGATACCTGCCTATTCCATCGGATATACTAAAATATTTCAATAATAATTATAAATATTTTAAAAAACAGGGATTTGGAGATCAAGACTCGATGATTAAAGCTCAGGAAGAGGTAGACAAGCATCTTTGTAGTATTTATATTGAAGTTACCGATAAGCTTGTAGAAGAAAATGAACGTAAAATAGATAAAATTCGACTTGCCACAAAAGGATTAACGACATCACTTTGCATTGTAGTACTTTTACTATGTTGCTTTATCCCTAGTTTCTATCAACAAGAGGATGATGTTCAAAATATTAGAATTATAGAAAATGATTCTCATTATCTTAATTTTAGGATTTAAGGAGTGGAAAATATGAGTAACGATAAAGAAAAAAATGAAAAACCTACACCACCACCGCCTCGATGGGTTCACGAAAACTTCACTAAAGATAGCCGTGAAATTAAGGAAGACAAGAAAAATAACTAATACAAAAAGATGCGCCTTTGAAGGCGCATCTTTTTTTCTGACATAAGAAAGATTAAATTTTTATATGCATTTCTTAGCAGATTATTTGTTCGATGCAGCTTCTTTAATTTCCATAAGTGTATCCATGCTCGTCAGGTTCAAAGTGCTCACTATTTTCTCAAGCGCGTCTTTAGGATAGCGTCGAATTTTATTATTACACAACTCGCTGATCGTTCTTTCGGTCAAACCGGTCTTTTCTGCGAGCTCTTTTTGGCCGATGCCCTTTTCCTTCAATATCTGACGTAACTTTACCTCGATAACCTTTTCCATTAACGCCCTCCAAGTCCTGCCCTTTTATGGGTTATTATATCCGATAATAAAAAATTACGCAAAATGTAATTTAGTCATTGACAGTTACGTTAAACGGAATTATAGTAAGTATATACCAAGTTACGTTTAACGTAATTTTTAAGGGGGAACCGCAATGTTAATCGCAGTTGGCTTCAGCTTGATCGGAACTTTCACCGTCGGCCTATACGTCGGAATGTCACGCAGCGGAGCGCTCGATAGTGAGTAATTTACGTCGCATCGTATGGTACACCGGCAAGGTAGCTGCATGGACGGCAGTAAGCCCAGCAAAAGCGGGCGAGGCACACAAACGTCGCGGTAAGAGGTTGCACAACTATAAACTGGCACTGAATGAGCGCTTACAGGAGGAAACGTAAATGGCAGTTGTAAATAAGAAAGTCGTATCCGTTGTGCTGGAGGTTGAAGAGGATCAGCCCGAATATTTTAAAGCAGTTCGCATCAGCGATAAAGGTGACGGTTACTATGTGACGGAAATAGAGGGTGTTTTGTTCGTCGGAAATCTGATCCCAAGCAATAAATTCAAAGGTAGTTATCTTATTCTTTCCGATATTTTCGCCTTAGAAGCGAACGAGGAAACACGTAAGTTTCTCAGCAAGTCGAACGAAGGCCTGCTCGAATTCATCTCGATTATGGACAGGTACAGGTGGGAGGAATGAAAGCGGAACGGATCACGGTTATCTTTTGCGAAGAAAAGGATGAAGTCGGAGCGATAACGGAGCAGGCATGGCTGTTTGGCGCCAGTCAAGAAGACGTCTTGCTCTCCGATTATGAAGGAATGACGTACTTCCGTATTGTGAAAGACGGCGAGCGGCAACTCGACGGCTATCACCTGCGGGACTATCATGCGATTGAACTGCCGGGGAGCTTGCCGGTAGAGAAGATTGCGGACTTATCTTTGCTTGACTACGTAAGGCTTATCGCAGGTCAGTAAGGACAGTAAATAGCATGCGGATAGTTTGGACGTCGATGGCAAGGGCGCCCAAGCTCACCGTTTAACACTGGCGCGATTGCTCGTGGAGTCACGAGGACGGCAACCTTCTGGCTGGACTTGCTTATCGTAAGAAGATACCGGTGGCGACACAATGTGAATTGAATGCAGGTGCTGAAAATTTAGCGAGAGGGGTCCTACGTGGCTCCTTGTTCGTGTTATGATTGGAATATATTACATAGGAGGGGATACAGATGCCATCTAAACATTGGGAACAAGGTGAACTAGGGACACACAGTTATGCTCAAGACCCGTTCTACAGCATTCACGACAACGGTAAAGTAGACATTAACCCGGACACCGGAACATCTCAAAGTAAAATCGAGCTTACTGTAAATGGAATGTACCGTATGACCAAGGATTGGCTAGATAGTAACCACATGCTAAGCGAGGAAGAGCGCGCTACCCTTATCGACCTACTTGCGAAACGTGGAAAAAAAACGTACAACCCGCGTACTAAAGAATGGGAGTAAGAACTATGACCGTCCTTGATCGTTTCCTGGACGCCCAGTTTTACGCAGATGATCTCGCCAGCAGAGGCGCCACTCAACCGGACCAAGAACGCGCTGACGAGCTCCTGCGCCAACGAGAGTCGGAATTGTTCGTCGAATATAGGCTCGACACGGAAACGCCAGAAGGTGGCGCCAAATTTGACCGCCTCCTGGAATTGGCTGACGCGTACCGTCAAGACGAAACTAAATACGAAGCTTTGAGCGAATTTGCAAGCGGCCTGTCACACGAATAATCGTGCGGTGGGCTTTTTATTTTGAGAGGAGAATGACGAAATGAACGTTAAACTTGCCGTAAAAGATTTCCTGGAAGAATGCGAGCTTAAGAACCTGTCGCCTTACACACGCACGACCTACCGCAGGGTGCTTCGCAATTTCACGCACTATTGCCAGGCTGCGGAGATACTTGAAGTCACCGACATCGACCGGCCGGCCATCAAGGGGTTCCTGCTGTATTGCCGCAACGAGTTCGGTAACTCGCCGAACACGATAAACCTAAAGCTGCGGATTGTGAAGGCGTTCGTGAACTATCTAATCAACGAGGATTTATATGACGAATCGAAGAAGCCGTTCAGAAACGTCTCGTACGGAAAGGTCGACACGCGGGTTGAGATATTTACCGAGGATCATCTGCGTCAAATTCTCCGGTATTTCGAGAAAGAATCGCGGAACAAGCCGTATCATGCCTACCGGAATAGGACGATTGTTCTTATGCTACTCTCAACCGGAATTCGCCGTGGTGAACTCGTTAATTTGCGTTGGAGGGATATCGACCTGGACAGTGGCATGATTACGGTGTTTGGAAAGAAGCGAAGAGAAAATGACGTTCCACTCGCATCGAAGATGTGCGCCGAAATGGTGCAATTCCGCCAGTTTTGCGAGGAGTATTTTGATGGGGAAGTGGGTGATCACGTTTTTTGCTCGTCGAAGGGCCGGAAGCTGCGACCGGAAGCCATCGGCACTATCTTCAAACGCCTGAAGAAGCGGTTTGGCTGGGAGGACGTACGTCTTTCTCCCCATACTCTTCGCCACACCTTTGCTTCTTACGTTGTAAAAGGCGGAATGGACTCTATTACAGTTCAACGCATACTGCGACATGAATCGTTGCAGATGACGCAAAGGTATATCAACATGTGGGGGCATGATCTGCGGGAATCGAACGAGAAGTATAATCCGCTCAATCATTTGGATTTTTAATAAAGACGGCCTGTCGCATCGTTGAATGTGGCGGGCTTTTTTTGTGCGAAACCGATTTTGACGACATATTATCCTTTAAGAACAGAAAACTTGTGCGAAGAGGGTGGTGGGAGACTATTTTAAAGTAAGGGGATGAAATTTTGGTTTGATTGCGACAGTAGGGTATTTCCATTCGTATTTTAGAATAGGAGGTTTAAATTTTCTTAGGCAGGATCGTGACAAACTGGTGTTTTGCTTGTATCTCTTATTAGTAGGGAAAACGAAATGCTAGAAGGATTGTAAATTATTTTACACAAAGGGAGAGGTTGAAATGAAAAATATTAAATTGGGACAAGAAGTTTTAGTAATAGCGAAACTAATGCAAGTTGAGGTTACACCAGAATCCGTAGATCAAGCAGAAAAGCGTATACTTGAAACTGGGACCCCTGAAACTAGCCGGAAGTTTTTCGTAGCGAATTTAGTCAAGCCTCGATCGGGCGTTGTAGTAGGCATTAGAAATGTAGTGATGGAAAGAATTCATTACCTTAAAGACTCCAAAGTTGTCACCAAAACCACACGTCAACAAGTTTTAGTGGTTGCTTGCGATCTACGCGGTCAGTATTTGGTTCCACTTGAAAAAGCTGTGGTTAAAGAAGGTTGGAGACCCACTATAGAAGTGGTATACCAAGAGTTCAAGCCTGAGACATATAAAGGTATTTATGTAACGGATGGTAACCATAAGTTAATGACAATAGACATCGGAAGCTTCGAGGAAGATATAAAGCTAATGGAGCAAACGATGCAATCCCTAGGGGTTAGTGAATACCGAATGGGCAACTCCGTTGGAAAGTATGTTACAGAATTGCTTACATCGCAGTAAGAGGAGGAGAAGGGCATGGACAAACAAGTGATGCGTTTTATACGCACCTCCAACGGGCTAAATGCAAGGGAGTTTGCGAAAAAGATTCAAGTAAGTCACTCGTTAATATCTCTCATTGAAGGAGGTGATCGCCGGCTAACAGATCGAGTGAAATTAAGGGTAATGGAGGCATTTAATTTAACGGATGAGAAGTTGTTATCAATCAAACTGTTAATCAGCGAAATTAATAACTAGGGAAAGGTAATGTGGAGGCTAGTATCATTCGAAAACGCGGACATACATGACAGATGGATTCGTGGATTGTGGGAGGTTTATGACTAATTACGACCCTAATATATAGTAGAAGGGGAGGAATCCCACACGGAAAGGGAGGGCGATCTGATGAGCGGAAAGTTGTTTGCGACAATCCGTAAACTCGAGGGTTTCAATCAGCATAATCTGGCGTTAAAGCTGGGCGTCAGCCAGTCGCTGATTGCAAAGATGGAGCAAGGTGAACGGACCATCACGGAGCACATGGAGCGTAAACTTTTGCGCGAACTCAACGTTACACCGGAAAAGTTGGCGGTTATCAAACTTCTGATCGCTTAATTTTTTTCTGCGTTTGTACCTAAAAAAGTACAGAGATATCCCTTTATTAGTATTTTACGAAAAAATTCAACGGAATGCAACCGTTAAATCCAAAAATCATTAAAAGGGGCGAATCACATGAACGAGGCACAAACGAAACTATTGCAGGAAGTATTGTTCGAAACCAACTACGGCAGCACGGAGTTCTCGCTGAAGCCGAAGCATCCGAAGATCAAGAAGGCCGTGTACGGCATCATTAACGCGATGGGCAAGGCGAACACTTTCTCGGAATACGAACTCGTCAACACAGCAGCGACATTCGCCTGGGAGACGATCAACGGTTTCAACTTGGTTGAGGGCGCAAGTTGGGACGCGATGGCTGACGGCAGCGATAAGCTGAACCTCAACCGCCTGATCAAAACGGTCGTGACCAAACTCGAACACGAGCTACCGCCAATCATTAACCCGAATACGAAGAGGATGTACGATCCCGAAACGGGCGGCAGTGTTTTCGTAAACATTGACTTCCAATCACTCGACGCTCCGGTTTATGACGAAGAAGGCGGCAAAGTTGCAACGGTAGGCGACAGCGTGACGGAATCCTTGTTCGCCTGCCAGGCCGACTATGTTGCCAACCCCTTTCTGGCTTGGTTTCGCGACAACCGCCACGACTTCTTAACGAAGAGGCAAAACCGTTTCATCGACAGTATGTCCGTTGATTCCGCCAAAGATAGCGACTATATAGAAGAATGCGACTTCGAGGAACTAGTCGGGATGTCACGTACTAACCTATCAAATATGAAAAACCGTATCTATCAGAAAACAATGGCTGCATGGAAGAAAGACGGCATTTCTCGCCGTGAAAATTATCTGTTGGGCGAAATCGCAAAGTATCGGGAATTTCTAGCGCTGGCAGAGGCAGACGATGATCTTCCCGGCCAGAACGCTACCCTTTCGGTGTGGATAGCTGGCGATGAGGATGCGGTGGAAATAGGCTACGAAGCATTGGCCGGCGATGGGAAGGCGACTCAGGCGTACGTGTCCTACCTTAAAGGGGAGGCGAATGAACTCGATGCACGAGTCTTGTACGACATCTGCGAAGCTATTGAAATGCACGTTGAACGAATGAAGGCGGAGCTAGAAGCGTACGAGCCAAGCGCGCCAATCATGCCGGACGAAGAGGCGAAGGAAACGAATGCGAAGAGAAAAGAAAGATACAAAGATTTCGCAGGTCCTCAGCCGTGCCACGTATTCAGCCTTGACGGAGAGTATCTACGCACAATTCAGCCGGTAAAGGCGAGTTCCTATAAGATCGTCAAACTGGACACATACGGGATGAGAAACGCAATAAATAAGGAGGAGAGCTAATGAGACAAGTTACGAAGCATCGACGCACAACAAAAAGACTCTTACCTCAGACACATAGTCCGTAGTTTTTTTATCTGTACATGACGCAATCTTCCCAATATTTTTATGAACAGCGATTTCTCAAGGCCTGCCGGGCATACCGGTGGGCCTTTTTTTGTTGGCCGAAAACTTCAACCGGACTTTCCAAATTTCAGGAGGCGACTAATATGTTAATCGAAAAGCAAGGTGAATGGTTTACGGTGCAAGGCGAGGCTTTAACACTTGTTCCTCAGACACGCAAGGTTGAACACGTGGTAAGCAGAGACGGAGAGGTTGTCGGTAAAAGGTGTGGCGGTCTTTGTGGCGAAATGCTGCCAGTGGAAAAGTTCGCGAAGTGTAGCAAGGGTTTCGCCAAGAAGCGCTCCTACTGCAAGACTTGCGAAAAGTTACGCCTTGAAGCAAATCGCAGGGGAGAGGACGTGTACGGCAACAAGAAGCGTCCGATCAAGGCGAAGGCCGAGCGTCTTTATGCAGACGGAGTGTGTGTGCGAAAGAAATGCCCGACGTGTGACGAATGGAAAGACGCCGATGACTACTACATTATGAGTGGATCGCAGGACAAATTATCGACTTCATGCAAGAAATGCCACGGCCAGCTCATGAAGGTAGCTATGGCGAAGGACCCCGAACGCTACAAAACCTACGGCCATAATAGGCGTGCGAAAGAGGCGGCCTTGCCCGGCGACCTAAGTCCGGAAGCGTGGGAACTGGCGCTCGACCACTTCGACCATGCTTGTGCGCTGACAGGGGCGACGGAGAACATTCACCTGGAACACGCAATCCCTATCGCAATCGGCCACGGAGGAACAGTCGAGTGGAACTGCTATCCGTTAGAAGGAACGCTTAATAATTCGAAGAGTGCGACGAACCTGTTCGAGTGGGCGAAGGGTCGTTCAGACATCGACAAGACTAGGTTCAATCGCCTAATTACGTTCCTTGCGGATCAATGCGGCCTGACTGTGGACGAGTATCGCGATTTCTACGACTGGTGCTTCCGTAACCCAAGGCTGACGGTTGAGGAGATCGAAGCTGATGGCGGGGTTGATTCGCTGAACTTGTGGCACGCACTCAAAAATTAATAACATCCCTCCTAATACGTAATGAGGGGAGGAATACGAGACGCAGGCATAAACGTTAGCCCGAGCGCCGTCCCCTCGAAAATTAATCGAAAAGGAATTGATGCGAAATGAAAGATAAATTGGCGTTCATTTATAGTCGTCGAGTCAATCGGTTTTTAATCGATAAATGCGGACTTGTTCCGATTACTGAGGCGATAAATCCCAACACAGGCAAAACGTTCAACCTATACGAAAAGACTCCGGCTCTACAAACCGGACTTGATAAATATTCGCCGCAACAAAGCAGCGTCAGATAAAACGAAATTAATCGAAGCACTACAAAATAATCGAAGAGGATGATGTAGAATGAGCGGAAAGTTCAAGGAGTTTTCGCAAGAAGTCGTTAATAGGAAGGCATTCAGTCTTAAGGAGGATAGTGGGCTCTCTGGATATGCGCCGGTTCCTCACGATCTATACCGACGTCTTGTCCCCATCGCTAGGGAATATCAAAAAAGTAACGTGGATATTGTTCCGTTGTATACGTATCTACTGTCGAACGTCAACGGAAGGCGAGATAATGACCGTTATATGAGCGCATTCACATCGGTTGAACGTATCGCTGCTGATACCGGAATTGGCCGCAACAGAATAGCGAAACTGTCCAGCGTACTTGAAGCGATCGGGCTGATAAAAACAGTGTATGACTACACGTCAAACAAGCGAGACAAGTTATACTTTCCGATGTATTTCTCGAGTCTTACCGATGAGCAGATCCGAAGCAATCTCGACAGGTTGTACGGTGATAAAGGACGTCAATCACCGGAGAGTGAATTAGGTTAATCACTTTACAGTGACTTAGGTAAATCACCGGAGAGTGACGGTAATAAGAACAAACGTAACAAGAACAAACGCAATAAAAATAAACAAAACATTCCTGCTCACTTATTCGCAGGGGATATTAAATAAATTATATGCGAAAATTTATATGTTATTAGAGGTGTCTAAAGCAGGATAATGTTCCTTTCTGTCGAATTATATTTCGGAAAGGAGCTGCATTATGCAAAATAAATCTTTAGCAAGAATAGTTAAGAACTCTTTGTTAATAGCAATAGCATTGCCTGTGTTAATCAATCTACTAATGTTCTTTAGGGTTTTACCAGTTTCAGGTGACGAAAAAACATGGATAAGTACATTAGGAACTTTTTGGGGATCAATTAGTGGAGGGCTGATATCCGGAGCAATAACATATTTTGGTGTTAAAATGACAATAGATTCTTCAGAAAATGAAATTAATAAATCCATTAATGAACAAAGAAGAATTAGGGAAGAAGAGCTACTAGTTTCAACTTCCAAAGAGCGCTTATTAAATCTTTACCATCCTTTGGATGTGCTGCACGCTGAATATATTTTCCAATATGGGGCACATAGTTTCAATACGCTCAAAAAGTCTCAACAAGATGACTATGTCAATCTAATAAACAGGAACTCAGTATATGGGGATTCTGTTTTTTATGTGGCCTTCATTGAGTTGAAATGGGCTATGAAAGGTGATGATTATGATGAAGCGGATGAAAGGTACGCTGAAATTAATAACATGGTCACCAACGAAGTTATGAATTTACGTAAACAAATTAAACTACCTGAACTATATACATTTTACACGTAGCGCTCAATTGGGCGCTACTTTTATTGTTAAGGAGGATAAACGATGACATTAAAGCAACTTGGACCCGACCACTATGCCGCCATCGCCATGCTTGCTCTGCCTAAGCGCGGAGGTAAGACGTATGAAGAAATCGCCGAAGAGCTAGGCGTTCATGTCAACACGCTCTACAATTGGCGACGTGACGAGCTCTTCCAACGTGAGTACAAGCGCGAGATCGTGCGTGCATCGGCCGACAGACTACCGGAGATATTCGCAGCCATTCCGGCCCATATCATCAAGGACGGTAACGCAGCGCTATTCAAGACGTTGTTGCAGGCGAATGACATGCTGACGGATCGCGTGGAGGTATCGCACAACTCGGAAGAAAGCAAGGACATTGACGCAATCAAGGCGAGGCTAGCAGAGTTCCGTAAGAGGAGCGAATCCACAAGCGATTGATGTGGCGGTAATATTATAGAAGGAACGTGGCCGAGCGTGTGTGATTACGTGTAGATTGGGTGCTATACGCTTACTGCGCCCTTCTGACGCGTGGCCTCCTCGATTTTTTCAAGAAGAGCCGTTCCAAAAACGATTATTAATGAAACAACGTTGATTTGACGCGGTTTGTTGAGGTTGCCGTCGTATACCCGTCTCAAAAGATAGTTTCATTTCATAGTTGCTAAAACGTACCGTTAATGGTACGATATCCACAACGAATGAAACGGAGGCGGTTACGATGAAAATCGGGTATGCTCGTGTTAGTACGCAGGATCAGTCGCTGGACTTACAGGTGGACGCATTACAGAAGGCAGGGTGTGAGCGTATATACACCGAGAAGATGAGCGGTAGGAAAGACGACCGGCCGGAGTTACAGAAGTGCCTGGACGCGCTAAGGTCCGGCGATGTCCTGGTGGTATATAAGCTCGACCGGCTGGGGCGCTCCACCTTTAAGCTACTGGAACTGACCGCAGGCTTTGAACGTGACGGTGTAGACTTCGTATCCATCGTTGATGGTATCGACACTACAACGCCAGTAGGGCGCTTCTTCTTCCGCACAATGGCCTCTATAGCAGAGCTTGAACGGGATATCATAGTCGAGCGCACACAGGCAGGCCTGCAGGCAGCACGCGCCCGAGGTAGAGTAGGTGGTCGTCCAGCCAAGGCGAAGAAGGACGTGGAAAGAGCGCTGAAACTTTACGATAGCAATCAATACTCTGTTCCTGAGATCGTTGAAATGACGGAAGTCAGCAAAGCAACTCTTTATCGTGCAATCAATAAGCGAAAAAACATGACCGAAAATAAGTCGACATAAATCGACGAAAACCACATGCGAAAAAGGGGTGTCCAAGGGGGCGGGCCTCCATATCCCGGGCATCTGACGCAGAAAAAATCCGCGAAATAAAAATAATTTCTGGGTTTCCATTTAAAGGATTTTGTGTTGTTTTGTCGAAAACCTCTTTGTAAGGAGGTTACAACCATGCAAATCGAAAAAAGATTGTTATTCAAATCGGATGGGTATGAAGGATGGGATGAGGGCCCCACTGGGCAAGGTGCTAGATTATTAATCCTTCAAGATCAAGAAAAGGTTTTGGTAGTGAAGGTTACGATTGCAGCAATGCAAGTTCCTTCTAGTGGAGTAACATTTGAGAATGCCCACCGTTGGCTTTGGCAAATCGGAATGGCCTATATCCAAGGTCACCCCGATAAAAGGGCAAAAGAACTCTCAATACAGGCAAATAACGTTCAAAACGGTCAAATTATCGGTGGATGGGAAACAGTTGAAGTCAATTAGTAAAAGCAATACATAAGGCACCTCCCTCGTGGGGTGTCTTTTTTGTGCGCTTGTAAGGACGAATCCCTGACGCAATGCCTAAGCGCCAGGATGCCGGCCACTCGGGGCGTTAATTTTATCGAAGGAGCTGACCGCCATTGACATGCGATTGCCTACGGAAATACTCACTCACAGTTAAGCGCCTGAACGACGAAGCACGTAACGCCTTGCCAGCCGAACGTGAACGCTCATACCGGCGCTGGGTTCTATACCGTGCTATTAACCGCAAGTTTATCACGGAGCATTTACGTAAAGCCTGAAGCCGAATGTCTAACGGGCCACTCGGGCGCTACATACAAACCACACGGAAGGGAGGCGATCGTTATCGCATGGGTAAACTCACGCTGGCTTAGCCGGCCGGAACGCGAAGTATTAATCGAATCAACACGTGAACTAGCGCAGCAAATGGCCAAGCTGGCCGAAGCCGGCATGCTATCGTCGGATGAGTACGAGGAACTGGACGACATACTCACGGAGCTTGAACGCCTCGAACGCATACACCGAAGCGAAACCGATCTGCTTTACTTTGCGCTAGAGTATTTCAGCGAGACGCACAATCCCGGCAATCCCGGCAACTGGGACGCGTTTGAGCTCGACAGCGTTGACGATGCCGCCACCTTCCACAAGGAAATATGTGCTTCAATCGACGAGGTATCTAACGTCAATAAGAACGCCAAGATCGCGCGGGCAGCGCCCAGGTCGCACGGAAAAAGCTCGTACTTGAGCAAGGCGGCCCCACTTCGCGAGACAGTTTTTCGCAAACGTAAATATATCATTATCATTTCGGAAACGCCGTCGGTGTCTGGACCAAACCTCGAATGGCTATCAGGACAGCTTAAAACAAACGCAAAGCTGCGTGCAGACTATGGGCCGTTACTATCGCCTAAGCAGCAGATGAACCCCAAGGACAATTCGGAAACGTTTGTGGCGTTTGAGCAACAGGCAGACGGGTTGCCTCGCACACTTACGATGGTTCAGGCTGCATCCACCGGCCAAGCGCTGAGGGGCAGGAACTGGAATGGCGTACGTCCGGATTTGGTAATCGGGGATGACCTCGAAGATATTAAGACAAACGCAGCCACAAAAGAACAGCGGGAGAAACTGAGGGACTGGTTTGCGCAAACAGTTATGCCTCTTGGGGACGCCAAAGGAGAAAAGACGGCGTTTATTGTGATGGGAACTGTCGTACATGAGGCGAGCTTGCTGAACGACCTCTTACTCAACCGTGCTGATTTCAAATCGCATAAGTATAAAGCGTTGATTGACTTGCCAGAACGCATGGACCTTTGGGGCAAGTGCCAGGAGATTTATCAGAGTGCCCAGGTACCGGTGAATCAACGTGAAACTATGGCGCGGGAATTCTACGAAGCTAACAAGGCGGAAATGGATCAAGGCGCTGTCGTCTTGTGGCCGGAAGTGCAGCCGATTTGGAAGCTGATGACCTGGAAATGGTCGAACGGCTCGAAAGCCTTCAACACGGAGTATCAGAACGAGCCACGCGATGAAGAGTCGATGATCTTTAACCCGGACACCTTCCGTTACTTTGACGAGTCAGACTTCATCGACAGTGACGGGCGCAGGCTACCCTTAGAGTATTACGCATTTTGGGACGTCGCGGCCGGTAAGTCATCTCGGTCGGATTACAACGCTATAGTGACCCTCGGCCGTGATCGCAGAACAGGCGTTATGTACGTGGTCGACGCATGGGCGAAAAAGTGCCCGGCACATAAGGCGCTGGAAATGGCGGTCGAAAAGATTCGAGAATACGGCCATAAGATTTTCGCAGTAGAGACAATCGGAGTCGGCCACGACATGCACCGTCAGTTGCGCGACAGGCTGATGAAAGAACGCATATATGGAACGAAACTAAAACCCATCGCACACCAAGGCGCCAACAAAGAGAAACGTATTGAGGCGCTTGAACCGTTGTGTGAGACGGGTTATTTGCGTTTTAAGAAGGGACAAAGCCTTTTGCTTGAACAGCTCGAGCAATTCCCATCCGGCCAGCATGACGATCTTCCAGACGCATGCTCCGGCGTTGTATCGATGCTCGGTACCAATCGCAGAAAGTCCTACGTAAATAAGCCGCCAGGGCTATAACAGGAGGTATTTTAATTGGCATTTATAGAAACCGGCGGCTATTTTCCGCCCGAAGGTCACAAGGACCGCATTCAACGTTATCGCAAGAATAAGCAGTTATTCTTAGGCAATCATTACGCAGTATTTAACAGCTACAAGCTTCCGAGCGACCGGCGCCTGGCTGTCTTTATCGCATCTAACTTGGCGGGAACAATCGCTAAGAAATCGGCCGACTTTTTGTTCGGTGAAACGCCGATCTTCAGCGCAGGCAAAGACGACCAGTCCGAGGAGCAAAAAGCGCTTGAACGCATCGTTGAGGAAAACGAATTGAATATCACGAATTACGAGTCGGCACTTTCAAATGCTTATCGAGGCGACTCATTTTACAAGGTGCGATATGGCCAACGTTTCGGAGGAAAGCTTTCGGAATCAGTGGACCCGTATCGCGTTTTTGTTGAAGCACAGAAAGCCGAGTATGTTTTTCCGGAAACGTTGCCCGGCGATGATACCTCAGTCTTTGCTTACCATATTGCGGTGCCATCGGTTATTGAAGGAACAGGCGATCAGGATTGGGTGCTGAATGTTGAATCGCACTATCCCGGAGAAATCCGATATTCAAAGTATCGCTTATCACCGTTCGGCCATTCGCATTATGAAAATGCGGTAGTTGAATGGAAAGTCGAGAAAGAGCTGCCCATCACGGACAAAGAAACGGTAGTTGAGACAGGCGTGCCATTTCCGTTAGTTGTCCATATTCCGAACTACTCAACGGATGACTGTTGGCAGGGGATTGACGACTTGAGCGAGAACGAGTCCATTTTCGCCGAGATTGATAACCGTCTTAGTCGCATCGCTGAAATTCTCGACAAACATTCCGATCCTGCGATGGTCGTGCCGCAAGGTTCACTCGGAGAAGATGAGAACGGCGATCCAATATTCCATGCCGGCAGAGACAAGATATTTGAGGCAGCAGATAAATCCGATGTATTGCCGCAATATATCACATGGAACGGCCAACTTGACGCAGCTTTTAAAGAGTTGGAGTTGCTGATGGAGCAATTGTTCATCGTATCGGAACTACCTCCGGTTGCGCTCGGTAAAACGGACAGTGGGACGTCAGGTTCGTCTGCGTTGGCTATTAAATATCGTATGAACACGTTACTTGCGAAGATTAATAGAAAGCGTCAGTACTACGACAAAGGTCTGAAACGCGTTTTGTTCATCGCACAATTACTTGAGCACGAAAAAGCCGGTACAAAGTTACCGTATGAAGTTACCGTGCCGATCATCAAGTTCAAAGACGGCCTTCCAGAGGACGACATGGAGAAGGCGCAAATTGCTCAACTAAGAACCGGCAGCAAGCCAATTCAGTCTCAACTCAGCGCCGTTATGGAAACGCTTGGACTTAGTGAGGAACAGGCGAAGCTGGAACTTGAGCGAATCAAGGCCGAGGAACAGGCGGATCAGTTCGTTAGTCCTTCGGTATTTAACGATATTGAGGGCGATGAGTAATGAACCGAATTCCAGAGCCGGTATATGAAAAAGACGTTGCGACTCTAGTACGGTACTTCAGACGAGCGATGGACGATATTGATACGGAACTAATGCGCATGGACCTTTCAGACTTCCGGAGAGCTAACGCATTGGCCGTTCAAGCGCAGATTCGGGAGATACTGAAAGACTTGGACGCAAACATCACAGCGTGGGCCAGCACAACATTTCCAAAGGCGGCACAAGAAAGCGTGGCCCGTTCAATCGTTTCGCTGGGAGTCGCTGAAACTTTCTCGGAAGCAATGAAGTTAGTGAAGTTCAACGAATTGAACAAGTCACTTATCGAGCTCGCTATTGCCGATACACAGGCCGACCTCTTGCAGGTGACGCAGAACATCGACCGGAGAACCCGCAACGCTATCCGTCAAGCAATGGCGGATGTCATGCGTGAAAACATGGCACAAGGCGTAAACGGCGTCCGGTCTATTAGGCGTGACTTTCTTGCGGAGGCCCGTCGGCAGTTGGGCGACTCATTAAACACCGGCATCATAGACGCAAGCAACCGGCGATGGAAGCCAACTGATTATGCGGACATGGTTACGCGAACGAAGCTACACACTACCTACCGAGAGGCAGCCAGAAACGACGCGATAGATCGTGGGGCGCTTTACGGAGTTATTAGTTCGCATGGCGCAACGGACGCCTGCCGTAATTGGGAAGGTAAAGTCGTGAAATTAGTAGCGGACGCTCCTGGACCTTATCCGTATATTGGTGACCTACCTCGCCGAGAAATATTCCATCCACGTTGTCGGCATCACGTATCGCCGATCCGACGTCCCGACCTGGCGTAAGTCATTAAAAGACGCAACTCCAATCCGTGTCGATCACGATAAAAACGAGGGGGAAACGAAATGAAAAACTTACTACCTTTAAATCTTCAATTCTTTGCGGAAGAAGCACCGGACGCGGTGGAAAACACGGAAACCAAATCCGCAGAACAAGAACGAGCCGAGCACATGATTCCGAAGTCGCGCTTTGACGAAGTGAATCAACGCTATAAGGAAACGCAAGCCCAACTTGAGTCGCTGACAAAGCAACGTCAAGACGATGAGCGTAAGGCGCAAGAAGAGGCTGGCGAATTCAAGTCGTTGTATGAAGCTACTTCGAAAGAGTTCGGAGAGTTTAAATCGATGTTTGAGTCGGCACAGGCACGTAACGTAGAGTTAGAAGAGGTGGTCGGAAAGTTACTCGAATCACGTATCGCAACAATTCCCGAAGAGTTTCACGATTTGATTCCGAATAACTTGTCGCCCGAAGGAAAGCTTGAATGGGTGGACAAAGCCGAAAGTAAGGGACTGTTTAGAAAGGCAGCACCGAAACCGGTTGGCGAACAGACTAACGGAAACGAGTATCAAGGAATCTCTAAAGAATCATTTAACAAGATGGATTACGCAGAAAAAGTAAGGCTCCATAGTGAGAACCCCGATTTATACATGAAATTAAGCAGGTAGTTATTTAAACTATCTGTTTTTAATAAAAAATAAGGAGTGTTTTAAATGGCACTAACAAAACTAGAAAACTTGATCAATCCACAGGTAATGCAGGACATGATTTCGGCTGAACTACCCAATGCAATTAAGTTCCTTCCTCTTGCTGATGTAGACTACACGCTACAAGGTCAACCTGGTAACACAGTTACGGTTCCTAAGTTTAATTACATTGGCGATGCAACTGTTGTTGCGGAAGGGGAACCTATTGACCTAACTCAATTAACCACTTCCACTGACCAAGCTACAGTTAAGAAAGTAGCAAAAGGAGGTACAATCTCCGACGAATCCGCGCTCTCAGGCTTAGGAAATCCAATCGGGGCAACTGTTGAGCAAATTCTTCAATCTATTGCTGCAGGTATTGATAATGAGGTTCTTGCTGCGGTTACATCGGCACCTTTAAGTTACCAAGGTAGCGCATTCGACATCGACACAATCGATAACGCCATCGCTTTGTTTAACGATGAGAACGATGAAGTAGGGGCAATGGTTCTCTTTGTGAATTCAAAGGACGCTCTCAAACTACGTAAAGCAGCGGGTCAGGATTGGACTAGGGCTTCCGAGCTTGGTGATCAAATCCTAATAAAAGGCACTTTCGGTGAGCTCTTAGGCGCACAAGTAGTACGTTCTAACAAGCTCGAAGAAGGTACGGCTTACCTTGTGAAGAGAGGCGCGCTCAAACTTTACATGAAACGAGACGCTTCCGTTGAAAAGGACCGGAACATTGTAACTAAAGAAACAGTAGTTACTGGCGACCAACACTTCGCAGCTCACCTTTACGATGAATCTAAGGTCATCAAGATTAGCGTATCGGCAGGGGCTTAATATGGGGATGCTCATTCACATGACGCTCCAAAAGTTGAAACAGCAAGAAGTTGAAAAAGCAGCAAAGGCGGAAGAATCCGCCAAGAAAGCGGAGAAGAAGCCGAAACCTAAGGCGCGTAAATCCTCCGCGAAATAAATCCGGAGGTGAACGTCATGGTGTTTTCAATTTCTAACGCTGACAGCTATATAGAACAGAATGTAATAGACATCGAGGATTGGCAAGACGCTGATCCTGCGAAAAAGCAACGTATCTTAAACGTGGTGAGTCAGACGTTTTCGTCGAAGTACCCAAAGTATGTGATTCCGGAAGATGCGGTCTATGAATTTGCAGCTGTGCTGGCGTCAGCATATAACGATACGAACCGTCTTAACAACCAGGGAGTGGCGTCATTTTCGATAACGGGAGTGGCGTCTTTTAATTTCAAAGACACGCAGTCTCGCGAGCTAGTCGCTTTTATTCCGCAGCGGTCGCTTGATCTAATCGGCCAGGCTAACGGCGGAATGAAACTTGGCACGCGACGTGTCGGAAGGTCGGTGCGCTAATGTCGTTCATTCCAATGCGACAAACAATCACGGTAAAGTCAGGCGGAGGCACGGACGAATGGGGCTGGCCGACCGACCCTACTACCGTAGAACATCGCTGCCGTATCGACGAAGGCACAATGTCCGTCAAGTCGAAAGTCGGCGGTCTTACTCGTGATGGCGAAGTCATTGTCGCAGATGCCCGCATTTTGCTCGACGGACTGGTCGCCATTAAGTACGAGGATGAAATCTCCTTCACGAACGAGCTAGGCGAAACCATGCGTCGTAAGCCGAAGGAAATCAACGTGCAGCGCAACATTGCCGGCAAGCCGATCTTAACAGAGGTGTTTGTGTGAGTGATTTCGAATTTGACGCCTCGGATTTTTTCGAAAAGTTGGATAAAGCCGACCACAACGTCACCGGCATTGGAAAAGCGATCATGGAGGATTCCGTTATGGACCTCGCCAAGATTGCCTCCAATATTGCGCCAATTGAATACGGAGCTCTTGGAGGCTCGGCTAAGTCTAAGACGGTTGTTAAACGCGGTGCTATCGAAGGCGAAGTAACTTTCAGCGCAGTAAGCAAAGACGGCAACGGGCGATTCAACTACGCTTACTGGACGCATGAAATGGACTACAATCTAGGCCCTGCGTCGAGCAAGGCGACAGGAATGGCGGGTTACTCCGTCGGCAACAAGTACCTCGAGCGCCCCTTAAAAGGCGAGGCGAAGAAATACGTAAACTGGTGGGCGAAAGCCTTAGCGAAAGGATTGTGATAGTGATGCGAATACTGGATCTGATTAACTTCGTAAAAAGTCGAGTCCCTGGCGTCTACTATCCGAACAACTTTCCGGCTTCGGCACCTGACTCATGTACTCGCATTCGCCTGACGGGCGGTTTCCCGACAGACGAGTGGACCACCAAGAAGCAGCCGTCGTTTCAAATATTCGTGCGCGACGTTCATCCCGCGAAGGCGGAAGATCGTGCGTATGAGTTACAGGAGGCGCTGACAAACCTCACTAACGTAAAGGTGGGCGACAGTTCGGTCGTCAAGATACGTGCGAGTAACAGCGTGCCGATTTACCTGGGCGACGATGAAAATAACCGCCCAATCTATTCACTGAATTTTGATTGCGTCGTCAGGCCCTAGCGCCCGGCGGCGTTTTATTTTGCAAATATAAAGGAGGACGTTTAAATGGCAGGAATTAACGTACCGATCGGCCCAGCAATCGTCGAATATGGCGAAGGTGCCGACATGACTAAATTCGAATTCACTAAAGGCGGAATTGTCTTTTCGTACACGACGTCAAAGCAGGACGTCACGATTGACCAGTACGGCGACACGATCGTCAAGTCAATCATGAAAGGTCGGACAGCTCAGGCGGTTGTGCCTTTTGCACTTCATGATATCGAAAAGCTTTCGAAAGTAACTCCTAACAGCGAGTTCACAATTGATGGCACTGACCCGTCGAAAAAGAAACTCGTTGTTAAGTCTGAGGCTGGTTACGACATGCGTGCTAACGCAAAGAAACTCGTGATCAAGCCAACTGATCCAGATGCGACTCCAAACGACTGGATCACTATTCCTCTCGCCGGCGCAAGTTCCGACGGAGAACTAACTTACAATAGCGACAACGAGCGCGTACAGAATATCACATTCATTGCTTATCAAAATGAAGATGGCCTATTCGTAATGGGTGACGAGACAGCAGAAGCATAAGAGTAAGGGCGTCCTAGCGGGCGCTCTTTTTATTTAAGTAGACGAAGGGAGTAACGCCCATGTTGAAACAATTTCAGAAACTAAAGGCGCTGAACGAGGACGAAATGTGGCTCGGCGACAAGCGCGTGAAAATAAATAAACTGACGCCTAATCGGTGGCGCGACCTATTCGCAACAGTAGATCGGCTGCCGGGTATGATTGTGCAGGTTATCTCTGCACCGCAAGAAGATTTTTACACATCTGTGTTGACGGGCCTTGGATATGCGGCGGACGAAATTATTGAGATTGTAGCGGTCCTGTCCGACTTGGACGTTGATTATATTAACGCCGAAGTGGGTGTGGATGAGATTTTCGAATACCTCTCCCGCACCGTTAAAAAGAACCGCCTCGACTCCGTTGCAAAAAACGTCAAGAGCCTTCTGCCGATAAGTCCAGCGGAGTAGGCACGGAAGAGGGCGAAAAGGCGACGGTCGATGACTTCATTATTGACGCGGCTATTTTGCTCGGCAAGACGCAGGTCGAAATTGAAACCGGCTATTATATGGTCGATTTAATGGAGTTGGTTGGGCGCAAAGGTAAGTACGACACAGCCAGACGAATGCAAGAACTACAGCTACGCATTGCCACGAACAATCGTGCGATGGAGGATGCGGACTATAAAACGCTGATTCATGGAATGACGAAGCAACTAGGCGTCCAGGAAGAGACGGCCGGCTTCAGTCGTGAGAAGTTCGAACAGTTGCGTGCAATGATGAACTAGGAAAGGAGGAAAACGAATGGCAGAAGTCGGAGAAATACGCGCCAAGATGGTGCTGTCGAACGAAGAGTTCAAACGCAAACTCCAGGAGTCAAAGGCGGAAATGAACAAGACGGGCGACAGCGCCAAGAAGATGAAGCAGGACTTCGGCGCGATTCAAAAAGCGTCGTTGGTCATGGGCGGGGCAGTAGTGGCAGCGATTGGATCGAGTGTGGCCGTTGCTGCAACGTTTGAGCAGTCGATGTCAAAGCTCGGGGCCATTTCTAATGCTTCGGCGGAGGATATGGCGAAGTTGGAGAGTGCAGCACGTGAGATGGGCGCAACAACACAATTCAGCGCGTCCCAGGCCGCCGAAGGACTTACGTTCCTCGCAATGGCGGGCTTCAGCGTCGAGGAACAAATTGATGCCTTACCGGCCGTACTAAATGCAGCAGCAGCAGGCGGAATTGACCTCGCTAGGTCGGCCGATATCGTTTCGAACATCATGACCGGTTTTGGAATCGAAGCAACCGAGTCAGGTCATGCGGTCGATGTGCTCGTTAAGACGATGACGACGGCCAATACGGACTTACCGCAGTTAGGCGAGGCTATGAAGATGGTGGCCCCGGTTGCCGCGTCACTCGGCTTTTCAATCGAGGAAACCGCCACGGCAGTCGCCAAAATGTCCGACGCAGGTATTCAAGGCTCGATGGCCGGTACTTCCCTACGTGCGGCTTTCCTATCCCTTGCAAATCCGGTTGGTCAGACGAAGAAGGCGATGGATGAGCTCGGCTTTAGCGTCACGGACAATGAGGGTAAAATCAAGCCGTTGTCACGGATCGTCGGAGAACTAAGCGAAAAGATGGATGGCATGTCTGACGCACAAAAGACGGCCACGGCGGCTCAGTTAGTTGGACGTGAGGCAGCCGCCGGATTTACGACGTTGCTTGGGATTGGTGAGGATCAACTCGCTGACTATACGAAGGAACTTGAAAACAGCGCGGGCACAGCCGACAAGATGGCGAAACGGATGCAGGATAACTTACTCGGAGCATTCAAGGAGTTTCAATCAGCGCTCGAAGAGGTTGGAATCAAGCTAGGAAACGAGTTCCTGCCGATGTTCACGAGCATAGTTCGTGAGGCGTCTAAAATCACACTTGCCTTCGGCGAAGTCGACATGGCAACGGTCAAAGCCGGTCTAGCTTTCGGAGGAACGGCGGCAGCGATCGGGCTTGTGCTTGCGTCCATCGGAAAGCTAGTTATTACTATGCGTACGCTCATGGTGTCAATGGGGCCGGCCGGCTGGCTTATTACGGCATTGTCTGTGCTAGGTGGATTGTTCGCCAGTGCTAGCGTGTATCAAAGTGACTATAACGATGTCACCCTCGAGAATGTAAACGCAATGATGAAACAACGTGATGAACTCGGCGCCAACATTGAGGAATTTGAAAAGCTCAGAAGTAAATCGCAGCTTACGACTGATGAGTTCGCACGCTTTGTCGACATTAATTCGGAGCTCGCAAAAACAGTTAACCCGGACACCATCGCAAAGTTGACAGATGAACAGGAAAGGTTGCGAGAGAAGTCCGGACTCTCAAACGATGAGCTTAATCGTCTCATTGGGCTGAATGATGAAATCGTCGAAGCGGTTCCGGAATCGAACACAGTGCTTTCCGAGCAAGGTAACATCTTACTTGAGAATACGGACGCAGCGAAACAATACAACGACGAGCAGCTCGAAATGATCCGACTTGAACTCGAAGCACAGCGGACTAAACTCGAGGCCAACATGGCGGAAATGCTTCGCGATGAAGAGCAGGCGCAAAAGGATATCAACACGGCAAAAGAGCGAATGATTGAACTCGACAAAATGGAGCAAGATGAGATCCGCATTATCGCTGGCTTAAATGACGAGCTTGCTATTGCGAAGCAGAATAACGATACCCTTGAAATTGATCGCTTGAACGAAACCATTGCGCTTCACGACAACAAACTGCAAGGTATCGCAAAACAGCGCGCCAAGCAGGCGGAAGTTGTATTAGAGAAGGCGAAGGAAGTCGATAAGATTCAGGAGCAAATCGGAAAGCTCGACGAGGTTAAGCAAAGCATGGTGGCGCTAGAGTTGAAGCAAGCCGGAATCAACGCTAAAAAAGGCGAAGAAATGAAGGCGCTCGATGACGGCATTAAGAAACTCGAAAAGCAAAAAGGAAAACTCGACGAACTCAAACGGTCGGGCGAAATGAACACTGCGGAATACCGAGAGGCAAGGGACGCAATCGACAGCCAAATCGGATCACTAAACGGGGTACGCTCGAAGATTCTCGACCTTATCGGGCAAGCGGACCTCCTCAACGGACGCCTCGGAAAGTCGATCACAAAAGCCGTCTACATTACCGAACACGGCGGAAGCGGCACGGGCGCCAAAGCATCGGTTAAACGTCACCAAGGCGGACCACTGCCGAAGCTACACGTCGGAGGTATTGCGGAGCAGTTTGCCCAATCGCCTTTGCACAACGAAATTGATGTGCGATTACTTCGAAACGAAATGGTACTGACCGAGGCGCAACAGTCGAATCTTTTCCGCATGTTGGACGCAGGGATTGCTCGAGCTCCGCAGCAGTCCGGCAGTGGAAACGACCTAGGTCCGTTGATTCGCTCGATCGAGGCGCTTGGAAGCCGACCGGTTCGCGTCGAAGTTGACGGCAGGGAAATAGCGGCGGCAACATTCAGAGACAACGACCGTCTATTCAGCACCCAATTATCGCAGGAAATGAGAACGCAGGGGGTGAAGCGATGAAAGGACTCGACAATTTTAAAATCGTAACGAAGTCCGGCGAAGAGTTCGATATGTCGGGCTATTTTGGCGTGCTTGTTCGCAGTCTCGTGATTTCTTCGCCTCAGCCGATCATTGAAACGGAAAAGGGCGAAGGGTCGCACGGTCAGATACGGCTAGGTAAGACGTGGGGACCTCGGTTGATTAGGGCGCAGTGTGCGTGGTTTGCAGTCGACGGACAGGACGTAGCCCTTCTTCGCAACGAGCTGTTCCGTAAGCTGATGACGTTGGATCAATTCTATATCGTCATTGACGCTGAACCAGCTAAGCGTTGGAAGGTCGAAGTTGCAGCCGAATGGTCGCCGGAGAAACTCGGCACATACGGAGAGTTTGCGTTGGAGTTCGTCAGTCATTCGCCATTTAGCGAATCCATCGCCACGTCTCTCACCGCCAAGGACTTCGACCAGTTGGGCGTTTGGCAAGTCGGCCAAGGCTTAATCGAGGCGAACGACATGCAGTACCGGCACACGACGGCAAGCTTTCGCATCTACAATCCGGGCGACGCGACGGTTGACCCACGCAACATGCCGTTGGCGATTACGTATCGGGGGCTTCGACGAACCTTGAAATAAGAAACGTCACAACCTCGGACGTATGGCGCTACACAGGCACGACCGGCTCGGCCGACCGGCTTGCTATCGCCGGCACAAGGTCGCTGAAGAACGACGTGGTGAACGTGTTTCGCGACACTAACCGCAAGCTGATTCGGTTGGCGCCGGGATGGAACGACATACGACTAACAGGAGCAAGCGGAAGTTATAGCGTTGAGTTTGACTTCCGTTTTTATTATTTATAGAGAGGAGCGCAACATTATGGCAAACTATAAACAAATCGGCGTTCCGTTTGATCGCACATTTCGAAATGATTTAAACGATAACTTCCGCACGCTAGGGGCTGAATCGGCCGGAGCGAAAACAGACGCAAGCAGAGCGAAGGTACTGTCGGAAGAGGCTGCACAAAAAGCAACGGAAAGCAATGAACGGGCCGAATCTTTACAGAATCAGCTCAATCAATTAATCGTAGACAGCGGTACATCAGACGCCGAAACGATTCAAGCGAGGACGAATGCTAGAGGCGAATCATATCCGGTCATTAAAGAACGTATTGACGCGCTAGATAACGACATCCAAGATATGGTCGTCAACGTTAGATGGTTTGGTGCCCTGTGCGACGGTGTTACTGACGATACTGAGGCGATTAGAAACGCGATAGCTTTCGCTGAACAGTTCGGCGGCGTGGTACATCTGCCAGGTGTGTCGGTTATCACCGGCGAGATTGAGGTTAAGAAAACGATCACGATTAGGGGAGTCGGCCCGGGAAATGGTTACGCTGATAAGGCGTTGATTGACTACAAGCAAACTAGCGGATTCCTCGTGAAGGGCGCAGGAACAAAACGGCTACGTACACGTATCAAACACCTCTCGAACGCCTTAGAGACGTCTGACACGGAACTTTCTGTTGCACTGAACATTCAAGCGGAATACGTTCAGCTTCAGAATTTCAGCATCTTCTTAGACTTCGATAAGAACGACAATTCTCCGACTAATTACGGCGCTAAATGGGACGTAGGAGTGTTTCTCGGCTGTCGCGTTCATAACAAATACTCGAACGTCCACGTTCTCGGCTACTGGCGAGAAGCATCGATTTGGATGGACGTAACCCGGAGTAGCTTCACAAGTGAGTTTACGGATATGAACGGAGTACCTTATGACGGCGGGACTGTACGAAACGGCGCGGACGGTTTGACGTTAGATTCCGTTTTCACAATGGGCGGAAAATGGGGTCTGAAGATTCAAGGAGCTAAGCCGAAGAGTGGGGCGGAAGGGTATGGCGACCCGTACTACGATGCAACCAGCGGCTCGACCGTTACTGATAGACGCGGGAACTTTGGGGCGTCTGATGTTACAGTAATCGCCTCCTCCTTCTACGGAACGAATCACCATACCAAGCATCGTAGAGACGATTCGATCGGTAATTACCTTACGGATAATGGCGGGGGATCGTTGTCCATAGATGGTATGGCGGGTAATGCAAGCGGCGCTATTCAAGGCATGCGCTTTATCTCAAGTAGATTCTCAACTTGGGAGCCATTTCGGATTCGTCTTGATCGTGCGAACAGGATAACATTCATCGGCTGTCATAGTGAAGGTGGGTCCGGGGGACTTTCAACAACAGGTGCTCCCATTAATTATGACGACAATGATTTCTATGGTCCGATCTCTACGACAGCTAAAACGACCAATCTTGTTCTAGACATGTTCAATGCTACACTTCGAACTACTTTTCTAGGATCTAACGAATATGTGAATTTATCTTCTGCGGGTTCAGATCGCAACTATATCTCAAAAGATACGTACGTTAAAGGGATGTTTGAGGTCGGGGGACAATTCCATATCAATAGCTCAATTGTATCCAAAAATGGAGAGTTTGACGCAAGAGCTGCTGATGGTCAGCAAGTTAGATTTCGGATAGGAACAGGGACGACAATGCTGATTAATGGGAGTTACACAACGTTTTATGCACCTGTTGCCGTGAGGCCGTACGTAGATAACACAGCTTCACTTGGACAATCAACCAATCGATTTACTAACGTGTTTGCTTCGGGAGGGGTAATTAATACGTCGGACAGACGCCATAAGACTTCCATACTACCGATTAATGATGCTGTGCTAGATGCCTGGAGTGAAGTGAACTACCAACAGTTCCGGTATATTGACGCCGTTAAAGAAAAAGGGGAAGAGGCTCGGGTTCATATCGGAGTAATAGCACAAGAAATAGAAGAAGCATTTTCAAGGCATGGGTTGGACGCCTTTGATTACGGGCTACTTTGTTATGACGAGTGGGACGACATTTATGAAAAAGATGAAAACGGTAATGATATTTTGGTTAGAGAGAAAGATAGCCTTTATGGGGTTAGGTCTAACGAGTGTCTTATGCTTGAGGCAGCTTTGTTACGTAGAGAGCTTAATAAAGTCATAAATAAATAAGTCGCCCTCACCGGCGACTTTTTCTTTTGCGATAAATTAACACGAAAGGAGGACGTAACTTGCTCGAACTCACAACGTTATCCGGCGAGTCTCACTTTCTCGCCAATCAACTAGGACTCTCACGCAAACAGGCGGTGAACGGAAATCGTTCGCTGTCTTTTTTATTGCCGAAAACCGACGTCAACGCTCACGCATTCAACCTCGTCGAAGAGGAGTGCTTCATCACGGATCAATCAACGAAGCACCGTTACCGGATCAAGCAGGTCGAGCAGCGCGTGCACGCTCAAACGCCCGTTAAGTCGGTATTCGCCACGCACGAATTCTTTGACCTCATCGACGTTTATCGCTACGACACGCTAACCACAGGCGTTAAGACAATCGCGCAAATACTCGACTTTATCTTCAACGGCACGGGCTGGACGTATAGCGTCATCAACGCGTTCAACAACCTCGAATTTGAAAACTTCGGCGACGACAACTGTATCGCGCTATTCAACAAGGCGATTCAGCGGTTTGGCTTCGAGTTTGAACTGCGCGACGACAAGCACGTCACGATTCGCAATCAGATCGGCAACGACGCCGACTTACAATTTCGCTACAACCACAACGTCAAAACGTTCAAGCACACGGTCGATACGAGTAATTTGTCAACGTACATTCGCGGCGAAGGAAAGGTCGTCAACGACGTGCCGGTGGTCACGGCGGAGTACACGTCGCCAAACGCAGCCATCTTCGGCATTCGCCACGCCAAGCCTTACACGAACGAAACGATTATTCATCAGCCGACGTTGCTCGCCTCACTCAAGCGCCAACTCATCGATGCCCCTGAGGTATCAATCGAGCTCGAGTTCAGCGTTCTGAAAGACGCAGGCTACCTCAGCGAAAAGCCGGGTCTGGGCGACAGGATTCCGACAATCTACGAACCGTTGGGCATCGACCTCGACCTTCGCGTTATGGAAATCGAAGACTATCCCGGCACGAACAAGGCGCCAAGAGTCACACTATCAACCTTGCGAAAAAGTTACGGATCGGCGATTACTGATTTCACGAAAAGGTTGTTCGACGAGTTCTTCGATAGTGACACCGGCAAGCTGAAATACGACGTGCTAGACGAAGCAACACGGCGGGCAACTGAGGCGCTGAACAACTCGCTGACGGAGCTTGAGTATCCGCCAGGAATGGGTATTGTGGCGCGTGATCCGAATGACCCGTTGCGATTCGTTGCGTTCAGGTCGGCGGGGCTAGGCGTCACGACTGACGGGGGCATCACGTTTCCGAACGCGATAACAGCCGACGGAATCAATACGAACCTCCTCACCGCCGGCCAAATCAACACGAACCGTATTCGCATATTCGGCGGCGACCTGGAAGAATACACGCTAATCGAGGGGCCGTATATTGAATCGCGAGGCAGACACACGCGGTCTTGGCGCGGTAAAACCGAAACGAATCAAATCCGGCTGAAATTCGAAAACGGGTATTTGCGGGCACGAAATGACACGCTTAATCGCTCGCTTTACTTTAGCGATTTCGGAATCTCAACGTATGCCGATGCGGTCGGGAACGAAGATGCGTCCGGAACATTGGCTTTTCGTGACACAACGTACTCGACGGCAAGCGGGCTGACAGTCCACTCGGTCTACGGCGTGGTTGCGTTGCGGTCCGATGAGAATAGGGTCATCCTCGACGCCAGCCAGACGGTAAACATTGAGTCGGATGAAGCCAGCGTATACTTCCGTCCGATGAAAAACACACGTCCCGGCATCAACGAGTTTCGCCTATGGGTTAAGGACAACGGAAGCTCTAGCGAAACTGATGGCGTCCTCACTTACGGATCGCCGAATACGAATTACGCAGCAGGCATTCGCTTTCAAAAAACGACCGCAGGCGACCCTACGATTTTTGTCACAAATGGAAATGGCGACATGGGTACGGGCAAACTTGACGCTGATAAAGTTGGCGCAAATGACGTCACGACACGTGGCGGTACGTATAGCGTTTATTGGAACGGTCGAGGTGGAGGTACGCTGGGCGGGTCCGGCGCCAACGACTTCGTGCTCCAAGCAGGCGGAATAAAAACCACTGGCGATAATTTCTACCTTGGTTGCGGACCAACTGACGGCGAGGTCCGCGTTACGAATCACCTAGGCTATAACGACGGGTCCACTATAAGTTATCGCCCAATCAAGGCGAGCGAGTACCGGAACGGATCGAGCGTCCTGACGAAGCAAAACATCGAGCCGGTCACGGAGCGCGGGCTAGACGTCATCAACAAGCTCGAAATCAAGCGCTACATTCTGAACGAAGATGTAAACGTCGGAAACTACTCGAACTGGCAAATCGGCGTACTGAGCGAGCTGAGCCCGGAAATTGCTACGCAGGACTTGTCGGCGATTAACGTTTATAAATATGTGAACTACCTGGCGTTGAGTGTGCAGGAGCTGAGCGCGGAAAATAAGGCACAGGCGCAGGAAATAGCGGACTTGAGGTTATTAATCGAGGGAGGTGAGGCGTAATGAATACAAACGTGGACGGAAACGACGTGATTCATATCTTGTCGCAACGTATCGCTAAGCTCGAGATCGAGTTGGCGGTCAAGACGGCACAACTGGCGCAGCTAGAGCAGCAACAAACGCAAGGGGAGGTCGGGTCGAAATGACGGAGCACAAGTGGTGTTACGATGGACTTTCGCAAGCTGATGAAAATACCTATGTCGCAGATTAAACAGTACAACACAGCCATGTTTGAATTCTAAGTTTCCAATAACGGGTCCCTGCTAAGGTCGAGCACGTCGTTGGAAGCTTTAGCTTCTTAACCTAAATAAATATGAAAAATTAGTTAAAATCAAATTCTGCTATTCATTTTGAAAAGAAGGTGATGATTTTGGAGGAAAGGTTTGAAGTACGTCCTTATGGAGTGAAGTACATTTGTGATCATTGTAATAAGGGTGAAATGCTCCCTACAGGAAAAAACAGTTGGTGTACAAACCCACCGCAAATCGAACACCGTTGCGAAAAGTGTGATTACAACGTTGACCTGACAGAAAAATATCCTTCAATAAGATATGAAACTTCATCTAAATAGATGGACAAAACGTAAATTTGCCCTTACCATTGATTTACAAAGATTGGCAAGGGGGAGATTTAGTGGTTTGGATTTCGGAAAATAAAGAATGGTTATTTAGTGGGATTGGAATAGTTGCTATAACTTCTTTATTGGGGTTTGTTTTTAAGTCGAAGAGGTCCCCTGGTCAAAAAATTGATGCTGGAAATCATTCTAATAATGTACAGGGTGGTAAAAACGTTACTGTGACATTTGGAGAGACTAAACATGATAAATAGAAAACAAGAAATCACGGGTGGCGACCATTCAAACAATGTACAAGGGAATGAAGTAACAGTTCACCAGCACGGTATGTCTTATACTGACGTAAAGGACATCGCCATGGGTGTTTTTAAGTCGAACTTTTATGACTTGGGCGAAAAAATTGAAGCAGTTGTTAATGAAAGAGCCGAAAAATTAATAAATAAATATTTAGATGAATTAAAAGCAGAGTCTCCTGAATCATTAACAAACACAAAAGATCCTGATGTAAGATTCGTAATATATGAGGCGCAGAAAAACCACGCTCGCCGTAATGATGATGAAATTGCTGATTTATTGATTGATTTATTGGTAAGCAGAACAAAACAAAAAGATCAAAAATTCACCACATTAGTGTGTAATGAAGCTTTAGAAATTATACCAAAACTAACCATGAAACAAATTAATATATTGACTGTTTTATTTATAGTTAAACATGTTAATATTGGTGCGCTATTTTCAGCGAAAGACTTTCCTGTTTTCCTAGATCAATTTTTGCGGGGTATAACTAGTGGCGAAATTGCTTTTCAACATTTGCAGTATAGTGGATGTATATCTATTAGTATTGGATCAGCTGATATAAATAAAATACTGTCATACTCTTATCCAAATGATCCAATTATTGATGATTTACATTTAAGGTATGCCAAATTAATTGAATTATGGAATACCACAAAATTAGCAAATTCATCTCTAACGAGTGTTGGGATTGCTATAGCTCTTAGTAATTTCAAAAAGAAAACGGGGGTTACTTGGGAATTAGAAAATTGGATAAAAGAATAATCGGATCAAATTGCTTAACATGGAGTTGCCATCGCTGGCGGCTCTTTCTCTTATCCTACGGAAGGAGATGACTTATCATAAGCGAATCCTCTTGGCGCAAACTCAATGACATGATTTACGACATCTCTACGGAATTAAAGCGGATAAATTTATCCAATTCTTAAAGGTAAATGTTTTTTAATGTCGAATAACAGTTTGGAGGTGATGAAATTGGGTGTATTTAAAAATCAGATTACTTGTCCTGGTCCAACTATTCCAGAATATTTAATTAATAAAATTGAAATCAGAGCAACTTTTCCTATTACTAAACACGAAGCGTTCTTATTTAGTGTTGCGTTACACGGGATTTCAATTAAATTAGAACAAGAATTCCTTGAAAAAGAAAAACTCCCTCGTTTATGTGCTCTGTTAACTGAAAGGGGTAATTTTGAATTTGAGGAACTTGACGTCGATGATTCAATCGGATTCCGGTTTAACTTAGCTGTCTATTGTGTGGGTAAATGGAGAGAGAAGAATTATGACGATGAATTGATTCTTATGGTATTTTTAGAAGAACTGGTGCATCATTACTGGAACTTGGAAGATGAAGTTATTACAAAAGAAAAAGTTATTGAGATTATGAACTTAGTACTTGATTATGATATTAGTATTGGAAAAATATATTCAGTCGATTGGTTAAACGACTACTTAATTAGTCAAGGAAATGAACCGAGGTTTTGACTGATAATTTACTCTTCAAATCTAAAAAAAGAGTCACCAAACTAGGTGGCTCTTTTCTTATGCACTAGAAAGGAGGCGACGATATGCCAGAACTGCAGAAAGAACACAACTCTCGCGAGATTTACGACATTCTAACTGAGCTTCGCGTAGATATCGGGGTGATAAAAACGCAACTTGGATATTTATCTGAGGTCAAAAAGACTGCTGAAAGTGCGGACGGTAAGGCGGCGGAAGCGCTCTCACTTGCGAAGGAAAATGCCAAAGACATCGAGGGAATAAAAAAGACGACAACCTGGGCGATTGGGCTCATGGTCCCGTCAATATTGACCATCGTAGGTATCCTAGCTGCGATGGTTCTATGATCAAGCGGCACATCCAAGACGGGTGATGTCGCTTTTCTACTATATAAAGGAGGACGAAACAATGGACGAACTATTGAACGTAGATTTTACGGCGTATCTTGCGCTTGCAGTCGTACTATATGCGATTAGAGAAGCGACAAGGGTCAGTAATCGTTATATTCCAGTAATTGCGATTGTGCTGGGCATATTGTTCGCAGCGTTTGAGCAGGGCGGTTTTGATTATGGCGTCATGATTGCCGGCATCCAATACGCATTACTTGGCGTAGGATCAGTCGCAACGATTAAGTATCAATTCGAAAAAAGAAACGAAAATGGAGGCGATCAATAATGTTTAACTATCCGGTTGAAGGCGCAAAACTAACTTCGCCATTTGGGCGAGACGTATTGAACGGGCAGGTGCGAAGTCACTTCGGCATCGATTTAGCGAAAAGTGGGACGGTCAATGTAAAGGCGGCCGCAGCAGGCGTAGTTAGCCGATCATATCGCTCCGATTCCTATGGCGAAGTAGTGTTCGTTGTGCATAACCTTGGCGGTAAAATATACGAGACAGTTTACGCTCATATGCGGAGTGGTTCGCGTAAGGTTAGCGTGGGAGCGAATGTCAAGCAAGGGCAGGTACTCGGCGTAATGGGGAATACCGGTTATTCCTTCGGGCAGCACCTTCATTTCGAGCTGCATGAAGGGCGTTGGAATGGCGATAAGAGTAACGCAGTTGATCCGTTGAAATACCTAGATAAAGCAGCGCCTGCTTCTAAAGCTTCATCGCATACAATAAAAAGCGGCGATACCTTGTGGGACATCGCTAAGGCCTACGGTACCTCCGTTAAGGAGCTCGAGCGGCTAAATCCTAGCGTCAATGCACAAGCGCTTAAGGTCGGTGCTAAGCTTAACGTTGCGAAAAAGGCGGATAGCTATTCCAGCAAGAAGCTCGTATGCAAAGTCTCCAAGCTGAAGTTCTACAGCAAGCCGTCATGGGAAGCGAAAGACGTTTCCGGTTATCTAACGAAAGGTATTGGTTTTCCAACAGTTGTTCGCAAGCTTAAAGTGGATAACGCTTACCAGTACGAAGCTAAGAACAGTAAAGGCGCAACGTTTTATGTGACGGCTAACGGCGCATATGTAGACGTTAAGTAAACCGCAGGTTGGCCGGCTTAATCGTCGGCTGGCTCGTACATACCCTCGATTTGCTCATCGATCCATTTATCCACGTCTACTTCCTCGAACCAATAATCCTCAAAAAAGCGCACTTTCCATTCGAGGCTGATTTCGCTTTTCTCACTGCGGGCATCCAACGTCAGTAGTATCGGGTATACGTTGCGCATAGTCTCGGCAATGTAAGCGACTGGCCCACGTATATTTTCATAAGCGAAAACCATGACGTCACCGTGATTCGTATGACGGACGAAATGGGAAATGCCGAAGTTTTCTCGAATCGCAGCGTAAAAGCCTTCTTGCTTCGCCTTAACTTCCGTTTTTACATACTCCTCGAAATTGACGCCAGGCAAACTGCCCGCCTCCACCAACGCGTCATACCTTCCGAGTATCCTCGCCTGGTCAACTCGACAAATCTTACTCCAGTAGTTCGCGACGTCACCTTCGAATAAGCACTGAACAAAATCGAATACTAGTTGCGTTTGTGCTGACGATAATTTGTCTTTATCCACCGTTCTTTTCATAATCGGCCTCCTCGTTACAAGTATAATAGTAAATTCGACTCATTAACGCCTAATTCCTCCCAAATCGCCAAATTATAATCGCTTGTCATAACGCTGAATTTCCGTTATAGTTTAGTTAGCGGTTACAAACCGTAATTACCGATAAATATCCCGATGAGTTACCGATAAATATGTACGTTTATATCTCGAATAATTCCTTTCAAAGACCGATATAATAACGGTTATACTGTAAGCATGACAAAAGCAAAACCGACCAATTCTGAGTTCATTGCGATGGTGGCTGACAAGCTGCGTTTGGAGCATAAGGCCTCTTGAAAGGGTAAGTAGAACGGATGACCCGGTGCCTGCCGGGTTTTTATTTTTGTGCGAAAGGGTACCCACCCTACATAGATGCAAAAAAAGGACGTGAAGGTATGACATTGATCTTTGCCCACAGGGGTTCTGCAGGGACTCATCCTGAGAATACATTGGAAGCGTTCGCCGAGGCAGCCCGGGTCGGGGCGGATGGGATCGAAATTGATGTACAGCTCACCTCGGACGATCAGGTGGTCGTCATCCACGACGAAACACTCGATCGTACGACGAATGGTAAGGGATTTGTCAAAGATGTCACCCTCAAGGATATACAAAAGCTCAGGGCGAACGGAAAATGGAAGATGCTCCGACGATGCCGGGTGCCTTCTTTGATCGAAGTGTTCGAATGGATGAGGGGGAATGATCTCCTCTGTAATATCGAATTGAAGAACAGCGTCATGGACTATACAGGCCTCGAAGAGAAAATCTTTGAACTGAGCAGGGAATATGGATACGATGATCGGATCATCATCTCTTCCTTCAATCACTACTCCCTTGTCAAGTGCAAGAAGCTGAATCCGGCAGTTGAAGTGGCAGCCCTGTACTCGAACAGGCTTTTCATGCCTTGGTCCTATGCCCGTTCCATCGGGGCAGGTGCCATCCATCCGAACCTCAATGCCGTAACCGATGACATGATCCTGCAGTCGGTGAAGGCGGGTGTGCTGGTGCGGCCCTACACGGTGAATAAGGAAACGTCGATGAAAAGGCTGCTCCACATACGGTGTCCTGCCCTCATTACCGATTTCCCCGAACGTGCAATCGGAATCAGGAATACAGAAAAAAGCTAGCCCCCGGGCTAGCTTTTTTTCGTGAAACGAGGTTGAACTTTGTTCCTTTTCCGGTCCCTATGGAGAACGAATCCTGCAATGAATCCCAGGCCGACCACGAAAAAGACAAGACCGAGAATGAATTGCAGCCAGAGGTACGGTATGGGAGGCTGCAGGATGCCGAAGAGCATGTCCCTCATAAGCTTGATACCAAGCGCTGCAAATGCACCGGGTATGAGCATGATGATCAAAGCGATAAGGCGTGACATTATGTACATTTCCCCTTTGTATCCACTTACTTGAATTTTACCTCCATCATGAAAATTGTCAAGGTGGCCCTTGTGAGGTAAAATGGAACTGTGAAATATATTGCACGGACAAAGCGATGGGGTGAAGAATGTTGCAGGATGTTCTCATAGTAGGGGGAGGAAAAGGTGGGGTGGCGATCTTGAAAATTCTCCACGAAGCCTCTTCCATGAATGTAGTAGCGGTCATCGATGTGGACAGGCAGGCTCCCGGGGTAAAGCTTGCCGGGGAATGGGGCATCGCGGTCGGAGATGATTGGCGACCGTATCTTGACTCTTCCATAGATATCGTCATCGAGGTGACGGGGGATCAGGCAGTGTTTGAAGACATCAGGGATCGACGCGGGAAGAATACCGTGCTCATCCCCGGAAGTGTCGCATTTCTCATTTCCAAGCTCCTCGAGGAAAAAGAAGAGCTGATCCATGAACTCACTAGTGAATCCTTCAAGCGGGATCTCATATTCAATTCAACGGATGACGGGATGATTGGAATTGATCACAGGGGTAAGATCATCCTTTTCAATCAAAGTGCCCAGCGCATGACGGGGATCAGCGGGGAGGATGCTTTGAACCGGAACATCCTTGAAGTCGTGCCGGAAAGCCGGCTGCTCTCGACCATCGAAACAAGGAGGCCTGAAATCAATCAAGAAGTGATCCTCCAGAACGGTTTGAAGATCATTTCGAGCAGGATCCCGATGATCACATCCTCGGATGAAGTAATCGGTGCATTTTCGGTGTTCAAGGATATTACCGAAGTGGTGAACCTTGCCGAACAGATCACGGATCTAAAAGAAATCCAGACGATGCTTGAAGCCATCATCCAATCAAGTGATGATGCCATATCTGTCGTGGATGAGGATGGGAAGGGGATCTTGATCAATCCCGCCTATACGAGAATCACGGGTCTTTCCAGTGGAGAGGTGATCGGGCAGCCGGCAACTGCGGATATTTCCGAAGGTGAAAGCATCCATCTCAAAGTCCTCAGGACCCGAAAGGCCATCAGGGGCACGAGGATGCGCGTCGGCCCGAAGCGGAAGGAAGTCATCGTCAATGTGGCACCGATCATCGTCAATGACATTTTGAAAGGGAGCGTCGGCGTCATCCATGATATGTCGGAGATCCAATCCCTCACGAATGAATTGGACCGGGCACGCAGGATCATCCGGACCCTAGAGGCAAAATACATTTTTGACGATATCATCGGGACATCCGAAGAAATGAAAATTGCCATCGAACAGGCGAAGCTTGGGGCAAAGACGCCGGCTACCGTCTTGCTGCGGGGTGAATCCGGCACCGGAAAGGAACTGTTTGCCCATGCCATACATAATGCAAGTGACCGGAAGTTCAACAAGTTCATCCGGGTCAACTGTGCTGCCCTGGCTGAAAACTTGTTGGAAAGTGAGCTGTTCGGTTATGAAGACGGCGCGTTTTCCGGAGCGAAGCGCGGGGGCAAGCGGGGTCTCTTTGAAGAAGCGAATAATGGGAGCATTTTCCTTGATGAGATCGGGGAGCTGAGTGCCAGCACGCAGGCGAAGCTTTTAAGGGTGCTCCAGGAACAAGAAATCGTCCGGGTGGGAGGAACCAAGTCCATCCCCATAAACGTCCGGGTGATTGCCGCCACCAATGTGAACCTCGAGAAAGGCATGGGGGACGGGTCATTCAGGGAGGATCTTTATTACCGCCTCAATCGAATGCCGATCCAGATCCCGCCCCTTCGCCAGCGAAAAGGCGATATCCCGTTGATATCCGAACGTCTCATCACCAAGATCAATCAGGATTACGGGCGTAAGGTGGAAGGGCTGACGAAAAAGGCCACGGTGAAGCTGATGGAGCATGACTGGCCAGGGAACGTGCGCGAGCTGGAAAACGTACTTGGCAGAGCCGTCATATTCATGGAGGCAAGTGAAACGTATATAGACGAAAAGCATCTTTCCTCCATGGGTCATGCGAAGGGGCGTGCAACCGAGATGGAGTCTGATCCGGTAGAGACAGATTTGAATGCACGCCTCGAGTGGTATGAAAAACAGATAATCCAGTCGGTTTTAGCGCAACATAAAGGGAACAAGACAGCCACGGCGAAAGCACTGAATGTTTCTGTCAGGAACCTGTACTATAAAATTGAAAAATATAACATTGAAATAAATAGCATGAAATAATTTGCAGACCCTGCAAAAAATTGCATGATCACATTTCGTTTAATGAAGCGTTTTCATGCTTTTGAAAGTTGGCACGCTTCTTGCGAGATAGAATAGTGGAACCGATAATTGTAAAAAGGGGTTGAATCACATACATGAATCTCCAATCTCTAGTAGACCTAGCAACCCGCAAGGAAAATGCCACTGTAGCTGTTGCTGCGGCGGAAGATAAAGAAGTCCTGAAGGCTGTATCCATGGCCGTGGAACATGGGATGGCTGAGTTCCTGCTTTTCGGTGACAGGGAGAAGATCGAACAGGTGATGGAAGAATCACAGCGCGATCTTCTGGAAAGTGCCAGGATTAAAATCATCCATTCACCTTCCGTGCAAAATGCTGCAGAACTTGCCGTTCAGGCCGTCAACAAAAAAGAAGCAGACGTTTTGATGAAAGGGCATGTTTCCACTTCGGTCCTCCTCAAAGCTGTACTGAATAAAGAGTGGGGTCTTAGGACCGGGAATGTGCTATCGCACGCAGCCGCCTTCGAAGTTGAAGGATTTGAAAAACTCGTTTTTGTGACTGATGCCGCCATGAACATTTCACCGGACCTTGGGCAAAAGGCCCAGATCATTCAAAATACCGTTTCGGTTGCCCGGTCCATCGGAATCGACCAGCCGAAAGTAGCTCCTCTCGCAGCCGTTGAGGTCATCAACCCGCAAATGCAGGCTACATTGGATGCTGCCGCCCTGACGGTGATGAACCAACGGGGACAAATCAAAGATTGCCTGGTGGACGGGCCGCTTGCACTCGATAACGCCGTTTCATCGATTGCGGCGAGACAAAAAGGAATTGTCAGCGAGGTGGCCGGAGAAGCGGATATCCTCCTGGTGCCTACTATAGAAGCAGGAAACGTCCTTTATAAGTCCCTTATGTATTTCGCAGGGGCCAAGGTGGCTGCCGTCATTTCGGGAGCCACAGCACCAATCGTATTAACATCCAGGTCGGACCTGGCAGAGAGCAAGCTGTACTCATTGGCACTCGCCATCTGCTCTTCAGAAAACCGCTAACGAACACAACTAACGTATAAATAGGGGGAAACACTCATGAAAATCTTCAGCTATATGGAACAATACGATTACGAACAATTGGTATTCTGCCAAGATCAGGAATCAGGCTTGAAAGCCATCATCGCCATCCACGATACCACTCTCGGCCCTGCACTCGGCGGAACACGCATGTGGACATATGAATCAGAGGAAGCGGCAATCGAAGACGCCCTTCGCCTTGCCAAAGGTATGACTTACAAGAATGCTGCAGCCGGATTGAATCTCGGAGGCGGTAAGACCGTCATCATCGGAGACCCGCGCAAAGACAAGAACGAAGAGATGTTCCGTGCATTCGGACGCTATATCCAAGGGCTGAATGGCCGTTATATCACGGCAGAGGATGTAGGTACAACCGTTGCGGACATGGACCTGATCCACGAAGAAACCGATTATGTAACAGGGATCTCTCCTGCATTCGGTTCATCAGGGAATCCATCCCCTGTAACAGCTTACGGCGTGTACCGCGGAATCAAAGCGGCAGCCAAGGAAGCATTCGGAACGGATTCGCTTGAAGGCAAAACCATTGCAGTCCAAGGTGTGGGTAATGTTGCGTACAATATGTGCCGCCACCTTCACGAAGAAGGAGCCAATCTGATCGTAACGGATATCAATAAAGAAGCCGTTCAGCGTGCCGTGGAAGAGTTTGGTGCTAAAGCTGTAGATACCAATGAAATCTATGGAGTAGACTGTGACATCTTCGCGCCTTGTGCCCTCGGTGCCATCATTAATGATGAAACGATTCCACAGCTGAAAGCCAAGGTGATTGCCGGAGCTGCGAATAACCAGCTGAAAGAAGCCCGTCACGGAGATGCCATCCACGAAATGGGAATCGTCTATGCTCCGGATTATGTCATCAACGCAGGTGGGGTCATCAACGTAGCTGATGAGCTTTATGGATATAACAGCGAGAGAGCCATGAAAAAGGTCGAACAGGTTTATAATAACGTCGAGCGCGTAATCGAAATCGCCAAGCGTGATCATGTTCCTACGTATGTAGCCGCTGACCGCATGGCAGAAGAACGCATCGAAAAAATGCGCCGTTCAAGAAGTCAATTCCTTCAAAACGGACATCACATCCTTAGCCGCCGCTAATTCACAAAGATGGGTGCTCCTCCAAAAAAGGAGGGGTGCCCCATCTTTGTGTAAAAGACATTTTGTCATCAGGGGGTCCTTGGAATAGAGAGAATAAAGATATAATTCGCCCTATTGGAGGTTACTGCTGTGCAAGAAATCAAGCACCGGATCCTAGTCATCAACCCGGGATCCACATCGACTAAAATCGGGGTCTTCGATGAAGACCGTTCCGTTTTTGAAAAGACGATCCGTCATGAAACCGAAACGATCAATCAATACCCGACTATCATTGATCAATATGAGTTCCGTAAGCATACGATACTCGAAGCTCTCGATGAAGAAGGGATCAATATATCCAAATTGAGTGCCGTCTGTGGACGGGGAGGCCTTCTGAAGCCCATTGAAGGTGGAACCTATCTTGTGAACGAAGAGATGCTCCGCGACCTAAAAGAAGGTGTATCCGGACAGCATGCATCGAATCTCGGAGGCATCCTTGCATTCGAAATCGCCTCCGGGCTCAATATCCCATCCTATATCGTCGACCCGGTGGTAGTGGACGAGCTCCAACCTCTCGCCAGGGTGTCAGGGTTTTCCTTGATCGAGCGCAGAAGCATTTTCCATGCCCTTAATCAGAAGGCGGTCGCAAGAAGGGTGGCCAAGCAGCTCGGTAAGAAATATGAAGAGCTGAACCTGATCATCACCCATATGGGAGGTGGGATCACCGTTGGTGTCCATCATCTCGGGAAAGTCATCGACGTCAATAATGGACTGCATGGCGACGGTCCCTTCAGTCCAGAACGCGCTGGAACAGTCCCAGCCGGGGACCTTGTCGACCTGTGCTTTTCAGGGGATTACTACCGCGAAGAGATCATGAAGAAGCTTGTCGGACAGGGTGGTCTTGTAGGATACCTCGGTACAAGCGATGCAGTTAAAGTAGAAAAGATGATCGAAAATGGAGATGAACAGGCCCGCCATGTCTATGATGCCATGGCTTATCAAATCGCCAAGGAAATAGGCGCAGCCAGCGCGGTGCTGAGCGGCAAGGTGGATGCAATCATCCTGACGGGAGGACTTGCATACGGAAAAGGGTTCGTCAAAGCCATTTCGAAACGAATCAGCTGGATCGCCGATGTGATCATCCAACCTGGTGAAAATGAACTTCAGGCCCTTGCTGAAGGGGCATTGCGTGTACTCAAACAGGAAGAAGAATACAAAGAATATCCGGGAACGTCAAAAAGTGAGGCCCGGATACAATAAGGAGGTCATGAACAATGGCTGAAGAATATGATCTTGTCATTCTGGGTGGAGGAACAGGCGGTTACGTCGCCGCCATCCGTGCATCTCAATTGGGTCTGAAAACAGCAATCGTGGAAAAAGGGAAACTGGGAGGAACATGTCTACATAAGGGATGTATCCCAAGTAAAGCGCTTCTCCGGAGTGCCGAAGTATACGCAACGGCAAAGCACAGTGAAGATTTTGGTGTGAAGATCAACGGAGTAGAGCTTGACTTCCCTAAAGTGCAGGCACGTAAAGAAAGCATCGTCGAAGGCCTTCATAAAGGTGTACAGCACTTGATGAAGCAAGGAAAGATCGATGTCTTCGAAGGACTTGGAAGAATCCTTGGGCCATCCATCTTCTCGCCGATGCCGGGAACCATTTCAGTCGAGATGAACAACGGTGAAGACAACGCCATGCTCATTCCGAAAAATGTCATCGTGGCAACAGGCTCCCGCCCACGCTCACTGCCAGGCCTTGAGATTGACGGAACGCATGTACTATCTTCAGATGAGGCTCTTGCCCTGGAATCCTTGCCGAAATCCATCATCATTGTAGGGGCGGGGTCATCGGGATTGAATGGGCTTCAATGTTATCTGATTTTGATGTGGATGTCACGGTCATCGAATATGCTGACACCATTGTCCCGACAGAAGATAAAGATATTGCTAAAGAAATGCAAAGACTGATGAAGAAAAAAGGCGTCAAGATCGTCACTGGCGCGAAAGTCCTCTCTGATACGCTGAACAAAGGCTCAGGCAGTGTCGCAATCAGTGCCGAGCACAAAGGCGAAACGAAAACCTTCGAAGCTGAAAAGATCCTCGTTTCCGTTGGACGTCAGGCGAATGTCGAGGGAATTGGTCTTGAAAATACAGATATCAAAGTGGAAAAAGGCTTCATCGAAGTAAATGAATACTACCAAACGAAAGAATCCCATATCTATGCTATCGGAGATGTGATCGGTGGCTTGCAGCTTGCCCACGTCGCGTCACATGAAGGGATCACGGCAGTGGAGCATCTGGCTGATCAAAAGCCTCATCCAATCGACTATAATCTCATTTCCAAATGCATCTACAGCAGTCCTGAAATCGCCAGTGTGGGATTGACGGAACAGCAAGCAAAAGACGAAGGACACGAGGTCAAAGTCGGGAAATTCAATTTCAGGGCCATCGGAAAAGCCCTTGTCTACGGAGAATCAGACGGATTCGTCAAAATTATCGCAGACAAGGAAACGGATGACCTCCTAGGCGTTCACATGATCGGTCCACACGTCACCGACATGATCTCCGAAGCAGGACTTGCCAAAGTGCTTGACGCAACACCGTGGGAAATCGCCCACACCATCCACCCGCATCCATCCCTCTCAGAAGCCATAGGCGAAGCCGCCCTGGCAGTAGACGGAAAAGCCATACATGGCTAGAAAAGCGGAGGGGCTTTGCTTAGGGGCGACAAGCATAAGATGGGCTGAGCGGAAAGGCGACCTTTGCCTTTTTGATCAGTACAGCTTATGACCTCGAGCCCCTAAGCCCCGCAGCTGGACAATAGAAAAGCGGAGGCGGGGGCTTTGACCCGACAAGCATAAGGAGGGACGGCGAAAAGGCGCACTTGGCCTTTTTGTCCGGCGCGCCTTATGACCTCGAGGGTCACCCCGCCGTAGCTGGACAAAGAAAAGCGGAGGCGGGGGGCTTTGACCCGATATACAAACGCTCAATTCCCAGTATGAACATTCATTACCCAGGAACAGGGTCCTGACAGAAGGCACCCTGTTATCCATTAACGCTGTAGGAGGTTAAAAAAATGGCAAGCAATCGTCATGAAGAATTAGGACTTTCCAATGAGAAAGTGTTAGAGATGTATGAAACTATGCTACTCGCCAGGAAAATTGATGAGCGGATGTGGCTGTTGAACCGTTCAGGTAAGATCCCGTTCGTCATTTCCTGTCAAGGTCAAGAGGCCGCTCAAGTCGGTGCAGCATTTGCACTTGATACCGAGAAGGATTATGCTCTTCCGTACTATCGTGATATGGGCGTTGTCCTCACATTCGGGATGACGGCTCAAGAATTGATGCTTTCAGGCTTTGCGAAAGCAGAAGATCCGAACTCAGGCGGCCGTCAGATGCCGGGTCACTTCGGACAAAAGAAAAACCGCATCGTCACGGGATCTTCTCCGGTAACCACCCAGGTGCCGCATGCTGTCGGACTGGCACTCGCAGGGAAAATGGAGAAAAAAGACCTTGTGACATTTGTTACGTTTGGTGAAGGATCGTCCAACCAAGGGGATTTCCACGAAGGAGCAAATTTTGCCGGTGTACATAAACTTCCGGTCATCTTCATGTGTGAGAACAATAAATATGCCATTTCGGTCCCGATCGAGAAGCAATTGGCATGTGAGAAAGTATCAGACCGTGCCATCGGTTATGGTATGCCAGGAATCACCGTTGATGGAAATGATCCCATCGAAGTGTATAAAGTGGTCAAGGAAGCGGCTGATCGCGGAAGACGCGGAGAAGGTCCGACATTGATCGAGACGGTTTCCTACCGTCTGACTCCCCACTCCTCAGATGATGATGACCGCAGCTATCGCTCTCCAGATGAAGTGGCGAAAGCCAAAACGAATGATCCGATCATTACGTTTGGTGCGTATTTAAAAGAAACAGGCGTCATGGACGATGAGCTGGAGAAAGCCATCAATGACCGCGTGATGAAACAAGTGAATGAAGCAACGGATTACGCAGAGGCTGCACCGTATGCAGAGCCTGAATCCGCCATGAAATATGTTTACGCAGAAGAGAAGTAAGGGGGAGAACCAATATGCCAGTAATGTCTTATATTGATGCCGTAACATTGGCCATGAGAGAAGAAATGGAACGAGATGAAAAAGTATTTGTGCTCGGTGAGGACGTCGGCAAAAAAGGAGGCGTCTTTAAGGCGACTCACGGATTATATGATCAATTCGGCGAGGACCGCGTCATCGATACGCCTCTTGCCGAGTCGGCCATAGCAGGGGTTGGGATCGGAGCTGCCATGTACGGTATGAGACCGATCGCTGAAATGCAGTTTGCTGATTTCATCATGCCTGCTGTCAACCAGATCATTTCCGAAGCGGCCAAAATCCGTTATCGTTCCAACAATGACTGGAGCTGTCCGATGGTCATCCGCGCACCGTATGGCGGAGGAGTACACGGAGCCCTTTATCATTCTCAATCAGTAGAAGCGGTCTTTGCCAATCAGCCTGGTCTGAAGATCGTCATGCCTTCAACGCCTTACGATGTAAAAGGCCTTCTGAAGGCAGCGATCCGTGATGAAGATCCTGTGCTATTCTTTGAACATAAACGGGCCTACCGCCTCATTAAAGGTGAAGTACCGGAGGACGATTATACGCTTCCGATCGGAAAAGCAGATGTAAAACGCGAAGGGGAAGACATTACGGTCATTACCTACGGCCTTTGCGTCCACTTTGCCCTTCAAGCAGCAGAAAAGCTTGCCCAGGATGGCATTGAAGCACATATCCTCGATCTTCGCACCATCTATCCATTGGATAAAGAAGCGATCATCGAAGCAGCTTCCAAGACGGGTAAAGTACTGCTTGTAACGGAAGACAATAAAGAAGGAAGCATCATGGGTGAAGTGTCTGCCATCATCGCAGAACATTGCTTGTTCGACCTTGATGCACCAATCAAGCGCCTTGCCGGCCCGGATGTACCTGCCATGCCGTACGCACCGACAATGGAAAAACACTTTATGATCAACCCGGATAAAGTGGAAAAAGCAATGAGGGAATTGGCGGAATTTTAACGAACCAGATTAGGAGGGATCCTCATGGGGATTGAAAAAATGAAAATGCCTCAGCTAGGCGAGAGCGTAACCGAAGGGACGATCAGCAAATGGTTGGTGTCTCCGGGAGATGCGGTCAATAAATATGATCCGATCGCCGAAGTACAAACGGATAAAGTCAACGCCGAAGTACCTTCTTCGTTTACAGGGGTCATCAAGGAACTTCTTGCCGAGGAAGGCGACACCCTTGAAGTCGGAGAGCTCATCTGTTCGATTGAATTAGAGGGGGGCACTGATGCTCCTACTGAAGAAAAGGTGGAAAAGAAAGAAGAAGCAGCACCGTCTTCACCTGCCTCAGCGGATACAAGCAATAAAGGCAGATATTCTCCTGCCGTCCTGAAAATGTCCCAGGAAAACGGAATAGACCTGACCCAGGTGACGGGAACAGGGGCCGGTGGCCGGATTACAAGAAAAGACCTTAAAAAGATCATCGAGTCAGGCAACATCCCTCAGGCGAGCGAGGCACCGAAGGCCGCTCCGCAGCAGGAATCGCCATCACAAAGGGAAATTGCAGCTCAGCCGTCCAAAAAGCCTGCCCCTCAGGCGCCGGACGTGCCTACCATGCCAGGTGATATTGAAATTCCTGTAACTGGAATCCGGAAAGCCATCGCAGCAAATATGCTTCGAAGCAAGCATGAAGCTCCCCATGCTTGGACGATGATGGAAGTGGATGTCACCAACCTGGTCGACTACCGCAATTCCCTCAAAACAGAATTTAAGCAGAAGGAAGGCTATAATCTGACCTTCTTCGCATTCTTCGTCAAGGCCGTTGCACAGGCGCTTAAAGAGTACCCACAGATCAATTCCATGTGGGCTGGCGATAAGATCATCCAGAAGAAGGATATCAATCTGTCGATCGCTGTTGCAACCGATGATGCCCTCTATGTACCGGTCATCAAGAATGCAGACGAAAAGACCATTAAGGGCATTGCAAGGGAAATCACCGAGCTTGCTGGAAAAGTAAGAAGTGGGAAACTGACTTCGCAAGATATGCAGGGTGGTACATTTACAGTGAATAATACGGGTTCTTTTGGATCAGTGCAATCAATGGGAATCATCAATTATCCTCAGGCAGCGATCCTTCAGGTGGAATCGATCGTCAAGCGTCCTGTTGTCATGAACAACGGAATGATTGCCGTGCGGGATATGGTGAACCTCTGCATGTCCCTTGATCACCGCGTATTGGACGGACTGGTTTGCGGACGATTCCTGCAGCGTGTGAAAGAAATCCTCGAAAACACGTCGAAAGAAACAACGTCCATCTACTAAGTGAGAAAGGACCCTTCCTGGGGAGGAGGGTCCTTTTTTTGTTGACGATCCATGAGACTTTAGGGTGACGGGAGAGGGGGATCGGAATGAAAAAGTAGGCAAATGGCACGGAATAGTTTCAAAAGAATATTTCATAAGGTTAAGTAATCAATGAGAATAGGACGATAGGCTAAACGCTTTTCCCCTTAGATCCCAGGTGAGGCTTAATGAGGAATTATTGTTCCCAATTTGTAAGGAATAGTCGAATGGCCCATATAAAACAGGAAAATAAGGGATGGGATAGGTGAATGGTCATTCATAAATACACCCTTCGTCACAATTCGGAACAAAGTGGCTAAGTCTTTCTATTTATTTTCAGAATATTAGGAATTCACATGACATTCCTCTACAACATTCGACAATACTCTTTGGTTATGTTTGGTTTAACACCTACTATTTACCAGGTGGAATAAAAATGAAAGGAGATCATGTCCGAACAACCAAAATGAAACCAAACGGAGGGAATTGGATGAAGGGAAGAAGAAGACAGAGGGCAAAATGGTTATCCATCATTTTGACATTAGCGATGTTCGTTCCACTATTATTTCCTTTTAACGCAGGGGCTGTCAGTGCCGCTCAAAAGGAAAAGCCATCGACTTCAGTAAAAGATTCTGCCAAAGTGTCTCCACAGTCCAAGATCACATCAAAGCTCCAGAAACAATTCGACAAAGATAAGCACGTCACATACTTAGTAAAGTTCAAGGAGCAGGTAGATACGTTAAAGATCGCCGAGAAAGCGGAAAAAAATGCGAAGAAGCAAAAGCTTTCTGCCAACAACAGTAAACTGTTGAAGCGGAACCTCGTTGTTTCAGAGCTTCGTGCTACCTCACTTGAAACGCAAGCAGAAGTAAAAGAATACTTAACCAAGCAAAAGAAATCCGGTGCAGTCAAAGACATCCAAAGCTATTATGTTGTCAATGGTATGGCCGTTACAAGTACGAAAGAAGTGATGGAGAAGCTTTCCACTTACGCTGAAGTTGAGAAAATCCTGCCGAATGAAGTTCGTGAGCTCAACAAGCCAGAAGTGGTAAAAGAGAAGGAAACCTCCAAGAAGAAAGGTGAAACGGCTGCTGTTGAATGGAACATTGATAAGGTCGGTGCTCCTGCCGTATGGGATATGGGCATTGATGGATCAGGGACAGTCGTTGCTTCCATCGACACGGGTGTTCAATGGGATCACCCTGCTTTGAAAGAGCAGTACAGAGGATTCAATCCTCAAAGCCCGAACTCACCGAACCATGAGTTCAATTGGTTCGATGCAACGGCCGGTCAAGGGACACCATATGACGATAATGGCCACGGTACCCATGTAACCGGTACGATGGTCGGTCACGAGCCGAATGGTTCCAATCAGATCGGAGTGGCTCCTGGTGCGAAATGGATCGCTGTCAAAGCGTTCACTTCCCAAGGAGGAACGGATGCCGATCTATTGGCTGCAGGGGAATGGATCCTTGCTCCAAAAGATGCCGAGGGCAATCCACATCCTGAAAAAGCTCCGGACGTTGTAAATAACTCATGGGGCGGAGGGAAAGGACTTGACGAATGGTATCGTGAAATGGTCAATGCATGGAGAGCGGCGGAAATCTTCCCAGAGTTCTCAGCAGGAAATACGACCCTTACGAATCCAGGGGGTCCTGGTTCTATCGCGAACCCGGCTAACTATCCTGAGTCCTATGCAACCGGGGCAACAGACATCAACAACAACCTTGGGAGCTTCTCCCTGCTTGGTCCATCCCCTTATGATGAAATCAAGCCGGATATCGCAGCTCCTGGTGTGAACATCCGATCTTCCGTTCCAGGTGGGACGTATGAAGGCGGATGGAACGGGACGTCCATGGCTGGACCTCACGTTTCAGCTGTTGTGGCCCTACTGAAACAAGTAAACGCCAACCTGACAGTCGATCAGATTGAGGAAATCTTGAACACGACTGCTGTACCATTGACGAACGGTACGTATCCTGATGTACCGAACAACGGATTCGGGAATGGTCTTGTCAACGCATTCGATGCGGTCAATTCCATCATGAATGGCCTTGGTAAGGTGAGTGGTCAAGTCGCTAAAGAGGGCGATGATACAGAAGCACCGTCCATCAACCACGAACAACCGACAGACGTCTACCAAGGAATGGATCTGAAATTGGAAGCAGAAGCAACGGATAATGTCAGTGTCACATCTGTTAAGCTGTCTTATCAACATGCTGATGGCGAGTGGGTGGATGTCGACGCGAAACGTAAAAGCGGCGACTTCACTAAAGGGACCTACGAAGCGATCATCCCTGCTGATGCGTTGAATACGGACAATGTGACCTATAAATGGACAGCGGTAGACTTCGGAGGAAATGAGGCTGCAACAGATGAATATTCCTTAGAACTTCTTCCGGGCATTTCGGTCGGTTACGAGCAGGACTTCGAATCTGAACCTGCGGGCTGGTTTTCTTATGGAAACGGGAATAGCTGGGAATGGGGAATTCCTACTTCCGGACCAGGAAATGCAGCTTCCGGCGAAAAGGTGTACGCTACGAAGCTCGATGGGAATTATGCAAACAGCGCCAACATGTCCCTGCAAATGCCACCGGTCGATCTGCCTGAAGGAAACAGCTTCCTCCAGTTCAAACAGTGGCATGACCTTGAAACCCGATATGATTTCGGTCATGTATTCGTCTCTACAGACGGCAAGGAGTGGACACAGGCTCTCCGCGTCAACGGAACGACGAACGGATGGATCGATGGAGAAGTGGATCTGAGTGAATATGCAGGTCAACGCATCTACATCGCATTCAATGTGACAAGCGATGGAAGTGTTCAAAAGCAAGGATGGTATCTGGATGATGTCAAGCTGACCGATTCATCCCTGCAGCCATCCAAGAAAATGAGCCTTGGATTGGATTCGAAGAAGGATGCCGCTTCTTCCGTTTCCAAAAAGCCGAAAGTAGACCCAGCCAAGATCCAGGTTGAAAAGCCTGTGGCTAAAGATCAAAGCAAGGAAGCACCGGCACCTGTCCTGCTTCCACTTCAAGCAGAAGTATCTGTTTTGGAAACTGGACGAAGTGTCTATACGAATCCGGCAACAGGATCCTATGAAATCGCTCATGCAGCTGGTGATTTCACCCTGCAGGCATCGACCTACGGATTCCGTTCCCAGACTCAGAGTGTGACGATTGAAGCAGACAGTACAACGACTGCCAACTTCACCCTTGAAGAAATTCCTAAAGGGACCGTCACGGGTACCATCACGAATCAATTGACCGGGGATCCTGTTGCAAATGCAACCGTCATTGTCCTTGAAGATGCTGCCGTTCAACCTGTCCAAACGGACGCTGACGGACGATATGAGCTGAACGTATATGAAGGCGACTATACGGTCAAAGTGGTCGCTCCTAACTATTACAGTCAAGAAGACGCAGTCACGGTTGAAGGTGGGGAATCCGAAACGAAGGATTTTGCACTGAAACCATTCATCGGATATCCGGGAGAAATCGGCTACGATGACGGTACGGCTGAAAATGCACGTGCCTATAACGCAGCTGGCAACTCATGGGCTGTGAAGATGTCCCTTGCGGAAGGAAATGATACTGCCCTCGTCACTGGCGGTCTGTTCCGATTCTGGGATACAGAATGGCCGGTACCGGGTGGAACCGAGTTTGAAGTGGAAGTTTATGATGCAAGCGGTCCGGACGGTGCTCCAGGCAAGAAGCTTGCTGGACCATTCGAAGGGGAAGCTCTCCGTAACGGTCAATGGACACAGGTCGACCTCAGTGATGAAGGCATCATGGTCGATGGTGACTTCTACATGGTCTACACGCAGACAAAAGCCAACCCGAATGCCCCTGGACTTGCAACAGATGAAGACGGGGAATATGCTGCGCGCAGCTGGCAGCGTGTCAGCGGGGCATGGTCGCAGTCTCCTGAAGATGAAGGAAACTATATGATCCGTGCAACCGTGAATTATGAAGTGAAAGAGCCGGTCATCACATCACCTGAAGATGGTTCATTCACGAACAAAGATCAGGTGAAAGTGGAAGGAACATCTGCTCCGGACACAGATGTCATCATCTTGAATGGTGATGAAGAAGCGTCTACGACAACAGCAGACAGTGAAGGTAAATTCGCTGCTGACGTCAGCCTGCAGGAAGGGGAAAATGTACTGACGGCCAAGGCTTCCACTGAGCAGGGGCAAACAGGGGCATCCGAACCTGTTACCATCATCCTTGATCAAGAAAAGCCGGAGCTTTCCATCACATCTCCTGCCGATAAATCCAAAACCAATAAAGAAACGGTTACCGTCAAAGGGACTGTGTCTGACGACAATCTTGATTGGGTGAAGGTGAACGGCAAAAAGGCAGACGTGAAGGATGGTGCATTCAGCCATCGAATCCTTCTAGAACAGGGTGAAAACATCATTAAAGTCGTTGCTCAAGACAAAGCGGGCAACAAAACCACGAAGAAAGTCACCATCGAGGCTAAATACGGGGATCTTGAGATTTCCAATGTACTCCCTGGAGAAGATAAGGAATTGAAATCAGGTGAATCAGTCAAGATCGAATTTGACAGTGAGCCTGGACTCGATGCGACATTTGTTCTCCATATGCCATTGACGAATGCCCGCAGCATGACCTCGAATGCGACAGAACTCCCGATGAGGGAAACGTCTGAAGGTCATTATGAAGGCTATTACACAGCCACTTCAAACGTGAAAGCTCCTGGAGCAGTCGTGGAAGTGAAAGTGGAAGATGACTTCGGAAATGTAGAAACGAAACGCGCTGAAGGAAAACTGTATATCAACGCGAAAAAGTAATGGTGACAAGGAACGTCCCGGGATCGTATCCCGGGACGTTTTTTCATATGCCCGCATTGAACCTGATGGCTTCTTTCTATATACTAAAATAGTAAAGAGAAAACATTTCGAATCTTCATATTTGTAAACGATTACATTATAGGGGGAGTTTCATGCTGCGGGAAATGAAGGAGCAGGAATTTGAAGCACGTACCGTCGAGGAATGGAAGGCAGCCGCAGAATCGGCTTTGAAGGGGAAATCCATTGATTCCCTCCGCACAGAAACCTACGAAGGCATAACATTGAAGCCTTTATATACAAAAGATGATCTTCCTTCCAAGTTAGCGGCAACATCGCAGCGCAGGAGCCCAAAAGTGGCCCCGCGCATTTGGCGCAACAATTGGGAAGGGTTATTCAAAGCATTGGAAGAGGCGTTGGAGAAAGGACAGGAGTGCATTTCCTTCAGAGGGGATGACCTCGATCCCGAAGGCTTCCCTCCATTCATGGAGAAGATTCTTGCAAAGGGAAAAGATATCGATGCATTCTACCTCACCGATCGGGATTTTTCATTGATGAATGCGTGGAAGACAGAAAAAGGCGGAGCATTCTCGGGAGTGTTCGGTTGGGATCCCTTATCTCAAGGACTCTTTTCAGGGGAAGATTGGGATGTGCCAGCATGGATAAGGAATCTTGAAACCATCCATGATTTTGCACCTGCCTTAAAGCCCATCATAATAGATCTTGCACCGTATCATAGGCAAGGTGCCCATGCGGTGCAAGAACTTGCACTGGCTCTTTCCGAGGGGGTCCTCTTCATTGATGTTTTGCTGAAACAAGGGTGGACGATGGATCAAATTGCAGGGAAAATCCACATTCATTTCGCTGTAGGCAGTCAATTCTTCATGGAAGTGGCGAAGATGAGGGCATTCTCATCCCTTTGGAAGACCGTCATTCAAACATACGGGGATGATTCTACAGAACGGGGAAGCATGAGTGCCGAAACGTCGCCACTGAATAAATCCCGATTGGATCCTTACGTCAATATGCTCAGAAGCGGAGGAGAAGCATTTGCCTCCACGCTTGGAGGAGTCGACTATATCGATGTTCAACCGTTTGACGGGAGTGGCGGAAGTGTTCTCGGAGAACGGATGGCAAGAAATATCCCCATGATCATCGGGGAGGAATCCCATCTGGACAAAGTGATCGATCCGGGTGCCGGATCGTATTATATCGAATGGCTGACCGAGGAAGTCGGTCGGAGAGCATGGAAAGAGTTCGTGCGGATGCAAGAGTCTGGAGGGGTCATCCCTTATATCGAGAGCGGGGACCTTGCACGTGATCTTGAAGCGGTGCACGCCGGACGATTGAATGACCTTTCCTCAGGTAAAAGCACGCTGATCGGGACAAATGCATACGCTAATCCCGAGGACACGCTCTCATCCGTGGAGGACGATCTGCCCGGGCGCCTTTCCCTTCCATATGAACGTCTCCGGGTAAGGGCACAGCGGATTGCAGAGAGGGGATCAAAACCGATTGCCGGCATCATCGGTCTGGGGGATTGGAAGGATTTTAAGGCGAGAGCCGACTTTACAAAAGGATTCCTGGCCGTCGGGGGCATATACACGAAGGAAAGCAGTCCGTGCCATACAAAAAGTGAGATCCTGAGATTCATAGAGGAAACAAGGTATTCCTACTATGTTATCTGTGGAACGGACGCAGAGTACGACCGTTTCCTGCCTGAAGCGTCCGAATCGATCATCGCCATTGATCCAGGGATCACCCTGGACATCGCCGGGTTGAGAACCGCTCCTGGGATAAATGGCACGATCCGCAAGGGAATGGATGCCCTGGAGAAGCTGGACCGATTACTATCCATCTGGGAGGAGGGAATGAATGATGATGAACAAGCCTGATTGGTCTGCCATCGACCCGTTTGCTTCCGGGAACGGTGAAAAAGGGAACGAACATGATCGTTCTTATACAACAAACGAATCCATCGAGGTCAAGTCCCGCTATTCCGAACGTGACTTGGACGGCAGCGAGCATTTGAATGATCTCCCGGGGATTGCACCATTTACGAGAGGCCCCTATCCGACCATGTACGTATCCCGTCCGTGGACGGTGAGGCAGTATGCGGGATTCTCTACAGCCGAGGAAAGCAATGCCTTCTACAGAAGGAATCTGAGCATGGGGCAAAAAGGGCTGTCCGTCGCCTTCGACCTTGCCACCCACCGGGGATACGACTCCGATCACCCGAGGGTACTGGGGGATGTCGGAAAAGCGGGTGTGGCGATTGATTCGATCCTCGATATGAAGATCCTGTTTGACGGGATCCCCCTCGATCAGATGTCTGTGTCCATGACGATGAACGGGGCCGTGCTTCCGATTTTGGCTTTCTATATCGTCACAGCTGAAGAGCAGGGGGTAAGCAGGGAAAAGCTTTCCGGAACGATCCAGAATGATATTTTGAAAGAATATATGGTCAGGAATACGTATATCTATCCTCCCGAAATGTCGATGAAGATCATCGCGGATATTTTTGACTATACAGCCACCCATATGCCGAAGTTCAACAGCATCAGCATCTCGGGCTATCACATGCAGGAGGCGGGGGCACCGGCGGATATCGAGCTTGCCTACACCCTGGCAGATGGCCTTGACTACGTGCGCACGGGATTGAAAGCAGGGATCGGGATCGATTCATTCGCACCGAGGCTATCCTTCTTCTGGGCGATCGGAATGAACTACTTCATGGAAGTCGCGAAGATGAGGGCAGCCAGACGCATCTGGGCCAAGATGATGAAAACATTTGAACCGGCCAACCCAAAATCTCTCGCCCTTCGTACCCATTCCCAGACCTCCGGATGGAGTCTGACCGAGCAGGATCCGTTCAATAATGTCACACGGACCCTTCTCGAAGCCCATGCCGCCGCCATGGGGCATACGCAATCGCTCCATACGAATGCACTGGACGAAGCCATTGCACTGCCGACTGATTTCTCGGCGCGGATTGCCCGGAATACCCAGCTCTACCTCCAGGAGGAAACGGGAATCACCAAAGTCATCGATCCATGGGCAGGTTCCTATTATGTGGAATCCCTTACCCGTGAACTCATGGAGCGGGCATGGGAACATATCGAGGAGATCGAGGAACTGGGCGGCATGACCAAAGCCATTGAAACGGGCCTCCCGAAAATGAGGATCGAAGAAGCAGCTGCTCGGAGGCAGGCAATGATCGACTCTGGAGAAGAAGCCATCATCGGGGTCAACCGGTACAGACTCGAGCAAGAGGATCCGATCGATACCCTCGATATCGATAACACGGCGGTCAGGTTGAAACAGGTGGAGAGAATCCGACAGCTCAAAGAAACCCGCGATGAGGGAGTGGTTCAAAAGGAACTCCATGATCTCTTTGAAACAGCGGCTTCCGGGAATGGGAACCTCCTCGACCGTGCGGTGGCAGCTGCACGTGCAAGAGCGACCCTTGGAGAAATCTCGGATGCTGTGGAAAGGGCATGCGGACGGCATAAAGCGACGATCCGTAGCATCAGCGGGGTATACAGCTCCAATTTTTCCAACGAGCAGGAGATCCGCGAAGTGCAGGAGATGGCAGAGGAATTCCTTGGAAATGAAGGGAGGAGACCGCGTATCCTCATCGCGAAGATGGGGCAGGACGGACATGACAGGGGAGCCAAGGTCATTGCTACGGCGTTTGCCGATCTCGGATTCGACGTAGATATCGGTCCCCTTTTCCAGACCCCTGAAGAAACGGCGCTTCAGGCTGTGGAGAATGATGTGCATGTGGTCGGATTCAGCTCCCTCGCAGCCGGTCATAAAACCCTCCTTCCCGAGCTCGTGAAAGAGCTGAAGGCTCTTGGAAGGGAGGATATCCTGGTGGTGATCGGCGGAGTCATCCCGGCGAAGGATTATGAATTCCTTCTAACCAACGGGGCATCCGCTGTTTTCGGTCCGGGTACCATCATCCCTGTGGCCGCGCAAAAAGTAATCAAAGAGATCTACCGTGTTCTTGGATATGAGGAAGTGGTGGAGTGATGACACTCCCTAAAAAGAAGTTCGTCAAGAAACAGGCTGCACCGATTCCAATCGAGGAGATGAAAGAAGGCATCCTTCAGGGGAACCGGGCTTCCCTCGCCAGGGGCATCACCCTCATTGAGAGCAGTTCGCCCGGGCATTACGCCGCAGGTCAACAATTATTGCAAGAGCTGCTTAGCCATACAGGCCATTCATTACGGATCGGCATCACAGGTGTACCCGGAGCAGGGAAAAGCACCTTCATCGAGCAATTCGGAGAGATGCTGTGTGAGGAGGGGCTGAAGGTGGCAGTCCTTGCCATCGATCCGAGCTCATCTGTAAGCGGGGGGAGCATCCTCGGGGACAAGACCCGGATGGAGCTCCTCTCAAAAAATCCCCTTGCATTCGTCCGGCCATCCCCGACGGCCGGGACCCTTGGGGGCGTCCACCGCCGGACGAATGAAACGCTTCTTCTATGTGAAGCAGCCGGTTATGAAGTCGTCCTCATTGAAACCGTGGGTGTCGGACAAAGTGAAGTGCTTGTCCGGCAAATGGTGGACTTTTTCATGCTCCTCGTCATCACAGGAGCAGGTGATGAGCTTCAGGGGATGAAAAAGGGGATCATGGAACTGGCCGATGCCATCGTCGTGAACAAGGCAGACGGCGAGAATCGCGCCCTTGCAGAGAAAACGAAAAAAGAATTGAATCAGATCCTTCATTTCCTTACGCCAGCCACAAAGGGATGGACACCAGGCGCCCATACATGTTCCGCACTGAAAAAGGAGGGGCTGAGCGAACTATGGCAGCTCATCCGTACATTTGAACAAGAGATGAAAAAGTCCCTCGTCTTTGACAGCAGAAGGGAAAAGCAAAAAGAAGAATGGTTCCATACCATGCTGAAAGAGCGGGTCCTGACAGACTTCCTATTCAATGAGAAAATCAAAGAAACGCTCCCCCGGATGGAAGAGCGGCTGAAACATTCAGAGACCACGACGACAAAGGCGATTGAAGAACTATTGACCCTGTATAAGAACGGGTTCAGGTGAATTTTATTGAAACCATAGTAGGTTCATTGGTATGATAAGGATATGTCTGAAAAGGAAAAGGAGAGATCCACATGGATATAGATTTTAATTTGCTTATGAATGATGTTGTCCGTCAAGCACGCCAGGAAATCGAGATGGCAGGCTATGCACAGCTGACAACGGAAGAGGATGTCGATCAGGCCCTCACGGCAAAAGGCACCACCCTCGTAATGGTGAACTCCGTTTGCGGTTGTGCGGGAGGGATTGCTCGTCCGGCTGCGGCCCATTCCATCCATTATGATAAACGCCCGGATCGTCTCGTTACGGTATTTGCCGGTCAGGATAAGGAAGCAACGGCCAAAGCACGCAGTTATTTTACAGGGTATCCGCCTTCCTCCCCGTCTTTTGCTCTGCTAAAGGATGGTCAGATCCTCAAGATGGTAGAGCGTCATGAGATCGAAGGACATGATCCGATGTCGGTCGTTTCGAAACTGCAGTCGTACTTTGACGAATATTGCGAAGAAGTATAAGCGAAATCCCCATCTAGAAAGATGGGGATTTTTTAAGAGGTTAAATATCAGAATATACAAACTTCTTAAAATATGTGAAAATAGTCTTGCATAACGCTCGTAATTTGCTAAAATACTTTTATGCAATAATTATTCATTATCACTTATAAATATTCAAATACAGGGGGCATAACACATGAAAAAGATACTACTATCTGCAGCGGCTGTCGCACTGACTTTCTCTTTGGCGGCGTGCGGGACGAACAAAGACGAGACCACAACGGGAGATCCGAAAAAACTCGTGATGGGGACTTCGGCAGATTATAAACCGTTTGAATTTGTTGATACGGCCAACAGCTCTAAAATCGTTGGATACGATATTGATGTAGCGAATATGATCGCAGACGAACTCGGCTATGAAGTAGAATTCAAGGACATGGAATTCAGCGGTCTGATCACCGCATTGAAGACGAAGCAGGTGGATTTCGTTATGTCTGCCATGAGCGTCAAACCGGAGCGTAAGAAAAACGTGGATTTCAGTGATGTGTATTATACTGCGGAAGACATGATCATTTCTACGAAAGAAAGTGGAATCAAATCAGAAAAAGACCTTGACGGGAAGACAGTGGGTGTTCAGTTGGGATCGATCCAGGAAGATGCTGCGAAGTCGCTTGCCGAGAGCATGGATGTAAAGGTCGAAAGCCGGGACCGGATTCCTGAGCTCATCCAGGATCTGCAAAATGGCCGTTTTGATGCTTTGATCATCGAGAATACGGTGGCCAAAGGATACCTAGATAAAGAAGACAGCCTGCAGGGTGTGACAATGCCTGTCGATGAGGAAGAGTCCGGATACGCCATCGCCTTCCCGAAAGAAAGTAAGCTTACGAAAGAGTTCAATGCTGAATTGAAAAAATTGAAAGACAGCGGGGAGCTCGATAAGCTCGCCGAAAAATGGTTCGACAACGAAGAATAAGGTTGAGGGGAAGGGGAGGCCCTTCCCCGGTTACTTGGAGGAGATAGCATGCCACTAGATTTCGCACAGCTCACACCTTCCATTCCCTTCATTCTTGAAGGGTTGAAGGTTACATTGAAAATCGTCGCCATTGCCGCGGTTCTTGGTTTCTTATTCGGGATCCTCCTGGCTCTATTAAAAATCAGCCGGATCAAACCGCTTATCATTCTGGCAGACTTATATACATCCATTTTTCGGGGGACGCCGCTTGTCCTCCAGCTCATGATCATCTTTTATGGGTCTCCGCAGCTGTTCGGGACCCAGATCGAGGCCTCCGTCGCTGCCATTCTGGCATTCTCCCTGAATTCAGCCGCCTACATTTCTGAAATCATCAGGGCTGGGATCAATGCAGTCGATAAGGGTCAGAGAGAAGCAGCCCTTGCACTGGGTGTTTCCTATCCGCGGATGATGATGGACATCATCCTGCCTCAGGCGATCAAGAACATCCTGCCTGCACTTGTGAATGAGTTCATCACCTTGACGAAGGAATCGGCCATTGTAACGGTGATCGGTGCAGCAGACGTCATGAGGCGTTCGTATATGGTGGGGAGCGATTTGTATTCCTTTTTCGAGCCTCTCCTGTTCGCAGGACTGATCTACTATGTCCTCGTCATCATCTTGACATTCATCGGGAAGCTTATTGAAAGGAGACTGAAAGGCAATGATTAAGGGGAAATCCATCCATAAGTCTTTTGGACAATTAAACGTATTAAAGGGCATCGATTTTTCCGTCGGGAAAGGGGAGGTTGTAGCCGTAATCGGTCCTTCCGGATCAGGTAAATCAACCCTTCTCCGCTGCCTTAATTTCCTCGAGGAGCCGACATCGGGTGACATTCATTTTGAAGAGCAGCTGGTGAGCAAAAAGAATGTCGGGAAAGTACGGCAGGAAGTCGGGATGGTCTTTCAGCACTTTCACCTCTTCCCCCATTTGACCGTCCTTGAAAATGTGACGTATGCACCTGTCCGTGTAAAGGGAATCTCAAAGGAACAGGCAGCCAAGGCAGGAATGGAACTCCTGACGAAAGTGGGACTTAAAGAGAAGTGTGACGAATACCCCAACCGTCTTTCCGGCGGGCAGAAGCAGCGGGTAGCAATCGCAAGGGCGCTGGCCATGGAGCCGAAAGTGATGCTTTTCGATGAGCCCACCTCTGCGCTGGACCCTGAAATGGTTAAAGAAGTACTCGACGTCATGAAAGCACTCGCTCATTCGGGGATGACGATGGTGATCGTCACCCATGAGATGGGCTTTGCCCGGGAAGTGGCGGACCGGGTCGTATTCATGGATGAAGGGGTCATCCTGGAAGAAGGAAATCCGGTCGAGTTCTTTTCTAATCCGACAAGCACAAGGGGCAAGGTCTTTCTTGAAAAAATACTGTGAAGCAAAAACGGGGCTGCAGGAGCGGCTCCGTTTTTCTTATGGAATGACTGTCACACTATTTCCAATTCAATTAAGGTTTCGAATCGGGCATCGCCCCACTTGAAATGTGGTATTCTATAAGAAGCCAATATCAATCGATAGAAAAGGTTGTGACATATAGATTGAAAATACCTATGCCTAAAATTGGATACCGCACCCTGAAGACCGGTATAGGGACGGCGCTTGCCATCAGCGTGGCCCAGTGGCTTCATCTGGATAACTTCGTATCGGCAGGGATCCTTACCATCCTCTGCATTCAGAATACGAAGAAAAAATCGATCAATGCATCCTGGAGCCGCTTCCTGGCATGTGTCATCGCCATGGTCATGTCCGGTGCCCTCTTTGAGTTGATTTCCTACCATCCTGCCGTGATCGGCCTCGTACTCCTCATCTTCATCCCGATTACCGTTGCGCTTAACATTTCGGAAGGAATCGTAACGAGTTCCGTCATCATCCTTCATGTGTATTCGGCAGGGAAGGTCACCCTGGGGTTATATGAAAATGAGCTCGGGATCATTTTGACAGGGATCGGAATCGCCCTTTTGATGAATCTCTATATGCCCAGTGTGGAAACCAAGCTGGTGGAATATCAGGAACGCATCGAAGAGAACTTTTATAAGATCTTCTGTGAAATGATCAACTATCTTAAAACGAATGATGGCAAATGGGATGGAAAGGAAATCACGGAAACGGAGAAGCTTCTCAGGGAAGCGAAGACCCTTGCATTCAAAGACGTGGAAAATCACTTCCTGCGCCATGAAAATCTGTACTATCTGTATTTTAAAATGAGGGAAAAGCAGTTTTATATCCTTCAGCGGATCCTGCCCATTGCAGCTTCACTGTCACAAACCGTTGAACAGGGTCACCGGATCGCGGATTTCCTTGAGGAACTGCGGGATCATATCCACCCAGGGAACACCGCTCTTTTTTACTTGAAAATGCTCTATGATATGAAAGTCGAATTTGAACAGATGGAACTTCCCAAGACCCGCGAAGAATTTGAGACGAGGGCAGCCCTCTATCAGTTCGTCCGGGAGATGGAAGAATACCTGCAGCTGAAAAGCTCGTTCAAAGGCATCAAGAAATCACGATCCTTCCATACAAAAAAGTCCGCTACGTCGTAGCGGACTTTTTTGTATACCTATAGCAAGAATGTCAATCCGGCCATGATGGTGGATGCGATCATGGCGAATAACATGATGAATACGATGATTCTCTGGATTTTCTTATTGCCCATGTAATGGTTCGCTCCAATCTGTTTGCGTGGTTACTCATCATTTTATCGTGAAATCATCAATATAACAAGGATTCTGACGGGAGAAAACGTTTACTTTTTTTGTGCTTTTAGGAGGAATTTCGACAACATCTATGGAAATAGGATAGTGGTGATAGTGACAACAAGGGGATGAGAGAATGAAGAAAGTCGATCATATCGGGGTGGCTGTCCGCTCCATTGAAGAGGCACTTCCTTTCTACGAGGGCGTGCTGGGCATTCCGCTTTTAAAACTGGAGGAAGTAGCCAATCAAGGGGTGAAAGTGGCTTTCCTCGATGCGGGGAATCTTAAGATTGAACTATTGGAGCCCATTTCTGATCAAAGTCCTGTCTCGGCTTTCATTGAGAAAAGGGGAGAGGGGCTTCACCATATAGCATTTTCTGTAGAAACGATCGAAGAGAGGATCGGGGAGATCATGGAAAAAGGCGTCCGGATGATAGATGAAAAACCGAAAACGGGTGCTGGGGGGCTTCGGTCGCGTTCCTTCACCCGAAGTCCTCCATGGGTGTACTCTATGAACTCTGTGAGAAGAAGGCATCGAAGGGAGAGACAACATAATGGATATTTATGAGAAAATTGACGAACTATACGAGCGCAGGCGCGAAGTGGAGCTTGGCGGAGGAGATGAGCGGATTGACAAACAGCATGCCAAAGGAAAGCTGACCGCACGCGAGCGGATCGATTTGCTCGTTGATGAGGGGACCTTTGTGGAATTGAATCCCTTTATTGAGCATAGAAGCGTCGATTTCGGTTTGGAAGGAATGAAGGGACCGGGAGATGGGGTGGTGACCGGATATGGAAAGGTCGATGGACGGCCCATTTATCTGTTTTCCCAGGATTTCACCGTGTTTGGGGGAGCACTTGGTGAAATGCACGCACAAAAGATCGCCCATGTGATGGATCTTGCCGTTAAAAATGGAGCTCCGTTCATCGGACTGAATGATTCTGGCGGAGCGCGGATCCAGGAGGGCGTTGTCTCTCTCGACGGCTACGGGCACATCTTTTACCGGAATGCGATCTACTCGGGAGTCATCCCTCAGATCTCCGTCATCATGGGACCTTGTGCAGGCGGCGCCGTGTATTCCCCTGCCATCACGGATTTTGTCTTCATGGTCGATGATACGAGTCAGATGTTCATCACCGGTCCAAAGGTGATCGAGACCGTGACTGGCGAAAAGATCAGCGCAGAGAATCTCGGTGGGGCAAAAGTTCACAACTCGATCAGCGGCAATGCCCATTTCAGGGGCAAAACCGAGGAAGAAGTGTTACGAGAGGTCAGGAAATTACTCACCTACCTTCCACAAAACAATGAGGAAAAGCCCGCGCGTCTCGACACCGGAGAATCGGATGATTATCGTCCGGACCTCACCGATATCATCCCGTTCGATGCCATCCGTCCTTATGACGTGCGGACGGTCGTCAATCAAGTGGTCGATGAAGGAAGTTTCATGGAGGTGCAAAAAGAGTTCGCGAAGAACATCGTCGTCGGCCTTGCACGAATCAAGGGAGAAGTCGTCGGCCTTGTATGCAATCAGCCGAAGGTCATGGCAGGCGGACTTGATATCGATTCGTCTGATAAGGCGGCAAGATTCATCCGATTCTGTGATTCCTTTAACATCCCACTCATCACCTTCGAAGACGTGACCGGTTTCTTCCCTGGTATCAAACAGGAGCACGGAGGCATCATCCGCCACGGGGCCAAGATCCTTTATGCCTATTCGGAGGCAACCGTGCCGAAGATGACGGTCATCCTCCGGAAAGCATACGGTGGAGCCTATGTAGCACTCAACTCCAAATCCATAGGAGCAGATCTCGTATTTGCATGGCCAAACGCGGAAATCGCCGTCATGGGTCCACAAGGGGCAGCGAACATCATCTTTGCCCGGGAAATCGCATCATCCGACAATCCTGAAGCAGTCAGGGCGCAAAAGATCGAAGAATACCGCGAAAAATTCGCCAACCCGTACGTTGCAGCATCCCGTGGCATGGTCGACGACGTCATCGACCCCCGGGAAACCCGGATCAAGCTCATCCAGGGACTCGACATGATGAGGAACAAAAAAGAAGACCGCCCCAAAAAGAAACACGGAAACATCCCATTGTAACAAGAAAAGCGGAGGCGGCTAGCCCTGAGGCGACAAGCATAAGGCGGATCACTCGGAAAGGCGTTCTGTGCCTTTTTGAGTGATTAGACTTATGACCTCGAGCCTCAAGCCGCCGGAGCTAGACAGGAAGAAAAGCGTAGGCGGGGAGGGCTGACCCGACAAGCATAAGACAGTCAGCCCAGAAAGGCGTTCTGTGCCTTTTTGGGTTGACTGCCTTATGACCTCGAGGGTCACCCCGCCGGAGCTGGACAGAAGAAAAGCATAGGCGGCTCGCCCTAATCCGACCATCAAAGGGGTTATTCTGCCACCATCCGCTTAAATGGGGAAAGTTCCGGCCTGCATGAAAGCACTCTATTTGTGACGCTGGGGTATTAGCGCTATACTAGTAGAGTGATTACATAATGTTGGAGGTACGAATATGATCAATCAAGAGCGTTTATTGAATGAATTCATGGAATTGGTGCAGATCGATTCTGAAACAAAGGACGAAGCGGAAATTGCAAAAGTATTGACTGCAAAATTCACCGAACTTGGCGTCGATGTGTTCGAGGATGACACGACAGGTGTAACAGGACACGGTGCCGGTAACTTGATCTGCAACCTCAAAGGGACAAAGGAAGGTGCAGATACGATCTACTTCACATCCCATATGGATACTGTCGTTCCTGCTAAGGGCGTCAAGCCTGAACTGAAGGAAGATGGCTATATCTATTCGGATGGTACGACCATCCTTGGGGCCGATGATAAGACAGGTCTTGCTACGATGCTTGAAGTCGTAAGAGTGCTGAAAGAAAATAACATCGAGCACGGTGATATCCAGTTCATCATCACCGCAGGGGAAGAATCCGGCCTCGTCGGAGCAAAAGCCCTCGACTCTTCACTCGTGAAGGCGAAGTACGGCTTTGCCCTCGACAGCGACGGGAAAGTCGGCAACATCATCGTGGCTGCGCCGACCCAGGCAAAAGTGAAAGCGACAATCTACGGCATTACGGCACACGCCGGGGTTGCTCCTGAAAAAGGTGTATCTGCCATTACCATCGCTTCAAAAGCCATCTCGAAGATGCCACTCGGTCGTATCGATGAAGAAACGACGGCGAATATCGGACGCTTCGAAGGCGGAAAGGCAACGAATATCGTTTGCGAGCAAGTCGATATCCTTGCAGAAGCACGCTCCCTTGTACCTGAAAAAATGGAAGCTCAAGTAGAAAAAATGAAAGAAGCATTCCATGCAGCTGCCGACGAAATGGGTGGTAAAGCAGAAGTGGAGATCGAAGTCATGTACCCGGGATTCAAGTTCTCCGATGGGGATGAAGTCGTAGAAGTGGCAAAACGTGCCGCAGCGAAAGTGGGACGCCCGAGTGAGCTTCAAACAAGCGGCGGGGGCAGTGATGCGAACGTCATCGCAGGGTTCGGCATCCCGACGGTCAATCTCGCGGTAGGATATGAAGAAATCCACACAAAAAATGAAAGAATGCCTGTAGAAGAGCTGTATAAATTGGCTGAGATGGTCATCGCCATCGTAGAAGAAGCAGCGGCATCTAACTAATTCCGGATTTAAGGAGGAAGGTTCATCAGCGCGTTTGCTGGTGGACCTTTTGTTCTGACTCCCCTTACATGGCAATCTATGGTACATTAAAAGGAAGAAGAGCGTCCAGGTCGAAGGACGGAGAGGAGAGTCAGTTCATGACTAAAGTCATTGTTTTTCACGCAGGTAAGGAAGAGTATGCTCTACCCGTTGATACCATTGTTTCCATTGAAAAATCGGAGGGGATCAACCCGATCCCCCATCTCCCATCATTTGTGCTTGGGGTGACGAAGGTAAGGGGAGAGCTCATTCCTGTCTTTGACCTTGCAGAAATCCTTTATTCTTCATCACTGGACCGGACAAATGCGTTTCTTATCGTGGTGAAGAGTGAAATCATGCCGTTCGGGCTCCTTGTGAAAGAAGCCAAGGAAATCATGGAGTATTCCGATGAAGCCCTCACCCAGGTCGGTCTGCTTGCATATGGGAAGGCAGACTACTTCTCAGGCATCATCAATCTCGAGGATCGCATGCTCACCCAGATCGATCCTGATCGATTGGTGGCCGGACTGAAGGGTGTTCCTGAAATCCAAGCCTATGTCACGGAACAAGAAGTGCAATCCAACTAAGAAAGACGCGATCGTATGAGAAATTTTTATCCTAAAAATGGACGGGTGATCCTCCATGTCGATATGAACAGCTTCTACGCATCCGTGGAGATGGCGTATGATCCCTCTTTGAAAGGGAAACCGTTGGCCATCGCCGGTAACCCCGAGGAGCGGAGGGGAATCGTCGTCACATGCAGCTATGAGGCGAGGGGATTCGGTGTAAAGACCACCATGCCTGTCTGGGAGGCGAAAAGACTCTGTCCGGAGCTGATTGTCATGCGTCCGAATTTCGAGCGCTACCGATCTGCTTCCAAAGGCATGTTTGATATTTTAAGACAATATTCCGAACTCGTGGAACCCGTTTCCATTGATGAGGGATATGTGGATATCACCGATTCGTTCGAACTGGGCTCACCCATTGAAATCGCCGGACAAATCCAATCACAGATCCTTTCCCAGCTGGATCTTCCCTGCAGTATCGGTGTCGCCCCCAATAAGTTCCTGGCCAAGACGGCTTCGGATATGAAGAAGCCCATGGGGATTACGGTGCTGAGGAAGCGTGACCTGCCCGCAAAAATCTGGCCGCTTCCGGTCATCGACATGCACGGGATCGGGGAAAAAACAGCGTTGAAATTGAACGGGATGGGGATCGAGACATGCAGGGACCTTGCCTTCGCAAACGATATCCAACTGAAGTCCCGTTTGGGGATCAACGGGCTCCGGCTTAAGGAAAAAGCCAATGGGATCGACAGGCGGATCGTGGATCCCGATTCAATCTATGATTATAAAAGTGTGGGGAACTCCACTACTCTCCCTAAAGACACCACCAATCAACACGATCTGTTGGCCGTCATATTGCAACTCAGTGAGAAAGTCGCCTCAAGGCTCCATCAGAAGGATGTCCTCGGGATGACGATTCAGGTGATGATCAAGGACAAGTTCAGGAAGTCCATCACCAGAAGCCGGAAACTTGAGAATCCGATAGGAAAGAAAGAGGATATCTTCGCAGTGGCAAAGGCCCTGTTCATGAAACATTGGAACGGGGAACCTGTCAGGCTCCTCGGGGTCACAGCCCAGGATGTAGTGGAAAAGAGCGAAGCCACAGAACAGCTTGACCTTTTTTCCTACAAAAAAGAAGCAGAAAAAGAGCCGCTGTACAAAGTCGTTTCCGAACTCCAGGACAAGTACGGAAAAGATTCCATTGCAAGGGGCATTAAAGGAAGTAAAGGCGCCCGGACTGACACGAAAACTGACACAAGCTTTAACAAGGATTTTCTTAGAGAATAGAGGAATCCTCTCAGTAGGGGGAAGGGTCCGAATGATTATGAATGGTAACAAAGGGTTCAAATCGCATACGATTTGAACCCTTTACTTTTGTTTGACTCATGAATTACACTCAAGGCATGGTGTGATGATGGATTGAACCGTAGAGGGGCAAAGCTTCCCCGTACTGACTGAAAGATTACGTTCCCTGTACTCTGTTATCCGCAAAGAAGTTTCCTTTTGCCTTTATCATCAAGCGTAAAATAGTATGGTGAAATGGGCATATCAGTATTCCATGACCGAGAGCGGCAACACGCAAGCTAAATCGAAGGATGATAGAGGAGTCTATATGGATATTCTAATGATGCTATTTTCCGCTTTTTCTTTTCTTAGTCTGATTTTTTTCTCGGTTAAGGGGAAAGAGTTTTATCAAAGTGACCTGTTACATGCCGATTCAGGGAGCATTTTAGGGGAGATCCTAATGTATTTGATCCATCTGTTCCCATGGTATATAAGAAAGCTGTTTTTAGTACTGATTTGTTCAGGGTTATGCATCCTGTGTGTGGGTTACTTTACCTTTGAGTAGCACTCATCTATACAGAAAGGGTACCAAATCTGATCGATTTGGTACCCTTTTTCGTGTTTATCCGATCATTTCATCAAACAAGAGGACCCTTGCAGGAGAAGCGTCGGTTTTCTGTACGTTGAGGGGAGCTGCGACCATGAAGTATTGTCCCGGTTCAATGTCTTTGAGTCGGAGACCTTCCATGATGATGACTCCATTCCCCATCAATGTGCGGTGAGTCGGATGACCTTCCTGGGCACGTTCGATGCCGAGCGCATCGATGGCGACACCTGCAATCTTTTTCTCTGCAAGGTGCTTGGCGGCATCTGCGGCTACATAGATGAATTCGAAGTTGAACTCTTCATCCCATGAGTTCTTCGTCTTGAAGATGACAAAATCATTTTCTTCGATATCTAGGTCTTTGATATCGTCGTAGGAAATATTTTCTTCTGCATCTGTCAAATCGAATACTTTCACCGGTCTGACGAGCTGTTTGATATCGATCGTTTCGATTGTTTCCCCTTCGTTGAACATATGGAGGGGAGCATCAACATGTGTACCGGTATGTAGGTCGATGGAGATGCGTGATTCCGTTACGTGTCCGTTTGTATCGGTCTTGATGGACGGCTTTTTCTCCGGCTTGTTTTTGTATACCGGCATATCGCTGTGGATTGGAGCAGTTACGTCATAGATCTTCATTGTTTCCTCACCCTTCAAGTATCTTTGTTATTCTACATCAAGTTTCCCTATCGGCCACCAGTTGAAACCATCTTTGTCCAATAGCTCGTCTGCTGCTTTTGGACCCATGGAGCCGGCAGGGTAGTTAGGAAAGTCTTCCTGTTGAGTAGATTCCCAAATTTCAGAGATCTTGTCAACAAATGCCCAGGACAATTTCACTTCGTCCCATAGGGTGAAGTTCGTCGCATCGCCCCTCAGGCAGTCATGAAGTAATTTTTCGTAAGCTTCCGGTGTATTGATGCCATCCAAGTCGTGGTTGGCAAAATTCAATTTGACAGGAGTCGTTTCAATATCCTGACCGGTTTTCTTAACGTTGAGGTGAAGGGTGATGCCCTCTTCAGGTTGAATATGGATCACCAAAAGGTTCGGCGCAAGTGGTTTCCCTGGATTGTAGTAAAGATTCATCGGGATATCCTTGAATTGTACGACGATTTTCGTCGATTTTGTTTCCATGCGCTTGCCCGTTCTGATATAGAATGGCACACCTGCCCAGCGGAAGTTATCGATCATCAGTTTACCTGCCACGAATGTTTCCGTGTTGGACTCATCATCCACATTGTCTGCTTCCCGGTAGCCCGGTACAGCTTCTTCTTGCATCTTTCCAGGTCCGTACTGACCGCGTACGAAGTAGTCTTTCACTTCTTCGCCTTCGATTGGACGAAGGGAGCGAAGAACGCGGACCTTCTCGCTGCGGATCTCATCGGTTGTCAGCTTGATTGGCGGTTCCATGGCAAGGAGGGCCACCATCTGGATCAAGTGATTCTGCACCATGTCACGGAGCGCTCCACTTTTCTCGTAGTAACGGCCGCGGTCCTCCACCCCGAGCTCTTCCGAAGAAGTCACCTGGATGTTTGAGATGTAACGGTTGTTCCAGAGCGGTTCGAACATGGCATTGGCGAAACGGATAACCTCGATATTTTGAACCATTTCCTTACCGAGATAATGATCGATGCGGTAGATCTGGTCTTCAGAGAAGGATTCGCGGATCTGTTTATTCAGCGCTTCAGCAGAAGGAAGATCGTGACCGAATGGTTTCTCGATCACAAGACGTTGGAAGCCTTTTGCATCCGTCACGCCCTGCTTCTTGAGCTGCTCGGTGATGGTACCGAAGAATTCAGGTGCCATGGCGAGATAGAAGATGCGATTTCCTTCAAGCTGATACTGTTCATCCAGCTGATCCGAGAGGGTTTTCAATTCCCTGTATGATTCATCGCTTGATACATCATGAGCCTGGTAATAAAAATGGGATACAAATTCTTCTATGTTTTCATTACTGCCGATTGCGTTATGTACAGAGGTTCTTACGTGCTCCTGGAAGGTTTCGTTCGACCATTCCCTGCGCCCGATGCCGATGACGGCAAAGTGCTTGGAGATCTTTCCTTTTGTAAATAAATGATAAAGGGATGGATATAGTTTTCTCTTGGCTAGATCACCAGTCGCCCCGAAAATCGTAATAAGAGAAGATGGTGTATGCTGATTATTCAATGTCATGACCTCACTTTATCTTTTTGCCGGTATAGCCGGCATGGTACTTCCTCTTTTGTACAATGATTTCATTGTAAAAACTAATCCTCCAATAAGCAAGTCTTTTGCCTGACTGGGAAAGCTCCTTTGATTAGAATGGCTCAAAATGATAAAAGTATGAAAGATTGGCCCTTTTCCGATATCAACTAGTAATAGGAAAGCAAAAGATGTGCTATGATGAAAGAACAGAATACATAGAGGTGAAGAACGTGGATGTGCAATTTTTAGGGACGGGTGCAGGCGTGCCCGCCAAATTTCGCAATGTGTCAAGCGTTGCCCTTAAGCTTTTGGAAGAACGGGGGGCGATCTGGCTTTTCGATTGTGGGGAAGCGACACAGCATCAGATCTTACATACGAACATCCGGCCGAGAAGGATCGAAAAGATCTTCCTCTCGCATTTGCATGGTGATCATATATTCGGGCTCCCTGGTTTCCTCGGCAGCCGGTCTTTCCAGGGAGGGGAGACCCCACTCACGGTTTACGGACCGGAAGGGATCAAAGCGTTCATCGAGGTTTCCCTGTCCGTCAGCAAGACCCATCTTCGCTATCCCCTTCATGTGGTGGAAATCGGGGAAGGGATCATTTTCAGTGATGACCAATTCACCGTTGAAGCCCGCAAGCTCGATCACGGAATTGAATCCTTCGGGTTCAGAATCACGGAGAAGGATGCACCAGGCGTCCTCCAAGTCGAACGTCTGAGGGAGGCAGGAGTCGCACCCGGTCCGATCTACAAACGACTGAAGGCAGGAGAGACGATCACTCTTGAAGACGGAAAAGTCATCGATGGAAAGGATTTCCTCGGACCCCCTGTCCCGGGGCGCATCGTAACCATACTCGGTGACACCAGGGTATGTCCGAATTCAAGGGCACTTGCTGAATCGGCAGATCTTCTCATCCATGAAGCCACATTTAACAGGGACCAGGAGCAGATGGCGAGGGATTATTTCCATTCCACCACTGCACAGGCGGCGGCAACGGCACGTGATGCCGGGGCGGGGGTTCTGTTCCTCACCCATATATCGTCCCGCTACGCGAAAGAAGCATGGCCGGAACTGGTACAGGAAGCACAAGAGATCTTCCCTGAAACCATGATGGCACAGGACCTGTTGGAATATACCGTACCGCGTAAAGCAATGGAGGAACAATCATGACGCATATCACCTATAAAAACATCCATCGTGATGGCCGTTTAGTGAAAGAAAATGAACTGTACAAACATGTCCATGACCCGGAGTTCCTTGAAAGGTACAGCAGCAATTATATTGAATTTTTCCGGGCGCCCCGCCTGGAGGAATTCAGGGAAGTGGCGGATTACTTAAAAGCCTATCATGCTGCAAGGGGGCAAAAGCATGTGAAGTTCCATCTCCCTGAGAATAAGAAGCCGATTGATGGATTGTCTGATCATTTGGCCTCCAGGGGATTTGAGATCAGCTTCACGGAGCTTTACGCAATCCACCCGAAGGATTTCCCCCGTATGGAAGACGACCCGGATATAAGGGTTGAAGTCATCAGAGACCTCGACGATTACCTTGCGTTTCAATATGAACAGGATCTGATCTACGGTGAATCATTCGCCAAGGGAAAGGTGACCGTCCATCGCCAACATTTCGATGATGACCATGTCACCCAGCTCCTCGCTTATTACCAAGGAAAGCCTGCGGGTTCCGTCGACGTGATCCTGAAAGAAGGAACGGCCGAAATCGATGGTCTGATGGTACATGAGGATTATCGAAAAAAAGGGATAGCCTCGAGACTGCAGCAAAGGGTTATGGAACTTTATCCGGATTGTACCGTGATCCTTGTTGCGGACGGGGAAGATACGCCGCGGGAGATGTATCAGAAGCAAAATTATCGGTATCAGGGTTTTCAATATGAAATTCAAAAGATCTACACCGAATAATACACCCAAAAAAACCGGCTTCCTTCTACAGGGAAGCCGGTTTCTTTGGGTGATCGGAGACATAAGGAAGGGCCATGTCGATGACATGCCCTCCTTGGTTTGCGTATGCCTTACCAGCCGCGTTCATATTGAACGGGTGGGGTGATTTCGTAACCGAGTTCTTTTGCTGCCGTACGCGGCCAGTATGGATCCCGAAGCAGCTCTCTTCCGAGAAGGATGAGATCAGCGCGCTCATTCTGAAGGATCTCTTCTGCCTGAAGACCCGAAGTGATGAGTCCGACGGCACCTGTGTCGATGTCCGCCTCATGCTTGATGCGTTCGGCCGGTTTCACCTGGTAGCCGGGGAAGACAGGGATCCGTGCCGGAACAACGGCTCCAGAGCTGACATCGATCAGGTCGACCCCCTGCTCCTTCATCCATTTGGAGAAGACGACGTAATCATGCACGTCGAGGCCTTCCTCATGGTAATCCTTCGCCGACACACGGACGAAGAGGGGACCGTCCCATACGGTTTTGACCCCGTCGATGATTTCCTTCAGGAAGCGGTAGCGGTTTTCTGCGCTCCCTCCGTATTCATCCTCCCGTCTGTTGGAGAGGGGGACAGGAACTCATTGACGAGATAGCCGTGGGCGCCGTGGATTTCAATCACATCGAATCCGGCTTTTTTGGCACGCTCAGCACCATTTTTGAACGCTGTGACCGTTTCTTTGATCTGTTCGGTCGTCATGGCAACAGGCGTTTTCATGTCGTCGTTGAAGGCGATGGCGGACGGTGCGAGGATATCCCCTTCAAGGACTGCTTTTCTTCCGGCGTGGGCAAGCTGGATGCCGGTTTTGGCCCCTTGTTCCTTCATGAGAGAGACAAGCTCTGTCAGTCCTTCGAGGTGATCATCACTCCAGATTCCAAGGTCTTGAGGGGAAATGCGACCCTGGGGTGTGACGGCAGTAGCTTCCTGTATGATCAGCCCTGCTCCTCCTACAGCCCTGCTCGTGTAGTGCGTGCGGTGCCAGTTCTCAATTTTTCCGTCTTCATTATGGGAAGAGTACATGCACATCGGCGCCATGACGATGCGGTTTTTCAATTCTACATTCTTGATGGTATATGGTTGAAATAGTTTTCGATTCAATTCTTTTCCCTCCATTCGGCCAGTTCAGGATTTTATTTTTCCCGATGCACAAGATTATATCAACGCGGCATGAGGATGGGAAAGAAATCTGCTCCGGGACGCTTCAGTCTTTTTCCGTTTTGATGAGTTTTCTCCCCAGTTCCTCGGAGCGATTGCGTGCGGAGGAAATGCAATCGAACAGGGCATGTTCCACCCCGTGTGCCTTCAACGCTTCAATTCCCGCTTCCGTCGTCCCACCAGGGCTCGTGACATTTTTCCTCAGCTCCTCGGCGTCCAGTCCCGATTCTTCGAGCATGGCCCCTGCTCCGGTGATCGTGCGGATGGTCAAATCCCGTGCAAGCTCGGATGGGAGGCCGAGTTCAACGGCTGTTGCCTGCATCATTTCCGCCATATAGTAAATATAGGCAGGGCCGCTCCCTGATAAGGCGGTGATCAGGTCGAGCTGGTGTTCTTCCACCTCCACGGTCAGACCCACCGAGTCGAGCAGGTGGACGACGGCCTCTTTCATGACCCGATCGCCAAAGCGATCAAGGGTCACGGCGGTCGCCGATTTCCCAAGGGCGGCACTCGTATTCGGCATGGCACGGGCGATTCCCCCAAGGAACCCGAGCTTTTCGCGAATATAGGAGACCGGGATGCCTGCGAGAACGGACAGGATGACGGTTTGGCTGGAAAGATGGCTCCGGATCACGTCTGCCGCTTCGTCAAAATCCTTCGGTTTCATGGCAAGGACCACCAGGTCAAATGATAGGCCCCTTCCCGGTTTTGATACACCGAACCATTCATCAATTTCCTTCATGCGCACTTCATTCGAACGATTGAGCGCATACGTATCTTCCTTTTTCAACGCACCGGATTTCAATGCCCCTCTCATCAACGCGCAGGCCATTGAGCCTGCTCCAATAAATAATGTGTTCATCTATTCATCCCTCCTGAGAATCCAAAAATAAAAAAGCAGACCCTTCATCCAGAAAAAGGACGAAAGGATCTGCTCCCGTGGTACCACCTTGTTTTGCCCGATGAACGGGCACACTCATTTTCCAATAACGCTGGAACACGTTCTTTATTAAAGACGCTCGAAAGGTAGGTTCGCATGCAGAGAGGATGGCGGTATCTTGCAGCCGGTGAATACCGCTCTCTGACATCGTCAGCATGCTACTTGTCTTTCTCCTCGCTTTGGCCGTTTAGTATTATAGGTGATTATCTTCGATAGGCAACCCGTCTGTCAAGGGTTTATTTCAGTTTATTCTGAAAAAAGAAAAATGACACGGGCAGGATTACAGGGTACACTGAAATGAAGGACCATTCATTTTTGCGGGGCGGCTGAAGCCATCCGGTCCAAAAAACTATCTAACTGTAGGTGAAAGACATTGAAGGATACCATAACCAAAATCACTTTACCCACACCGTATGCGGTTGGGGACGTGAATGTTTATCTACTGAAAGGGGACGCGTTGACTTTAGTCGATGTGGGCCCTCTTACGGAAGAAGCGTGGGAGAGCTTGACTGCACAGATAGGTGAAGCGGGATACGGGCCAGGGGACATTGAACAGGTGGTATTGACCCATCATCACCCTGATCATGCAGGCTTGGTCGAGCGATTTGCCCCTTCGGTGGAGATCATCGGCCATCCGTATAACCGTCACTGGCTGCACAGGGATGCAGGTTTTCTCGATGACTATGGCACGTTCTTTTTCGACCTTGCCCGGGAATCGGGGGTCGATGAAGAAATCCTTTCTAGGATCACATCGTTTGAACACCTTCTCACCCTGATGGGGAATCGCCCGCTTGACCGCTGCGTAGAAGAAGGGGGAGAATTGCCCGGGCTTCCGGGGTGGACCATCATCGGTACCCCCGGACACGCTCAGAGTCACCTGTCTTTCTATCGTGAGGAGGATGGTACCCTCATTGCCGGCGACCACATCCTTGCGCATATTTCCCCCAACCCTTTGATTGAACCGTTATTCAATGGCGGAGGAAGGCCGAAGCCCATGTTGCAGTATAATGAATCCCTCGATAAACTGACAAACTTGCCTGTTTCGATGGCGTATACAGGGCACGGAGAGGACGTCCGGGATGTACAGGAACTCATCGTCAGAAGGAAGCGGAAGCAGGAAGAGCGGGCAGCTTCCGTCCAAACGATGATCCAGGCCCGCCCCATGACGGCCTTCGAGATTTGCAAAAGGCTGTTTCCTGCCGTGTACAAGAAGGAGCTTGGTCTCACCTTATCCGAAACAATCGGGCAGCTTGATTATCTTGAGGCATCGGATAGAATAAAAGTAGAGAAACAACATGGGGTGTACTACTATTTTTCTTAAGCGAGGGAGTCACAATGAATTCTAAGATACAAGGAAAAACCATCATCATCACCGGTGCCTCCGGGGGAATCGGGGAGAGGATGGCGATAAAGGCCGCCGAATCCGGCGCGAATCTTGCCCTCATTGCACGCCGCGCCCCGCTCATCGATGGGTTGGCCACAAAACTTCGGGATCAATACGGTGTCAAGGTGGTGGGCTATCCCCTTGATGTACGGAACCATGAAGCGGTAGGAAAGGCATTCGGGGAAATCAAGGCAGAGTTCGGACATATCCATGTGCTGATCAATAATGCAGGCTTCGGAATCTTCAAAGAAGCCCATGAGGTGTCCTTTGAGGAAGTGAAGGGGATGATCGACGTCAACGTCCTCGGACTGATGGCATGTACCGGTGAAGTCCTGCCGATCATGAAAGAGCAGGGCTACGGTCATATCGTCAACATCGCTTCGCAGGCAGGGAAGTTTGCATCGCCCAAATCAAGCGCCTACTCGGCATCGAAGCACGCGGTCCTTGGATTCACCAACGGTCTGAGGATGGAAGCGAAGCGGTACGGCGTGTTGGTGACGGCTGTCAATCCCGGTCCGATTGCCACCGACTTCTTTACCATTGCGGATGAGTCGGGCACCTATGTGAAAAATGTCGAAAAGTTGATGTTGAACCCGGACGATGTGGCCGATAAAGTGATCCATGCCTTATTTACTTCCAGGAGGGAAATCAATCTGCCGCGGTGGATGAACGCAGGAAGTTTGTTCTACCAGCTGTTCCCAGGCCTGATCGAAACCGTCGGGAATCGATTCTTTTTCAAAAAATGATTGGGTGCTTTCCTACCTTAATCAGGAAATTCACTCGGACTGTAATCGGAACCAATAGTCGATCGTTTTATTCGGAATTTTCATTTTTCATGAAACCTTTTTCCCTGCTCATCCGTCTAAAGTAGGGAGGGGAGGGAGTCTATGAAGAATTCTTCGATCGCTGTGATGCTTGTAACCGCCATGGTCCTGTTGACCGGTTGCGGAATGGGGAACGCGGCGGAACATAGGCAGTCCAGTGGGTCGTACATAGGCTTTGTCACCCAGGTGGAAGCACAAGAACTTTTAATCAATGATACATGGTTTTCTGTACAAGATGCAGTCGTGATAAATGGGGACGGGGATGAAATTCCGGTGAAGGACGTGGGTCTTGGGGATAAGATCAAGGTAGAAGCAGACGGGGAGATCTCCGAGTCCCATCCGCGCAGGGCGGAGGCGGCAAAAATGAGCCTCTTCTCCGATGAGGGAAGTATGAAGGAGTGCCACGCCGTCCGGCTGGTCCTTCAGGATCCGAGATTCTCAGAGGTGCTCCTTCACTCCGTCACCAAGGAGGTGCCGGGGGTTTATGATGTGCGGTTCACGGACCCTTCCATCGGGACGGACGTGAGGGTCATGGTGAATCTCCAGCATGAGCGGGTGATGGTGCCCGCTCGTCCTGTCACGCAGTAAGACCGGTCACGCTTGACCGGTCTCTTCGTGTTCGATCCCACGGAGGGTGTCGAGTATGGCTCCGGTAACCAGAGCGGGGTTTTCCATCTGGATACTATGGCCGTGTGGGGTTTCAATGATCGTCGGATCTTTTGTCAGAAGCTTGAGCTTTTTTACATACCCTTGCCACTCGGGATCCGTATGACGGGCCTGGATCAGTGTAAGAGGCAGACTGGGATCCAGTGGAGGGCAATGACGGATCTGTTCAGCAGACAGGGCGCTGTCCTTCAATTCGTTAAAGACGGCTTCGTATGCTTCGGGTCGGTAGCCGATCGCCGGGTGCCATTCCTGCAGTTCCGGAAAAAGAAAGTCACCACCGACCTTTTCCGTGAAAAGGCGGGGGAAGCCCGTCCGTGAAAAATAGTGGGCGAACCGCATGCCACGGAGCATGTTCCTCCATTCCTTCCTTCTGCGATCGGTCATGGCATTTAGCGTATACCGGTCTTCATGGACGGTATCCACCAACACGAGCCCCTTTACCCTTTCTCGATGAAGTGAGCTGTAAAGTCTTGCGTTCAAGCCTCCATAGGAATGGGCGACGAGCAACAGGGTAGAGTGACAATGGAGGGCATCCCAGGATGGCATCAAGATCTTCCCCTGCCCCTTTCGCATCATGAGCTCCATGGCGGGGCTCGCTCCATCCATACCCGCCGCGGTCGAATGAAATGGTATGGGTGAATCTGCTCAATTCTTCCTGGACCCTATGCCACTGCATGGCATGGCCCGATAAACCCGCATCAAAGACGACAGTGACTGGTCCGCTTCCGTTTTCGATTACATGAAAAGCACCTCTCGCTGTCTGAATGACCTTCCCATAGGGAGGTTTTTTATCTTTCAACCGCACGATCATATTCACCAGGCTTGCAGGAAAGAACAAGCATGTGATGACGCGATGGATCCACTTGTCCATTGTGAGCCTCCTTTGTCTTTCTTCTCTCCTACCATTCGACAGATGTGCCTTAATCCCTTCATATGCTAAAAGGGAAACCATTTTTTAATAGAAAGGGGTGTGGAAAGATGAAAAGGAAATTCGCAGATCGCAGAGGATGGGAGCGGATACTGGACAAACGGTATGCCGCGGCTGATACAGTGCGGGAAGGGTTTGAAGGCCGGGTCGCTTTGATTGAGTTCCTGAACGTTAGGGAGCCGCTGTGGAAAGACTATGGCGACCTTCCCATATGTCTGGTGGATAAAGGGTACCAATGGCTCCAACACTTCCCCGATCATGGCTCATACGCCTTAACGACGATGTTCGATGACAGAGGGGAGGTCATCCAGTGGTATATTGATATTTGCGATGGAGTCGGCGAGGATGGGGGTATCCCTTGGTTGGATGACCTGTATCTGGATCTGGTTGTCCTGCCTTCGGGTGAGACGAAGATTCTCGATGCCGAGGAGCTTGATGAAGCGTTGAAAACCGGGGCGATCGACAGGAAGACCCATTCCCGGGCATGGGAGGAACTGAAACGGATCAGTCAGGCTGTGAAACGTGGTGAGTTCTGCCTATTGGAGAAGGCGCGGGAAGATCGCGCGATGCTTTCATCCCGGTTGAGGCATGTTTAGTCGATTCTTGAAGAGGGGCCCATCATTGATTGGTGGGGTCCCAGGTCAGGAAGGTGTTCGAAAAGATTACGGGCAATCTTCAGCAGCAGGCCAAGGCGGTTAAATCCCCCCGAAATCCACATCGTCATTCCTTTTCTTGAGGACTGTAGCAGCTCTCTGCCAACCATAAGATCCTCGAGTGGGTCATTCTCAACCAATGACCCTGCCTTGAATGCTTTTTAAATCCAATCATAAAAGTTCAAATCTCCTCAGGTCCCTTTCGCTTTTTCTTTATGTCTAGCTCCGGGGGCTTGAGGCTCGAGGTCATAAGTCAAAGCCACCAAAAAGGCCAAGACCGCCTTTCCGGTGTCTTCGCCTTATGCTTGTCGCCTCAGAACGACCCGCCTCCGCTTTTCTTCATGTCTAGCTCCGGGGGCTTGAGGCTCGAGGTCATAAGTCAAAGATCTCAAAAAGGCCAAGACCGCCTTCCTGAGATCTTCGTCTTATGCTTGTCGCCTCAGTGCGAGCCCCCTCCGCTTTTCTTCGTGTCCAGCTCCGGCGGGTTGAGGCTCGAGGTCATAAGCCAGAGAACCCAAAAAGGCACAGAACGCCTTTCCGGGTTCTCTGTCTTATGCTTGTCGCCTCAGAACGACCCGCCTCTGCTTTTCTTCATGTCCAGCTCCGGGGGCTTGAGGCTCGAGGTCATAAGTCAAAGATCTCAAAAAGGCCAAGACCGCCTTCCTGAGATCTTCGCCTTATGCTTGTCGCCTCAGTGCGAGCCCCCTCCGCTTTTCTTTTTACCAATAATTTTTGTTGAAATAGGAACGTATATTCGTATACAATCATCATATACTATATGGAACGAATGTTCTGGTTTGGGGTGGGAGAGATGAGTGTCGATTACAGCGGGCTTCCGCATCAAAAGATTTTGTGCATCGATATGAAGAGCTTCTATGCCAGTTGTTCGGCTGTGATGATGGGACTTGATCCCCTTGATTGCTATCTGGCGGTCGTCGGGGATCAGAGTCGTCAGGGGAGCATCGTGCTGGCGGCTTCACCGAAGCTGAAGCAGGACTTTGGGATCAAGACCGGGGCGCGGATGTACGAAATCCCGCGGGATGATCGGATCTGCTTGGTGGAACCGAAGATGGCGACTTATGTCCGGATTTCCATGGAGATCACGAAGCTGTTCCACCGTTACGTCCCGAAGGAGGCCATTCATACGTACAGCGTGGATGAGAGTTTCATCAAGATCGATGGGGCAATGGGACTGTGGGGCGGAGCGGAAGAAATCGCCCGTAAGATCCAGGACGATATGGAGAGGGAGTTTCAGCTCCCTTGTGCCATCGGGATCGGACCGAATATGCTTCTTGCCAAGCTTTGCCTTGACCTTGATGCGAAATCCAGGGGGATCGCCGAGTGGACGTATGAAGATGTCCCGGAAAAATTATGGCCGCTTTCTCCTTTGAGCGAGATGTGGGGGATCGGCAAACGCCTTGAAAAGACACTGAACCGAATGGGGATCTTTTCGGTGGGGCAGCTTGCCCAGTATGAGCTCGGGAAACTTGAAGCGAAATTCGGGATCATGGGGAATCAGCTGTACCATCATGCATGGGGGGTGGACCTGTCTGAAATCGGGGCCCCCATCATGGAGGGACAGGTGAGCTTCGGTAAAGGCCAGATCCTGCTTCGGGATTATAAAGAGAAGGAAGAAATCAAGCATGTCATCCTGGAGATGTGTGAAGAGGTCGCCCGGCGCGCACGTTCCCATAAAAAGGCGGGAAGGACCATCAGCTTCGGCCTCGGGTACAGTCATGAAGAATTCGGCGGAGGGTTCCACCGGTCCAGGACGGTGGAGGAGCCGACGAACATCACGATGGAGATCTACCGGACCTGCCTGGAGCTGTTTGAAGAGAATTACAGCGGAAGGACCGTCCGGAAATTATCCATTACGTTATCCAATATCGTGGAAGACGGCCCGCTTCAAATGTCGCTTTTCGACTTGAAGCGCCCGGAACTGAAAAGGCTCGGCTATGTGGTGGACGGGATCCGGAATAAATATGGATCTTCTTCCCTCCTGAGGGCGGTTTCCTACACGGCGGCCGGGACGGCACGCCACCGGGCGAAGCTGGTCGGCGGTCATAAATCGTAGAGGAATGAGAGGTGAATGGGATGATTCGCGATCGTGGGAAAATCAAGTGGACATCGATGATGCTTCCCGAGCATGTGAAAATGCTGAGGGATTGGGCGGAGGAAGACTCGTTTGAAAAGCGAAGGGAGCTGGATGAACAGGAGTTAGAGATGATGAATGAAGTGGTGACAGAAGCGGTGGAATACGGCAGGAGTGTGATGATCACTCATTATGAAAGGGAGCGGCATCGCCTCCTCATCGGGGAAATTCACCACGCAGATTCCCTTGAGGGGAAGCTCCGTGTAGTGGATCGCTTCGGTGAGGTCCATGCGATCCGGCTAGCTGACATAGCAGATATCCGGATCGATGAGTGATTATTCTTCGTCCAGGACTTTTTCGGCGCGCACGCAGGAGTCGAATTTCCCTTTGTGGGATGCGTCGCAAAACGGCATATTCGCAGACATGCCGCATCGGCATAGGGTGAATACCGGTTTTGTTGGGAATACATTCCCGTCGGCATCTACGAGTTCAACATCCCCGCTGACCCGGAAAGACCCGTTATCGTTCACTTTGATCTGTGCTTTTGACATTGTCATCCACCCTTTCAAAATCGTGTAATCTCTTTGATAGTATAGGGACTGAGCCGAAATTGCAATACGTCTTCTCCAACTATGATAGTATGGAAGGGTAAAGGAGGCAGACAAGATGAAAATTGAGTGGACCGAAAAAGCAAGTGAAATCATCGAACAGAAAATTTCCGGCCGGGAAGGCCATATAAAATTAAAGTATGACACAGAGGGATGCGGGTGCGTCGTCAGCGGGATTCCGACGCTTTGGTATGTACATGAGCCGGTGGAAGGCGAGGATCTTGTGATCGAGACGAATGAGGGCCCCATCCTTGTGGAGAAGTCCAAGATGGTCTTCCTTGACGAACAGTTAAAAATCGATTTTTCACCTTCAAGCAACACTTTCCAACTGAAAAGCCCGGGTCAGATCATCAACGGACGAATGAACTTTGTGCTGTTCCCGGAATGAACCGGAACGCCCCGCATCCACCAAGAGGATGCGGGGCGTTTATTTATAGAAGCTTCAAAAGCTCCCGGAGGTCGCGGATTTCATAAGTAGGAACGATTCCGCTGTCATTCGGCTTACCAGAGGGGTTGTACCAGCAGGTATCGATCCCGCTCATGGATCCCCTTGGATGTCTGCCGTCAGGGAGTCGCCGATGATGAGGCTCCCCGACCGGTCAAGGCCCGGGATCCGTGCAAAGACGTGGTCGAAGAATTCTTTCATCGGCTTTTGGAAGCCGGTGTCTTCGGATACGAAGATTTCAAGGAATAAGGGATGAAGGCCGGAAGAAGCGAGGCGCTTATACTGGGTTTTCGACACCCCGTTGGTGACGATGTAAAGATCATGATCTTCCTTCAGGGCCGTGATGGTCTCAAGAGCGCCGTCCATGAGCTGATCCCCCCTTTCGAGATAGGAGCGATACTGTTCGCCGAGAGCCTTCCCGTCGACTTCTTGTCCGAGCTCCTTGAAAAAGAGAGAGAATCGGGTGTTGAGGAGCGTATCCCGATCAAGTTTTCCTTGTTCATGATCTCGCCATAGGGATTGATTGAGGATTGAATAACGGGATCTTGTCTCCTGCGCAAGGGGTATCCCATGTTCTGTGAAGAGGAGGGTGATGGCCTCTTCTTCCGCAGCTTTAAAGTCCAGCAGCGTGTCGTCTACGTCAAAAAATAAAGTCTTATAGAATGTCATGGTGTCGTGTCTCCTTCTGTCAGTGTTCGTCTTGGATGAGCGTATCGAATAATTTGGCCAGTTCAATGCCGTTGGACGGATCGCCGACGCCGTCTTCCGTGCACCAGCTGGCAGAGAGTATAGAGTGGCAAAGACCATAGCGAATCAATCTCCCGTATGAAAGGGAAAGGGAGGATGCGAGCGTCCCGGCCCTCAAAGCGAGGAGCAAAAGGGGTTCCGGGTGGTCCTGCCAATGATTGAGCATGAACTGGATGCAGTCATACTCCCGCTCTCCGATCAGTCCTTTCGGATCGATGACCGTCCAGCCGTCCCTGTCTGAATGCAGGATATTGCCGTGATGCAGATCACCGTGCAAAAGATAAAGGGGACCGGCTGTTGAAAGCAACTCGGGGAAAAGGGTTTCGGCCTTTTCAACCAGATACTCCGGAATGGGGCCGGTTCCGCCGCCGAAGCGATCACGGAGCCTGGCGAGGCCCCTTGACCAATCTGAGACCGTCGGGAAATCCGCACCGTCTGGAAGCTGACGCCAAAGCGCCCCTGCGCATTCAGACCAGATGGCCAGCACGTCCGCTTCCTCCTTTATGGTGTGGAGAGGGGTTCCGGGCTTTACAAGATCAAGGAGCATCCAGCCTTCTTCCGGTTTGCCTTCCATCAACTTGACCACACCCGGCCCTTCAAAGGCTTGGAGAGCCTGGTATTCATGGGTGAATTCCTGGCCGGGGAATCCTGTCTTCAATACGTAGTCGTGAGTGCCATCAGATGCAGGGATGACGAAGTTGTAGCTGAGGTCGAATGGGTCCCCGAATGTGAGAGTGCCCTCATCCTTGATTGAAGCGAGCAGGCCTTCCGTCCGGCGGATCCATTCCATGCCCCGCTCCCCGTGCATAGCCACCATCTTTTCAGCAAATGCCTTAGGGATCATGATTCACCGCCTTCGGTGAAACGCTGAAGGAACTCGTCGATGACTTCTTCGTATTTTTCGGGATTATCATTATACGATTGGGCGTGTGCACCTTTGAAATCCAGAAACAGCTGTTTGGGTCCCTTCTTCTTTTCGAAGAGCTCCTCCGTCATCCGAGGCAGGATGAAATCATCGTCGGCACTGTGGATGAAGAGGACGGGTTTTTTGATCCGGTCCACGACGGCGAGGGGTGCAATGTCCTTCAAGGTATACCCTTCCCGGAGCTTCAGCATCCCGTTGATAAGGGGGAGGACCGCTTTGGATGGGAGCTTCACCTCCGCGCTCATCCGGTAGGTCAGCTGCTGACCGAAGTCCGAATAAGGACAATCCGCGATATAGAAATCTGCCCTGTCCTCGACGCTGCCCGCATAAAGAAGGAGGGTGGCTGCCCCCATGGATTCCCCGTGGATACCGAAGTGCACATCGTCGCCTTCGCGACGGATCAATTCGTCCACCACAGCCTTCAGATCTTGCTTCTCGAAATATCCGTAGCTCGTCGACTTCCCGCCGGACTCGCCGTGTCGTCGATGGTCATAGAGGACCGCATTGTAGCCTCTCTTAAGGAATAGGTTCATATACTTCACCGAGTTCCATCTGTTCTCCGTCACACCGTGGCAGAAGATCATGAATTTGCCCTTTGGGTAGGGGGTGATGAAGACGGCGTTGATGGAATATCCAAAGGGGGAGGTGATGGTCACTTCCTGTTTCGGAAGGGTATTGTATTCATGTTCAATCAGGCGGTTTGCCTGGATTTCACGTTCGTAAATGTCCTTTTCCTCTTTTTTGGGCAGATACATGAAGCGATTGGTTATGTATAGACCGAGCAGGCCCAATGTGGAGACGGCGCCTCCCAGTACGGCTAACTTCTTCTTCATCTAATGGCTCACCTCGAAGCATCATTTTCTTCCATCTTAGCAAATCGGGCTAAAAAGAGAAACGGAGAGCACTCCACAGATACAAAAAGAGCGCCACCCAAAGGGAGCGCTGAAAGGGAAATCAAAGACTCAGATTATAGTAACCGCTTTCAATTTTCCGTGAAATATGAGGGGAGACCTCCCGTATGGCCTCGGTCAATTTTTCAAGATCAATGCCGGTGGAGATCCCCATGGAGTCCAGCATATAAACGACGTCTTCCGTTGCAACATTTCCTGTGGCACCTGGGGCAAAAGGACAACCTCCGAGACCACCTGCAGAAGAATCGAATCTGGTGACGCCTGCCTGCATGGAAGCAAGGATATTGGGCAGGGCCATCTTCCGGGTGTCGTGGAAATGCGCCGTCATGAGCACGTCGGGCAATTCACGCTTCAACAGGGAAAAGAGCGAGAATGCTTCGAGCGGATCCGCTTTCCCGATCGTATCTGCGACGCTCAGCTCATCCACACCGGCATCACGGAACGCCTTACAGATGGCTAGGGTCTCATACGGATCAACTTTCCCTTCATAAGGACAGTGAAATGCCGTCGAGATGCAGGCACGGACGAAATAGCCCCGTTCCTTCATTTGCTTGACCAGAGGCAGGATCTCCTCAAGAGCCTCTTCCGTCGACTTGTTGATATTCTTCCGATTGAATCCCGAGCTTACGCCCACGAAGACGGCGATGGCACGACACCCCGTTTCATAGACGCGTTCGACCCCTTTCCGGTTCGGCGCCAAAACGATGTCACGAGAATCCTCCGTCAGACAGTTTTCCACAATATCATATGCGTCCTGCATCTGGGGCACCCACTTCGGGGAAACGAAGGAAGTCAGTTCCATCTCTTTGATCCCTGAAGCCTTGAGCTTCCGTATGAAGGCAGCTTTTACTTCAGTGGGCACAAAGTTCTGTTCGTTTTGAAGTCCGTCCCGGGGGCCGACTTCGATGATCGTCACTTGTTTAGGTAGTTTCATAATCTCCCTCCTGCCTCTATTGTAGAAATATTCTAATATATAAATCAACTAAAAATTTTTCGTCAAATTTAGAGGAATTTAACCGCTTTCATCGAAAACTGTATGATGGGAATGTTTTTATGGTCGAACTCTCTTAAAAACACACCAGATTGTAAGAAAGGGAGGAAGAATGATGTCGAATGAAGTGGTGATCGTCAGTGCGGTGCGGACAGCAATCGGGGCATTCAACGGTTCGCTGAAGGGCGTATCGGCGCCGGACCTTGGTGCCATCGTGATTAGAGAAGCATTGGATAAAGCGGGGGTGGACCCCGATCAGGTTGATGAAGTGATCATGGGGAATGTGCTCCAGGCAGGCCTCGGGCAGAACCCTGCACGTCAGGCTTCCATCAAGGCTGGACTGCCGGAAACCGTCCCCGCCATGACCATCAATAAAGTATGCGGCTCCGGCCTTAAAACTGTCCACCTGGCAACGCAGGCCATCCTTGCGGGTGATGCCGATATCGTCGTTGCCGGAGGGATGGAGAATATGAGCATGGCCCCGTATTTATTAAAAGGGGCAAGGGACGGCTATAAGATGGGGGATCAGAAGGTCGTCGACAGCATGATCTCTGACGGGCTCTGGTGTGCCTTCAATGATTACCATATGGGCGTCACGGCTGAGAATCTGTGTGATCGATATGGACTGACGAGGGAAGAGCAGGATGAATTTGCGGCATGGAGTCAGCAAAAAGCTGTATCCGCCATCGAAGAAGGAAGATTCGACGATGAGATCGTGCCGGTGGAAATACCGCAGCGAAAAGGGGAAGCAGTCGTATTCCGTCAGGATGAGTTCCCGAGGAAAGGCTCGACGGCTGAAGGGTTATCCAAGCTCCGCCCGGCCTTCAAAAAAGAAGGGACGGTCACGGCGGGAAATGCGTCGGGCATCAATGACGGTGCAGCAGCAGTGTTGGTCATGTCCAGGAAGAAGGCGGATGAGCTGGGGATCATCCCCCTTGTCGTGATCAAAGGGAATGCCAATGCAGGCGTCGACCCGAGTGTGATGGGAATCGGACCGGTTTCGGCGGTGAAGAGAGTCATGGAGAAGACAGGGATGAGCCTTGAAGACATGGGTCTCGTAGAAGCGAATGAAGCGTTCGCGGCTCAGTCCCTTGCTGTTGATAAAGAGCTTCATTTCGATAAGGAGCGCCTGAATGTGAATGGAGGGGCGATTGCCCTCGGCCACCCGATCGGTGCGAGCGGGACCAGGATCCTTGTGACCCTCATTCACGAGATGAAGAAGCGAAATGTCACCCACGGTCTTGCTACGCTTTGCATTGGTGGAGGCCAGGGCGTTGCGACGATCGTTGAACTGAATCAATAGAATGGGAGGGAACGAGATGAAAACCGTATACACATCGTATGATGAAGCTGTAGCCGATATCAAGGACGGGGCGACATTGATGGTAGGAGGCTTCGGCCTGTGTGGGATCCCGGAGAAATTGATCCTGGCCCTTGAAAAGAAAGGAGTCAAGAACCTGACCGTCATCTCGAATAACTGCGGGGTGGATGACTGGGGACTAGGCTTACTATTGAAGAACAAACAGATCGACAAGATGATCGGTTCGTATGTAGGGGAGAATAAAGAGTTCGAACGTCAAGTCCTTTCGGGAGAGCTGGAAGTCGAGCTCGTCCCTCAGGGTACCCTTGCTGAGAAAATCCGTGCGGGCGGAGCCGGCATCCCGGCATTCTACACTCCGGCAGGCGTCGGTACCCCGGTGGCCGAAGGCAAGGAGACGCGCACCTTCAATGGGAAGGAGTACCTCCTCGAGGAGGCGTACACCGCCGATTTTTCACTTGTCCGTGCTTGGAAGGGCGATAAGATGGGGAACCTCATCTACAATAAAACCGCCCAGAACTTCAATCCTATGATTGCCGCTGCCGGTAAGGTGACGATCGCCGAGGTGGAAGAGCTTGTGGAAACGGGCAGCATGAACCCTGCCGAGGTCCATACGCCGAGCGTCTACGTCCAACGGCTCATCCAAGCCGATCAAGAGAAGCGGATCGAGCGAAGAACGGTAAAATCATAAGAAAGGGAGTGGAGGAAATGGATCGAGGAAGTATGAGGGAGCGGATTGCCAGGCGTGCGGAAAAAGAAATCGAGGATGGCTTCTACGTCAACCTCGGCATCGGGATGCCTACGCTCGTAGCCAACTATATCACGGACAATAAGCAGGTGGTCCTGCAATCAGAGAATGGGTTGCTCGGTATCGGACCGTATCCGACAGAAGAGGAAGTGGACGCAGATCTCATCAACGCAGGAAAAGAGACCGTGACGGCCATTCCCGGGTCCGCGTACTTTGATAGTGCGGAGTCCTTTGCCATGATCCGGGGAGGACATATCAATATCGCCATCCTCGGAGGAATGGAAGTGGCGGAAAATGGCGATCTCGCCAACTGGATGATCCCAGGCAAGATGATCAAAGGGATGGGCGGAGCCATGGACCTTGTCCACGGGGCAAAACGCATCATCGTCATCATGGAGCACGTGAACAAGAGCGGGGAGAGCAAAATCCTCAAGGAATGCACTCTTCCGCTTACAGGCAGGGGCGTCGTGGACCGCATCATTACCGATCGTGCGGTCATGGACGTCACGGATGAAGGGCTGGTTCTGCGTGAAGTGGCCAACGGCTTCAGCGTGGATGATATCAAGTCATCAACGGCAGCGGACCTCATCGTCCATGATGATGTGAAGCTTGAAGCATACTGATTCCATATTAAAGAGAGTCGGGGGATGCGGAAGGCCGGGGTTTCAATGCCCGGTCTTTTTTTCTATTGGCACCTAGTCAACTTCCTTTTCCTGAACGAATTCTTGCAAGATAGTGGACTTATGAGGTCGAACGTTTTATAACTAAGGGGTGGGGAGGGATCGAGATGTCAAAGAAAAAGAAACAGGAAGCAGAACTGACGCTCAAACATTCCATCAATGCCGATCTATTCGAGCAGCTTAAACATAAAAAGCAGGAGCTTGAGAACGAAGAGGCCGACAAGAAAGCGGAAGAGCGGCGCTTGAAGGCAGAAGAGCAAAAGCGTCGGGAAAAGAATAAAAGCTTCGAGGAACTCTTGAATGAGAGCAGCATGAATTGGAAAGAGTTCAAAGATCGCGGATAGACAGAAAGGGACGGCTATGGATAGCCGTCCCTTTCCTATGGGTCAGTCCCTGTGGGCATCATATCTAGAAGATTTGGTCAGGTCCTTCAGGAGCTTGACTTCTCCATCCGTGAGCGGCTCACGGTTGATCGCTTCGATATTTTGGGCGAGCTGCTCTTTTGAGCTTGCTCCTGCGATGACAGAAGCGACCGTGGAGTGGGAGAGCACGTACTGTAGGGCAAGTTCATTCATGCCTCGTGAGCCCAGTCTCTCTTTAATGGAAGAAAGCGTCTCCTCCAGTTCCCCATACGAATAGTCCAGATAGCCCTTCTCCCGGACGTTCTCCGAGGCTTTCGCCAGCATCCGCTCTGAAAGCATCCCTTTGGCAAGGGGGCCTCTCGCCACGATGCTCACACCATGTTCCTCAAGGAGGGGCATCCATTCTTCAGGACGGCGGTCGAGTAGGCTGTACTGCATCATGATGCTCTGGATATCGGCGTGTGAAAGGAATCGTTTGATCACATTCGGACGGATGGACGAAATCCCATACGCCCGGATCAACCCTTCTTTTTTCAGCGTTTCAAAAGCCTCGATGGCTTCTTCATAAGGGTCTTCGATCGTTCCCCCGTGAAGCTGGTACAGATCGATGTAGTCGACACCCAGGCGGTGAAGGCTGTCCTTTACGGCTTTCTCTATGTAGCTCTTGGAAGGATCCCAGCGCCACCCATCATCCACATCGTCCCAGCGGTTCCCGACTTTTGTCGCAAGGACCACTTCGTCCCTGCGCCCCTTCAGGGCTTGTCCCACTATTCTTTCATTCTGTCCAAAGTCATACAAATCGGCGGTATCAAGATAGTTCACGCCATGGTCCAGGGCGTAACGGACGATCTCTACCGCCGATTGCTCCTCCGTCCCGAGGGACATGCATCCGAGTCCAAGCTTTGATACATATAGACCGGAGTTTCCAAGTTCTCTCTTATCCACTATTCATCCATCCCTTCCGATACTCTTTCCTCTATTATATTAACGGATGGAGGATGGGATAAACAATTAACGGGACTCGGAATGCATGGCTTTGATCCAATCCTGGACCGTATCGAACCGGACACTGTACTCCTTCAATTTCCTTCTGATCTCCCACGCCTTCCCTTTGAGGATGACACGATCTTTATCCACCAGAATTTCCAAGAATTCCACCCCGATTCGGAAGTATGGTAGAATGTATGAAGAATCCAGCGTTGAAAGAACAGGAGAGTCGACAAATGAGTAAATTCGAAGAAAAAACAATCCAGTCGGAAACAGTATACGAAGGAAAGATCATCAACCTTCAGATCGATGAAGTGGAGCTCCCGAACGGAAAGACCTCCAAACGCGAACTGATCAAGCATCCGGGCGCCGTGGCTGTGATCGCCCTCACGGAAGAAGGAAAGATCGTCATGGTCGAGCAGTACCGGAAAGCCCTTGAGAAAGCCATTGTTGAAATCCCTGCAGGCAAGCTTGAGCCTGGTGAAGAGCCTGCCCTTACAGCAGAAAGGGAGCTTGAAGAGGAAACGGGATACGGATGCAGAAAGCTTGAGCATTTGATCTCCTTCTACACTTCCCCGGGATTCGCTGATGAACTAGTGCATCTGTATGTCGCAAAGGATCTGTATAAAATGGAAGATGCGAAGGGTCCGGATGAAGATGAATTCGTCGAGCTCCTGGAAGTGGGGCTGGAGGAAGCGAAGGCACTCATGAAGGAAAAGAAAATCTATGACGCCAAGACGGCGTATGCCATTCAGTATCTTGAACTCCTGGAGGCAACACGCTGATCCTTGCCATGCAGGTCCCTTCCGGTTATCCGGGAGGGATCTTGTCATATGTCCGGGTGCTCCCTCATATAGATTAGTAATCGATGTCTAGGAGGAGCACAGTGATGCGTAAAAAATTTTCTCAATCCAATCCACTAATCCAACATGTACAAGCCCATTCCTCGATCTATTTATTCATGATCACATTATTCCTCATGGGTGTGATCTTCGGCGCCATCGTCGTCAATTCCCTGTCGTTCGCCCAGAAAGAAGATCTATATCTTTATCTGGGGAAATTCTTCACCGAGATAGAAGGAGGCAGGATGACATCTTCAGAGGATATGTTCAGGCAAAGCTTCCTACATAATGTGAAGTCGCTGGGCATCCTTTGGCTGCTCGGGATTTCGATCATCGGACTTCCGTTGATCTTCGTTCTCGTTTTCATGAAAGGGGTCGTGGTCGGTTTCTCTGTGGGCTTCCTCGTGAACCAGATGGGTTGGAGCGGCTTCCTGCTCTCATTCGTCAGCATCCTTCCACAAAACATCATCATCATACCGGCCTTCATTTTCATAGGTGCTGTGAGTGCGAGCTTTTCCATTACGTTGATCAGGAAGATCTTCATGAGGGGACAGACTTCCATGCAGTTACCCATGATCCCGTTCTTTTCGCGATATGTCGTTTTCCTTGTAGCGGCCATCGCCATCATCACGGTGGCGGCGGGAGTGGAAGCCTATCTGTCTCCAAGTTTGATGGAAGCGGTTATTTCCAAAATCAAGTAAACCTATTCTTATATAAGAATCATTCTACTTTTTTGTTTGTAATAATTTTATTTTGCTTATTCCTCCCTTTTTGTTATAATAAACTAGATATTGACGGGGGAGGAAGGGACCATGGAAAGCCGTATTGAACGAATCAAAAAGCACCTTCACTCAGCCAGTTACAAGCTTACACCCCAGCGTGAAGCGACTGTGCGGGTGTTGCTCGAACATGAAGAAGACCACCTCAGTGCCGAAGATGTATACCTCCTCGTTAAGGAAAAATCTCCGGAAATCGGACTTGCCACGGTGTATCGCACCCTGGAGCTGTTGTCCGAACTGAAAATCGTGGATAAAATCAACTTTGGCGACGGAGTATCACGTTATGATCTTCGCCAAGAAGGAGCTGCCCACTTCCATCATCATCTCGTATGCATCGAATGTGGAGCGGTGGATGAAATTCAGGAAGATCTATTGGAAGACGTTGAAAACATTGTGGAACGCGACTGGAAGTTTAAAATAAAAGACCACAGATTGACCTTTCACGGCATTTGCTCAAGATGCCAGGATAATGAAGAGTAATCGAAGCCCCGGGGATCCCGTCGCAAGCATGCGATATACATAATCTTCGGGGCTTTTTGCCGATACATCGCCTAAACTTTCATCCGTTCAGGTATAAAATGAAGGAAAACCGTCATAGCTTGTATTAATAGATGACGGGGAGGATGGAAGATGGGTAAAGGAGTCCGGATGATCTGGCAGACGCTGAAGGTGTTTATCCTTTTTACGGGATCGACGATCCTTTTTTATTACGGCATCATGTGGATCGGTGAAGAATACGAAGGGTATCACCGATATGATGAACCGGAGGGGTCGGCAGTGAAAGTTTCCTCGGCGGTTGCAGACGAGGAAGCACACTGGTATGATCGATTATTATTTTTTTATACGAACGGGGAGTAATGGATGTTGGAAGACCGCATAGAAGATTACATGCATTTCTTGACAGTGGAAAAGGGGCTTTCGAAAAATACGATTGACTCCTACAAGCGCGATTTGAAGAGCTACTCCCTCTATATTAAAAATGTAGAAGGGATGGAAGGCTGGGGTGAGGTATCACGTGTCAACATCGTCCAGTTCCTCGGGCATCTTGGTGATCAGGGGAAGTCGTCGAAGACCGTGGCCAGGCATGTGGCTTCGATCCGCTCATTCCACCAGTTCCTTCTGAGAGAGAAAGCCGTGGAGCAGGATCCAACGGTCCATCTCGAGACACCGAAGACCGAACGTAAGCTGCCCAAGATCCTGAGCCTATCCGAGGTGGAGGCGCTCCTCGAAGCGCCCGATGCCTCCACTCCCCTCGGCATGAGGGATAAGGCCATGCTTGAGCTCTTATATGCAACAGGGATCCGTGTAAGTGAACTCATCGGTATGAAGCTCGATGATCTTCATCTCAATATGGGATTCATCCGCTGTATCGGGAAGGGGAATAAGGAAAGGATCATCCCCATCGGCCAGACGGCGATGAATGTCCTCGGGGATTACCTCGAACATTCCCGTCTGAAGCTCAGGTCGGGCAAAGAACGGGATGATCACCTTTTTCTTAATCATCATGGCCGCGGGATGAGCAGGCAGGGGTTCTGGAAGAATCTCAAGGCCCTTCAGAAAAAGGCCAATATCGAGAAGGAACTCACGCCTCATACACTACGGCATTCATTCGCCACGCATCTCCTTGAAAATGGAGCCGATCTGCGGGCGGTTCAGGAAATGCTCGGACATGCCGATATTTCCACCACGCAAATCTATACGCACGTGACAAAGACCCGCCTGAAGGATGTATATACGAAATTCCACCCAAGGGCTTAGGGTATGGGGAGATCCCGCAAATTTTGCGGGATCTCCCTTGTATTTTTTTGAAGGGGAAAGTAGAATAAAGATGTCAGACTTCTGACGTTGTATCGTTCTGATTCACCTTGAGTGACAGAGGGTACACTACTAGCATTGATGAAAATGTAACCGTTTTATAGACGGTTGTTCACAGGAGGCAGATAAAATGAGCAGCTATACATACAAAAGGGTCCACCTGATCGTGATGGATTCAGTGGGAATAGGGGAAGCACCCGATGCAGACCTGTTCAATGATACAGGTGCCGATACCCTCGGTCACATCGCGGAACATATGAATGGGCTCCATATGCCCAATATGGCCAAGCTTGGTCTGAGCAACATCCGTGAGATCAAAGGGATCGACAAGGCTGAAAAGCCCCTTGCCCACTACACGAAAATGCAGGAAGCATCCGTAGGGAAAGACACGATGACAGGACACTGGGAAATCATGGGCTTGAACATCGATACACCGTTCAAAACCTATCCGGAAGGCTTTCCGGAAAAGCTCATCCAGAAACTGGAGGCGGAAACGGGCAGGACCGTCATCGGGAACAAGCCTGCAAGCGGAACGGCCATCATCGATGAACTGGGGAAAGAACATATGGAGACCGGTGCCTTGATTGTGTATACATCCGCCGATCCCGTCCTGCAGATTGCAGCCCATGAAGACATCATCCCCATCGAAGAACAGTACCGCATCTGCGAAATCGCCAGGGAACTCACGAAGGATGATGAATTCCTCGTTGGCCGTGTAATCGCCCGCCCCTTCATCGGTGAGCCGGGGGCTTTCAAAAGAACATCGAATCGACATGACTATGCCTTGAAACCATTCGATCGCACCGTCATGAACGAGCTGAAGGATGCTGGGTACGATGTGATCGCCATCGGGAAGATCTCCGATATCTACAACGGGGAAGGGGTGACGGATTCGGTCCGGACAAAGGACAATATGGACGGTATGGATGGATTCATCCGCACCATGGACCAGCCGTTTACAGGCTTGAGCTTCCTCAATCTTGTCGACTTTGACGCCCAATTCGGCCATCGCCGTGATCCTGAAGGTTATGGGAAAGCTTTGGAAGAATTCGATGCCAGGCTTCCGGAGGTTTTCGAGAAAATGACCGAAGAAGACCTTCTCATCATCACGGCGGATCATGGGAATGACCCGACGGCTCCAGGAACCGACCATACGCGTGAATATGTGCCGCTTCTCGTCTATTCAAAGCGATTCAGCGGAGAGGGTGAAGAGCTTCCTGTAAGGAAGACATTCGCCGATATCGGGGCTACGGTTGCCGACAACTTCAATGTGAAACATCCAAAGTTCGGGGAAAGCTTCCTGACGTCACTGAAATAAATTTTCGCACGTCCAATGACAGATGGCCGGCAGCAGTTGCCGGTACAAAATAAAGCGGTAAAGGAGAGGTGACCATGAAATACGAACAAATAGAAAGAGCCGCACGCTACCTGAACGAACGATTCACCAAAACACCTAAAATCGGTTTGATACTGGGTTCGGGACTCGGAGTCCTGGCAGATGAGATCGAAGAGCCTGTCAAAATCCCATACAACGAAATCCCCGATTTCCCGGTCTCGACGGTGGAAGGGCATGCCGGTCAGCTTGTATACGGCGGACTTTCCGGTCAGGAAGTCGTTGCAATGCAGGGACGCTTCCATTTCTACGAAGGATATGATTTCGATAAAGTAACCTTCCCGGTGCGCGTAATGAAGGAGCTTGGAGTCGAAATCCTGATCGTGACGAACGCTGCTGGAGGAGTGAACGAGAGCTTCAAAGCAGGCGACCTTATGATCATCACGGATCATATCAACAATATGGGAGGGAATCCCCTCATCGGCCCGAATGACTCGCGCATGGGCCCCCGCTTCCCGGATATGTCGGAAGCCTATTCGAAGGAGCTTCGGCATCTTGCCAAGGAAATTGCCGCTAAGCTTTCCATTGACGTACAGGAAGGGGTCTACGTGGGGAATACAGGTCCTACGTATGAAACACCTGCAGAAGTCCGCCTGGCACGTGTCCTCGGAGGTGACGCGGTCGGAATGTCCACCGTTCCGGAAGTCATCGTAGCCCGCCACGGCGGAATGAAAGTTCTCGGGATCTCATGCATTTCCAACATGGCTGCAGGGATCCTGGATCAGCCCCTTTCCCATGATGAGGTCATGGAGACGACCGTACTGGTACGTGCCAACTTCCTCTCCTATGTAAAAGAAATCGTCAAGTCATTGTAAGCTAATACGTAAAAGTGGGTGAAAGTGATGAGAATGGTTGACCTAATAGAGAAAAAACGAGATGGAAAAGAACTGACGACGGAGGAAATCAACTTCATCGTAAACGGATATACAGAAGGATCCATTCCGGATTATCAGGTTAGCGCCTTGACCATGGCGATCTTCTTCAAGGATATGACCGAAAGGGAGCGTGCCGATTTGACCATGGCGATGGTGGAGTCGGGTGATCAGATAGACCTTTCCGCCATAGAAGGCATCAAAGTGGATAAACACTCGACGGGGGGTGTCGGTGATACGACGACCCTCGTACTCGGGCCCCTTGTGGCGGCAGTAGGAGTGCCTGTGGCGAAGATGAGCGGTCGCGGACTCGGACATACCGGCGGGACCATTGACAAGCTGGAAGCCATTGAAGGCTTCCATGTGGAAATTGAAAATGACGAATTCATCCGTCTTGTAAACAAAAACAAGCTGGCGGTCATCGGACAAAGCGGAAACCTGACCCCCGCCGATAAAAAGCTGTATTCGCTTCGTGACGTGACAGCCACGGTGAATAGCATCCCGCTGATCGCAAGCTCCATCATGAGCAAAAAGATCGCAGCAGGAGCCGACGCCATTGTACTGGACGTCAAAACCGGAGCAGGTGCCTTCATGAAGACTCTCGATGACTCCAAGGAGCTTGCGAGTGCCATGGTGAATATCGGGAACAATGTTGGCCGGAAAACGATGGCCGTCATCTCTGATATGAGTCAGCCCCTCGGATTTGCCATCGGGAATGCCCTCGAGGTGAAGGAAGCAATCGATACGCTGAAGGGCGAAGGGCCGGAAGACTTGACTGAACTTTGTTTGACCCTCGGAAGTCATATGGTCTACCTGGCCGAACAGGCGAATTCCATAGAAGAAGCCCGTGAACGACTCATAAAAGCCATGAAGGATGGGTCCGCCCTTGAAAGCTTCAAGGTCTTCCTCGCCTCCCAAGGAGGAGACGCGTCCATCGTGGATGAACCGTCCAAGCTCCCTCAGGCTGCACACATCAGTGAACTGCCCGCCAAGGAAGCAGGATATGTATCCGAGATCATCGCAGATGCCGTCGGGACTGCAGCCATGTGGCTCGGAGCGGGACGGGCGACGAAGGATTCCGTCATCGACCTTGCCGTCGGGCTCGAGCTCAGGAAGAAGATCGGTGACCGGGTAGAGGCCGGGGAGTCATTGGTGACCATATACAGCAATGATGAAGCGGAACTGGAACGGGTAAAGGAAAAGCTATATGAAAGCATCAAGCTTTCTTCTGAGAAAGTAGCAGCACCGACCCTGATTCACACAGAAATCACACATTGATTACCAGCACCACCTTCCGGAAAACGGGAGGTGGTTTTTTTGTGCTTGCAGACAGTGAGAATCCACAGCATCTCCCAAGAATTTTCGGAAGCCTTTGTATAAAAAGGTCTATGTTGGAAAAAATGGTGATAGAAGTTTTGAATATTGAAGATGAATGGAGGATCTTAAAATGAAACGTGTACTGTCTATCCTAACGCTATGTTTCTTCATTTTTTCATTGAACCCCGTATCGGGATTTGCTGAGGAGAAGAAGTCCGAGCTTGCTGAAGTAGCAAAATCAGCGGTCCTGATCGAAAGGGATACGGGCTCTGTCCTATACGATAAAAACAGTCATGAACGCCTGGCCCCGGCATCCATGACAAAGATCATGACCATGATCCTGATCATGGAAGCGATCGAGAACGGCCAGGTCGACTGGAAGGATAAGATCCGCACCAGTGAACATGCAGCATCGATGGGCGGCTCGCAGATCTTCCTTGAACCAGGTGAAACAATGTCTGTGGAGGAAATGCTGAAAGGGATTGCCATCGGTTCCGCCAATGACGCATCTGTTGCCATGGCAGAGCATCTCGCAGGCAGTGAAAAAGGCTTCGTTGAAAAAATGAACGCCAAGGTAAAGGAACTCGGATTGAAGGACACCCAGTTTAAAAATCCGACCGGACTACCGTCAAAGGGCCATTACAGTTCTGCCCACGATATGGCCATGATGGCAAAGGAATTATTGAAATATGACGGCATCACGAAGTTCACGGGAAGCTATGAATCGTATCTCAGGGAAAACACTGACAAAAAGTTCTGGCTTGTGAATACCAATAAACTCGTCCGCTTCTATGACGGGGTGGATGGTCTCAAGACCGGTTTCACCAATGAGGCCAAATACTGTCTCACGGCCACTGCGAAAAAAGGGAATATGAGGGTCATTGCCGTCGTATTCGGTGCACCTTCCCCTAAGGACCGCAACAATGAAGTGAGCACCATGCTCGATTACGCCTTCAATCAATATCAAACGAAGCCCCTCTATAAAAAGGGTGACGGCATCGGCGAAGCAAAAGTATCCAAAGGAAAAGACCGCAAACTCCAAGCTGTCACACAGGAACCGGTTTCAATCCTGACTCAAAAAGGGGAGAAGCTTGATAAGGTGGAGCAGAAGGTGAGCATCGCGGAAGAGGTGAAGGCCCCGATCAAGAAAGGGGACGAAATCGGGAAACTCGTCATCATGAACAAAGGGAAGAAAGTTCTTGAAACACCTCTTGTGGCAAAGAGTGATGTGGAGAAGGCAAGCTGGTGGGATTTTTATAAACGAAGCCTGAGCATGTTCACGAAAACCGATCAATAACATTGACTAATTATGACGAATTCCTTCTAGTTTTGTCATCAGGAAGGATTCTTGAAAAAGAATAGCGAAAACACTCACTATAAGACAGAGAAGGAGGCTTTCTATAGTGAGTCTTGCTATTGACCTAGAAGTGAAAAGTGACGTCCTGTGCATCCGTCTGAGCGGGGAGTTGGATCATCATACCGCCGATGAATTAAGGGAAAGGGCATCCGCCCTGATCGAGAGTGAAAATATCCGCCATATCATCCTGAACCTTGAAGAACTGAGCTTCATGGATAGTTCCGGCCTGGGTGTGATCCTTGGCCGCTACAAACAAATCAAGCAAAAACACGGAGAGATGGTCGTTTGTGCCATTTCTCATTCAGTCAACCGCCTTTTTGATATGTCGGGGCTCTTCAAGATCATCCGTCTTGAGCCTTCTGAAGAAAATGCACTGCAACGATTGGGGGTCGCTTGAATGAGGAATGAAATGAGTATCCAGTTCAGTTCAGTGAGTCAGAATGAATCCTTTGCCCGTGTGACCGTCGCATCCTTCATCGCACAGCTCGATCCGACGATGGATGAACTCACGGAAATCAAAACCGTCGTCTCAGAGGCCGTGACCAATGCCATCATCCACGGCTATGAAAACAAACCGACGGGTCAGGTATTCATCTCTGTCATCATGGAGGAAGATGGCTACATCGATATGACCATCCGGGACGAAGGGATTGGAATCGGAGATGTGGATGAAGCACGCCAACCCCTATATACGTCGAAGCCGGAGCTGGAGCGTTCAGGCATGGGCTTCACAATCATGGAAAACTTCATGGATGAAATCGAAATATCCTCACACCCAGGTACAGGCACCACGGTAAGGCTGAAAAAGCACTTAACCAATAGTAAAACGCTATGCAATTAAGGAGTCGTGCCCATGGATGTCGAAGTGAAAAATGAAAAGGAAAAGGCGCAGCCATTCTTAAAGGATCATGAGGTCAAGGAACTGATAAAGCTCAGTCAAGAAGGTGATCAGGGGGCCAGGGACATCATTGTCCAGAAGAATATGCGGCTGGTCTGGTCCGTCGTCCAGCGTTTCCTCAACCGGGGGTACGAGCCGGACGACCTGTTCCAAATCGGTTCCATCGGCCTTCTGAAATCCGTTGATAAATTTGATTTGAGTTATGATGTGAAATTCTCCACCTATGCGGTCCCCATGATCATCGGGGAGATCCAGCGCTTCATCAGGGACGATGGCACGGTCAAAGTAAGCCGGTCCCTCAAAGAAATGGGGAATAAGATCCGGAAGGCGAAGGATGAGTTGTCGAAAACCTTCGGAAGGGTCCCGACGGTCAATGAACTGGCCGAACATCTGGAGTATTCCCCGGAAGAAGTCATCATGGCCCAGGAAGCCAGCAGGGCTCCTTCTTCCATCCATGAAACGGTCTATGAAAACGACGGGGATCCCATCACATTACTGGATCAGATCGCCGATCAGACCGACTATAAATGGTTTGATAAAATCGCCCTGAAAGAAGCCATCCTGGAACTGGATGAACGCGAACGCCTGATCGTGTACCTACGCTATTACAAAGATCAGACCCAGTCGGAGGTGGCCGACCGGCTTGGTATTTCACAGGTGCAGGTATCGCGCCTGGAAAAGAAGATCCTCAAGTCGATGAAGGAACAAATGAATACAGAATGAAAACCCGCAGGACCCTTGAGTAAAGGAGCCTGCGGGCTTTTTGGTGTGGAGGGGGAATGGAGCGTTTACATAAATAATTTTTGAACATCCATACTATGGGTAACAAGGTGAAAATCAAGGAAATCAGGAAGTGAGTATGTTGGAGAACGTTCTGTATATCCGATTGCGCCACCGCATCCAAGTGAGGGAAGAGAGTTTAGTGAAATTGGGGCAGATCGCCCAGCTCATCGCACCGGAGCCGATTCTGGAAAGCATAAGGGACATACCTGTCCATCACGTTACCGTGGAAGATAAAAACATCATCGTCGTGGATGTGATGACGGCCATCAGGCGCATCAATGCCGTCCATCCCTCTCTCGATATCCAAACGATCGGTCCAGTCCAAACGATCATCGAAGTGGTGTATGAAAAGAAAAAGGTATCCCTTCCCCTTTTCGCAGGCGTCTGGCTCCTCTTATTCATCGGAACGGCGCTCGCCATCATCAACTTTCACGAAGATGTGAGCATGAGGGAAGTTCATCAGCGCATGTATTTTTTCATTACCGGTCGTGTGGACCCACACCCGTTGATCTATCAGATCCCCTATTCCATCGGTCTGGGTCTCGGGATGATCCTATTCTTCAATCATGTGTTCAAAAAACGGATCAATGAAGAACCAAGTCCCCTTGAAGTAGAGATGTTCAACTACCAGCAGGACCTTGACCAATATGTCATCATGCATGAAAACAAAGAAAGTCAGAAAAAGCTCGATGACCATTAAGATCATTCTTGCACTGTTTGTAGGGTTCGGAGGGGGACTTGCTGTGGGCTCCGGGCTCGTGGCCTTCTTGACCGTCCTCGGTATCATCCCGAGGCTCACGCAGTTGACGAAAACGATGAAAATGATTCATTCCTATGAATGGGCGGTCGTGACGGGAGCACTTTCCGGCACGGTGATCTCATTGAATGATTTCACGCTGCACACAGCCGCCGTCATCTTGATTCCGATTGGAGCGGCAAGCGGCATCTTCATCGGTCTGATGGCAGCCGCACTCACGGAGGTGCTCAATGTTTTCCCCATCCTGGCAAAACGGATCGGGATCGAAAGCCAGATCATCACGCTCATCATGGCCATCGTCCTGGGCAAAATCGCAGGATCCCTATTCCATTGGCTGTATCTCGTACAGCCTTAATCATAAGCAGAGGCGGTCGTTGAAATGACAGAAAAAAAACGGAAGGTCATCCTTGTAACCGACGGTGACGAATATGCGAAAAAGGCCGTTGAATGCGTGGCCAAGGAGTTCGGGGGACGGTGCATTTCCAGCACGAAGGGGAATCCGACCGTCCTCTCGGGACCTGAAGTGGTCAAGTTGATCAAAAAGGCCAAATGCGACCCCGTTTTTGTCATGTTCGATGATAGCGGCTTCCTTGGGGAAGGGTCGGGGGAAAGGGCGATGAAGTACGTGGCGCAGCATGATGATATCGAGGTGCTCGGTGTCATAGCCGTTGCAAGCCATACAAGGCATGCGGAGTGGACGAGGGTCGACGTGTGCATTGATAAATTCGGAGAGCTCACCCCCTATGGAGTCGATAAATTCGGCGTGCCGGAAATGGAGATGGGCAGATTGACTGGTGATACGGTGTATTGTCTGGATGAACTGGACGTGCCGGTCATCGTCGGTGTAGGGGATATAGGGAAAATGGCGAAGCGGGATCACTACTCTCAGGGTAGCCCCATCACGAAAAAAGCAGTGGAAATCATCTTAGAGAGGAGCGGGTACAATGGGTGAAATCAGAAAGACCCCGATTCCAAAGGACTTGGGGAAACTCGAAGAGTATATGCAAAACCATGTTGGACTGAATAAAAGCTTCGACTTGGGCGTACGTAAGCTCATGATCCTGAAGAAAGGTGTCCATATCTATTACATCAATGGTTTGACCGATGCGTCTTATGTCATTCACATCGTTGAAGAACTCGTTGACGTGAATGATAATGAACGGGCAACCAGTAAGATTTATGATATTGTACACAATCGTCTGGTCCACCAGTCCGTCGAACCTGTCAAAACGGTGGAGGAAGCGGTGGATGAAGTCCTATCAGGGTTGATCGCCGTCTTTGTGGAAGGGGCCCCGGAAGCCCTGATTGTCGATGTGAGGAGCTATCCCGGAAGGCAACCGTCAGAGCCGGATACGGAAAAGGTGGTAAGGGGTTCACGTGATGGCTATGTGGAGAATATCATCGTCAACACAGCCCTGACCCGCAGGAGGATCCGCGATCCGAGACTCCGGTTCGAGATCTTCAGGATAGGTGAACGGTCCAAAACGGACATTTCCATCGCCTATATCGAGGACGTGGCCGATCCGAATCTGATCGAAATCGTCAAACAAGAGCTTCAAAGCATCAAAATCGACGGCCTGACGATGGCCGATAAAACGATCGAGGAATTCCTGGTCAAACAAGGATATAATCCTTACCCCCTCGTCCGGTACACGGAAAGGGCGGACGTCGGGGCGACCCATCTTTTGGAAGGGCATGTGCTCATCTTCGTGGATACCTCACCGAGTGTGATCATCACCCCGACAACCTATTTTCATCATCTTCAGCATGCGGAAGAATATCGCCAATCTCCTGCGGTGGGAACATTTGTCCGCTGGACGAGATTCCTTGGTGTCCTCGCCTCGTTATTCCTTCTGCCTCTATGGTATCTGTTTGTCTTGGATCCATCATTATTGCCGGAAGCAATCAAATATGTAGGTCCGGATGAACAGACCAATATCCCGGTGATCGCCCAGCTCTTCATCGCGGATCTCGGGGTGGAGATGTTCAGGATAGCGGCGATACACACACCGACGCCACTCTCAACGGCCATGGGTCTGATCGCGGCAGTCTTGATCGGTCAGATTGCCATCGATGTCGGCCTTTTCCAACCGGAGGTCATCCTTTATGTTGCGGTTGCATCGATCGGTACCTTTGCCACCCCGAGTTATGAATTAAGCGTTGCCAACAAGATGGCACGACTGATCATCTTGATTTTCGTGGCCCTGTTCCATATTCCGGGACTCGTTATCGGGTGTACCCTTTACGTCCTATTCGTCACCAATATCAAGTCACTGAATACTCCTTATATGTGGCCATTGCTGCCATTCAGTCCGAAAGCGTTCCTTCAGATCCTCATCAGGCGTTCGGTACCGGGAGCCAAAATCAGACCGAGCATCGTCCATGCAAAGAACCGGCATAAACAGCCGAGCTGAATCCAGGAAGGATTGCAAGCCCCCTCATTCTATGGTAAATTACTTTTAATTAGTAAAGGATTAAAGAGGGGAATGAGCAGAGAATGGAACTTCATGGATCTCAGGAAATCAACGAACAGGGTCAATTGACCATAGGCGGGGTCAGTACCGTAAAGCTGGCGGAACAATACGGTACCCCCCTATACATATATGATACGACACTGATCAGGGAGCGCGCTCGCGGCTTCAAGGATACGTTTGAAGAGTTGGGTGTCAAAGCGGAGGTTGCCTATGCAAGCAAAGCCTTCTCGAGCATCGCGATCTTTCAATTGATGAAAGAGGAAGGGCTGTCCTTGGACGTCGTTTCCGGAGGGGAACTCCATACGGCGATCAAAGCCGGATTCCCCGTCGAGAAGATCCATTTTAACGGGAATAACAAATCGTATGAAGAGCTTGCAATGGCGATCAAACTCGGCATCGGCTGCATTGTTGTCGATAACTTCCATGAGCTTGAGCTGATCGGCGCCATTCACGGGGAGCTTGGCGGGTCAACCAGAGTGCTTCTCCGTGTCACTCCCGGGATCGAGGCCCATACACATGATTATATCCTGACTGGGCAGGAGGATTCGAAGTTCGGCTTCGATCTTGGGAACGGCCAGGCAGAGGAGGCCATGAAAAAGGCAGTGGCCATGGAGGGCATCGAACTCCTTGGACTCCACTGTCACATCGGGTCGCAGATCTTTGAAACGACAGGCTTCATCCTGGCGGCAAGGAAGATCATCGACACCGTGGCATCGTGGAAGGAGCAGCATGGGTTCGAACCTCAGGTCATCAACCTTGGAGGCGGCTTCGGTATCCGGTACACGAAGGAAGATCAGCCGATCCCACCTGCACAGTATGTTAAAGACATGATCACAGTGGTGAAGGAAGAAGTGGAGCGCCATGGACTGGACATGCCGGAAATATGGATCGAGCCGGGCCGTTCCCTTGTTGGTGATGCGGGGACAAGCCTCTATAGCATCGGATCGACCAAGGTGGTACCGGAAGTAAGGAAATATGTCGCCATCGACGGAGGGATGAGTGATAATATCCGTCCGGCTCTGTACCGCGCAAAATATGAGGCGGTCCTTGCCAATAAAGCAGGGGCACCTGTGGAAGAAACCGTGTCCATTGCAGGGAAATGCTGTGAATCGGGTGACATGCTGATCTGGGATCTTCCGTTACCGGTTGCAGCACCTGGTGACCTCCTGGCTGTCTTCTGCACAGGCGCATACGGGTACTCCATGGCGAATAACTATAATCGTATCCCTCGTCCACCCGTCGTCTTCGTGGAAGAAGGGAAGGATCGCCTCGTGGTGAAACGGGAATCCTATGAGGATCTCCTCTCCCTTGACCTCCCGCTCGATTGAATGTGACAATCATGGAAATATCCGGACTGAAAGGTGCCGGATATTACCATGACCTGTTATACTTAATAGAGTGAGAGTCTACCAGATCCGTCCGAAGAACGGGTGTTGAATCAGGGGGTACGCAATGTCGAAAAGCAATACGCGTTTATTTTTCCTTCTTTTGGCAGTGGGTTTAGCGTGGGGAGTGGTTTATTGGCTCTTCCTGGCGGGAAACTAAACGGTAGTTGATAAAAAAGAACAGTTTTAGTAAGATAGTAAAACATTCGCTTATTAAAATTATAGTTTTGTCCATGGTAAAAGCATCTGGACATAAACGTAACGAGGGGTAAATATGTTAATCCGATATAAAAAGGCTTTTGAAAAGATCGCAATGGGATTATTATCTTTCATGCCAAGTGAAAAGGACCTGAAGAAGCTTCAGCAAACGATGAAGCAGTATGAAACGGATGATAATTGGCAGCTTTTTTTATGGAAAGAAGAAGACATAGTCGGCCTGATCGGGGTGCAGAAAGAAGAAGGTGCCTTGGAAATCCATCACATCTCCGTGAACCCGTCGCATCGTCATGAAGGGATCGGGAAGGCGATGGTGAAACATCTGAAGGACATGTACTCTGAGCTCGACGTCAAACCCAACGAAGAAACCGCTTCCTTTTTTGAAAGGTGCGAAGGAGAAATGAATGAATGAAAAAAAGAAACTGGCCCGGAGGCTAGTTTCTTTTTTTTCTGAGAAGGGCTTCCTTCCGTTCCTGAATCACCTGTGAGCGATCTCTGCGTGAATGGCGATGAATCAGCTCGTGATCGGTCAGATCACTCGGGATACACCAGCCGTACCCGTTGCGGCTGCACCATTGCTGAACGGATCGGAGCAGGTCCGGATCCTTTATGGGGAGGCTGACACTGCGGTAGGGCATTTCTTCACGTATGCGCTCTTCCGTTTCGGCCAATATGGAAAACAGACGGCTTTCATCAAGTCCGAGCCTCGTCATGACCGGACGGTGGCACTTCAGGTTCTCCGTACCCTTACGGATCATGCGTTCCGCACCCTTCAAGTTCTGCCTGCGGAAATGATACATCCCGACGGCAATCTGGATGAGGCCGACCCAATGTGAGTCCCTGTTGCCGGGATCGGTTTCTTTCCAATATTCTTCAAGGACTTCATGGCACTCAAAGTAATCCCTGCTTCCATTGAAGTGGGCGAGGAATTCGATATAGGGGGTGGGGTGTTGTGTCATTCAACCGCTCCTTTCAATAAGGTTAGTGTAGCATACTCACCCATGCGGTGAAACGAATCGTGCTGGGGGTAAAATTTCTATTGGAGATTGGTAGTCAATCTACTATACTAATAAGTAGCTCTTTTTTAAGTCTGTACAATGGAAATTGGTGATGAAATGGAATACAATGTGAAAATTGAAGCGTTCGAGGGTCCGATGGATCTTCTTCTGCATCTGATCAATTCACTGGAAATCGATATCTATGATATCCCCATGGCACAGATTACCGAGCAATATATGATCTATGTGCATGCCATGAAGGACCTTCAGCTCGATGTAGCGAGCGAGTATCTTGTGATGGCCGCGACGCTTCTTGCGATCAAGAGCAAAATGCTTCTGCCGAAATACGATGAAGATTCCCTTGATGAAGAGATCGAATTCGAAGAGGAAGATCCGAGGGGCGAACTGGTGGAAAGACTGATCGAATACCGCAAATTCAAAGAAGCTGCGACGGAACTCCGGAGCAGGGAAGAAGAGCGGGGGCAGGTCTTCACGAAGCCGCCAAGCGACCTATCTGAATACATAGAGGATTCAAATCTGAAAGACAGCATCGGGCAAGTCACGGTCTATGATATGCTCGGTGCATTCAATAAATTATTGCGACGCAAAAAGCTCCAGAAGCCTGTGCAAACGAGAATCACCAGGCAGGAGATTTCCATAGAAAAACGAATGGATGAAATTTTAGTGAGCCTGCAAAGTTTGAGGAAGCGAACAACCTTCACCAGCCTTTTCCCCTCCGATCAAAAAGATCATCTGGTTGTCACATTCCTGGCCGTTCTTGAACTGATGAAACGTCAAAAGATCAGAGTCGACCAGGAAGAGAATTTCACGGAAATTTTTGTGGAAGCAAGTGAGGAGGTAGGACTAGTTGGACAAACGTAATTGGAAAGCCATCCTCGAAAGCCTGCTTTTCGCAGCCGGAGACGAAGGTCTTTCCCTGAAACAGGTCTGCTCGGTATTGGACATACCGGAAGACGAAGCGTTGAACAGAATGAATGAATTGAAAGAATGGTACGTCGACCGCGGGATTGCAGTCGTTGAAATTGCAGGTGCCTATCAGCTCGCTACTAAAAAAGAACATGCTGAATACCTCAAAAAGCTGGTGGAGTCACCGAATGTGAGCCTTCTGTCCCAGGCGGCACTTGAAACCCTGGCCATCATCGCGTACAAACAGCCTATCACCCGTGCTGAAATCGAACAGATCCGCGGGGTCAAAACGGAACGTCCCGTACAAACGCTGACATCGAAGGGGCTTGTGAAAGAGGTGGGGCGAGCAGAAGGGACAGGCAGGGCCTATCTGTTCGGGACGACGAAAGAATTCCTCGATTATTTCGGATTGAAGAGCATAGAAGAGCTTCCGCCACTGCCCGATCACGTACAAGAAGAATTTGCAGATGAGGAAGCAGATCTGTTTTTTGAAAAATTCCAGGAAACACTGGATAGCAACGAATGACCATGAAGCACCGTCCTCAAGTGGACGGTGTTTTTTATGGGAAGATTATTCAATCATATTACCCGTTGTCCCGCATAAACTTGTACAAATAGTCATGACAAGGAGTAGATGCAGGTGAAGGGGAATAATCGCAAAGTCTACATATACAGCATCCTGGTCGTTGTCCTCTTGTTCTCATTGGTTTCAGGAAAGGTACAGGCTGCTCCATCTGTCAGTTCACAGCGGGCGATACTCATGGATCAGGAAACGGGCAGGGTCCTGTATGAAAAGGATGCAGATGAAAAGAGCCGGATTGCAAGTATCACTAAAATCATGACAGCGATCCTGGCAGTGGAATCCGGGAAGCTTGACCGTGATGTAACGGTTCCGGATGATGCCGTCCGAACAGAAGGATCCTCGCTTTACCTGAAAGCGGGGGAGAAAATCAAACTGGAAGACCTTGTATACGGGCTGATGCTGAGGTCGGGGAATGATGCGGCTGTCACCATTGCAGACTACGTGGGAGGGAGTCTTGACGGGTTCGTCTATATGATGAATGAAAAAGCCCGGGAAATCGGCATGGAAAACACCCATTTTTCCAATCCGCATGGGCTGGATGATCACGAAGATCACTATTCAACAGCAAGGGATATGGCGATTCTGACACGGTACGCCATGAAGAATGAGCGTTATGCCGAGATTGCCGGCACCAAGCTCCATACAGCACCTAATCCTGAAGAGAAATGGGACAGGAAGTGGAAGAATAAGAACAGACTTTTGACGGAGCTTTATAAATACAGCACCGGTGGGAAGACCGGCTTCACCAAAAGGGCGAAACGGACGCTTGTCTCCACGGCCTCTAAAGACGGAGAGGACTTGATCGCCGTTACATTGAATGGGCCGGATGATTGGAATGACCATATCTCCATGTTCGAGTATGGATTCAAGCAGTATGACTATAAAATCGTCATTGCGAAGGGGAAAATCGAAAACATCGATGACCCCGTCTATCAGGGGCACGTCCATGTGGACAGGGATGCGGTCCTGACTCTTCAAAAGAACGAAGTGGATGGTGTCAGGGTGGAGTACAGGATGCTGAAGCCTGAGAAGAAATGGGCTGATGGAAAGGGGGCGCCTGATATCGTGGGGAATGCCCTCGTCTATCTGGACGATGAACAAGTGGACTCTCTCCCGGTCTACTTTGAATCCGTCGCAAAACCCGAGAAGAAAAGCTGGTGGAAGCTATGGGCCGGCTCCATTCAATCGGTCCTTGGCGTGAACAGAAATGGTTAACATCATCTGGGTGGCGCTCACGATCATCGGTCTGGTTTTTGCTGTGATCAATGGGAGGATGGCCGAAGTGAACGAAGCCATCTTTCAATCGGCCAATGAAGCGGTCACCCTTTGCATCGGACTTGTAAGCGTACTCGTTTTCTGGCTCGGTATGATGAAGATCGCCCAGGAGGCGGGGCTACTCGATAAGCTCGCGGGCCTATGCCGGCCATTTGTGAAGCGGCTCTTCCCGGAAGTGCCTGCGGATCATCCGGCAATGGGATATATTTTAAGCAATATGATGGCGAATATGTTCGGACTCGGAAATGCAGCGACTCCCCTCGGGATCAAAGCGATGGAGCAATTGAAGCAGTTGAACGGGGGAGGGACTCGGCGAGCAGGTCGATGATCACGTTTCTCGCCATCAATACGTCAAGCATCACCCTGATTCCGACGACGGTCATCGCCATCAGGATGAAATATGATTCAGCATCGCCGACGGAAATCGTTGGACCGACCCTGGTGGCGACGATATTATCGGCAATCGGTGCGATCTGCATCGATCGGTACTTCCACCATAGGAGAACGAAACGGGGGGTGAAGTGATGCAGTGGATTTCTTTGGTTTCCCTCTGGATGATCCCCCTGCTGATCGGCTTCATTCTACTGTACGGCACGTGGAAGAAGGTCCCTACCTATGAATCCTTCGTGGAAGGAGGGAAGGAGGGGATCAAGATCGCCGTGTCGATCATCCCCTTCCTGATCGGCATGCTTGTTGCCATCACAATTTTCAGGGAATCGGGTGCTTTGGAGTTTTTTGTCGGGCTGATAAGACCGGGTCTCCTGGCTATTGGCATCCCACCTGAAATCGTGCCCCTCGCCATCATCCGGCCGATCTCCGGGACGGCCGCATTAGGGATGATGAGCGATATGGTCGCGGCATATGGACCCGACTCCTTCATAGGAAGGCTTGCATCCGTGCTTCAGGGCAGTACAGATACGACACTGTACGTCTTGACCGTCTACTTCGGTGCTGTAGGGATCCGCAGGATGGGGGACGCGTTGAAGGTCGGTCTTCTCGCCGATGTGGTCGGCATCGCAGCGGCGATCTTCGTGGTGACCCTGATGTTCTGATTTCAATACGATCTGAAAAAAGGTATAAAAGGAAAGCGGAAGCCCGTTTTCTTTTTATACCTTTCTATTTTGCATGGTTTATGCCATAATTCATGAAGGAATAGAAAAATGAGGTGAAAGACCGTGGAACGTTTACAAAAAGTTATTGCACACAGCGGTGTCGCATCAAGGCGCAAGGCTGAGCAGCTGATCATAGAAGGTAAAGTCAAAGTGAATGGGAAAGTCGTCAAAGAATTGGGAACCAAGGTAGCGGCTTCCGACCGGGTGGATGTCTCCGGAGTCCAGATCGAACGGGAAAATAAGGTCTATTATATGCTTTACAAACCGAGAAGCGTCATTTCTGCCGTGACCGATGATAAGAATCGTCAGGTCGTGACGGATTTCTTCCAGGAAATCGACGAGAGGATCTACCCGATCGGTCGTCTTGACTACGAAACATCAGGCTTGTTGCTCCTTACGAATGACGGAGAGTTCGCGAACCTCCTCATGCACCCGAGCAATGAAATCGAAAAGACGTACGTCGCGAGGGTAAAGGGCATCCCATCCAAGTTCAAGCTGAAGGAACTTGAGAAGGGTGTGAAGCTCGAGGACGGAAGAACCGCTCCTGCGAAAGTGAAAATGCTCAGCATGGACAAGAAGCAAGGGAAGTCCATCATCGAAATCACGATCCACGAAGGCCGGAATCGTCAGGTCCGCCGCATGTTCGAGCATATCGGATACCCGGTGCAGAAGCTGAAGCGTGAGCGCTATGGCTCCCTTACCCTCCAGGGTCTGACCGCAGGGGAAGGAAGAGAGCTGACCCCTCACGAAGTCAAGCAGCTCCGCACGTTGGCAGAATCAGCCGCCAACAAATAAAAGTGTCACGAATCATTCATATAATCTGAAAGACCGTCATGAAGAAAAATGGTATAATTGGAAAGGAATTTTACCATCTATGGGGAAGGCCCCTGCTTCTTGAAACGGTTGCAACAGACAATGGCAGGGGTTGATCAATCGATCATCCCCTTTCCTTCTATCATTTTTGAGTGATGGGAAGGCATACATAAGGACTTCACTCGGAAGTCATTTTATTTCACTTATTATGTTAGCGATTTCAGAGCGAGGAGGGGTACGATGAATAAGAAAAAACGCAGGTTGATGATCCGGTCGGTCATCTTACTGATACTGGTGTCGGCCGTCGGTTATACGCTGTATGCCAATTTCACCAAGGAGGATCGTGGAAAGCTACAGGTGGGGGACCAGGCCCCTGATTTTGTCCTTAAAGACATGGAAGGCAACACCCATCAGCTTTCCGACTACAAAGGCCAGGGCGTATTCCTGAATTTTTGGGGAACGTGGTGCAAACCATGTGAACGTGAGATGCCCTATATGAACAATCAGTATAAGAAATATGAGGATAAAGGCGTTCAGATCCTTGCGGTGAATGTAGGGCAGTCGGACTTCCTGATCAACAGCTTCTCCTCGAAGCACGGGCTGGAATTCCCGATTGTCGTCGATAAGGAAGAAGAAGTGCAGAATGCCTACGGAATCGATCCGCTTCCGACGACCATGCTGATCAATCCCGATGGGAAGATCGACAAGATCATCACGGGGACGATGTCAGAAGAAGATATCATAGAAGACCTGGAGAGTATCAAGCCATAATGCCAACCTGACAGAAGGGGTTTTTACATGAAAGAGATCAAATGCGTATGCGGTCACGTCAATCCCAATGGAACGGTCCTGTGTGAATCGTGTGGACGGGCCCTTACAGAAGAGGCAAAAAAAGAAAAGCTGCATGATATGCGCTATGAGGGAAGTGCGAGGCGTTCTCAAACCTACAGTAAATCCATCATCGATAAGATCTGGAACTTCTTTTCATCCGTCAAGGTGGGTGTATGGCTCATCGTCCTTACGCTCATTGCTTCAGCTTTGGGCACCGTGCTGCCCCAGGAAGAATACATACCCGGAGGAAGGCCGCCGGAAGAGTTCTACGGAGATGTATACGGGTTCTTCGGAGACCTGTACTATACGCTTGGATTCCATGATCTCTACAGTTCATGGTGGTATCTTCTCCTTGTCGCTTCCATCGGAGTATCCCTCGTCATCTGCAGTCTCGACAGGGTGATCCCCCTTCACAGGGCCCTCAAGAATCAAAGGGTCGACCGGCATGAAGGATTCCTGAAGAGACAGAGATTCTACGGAAAGACAGTGGCTTCAAGCATTGAGCCTACAGCTATGGATGATGTAAAGAAGAGATTATCAGATAAGAAGTATAAGATAAGGGAAAAAGATGGAAGCATCCTTGCAGAAAAGAATCGATTCTCGCGCTGGGGTCCCTATGTGAACCACATTGGGCTGATCATCTTTCTCATAGGCGGCATGCTCCGCTTTGTCCCTGGAATGTATTTGAATGAAACCATATGGATCCGTGAAGGCGAGACCCGGGCGGTACCTGGCACGGACAATGAATATTTCATCAAGAACGAAAACTTCATCATGGAAACCTATGATAAAGAAAAAGACAAAGAAGTGTTCAGTGAAGCCATCGAGAAGAATGGAGATGTCGCAAAGAATTTCCAGACCGATGTGGTCCTCTATAAGGAGTCAGGAGAACGCCTTCCGGGACAGGAAGTGGAACGGACCGCTGAGAAAGAAGAGTCCATCCGGGTGAATCATCCTTTGAAATTCGGAAACTATGCGGTTTATCAGACAAGCTATAAGCTTGATGAACTGACAAGCATGAGCTTCACACTGGATAAAAAGGACACGGGTGAGCAGCACGGGGCGTTCACCGTCGATCTGATGGATCCAGAGGAAGAGTACGCCCTTGACGATGGCTATAAAGTGAAACTCAAAGGCTATTATCCTGATTTTTCAGGATTTGATAAAAAGGGCGAGCCTCAAACTGCCTCTCCGCTACCAAATAACCCGGCATTCTTGTTCGAGTTGTTCTCACCAGAAAAGCCGGATGGAGAAGTGGCCTTCATCGGAATCCAGAAAAATCTAGAACCCCTTGGGGAGAATGATTATAAGCTGTCGTTCGCCGGCATCGACTCCAGGGATATCTCAGCCCTGACGTTCTCAAAGGACCTGACGCTTTGGATCCTGGCAGTCGGGGGAGCCATCTTCATGATCGGAGTCATCCAGGGGGCGTATTGGCATCACCGGAGAATCTGGCTTAGAAAGTCCGAGGACGGCATCATCGTTGCAGGGCATACAAATAAAAACTGGCATGGCCTCAAGCATGAAATCAGCCATATCCTTGATGGGACAGGCATAGAGGAACCGAAAGATCAACAAGAATCGAAAGAAGCTAGGGGGAAAAAGGATGTCGACAACAATGGCAGAATGGAGCAGTAACCTGCTCTACATCTCCTTTATCACATATCTGGTGGCGACGTTCTTCTTTGGTGGTAGCATCCGCCAAAAGAACACGACAGAAACAAATCAGCGCAAATGGGGTACGATCGGGATCACGTTGACGATCATCGGATTCGTTGCGCAAATCGGCTATTTCTTCCTGAGATGGGGGGCGGCAGGTCATGCCCCGGTGAGCAATCTCTTTGAGTTCACCACATTTTTCGGAATGATGCTTGTGGGCGCGTTCATCATCATCTACTTTATGTATAAATCAACCGTTCTAGGAATCATCGCGCTGCCGTTTGCGCAGCTCGTCATTGCCTATGCAAGCATGTTCCCGACGGAAATTTCGCCGCTGATCCCTGCCCTTCAGAGTGACTGGCTGAAGATCCATGTGACGACCGTATCGGCCGGGGAAGCGATCCTTTCCATCAGCTTCGTGGCAGGCTTGATCTACTTGTTGAAATCAGTTGATCATTCAAAGGGGAGCAGACAATCGTTCTGGCTTGAAACCGTCATGTTCTCACTGGTTGTCGTCCTTGGTTTTGTCTTGGTGTCAGTTGTATTCAAAGGCATGGACTACCAGGCAGACTTCAACTATATCAATCAGGAAGAGAAGGAAGCGGTAGCGCAGTATACATTGCCCGCACTCGTAGGGCCGAATGAAGGCGAGCTTCAGACGAAAGGGGTCATGGAACCCCTGGTGGAAATGCCTGCTCTCATCAATGCGAAGAAACTTAATACAGTGATCTGGTCAATCATATCCGGAGCGGTCCTTTATCTTCTCCTCAGGTTGATCCTGCGTAAGCGCATTGCGGCGAAAATGCAGCCTATGGTGAAAAATGTGAACCTGAATCTCATGGATGAAATCGGCTATCGATCCGTCCTGATCGGATTCCCGGTCTTCACACTCGGAGGCTTGATCTTCGCCATGATCTGGGCCCAGATCGCATGGAACCGCTACTGGGGATGGGACCCGAAGGAAGTGTGGGCACTGGTCACCTTCCTCTTCTATGCAGCCTTCCTTCATTTGAGATTATCCAAGGGCTGGCACGGGGAGAAATCGGCATGGCTTGCCGTTGTCGGGGTTGCCATCATCCTTTTCAACCTGGTGGCCGTCAATTTGATCATTGCAGGTTTACACTCGTATGCCTGATCGCAAGGAATCAAAGAGCTGACATGGGTGTCCCTGTCAGCTTTTTGGTACAATGAAACGGCGGACAGCAGGAGGCGTACATAGATAGATAGCTGGATTGTCGTTTTGAACAATTCAACAACGCTTTTCGGTTTAAAAGTACCACTAATTCCGATTAAAATGGAGATAACTATGCTAAAGGGGGAAAACCCATGGAAGAAAACATCCGGATTCTGGTCGTGGACGATGAAGACCGCATCAGAAGATTATTGAAAATGTATCTGGAAAGAGAAAATTATGAAATCGAAGAAGCTGAAGATGGGGAACGTGCCCTTGAAATGGCTCTTGAACGCGAATATGATTGCATCCTTCTAGACTTGATGATGCCCGGGATGGACGGGATCGAAGTGTGTAAGAACCTTCGCGAGACGAAGACGACGCCTGTCATCATGCTGACGGCAAAAGGGGAAGAAGTGAACCGCGTGCAGGGCTTCGAGGTAGGGACCGATGATTACATCGTGAAACCATTCTCACCGAGAGAGGTGGTCCTGAGGGTGAAAGCCCTTCTCAGAAGGTCCTCCAAGACCAGCTTCATCCAAACCGATGCAAAAGCGAAGGATCTGATCGTCTATAAGCATCTGACCATCGATAACGATGCTCACAGGGTGAGTGCCGATGGAATCGATGTGAATCTGACGCCAAAGGAATATGAACTCCTTTACTTCCTAGCAAAGGCCCCTGATAAAGTGTTCGATCGTGAACATCTTCTCAAGGAAGTATGGCACTATGAATTCTTCGGAGATCTTCGGACAGTGGATACCCACGTCAAACGCCTTCGTGAAAAATTGAACAAAGTATCGGAAGACGCTGCCCGTATGATCGTCACCGTTTGGGGCGTCGGATATAAGTTCGAGGTTACAAATGAATGAGACTGTGGCGTAGTGTAGTCGGGAAGCTTTGGGTCACCATCCTTCTCCTCGTTTCCTTCGTTCTTTTCATCCTGACGATCCTGCTTCTTGAGTTCTTCCAGAACTACCATGTGGATGTGGTGGAAAACGAGCTCACGATCACTGCCGACAAAGTGGCCAAGGTGATTGAAAATCATGAAGACCTTGATCTGGGCCTCGAGCTTGGCAGTGAAATCATCGATGATCCCGTCAATATTCTCATTACGGTCGATGATAATCAGGAACTGTTTTCCCAGGATTCCACAGGGGTTGAGAAGGATATTCACCGGTTCATCAGAAATGACCCGAAACTGAAGGAAGTAAAAGTACGTGATGAGACCATCAAGAGGGAATATGAAGTTCCCTCCGATCCCTCTGCGAATCGTCATGAGAATATCATCGTCGTCGGAAGCCACCTGAGCGTCAACGGTCAGGAAGGGGCCGTCTATCTTTATCAGTCCCTTGATGTGATCAAGGATACGACGAAACAGACAACGAAGCTTATCGTCCTTGCCATGGGGATCGCGATCATCCTCACCACCATCTTTGCTTTCTTCCTCTCCACCAGGATCACATCGCCATTGAGGAAGATGAGGGAAGCAGCCTTCGAAGTGGCGAAAGGGAAGTTCGATACGAAAGTACCGATCCTGACAAAAGATGAAATCGGTGAACTTGCGACGGGATTCAACCAGATGGGAAGACAGCTGAAGTTCCATATCAATGCCTTGAATCAGGAAAAAGAACAGCTGTCGAGCATTTTGAGTTCCATGGCCGACGGGGTCATCACCTTCAATCGGGACGGTACGATCCTCATTACGAACCCTCCTGCAGACCGGTTCCTCCAGCAATGGTATTACGAGCACGGAAGCAACGAAGGCGAAGCGATTCCGGCCATCGTCAAAGAACTGTTGCAGAGCGTTGTGGTGACTGCCATGGAACAAACCGATGAGATTTCGCTTCAGGGACGGAGCTATGTGGTGATTGTCAGTCCACTTTATAATAATAATACGATCCGTGGCGCGGTCGCCGTCGTACGGGATATGACGGAAGAACGTCGACTGGACAAGCTTCGGAAAGATTTTATTGCGAACGTGTCCCATGAACTCCGCACCCCGATCTCGATGCTCCAGGGGTACAGCGAAGCGATTGTGGATGATATCGCGGAAACAGAAGAAGAGAAAAAAGAAATCGCCCGCATCATCTATGATGAGTCGCTCCGAATGGGAAGATTGGTCAATGACCTCCTCGACCTTGCGAGGATGGAGGCGGGGCACATCACCCTTCATGAACAATCGGTCAGTATCATGCCGTTCACAGAGCGGGTGGCCAATAAGTTTGCGGGTGTTGCCAAAGAGAAGAAGATTTCCATCCAGTTCGAGAGTGAGGTCGAGAGGGAACGTGAACTATCCATCGATCCTGATAAAATCGAACAGGTCCTGACCAATTTGATCGATAACGCCATACGGCATACTCCTGGGGGAGGAGAAGTGACCGTCTCCCTCAATCGGAATACCCAAGGCTACCTCTTCTTTGTACAAGACACAGGATCCGGGATCCCGGAGGAGGATCTGCCATTCGTCTTTGAACGATTCTATAAAGCGGATAAAGCAAGGACAAGGGGGAAGGCGGGAACAGGACTCGGCCTTGCGATCGCCCGGAATATCGTGGAAGCCCATGGCGGCCATATCCAGGTGCAAAGCAAACTCGATCAAGGGACAACGTTCACCTTCTTTCTTCCTTATTAGTCATTTCTCGCATGCACATTGCAGGATCACCCCGATTTTTCTTGTTACACGGGGAACAATCATGAATTATGCGCTTTTCACCCTTACGGCAACCGTTACGTGCCGTAAGGGTTCTTTTTGTGCACTGGACAGGAATTGAAATATAGGTCTTTCCAAACGTCCCAGAAACTACTATATTTGATAATGTGTAACCTTTTGCAAGGAAATAACGACTAATGGAATGACGGGGAGGGAAAGAAGTGCACTCCGTTTTTGAGGACATGTATAAAAAGTACCATCAGGATGTATTTCAATTTCTTCTCTACATGGTGCAGAACAGACAATTGGCTGAAGACCTTGTACAGGAAGTGTATATCCGCGTGCTCAAGTCACATCAGCATTTTGAAGGGAAGAGCTCTGAACGCACTTGGCTTTTCTCGATAGCGAAGAACGTTGCAATCGATCACTTCAGGAAGCAGAAGAACTGGAAAAATCGCCTTCTGGACAAATTTGACTGGAATCGGAGCGAATTGTCCGATGAGAACCCGCTTCCTGAAGAACTCGCCCTTGCCAATGAGGAAGTGCGCGAACTGTATGACTGCCTTAAGTGTTGTTCGACGGACCACCGCATGGTCATCATCATGCGTTATCTTCAGGAGCTTTCCATCGTAGAAACTGCAGAGATTTTGAACTGGTCGGAAAGCAAAGTGAAAACAACCCAGCATCGCGCCGTCAAATGGCTGCGGATTGAAATGAACAAACGGTTGCGGAAGGAGGGGGACGATAGTGAAGCAATCTGATTGGAATGACCGGGACATTGAAAAGCTGGTTAAGAAGCTTCCCAAAATCAACGATGGGCGAAAACCTGAATCCATTTATGCTTCCATCAGGGAACAAGGTGAAAAACAGCGACACCGTAAAGGTAAAAGAATCATACCTGGTCTGGTCGCTGTTGCCGCCATCATGATCTTTACCCTGCTGAGCCCCGCTCTTCTTCAACAGTCACCAGTGGAAGATAGCCGCTCAGACCAAGGAGCTTCGATGACGGATGAAAGCAAGGATCTTCAAGCAGATAAGGCAGTCTCTGAAAAAAAGGAGCGCCTCTCCCTCTATGAAAACATGGTGGAAGATGCCGAAGTCTATACGTTTGGCCTTATTTCACCAGAAGGCGTACCTGTTCCTGTGAGCGTGACTAAACACTTGTCAGATGGGGAAGAATGGATCGATGGATATGCTCAACTCGCGAAGCTCATTCCCGAAGAGGAGCTTGGAATGGAAGAGTTCGTTCCCTTGGAAGGGACCGTTTCCAAAGGGTACGGAGATGAAATCAATTTCACCCTGAATGAGGATCAGCCTTATACCGGCAACAGCGCAATGGAATATGCATTCTACTACTCCTTGTTTTACTCCTTTCAGGGGATGGGCTTTGACCAGGTTCGTCTCGAGGACGAGAACGGGAATGCTCCGCAATTCAGCGGCTATGGGGTCCTGAAGAAAATCGAGCTGCCGAAGAATGCCAAACAGGCTTTCTTTACATACTCGCCGAACGGACTCGACCATTTTCTTGTACCTGATAACCTGGAATATGAAGACCTGGATGGTGCGGTTACATCCATGAATGAATCCCAATCGGAATTTTATGAGAGTACCATACCAGAAGGGCTGAATGTTCGCGTAGTGGAGAAGGGCGCCTACCCGATCATCAGCTTCATGAATGAAGTCCACCTGGAAAATATGGAAGAAAGTGAAGCCCTCGAGCTGATTGAATCACTCCTCCTCACAGCGCGGAGCTTCGGCTACAAACAGGTGATGTTCGAAAATATCAGCGAAGAAGAATGGGGCGGTTTTTCATTCAACGAACCAATCGAGACACCCATCGCACCAAATCGAATCACCCTTAAGGAATGAAGAGCGGGGCACCCCCGTTCTTCATTTTTTTATGCTCAATGATGGCCAAGGGATAACGGGATTAGAAGAAAGATAGTGGTCGCCAGCTATTGCTAGATTCCTGAAAGAAAGAAGATGAAAACTGCTGGAGCCTGCATCTGTAGAAAACGAACAATCTATGGTCGTTCTCCCTGGACTCTAATGAAGATGGTTCCGACAAGAACCTCGTCTTCGTTTTGAATGCCAACGTTCTTATGCTTGCTTATTAAGCCGAAATGATTCCACGGCCCATGGGGAGTTCATTCCTACCACATACAAATCACAGAGTGTATTGGAGCGGAAGGGACTTGACTCCTGCGGGAAAAGAGGAAAGGTCGAGATCCCGCAGGCGCAGCCGAGGAAGCTCGACTTCCTCCCCGCCGGAAAGCAAGTCCCTGCAGCGGAAAGGAACGAACCAGTCTTCATGCCCGCACCTTTAGACTGCTAGCCCGCTCCGTATTTCTACTTGTCCAGCTCCAGGGGCTTGAGGCTCGAGGTCATAAGTCAAAGATCTCAAAAAGGCCAAGAACGCCTTTCCGAGCTCTCCGCCTTATGCTTGTCGCCTCAGAGCAAGCCCGCTCCGCTTTTCTACCTGTCCAGGTTCGAGGTCATAAGCCGAAGAATCAGAACGACTTTCCGGCTTCCCCATCTTATGTTTGTCGCCTCAAAGCGACCCGCCTGCGCTTTTCTTGGTATATTTCTCTTGTTTAATGGCAGACTGATGGGTAGGGTTTTTTTGGAATATTGGAGCTTTTAGGGGCATATAGTGAGAGGTATTGTTTTGTTTTGGGTGAGCATTTATTAGGAGGAACGGTATGATTGCTGATTATGGTCGGAGACTGTTGATTGTGATTGTGTTGGCGCTGTGTGTAGGCATGATTTTCATGACGGGGAGAGTCGCGAAGGCCGAAAGTGATTCCACTGCCGAATGGATATTTCCGGTTGATGGAACCATTACGGATGTGTTCGGTTCGAGATCCGGGACCCATAAAGGGATGGACATCGGGGGCGAGGAAGGCAGCCCCGTTCATTCGGTGGCAGATGGGGTCGTGACAAGATCGTACTTATCTGATAGCTATGGTCATGTGGTATTCGTTCGTCATGAAAATGGATATGAGACGGTCTATGCTCATCTCATTTCAAGAGGGGTGAAAGAAGGGCAGGAAGTACATAGGGGTGAGCCGGTCGGGAAGCTTGGGAATACCGGGATATCCACCGGCCCCCATCTTCATTTTGAGATTCATGCAGGGGAATGGACGTTTGAAAAGGAAAATGCCATCGATCCTTTTGTCGTCTTCGGACAAGGCGGGGTCGGACAAGTGGTATTTGCTGATAAGAAAGATCCTTATCAGACCGTTGCGGCTTCACAGGCTGGAGGTGATCAGTATCGGGTGAAGAAAGGCGATACGTTATGGTCCATCTCCAATCAGCACGGCCTGAGTGTGGATGACCTCATGAAATGGAACGGTCTGAAGGATGCCACGATCGCGGTCGGTCAGGAGCTGAGTTTGAGGGAGGCTTCCTATCAGGTTGAACAGGGAGACACACTTTATTCTATTGCCGTTGCCCATGGAATAGAACTGGACAAGCTTTTGGCGGCCAATGATTTACGCAGGGATTCGCCGATCTATCCTTCGCAAACGTTAAGGATCCACTGATTGTTTCGAATTCAAAGCATTACTCTTCACATAATGGCACTTCTTATGTATAATGAGTAAGAATAAAATAATATGATTCATCTTCGGGGCAGGGTGCAATTCCCTACCGGCGGTGATGAAGCACTGTTGCTTCTAAGCCCGCGAGCCTTTTTGAGGCAGGATTTGGTGAGACTCCAAAGCCGACAGTATAGTCTGGATGGGAGAAGATGAAGGTTACTGCCAATGCGTTCAGAAAAGGGAAGTCTGAATGTCTATTCGAGCATGCCTTTAACTCTCCTGGATATCGTTTATCTGGGAGTTTTTTATTGGGGCTCGGGCATGACCATCTTCGATTGAGATGAATCTCCAAAAGGAGAGAGTGCTATGAAGAAAATGACGACACGCACATTCGTCACCGTTGGTATGTTGAGTGCCATTTCGTATGTATTGATGCTTTTAAACTTCCCTATCCCGCCTTTTCCTGCGTTTCTGCAGATCGACTTCAGTGATGTTCCGGCCTTGATGGCAACGGTAGCGCTGGGACCAGTTGCAGGGATCCTGGTGGAGCTATTCAAGAATGTGATTGATTATGTATTGACCGGTTCTGAAACAGGTGTACCGGTAGGACATGTGGCAAACTTTGCTGCTGGGATCCTCCTGATTTTACCTGTTCACCTTATCTACTCACGTTTCCAAACGAAAAAAGGCCTTCTTACCGGGCTAGTAACCGGTACGCTGGTCATGAGCATCGGCATGGGGATCATGAATTATTTCATCTTCCTTCCAGCCTATAAATATTTCATGAATTTCGAACTGCCGGCAGAAGTCATCGTGACCGGTATCGTTCCATTCAATATTCTTAAGGGGATCCTGGTGGCAGTCGTCTTTACCCTGCTGTTCATCAGAATCCAGAAATGGCTGTCGAAGCAATTCGGAAATCGACGCATGGCCTAATAAGAAATGAGCCTCCCCGGAGGCTCATTTCTTTTCGCACAACATAAAAAAGACGGCGAACCAATCGCCGTCTTTTTTACATCCTATTCGAATTTCAACGCATCGCCGTCGAATGGTTCGTCAGCCACCTTGATGGAATCAGTAGGGCAACCTTCGAATGCATCTACCATGTCATCTTCGAGGACATCCGGAACTTCAACAGTCCCTTGGTTATCGTCCAGCGTGACAAATGCAATGCCTTCATCATCATAATCATAAATATCTGGTGCTGCTGCACCGCAAGCTCCACAAGCGATACATGTATCTTTGTCCACGATCGTATACTTTGGCAAAGAAAAAACCTCCCGAAGATAATTCTATATAATTCATCATTATACACGTTGTTTAATGGTGAAAATCAATTACTATTCATCATTTTATAGAGGAATGGGTAACTTTTCAATAGTTAGGTACTCTTTTTCATATTTTTATCCGTTTCCGTCAAAACAAAACCTCGTTTAAGGGTGTTTTCGTGGTACAATATTTGACAATAACCTACACGTTAAGGAGTCATTGCATTGACATATCTTCACTATTTGATTTTGGATTCCCTGGAAAGGCTGGGGGAGGAACGGTCTGTGTATTCCGTTTACCATATCATCAAAGGGAAAAAGTCTTCTCAGTCCATACAGGATGCACATCTCTTTGGGCTGCAGGCTCTCTTCCTGTCACTTCCAAAACTGAAAAGGGACTACTTTGACCGGTGCATTGCTGAGCTACAGGAAGAAGGCTCCATCACCCTGAGCGATGATAACCGCGCCCGGCTGACCCGTTCGGGAGAAGAGGGAGTGGCGTCCTACTTTCAGGAAAAACCGTATCCTGCCCATATGGATGGATTAAAGCATGGTGATCAGGCCATCCTCCTGTGGAAGAGGCTCAGCCTACTGGTACAGGTGTTATCCAATGCTCGAATGAACGAAACGTCGTATTTCCCCGTGCAAAGGGACCGGAAAGTTCAAGATTGGTTAAAAGGGTTCATCCGGAAGCAGGGGAAGACCGAAGTTTTGTCAGCGAAGCTGTTTGAAGAGCTTTACACATTGCTATCCCAAACAACATCTGGTGAAGATCCAGGGATCCTTGTGCAGCGGCTTACGGGATACAGGGACTACGGAACCACGGAAGGGCAATCAGCCGACAGATTCGGTGTGGACCGTGAGGAGTACCGGTTCAGATTCCTGAACCTTCTCCACTTTATCATCGCACGTGCCAAACACGATGCAGGTGCCTACCCGATAGTCTATTCGATCATAGAGGAAAAGGAGCATATCCAACCCCTCACCGCTTCGACGAAAAAAACCCTTGAGCTTTTCCAAAAAGGGATGCCGGTTGAGGAGATCGCCAGGATCAGAGAGCTGAAGGTGAATACAATCGAAGACCATTTGATCGAGATTATCTTGACCCTCCATGACTTTCCTGTCACTTCCTTTATCGAAGAAGAGGTGTATGAAGAGGTGCTGGGTGTCTTGGCAGAGTTGAAGACGAAGCGGCTGAAACCGATCAAGGAGAGATTTCCGGAGCTGTCCTATTTTCAGATCCGTGCAGTCATTGCGAAGGCAGGTGAGACCCCGTGAACATACATGAAGAACTGAAGAAGCACTTTGGATACGAAACGTTCCGTGCAGGACAGGAAGAAACCATCACATCCATTCTTGACGGCCGTGATACGTTGTCCATGCTTCCTACAGGAACCGGTAAATCCCTCTGCTATCAGCTCCCTGGTAAGCTAATAGAAGGTCAGGTGCTTATTGTATCCCCCTTGCTTTCCCTCATGCAGGATCAGGTCGAACAGATGAAGGTGAACGGGGAAAAAAGTGTGATTGCCCTCAATTCCTTTCTCACTTATCAGGAGAAAGTATGGGCGCTGGATCACATCCAACGATTCAAGTTCATATTCGTTTCTCCAGAGATGTTGAAAAGTGAGGCATTCCGAACCGCCGCTTCCAGGATCAGAGTAACGTTGTTCGTGGTCGATGAAGCACACTGCATTTCCCAGTGGGGACCCGATTTCCGGCCGGACTACTTGGACCTGGGCGAGGCGAGGGAGCGACTGGGGATGCCGGTCACCCTTGCCCTCACTGCCACTGCTACAAGGACTGTACGGGATGACATCCGGGAGGTGCTCCGTATGGAGGGGGCAGCCGAGCTTGTCCATTCTGTCGATCGGAAGAACATCGGATTATTTGTAAGAAATGTGGAAGATGACCGTCATAAACGGGATGAAGTGCTTTCGTTCGTAGAGCGTCTCAAGGGACCTGGAATCATTTATTTCACCAGTAAACGAAAAGCGGAAGATGTCGCCCATTGGCTCCGCGATCAGGGAGTGAAGGGGGTCGCACACTATCATGGGGGAATGGACCATGAAGAGCGGATCCTGATCCAACAGCAATTCCTATCGGATAAACTGCAAATCATCTGTGCTACGTCGGCCTTCGGCATGGGCGTGAACAAGGAAAATGTACGCTTTGTCCTCCATTATCATCTGCCGGCAAGCATTGAATCCTACCTTCAGGAGATCGGCCGTGCTGGAAGGGATGGAAGGGAAAGCGTCTCTCTTGTCCTGTATGCAGAACAGGATGCGTCCATCCCCCTTCAATTCATGCATAGCGAGCTGCCGGATGACGCACAAATCGAAGGTGCGATCAGGGCAGTGCCCGCCATGGAATGGTCTGAGATCATCGCGGCCCTGCAGCTGTCTGATGTGCAGTACAGGTTCCTTGCATACTATATCCAGTCGTATGCCCGCTATCGTTCTGATAGAATGATAGAAGAAATCAAACGGATCAGGGATGCCAGACTTGCATATAAACGCAGGAATCTGGATTCAATCATGGGATGGCTCCACACGATGGCATGCAGGCGTCAAGTGCTACTCGAGCACTTCGGTGAGGAACTTCAGGATCGGCCGGAACGATGCTGTGACCGATGCGGATCAGATCTTGCTGAGTTTCATGGCGAGGAAGCCCATTCTTCCCCGTCCAATGACCATTGGGCGGACCAGCTCAAAAAAATACTGTTAGGATCAGTGGTATAATGCAAAAGCAAGGAGATATCCTCAAAGGCTTATCCAAAAAACAGGTGACATTCCATCTGATGTTCACCCAATGCCTCCTCATAGCCGTTTCCGTAGGTCTCGGGTATATGTTGATCGGCGATATCGATCAATGGTTGAAACAGTTTGATTTTCAAATGGATGTCCTCTGGATCGGCGGAGCCTTCGGTATCCTGGTTGTGATGGTGGATGTGATCATGATGAAGCTGCTTCCGTCACGCTATTATGATGATGGAGGAGTAAATGAGCGGATATTCGCCGATCGCGGTTTCGTTGAAATCATGGTGTTAGCATTCATTATTGCGGTGAGCGAAGAGCTGCTGTTCAGGGGGATCCTTCAGTTCCATTTCGGACTGGTGGTGGCAAGCATAGTGTTTGCCGTGATCCATATCAGGTATTGGGCCCATTGGTTCCTTATCGTCAATGTGTTGACATTGAGTTTTGTCATGGGGATCATCTATGACCAAACAGGAAATCTCCTGATCACCATCGTCATGCATTTTGTCATTGATTTTCTCTTAGGTTTATATATGCGCCATCAGGCGAGACTCGGAGAGTAAAGAAGGGATAGCTATGAGTAAAGATCCATATCGTGAACAAGCTGCCAAATCAAAAAAGAAGATCGACAGGGTACCGGAAGAGGAACCTCTACATGAATCGGATGGACTCCCGAGCCGCAGTGAAATACAGCGGCAGAAAAGGGAATCGAAAAAGAAAAAACGGGCGATTCAGCATCCCCTCATCAAGCTCTTGCTCGTATTTTTCTTCCTGATGCCCATCATTTTCCTTTGTTTGTATTCTTATTTTGTCAATAAATCCGGACCGCTCGTGGTCTTCTCAAGTAAAAATGGAGTCGAAGAGGTTCAGTATGATCAAGGAGAACCGAATGAACCGGCTCCTGCTGATGATGATGACAAGGAGCAAGAAAGGAAGAAGGAAGAAGCTGAAAAGGCGAAAGCCAAGGAAGAGAAGGAAAAGGCAGAAGCGTTGAAAGCGAAAGAAAAAGCTGAAGCTAAAAAAGCGAAAGAGCGGGAAGAAGCCAAAAAGGCAAAAGAAAAAGAGGCAGCGATAAAAGCGGAAGAAAAGAAAGAAAAGGAACAGGCTGCGATTGAACAAGAAAAGAGCGAAGAGACGGGACGAGTGGTTCAGCATACGGTGAAACCCCAAGAAACGCTCTATCGGATTGCGATGGATTATTTTCAATCTCCATCCGGCGTACAGATCATCAGTGAAGCCAATGGTATCCAAAATAATGAAATTTATACGGGACAAGTGTTGACGATTCCCTTGAATGAATAAGAACCCGCCTCCGTGGAAGGCGGGTTTTTACGTGCTTCTAAAAATGGGACGGGCTCATATAATGAATCGAGGGGGTGAGTGGATGAAGGAAATCAACGAAATCACCGATCGTGCAACCGGGCAGATGCTGACGAACCTCATTGAAAAGAAGAAGAAATTCGATCAACTGAAAAAACAGCATCATTTTGCCCTTTGGGTGACCGCCGTGGGCTGTACCATATTCTTATACTATCTGACACATACGGTGATCGGTCCTCATGCCTATTCAGCAGCCTCCATGATCACCGCCTTCGTATCGAAATCGCTGCACTTGTATGCTTTCCTTGCTGTAGCAGGCATGGCAGGAGCCACCAAAATCTTTTACCAGCGGAAGGAAAAAGCGGAAAAAGAGTTTCATGCCCTGCGATGCGAGATCATCGACCGCAGCAAGGATCTTTGGAAAGAAGAAGCCTGGATGAACCGGCATATCGTGTTTGAAACGATGAAAAAACAATATGACATCAATCTGTTTCATGAAGCGAAATAAGCTAAAAGAAAATTTTCCGGTCCCGTTCTTCTTTAAGGATTTCGACGGCTTCACGGAATCGCTGGGAGTGGATGATCTCCCTTTCCCTCAGGAATCGGAGGCCATCATTCAAATCGGGATCATCACTCATATTGATGATCCATTGATAGGTGGCACGTGCTTTTTCTTCCGCGGCAATATCTTCGTACAAATCTGCAATCGGATCGCCTTTGGCGGCAATATAGGACGCCGTGAACGGAACTCCTGCAGCATTATGATAAAAGATTGCACCATCGTGATCGACATAGTGGGCATCGAGTCCCGCCGCTTTCATATCATCAGGGGTAGCGTCCTTGATAAGTTTATACACCATCGTTGCAATCATCTCCAGATGGGCGAACTCTTCGGTCCCGATATCGGTCAGGAGTCCGATCACCTTGTCGGGAATGGTGTACCGCTGATTCAGATACCTGAGTGCTGCGGCGAGTTCCCCGTCAGCTCCGCCGTATTGTTCGATCAACAACTTTGCAAGCTTCGGATTGCATGTGCTTACCCTGACAGGGTACTGCAGCTTCTTTTCATACACCCACATAATCGGATCGCCTCCTTGTATTCATTATACTTGCCAGGGCCACGGTGCCTCTTGCCATTTCCACGGATAATCCGAATAGCTGCTACCGAAACTTGTGAGGGGACCGAACTTCTTCTCAAAGGTTTTCTTGATGGATTTACGCGTTTTCACATACATATTGAATTGGGAAATCGCCTCCTGATCAGTGGGGTGGGTATCAAGATAAAGGGTCAATTCGACAATGACGAAGTCGACGGTCTGAAGCTCTTCAAGAATGTCATAGTACTCCTGCGGGAGCTGCGCCATACCGGATCAGTCTCCTTTCATCTTTTCGTACGGGCTATAATATGGATCATAAAATGCCTTCCACAAGGTTCCTGCCCGCAGTGCTTCACGAGGTGTGAATTGTTCCATGCCGGGTGGCTGAAATCCCATGTACAGCTGAGGGGGTGTGGAGTAAACCTTCGTCGTGATGGGGGGACAGGGGTCGAACGGGCTGACATAGGGTTCATACGTTTTATAAAAATGGCTCATTCATACGCCTCCTTCTTGTGGCTCCTTCATAAAAGCATATGAAGCAGGGGAGAAAACATGAGGAAAATAAATGCCTTTGGATTGAAGGGATGAGGCCCGTCGATGTTGAATTATAACCTATACAAAAATAATATCGAGGTGGTACAGCCATGTTTGTCAAAAGCGTGATGATTCCCAAGCATAAATGTTATGTCGTAAGTGTAGATGAATCGTTGAAAAAAGTTTTGGATGTCCTTGAACATCATAAAATTGATGGTGTACCCGTTCTGTCGAATGGGAAATACGCAGGAACGATCAGCCGCTTCTCCATCTACAGGCACTATTTCGAGTCGGGAATGGAAAAGGATGTATTCCTGAACGAAGTGAAAGCCGGTGAAGTGGCATCGGAGCAAGGGACCTATGTCACGGAGAAGGAAGTGTTCGAAAGCGCGTTGGTCCTGCTCCAGGATGCCCCGATCCTTCCGGTGGCAGGAGAAGACCGGGAGTTCCTCGGTCTGATTACACGATTCGATGTCCTCGATCACTTCAAAAGCGCATTCGGCATGAATACGAAGGGGATCAGGATCGCTTTTTCCTCCGTGGAGACCGAGGGAAGGATCGCCCGTCTGGGGGACATCATCCAACAATATTCCGAATCGGTCATTTCATTGGTCACGTTCGATGAAACGGATAAGCTCCTGCGAAGGATCGTTCTGAAGCTCGAGAAAAAGGATAATATGAATAAATTCATTTCCAAGCTTGAGAAATCGGGCTTCAGGATTCTTGATATACACGAAGATGAATGATAAGAATGTATTTCATCCCCTTTCATACGATTGATGTATGGGAGGGTTTTTTATGCGGGAAATCCGGTTATTGGTAGTATCGCTCCTGTTCGGGGGTGCTTTCATCGGCTTGTTCCCGGTTCATAAAGGGGAAACAATCTCGGATCTCATAGTGGGCTCCGTCCTCAGTCCGGGCGGCTTCTTTTTGGCTTCTGCATTCTTTATAGCGGGTTTCGTTTTTCAAGGGAAGGTGATCAAAGTAGAGATTCAATCCTTCAGGGAGGGAAAGCCGAGATTTGGCCTGATGCTCCTCCACCTCATGGTCATCCTCGGATTAAGTTGGATCGCATGGGTGCATGCCAGTCTATTCCTCTTCGTTTCATGCATATATGGTATGATATCTTTAGATTTGAAACGAGAGGGCGGACGTCATGTGGATCATTAGTGTTCTTCTAGTTATTGGGGTTGTCCTCATACTGTACATGGTGAGGGAGGCCTTTGCCGATCGGGTGAGGGAGCTCACATTCCGGTTTCCTTCATACCCCAGGGATGCTTCCCCCTTGAAGGTGTTCTTCCTATCGGACATACATAAACGAACCATTTCTGAAAATATTATAAATGCAGTGAAGGATAAAGCAGATGTAGTCGTCATCGTAGGAGACCTGACGGAGGGAGGGGTCCCCCTGTCCAGGGTGGAGAAGAATCTTGATTCATTAACTGCCATTGGGCCGATCTTTTTTGTGTGGGGAAATAATGATTATGAAGTAGACCCGGTCCGGCTAAAGGCCCTTTTTCAAAAAAAGGGTGTCAGGGAGATAGTGAATGGCAGGGAAGACTTCGGGGCGGTGACCTTTATCGGTGTGGACGACGGAACGCTCGAACGGGCGGATCTCCCCCGGGCCATGAGTGGGATCGACCCTGCTTCTTGCAATATCCTGTTGAGCCATGACCCTTCATTGAGTGCAGACCTTGTATCAACAGACGGTATCGATCTGATGCTCAGCGGCCACACACATGGGGGACAAATCAGATTGTTCGGATGGGGGCTTTATCCGAAGTCCGGCGTCGACCGGCTGCCGGCAGTCACGAGGATGACCAGTGCAGGCTATGGCACGTCCCTTCTCCCCCTAAGGCTCGGGGCTAAGGCTGAGACGCATGTGGTCACCATCGCCCATTCACCAGAAGAGGAATAGTTCCCCTTGTACACAGAAGTTATTCATAGCCTATACAAATTTTACACAGCGGAGGATCTGGATTATACTTCTAGTGAGAAGAGTGGACATGGGGGACTTTATATGAGCAATGATAAAAGACAAGAAGGCAAGTATAATATAAAAGCGGTATCAACCATCCTAGGCGTGCAGCCCGGTACCCTTCGTGCCTGGGAGAGGCGCTATCAGATCATCGCGCCCATCAGGAACGAATCAGGGCACCGCCTCTATACAGAGCAGCATGTAAGCATCTTGCGCTGGCTTGTACAAAAGGTGGACCAGGGATTCACGATCAGTCAGGCCGTGTCGCTTCTGGACAAGAGTGAACTTGAGGATCAGGAACTGTCGCCCCCTGTACAAAAAGACAGAACAGAGAGCATATCGGATGATTTATTGAAAGCATTACTGAGTTTTGACGAAACGAAGGCCCATGAATTGATCAATCAATCTTTTTCGATCTATACGATCGATAAGGTCGTCATCGATATACTCGGGAGCCTGCTTGTCAAAATCGGTGACTTGTGGGAGAACGGAGAAATCACGACGGCGCATGAACATTTCGCCACCTCCATCCTCAGGTCGAGGATCGGGATCATCATGCACTCATTCCCCCACAACGGCATCCTGCCAAAGGTTGTGGCCGTATGCGGACCAGGTGAGTGGCATGAGCTCGGCCTTCTCATCTTCACGCTATATGTGAGGAGGAAAGGATTCGAAGTGATTTATCTTGGGTCAAGCATCAAGGAAAATGATATTGAAGTGGTATTGGACGAAGTACAGCCCAAGTTCCTCTTTTTCTCTTGCACGATGAGGGAGAATGTAGATGCTCTATTGGAATTGGTGGAGTCCCTTAAGAAGGATCGGCCTGGCCTTGAGATCGGAATGGGAGGGTTCGCCATCGATCATCTCACGCGTGAAAAGAAGGCGGAATATGCAGACCATATCGTCGGCCAACAGAAGAGTGATTGGGAAGCATGGCTTAAAAGCAAATTGTAGAGGTACCATGCACTGATTTACCCCCTGAACATAGTATGTGGTAAACCGTCATACACTTAGGGGGTACAAAGGATGAAGCTGGAGCGAATATCCGAAAATAAAATAAAATTTTCCATTACGGTTGAAGAACTCGAGCAAAAGGGGTTATTCGAACAAGAGGAATGGAAAAACTCATATATGTGGCATGATTTGTTCGAAGATATGCTGGAAGAGGTCCAATGGAAGTTCGGGATCGAAGCCCAGATGGAGATCACCGTGGAAATTGAATCCTTCGATGAGAGGGAAGTCTGTATGATCCTCACCCTCGAAGCAGATGAGGATTATTCGGACTGGGAAGATATTCACGAGGAAGCTCCATCGGGAGAGCGGCATCTCCTTGTATTCATGGAAGATATCGAGGATATCATCTCGGCAGTCAAACGGATTTCAGACGTCCACTGGTGGCAGCATTCCAATGGAAATACGGCCCTGTATTTTCATCAAGGCTACTACTATCTGTTCATCGATGACCTTTCCCTGGAGGAGCGGTCATTGCTTGAAGCGATTTTGCAGGAATATGGAGAGATCTCGTCCATCACCAAGCATGTTCTGATGGAATACGGTATGATGCTGATTGAGAAAGGTGCAGACCGAGAGCTCCTTCGTTTCTTTTGATGCCCCTGACTCCCTATAGAAGCACGTTCAGGTCACTTTCATATGAAGGTGATTTTTTTGCTTGAACCGTAAGTGAGAAGCGGATTCGGTAGCAAGTTGTCCTCAATCTGAAGTGAGGATTTTGAAGGACAGGCTTTATCATTTCCATTATAATGAAAGCGATTACAATTTTTATTTGTTTTTTGCATTTCCGCCTTTGCACAGGAGGATCAAACGTGTATACTATGCTATGAAAGCGGACGACATGTCTTATCACAGTGTAGAATACTGGGAGGTTTAGTATAAAAAATGGTAGCCGATAAGGGGAACGAAAGTCATCAGCATGACGTATTGAAATCAACGCAAACGGTTATTCATCTTGCATTGGATAAATTGGGGTATCCCGAAGAAGTATTTGAATTGCTTAAAGAACCGGTCCGTATGTTGACGGTGAAGATTCCGGTCCGGATGGACGATGGGAAAGTGAAGGTATTCACCGGTTACCGGGCGCAGCACAATGATGCGGTCGGTCCCACCAAGGGAGGTATCCGTTTCCACCCGAATGTGACGGAGAAGGAAGTAAAGGCCCTTTCGATCTGGATGAGCCTGAAATGCGGCATCGTGGATCTGCCATATGGCGGAGGAAAGGGTGGGATCATCTGCGACCCGAGGGATATGAGCTTCCGCGAACTGGAGCGTCTGAGCAGGGGGTACGTGAGGGCCATCAGTCAAATCGTCGGTCCCGCAAAGGACATACCGGCTCCTGATGTGTTCACAAACTCACAAATCATGGCCTGGATGATGGATGAGTACAGCCGGATCGATGAATATAATTCCCCTGGGTTCATTACCGGGAAACCACTGGTGCTCGGAGGCTCCCACGGTAGGGAGACGGCCACTGCCAAAGGGGTGACGATCTGCATACGGGAAGCAGCTAAGAAAAAAGGAATTGACCTGAAAGGTGCCCGGGTAGTGGTCCAGGGCTTCGGTAACGCAGGCAGTTTCCTGGCTAAATTCATGCATGATGCAGGAGCCAAGATCATCGGGATTTCTGATGCGTATGGTGGACTGCACGATGAAAATGGGCTTGATATCGACTACCTGTTGGACAGGAGGGATAGCTTCGGGACGGTGACCAAGCTTTTCAACGACACGATCTCTAATGAAGAGCTCTTAGAGCTCGACTGCGACATCCTCGTCCCTGCTGCCATTGAAAATCAGATCACGGAAGAGAATGCCCACAACATCAGGGCGGGCATCGTGGTGGAAGCCGCCAATGGTCCAACGACCCTTGAAGCCACAAAGATCCTGACTGAACGTGGCATCCTCCTCGTACCGGATGTGCTGGCATCTTCGGGAGGAGTGACCGTTTCCTATTTTGAATGGGTACAGAACAACCAGGGTTATTATTGGACGGAAGAAGAGGTAGAAGAGAAGTTAGAGAAGATCCTTGTGAATTCGTTCCAAAATGTCTACGATACTGCCCAGACGAGGCGCGTCGATATGAGGCTCGCAGCCTACATGGTCGGCGTCCGCAAAATGGCGGAAGCATGTCGTTTCAGGGGTTGGATTTAACAGGATTCAATAAGGTCGTCCGATGTGGACGGCCTTTTTTTAGTTGAGTGCAAAAAGTACAGGAGAAGAGTTGAAGGTCATGATTCTTTGACCTCCTTTTAAAAGTATTACATAATATGAGTGAGACAAAACAGAACTAGATCCGTTGTATTTGAAGGAGTGTCACAGTTGAAAAAAGAAGATTGCATCATCGTCGGCGGGGGGCCGTGTGGTTTATCGGCATCCATCCGATTGAGAGAACAGGGATTGAACCCTTTGATCATTGAGAAGGGAAATATCGTGAACGCCATCTATCACTACCCGACGCACCAGACATTCTTCTCCTCCAGCGAGAAGCTCGAGATCGGGGACGTCCCGTTTGTCATTGAAGAGCATAAACCCCGCAGGAATCAGGCGCTTGTTTATTATCGCGAGGTGGCGAAGAGGAAGGACCTGAGGATCAATCGTTTTGAGATGGTGGAGAAAGTGGAGAAAAAAGGGGAAACTTTCATCGTTTCCACCACAAAAGATCAATATGAATGCGCGTATATCGTCATCGCTACGGGCTATTACGATCATCCGAACTATATGGGGATACCCGGTGAAGACTTGGATAAGGTCTATCACTACTTCAAAGAAGCCCACCCCTTCTTCGACACGGATGTGGTGGTGATCGGAGGGAAAAATTCGGCCGTCGATGCAGCACTGGAGTTGAATAAGGCAGGAGCAAGGGTCACGGTCATCTACAGGGGCAGTGAATACTCAAAGAGCGTGAAGCCGTGGATCCTCCCTAACTTCGATGCCCTCGTGCGAAACGGGGAAATCAAAATGGAATTCGATGCGTGCGTGGAAGAAATCACCGATGAAACCGTCACCTTCAGCAGGGATGGAAAAACCTTCTCCATTGCCAATGACTATGTATTCGCCATGACAGGCTATCATCCCGACCACAGTTTCCTTACCAGGATGGGGATCCAGCTCGATCCTGAATCCGGCAGACCCATGATCAACGAAGAGACAATGGAAACGAATGTTGACAATATTTATATCGCAGGTGTCATCGCAGCCGGTAATAATGCCAATGAAATCTTCATTGAAAACGGCAGGCATCATGGTGGGCTGATCGCAGAGGATATTGCCAGGAAGGTAAAATAGAAAAAGTTACAACTTAATGACGGACACTGTCAGGTTAGGTTCTTTATACCGCCCATGATTTTCGTGCAAGACTTCGCTTTCCGCGGGTAGCACGTGAGCCTCCCCGGCATCTCCGGGTGTCTCACATAAGCTTTTCTTCCCGCAGGAGCCTTCGTCTTGCACTCCAATCAATGAAATAAATTGGGCATGAAACAAACTAAAAACCCGAACCATTTTGCCTTATCCTAGGCAAAATGGTTCGGGTTTTACTATGACTAAAACACTTTTGTCCCAGCCTCTCTTATTGTTTGAAAATCATTTCAAGCTCTTTCAAATCACTTGTCTGGGACAGGGCGACCATTAGCTTGATCCGTGCCTTCTGTCCGTTGAGACCGTTGGAGAAGATGACCCCTTTCTCCTTCAGCTCCTTGCCCCCGCCGGCGTAACCATACACATCTTGGGCAATCCCGTTGAAGCATCTGGATACAAGGACCACCGGTATGTTGGCGGCGATCAGATCATCAATTCCTTGGAGGGCTCCCGGTGGAAGATTCCCTTGTCCGAGTGCTTCAATGACGACTCCTTCGTAGCTGAGCTCCTTGATGGCTTTCAGCAGGTCGGAGTCCATTCCTGCATAGGCTTTGATCAATGTCACCTTTTTGGAGACATCACATACATGATAATGCTCGTTTGAAGTGGGCTGGTGGTGATACAGGATGCCCTGCTTGGTGACGATCCCGATCGGTCCGTATTGGGGACTCTGGAAGGTCGATACATTGCTTGTGTGGGTTTTGGTCACATTTTTGGCAGAGTGGATCTCGTCATTCAATACGACGAGGACCCCTTTGGAGATGGACTTCTCATCGGCAGCAACGCGAACCGATGAAATGAGATTGTATAGACCGTCCGCTCCAATTTCATTGCTGGATCGCATCGCACCTGTCACAACGACTGCAATTGGCAGTGATAATGTGAGGTCGAGGAAATAGGCCGTTTCTTCCAATGTGTCTGTTCCATGTGTGATGACAACGCCGTGGAAAGGCTCTTCTTTATATGAATCCTCGATCAGCCTCTTGATCTTTTCCATATGTACAGGTGTGATATGAGGGGAAGGAAGGTGGAATGCCTCAATCACGTGAAGGTCTGCAAGATCTGATACGATGGATGTCTGGACGGAAAGAGGATTTTCCTTGCCTGGACTTACGGCGCCGGTCTCTGCATCCTCCATCATGGAGATGGTCCCTCCGGTATGGATGACGATGATTTTCTTTTTCATGGATTTCTCCTCCAGTCGGTAAGATACTATTTTCATTCCTAGTTTAACATGATACGATGAAGGAAACGGAAAGAAAAGAGGACTTTTTATGCTGGTGATCTTATCAGCGGGCATAGCACCTGGCTTGGCGCTGCTGAGTTATTTTTACCTACGTGATGAATACGATGCAGAACCTGTGGCGCTGGTGTTCAAAGCCTTTTTATTTGGTGTGATCATTACCTTTCCGATCATGTTCCTCCAATATGTACTAGATGTCGAAGGGTTTGTCACCTCGAACTTTTCCACCGCCTATCTTTCCTCGGGATTTCTGGAGGAATTTTTTAAATGGTTCATCCTTATCTTCGTCATTTATCAGCATGTGCATTTCGACGAACCTTATGACGGCATCATTTACGGAGCGAGTGTTTCACTTGGATTCGCCACCGTGGAAAATATTCTCTACCTCGTAGCCAATGGAGTAGAGTATGCATTCGGGCGTGCCCTCCTACCTGTATCAAGTCATGCATTATTCGGCGTCCTGATGGGGTATTACCTTGGTAAAGCAAAGTTCTCCCCGGAAGAAGGGAAGATTAAATGGATGATCATGTCGATCTCTCTGCCCATCCTCCTTCATGGTACCTACAATTATATCTTCCTTTCAGAAAAAAACTGGGTGTATTATATGATTCCATTCATGTTCTTCCTTTGGTGGCTCGGATTGAAAAAGGTGAAGCATGCTCACAGGCTATCAGAACACCACTATAAATCAAAAATGATCAAGGATCCCGTAAGACACTCAGGTTGAGTGTTTTTTTTGTTTTCACACAGATCAGTGACGGATGAAACGTATCTTTAGGCAAAGAGCTTTGCATAAAATGGGTGCCACTACAAAAACTACTGAAAATGTGAATTGAGAATATGGAGGTTACGCATGATGAAGAGATTTTGGAAAGTTGCCGCTGCAGTACTGGTCTGCATCCTTTTTATGATATCGTCCGAAGCGGCTGAAACGGATGCGTTCACTGGACAGGTCATCCAGCAGGGAGCCACCGGCGATGACGTCATCGAGCTTCAGGCAAGACTTCAATATATCGGGTTCTATAACGGGAAGATAGACGGGGTATTCGGGTGGGGCACCTATTGGGCCCTGCGGAATTTCCAGTATGAATACGGACTGCCCATTGATGGTTTGGCAGGGAAAACAACGAAAGACAAACTTGTCAAAGCCTCTAAATTCGATAAACAGTATGTGAATGATCAAATCAATAAAGGAAATAAATTCACCTATTACGGTGGCACTGATCAAAATAAGCAAAGCACCGGGAAGTCGGATGCCAATAAAGGGTCGTCCGGGGCAAAACCATCGGCCGTCAATGCACCGAGCGGTTATTCGCAAAATGATATCCAACTCATGGCGAACGCTGTTTATGGTGAGGCCAGGGGAGAGCCGTATGAAGGTCAGGTAGCTGTCGCAGCCGTCATATTGAACCGGATCGACAGTCCTTCTTTCCCGAACACAGCGGCAGGAGTCATCTTCGAACCAGGTGCATTCACAGCCGTCGCGGATGGTCAGATCTGGCTCACGCCGAATGAGAGGGCCAAGGAAGCCGTCATGGATGCCATAAATGGATGGGATCCGTCGTCGAGTGCCCTTTACTATTTCAATCCGGACACGGCCACAAGTAAATGGATTTGGACCAGGCCACAGATCAAGAAAATCGGGAAGCATATATTCTGTAATTAAGGGGTGATCCAAGATGATACGTGGAATAATCATTGCAGTATTAATCATAGGCGTGGCAGGAACAGCCTTCTGGGGTATCAGGAGCACCAGGAGAAGAATGCGATACTCATCAATGCAGAGAATAATTATCAGCGCGCATTTCACGAATTGACGTACCAGATGGATATGCTGCATGACGGAATCGGCGCCACGCTCGCCATGAATTCAAGGAAGTCGCTGTCACCGGCTCTAGCGGACGTCTGGAGACTGACTTCGCAGGCACACAGCGATGTGGGGCAACTGCCTCTATCTCTCTTGCCGTTCAACAAAACGGAGGAATTCCTGAGCCAGATCGGGGACTTCAGCTATCGCACGGCCGTCCGGGATCTCGATAAGAACCCGTTGACAGATGAAGAATACAAATCACTTGAAAAGCTGTATGAGCAAAGTGCAGAGATCCAGGACGAGCTTCGGACAGTGCAAAATCTCGTCATGAAGAATAACCTCCGGTGGATGGATGTTGAAATGGCCCTTGCCAGTGGAAAAGAGCAGGCCGATAACACCATCATCGATGGATTCAAGACCGTCGAAAAAAATGTAACGGGCTACACCGAAGCAAACGTCGGGACGACGACGTTCGTCAACAATCAGAAAAAGGACAATAACTTCAAGAAGCTAAAGGGGAAAAACATTACGAAGGATCAAGCGGTGGCCCTTTTGAGGAAGTATTCGGGTATCGGTGAATCCAAGGATGCAAGGGTCGAAAAAAGCGGTAAGGGATCAGAGTTTGAATTCTATTCCGTATCGATCGGCAACGGAGGAACCGATGCAAGTATGGATGTTACGAAAAAAGGCGGTTATCCCATCTGGTATATGAACAACCGCAACGTGAAGGACGCCGTCATCTCCCTGAATGAGGCATCCCGCAATGCTTCAAAATTCCTGAAGGAGAATGATTTCGAGCAGCTGGAGCTATTTGAAAGTGCACAGTACAATAATATCGGTGTCTTCACCTTCGTGAAAAATATCGACGGGGTGAGGATCTATCCTGATTCCATCAAAGTCAAAGTGGCCCTCGATAATGGTCAGATCGTCGGATTTGCTGCAGATGAATATTTGAGGAATCATCATGATCGAGAAACGGCTGAGCCGACCATCTCTATTGAGAAGGCAAAGGGATACACCAGTCCGAATCTGAAGGTGATGGAAGAGAGGCAGGCAGTCATCGTCAATGATCTGAATGAAGAAGTGCTCTGCTATGAATTCCTGGGAATGATGGGGAAGGACACATACAGGATCTTCATCAACGCACAGAACGGTCAGGAAGAAAAGGTCGAGCGTCTGAAAAGTACGGAGCAGCTTTATTAAGAAGGGAACGGGCTAAATGGCCCGTTTTTTCCTGTGTAGATGAAAAATTATGGAAAACAGTAGAAAGGAATGGCATAATGTAAGTAGGTATAAAAGGATAGGAGGAAAGAACTATGTTTGAAATTGGAATGACGCTGCAGCTGGAGCAGGCAGGAATTGAAGGCACATATAAATGCAGAGTATGCGGACTGGAAGAACATGCGGTCCTCGTAGATTACCCGATCCATCAGAAAACCGGGAAATCCATTTTTTTGATGAACGGGACCCCTCTTAAAGTGAGCTTTGTCCTGAAGGATCAGACGGTGTTGGAATGTAGGACAGGGGTGGTGGGGAGAAGGATGGCGGAAATTCCTTTGATTGAGCTGGAACGGCCATCTGAGGAGGAGTTTAAACGGATCCAGAGGAGGCATTTTGTCCGGATCGAAGCACCGGTCGATATCAGCTTGAGGGCTGGGGAGCACCGGATCGTTACGGTTACTGAAGATATCAGTGCAGGCGGATGTGCTGTCATACTAAGAGAGGATTCCGGGATCCGGGAAGAGGAAGAAGTAGATCTATTCCTAGTACTCCCTTTGCAAAAGGCCCACCACTACCTTGAAATGAAGGGAAGGGTCAATCGGATTTGGGAAAAAAACCGGAGGGTACTGGCGAGCATTGAATTCGTTGCACCGGACGAATCCCATAAGCGCCACATCATGCGATTCTGTTTTGAAAAGCAGCTTGATCACAGAAAAAAGGGGTTCGCATGAATAATATCTAATGGATGGTGCATACTTTTTCTAATCAAATGGAAAAGGTGATGGAATGAAAGCCGTCGAACGAATACTCCTTAAATTGATGATCATACATCTGCTCCTGCTTTTTGCCGCACAATGCCTCATCCACTATGATCCCATTCCGTCCCTTCGCAAAATCACTTTTTATGAAGGTGTGGAAAAACTGACTTACAGCGAGATACTTGAAACAATCAAGAATCCAGGCAGATAGGGGCGGTAAGCCCTTCCTCTCCTTCTCCCTTCCTTTGTTCTTCTGCCTCTGAACCCGAAAGCCCACAGTGGAAAACTTTCCTGATGCGCCCCCGATGATTTATGTTAAAATGGATAAGAAATTTATTAGGAATGTAAGCAGGTGGATGAAAATGAATTTAAGAATAGCAATTGATGGTCCTGCAGCAGCAGGAAAAAGCACCGTCGCAAAAATCGTGGCGGGAAGATTGTCTTATCTTTATATCGATACAGGCGCCATGTACAGGTCCCTGACATATAAAGCGTTGAATAAAGGTGTCGCTCTGACGGATGAGGATGCCCTTAAAGAAGTATTGGATGATACGGTCATCGAATTGAAGCCGATTGATGGCGGACAGATCGTCCTTGTAGACGGATTGGATGTGACCGATGAGATCAGGCAGGCGAACGTAACGAATTCCGTCTCGCACGTGGCTGTTCATTCCAAGGTCCGTGAAGAAATGGTCAGCAGGCAACAGCAGCTTGCAAGCGAAGGCGGGGTTGTCATGGACGGCCGCGATATCGGAACCCATGTGATACCGGATGCGGAAGTGAAGATCTTCCTGCTTGCGAGCGTTGAGGAGCGTGCGGAGCGCCGTCATTCCGAGAATATCAGAAAAGGTTTCCCTTCCGACCTTGAAAAGTTGAAGGAAGAGATCGCCCTCCGGGATAAAATCGATTCCGAAAGGGAAGTTGCACCGCTGAAAAAAGCAGAGGACGCCATCGAAATCGATACGACCTCCCTATCGATCAATGAAGTGGTGCAGGAAATCATGAAACAAGTGGAAAGGATCGGTTGATGTGAATCTTTATTCCTTTGCAAGAGGTCTTGTGAAGTCGATCCTTTCGCCTTTGTATCGCATACAGGTGGAAGGCCTTGAACACTTCCCGAAAGAAGGCGGTGTCCTCCTTTGCTCGAATCACATCGACAACCTGGACCCTCCTGTCGTCGGAGTCGCTGCCCCGAGACCCGTATCATTCATGGCCAAAGAGGAGCTCTTCAATGTCCCGATTTTAGGCAAGATCCTGCCAGGCATCCATGCCTTCCCCGTACGGAGGGGGATGAGCGACCGGGAGGCCTTGAGGAAGGGTCTTAAGGTTTTGAAAGAGGGAGAGGTTTTAGGTCTGTTCCCCGAGGGTACTAGAAGTAAGACAGGAGAAATCGGAAAGGGATTGGCAGGAGCAGGGTTCTTTGCCCTTCGCTCAGATGCCCACGTCGTACCGTGTGCCATCATCGGACCGTACAAGCCATTCCGGAAGCTCCGGGTCGTCTTCGGTCCACCGATCGATATGGACTCGATCAAGGAAGAAAAGATGAACGCCGAGCAAACGACCGATATCATCATGGGTCATATCTCCGATTTAATGAAGAACCATCATTAATATAAGCTTTCTTGCTTGACAAATAGGTCTATTTATTAGAAGTTAATAGAAAGAATATTTAAAATGCATGCGAGAAGTTCAAATTTTTTGCAGTCATGGATTAAGGAGGAGTACATAATGGAAGACATGAATGGAATCGAAGTGAAAAATCTCGAGATTGGTGAAAGAGTTCAAGGTACCGTCACTAAGGTCGAAGAGAAACAGGTCCTAGTGGATGTCCAGGATAGCAAGGTGGATGGCATCATTCCAATCAGTGAACTCTCAAGCCTTCATATTGAAACAGCATCCGATGTAGTCAGTGAAGGGGATGTACTTGAGCTAATCGTGACGAAAGTGGAAGAGGAGCTTTTGGTCCTTTCCAAACGCAAAGTTGATGCTGAAAAAGCATGGGAAGATATGAAAGACCGTTTTGAAAAAGGAGAAATCTTTGAAGCGGAAGTCAAAGACGTCGTCAAGGGTGGTCTTGTCGTCGATCTCGGCGTTCGCGGTTTCGTTCCAGCTTCACTTGTGGAAGATCACTATGTTGAAGATTTCGCAGATTACAAGAATAAGACCCTGACTTTCAAAATCGTGGAGTTGGATCAAGAGAAAAACCGTTTGATCCTCTCTCACCGCGCTGTGGTCGAAGCCGAGAAGCAAGAGCAGAAGAAGCAGCTTCTCGTCGACATCGAATCAGGTTCCGTCCTTGAAGGAACTGTGCAACGAATCACTGATTTCGGGGCATTCGTCGATATTGGCGGTGTGGACGGGCTTGTCCATATTTCACAACTCTCCCATGAACATGTGGAGAAACCGTCAGACGTGGTTACAGAAGGTCAGAAAGTAACGGTCAAAGTACTAAGCGTGGACCGTGACAACGAACGGATTTCCCTGTCCATCAAGGAGACTCTCCCTGGACCATGGAATGAGATTGCAAGCAAAGCACCGAAAGGGACCGTTCTTGACGGGGTCGTGAAACGTCTCGTTTCTTACGGTGCATTCGTCGAAGTATTCCCAGGCGTGGAAGGTCTTGTGCATATTTCTCAGATTTCCCACAAGCATATCGGTACACCTCATGAGGTCCTTCAGGAAAATCAGGACGTGAAAGTGAAGGTCCTTGATGTGAATGAAGCCGATCAACGCCTTTCATTGAGCATCAAAGCGCTCGAGGAAAAAGAAGAGGAAGTAACCGATTATGAAATGCCTGAAGAAAGCACCGGTTTCCAACTCGGTGAAATGATCGGCGATAAATTGAAAGACTTGAAATAAACCAGGTTGAAATACAATCCCCTTGCCGGATATGGCGGGGGATTGCTTTACGATAAAATATAAAAATGGTGATGCATGTGACAAGAGCTCAACGAAAACAGGATCATATTAAACATGCTTTATCAACGGGTCAGCTGCGAAAGACCGGTTTTGATGAAGTGGCTTTTGTTCACCAAAGCTTACCGAATATAGCACTTGAAGATATCGATCTTCGTACAAAAATCGGCGGACTTGAGTGGAGTTCGCCGATTTTCATTAATGCTATGACCGGTGGCGGAGGGGAACAAACATCCAAAATAAATGAGGATCTCTCGGTCCTTGCCAGGGAAACGGGCATGGCCATAGCCGTGGGATCACAGATGTCCGCCTTGAAGGACACGTCGGAAAGATCCACGTATGAAATTGTACGGAAATATAATCCTGAGGGGATCGTTCTTGGGAACCTTGGCAGTGAGGCGACGGTGCAGCAGGCACAGGATGCCGTGGAGATGATTCGGGCAGATGCCCTTCAGATCCATCTGAACGTCATTCAGGAGTTGACCATGCCTGAAGGGGATCGTGATTTCAAGGGAGCCCTGGAGCGCATCGGAATGATTGCCGAAGGACTGTCTGTCCCTGTCATAGTGAAAGAAACCGGCTTTGGGATTAGCAGGGAAGCGGCACAATCCCTTTCACAAACAGGGATAGCCGGAATTGATATCGGGGGCTTCGGGGGACGAATTTCTCAAGGATTGAGAATCAGCGCCGTGAAAGGATGCTTCATTTCTTTGACGATTGGGGTATTCCGACGGCGATTTCCATTGCAGAAGCCCATCAGGCAACTTCCCTGCCAATCATATCTTCCGGTGGGATCATGAACAGTCTGGATATCGTCAAGTCGATCAGTCTCGGCGCTTCGGCTGCGGGGATGGCAGGTGTACTCCTTGGTAAACTATTGGGAGATGGACTTCAGGCTACAATCAAGGAAGTCAACGAGATCCATACAGATATTCGTTATCTTATGAGTGCTTTGGGCTGTGAGACGCTTGAAGATCTCCATCACACTCCCCTCATCCTCACGGGGCATGTGTACCACTGGCTTATGGTACGTGGCCTTGAACCAGAACGTTTCAGCAGAAGGGGAATATAAAGAAAAGAACGGATCCGACGCGATCCGTTCTTTTTTTTGGATACGTGCATCCAAGTCTGCCTGAACATGAACTTATCCCTGTGCAGGTGAATCACCTGTGTTTTCTGCTTTCATCCGGGCTTTCCAAGCTTGTGGCACCTTTGTAATGAAGCCCCTGGTCACGATCTGACTCTACTCGTTTACTCTGTTTCAGTTTCTTTTCCTGACGATCTTTTCCCATTTGTCTCTCACCCCCTTCCTTTATTTTTTCAGTGAGGATTTTTCTCATACATGAATGGGATACATAAATATTTTCCATAATGTAGATAATAAGGGAGAGTGAACGTCATGGAAGGTATTTTTTATTTGTGGATTCTATGGGGAGTCTGGATTTTCAGTACGTTTTTGATGAGAAAGGGACGGGTACGTTTTTGGATTTCCTTTTTCAGTTTGATCCTGATTGCTTCCTTTCCATTTGAATTGGAAATCGGTCATTACCGGGTCACCATGCCCTTGGTCCTGATCGTATCGTTGACACTGTGGACTATAAGGGAACTGTCACTGCGCAAAAAATTGTATCTTTTCATCAGCTTGATCTCAACGGCCATGTGCCTGACAGGTTTGAAGCTGGTATCAATCTACGACCCTGTATTGATGATTGTAGATCCCTTTATTGCCGATGTGGTCGTCCTCATTATAATGGGCTTTCTCTTTTACGGGGACGCAGCTTCCAGAAACGTGAGGTATGCATCTGCCCTGCTAGGAGGGGCCCTGGGGCAGGTATTCATCGGCGTGATCTTGACGGCCATCGGTTTTGGACACACGATCGGGGAGCACAAGTACATGGACGCAGCTGCCGTTTCTTTTCTTATCTTGCTGGGAATCGATGGGCTTGTGTATATGAATCGATTATTTAATGCAAAACTTCAGTCGAACAAGGGGGATGTACATCACTTATGAATGACTATGTTTTTCCGGTGATCTTCGGTGTAGTGGCAGGGACCCTTACACGGATCTATATGCTGCGCACGGACTACCGGCAATATCCAACGTATCTTCACGGCAAGATCATTCACATCGCGCTTGGGTTCATTGCGTCAGGTCTTGGTGCCATCGCGATCCCTGCCCTGATGGAAGAGAACTTCACGGCCATCACCTTCCTGACGGTGGCGGCTTCACAGTTCAGGGATGTCCGTAATATGGAGAGGACGACACTCACGGAACTGGATGCCTATGAGCTTGTTCCCCGTGGAGCCACCTATATAGAAGGAATTGCCGTCGCCTTTGAAAGCCGGAACTATCTTGTGATCTTCACTTCATTGATCGCGACCTTGACCTTCATCGTTTTCAATTTTTATATTGCCCTTGTGGTCAGTCTGGCCTGCATGTTTGTGTCCCATATGCTGATGGCAGGAGGGAAGCTGAAGGACATTGTGGATATTGAGTTCATCAAGCCCCATTTCGATGGACCCGGGCTGTATGTTGATAATATCTACATCATGAATATCGGGCTTCCTGCGAGACAGGAGGAAATCATGAAGTACGGGATGGGCTTCATCCTCGCACCAAAAACGTTCGATGCCAATTCAACACTTGCAAATCTTGGCCAAAGACAAGCGATCCTCCATGATATCTCCACGTCGCTCGGGATTTTTAAAGATTCCGGTACGCCTGCCCTTACACCGCTGGCAAAGCGGGATCTGGATGATGGACGAGTGGGAATCTTCGTGCTTCCTCAGAAAAAGGATGTCGATATGGCAATCTCCATCCTCGGGCAGGTCCCAACGCTAGAAAATGCGATTAGGATGCCCTCTGAATCCAAGGCGAATAAGGAGGCACGCAAATGAGCACGGTCATACAAAAATTCATCCTGGCAGCAGTTACCACTTCGCCTGAAAGGGTACCTTCAGGAACAGCAGTCTTTCATTGTAAAACCATTGAAGAACTGCAGAAAGTGTGCAATAACCTGGAAGCCATCCTTGATGGAATTGCCCATGAGTTGGACGAAGGCTTATTCATTATTGTAAAACACTAATTGCTAGTTTCATCTTTTATTGTTAAAATACTTAAGTTAAGGGGACTGACCCATTGAAGGGCCAGTCCTTCTCTACATAAACGCGAATTAATGAAACGGAAGCGATAGATAGAAAGGGTGAACAATATGACAAAGCCAGTGGTAGCCATCGTCGGACGTCCGAATGTCGGGAAGTCCACGATCTTCAACCGGATCGTCGGTGAACGGATTTCAATCGTCGAAGACGTACCGGGCGTGACGAGGGACCGGATCTATAGTTCTGCAGAGTGGCTGACTCATGAATTCAATATGATCGATACGGGCGGGATCGAGATCGGGGACGAGCCGTTTTTAGATCAAATCAGACAGCAGGCCGAAATCGCCATCGATGAAGCCGATGTCATCATCTTCCTGACCAATGGAAGAGAAGGGGTGACGGCTGCGGATGAAGTGGTGGCAAAGATCCTTTACCGGTCGAGTAAACCGGTCGTTCTTGGGGTAAATAAGGTAGATAACCCGGAAATGAGGGAATTGGTCTATGATTTCTATTCCCTGGGATTCGGGGAGCCTTATCCGATTTCAGGATCACATGGTCTTGGCCTGGGTGATCTCCTGGATGATGTAGTGAAGCATTTCAAGCAAGAAGAGGAAGAGGATTATGATGATGAAGTGATCAAGTTTTCATTGATCGGCCGTCCGAACGTCGGTAAATCATCCCTCGTCAACGCCCTTCTTGGAGAAGACAGGGTCATTGTGAGCAATGTTGCCGGAACGACCAGGGATGCAGTCGATTCCTCTTATTCCTACGATGGTCAGGACTATGTCATCATCGATACTGCAGGTATGAGGAAAAAAGGGAAGGTCTATGAAACGACGGAGAAATACAGCGTCCTTCGTGCCCTGAGGGCCATTGAGCGATCTGATGTCGTCCTGGTTGTCATCGATGGCGACGAAGGCATCATCGAACAGGATAAGAAGATCGCAGGCTATGCCCATGATGCCGGCCGTGCCGTCATCATTGTTGTGAACAAATGGGATGCTGTTGAGAAAGACGAAAAAACCATGAACAAGTGGGAGAAGAACATCAGGGATCACTTCCAGTTCCTTGATTACGCACCGATCGTATTCTTATCGGCCCTTACCAAAAAGCGCATTCATACGCTTCTGCCGATGATCAACGTAGCCAGCGAAAACCACTCCATGCGCGTTCAGTCCAGCGTGTTGAATGAGGTGGTCATGGATGCTGTCGCGATGAATCCAACCCCTACTGACAATGGGAAGCGTCTCAGGATCTACTATGCGACACAGGTGGCCGTCAAGCCTCCTACATTCGTTGTATTCGTCAATGATCCTGAATTGATGCATTTCTCTTATGAACGTTTCCTGGAAAACCGGATCAGGGACGCATTTGGATTTGAAGGAACTCCTATTCGTATCATTGCAAGAGCGAGAAAATAATGAGGCAGGTGTAGGCAGTGAAACATTCTAAAGAAGTTGCCGTAATCGGCGCCGGGAGCTGGGGTTCTGCCCTGGCCATGGTCCTCGCCGATAACGATGTACCGGTCCGCCTATGGGGACACAAACAAGAACAGATCGATGAAATCAATCGCCACCATACCAACGCGAAATACCTGAAAGATATTAAACTACCTGAAACGATCCGCGGCTATCACGACTTGGCAGAAGCCCTTCAAGGGGTGGACACAATCATCCTTGCGGTCCCGACAAAGGCAATCCGCGGAGTGCTCGGCAGGATTCAGGAGGAGCAGGCTGGTCCGTTGACGGTTGTTCATGTAAGCAAAGGGATCGAACCCGATTCACTCTTGACGATCTCTGAAATCATCGAAGAAGAAATGGATGAAGTGAACAGGGAGGCCATCGTTGTCCTTTCCGGACCGAGTCATGCCGAAGAAGTAAGTTTGCGCCATCCGACGACCGTGACGGTGTCTTCAAAAAACATGAAGGCCGCAGAAGAAGTGCAGGACCTTTTCATGAACAAGAACTTCAGGGTATATACAAACCCGGATCTTCTTGGTGTTGAAATCGGCGGGGCCCTGAAAAACATCATCGCCCTTGCTGCCGGGATCACGGACGGCCTTGGATACGGTGACAATGCGAAAGCTGCCCTCATTACGAGGGGGCTTGCAGAGATTGCACGACTGGGCACGAAAATGGGGGCGAATCCCCTGACATTCTCAGGTCTTACGGGAATCGGCGACCTCATCGTCACGTGTACGAGCGTCCACTCCAGGAACTGGAGAGCCGGAAATCTTCTTGGTCAAGGCAAGAATCTCGATGAAGTGCTGGAAAACATGGGGATGGTGGTGGAAGGCGTCCGTACCACGAAGGCTGCCCATCAGCTAGCCGAGAAGTATGATGTGAAAATGCCGATCACAAATGTTCTTTATGACGTGCTGTTCAATGAGGTCAAGGCGAAGGAAGCGGTCGACCATCTCATGGCAAGGGTCAAGACGAATGAGATGGAAGATCTCGTCAATATCCTCGGAGAACGTCTGACGGATTAAAAAAACAGCCATCCATGGGCATTTAGAGGTTACGTAAGCAACAAATGTGCATACACTGTCTTGAATATATACAGCTTTGCTTATGGATGGGTAGGTCTCAAGCTGTTCAGCCGGTAATGCTAGGGGGTTAAACCTTGGCATTATCGGCTGTTTTTTTGCGATTTAGTGGAAATGAATGCGCTTCATGACATAATAATGGAAACTTTGTTTCAGATTCGGATTTTTTGTTTTTTTCGGAAATTCTTATGTTATAATACAATTCGATAAATGGGAGGGGATACATCATGACTTCAATGATGAAGATGTGGATTTCATTCGCATCGATGGGCTTTATGTTTTTTGCGATTATCACCATTTACTTCAGCCGTTATAAAATCAAACAGAAGATATTGAAATTCGTCACTGCCTTTGCGGCCTATATCATGATGATAGCCGGAGGGCTCACCATGCTCTATATCGTATTGAGCGGACCGTCAAATTAAAGCGCTTCAATCCCGTCCGAGGGTGCCGACCAAGAAATCGGCGGGTTGAACAGCTCCACTGTGAAAGGACGATTATGATTGAAAAAGAACGGAGTACTAGCTTTGCTTCTGGTCATCACCATGAGCCTCCTATCGGGATGCTTGTATCCGGAAGAAAATAAAAGCCAGAACAGAATTCCTTACGATGCACAGGTCAAAACGGTTCAAGAAGCCGTCGATACATATCAGAAAGACACGGGCGGACTTCTCCCGATCAAAACAAAGGAAGAAGATACCCCCATCTATCAGAAATATCCCCTGGATTTCAAAAAGCTCGTCCCTCAGTATCTCAATGAAGTACCGGGTAATGCATTCGAGAGCGGTGGGATCTTCCAATATGTCATCATCGATGCGGAAGAGGATCCCAAAGTGAAGATCTTTGATCTCCGGATGGCAGAAAGGATCAGGGAAGTGAATATCCGCATCCAGGCACAGGATTACCCGCCTTTTGAAAAGCAGGTGGCGGAAAATGTATACAAGCTCAACTATAAGGAACTCGGATATGATGATGAAGTATATGTCCAAAGTCCATACACGAATCATAATCTTCCTCTCATCATCAACGGAGACGGAGACATCTTCGTAGACTATTCGATGGATCTGTACGATAAGGTGAAAGATAAGAAGGATGTGAAGGAAGGGGAAGACATCCGTCGGCTGTTGACCGATGATTCTCTATTCGTCCCTGCCTATTCACTCCCGTATACGATAGATGATAAGAATGAACCGGTCTTCATGACAAAATAGGCATAACCCTTCTCCTGCAAAATATAGTGTAGGAGAAGGGTTTTTTATTATGACATTTTTTTATTCCCTTCTCTGTATGAAGGATCATAAATGCCAAGACATAATAAATTTCTGAAATCATTCATAAGGGGGTAAAAGGTGCATATTAATAGTCTTAAGACATTAGGACAACATCAAACCTACTGTGAGAGACAGCATAAGCGGATGAATTCGATCCTTGGAATAGAAGATAGGAGGGAGTCTCTTGGAAAGAGTCGATCTATTTAAAGACATTGCCGAAAGAACGGGTGGGGATATTTACCTGGGGGTTGTAGGGGCTGTAAGGACCGGGAAGTCGACGTTCATTAAGAAATTCATGGAACTGGTGGTCCTGCCCAATATTGCAAGTGAATCCGAGCGGGCCAGGGCACAGGATGAACTGCCTCAGAGCGCTGCCGGAAGGACCATCATGACGACAGAGCCGAAATTTGTACCGAACCAGGCCATTTCCGTTCATGTGGATGAAGGCCTTGAAGTGAATATAAGATTGGTAGACTGTGTGGGGTATACCGTACCGGGTGCCAAGGGATACGAAGACGAGAATGGCCCGAGGATGATCAACACGCCGTGGTATGAAGAACCGATCCCGTTCCATGAAGCGGCTGAGATCGGGACCCGGAAGGTCATCCAGGAGCATTCCACGATCGGTGTGGTCGTCACGACCGACGGCTCCATCGGCGAAATCGGTCGCGGAGATTACATCGAAGCAGAAGAGAGAGTGATTGAGGAACTGAAGGAAGTCGGCAAGCCGTTCATCATGGTCATCAACTCGGCAAGGCCGCATGCGCCGGAAACCGAAGACCTGCGACTGAAGCTTCAGGATAAATATGATATTCCGGTGCTAGCCATGAGCGTGGAAAGCATGAGAGATTCGGATGTCATGAACGTCCTGAGGGAAGCGCTGTTCGAATTCCCGGTCTTGGAAGTGAACGTCAATCTTCCGAGCTGGGTCATGGTGCTGAAAGAAGAGCATTGGTTGAGGCAGAACTATCAGGAGGCCGTCAAGGAGACGGTGAAAGACATCAAGCGCCTGAGGGATGTGGACCGGGTCGTCCACCACTTCAGCGAAATCGAGCATATCGAGAGGGCTGGACTGGCTGGTATCGACATGGGGCAAGGGATCGCCGAAATCGACCTGTATGCACCGGATGAACTCTATGATGAAGTGCTGAAGGAAATCGTCGGCGTCGAGATCAGGGGGAAAGATCATCTCCTTGAGCTCATGCAGGATTTCGCCCATGCCAAAGCGGAGTATGACCAAATATCCGATGCCCTGCGGATGGTGAAGCAGACGGGTTATGGCATAGCAGCCCCTTCCTTGTCCGACATGAGCCTCGATGAGCCGGAAATCATCAGGCAGGGATCGCGTTTCGGCGTCAGCCTGAAAGCTGTCGCTCCGTCGATCCATATGATCAAGGTCGATGTTCAGTCCAAATTCGAGCCGATCATCGGGACGGAGAAACAAAGCGAAGAACTTGTTCGCTACCTCATGCAGGACTTCGAAGACGATCCGCTGTCAATCTGGAACTCTGATATCTTCGGACGATCCCTGAGCTCGATCGTAAGGGAAGGCATCCAGGCAAAGCTATCCCTCATGCCTGAAAATGCCCGCTACAAGCTCAAGGATACCCTGGAACGGATCATCAATGAGGGGTCCGGCGGCCTGATCGCCATCATCCTTTAACGGAATCTCCCGACATGAATGAGTGTCGGGAGGTTTTTTTTATGGGGAAATCCATGAAGGCTATCCCATAGTATATTGCTTTTATTTCAGTGTGGGCCTTGCTTGCGTCTGCCGCGATCTGTCCGTGCTGAGCGTACAGGTATGGGTGCGATAGGGCAGACGGGGAAGCGGTCCAGTAAAGGGGTATACTTAGAAATGGGGTGGATGAGTCCGGGGGACAGACCTGCAGAAACGTTCGAACAGACACTCTCCAACCTGCCTTGTGATCGGGTTGGGTCATGGTTTGAATCATTATTCTTATAGGTATGAGTGAATAAATCCGGTCGGACGATCCTGATCTGGTGAGTGACCGCCCATGAGGGACCCGGGGATGGGGACCAACGGCTGACAATGGGGGAAGCGGTAAGGGGTAAAGACACGGCCCCTGCACCTTTTTTTAGATGGGTAAACAAAAATAGGCTTCACAAGGTTTAAGAATAAATGCCCAAGGGTAGAGTGACGAAGGGTGGAATGATGGATAAACCTTGTATTTAAAGCCAAAAAGAGGGGTTTCTATTACATTTGTGTATCAAATAAGAAAAGATTCCCATTATTTCTGGTTTTATTCTTGCTAAGGCGAATCTATTATGATAATCTACTAACAGAATTGTTGTTGAATATTGATTCATCAACGTTTTCAAGCGATTTTTTACTGTTCATGTATAGAATTCGCTAAACTTGTTTACTAATGATAGTAAAAGTAAATGAACCAAAACTGAGGCATTTCCTTGGGAGGAGGTGAATGGCATGAACAAGACAGAACTAATCAATGCTGTTGCAGAAGCTGCTGAACTTTCTAAGAAGGACGCAACAAAAGCAGTCGACGCTGTTTTTGATACAATCCAGGAATCACTGGCAAATGGTGATAAAGTACAGTTGATCGGATTCGGTAACTTCGAGGTACGCGAGCGTGCTGCCCGTAAAGGCCGCAACCCACAAACTGGTGAAGAAATCGAGATCTCAGCAAGCAAAGTACCTGCTTTCAAACCAGGTAAAGCGCTTAAAGAAGCTGTAAAATAATTACATACTTTGAGCGTAAAGACCGCACATTGTGCGGTCTTTTTTTTATCAATCGCCATCATGCGGCGCGTTCCCAAAGCACTCTGCTTTGATGGGGGAGATGGCTTGTGATACTATATACAATGTTACTATTTCTTTAAGTTACTTTAGGAGGAAAAGACGATGGCCGAAGTGAATTACCGCCAGATTGAAGACGCTGTCCGATTAATTCTGGAAGCGATAGGAGATAATCCTAATAGAGAAGGTTTGCTTGATACACCTAAAAGGGTAGCGAAAATGTATGCTGAAGTATTCTCCGGCATGCATCAGGATCCGAAGGAATATTTTGAAACGATCTTTGGTGAAGATCATGAGGAGCTTGTCCTCGTCAAAGATATTCCGTTCCATTCCATGTGTGAGCATCATCTTGTACCTTTCTTCGGGAAGGCTCATGTAGCCTACATTCCCCGGAATGGCCGGGTTACCGGACTAAGCAAGCTGGCACGTGCGGTAGAGACGGTTGCCAAACGTCCTCAGCTGCAAGAACGGATCACATCGACCGTTGCAGATACCATCATGGAGACACTTGAACCTCATGGTGTCATGGTCGTGGTTGAAGCGGAACATATGTGCATGACAATGCGTGGCGTGAAGAAGCCGGGGGCAAGTACCGTTACAACGGCTGTGCGTGGAAGCTTCAAAGAGGATGCACAAGCGAGGAACGAAGTGCTTTCGTTCATCAAGGACTAATACTCGGGAGTGAACGTGGATGAACAGCAATGACTACATTGTAATCAAAGCCATTGAAGATGGGGTGAATGTCATCGGTCTGACCCGGGGAACGGATACACGTTTCCACCATTCTGAAAAGCTGGATAAAGGGGAAGTGATGATTGCTCAGTTCACCGATCATACGTCAGCCATCAAGATACGGGGCAAGGCGTCCATCCAGACCGCCTATGGTGAAATGGAGAGCGACAGCCGTAAATAGGGTCCACCGCTGATGGGGTGCTGAATCCGTGGGACGGGAGAGAAGGCGTGGCCTTCAACATCGTCCCTTTCACTATAAACCTCGTGGCGGTTTACCCATTTGGACATGAATATATGATATAATACATAATGCTGAAAATTATAGATCGATACATAGTAGAAATGGGGATTACCGGGTATGAAATTCATTGATTGCAACCATCAAGCGAATATCATTCATCAATACGTGGAAGAGCAGCTGCATCACTCTTATTTAAAGGAATATATCGATCATCCCTATATTGATCGGGATCGGATCCATTTCCTTTTACTTCCGTTTGCAGAGGCGAATGGGGACATCAGCTTGGAAGAGGTTCAGTGGATTTCTACTGCCATGCTTTTGCAGATTGCCCTTGATACCCATGAAAAAGTCACCAATTCGGAGTTTGATCCGCTGAAAGAAAGGCAGCTCACGGTCCTTGCCGGAGTGTATTTCAGTAGTCTATATTACAAAATCCTCGCTGAAACGGATGAGGTTGACTTGATTGCGATCCTCGCAAAAGCCATCAAGGAAGTCAACGAAAGTAAGATATCCATCTACAAGGGAGATCACGCCGACATCACCGCCCTTATGAAGACCCTGAGGAAACGGGAGGCCTCCATCATTTCCAATTTCTTCGCATTCATGGACGATTCCCGTTGGGAAGAAGTCGTCTCGGATGTGCTTGTATACAAGAAGCTCATCCAGGAGCGAAGCAGCTTGGAGGAGACCGAAACGACAAGCTTCCTGCAGGCATTGGCGAAGGTTAGCCTACCGTCGGCCATGAGGGAGAGTGGGCTCTTGAAAAAGAAAAGTGAAGGTCATAGGCATTTGCTTTCGTCCCTTGACCGGCTCATTGAGGGCGTGAAAGCGGCCGTTCATCGGAATATGGAGGATGGGGGTCTTGTCGCCCCCAATCTGAAGAAGATTGTACTTGAACTGCTGCCCTATGCCGAACCACGGGAAATGACGAAATTATATGCGGAAGAAGGGTAACGGAATGCAGCAGTCTAAAGAACAGAGAGTACATGGAGTATTTGAAAAAATTTATGGTAATTACGACAAGATGAATTCTGTCATCAGCTTTCAACAGCATAAGAAGTGGCGCAAGGAAACAATGAAGCATATGTCGGTGGAACCGGGAAGCAAGGCACTGGATGTATGCTGCGGAACGGCTGATTGGACTTTGGCCATCGCTGAAGAGGTGGGAGAAACAGGTGAAGTCAAGGGGCTTGATTTCAGCCAAAACATGCTTTCGATCGGGGAAGAAAAAGTACGGGATTCCCGGTTCGACAATATCGAACTGATTCATGGGAATGCAATGGAACTGCCATTTGAAGATGATACCTTCGATTATGTGACGATCGGTTTCGGACTTCGGAACGTACCCGATTATCTTCATGTCCTCAAGGAAATGAATCGCGTGTTGAAGCCTGGAGGAATGGCCGTCTGCCTGGAAACATCCCAGCCTACGATGCCGGTGTTCAAACAGATGTATTATGGCTATTTCAGATTCATCATGCCGATCTTCGGAAAGCTATTTGCCAAGAGCTTCAATGAATATTCATGGCTACAGGAATCGGCCAGGGATTTCCCAGGCATGAAAGAGCTTGCAGCCATGTTCGAGGAAGCAGGCTTCAGGGATGTGCACGTGAAGCCATTCAGCGGCGGTGTGGCAGCGATGCATTCCGGAAGAAAGTGAACGCACGATATTTTGGGTAAATGGGTGGAGAAACTATGAAGTTAAATAGATTGTATTCGTTTCTCAAAGCGGATATCGAGGAAATAGAAAAAGAGCTGGAAGTAGCAATCCAATCGGATTCTTCCCTTTTACAAGAGGCTTCCCTTCACCTGCTTCAGGCCGGAGGTAAACGGATACGACCTGTATTTGTCCTGCTCTCTGCAAAGTATGGCGTCTATGATATCAACGTGGTCAAACATGCGGCCGTATCCCTCGAGCTCATGCATATGGCCTCCCTCGTCCATGATGACGTCATTGATGATGCGGAGCTCAGGAGAGGTAAGCCGACCATCAAGGCGCAGTGGGACAATCGGGTCGCCATGTACACAGGCGATTATATCTTCGCGCGTGCCCTTGAGTATATGACTCACATCAGGGTCCCGGAAGCCCATAGGATCCTTTCTCATACATTGGTGGAGCTGTGCAAAGGAGAAATTGCCCAAATCCAGGATAAATATCGATATGACCAGCACCTCAGGGATTATCTCCTCCGGATCAAACGGAAGACGGCACTCCTCATCGCGGTCAGCTGCCAGCTGGGCGCCATCTCTTCTGGAGCACCGGAAGAAGTACATAAAAGACTGTTCAACTTCGGATACAATGTCGGGATGAGCTATCAGATCATCGATGACATCCTCGATCTTACTTCAACAGAGGAGGAGCTCGGGAAACCGGCAGGAAGCGACCTTTGGCAAGGGAATATCACTCTTCCAGTGCTTTATGCCATGGATGACCCCGAAGTAAAAGAAAAGATCATCCGCGTAAGGGAAGAAAGTTCACTAGGAGAAATCCAGGCCGTTATCGAAGCAATACGGGGTACGGATGCCATCGAACGATCCTATGCCTTGAGCAAAAGGTATCTCGACAGGGCACTTGAAGACTTGGATCACTTGCCTGCAAACAAGGTGAAGCGTACGTTGAAAAACATTGCAAATTATATTGGAAAAAGAAAATATTGAGAAATATTGTGAAAATTTAAAATGGAAACGTTGCCAAACATGCGAAACTCTGTTACTATTTTCGTGTAATGTCCTAAGACATACTATACATACATAATAGGAGTGGGGAGCATGGAAAAAACGTTTTTAATGGTCAAACCGGACGGAGTGCAACGCGGACTAATCGGTGATATTGTCGCACGTTTCGAAAAAAAGGGGTTTCAGCTTGCAGGAGCCAAGTTGATGAACGTATCAGAAGAGCTTGCAAAGGAGCACTATGGCGAGCATAAAGAAAGACCTTTCTTCGGAGAATTAGTCGATTTCATCACTTCCGGACCGGTTTTTGCCATGGTTTGGCAAGGGGAGAATGTCATCACCACCGCTCGTGGAATGATGGGTGCCACAAACCCTAAAGACGCGAATCTCGGTACGATCCGCGGGGACTTCGGTTTGACGGTCGGTAAAAATATCATTCACGGTTCTGACTCATCTGAAAGCGCTGTCAGGGAAATTGGATTGTTCTTCAAAGAAGAAGAGCTTCTTGAATACTCAAAACTGATGAACGAGTGGATCTACTGATCCATCCCGACAAACCGTCGCTACGGTTTGTCTTTTTTCGTTTTCAGGTTCCGGGAGGAAGGGTCCCCATCGATGAAAATCAAAAGCATCCAAATGTCCATGATCATAAAGTTTCCTGCTTTCCATAAACTTTTATGCATTCCGTTCGATATACTAGGTGTAGCAAAATCCGAAAGAAGAAAGTGTGAACCAGTTGTCCAATGAATATATGGAGTTCATTCAATCAGTCAAGCGTAAAACCAATATCGACCTCTCTCTCTATAAAGAAGCTCAAATGAAAAGGCGCCTGACGGCTTTGTATGAAAAGAAGGGATGCCGAGGGTTCAAGGAGTATTTCAACCTGATCCAAAACGACAGGGAGCAGATGGAAGAATTCCTGGACCGCATGACCATCAATGTATCGGAGTTCTTCAGGAATCAGAAGCGCTGGGAGGTCCTCGAAGAGTCTGTATTGCCGAAGCTGATGAAAGGAACAAAATTGAAGGTATGGAGCGCAGCCTGTTCGACGGGCGAAGAACCGTATACCATCGCCATGATCCTGTTGAAATATCTGAAGCCCGAACAATTTACCATAATTGGGACAGACCTTGATAAAAATGCTCTTCAACGGGCGAAGGCAGCCGTATATCCGGAGCGCTCTCTTCAGGAGATACCCGAGCCGCTGAAGAAGAAGTACTTTGTGAAAGATGGGACGAGGTATATGCTGGACCGTCGCATTGTCAATTCCGTCACCTTCAAGCAGCAAAATCTACTGGCGGATCCCTTTGACTCACATGTTGATCTCATCATTTGCAGGAATGTTCTCATTTATTTTACTGAGGAGGCGAAAGCGTCACTCTATAGGAAATTCAATGAGGCGTTAAGCCCCGGAGGGTTTTTATTCGTTGGAAGCACGGAACAGATCTTCACTCCTTCACAATATGGATTTCAGTCGGAGGAGACCTTTTTCTACCGAAAGTCCAATGGAACGGGATGACTCCTGCAATAGGGTCATCCTGTTTTTTTGATAGAGTCATGAAAGGGCTTACGCATCGTTACCTGAGGAGTATGACACCTGTTTCAAGTCTGATTATTGCGCTCTGCTAAAGCGCTGAAAGGAAAGGGAGCTTCACAGGAAATCTCGTTTTTTTACGTATAAGTACTAGGAATTCTGAGGATAGTTATGTTATATTGATACATAATTCTTTAACGAGTTGAAGGGGGAAAGTGTTATGAGATATTTAACATCAGGAGAATCCCATGGTCCGCAATTGACGACCATTATCGAAGGACTTCCAGCAGGGATGCCATTATTGGCTGAAGATATAAATGAAGATCTGGCACGCCGCCAAAAAGGCCACGGCCGCGGCAGGCGGATGCAGATTGAAAAAGACCAGGCTCAGATCGTCGGAGGGGTCCGTCATGGTCAGACATTGGGCTCACCTGTAGGACTGGTAGTGGAAAACAAGGACTGGACCCATTGGACAAAGATCATGGGAATCGAGCCTTTTGAAGAATCGGATGAAGTCAAGCGTCAAATCTCAAGGCCGCGCCCTGGTCACGCCGATCTTGTAGGCGGTATGAAATACGGTCACAGAGACCTGAGGAATGTTCTTGAGCGTTCATCGGCAAGGGAAACGACGGTACGCGTAGCCGCTGGGAGTGTAGCGAAGAAGCTCCTGAAGCTGCTCGGGATCGAAGTCGTCGGCCACGTACTTGAAATCGGCGGCATCAAGTCCGAAAACGGAACGTATGAGTCCATCGATCAACTGCGGACCGTAACGGAGGAATCTCCCGTACGATGCCTCGATGAAGAAGCAGGAAAGAAAATGATGGACCTGATCGATGAAGCGAAGAAAAACGGTGATTCTATCGGGGGCGTCGTGGAAGTCGTCGTCGAAGGCATGCCTGCAGGTGTCGGAAGCTATGTGCATTACGACCGGAAGCTGGATGCGAAAATTGCAAGGGCAGTCATGAGCATCAATGCCTTTAAAGGGGTGGAATTCGGACTTGGCTTCGAGATGGCGAGAAAACCCGGAAGCGAAGTGCATGATGAAATCATCTGGGATGAAAAGAACGGGTATACGAGAAGAACCAATCGCCTGGGTGGATTCGAAGGTGGTATGTCGACAGGGATGCCGATCAGCGTCAAAGGTGTCATGAAGCCGATCCCGACCCTTTATAAGCCCCTGGAAAGTGTTGATATCGAAACGAAAGAACCGTTCAGGGCAAGCATCGAGCGATCAGACAGCTGTGCAGTCCCTGCAGCAAGCGTCGTAGCAGAAGCCGTGGTGGCTTGGGAGCTTGCTTCGGCAATCGTGGAACAATTCCACAGTGACCGCTTCGACCAGCTTCTGGACAATGTGGAAAGACAGCGACGCGCATCAAGGGAGTTTTAATCATGAAAAAGGTAGCGATCGAGACAGCTTCCAAAACGTATGACGTCATCATCGGGAATCATTTGACGGATTCCCTTTCATCCTTTCTTATAGAAAAGGGATATAGAGATCGGAAAATCTGGATCATTGCAGATGAAGCCGTCTATCATCTTCATGGCATGGTTCTCGTGGAGTACCTTAAGAAGACCTTCGATGTAACAGTCCATCTCGCACCAAGCGGGGAGAGGGCGAAGACCTTCGAGGAGTTCGAAAGGGCCATGACCCATGGACTTATGAATGGAGTCGACCGCAGTTCGGTGGTCATCGCCCTTGGGGGAGGTGCCATCGGGGATATGGCGGGATTCGTCGCCTCAACGTTCATGAGGGGTGTTCCCTTCATCGGGGTCCCGACGACCATCCTTGCTCATGATAGTTCAGTCGGTGGGAAAGTAGCGATCAACCATCCGCTCGGTAAGAATATGATCGGGCAATTTCATCAGCCCGAGGCGGTCTTTTTCGACCTTGATCATCTCAAATCGTTGCCGGAACGGGAAGTACTCTCCGGATTCGGAGAAGTCATCAAACATGCATTCCTATCCGGTGAAGACTTCTTCGAGGACATCAAGAATTCGTTCCGGGGACTTGGGGCCCTGGATGATGTGTTTCTGGAAGAGTGCCTTGAGCGGGGAATAAAAGTAAAGGCTGATATCGTCGCCAGGGATGAGCGGGAATCAAGTGTGCGCGCCTACCTGAACTTTGGTCATACGTACGGTCATGCCGTCGAAAGCGCAAGTGGATACGGGAATCGTACCCACGGGGAATGCGTGGTGGTCGGAATGATTTATGCCCTTTATCTCAGCAGGAAAATGTCAGGGATGACCTTTGACGTCGAAGGATTCGCCCATTGGGCAGCTTCTCTCGGATATGATCTGACCATCCCGGAAGAGCTGTCGTTTGCAGACCTGTATGCCCTTATGACACGGGATAAAAAAGCGAAGAATGGAGAACCTCAATTCGTTCTCCTCCGAAACATCGGAGAACCCTACCTTACCCGGGTATCAAAGGAAGACCTGGAAGAAGCGGACACATTCATCCGCACAATCAATAGATAGAAAGAAGGAGATGATGGAATGATCCGTGGAATCAGAGGAGCAACCACTGCGGCATCTAACAAGGAACAGGAAGTCCTCCTTGCAACCAAGCAATTATTGGACGAAATGATCCTACATAATCGTATCATGCCTGAAAAGATCGCTTCCGTATTCATATCGGCAACCAATGACATCGGAAGTGTCTTTCCTGCAAAAGCACTGCGGCAGCTGGAGGGCTGGACGTTTGTTCCCGTCATGTGCATGCAGGAACTGGATGTGGAAGGCGGGCTGCCCCTGTGCATACGTGTGATGGTCCATTATAACACCGAGGAGCCGCAGGAAGGGATCAAGCATATCTATAAGAACGAAGCCATCCGTTTACGGCCGGATCTTGGAACGAAAGGACGTTAATCATGAAGTGGAAAACTCAAATTCATAATCTGAAATCATATCAACCTGGAAAAACGATGGACGACGTGAAAGCCCAATTCAATTTGGATAAAGTCGTCAAGCTAGCCTCAAATGAAAATCCATTCGGTTGCTCTCCGGCAGTGAAGGAATATCTTGCAGAGCATGCATTATCACATGCAATCTACCCCGATGGATCTGCCAAAGAACTTCGTGAGGGAACCGCCCGTTTCCTTGGAGTCGAACCGGATCAGCTTTTATTCGGCAACGGTTCGGATGAGGTGATTGAAATTATTGCCAGGGCTTTGCTGAGCAGTGAAACGAACACGATCATGGCCGTGCCGACTTTCCCGCAATACAAGCATAATGCACTGGTTGAAGGTGCCGAAATCCGCGAGATTCCGTTGAAGGAAAATGGCGCTCACGACCTGGACGCGATGCTTTCCGCCATTGATGGTGATACATCCGTCGTATGGTTGTGTTCACCGAATAATCCAACAGGAGAGTATATCCGGAAAAGTGAGCTTGTGGCCTTCCTCGATGCGGTTCCTGAGCACGTGCTGGTAGTGCTGGATGAAGCGTACTATGAATATGTGGTGGCCGATGATTACTACCAATCAATCGATCTCCTTCCGAACTATCCTCAGCTGTTGATCACAAGGACGTTCTCCAAGGCGTATGGCTTGGCAGGATTCCGTGTCGGCTACGGTGTGGCGAGTGCAGAGGTCATCAGTAAGCTTGAACCGATCAGGGAACCGTTCAATAATAATGCTTTGGGTCAGGGTGCAGCTCTCTCGGCACTTACGGATCAGGCCTTCATCGAGAAATGCAAGGAAGAAAACCGCAGGGGTCTTCAACAATATTATGATTTCTGTGAAGAAAATGGGCTGAAGTATTTTCCATCCCAGGCAAACTTCATCCTGATCAATTTCGGCGTGAGCGGGGACGAAGTCTTCCAGTTCCTCATGAGTAAGGGCTATATCGTCCGTTCTGGTGAGGCTCTTGGCATTCCGAACACGGTCAGGGTGACGATCGGTTCTTCTGAACAAAATGAAGAAGTGATCACAAGAATGAAAGAATTTCTTGGAGCAAGATTGACACAATGAATAGTGACCAGTCGGAAAGAAGATTCTTTCCGACTTTTTTCTAACGGGACGAGGTGGAAGGAACATGAAGGGTAATGTAGTAGTGATAGGGCTGGGGCTCATCGGAGGGTCCCTTGCCCTGTGTATTAAGAATCAACATCCCGAAGCAAGGGTTGCAGGGTTTGACGTGCAGGAGAAGGAAATGAAGCTTGGACTCAGTCTCGGGATCATCGATCAAGCCGTCGATTCGTTGAAGGATGCTGTTGAATCAGCGGATCTGATCATCATATCGACCCCTGTCTTCCAGACGGAGAAACTACTTGAATCATTCAGGGACTTCAACTTGAAGCCGACTGTCATCATTACCGATACAGGTAGTACAAAAGCACAAATCATGAAGAGGGCAGAGAGTATTCTACCGGAAGAATGGTGTTTCATAGGAGGACATCCCATGGCGGGCTCCCACAAGAGTGGCGTCACGGCAGCCAAGGATTTTCTATTTGAGAATGCCTTTTACATGCTCACTCCCGGGAAAGGGCATTCCGAAGAGAGGATCGATGAACTGAAGCAGTGGCTCAGCGGGACTCAGGCGAAGTTTATCGTGATCGATCCGAAGGAACATGACGCTGTAACGGGAACGATCAGTCATTTCCCTCACATCGTCGCGGCCTCCCTCGTACAGCAGGCGAAGCGTCATGCAGAGGACCATCCCTATGTGAGGAGGCTCGCTGCCGGTGGATTCCGCGATATCACCAGGATTGCTTCATCGAGCCCCGTCATGTGGAAGGACATCACCATGCAGAACAGGGAAGTCCTTCTTGCCCAGCTTGCTCAGTGGAATGAAGAGATGAATGCAGTCATCGAGATGATTGAAGAAAATGACCCCGAAGTGATCGCATCCTACTTCGAGGAAGCAAAATCATTCAGGGACGAGCTACCGATGCTTTCGAAAGGCGCCATCCCTTCCTTTTATGATCTCTTTGTAGATGTCCCCGATTATCCTGGTGTGATCTCGGAGGTCACGGGTTATCTTGCCGAAGAGGAGATCAGTTTGACCAATATCCGGATCATGGAGACACGGGAAGACATATACGGAGTTCTGGTCATCAGCTTCCAAACGTCCCAGGACAGGGACAAGGCGATGAAATGCCTGACAAATAAAACAGGTTATGAACTATTTCTAGGATGAGGTGAATCGATATGCAGGACAGTAAAAGACTGGCGAAACCGTCAAATGGATTGGATGGAGAAATCAATGTGCCGGGTGATAAATCCATCTCCCACCGTGCCATCATGTTTGGCTCTATTGCAGAAGGAGAGACGAAGGTACATAACTTCCTTATGGGTGACGACTGTTTGAGTACGATCTCATGCTTCAGGAAACTCGGGGTGCAGATCGACGTCTCCGACGATGAAATCATCGTACACGGTAAGGGCTGGGACGGACTAGAGGAACCTGTTGATATTCTTGACACAGGAAACTCCGGAACCACCACCCGGCTCATCATGGGGCTCCTTGCAGGCCGGCCTTTCCATTCCATCCTCATCGGAGATGAATCCATTGCCAGACGGCCGATGAAGCGGGTGGCCGACCCTTTGAAGCAGCTTGGAACAAAGATCGATGGGCGCGCAGGCGGGGATTATACACCCCTTTCCATCAGGGGTGGGGATCTTCAAGGGATCCGGTATGAACTGCCCGTTGCAAGCGCCCAGGTGAAGTCTGCGATCCTTCTTGCCGGCATACAGGCCGAAGGGGTGACAGAAGTAATCGAACCGGAGCGGACCAGGGACCACACCGAAAGGATGATCCTCCAGTTCGGAGGAGAGGTCTCCAGGGAAGGGCAAAGCATCAAAGTGACGGGCGGCCAGGCATTCAAGGGCTGTACGGTCGATGTGCCTGGAGATATATCTTCAGCAGCCTTTTTCATGGTGGCGGCAGCCATTGTTCCAGGAAGTCGTGTTCGCTTGAAACAGGTAGGTCTTAATGAGACAAGGACAGGGATCCTTTCTGTCATGAGAGAGATGGGGGCATCGATCGAGGTCATTCCTTCGGGAGATCCCAAAGGGGAACCTGTAGGTGACCTTGTCGTCGAAACATCCAGTCTGCATGGAGTTGAAATCGGAGGTGATACCATTCCAACCCTGATCGATGAAATCCCGATTATCGCTCTCCTTGCCACTCAGGCAGAAGGGACGACCGTGATCAAAAATGCAGAAGAGCTGAAGGTGAAGGAGACAAACCGGATCGATGCAATCGTCGAGGAATTGCAAAAGCTTGGAGCCGACATCGAAGCCACGGAAGATGGGATGATCATCCGCGGGAAGACGGACCTGCACGGAGGAGAAGTCCATTCCTGGGGGATCACCGTATCGGCATGACGCTTGCCATCGCGTCCCTGATCACGTCCTCAGATGTGGTATTACAGGATCATGAAGCAGTCAATATTTCATATCCTCAATTCTTCGATCATATCGATCAATTGATAGCACGCACATAGTCATGGAAGCATCACCTCCTTCATAGCTTGTCTATAAAGGAAGGTGATGTTTTCATGACTTCATATATCTTGGAACAAGTAAGGATGATTGGCGGCTCAGAACCTGTGTCGATCCTGGTGGAAGAGGGGATGATATCAGCCATCAGAAGTTCATTTCCCCATTACCGCTTTATGAGGGGGGATGTTTCTCCTTTCGTCATGGGGCCAACCCACGTATTTTGTGACCTTGAATACCCCGAGTACCTGCAGCATCAGGGGTCCATGGATGAATACACCGCGAAAGGATGCACGACGATCCTGACCGCCTTCCCCTCGAGTATGAATATGAATTTGAACAAAATTGGAGGGGAATCAAGAAGGCGATGCAATTAAGTCCCCTCGACTTCATCATCGGGATGAAGACGACCCCTCAACGGATCACACCGGGAATCATCCGTAAATGCAGGGCCCGGAAAGTCCCGGTCATTTGGGTTGACATCATGGATGCTGATGCACTCACGGTGATCCCGTGGGGGTGGATCAGAGAAGCCCTCAATCATTATCCCATTACTTTTGTCCCTTTTTTTTCGACGGAACCAGACACCCAAACCCGTGAAAGACATCTGAGGATCTGGCAAAATACGATGAAATCGGTGAAGATTCCCCATATCGGCGTCCCGATTGGACAAAAAGTCCCCCTGAAACCAGAGGTCTTAAGAAAAATCGGGATCCACCCCCATAGAGGAATTCTATCTCCCGGCAGAGAAATTAGTTATAACCTTTATTTGGAGAAGGTACCAGAGGGCGACTTACTCGTTCGGGATACCCAACATGTGCTAAAATGTACGATGAGTAAAGGGGAATGTCTTTTCCTGAATGGGCATCCTACCGCCTATCGTGGGAAAGGTGAGGAAATTGTCATACGTACCCCGGATTTTTTGTGGAGCCTACTCCATACCGGCTGTAATGCCGAGGAACATACATGTAAAGGATGAAGAGATTGACCATGACCACTGGAGAAAAAATGATCGCTTCCCTGGAAGAAGGCAAACTGGAAGAAGCAATGAAGCATCTTGAAGAAACAATGAAGTTCGGCTCACATGAAGAAAAGTTCTCACTCGCAGAGGAACTTCATCACCTTGGTTTCCTCGAAGAAGCCAAATCACTCTATGAGAATCTGCTGGAGTACTATCCTGGTGAAGGCGAGCTCCTGATTGAAATCGCAGAAATCCTTGTGGAGATGGATAAAGAAGAAGAGGCCGTGGAACGGCTGTCGGAACTTGATAACGATGATCCCGTGTATCCAAGGGGACTTCTCCTCCTGGCTGATCTTTATCAGATGCAGGGATTGTTCGAAGTCAGTGAGCAGAAGCTCAAACGTGCCAAAGAGCTTCTCCCGAAAGAGCCTGTCATCGACTTTGGGCTTGCAGAGCTTTATTCGGAGACCGGCAGATTCCTTGAAGCCATTCGCTACTATACGGCCCTTGTCGAAGCGGGGCATGTGGAGTTCAGCGGTGTCCATATCCACCAGAGGCTTGCGGAGGCATATAGCGTTGGAGGGGCTTTCGAGGAAGCACTGAAGCATTACGAAATGGCCCTTGAGGAACACCTGGAGATCAACACCCTATTCGGCTATGCGTTCACCGCGTACCAAGCCGGCTTTTATGAAACGGCCATCGAGAAATTGGAGTCCGTCAAAGAACTGGACCCTGAGTATCACTCCGTTTACCTTCTATTGGCCAGGGCCTACGAGCATGAAGAGCGCCTAGAGGAAAGTCTGGAAGCGGTAAGGGAAGGCCAAAAACAAGATGAGTTCAATAAGGAGCTCAGCTTCTTCGGGGCAGAGTCGCCCTGAAACTCGGTTTGGACGCTGATGCAGAAGAACTCCTGAGGAATGCCCTTGCCCTGGATCCGGGATATCTGGAAGCGGCCCTTGTACTGAATAAGTTATTCTTTGCCTATGACAAATACGAAGACGTGCTTGAAATCGCAGCGATTGTCAAAGGGGAAGGGGAAGAAGAACCGCAGCTTTCCTGGGACCTTGCCAAAGCGTATGAGGGGCTTGAACAATATAAGGATGCATTAAACCATTATCGCCTTGCATATACTGACTTTAAGAATCATCAGGAATTCCTTCTCGAGTATGGAGAGTTTCTTGTAGAGGAAGGACTTCGGACAGAAGCGGTAGAAGTATATAAACAGCTGATCGTCATGGACCCGTCCAACGATGAGTGGCAGGATCTGATTGAAAGATTGCAAGACTGAATCAGGCATCACAGAAGGCATGTCCGAATATAGATTGTAACAGACCATTTTCGCAGAGGAGGGAATACCATGGCCACCCCTGTTTCTGTCAACGAGAAGAAAGATTTTATCCGCTGGTTTTTGAATCGATATCAACTGAAGCGCAGAGAATGCGTGTGGATCCTGAATTATCTGATGAGTCATGACCAATTGATGAAGAAGGTTCATTTTGTCGAAGAATCCCAGTATTGCCCGAGAGGACTCGTCATGTCCACCCACTGCGTGGAAGAAGTTCCGTTCAGGTTCTATAAAGAGAATATCATGACGACCGACGCGGAAAAGTCATTCCACGATATCCGTTTAAACAAAGAAGAAGACATTTATATCCAGCTTAATTTCAGCAAAGCGAATGCAAGCTACCAGTTCGCGGCCGTCCTGGAAGAGAATCCGTTCATGCCGAAATACCTTCTGATCAATGAGAAGGATAAGGCCGTTGCAGAGCAGTTCCTGACTGAAAGCCTGCACTCCTTCCATAAGGACCGTCTCTTGGAGGCGATCGACCGTGCCCTTGATGAGGGGGACAAGGAGGCATTCCTTGAATTGACTTCGAAACTTCAAACGCTGGAAGGATGAAAAAGGGAAGGCTCCGGCCTTTCTTTTTTTTGTTGTCTGGTACCGCTCGTGAAATCGCTTTAAAACAGGTTGGATTAATGATATGATGGTAATGAAGGATAGATTTGTAAAGAGAGGGTTTAACATGAATTGGAATACACATGATATAGACGTGTTTGAACAACAGAAGGAATACATAGACACTGCCGTCATACCGCTGATCCCGGCCGATTTCGGAACCGGTATCCGTACGTCTGCGGCACAGATGGAATTCATCACCCTGCTGTGCTTCCACCTCGAAAGGCAGTTCAAGGGCCGGATGATCATCACTCCGCCATACACTTACTCCCTGAATGCAGGATATCCCGATGAGCAGGACCGTCTGGCCCATTGGGGGGATGGCTTGAAGGAGAGCGGTGTGAAGCATTGCTTCTTCCTGACGTCGGACAGCGGCTGGAAAGGGGTCGAGGACCTGATGGGGGACGGGCTGGTCTGGGTGCCTTCGATCCCGCTAGAGCATCTCGACGAGCAATACAAGCATTCAATCATGGAAGATCAGGTGAAACAGCTCCTGAATGTGATTGTTCAGAAGTGGCAGAAAAATTCATAAAAACTTCACATTGTTGTATTATTTAGACAATACAGTTATTGATTTTACAAAAAGTTTAATATATCATGGTTATGTCCTAGTTTTATATTTGTGCGAAATATGTCCGGGATGGACTTACCTTACGACAGAGGGGGGAAAAGGATGAGCAAACAGCGTGTTTCCAGACGTCAATTCCTTAACTATACACTCACGGGTGTAGGCGGTTTCATGGCAGCCGGGATGCTGATGCCGATGGTCCGTTTTGCTGTTGATCCAGTTTTGAAAGCGGAAGCATCGGGGGATTTTAAAGCGACAAAACAAAAAGTGTCCGAACTTTCCAATGAGCCTGTGCGTGTCGACTTCTCTTATGAGCAGAAAGATGCCTGGTATACATCGGATGTGACACAGACAGCCTGGGTATACAAGAACAAGGAAGGCAAAATCATTGCCCTTTCGCCGATCTGTAAGCATTTGGGCTGTACCGTGAACTGGAACGGCAGTAAGGAAGACAAAGAAATGTTCTATTGTCCATGTCACGGCGGACTTTACCACAAGAATGGTGAAAACGTTCCCGGGACACCGCCTACAGCTCCGTTGGATTCCTATCCGACAAAAGAGAAAGACGGTATTCTGTATCTTGGACAACCTGAACCAAATAAATTCGTTAAGAAGTAGGGAGGGCGTATTCAGTGCTTAACAAGATCTATGATTGGGTGGACGAGCGTCTTGACATTACGCCGTTATGGCGTGATATTGCGGATCACGAAGTGCCTGAACACGTAAACCCTGCGCATCACTTTTCTGCGTTCGTTTACTGCTTTGGCGGTTTGACGTTTTTCGTTACCGTTATTCAAATCCTGTCCGGGATGTTCTTGACGATGTACTATGTTCCGGATATCAAAAATGCATGGGAATCGGTTTATTATCTGCAGAATGAAGTGGCATTCGGACAGATCGTACGTGGGATGCACCATTGGGGTGCGAGTCTCGTCATCGTCATGATGTTTCTACATACCCTGCGCGTATTCTTCCAGGGAGCCTATAAAAAACCTCGTGAATTGAACTGGGTCGTTGGAGTATTGATCTTCTTCGTCATGCTGGGTCTCGGTTTCACGGGTTACTTATTGCCTTGGGATATGAAAGCGCTATTTGCGACGAAGGTCGGCCTTGAGATTGCGGGAGCAACCCCGTTCATAGGTGATCAGGTTAAATCCCTCCTCGCAGGTGACCCCCATATCGTTGGGGCGCAGACGCTTACACGATTCTTCGCGATCCACGTATTCTTCCTGCCGGCTGCTCTACTCGGACTGATGGGAGCTCACTTCCTCATGATCCGTAAGCAGGGTATATCTGGGCCGTTGTAAAATCGAACAAACCTATTAAAAGGAGGGGGACAATATGCATCGTGGTAAAGGGATGAAGTTTGTGGGGGACTCGCGTGTTCCTGCTGAACGAAAACCGAATATTCCAAAAGACTATTCGGAGTTCCCAGGCAAAACAGAAGCCTTCTGGCCGAACTTCCTGCTGAAGGAATGGCTGGTGGGAGCTGTTTTCCTAATCGGTTATCTTTGCTTGACAGTGGCTCATCCATCTCCGTTGGAACGGATTGCCGACCCGACGGATACGGGATATATACCGCTGCCTGACTGGTATTTCTTATTTCTCTATCAATTATTGAAGTATACGTACGCATCTGGTCCTTATAATGTGATCGGTGCCTTCATCATTCCTGGAATCGCTTTCGGTGCGCTTCTCCTGGCTCCGTTCATCGACAGGGGACCTGAACGACGCCCGACAAAGCGTCCATTTGCAACGGGTTTCATGATTCTTGCACTGGCTGCAACCTACTTCCTTACATGGGAGTCCGTCGCGACACATGACTGGGCTGCAGCGAAGGAACAGGGGAAGATCCAGGCAGAAGCGGATATCGATAAAGAATCCGAAGGATATAAAATTTATTCGGATCAAAAGAACGGTTGTATCAACTGCCATGGTGACAATCTCCAAGGTGGAGCCGGTCCATCCCTGGTGGGCACAGGCCTCTCACAGGAAGAAGTTGCCGATATTGCGGTGAATGGTAAGCCGCCGGGAATGCCTGCTGATCTGTTCCAGGGTTCCGATGAAGAACTGGATAAATTGGCAGAATTCATTTCTGGTTTAGAAGGGGAATAATGCTTAAGAGAGCCGCTCATGCTGGCTCTCTTTTCTCATGTAACGAAAGGTGTGGATTTAAATGATTTGGTTATGGTCAATATTACGGAATCATGCATTCTTGTGGGTGCTTTTGATCGTCAATGTACTCGGGACGATCTATGGATATATATGGTACCTTCCGCAACTGGAGCAAACTCCTGGGATTTTCATCCCCTTTGTTCCCGACAGTCCGACTGCAAGCCTGTTTTTCTGTTTCGTGCTGATCGCCTTCCTGCTTAAACGGAATTGGCCGATCTTTGAGGTCCTGGCCATCATCACCCTGTTCAAATACGGGGTGTGGGCGATTGTCATGAATCTGCTGACCCTTTGGGTATCGGGGGATCTTCCTTGGGAAGGGTACATGCTCATGGTGTCCCACGGGGCCATGGCGGTCCAGGGGATCCTGTATTCCTCGTTTTACCGGGTGAAGCCGTGGCATATCGTGGTGGGTGCCGTATGGGCGGTCCATAATGACATCATTGATTATGTGTATATGCAGTATCCGGTCTATTCCCAACTATACAAATACATACAGCATATCGGATATTTTACCTTCTGGCTCAGCATCGCCTCCATTGCGATCGCCTATTATTTCACCCAGAAGACAACGAGGAACTCCCTGACGCTGTAAAGAGGTCTACTCTTGTCCACCCCTTCATACACTTTACTAGTAGCAATAGGGGGGACGAGAATGAAAGTCATTCAACTATTATTTATTGTCATAGCGCTCATGCTGGTACCGAAACCATTTCATGCCCTGGGGGAGTCGCCTGCCGGGTCCGGGGAACTTGATGAATTGGCCGACCAGGCACTTCAGATGACAAAGGCTGGGAAATATGAGGAGGCAAAAAAGTTCCTTACCCACTTTTCGGAGGTATTCCCGGCTTCGGGCAGCAGCCGCCCCTTGTCCATGGATGAGCTGAGGATCCTGACGATGTCCCATGACTATGCAGTGGAAAGCATCAATCAGGTTTCCGTTGATCATGCCCAAAAGGTGAATGCCGTAACCAAGTTCAGGCTCGTAATCGATACGCTATCCAGCCGGTATCAGCCCCTTTGGGTCGAGATGGAAGATCCGATCATGGAAGCCTTCAGCGACGTGAAGACGGCTGCGGAAGAAGGGGATATGGAAGCCTACCATTCCACGTTGAATACGTTCCTTTCCAAATATAATATCATTCAGCCGAGTGTCAGGCTCGACTTGCCTGTGGAACGTTCCCAGGCGCTGGATGCCAAAATCACCTATTTGGATCACTATCGCAAAAACGTGCTCAAGAGCGAGGGGATGACGGAGTTGACCACCCTTGAAGGAGATTTGAAGGACTTATTCGAAAATGTGACCGAGGATGAGGCCGATCCGTCCTTATGGTGGGTCATCATTTCTACAGGTAGCATCATCATTTCCACATTATCTTACGTAGGTTGGAGAAAATATAAGGGTCAAAAGGAAGCGAAAACAACAGAGAGACAAAAAAATTGACAAGAACCTTATATCACTATAGAATTTAGGTAATTTAACATGTGGAGGTTATGGCGATAATGGTAGGATTTTTGATTTACTTTCTACTGATCGCTCTCATTCCGATCATTGCACAGATGAGAGTAAAAAGCACATTCAATAAATATTCCAAAGTCAGATCCACTTCAGGTATGACGGGTATGGAAGTCGCCCGCAGAATCCTGGATGATAACGGTTTGTATGATGTAAAGGTTGTAGAAGGCCGGGGATTCCTGAGTGACCACTACAACCCCGTCACCAAAACAGTGGCACTATCCCCGGATAATTATCATGGTCATTCCGTTGCCGGTGCGGCCGTTGCAGCCCATGAGGTCGGACATGCGATACAGGATGCGGAAAGCTATGCATTCTTAAGATTTCGTCACAGGTTGGTCCCCCTTGCGAATATCGGTTCCAACATGTCATGGATTTTCATTATGATCGGAATCTTCACCCGATTGTCAGGTATGATCATGCTTGGGATCATCCTCATGGCACTCGGTGTCGTGTTCCAGCTCGTTACACTTCCGGTTGAGTTCAATGCATCCTCACGGGCCATGAACCAGGTGGTCTCACTCGGCTTGATCCGCAATGAGGAGGAGCGTCACGCGAAGAAGGTGCTGAACGCGGCGGCCATGACGTATGTGGCGGCAGCGGCAGTAGCCATCATCGAGCTTCTCCGTTTGATCCTGATCTACACCGGGATGAACAACGACGACTAATAAAAACAGCTCCAGACGGATCCTAAAGGGATCTGCTGGAGCTGTTTTTTTATCTGAAACGGGCTGCTCAAAGGTCGAGTGGATTTTTATCCGCATCCAAGGTAAAGCCTTCTCCGAGGACGTCATGCACGACGGTGACGGATACGAAGGCGTGTGGATCTATGGCATTGATGATATTTTTAAGACGGACGATCTCGTTTTTTCCTACGACGCAGTAGAGGACTTCACGGTCTTGCTTTGTGAAGGATCCATGCCCTTTCAAGACGGTGACGCCGCGATCCATTTTATCATGGACCATCTTGGCGATCTCTTCATGATGGTCGGAGATGATCATGGCACCTCTCGCAGCATAGGCGCCTTCCTGCATGAAGTCGATGACCCTCGCCCCCACGAACACGGCGACGAGCGTATACATGGCTTCCCGGTATTGAAGATAGGTAAGGAGGGAAGCAAGGATGACGACGGCATCGAACATGAACATGGTCCTTCCCATGCTCCAGCCGATGTATTTATGGGCAAGCCTTGCCAGGATGTCGACTCCCCCGTCGTTCCGCCGAAACGGAAGATCGTTCCGAGTCCGATCCCGACAAAGACACCGGCAAACAGGGCGGCAAGGAACAGATCTCCTTCCAGATTGATATTCATCTGGTAGCGCTGGAAGATCCACAGGAAGACGGATAGTCCAACGGTGCCGATGACGGTATACCCGAAGGATTTCTTACCCAGGAGCTTCCACCCGAGAATGAACAGGGGGATGTTGAGGGCAAGGTTGGAATAGGATGGATCGATATGGAACAAGAAATAAAGGATCAGGGTGATCCCGGTGAATCCGCCCTCCGCCAATTCATTTCTCATGTTAAAATGAACTAATCCGAATGCGAAGATGGCTGAACCCAGGATAATGAAGATGATATTTTTAAGGCGGAGCCCTAACATGGTGAAACCTCCCTCAATGCCGTAATGAACTGGTTGACAGAGACATTATATAGGAAGGGATAGAAACTGGCAATAACATTTATAACCGTCCGGGGGCATGCGTAATAGTTGTATTGACGGTGAAGTTTAGCTAACATGATAAAAGATAATGGAGGAGTGTGACGACTCATGAATAAGAAGACAATGGAACAAATGCAAAACGATGTGGATGCATACATAAGTCAATTCAAGGAAGGCTACTTCAGCCCGCTGGCCATGATGGCCAGGCTGACGGAAGAATTGGGCGAACTAGCCAGGGAAATCAATCATTATTATGGTGAAAAGCCAAAAAAAGATTCGGAAACAGAAAAGGCCATCGATGAGGAGCTGGGTGATCTCTTATTTGTGGTGATCTGTCTTGCCAATTCCCTCGGCATCAGCCTCGAGGATGCACATGATCGAGTGATGGAAAAATTCAATACCCGTGATAAAGATCGCTGGACCCGTATAGAAGGAGGGGATGACAATGGAAATGATTAAGGTGTCGATTGCAGGGCCAAGGGGAAGAATGGGGAAGGAAGCAGTCACCCTCGTGAAAGAAACGGACCATTTTGAATTGGTCAGTGTGATCGACCATAAACGGGAAGCTGCTGCAGGAGTCCCTGTGTACGATTCCCTGGAAGAATGTTTCGCTCATGAAGTGCCGGACGTGCTGATCGATCTTACAACGCCTGAAGTGGGGTATAAGCATACAAAGACCGCATTGGAGCATGGTGTGAGACCGGTCGTCGGTACGACAGGATTCACGGCAGAACAGTTGGATGAGCTCAAAAGCCTTGCTGAAGATAAAGGCATCGGATGCATCATCGCACCGAACTTCGCCATCGGGGCCGTTTTGATGATGAAGTTCTCCCAAATGGCGTCAAAATATTTTCCTGACATCGAAATCCTTGAGCTCCACCATGATCAAAAGCTCGATGCACCGTCCGGCACGGCGGTCAAGACAGCCGAGATGATCAGGGAAGTCAGGCAGTCCAAAGAACAGGGGCACCCAGAAGAAAAGGAAACCCTCCAGGGTGCACGGGGAGCCGAAATGGATGGCATGCACATCCACAGTGTACGTCTTCCGGGACTCGTTGCCCATCAGCAGGTCATGCTTGGAGGAGAAGGGGAACTGTTGACCATCCGTCATGATTCATTCCACCGGAAGAGCTTCATGTCGGGCGTGAAGGTATGCGTGGAAACGGTCATGGAGCTGAAGACCCTCGTCTACGGCCTTGAAAATATACTGGAATAGAAGGTGACATTCATGAATATTGCGCTAATCGCCCATGATAAGAAAAAAGACGATCTTATCCGTTTCGTATTGGCTTACCAGCCCATCTTTGAGCAGCATTCCCTTTTTGCCACCGGGACGACCGGTACAAGGATTACGACAGAAACCGGATTGCCGGTTCATCGCTTCAGGTCCGGGCCCCTTGGGGGAGATCAGGAAATAGGGGCTTATATCGCCAATGATAAGATGGATCTGGTCCTATTCTTCCGGGATCCATTGACTGCCCAACCCCATGAACCGGACGTATCAGCCTTGATCCGCCTATGTGACGTGTATTGCGTTCCCCTTGCAACGAATATGGGCAGTGCGGAAGTCCTGGTCAAAGGGCTTGAAAGAGGAGATATTGAATGGAGGAGCATCATCAATGGGAGTGAATGAGCAGGCAGTCGATATCCTGGCCTTTGGTGCCCATGCCGATGATGTCGAAATCGGTATGGGGGGGACCATTGCCAAGTACGCTGAGAAAGGGAAGCGCATCGTCATCTGTGATCTTACCCACGCAGAACTATCATCCAACGGGACCGTGGAACTTCGTCTGGAAGAAGCGAGGAAGGCCGCGGATATCCTGGGTGCGTCAGAGCGGATCACCCTCGATATCCCAGATCGGGGCATATACATAAACGAGAATCATCTGAAAAAGGTCGTCGAAGTCATACGTACCTATCGTCCCAATGTCATCTTTGCTCCGTATGAAAAGGACCGCCACCCCGATCACGGGAACGCATCGAGATTGATCACTGAAGCGTACTTCTCTTCGGGGATCCGGAAATTTCACGGGGAGTTGGACGCCCATAAGCCCCAACATTTATATTATTACATGATCAATGGTTTCCACCGTCCGGACTTCATGGTGAATATCGAAGGCTATATGGATAAGAAGGTGGACAGCCTCCGAGCCTATACGAGTCAGTTCATTCAGGCATCCGGAGTGGCGACACCGCTTACAAAAGGCTACATAGAGTCTGTGGAGGCGAGGGAAACCATGATGGGCAAGGAAGTGGGCTCCCTTCATGCTGAAGGGTTCTTCACCCACACACCCATTACATTGCATCATGATCTATTAGGAGAGTAACAATCATGAAGTTGAAAATCGGTATCACATGCTACCCGACTGTCGGGGGCTCGGGTGTAGTGGCAACAGAGCTTGGTAAACTGCTTGCAGAAAGAGGACATGAAATCCATTTCATCACCTCGAGCATCCCTTTCAGATTGGACAAGATGTACCATAATATCTACTTTCACCAGGTGGAAGTGAATCAGTATTCCGTATTCCAGTACCCGCCGTATGATATCGCACTGGCTAATAAGATGGCCGAGGTGGTGGAACGGGAGGAGCTTGATATCCTCCACGTCCATTACGCGATCCCTCATGCCGTCTGTGCCATCCTCGGGAAACAAATGTCGGGGAAGGATGTGAAGATCGTCACGACCCTTCACGGCACGGATATCACAGTGCTCGGATATGATGCCTCACTGACGGGGGCGATCCGCTTCGGTATCGAAAAATCCGATGTGGTCACAGCAGTGTCGACAGCCCTCGTGAAGCAGACCGACGACTTGATCAGACCGGACAAAGATATACGCACGGTATATAATTTTATCGATGAGAGGGTGTACCGGAAGACTGACTCGTCCCACCTTCGAACGGAATATGGGATCTTGCCTCATGAAAGGGTGCTCATTCACGTTTCGAACTTCAGAGGGGTCAAACGGGTGAAGGATGTCGTGGGTGCATTTGCCAAGATCCAGGAAGCTGTTCCTTCAAAGCTGCTACTGGTAGGAGACGGTCCGGAAATGGGGGCAATCTCCTCTCTCGTAAAAGAACTGGGGATCGAGGAATATGTCTTATTCCTGGGGAAACAAAATAACTTGGAAGAACTCTACTCCATCAGCGATCTCAAGCTGCTCCTGTCCGAAAAAGAGAGCTTCGGTCTTGTCGCCTTGGAGGCCATGGCCTGCGGGGTACCGGCAATCGGAACTGATATCGGGGGAATACCGGAAGTGATCGAGGACGGGGTGAACGGTTTCATCTGTCCACTCGGTGACCTTGAAGCCGTGGCAAGTAAAGCCGTCAGAGTGTTGAAGGACGGAGATCTTTATGAAGAGATCTCAAGGAATGCACTTGAAACCGTGCGTACAAAATTCCATCGGAATCGCGTGGTCGATCAGTATGAGTCCATCTACAAGGAATTGATCTAAGGGGGAGATAGGATGTTACCGAGGGAGTTTTCCCAGGCGCTGCCCGTTCTTCTTGAATTGGAAGCGAACGGATATGACGCCTATTTCGTCGGCGGATCGGTCAGGGACCATCTCCTGGGCAGGCCGATCAATGATGTCGATATTGCAACATCTGCCCTTCCTGAAGAGGTTAAGAGCATTTTCCGCGATACGGTGGATATCGGGATTGACCATGGCACCATTTTGGTGCTGACGGGATCCGGAAGGTTCGAAGTGACGACCTTCAGGACGGAAGCAGGTTATCAGGATTTCAGGAGACCCGATTCCGTCGATTTTGTAAGGTCCCTCGAGGAAGATCTTAAACGGAGGGACTTCACCATCAACAGCATGGCCATGGATGCAAGGGGCAGGATCCTGGATCCGTTTGAAGGGCGGGGTGATCTTCGCGAAAAAAGGATCCGCACCGTCGGCCTGCCGGATGAACGATTTTCAGAGGATGCCCTGCGGATGATGCGGGGGATCCGCTTTGTCGCTCAGCTAGGATTCGACATGGAAGATGATACACGAGAGGCGATTACCCGTCATGCCCCCCTCATGAGCCACATCGCCGTGGAGAGAAAGACCATGGAATTCGAGAAGATCCTCGCCTCTATGAACAAACATCTTGCTTTTAACCTGCTGGTGCGCACCGGTCTGTACCGTGAGCTCCCCATGCTTGAAGGATATGGTGATGTTATTGAAGCCATGGGCGAGAACCCAGCGGTGAGATCACTGTCGAAGGACCAGGCTTGGTTATACCTGCTATTTCATGTGATGGATGGCGGTTTCCTGAAAGCCTGGCGGCTGCCTAAAAAGGAAATCAAAGCGAGGGAAAAAGAGAAAGAGTCGTTGAAGGAACGCCTTTGTGGGGACTGGTCTCCACAGCTCCTCTATAAGACAGGAAGGAACGGGGTAGTGAACGTTGAATCCGTTGCTTCCTGTATCTCAACCTCTCCCCATTCGATTCGTGAGGCCTTGAATCGCTACGACGAACTGCCCATCCATTCAGTAAAGGACATCGAGGCGACCGGGGCGGAGCTGATCAAATGGAAAGGGAACCCGGGGGGACCATGGGTGAAAGAGGAAATAGCAAAAATCGAAGAGGCCATCTTAAACGGAGAACTTTCGAATGAAAAGGCTTCGATCAGAAAGTGGGTGACAACATGCAATCGGTCATAAGGGAGAAACTTTTGTCCGCATTATCGGATTCACCGGATGATTTCCTGTCCGGCCAGGCCCTTGCAGACATTGCGGGCTGTTCACGGGCTGCCGTGTGGAAGCATATCGAAGAGCTCAGGAAAGAAGGATTCGTCCTCGAAGCTGTGAGGAAGAAAGGGTACCGGATCATCGGTGCTCCTGACAGTGTGACTGCAAACAAATTGAAGATCGGTCTGAAGACGAAGACACTCGGCCAGAATATCCATTATGAAGAAACCGTGGGGAGCACCCAGAAAGTGGCGCATGAACTGGCTGCCAATGGAGCTCCTGAAGGAACGCTCGTCATTGCGGATGAGCAGACGGATGGACGGGGAAGGCTGATGCGGGAGTGGCATTCATCGAAAGGGACGGGCATATGGATGAGCCTGATCCTGAAGCCGCTCCTCCCTCCCCAGAAAGCCCCGCAGTTCACATTGATCGCAGCGGTGGCCGTCGTTCAGGCCATTCAGGAGGCTACCGGCCTCGAGCCGCAGATCAAATGGCCGAACGATATCCTGATCAATGGCAAGAAAGCGACGGGGATCCTGACCGAGCTCCAGGCGGAACCGGATAAAATCAACTCTATCATCATCGGAATCGGCATGAACGTCAACCAGACCCAAGAGCATTTTCCCGATGAGTTGAAGAGTCTCGCCACTTCCTATGGAATGGAGGCTGGCCGTTCACTTTCCCGATCTGACATCGTCCAGAGGGTGTTAGAGCGGATGGAGGCACTTTATGAGCTGTATCTTGCAAAGGGATTCACCCCCATCAAGCTCATGTGGGAAGGTTATGCCGTCAGTATCGGGAGGAGAATCACCGCCCGGACGATCAACGGGTCCATCGAAGGATATGCCCGAGGGATCACGGAAGAAGGAGTCCTTCAGATTGAAGACGATGCCGGTCGGATCCATCACATTTATTCCGCGGATATCGAGTTGTCCCGTTAAGAGGAGCAAAAAGCTCCTCTTTTTTTTAGGCTCAGACTTGCCTCTTCGTCGTCGTCCTATGCTATAATCGGAATTGGGCAGTATCCCTTAGGAACTGCACCTTGAAGCGTTTACATCCATATTCGAAAACTAAAATCTGCCTTGATCCATTCAGGACTGGGACAGAGGGCCGAAACTTTACGATAATCCAGGGATCCTTCTGTCAATTTTTTGCAGAAGGATCCTTTTTATATCATTTTGTTTCGTCACCTCTGACTGAAAAGAAGGAGGAACTCATGAAACAGACGACACAATTCTTAAAGATGAAAGAAAGCGGAGAAAAGATTTCCATGCTCACGGCCTATGATTACCCGACAGCGAAGCTTGCTCAGGAAGCAGGGATCGACCTGCTTCTGGTCGGTGACAGCCTCGGTATGGTCGTACTTGGCTATGATTCCACGGTAGCCGTTACCACCTCTGATATGATCCACCATACGAAAGCGGTCAGGAGAGGTGCTCCCGACACGTTCACAGTGACGGATCTGCCTTTCATGACCTATCATCTCTCTACAGAGGAGACATTGAAGACTGCAGCAAAAATCATGCAGGAAGGCGGGGCCCATGCCGTGAAGCTTGAAGGGGCGGGGACGGTCGTCGATCGGATCCATGCCCTTACCGCTGCCGGGGTCCCCGTCATGGCCCATCTCGGGCTGACACCGCAATCGGTCGGGGTCCTCGGAGGATATAAGGTCCAAGGGAAAACAGCTTCCCAGGCGGAAAAGCTGATCAGGGATGCACGGGAATGCGAGGAGGCGGGAGCCTTTGCCCTCGTTCTCGAATGCGTGCCAAAGCAGATTGCCAAAGAAGTCTCCGAGGCCCTGTCGATCCCGGTCATCGGCATTGGAGCCGGAAAAGACACCGACGGCCAGGTACTGGTCTTTCATGACATGGTCCTGTTCGGAGTCGACAGGACACCGAAGTTCGTCAAATCGTATACCGACGTGTCCCGTGCCGTCCGGGGTGGAATTGCCTCCTACATTGAAGATGTCAAGGCTGAGAGTTTCCCCGACGATGATCACTCGTTCTCGATGAAGGAAGAAGAGCTCAACAGCCTTTACGGTGGTGGACATAAATGAGATGCATAGAGAACATCAGGGAACTGACAGAAGTATTGAAAAATAATAAGAAGAGCTCAGGCATCGGTTTTGTCCCTACGATGGGGTATCTTCACGAAGGGCATCTGTCACTCGTAAAGAAGGCAAGGGAAGAGAATGATCTTGTCGTGATGAGTATTTATGTGAATCCCACCCAATTCGGCCCGGGAGAAGACTTTGACCGGTACCCAAGGGATCTGGAGAGAGACAGGGCACTGGCGGAGGAAGCTGGGGTCGATATCCTGTTCCTTCCGCGCACGGAAGAAATATACGCCGGGACAACATCGGTCACCCTTCATGTCACTGAAGGGGTTGATGTGATGTGTGGAAAGAGACGGCCGGGTCACTTTGACGGTGTAGTGACGATCCTCACGAAACTATTCCACATCGTACAGCCCGATTCCGTGTACATGGGCCTGAAGGATGCCCAGCAGGTGGCCGTGGTGGAGAGGCTTGTAAATGACTACTTCTTCCCTGTTACCATCGTCAGGGTTCCGACCATGAGGGAAAGCGACGGGCTCGCCAAAAGCTCCCGGAATGTCTATCTGTCTCCAAAAGAACGGGAGGAAGCGCCTGTTTTGCAGCATAGCCTCCAGCTTGCACGGAAGGCGATACAAGAAGGGGCCGATTCCAGTGAAGAAGTCATGTCGCTCGTAAGGGAAACGATCGAGTCAGGGACGTCAGGAATCATCGATTATATCGAAGTTCTCTCTTACCCGGGACTCTGCCCGGTGGAAGAGTGGGATGGGGAGATCATCTTAGCACTCGCGGTCCAATATGAAAGGGCAAGGTTGATTGATAATATGATAATCACAGTCTCAAAGGAGGATAAACATGTTTAGGACAATGATGAGCGGGAAGATCCACAGGGCCTGCGTGACGGAAGCGAACTTGAACTATGTGGGCAGCATCACCATCGATGAAGAGATCCTCGATGCAGTGGGGATGGTGGCAAATGAAAAGGTCCAGGTGGTCAACAACAATAATGGAGAACGCCTGGAAACCTATATCATCCCCGGTAAGCGGGGGAGCGGTGTCATCTGCCTGAATGGAGCAGCTGCAAGGAAGGTTCAGGAAGGGGATATCGTGATCATCGTCTCCTATAAGCTCGTCGCGGAAGAACACGTCAGCCGTCATGTGCCGAAAGTTGCGATCATGGATGAGAATAATGCGATCGTGGAAATGCTCGGTACAGAACCGGAAGCAACGGTCTATTGACCGTGAACATGGAAGAGGGAGATGCCGGGATCTCCCTCTTTTCTTATGCCCGCATGGTGGCTCACGATGAAGAGATTGTGGTACACTGTTGAAGATAACGTGTAGCGATTAAATGAAGGCAGTGAAGAAGATGGATCCATTGAAATTTGTAGTCGTCGATCTTGAAACGACCGGTAATTCCCCAAAGAGGGGAGAACGGATCATTCAACTATCGGCAGTCACGATCGAAAACGGTAAGATTACCGACCAATATACGAGCTTTGTCTCACCGGGCAAGCCGATTCCGGCATTCATCGAAGAGTTGACGGGCATCGATGATGACATGGTCCGGGATGCCCCGGCCTTTGAAGAAATCGCACCCGTGGTCCATAAGATCCTTGAAGGGGCGGTATTTGTTGCCCATAATGTCAATTTCGATCTATCTTTCCTTCAGGCGGAGCTTGAAGAAAGCGGATATATGCCTTTTGACGGTCCGTCGGTCGATACGGTGGAATTGGCAAAAGTCGCGTTTCCGTCTGCGGATAGCTTCAAACTATCCGAGCTGTCAAGCACCCTCGATGTCAGTCATGTGAGACCGCATCAGGCTGACAGTGATGCCTACGTCACGGCAGAAATCCTTTTATACTTCATCGACACCCTCAACGAATTGCCCTTGGTGACACTGGAAAAGCTAAGGAAGCTGTCCGATCATCTGAAGAGTGATCTCTACTTGATCTTTGACCGGATCCTCCATGACAAATATGAGCGGATCGAGGATCTTCCCGAAGGGCTGGAGGTCCACCGGGGCCTTGCCATCAAGAAAAAAAGCAAGCTGCAGATCTCCAAAGGGGATGCTGACGAGGGAGAAGGAATCGAGGAGCTCCTGAGGAAATCCGTCCCCCATTATGAGCGGAGGGGGGCACAGCTTGCTATGATGGAAAGCATCACGGATGCTTTTCACCTGTCCAAAAATATGGTGATCGAAGCGGGGACGGGCGTCGGAAAATCCCTCGGCTATCTATGGCCCAGCCTCGATTTTGCGATCCGTAGAGGGGAAAGGGTGGTCATCAGTACATATACGATCCAGCTTCAGGAGCAGCTTCTACAGCAGGAAATCAAGCGCCTGGAAGCCATCGCTCCCTTTCCGTTTAAGACCGTCCTTCTGAAAGGGAAAAATCATTATATCAATCTGTTCAAATTCGAGCAGTCCCTGAGGGAAGACGAAGCGCAGTATGATGCTGCATTGACCAAAATGCAGATCCTTGTCTGGCTTACTAGGACGGAAACCGGAGATATGAGCGAACTCAACCTGAGTTCAGGCGGACAATTGTTCTGGAACCGGCTGAAGCAGGACGGATGGCATCTGCCTCATCACAAAGATCCGTGGGTGTCGAAGGATTTCTACCTTTCTGCAAGGAAGGAGGCCCTTGAGGCCGATCTGATCATCACAAACCATTCCATGCTTCTGACCGATGTGAAAATGGAGAAAAAGATGCTCCCCGACTTCAACTATCTTGTGATCGATGAGGCCCATCATCTAGAAAAGGCTGCAAGGCAGCATCTTGGGATCATGCTGGACTATCCTTCCATTAAATTCACGGTTTCCCAACTCGGATCCTTGGACCATCACCAGCTGTATAAGCGTCTTGATGACCTTTTGGCCAACCATTCGGTCACTATGGAACTCCACCCGTTTGAGCTCGACCGTCTCATCACGGACTTTTACAGAGAACTCGAAGAAGCGTTCACGGTGCTTGCTTCGACATTCTATAAGCAATCCAAAAAGAGATCGGGCGTAAACAAGATCCAATGGCGCCTGACGGAAGATGTGAAGAAAAGCAGGCAGTGGATGCCCGTCAGGATGATCATCGAAAGGGTCGTTTCCCATATGAAAACGATCGAAGGACATTTCAGGAAGGTTCTTGATACCGTAAAAGAAAAGAAAGTCAGGCTTAGTGATCCTGAGAAAGCATTCATCGAAGAATTCTTTTCGTTCCTGCTTGATTGGAATGAGCTGCATTCAGGACTCTCCACCCTCTTCCTGAAGGCGTCGGATGAATATGTCATCTGGCTTGAAGGGGATACAAGATCCTTGCCGAACTCCCTGACCATCCAAGGCCAACCCGTGACGGTGGCTGATCAACTCCGGGATGAAGTGTTTGTGAAAAAAGAGAGCGTCATCCTCACATCTGCGACGCTGACGGTCAGCGATTCATTCGATTTCTTCCTTCAGGAAATCGGGCTCGAGGGTGCCGGCACCCTCCGACTACCTTCTCCATTCGACTACCGGGAAGCGACGAGGTTGTTCATCCCTTCAGATGTACCGGAGATCCAGCATGTGACCAATGAAGAATATATCGAGTCCATCAGCTCCCATCTGATCGGAGTGGCACAGGCCACGAAGGGGAGGATGCTCATCCTATTCACCTCCTACGACATGCTCCGGAAGACGTATGAGCTCATGAAGGATTCCGGGCTTCTCGAAGAGTATGTGCTGATGGCACAGGGGATCACATCGGGAAGCCGCACGAGGCTGACAAAGAACTTCCAGCGTTTCGATAAGGCGATCCTTTTTGGTACAAGCAGCTTTTGGGAAGGTGTCGACATACCTGGCGAGGATCTCTCGTGCCTGGCCATGGTGCGTCTCCCGTTTTCCCCTCCTGATGAGCCAGTCACACAGGCAAAGGCGGAAATCCTCAAAGCGGCTGGAAAAAATCCATTTTCGGCCCTCTCGCTTCCGGAAGCCATCATCCGCTTCAAACAAGGGATCGGAAGGCTCATCAGAAGGAGCAGTGACAGGGGGATCATCATCGTCTATGACCGTCGCATCATATCGACGAGATATGGGAAGGCATTCCTCGATTCGATCCCGAATATGCCGGTGCAGGAAGGGGATCTGTTCGAACTCATCGATCAGATCGAAGATTGGCTTTGAACCCCGGTGACAGGAAAGCCTCCGGGGAAGGGGCCGGGTTATGGCAAACGGATTCACCCCTCCAGAAAGTGCATGAACATATGGAGTGAAGTTTTTACATTCTTCGATTACACGAAGGAGAAATGTTGTTATAATGTGTGTAGAATGTAACATACCAATCGATGAAGGAGGAACATCATGGAAAGTAAGATCGAAATATTATCTACCCTTCGGATCGACTATACGGATAACCTTTATAAAGTGGTAGACGAATTGAACAGGACGTTGAAGAAAGACGACTATATGTTTGGCCTCGCACTTGATCCGGAAGATCAGCAGGTGGCAGTACTAACAATCTATCGTACATAAAAGAGTGATGATGATGAAAAAATGGATAACGATAATCGTGATTGCCTTCGTGCTCATTGGTGGCACTTCGGCCTTCTTGATTTATAAAAACTCACGCAGCCCGCTCCATAAACAATCGGAAGCGGCAATCGACCGCGTCAAGGATGAAACGGGCATCACCAAAATCGATGATACAAGCTTCTATAACGGAACCAAAGCCTATTCCGTCATCATCGGTAAGGATGAAAACGGCAAGAAAAAGGTTGCATGGGTTCCTGAAGGTAAAGGGGAAATCATCGAGAGGGACTGGGACGGTGGCATCTCGAAGGAAGAAGCCGTCAAAAAGCTCAAAAGTGAGATCGAGCCAAAGGAACTTCTTTCCGTGCGTCTCGGCTATGAGTCCGTCGGTCCAGTATGGGAAATTACGTACCTTGATGATCAGGAACAACTGAATTATTTCTATATGCTGTTCTCCAATGGAGAATGGTGGAAAAAAATAGAAAATCTATAATACAGGAGTGAGTCACGATGAACATTTCATTAGCCCAACGAGTAAGTGCACTAACACCTTCCACAACACTGGCCATTACGGCCAAGGCGAAAGAGATGAAGCAGCAGGGAATCGATGTGATCGGACTTGGAGCAGGTGAACCCGACTTCAACACCCCTGACCATATCATCCAGGCGGCACATGAGTCGATGGTCGGCGGTCAGACGAAGTATACCCCATCAGGCGGTACTCCTGCCCTCAAGGAAGCCATCATCCAAAAATTCAAGACTGATCAGGGACTTGAGTATGGCCCCGGTGAAGTCATCGTGACGAGCGGTGCGAAGCACGCCCTTTATACCCTGTTTCAGGTGCTCTTGGACGAAGGGGATGAGGTCATCATTCCGACTCCGTATTGGGTGAGCTACCCTGAGCAGGTCAAGCTCGCCGGAGGTGTCCCGGTGATGGTCGAGGGAAAAGAGGAAAACGAATATAAAATCACACCTGAGCAACTTGAAGGGGTGCTTTCGTCCAAAACGAAAGCCCTCATCCTGAATTCCCCGAGCAATCCGACGGGGATGCTTTACTCCGAGAAAGAACTTCGTGCGATCGGTGAAGCGTGCATCAAACATGATGTCCTTATCGTTTCGGATGAAATCTATGAGAAGCTTGTATATGATGGGAACAAACATATCTCGATTGCACAGCTGTCACCGGAGCTCAAGGATCAGACCATCGTCATCAACGGAGTGTCGAAGTCCCATTCCATGACAGGGTGGAGGATCGGCTATGCGGCGGGTGATGCAACGATCATCAAGGCGATGACGAATCTTGCAAGCCATTCGACTTCAAATCCGACCACTACGTCCCAATACGGAGCCATCGCGGCGTATAAAGGGGATCAAGCACCTGTGGAACATATGAGGCAGGCATTCGAAGAGAGGCTTAACATCCTGTTCGAGAAGCTCAATGCCATTCCTGGATTCCAGTGCATTAAGCCCCAAGGGGCATTCTACCTTTTCCCGAATGTCAAGAAAGCGGCAGAGATGACAGGCTATGAAGATGTGGATGCCTTCACGAAGGCACTTCTTGAGGAAGCGAAGGTGGCGGTGATCCCCGGTTCCGGCTTCGGATCACCGGATAATATCCGCTTGTCTTATGCAACCAGCCTTGATTCCCTGGAGGAAGCGTTGAAACGGATTCACACATTTGTTGTAGACCGCAGCAAGTAAGGATCGGCCCCTGTTGAAGGGGCTCTTTTTCCCAATCTGTTGCGACACGATGATCGGGAAGGTATAATAGGGTACGATACATATGTGTATAAGTTTTTGGAGGGAATAAATCGTGAAAACCACAATATCTCAAGTTAATCGTTTTGTTGGGGAAGAAGTGACCATCGGTGCATGGCTCGCCAACAAACGTTCCAGCGGCAAGATCGCTTTTCTACAACTGCGTGACGGTACCGGCTTCATCCAGGGTGTCGTCGTCAAGGCCGAAGTCGAAGAGGACATCTTCAAAAAGGCCAAATCCCTTACTCAGGAAACATCCCTCTATGTGACAGGTGTCGTGACGGAAGACGAACGTTCACCTTTCGGATATGAGCTTCAGGTGAAGGATGTCGAAGTGATCCATGAAGCCGTGGATTACCCGATAACACCGAAGGAGCACGGGACCGAGTTCCTCATGGACCACCGTCACTTATGGCTGCGCTCCCGCAAGCAGCACGCCGTGATGAAGGTAAGGAATGAAATCATCAGGGCAACGTATGAATTCTTCAATAAAGAAGGATTCGTGAAGGTGGATCCGCCGATCCTCACCGGAAGTGCACCGGAGGGAACCACTGAGCTATTCGCAACCAAATACTTCGAAGAGGACGCTTATCTTTCTCAAAGCGGACAGCTGTACATGGAAGCGGCAGCCATGGCCCTCGGGAAGGTCTTCTCTTTCGGTCCGACATTCCGTGCGGAAAAATCCAAGACCCGACGCCATCTCATCGAGTTCTGGATGATCGAACCGGAAATGGCTTTTGTCACATTCAATGAAAACCTTGAAGTGCAAGAGCAGTATGTGTCCTACATCGTGCAGAGTGTGCTTGAAAACTGTAAGCTAGAGCTCGAGCGTCTTGGACGCGACACAAGCAAGCTTGAACAGATCAAAGCTCCGTTCCCGCGCATTTCCTATGATGATGCCATCAAACTTCTTCATGAGAAAGGGTTCGATGATATCACCTGGGGCGATGACTTCGGGGCGCCACATGAAACAGCCATTGCCGAAAGTTACGATAAACCGGTCTTCATCACGCACTACCCGACTTCATTGAAGCCGTTTTATATGCAGCCTGATGCAGACCGTGATGATGTTGTCCTGTGCGCCGATCTGATCGCACCGGAAGGATACGGGGAAATCATCGGTGGATCAGAACGTATCCATGATGCCGAACTGTTGAAGCAGCGCATCGAAGAACACGATCTCGCGACGGATGCATACAAATGGTATCTTGAATTGAGGGAGTATGGTTCAGTTCCTCATTCAGGATTCGGACTTGGTCTTGAGCGTACCGTTGCCTGGATCAGCGGCGTGGAGCATGTCAGGGAAACCATCCCATTCCCGCGTCTGTTGAACCGTCTATATCCGTAAGGAAAACGCCGTCCTGTGCATAGTGCACGGGATGGCCTTCTTTTTTTAAGGCGACATGGAAAAGAAAAACACCCTGTAATATGAGAAAATGACCCATAGCCATGATATACTGGTTAGGAGGTGTTAGTACTATGGATCATAAACGACTGATGGTGTCCTGGATCGAGGAAGGGACATTGAACATCCCCCATTTATTATTGAAACATTATCAAGCTCTCGGATTGAATGAAACCGAGCTTGTCCTATTACTGAATATCTACGGGCATATGGATAAGGGGAATCAGTTCCCGACACCAACTGACCTTTCGGAAAGCATGACCTTAAGTGCTGAGCACTGTTCTTCCCTTTTGAGGAAACTGATCCAGCATCAATTCCTCGGAATCGAAGAGGGAGCTTCCCAGGAAGGCATCCTCTTCGAACGCTACAGCCTGACACCACTATGGAGTAAACTGGCGGACCATGTCATTCTGGATGATAAGAGGGAGCAGACCGTGCAGGCGATGGAGGAAGAGGCGGACATCTATTCCGTGTTCGAACAGGAATTCGCTCGTCCCCTTTCCCCCCTTGAGTGCGAGACCCTTGCCATGTGGCTTGATCAGGATGAGCATAATCCGACCATCATCAAGGCTGCCCTGAGGGAGGCTGTCATCTCCGGGAAGCTTAATTTTCGATATATTGATCGCATTTTATTCGAATGGAAGAAAAATGGCGTGAAGACCATCGAGGATGCCCGTAACCAAAGCCAGCGCTTCCGTCCGCATCAAAAAGCGGCTGCACCGAAGGAAGTCAAATCAGAAGGGAAGCGCAAGTCGGTTCCATTTTATAATTGGTTGGAGCAATAGGGCATAAAAGACCGGCCATCATGGCCGGTCTTTTTTCAAACGCAAAGGAGAGGGGCATCACTGCGTAACCGGTGATCCCTTACAAGTGATAAGGAGGCTGTATGTCTTTGCTTAACAATAAACAGATTGCCATATGTTTGGATGAAATGAGGGTCATGTACCCGGACGCTCATTGTGAGCTTGTACACGAAAATCCTTTTGAGCTCGTCATCGCCGTCCTGCTTTCTGCACAGTGCACAGATGTCTTGGTCAATAAGGTGACAAAGAACCTTTTTCAGAAATACAAGGAACCTGAGGACTATTTGGCCGTCACATTGGAAGAACTCCAGCAGGATATCAGGTCCATTGGACTTTACCGAAACAAAGCGAAGAACATCCGCAGCCTCTGTGAGATCCTTCTTCAGGAATATGGAGGGGAGGTCCCCAGAGAACATGAGGAGCTTGTGAAGCTGCCGGGAGTCGGAAGGAAGACAGCGAATGTCGTCGTGTCCGTCGCCTTTGGTGTCCCGGCCCTGGCCGTTGATACCCATGTGGAGAGAGTCAGTAAGCGGTTGGGCATTTGCCGCTGGAAGGACAGTGTTCTCGAAGTCGAGAAGACGCTCATGCGCAAGATTCCCCGCGAAGATTGGAGCGAAACGCATCACCGCCTGATCTTCTTCGGCCGCTATCACTGCAAGGCACAGTCCCCTCAGTGTGAAATCTGTCCTCTTCTTGATTTATGCAGGGAAGGGCAGAAGCGAATGAAGAAAAAGGTGAGGGTATGAAAGATCGAGCAGAAGGGCAGCCAGATATATCCCTCTTTGCAGCAGGTGAGAATAAAGGCGATGGAGAATGCGAAGGGTCCATCCTTCGTCCCGAAGAGGCGTATCGAAACTGGGAAGAGGGAAAAGACGGGATTTCCACCCTGTTCAAAACACGTGATCCTGCATGCGCAGATGAAATGAGAAGGGCCATCCTATGGTTCTATCAGCTCTTGTTTTGGAGTAATGGGCAGGAGGTCGATCTGACGGATCGGCAGAAAAGGGTGGAATGGTTGGAGTTGAAGCCCCACAACGTCGTGGACAGGCTTTCATTCATCGAGCAGAATCCAAGGCTTGCCCATTCCTTCCTGCAGCTGCAGGAACTGTTTGCAGAACAATGGAAGAGATACGCAAAGGACAGGGCAATGAAGTCCATAAAGAAAAGCAGCGAGTAAGTGAACTCGCTGCTTTTTTCTATTGGGCCGGAGCAGGGGCTTGATCTTGGGTTCCATCTGTCGTTCCACCGTCACTTGGTGGTTCGGTGTCGGTACCTCCTTGATCGCCGTCACCCTCTGCAGGAGGATTCTCATCTCCTGGAGGGGTGCCGCCGTCTCCGCTGTCGGAGCCATTATCGTTTCCTCCGCCGTTCCCGTTTCCATTTCCATTTCCATTTCCATTTCCGTTGTCATTCCCGTTCCCGTTCTCTCCTCCGTTGCCCTGGCCATCTTCATTGCCTGGGTTGTCAGGATTGTCGGTGTTGCCATCATCGGCATTGTCATCGGGTTGATCTTCCGGTTCTTCCGCTTGCTCTTCGTCATCATTGCCGCTCACCGTCACGCTCGTGGAAGCAGGGTCGCTTCGCTGACCGCCAGAGATGGCTACGACTTCAAAGGCGTACGTACCGTCGCCTTGAATGTTATCGACATTCAAGCCTTTTTTATCCGTTGTTGTCAGGGTTTGTTTCGACTCCCCATTGATTGAAACGGAGACTTCGAACGTGACGTCTTTCTTTTTCTTATAATCCCAAGATAGCTTGATGGATTGTTTCTTATCATCGTATTTTGCATTCAGTCCGCTAGGTGCATCGATCTTATCGAATTCAGACGACACTTTGGATGGTTCTGTACCGCGTACGAACAGTTCCGTGATGATGCGGTCATCAGGCGTATAGTCGCTAGGGAGTCTTGCTGGATTGCTTCCCATTTCGACTTTCGACTCGACGACGGAGTTCGGCTTTTTGAAGTCTGCCGTGTCGACACCTTCATGTACGGAACTCATCAAATCACTCACGATATACTGGGCAATATGCCTGTCGGTCGGATCGAGGGAGTTGGATTGTTTTTCATATCCTGTCCAGACGGCCGCCGTATAGTTGGTCGTATATCCGACGAACCATGAATCCGGTGCATTTGCTTTCGGGATTCCCAGTTTCTCGCGATCTTTCTGAGAGTAGTTGGTGGTACCTGATTTACCTGCCATCGGAAGCCCTGGTACTTTGGCGTATAGCCCTGTACCCCTTGGATTATCAATGACACTCTTCAGCACATCTGAAATCATATAGGCCGTATATTCTTTCATAGCGGCTTTTGGTTTGATATCAGGTTTGACTTCCGTTTCTCCATCGCGGAGGACAACCTTTTGAATGGCGTGAGGTTTCGTATAGACCCCTTCATTACCGAAAGCAGCATATGCACCTGCCATTTGGACGGAGTTGACACCAGGTGATACACCGCCGATGGAGGCAGATTCATAATAATGGTCGAAATTCAACCCAAGTCCATTCACGAAGTCCTCGGCTTTTTCAGGGCCGACTTCCTGGAATGCCTTCAGTGCCGGGATATTCCGTGAATCCCAGAGGGCTTCCCTCATGGTGATCGGACCTTTGAATTGTCCATCGTAGTTATTCAGTTCTGTTCCGTCGGAATATTTATATGGTTCATCATCCAGGATATGATACGTGGACCATTTCAAGTATTCAACGGCCGGTGCATAGTCGATCAGCGGTTTGATCGTAGAGCCCGGCTGGCGTTTGATGTCTGTGGCATAGTTGAATCCACGCTGTACGTTTTTATCCTGTTCACGTCCTCCTCCGATGGCACGGATCTCACCGGTTTTTGTATCAAGGAGGGTGATGCCGGCCTGCATCGGCTGGTCGTATTTTTCAGGATACGTGAAGGATGTGTTTTCACCTGCAAGGATTTCTTCCACGCGATCCTGTGCTTTCGGATCGACCGTTGTATAGACCTTCAGTCCATCTGAATAGATGTTGTAATCACCCATGTCTTCGACTTCTTCGATTACAGCATCGACGAAGGCAGGGTATTTGTTGTCGTTCTTTTTAGCACGATCCTCTTTTGATACGAGGCCTTCCGTAATCGGGATCTTTTGTGCTTCCTCTTTTTGTTTCTCTGTTATCCTTCCATGCTGAGCCATTAGGGAAAGGACGATGTTCCGTCGCTTCTCGGCCGCTTCCGGATGTTCAAACGGATTATAATTATTAGGACTCTGAGGAAGACCCGCAATTACCGCTGCCTCATTCAGCTTGATGTCCTTGACATCTTTACCATAGTAATAATCGGCTGCAGTGGCCATTCCGTTGATGCCATCGGACATATACACTTTGTTGAAGTACATCTCGAAGATTTCTTCCTTTGTGTAATCCTGCTCGAGCTTGATGGCGAGCCATGCTTCCTGGGCTTTACGTTTCAACGTCTTCTCGGGATTCAGGAAGGATCCCTTGATCACCTGCTGGGTGATGGTGGAGGCCCCTTCGGAACCGAAGCCACCTGTAATATTGGCCATGACGGCGCCCCCAAGGCGAATGAGGTCGATCCCGTGATGCTTATAGAAACGATTATCCTCTGTGGCGAGGACCGCGTCCTGCATCACTTTTGGAATATCCTCGAAGTTGGCGTATTCACGCTTTTCCTTTCCGACCGTGGTGATGAGATCACCGTTCATGTCATAGATTTCCGAAGCGATCGGATCTTTCAATAATTTCTCATCAAGATCGGGGGCACTCGAGGCGTAATAGGCGAATAGCCCTCCTCCTGCGACCATCCCGATGATCCCGATGACGAATAATGTTAAGATGACACGCTTGAACAGCGAACGTTTCTTCCCTTTTTTACCTGAGGGCTTCTGTTTCTGCTGGGCAAGGCGTTTTTCTTCTCTGGATTTATACTCACCAGCCATTTTGGTTCCTCGCTTTCAATCTTCTGTCTAATTTAGTATTGTCCACGTTTTGAAATATACAACATGGAAGAAGACAAAATATAGATTAACTCATTTTCATAGAGCTAAAAATATAACTCTTGGACTATTTTTAAGTAGTCGACCCTTGGATGGAGCCCAAGGCGTATCCTTGTCCCATCGCTCTCGATTTCCTCCTTGGTGATGGATTTTCGTCCACCGTCCAGCATCCTTTTCCAATAGGCATGGAGAGAGGGGAAGGGAAGCAGGAACACTTCTTCCGTCGCCGAGAAGCGAAGGAGGACGAACGTGATCCCGTCATGTTTATAAACCTCTTCCATATGGGTAATTTGATGTTCATGGAAGTTTTTGAGAGGGAAGGACGTGCTGTTTTTGGTTTCCTTTGCTTCAAAATCGATGTATCTGCCCCTGAAGACGCCATTGTAATCGGTAGTGGAGGGCTGCTTGAAATAGGCCTCCTTGATGACTGCAGCGCTTCTTGAAGGATAGAGGACATCAACGATTTGCACAGGTGTGGGCTTTTTATGTATGACAGCCTTTCCTTGCGCAAGGTAATACAGATTGGTTTCATTAATATCTTCTTCGAGTGTCATCCCCCTGTTGCCATACGTTACTTGTTTCGGTTTAGCCCCGGGTTTTTTTGAGGGTCGTTCCGGTTCCACATATTTCTTTCCATTCGGATAATGGAATTTCATGGTAATACACCTCGCAGACTAATCTATATCATACCAGAAAGTCCCCGACTTTGTGTGAATAAATCATTACAAATGTCCTCACCCTAGATATATTAAGGACTCGGGGAGGATCAGATGAAAAGAATCTATCCGAATATACCCTCTATCGGACAGGATAAACCTCTCTGCTATTGGATCAAGATGATACGCGCCCAGGTACGTGACCACAATAGGGATAATATCTCGAGGACGATGGCCTATCAAGGCTTCTTTGAGTGGCACGGTGAAGTCAGATGGTCACTCCTTGCGTCCCTCGTATCAAGGAATGCCGGTTGGAACATGACCGATCTCGAAGGAGGGGTCCTTGGAGACATCCTTTCCAAAAGGCGACGAGAGGACCTGTTCATGACCTATGAACGCGCCAACTGGATGATCTTTGAAGATGCCTATCCCCAGCTCCTCATCTACCATTATTCCGTTGTAGCGGGGGTGGAAATGTTTCATCTCCTCGATGAGTTTCACGTTTCTTCCTTCATGAAGACAGAGTGGAAGTATTTTTGGGAGCATCGGGATCTAGACCGTCTGGTGACGGCGCTGATCATCAACGAGCAAAATTTGATACAAGGACCTGTGATCCTTGATCCCGTGTATCGCAAGGTCTTTACGTCCCCGCTCTTTTTCGTTGAAGATCGTCTCCATTTCAGTTCGGTGATCTTCCCGACCCTGGATGGGAGGCTCTACGGGGCTAGTGTACATGGGTTCAGGGACTTGGACAACAGGATCCTTCTGGGAAAGAAGCTGTACAGCATCCTTTTCCACAGCGACCATTTCTCCGATATTTTCAAATGGGCGGTCGCGGTCGAACCAAAGGGATCACGAAGGGAATACGCAGAAGGGCCGACCGGTACCTCCTCGCCAGATCTCCGCAGCGTCTACGGTGAGGTTACCCACCATATGAGAAGAAAGAAGGACTGGTCAATAGAAGGACGGGTGAGGGAAGACTGGTTTGATCCCGTACCTATCCCTTCAGAAGTGGAGATCAAGAGCTGGTTCATTCATAAGGAAAAGCAGCTGATGAGAATGAATAGCTTCGCCAAATGGATCAAGAAGGCCCTTTCCTTGAGGCTTTCCAAATGACGGGAACGAATAGAAAAAGACCCGGGGCACTTCAGCCTTCGGGTCTTCATCATTCTTCTATTAAGTGGAAGGGCGGTCCGGCCCGGTTAGTTTAGGATTCCCTTTAGCAGCATTTTGCTTGGTTTCCTGCTGCTTGGGATCTTTCGTTTGCTTTTTCATGTTTTCCACCTCCATCCCTAGTATGAAGTGCGGACGCTCCTTTTATTCAATCATGTCGAAGCCTTGTCTGTTGTCCACTATCTTTGCCGAAACGCTTCTAGTTTTGTCACAGGGGGAGGGGATGCCTTCAAAAGGGAGAATACTCTTAGTAAATCAAAATGCTGGGAGGACCCCATTATGCATCAGAAACAGGAAATCATGTTAAAGCTTGCCGAGATCGAGGAAAGTCTTAATCAGTTGGAACAAAATTTGTATGACCGGATCCGAATCGAGAAGCAGGATAGAGTCGACAGTTTCCACATCGAGGTGCAGAAGGTTGAAAATCAGCTGGATCGATGTGAAGGGATCAGGGACATTCGCCGTCCGTCCCCTTCATTCGCAGTGTAAAAGCTTGAATTATCCAGGAAGACATCATAAAATGACTGTAATGAAGCAGCCGTGTTTTTGGCTGCTTTTTACTTTGAACCTGGGGGATTCGCGGATGGACAAGTTGATCGGTGTGACGGATAGCCTGCTCACTGAAGCAGGTTTCATGATAGAAGAATACAAACGAAGAAGGGAAAGTGGGGAGAAGGGGGACTTTTACCAGGATGTGAAACCCTACGCGGATAAGGTCAAAAGCTTGAATGATCAGTGGAGGTCTTTATCCGAAGAATGGGTAGCAACGTCCAGGCCAAAACATCTTCACCTTCCTCAAATTTCAAACACCTACGATAATATCGAAATGCTTTCGGTTCATTGTTTCTTCCCGGAATCAAGCTATAATCGCTTCATCAGTCATTATCAATCTGTTTCCTACGTGCTGGGGACACAGCTCCATGAACTGAGGAAGGATTGAAGGGAAGCTGCACGTGAGTCATGAAAAATCCGGGGCCCCTTCAATCGGGCCCCGGATTTTTTCATTGCAGATTCTTTCTATTTATTGATGGTCCGTCGTCGGCTCAAGGTCTTTGATGAGCTCCTTATAATGTTGAAAAGTGATTTCATTGGAAATATAAAGTTTTTTGGCCATGGTCAGAAGGTCGAGGTGATTGGCTGCATCGTCGTGTTTACTCGTCTTGTAGCATTGAATCAATTCATTTAAACTCATTGTGTTTCCTCCCTTTACCGTCTTTTCAACAGGCTCACTCCCCGAGCGGTGCCACAGGGGATTCCTGACACAATTCTATCATGTGAAGACGGCGGATAAGAGTTGTAAGAATAGTGTAACTATCGACAATGATTGTCGAAAAATCTGACCTTCCTGGGTGTTTTCACCATTTTGCCTGACGCATCATATGCTGTACTAAATGATGAAATCGAACGGGAGGGTTCATATGTATCCACACCATCACCAAAGGCAAGCTCATCCATTCATGCACCCCGCGTATGGGCAGAATCCATACGGGGGCCTTCCGAATCTGGGGATGGATCCCTTTCAGCAACAGCTTCCCCCGCAGGAACAGGTCCACCAAATGATGCCTTATTCACAAATGCCGTCACAGAGCTATTATTCAAATCCGTATTTCGATAATCCACTGCAGTCAAAGGAATATAATCCGTATCAGGCGTATGCTTCTCAACAAGGGTATGCCAACCCTTATCCGAAGGCGAAATTCATGGCGAAGCCTTCTTCAGGGGGAATGGGTGGCATGCTGAATTCATTCAAATCACAGGATGGCAAATTCGATCTCAATAAAATGATGAACACCGGCAGTCAAATGATGGGGGCAATCAACCAAGTATCTTCTCTTGTGAAGGGATTCGGGGCATTTTTGAAGTAGTGTATTTCATATGACTAACACGATCAGTATAGGGTTTTTATACCGCTCATGATTTCCCTGCAAAACTTCCCTTTCCTCGATCCTCCTCCATGCCCACGGGGTCTCCACTCGGCTGGAAACAATGAAATCGCAAGTCATGAAACAAATTAAAAACCCGAATTCATTTGCCTAGTCAAATGAATTCGGGTTTTACTATGACTAACACAGGTTTGTCACAGCATCTTGCTTCATTCAATTCGAAGTCTGTTGCCTGTGTCTTTTTTCAGGATGACGGTGAGGATGCCGTCTGCCAAGGAAGCTTTTTGCCCCCTCTCATCGATCGTGCCCGGGAACGCGATGCTCCTGCTGCTGCGCGAGGTGGACTTCTGATAGCTGAACGTGCGATTCCGTTGATTATCTTCTGTGAACTCTTCGATTCTGGTGATGTTGATGGTCATATAATCAGGGAAGATATCGAGCTCGATCTGCTCCTTTTTGATTCCCGGGACCTCGGCGGTGATGACGTAGCAGTCCGTCCGCTCCTCCAGGGCCACGGGGAAGGAACCCCAGGGATTCTGTGAGGAGGAGAAAAAATCATCAATGCTTTGCAACATCCCTTTCATCGGCTTTTCATGGAAGAATTGATTCATGGAGTTCATAAGATTCCCGAAGCCGAATGGATGTTTTGGTGATTTATCCATCGTGATTCCCCTTTCGACATGCCTTTTGCATCCAGTGTATGAGGAATGCCCATACGATGTGAATGAACCTTTGGGCATAGTCATGGTGATGGAAACTCATACCCCATATTTTTTTCTTTGTATTCGAACATAGATTCGCTAAAATAGGGGATGAGGTGAACAAGATGTTTGGAAAAAGCAATCTGCAACAACTCATTCAACAATTAAAGACCGATGAGCGATTCAGCGAACAGATCGGCCATTGGCATACAATAGAAGAAAAGCAAGCCGACACGGTGGAATTTCCAGGGAGCCTCGATCCCCGCATCAAGCATGCACTTGAAATCCGGGGGATCGGCAACCTATACACCCACCAGCGATCGGCTTTTGACCACGCCCAGGCAGGGGAGAGCTTCACGGCGGTGACACCTACGGCATCCGGGAAGACGCTCTGCTACAATCTGCCCGTCCTCCAGTCAGTCATGGAAAATCCCGATTCACGGGCCCTGTATATCTTTCCGACGAAGGCACTGGCCCAGGACCAGAAGAGCGAGCTGAACGAGATCATTTCAGAAACGGGTGCTGCCATCAATAGTTATACTTATGACGGAGACACAGCGGCAAATATCAGGCAGAAGGTCAGGAAAGCAGGGCATATCGTCATCACCAATCCAGATATGCTCCATTCTGCCATCCTCCCTCATCATACGAAATGGGTGTCCCTCTTTGAGAACCTGAAGTACGTGGTGATCGATGAACTGCATATCTACAGGGGGGTATTCGGCTCCCATGTGGCGAATGTGATCCGCAGGTTGAAAAGGATCTGTGCGTACTATGGTTCAAACCCGACCTTCATCTGTACCTCCGCCACGATTGCGAATCCGAAGGAGCTTGCAGAAGGACTGACGGGAGAGGAAATGGCCCTTGTGGATAACAATGGGGCGCCTGCGGGAAGGAAGCATTTTGTCTTCTATAATCCTCCCATCGTAAACAAGCCGCTGAATATAAGGAGAAGCGCGACGTTGGAGGTCAGGAGGCTTGCAGGGGAGCTCCTGAAGAATAAGATCCAGACGATCGTCTTCGCGCGGAGCCGTGTGCGGGTGGAAATCATCCTCACGTACCTTCAGGAGCTTGTGAAAGGTGAGCTCGGTGCCAAGTCGATACGCGGCTACCGCGGGGGTTATCTCCCTACTCAGAGACGTGAAATTGAAAGAGGCTTGAGGTCTGGTGATATCTATGGGGTCGTCAGCACCAATGCCCTTGAGCTCGGTGTGGACATCGGACAGCTGCAAGTATGCATCATGACGGGATATCCTGGAACGATCGCCAGTGCATGGCAGCAGGCGGGGCGTGCCGGAAGACGTCACGGCGAGTCCCTGGTGATCATGGTTGCGAGCTCTAGTCCCCTGGATCAGTTCATCGTCGATCATCCGGATTACTTCTTCGGACAGACGCCAGAGACCGCCAGGATCAACCCTGATAACCTCATCATCCTCGTGGACCACATCAAATGCGCAGCCTTTGAACTTCCATTCAAGGAAGATGATACATTCGGCGGGCTCGAGGTCGAGGATATGATGGAATTCCTTGCAGAGGAGAGGGTCGTCCACAAAAACGGAAGCAAGTGGTATTGGATGAACGATGCCTTTCCCGCCCATAACATCAGCTTGCGTTCTGCCTCACAGGAGAATGTCATCATCGTTGACCAGACGAACGTGGCGGCGGTGAAAGTGATCGGGGAGATGGATCGTTTCTCGGCTATGACCCTCCTACATGATGAAGCAATCTATCTACATCAGGGCATACAGTATCAAGTGGAATTCCTGGACTGGGATGAGAAGAAGGCATTCGTTCGCGAAGTGGACGTCGATTACTATACGGATGCAAATCTTGCCGTTGAACTGAGCGTCCTAGAACAGGACAAGGAGAGAGAAGCAGGCTCATGGGAAGCGGCATTCGGTGATGTCATGGTGCGCGCCATGGCCACCATCTTCAAGAAAATCAAATTCGATACACATGAAAATATCGGATCGGGACCGATCCATCTCCCAGAAGAAGAGATTCACACAAGTTCCAGCTGGATTTCCCTCAAAGAGGATACAGGATTGTCACAGGAGCGGCTGGAAGAAGGATTGATCGGGGCGGCGGAGAGCCTGAAAGCAATCGTGCCCCTTTATGTGATGTGCGATCCGAGTGATATCTTCGTCGTACCCCAGATCAAGGCGGCTCACAATGAAAGACCGACGATCTTTATTTACGATCGCTACCCTGGAGGGGTGGGGCTGAGTGAAAAGGTATTTGACCAGGTCGAAGAAGTGCTTACAGAAACGAAGAACATGGTGGAAAGGTGCCCGTGTGAAACGGGATGCCCATCCTGTATAGGGACCGAGCATTCGTTGGAAACGGCCAAGATGGATACCTTGAAATTATTTGAGCTGTTCCTCTCATAGGAGGTGAAAGGGAATGTCACTCAAGAATAAGCTGAATCGGATGAAAAAGCATATTATCCGTGAAGAGACTGCAGCGGGTGTGAAAGCCCCGCTGAACGAGCTTCCGGATGATGTCCTCCCCCATGCAGATCAGTGGGGATCGATCGGTGCTTTTCCATATGTCCTGGATGAGGACTATTGCATCGTGAGGGAGAAGCGGTATCCATTGGATCATAGACACGGTAGTTATTCCTTCAGGGATGCTGTAAGAGCCGTGAAGGCTTGGCAGGATTTTGAAGGGGAGCATCCCTTGTCCGCCAGGGGCCTTTCCCCGCAAGACCTGTTCTTTTTTGATACGGAAACGACCGGATTGGGCGGAGGGGCAGGCAATACGATTTTCCTCCTTGGCCATGCACGCATCACTGAATCGGAAGTCATCGTTACCCAGCATGTGCTTCCACGTCCGGGGAGTGAGATCCCCCTGTACCACAGTTTTCTATCAAAGGTCGATTACACAACCCTTGTCACCTATAACGGTAAAGCATTCGACTGGCCTCAGGTGAAAACACGTCATACTCTGATCAGGGAGCACGTCCCGAAACTACCGGCCTTCGGGCACTTTGACCTGTACCATGGATCCCGGCGCCTCTTCAAGGAAAGACTTGGGTCCGTGAAGCTGGTGAACGTCGAGAAGGATGTTCTTGGTTTTCATCGTGAGGATGATGTGCCTGGCTATTTGGCTCCGATGATCTACTTCGATTATGTGGAGCGGAGGGACCCAGAGGGGATCTTCAAGGTACTCGAACATAATGAGCTCGACATCCTGTCCCTCATCACCTTGTATGCCCATCTCTCCCTCACTCTCCTGAATCCCGGTGAGCCCGAATCCTTCGAAGTCGGCAGATGGCTACAGTACACAGGCAACAAGGGGAGGGCGAAGGCCCTTTTTCAGAAGATCGTAGATGAGGGGGCGAAGGGGAATGACGAAGCCCTTCATCTTCTCGCCCTCGAACTGAAAAAGGAGAAGGACTTTGAACAGGCGGCCAGGCTTTGGGAAAAGATCGATGAGGAGGCCGCTCCCAAGCTGCAAAAAGCCGCCTTCATCGAACTGTCGAAGCTCCATGAGCATCGGTTCTACAATCTGGATCGCGCGAAGGAATACGCCGAGCGCGCTGCCCCGATGGTTCAACAGGGAAGGGAATCCGACCAACTACAGCATCGGATTGAGAGGATCCTCGGGAAAATGAAGAGGCAGAAAGACGGTCGGCCTTAAAGGCTTTACCAGTGAGAAGAATTACCAGGAAAAAGCTTCGCAAAATTTCATCCGGGAATATTGAGAATTTTCTAATGTAGATGTAAAATAATACATTGTGATGAAATTTTTCGGATAGGATGATGAAGATTGAACCGAGCTATTCTCTTGTTGTTTTTTGTCGTGATCGGATTGACGGCTTTCGTGTTTTCCAATTTCTCTGGAACCCTTTACAGTGCCAACTGATTTAAAATAGGTAAATGCATCAGTACCCGTGGCTCCGGTTCATCATAGGTTGATAGTGTAGACACCATGAGATGAAAGGAGATCATGTCACGATGTACTGTAGACCAAGACCCAACCAAGTCCTTCCGGCTGTCATGCACCCTACGAAATGTTGTGTGAATCATACCTTCACGACCCTGGAGGTACCCCATATCCATCCTGTGCATACCACAACGGTGAATCATGTGAACTATCAGCACAAACACTACTTCCCTCATACACATTCAATGGTGGACAATGTATCCAACCAGCAGTTCAACTGCGGTGGGGGAATGGGCGGACCCGGCGGACCAGGATTCGGCCCTGGATTCGGACCAAGACCGCGGCCATTTGGATTTTAATGAATGAACGTTCGGCACCTGACCGGCTCATTTCCCTTTACCAGAGGGGATGGCCGGAAACAGGTGCTTTTTTCAATGGTTGTAAGAGGCAATGTCGTGGAAATGTGTGCTACAATGGAAGCAATAAGGACAGACTATGAATAAAGGAGCTTCGGTACCATGGGCGGGGTCGCATCGATCACAGGATATAAATCATTTGAGCTGGGCATCTTCAAACAAGACGATCAGGCTGTACAATACATAAAGCTAGCCATCCGGAAAGAACTGCTTTCCCTTCTTGATACCGGGTTGGAATGGGTCCTCATTTCCGGTCAGCTCGGGGTGGAGTTATGGGCCGCAGAGGTCGTATTCGACCTTCAGGAAGAGTATCCGGATCTAAAGCTTGCAGTCCTCACACCTTTCCTGCAGCAGGAGGAAAAGTGGAATGACCAGAATAAGGAGTATTACGAAACGATCCTTTCGCAGGCCGACTTTGTCGATTCCATCTCCAAAAGCCCCTACCAGAATCCGGGACAGTTCAAGAATCGGAATCTGCTGTTCCTGCATAAAAGCCAGTCATGCATCATCCTCTACGATCCCGAGCGCGAAGGCTCCCCAAGGTACTTCTACGAGGAAGCGCAGAGGAAACAGGAACAAGATCCATCTTTCATGCTCAAGACCATCACGTTTGACGATCTTCAATGGGTGGTAGAAGAGGCCCAATGGGGTTAACGGAGAAATGCCATTGACAAACGAACGGGAATATGGAAATATGATTAACATAAACGCAGAGGTGAATATGATGATCTCAGATAAAGTGAAATTGACTGCAAAGGATATTTTGGAAAAAGAATTTAAAAACGGCATGCGCGGGTACAAACCCGAAGATGTGGACAAGTTCCTCGACCTCGTCATCAAGGACTATGAAGTCTTCCACCAGGAAATAGAAGAACTGCAGCAGGAGAACCTTCGTCTGAAGAAGCAGGTTGAGGAAGCGGGCAGGCAGCAGCGCTCTGCTGCACCACCACAGCCATCAGGTACGACGAATTTCGATATCCTGAAGCGCCTCTCGAATCTTGAGAAGCATGTGTTTGGAAATAAACTGTACGATTGAAATTCCCCCTTGTAATGTAGAAAGGGATGCTATATAATTAGAAATTGCTGATCCTTTAATGGTGTTTGGGTAATCGCTGCAGCTCCGGCTGTAGAGGAAAGTCCATGCTCACACGGTGCTGAGATGCCCGTAGTGTTCGTGCCTAGCCAATTCATAAGCTAGGGCAGTCCGGTCAAACGGGCTGACGGCAGGGAAAACGCCTACGTCCTCACGGATATGGTGTGAATACCTTGAAAGTGCCACAGTGACGAAGTCCTGTTAGAAATGGCAGGAGTGGAACGAGGTAAACCCCGCGAGTGAGAAACCCAAATTTGGTAGGGGAATCCTCTTGGAGGAATTGAACGAAGAGAGGGACAAAGGCTTGCCTTTGTAGATAGATGATTACCACCAGAGTACGAGACGTCAAGTCGCCTGCAGTACAACGGAACAAAACATGGCTTACAGGACGCTGTTACGGGGAGAGCAATAATGGATACAACGATCGAAGTGACTGATACAGGGTTTTTTGGAGCCTGATGTGTCAGTCCTTTTTATTTGTAGAAAATATCGATGATTGAAAATACGTGCAAACGATGATGATAGAGGTGAAGGTATTGGGTAAGTATACACTGATCGCAACGGCCGCAATGGGGCTGGAGTCGATTGTTGCCAAAGAAGTGAAAGATCTTGGGTATGAATGTCAGGTGGAAAACGGGAAGGTCATATTCCAAGGGGATGAAACGGCCATCGCCAGGGCCAATATGTGGCTGAGGACGGCAGATCGGGTCAAGATCCTCGTCGGGGAATTCAATGCGTATTCCTTCGATGAATTATTTGAACGGACGAAAGCCCTCCCGTGGGAGTCGTTCCTTCCTGTGGATGCGGAGTTCCCTGTACAGGGGAAATCCGTCAAATCGAAACTGTACAGTGTGCCCGACTGTCAGGCGATTGTAAAGAAAGCAATCGTGGAAAAGTTGAAGACCGCCTATAAAAAAACATCCTGGCTTGATGAGACAGGACCGCTTTTCAAGATCGAAGTCGCCATCCACAAAGATAAAGCGAGCCTGACCCTCGATACCAGCGGTCAGGGTCTCCATAAAAGGGGCTATCGTGTGGGGCAAGGGGACGCTCCTCTGAAGGAAACCCTCGCTGCTGCGTTGATCCAGCTGACCACTTGGAATCCGGACCGTCCTTTTGTGGATCCTTTCTGTGGATCCGGGACGATCGCCATTGAAGCAGCCCTCATTGGACAGAATATCGCTCCGGGGTTCAACCGTGAATTCCTTTCTGAAGCCTGGCCAATGATGGATGGGGATGTATGGGATCGTACGAGGATGGAGGCGGAGGATCAAGCGAATTATGATCAGCCCCTTGAAATCCTCGGAACCGACATCGATCACCGCATGATTGCCATTGCAAAGGAAAACGCCATAGAGGCAGGGCTCGGTGATTTGGTGAAATTCAAGCAGATGCAGGTAAGGGACTTCACGTCGGAGCTCGAGTATGGCGTCATTGTCGGAAACCCGCCGTATGGTGAGCGTCTCGGTGATCGCAAGGAAGTCGAACTGATGTATCGCGAAATGGGACAGGCCTTCTCCAAGCTTGATACCTGGTCTGTTTACATGATGACGAGCCTGGAGCATTTCGAAGAATGCTATGGCAAGAAAGCCACGAAGAAGCGTAAGCTGTTCAATGGATTCATCAGGACCGATTACTATCAATATTGGGGGCCGAGACCGCCGCGCAAAAAGATAGAAGAATAAGATACCGGGCGATCCCAGGTATAAAATCGGTCGTTCCTGCATAAACTGGTTCTATTAATCAGAGGGGGAATGGGTACGATGATTCAGGATCGCATCGACTATCATAAAATCTATCAGGCCATCCAACGTTCCATGGCTTCACTGCACGGAGAAGGGGAAGAAAGCAATCCCCTTGCCCTCCACGAAGCCTCCAAGGTACTGGATCAGGCGATTCAATATGAACTGGCCACCAGACGGCTGTACGATTGAACGGGAGAAAGGGCATCCGGTCCCACGGCGGACGGAGGATGCTCTCTTTTTTTGTGCTGCTGCTTTTCATCCCGTGGGAAATCTAGTAAAGTAGATATACTGTGTTCATGTAGGAGGATATTATGAGACAAACGCTGCCGTTCCCCTTATCGAAGGAACAATCATTTTATGAAGCATTATCCGACTGGGTCGGGGATGTATTTTACGATATACTGCCTGAAAAAGGCTTTGATTTGCGTGATGAGCAGGTGTTCATGGCCTTTCAACTCAATCAGGCCTATAAACAGAATCAAGTCATATTTGCAGAAGCGGGGGTCGGGACCGGAAAGACCCTCGTTTACCTGCTCTATGCCTTAAGCTATGCGCGTTACACGGGTAAGCCCGCCATCATTTCGTGTGCGGATGAGACCCTCATCGAGCAGATCGTCAAAGAGGGTGGCGATGTGGACAAGCTCCAGGAGGCACTCGGCCTTGATATCGATGTCCGCCTGGCAAAATCACGCGATCAATACCTTTGTATCAAAAAACTCGAGGATAATCTGTCTGCTGATGACGAATACGAGCGGATTTGGGGTGACCTTCCGTCATTCGTCCACGAGAGCGGCTCCATGTCGGGATTTTATCCATATGGAGACAGGAAGGAATACGCAGAGCTTTCCGATGAAGAGTGGTCACCCATCGCATGGGATCCCCTTCAAGACTGCATGGCCTGCCCGAAACGCCACCGCTGTGGCCTGACATTGCACCGTGAGCACTACCGCCAGGCAAAAGATCTGATCATCTGCTCCCATGACTTTTATATGGAGCATATCTGGACGAAGGACTCCCGAAAAAGGGAAGGGCAGCTCCCCCTCCTGCCGGAAGCAAGTTCTGTCGTCTTTGATGAAGGACATCTATTGGAGTACGCTTCACAAAAGGCGATGACCTACCGGATGACAAAAGAAACCATCGAGCATCTTCTGGAGCGGTTATCAGCTTCTGATCTGCGTGAGGAAACACTCTATCTGATCGAAGAAATCCTTGCTGATAACGACCGCTGGTTCGAGCTTCTTGAAGAAGAGTCAAACAAGGTGGCAGGAAGCGAGCGGCATTATGTGTCTCGCGCTCCTCATATTCTCACTCATGCAAAAGATCTCGCTTCCAGGATCGAAAGTCTATTGAATGAACTTGTGTTTGAATCCGAAATGTATGTGGTCGAGGAATATCTCCTCAAGGTGGTGGAGGAGTACCTCGAGCAGATCCATTACTCTCTGAAGCTTTATGTGGAGGATGATAAGGGGATCTACTGGCTGGAATCGAATGACAAGGAAGAAACCTTCGTCGTCATGCCTAGGCTGGTAGAAGAAATTTTGAAAGAGCATGTATTTTCCCAAAACATTCCTTTCATCTTCTCTTCTGCTACCCTTTCCTATCACGGCGATTTCTCCTACGTATCGTCGTCATTGGGCATCGCTTCTTATGAATCATTCTCCGTCGAATCCCCCTATGAGTACGACGAAGTGATGAGTGTAAGCCTGCCCCATGTACAACGGTCCGAATCATACGGCTATATTGACAGCCGATTGATTGACCATGGAGGAAGGTCCCTCGTGTTGTTCAACTCAAAAGAAGAAATGGAAGCCTTCAGGAAACATATGAATGAACGGGAGGTACCCTTCGAAGTGATCTATGAGGGAGACAGGGAGATCAGTGATACGGTCAGGCGCTTCCAGGAAGATGAAACTTCCGTACTGTGCTCCTATCATTTATGGGAGGGTCTCGATATCCCGGGTTCATCCCTTTCGCAAGTGGTGATCCATTCCCTGCCGTTCCCGCCGAAGGATCCCGTTTTCGATGCAAAGCGGAAGCACAGCGGCAACGCTGTGGCAGAAGTCGATATCCCGTATATGCTGCTCCGTCTTCGCCAGGGAATCGGACGCCTGATCAGAACGGAAGGCGACCATGGAAGCATCCATATCCTCCTGAATGAAAGCGACCGGGCTTACCAAAAAGAAGTACAGGCGATCCTGCCTGTGAGCGTTGAATCCATCGAAGCATGATGTTACCGGCTCCAATCCGTCCTGTCTCAGGGCGGAGGGGGCCGTTTTTCATGTTGAACCGGCTTTACGTCCTGCAGGTGAAAGCCCTGTTGTTTTTCAAGAGTGAATCATCTGCCTAGTCTGACTTTTGTGGTAAGATAGGAGGGTGAAGGGGGAATGAAGCATGAATAAAGAAGAGATAAAAAAAGTGAGTGGTGCATTCAAGGAATACTCAAGTAAGATGAGCGCCTATAATGAAGCACTGGGACTCATGTTCTGGGACTTGAGGACGGGTGCACCGAAAAAGGGTGCCTCACAGCGTTCCGAAGTAATCGGGATGCTTTCGTCTGAAGTATTCGAAATGTCCACATCAAGTGAGATGGCAGCCTATCTGGCGAAGCTGACGCTGGTCGCCGACAATCTTGATGAGATCACGTGTGCCCTGTTGGAAGAATGTCAAAAGGAGTACGACCGGAATAAGAAGATCCCGGCCAAGGAATACCGGGACTATGTCGTCCTTCAGTCCAAAGCTGAAGGGATCTGGGAAGAGGCAAAAGAAAAAGGAGACTTCTCTATGTTCCAGCCGTATCTTGAAAAATTGGTTTCCACTACGAAACGGTTCATCGATTATTGGGGATACGGAGAAAATAAATATGATACCCTGCTCGACTTATACGAACCAGGCGTGACGGTCGATGTACTGGATGAAGTGTTCAGTGACCTCAAAGGGAAAATCGTCCCTCTCGTACATAAAATATCGAATGCAGAAGCGCCGCGGACGGAGTTCCTTTTCGATCATTTCCCTAAGGAAAAGCAAAAGGAATTCAGTCTCAAGGTCCTCGAGCAGATGGGGTATGATTTCAGTGCAGGGCGCCTCGATGAAACGGTCCATCCCTTTGCCATCGGCTTGAATCCCGGGGATGTAAGGGTCACCACCAAATACGATGAAAAAGACTGGCGGACGGCCGTCTTCGGTACCATCCATGAAGGAGGCCATGCACTCTATGAGCAAAATATATCAGAAAAGCTCATCGGGACGCCTCTTTGTACAGGTACCTCCATGGGAATCCACGAATCTCAGTCACTTTTCTATGAAAATTTCGTGGGCAGGAATCTTTCCTTCTGGAAAAAGAACTATGCTACATTGAAGGATTTCAGCACCGGACAATTCGATGAGGTGGACCTCGAAGCCTTTTACCGTGCCATCAATGAATCCAAGCCTTCCCTGATCCGGATCGAAGCAGATGAATTGACGTATGCCCTGCATATCATCATCCGATATGAAATCGAGAAAGGTCTCTTCAACGACGAGATCGAAGTAAAAGATCTCCCGCGCATCTGGAATGAAAAATATGAAGAATATCTCGGCATCCGTCCAACCCATGATGGGGAGGGAGTCCTGCAGGATGTGCACTGGGCCGGAGGAAGCTTCGGGTATTTCCCTTCCTACGCACTTGGGTATATGTACGCTGCCCAGTTCAGGGAAGCCATGAGAGAAGACATCCCGAACTTCGATCAGCTTTTGGAAGAGGGGAATCTCGTCCCCGTGAAGGAATGGTTGACGGAGAGGGTTCATCAATGGGGCAAACTGAAGAAGCCATTGGAAATCCTTGAAGACGTCACCGGTGAGGGCTTGAATGCCAAATACCTCGCGGACTACCTCATCGAGAAGTATGCCGGCGTCTATGCTCTCTGATCAGGACGAAGCGGTTAGCACCAATATAAATCCGAACGGATTCGACTTTCTCCAGGGAAAGTCGAATCATCGTTTGGATTTTTTTTATCCCTCTTTATTCCGAAACACCAGTGAACACATCTCCATGCTCACTTACTTCCCGTCACCAAAGGCGATATCCCTTCGAGGCGGGGGGCGCCTGTTGGATCATATCGATGAAAGGGACACTGTAAGCGATCAGGATCAGGGCGGTGAGGATGGTCAGCCAGATCCGCCAGTCCTCAAGGGCTTTCGGGGTCTGTGCAGATCCGGATTCAGCGACTGGAAATGCCTCGCTGCCTTTTGGGGCAAAGAAAGCAAGGTTCACTACGATATAGAGGACAAGGATGATGCCGATGAAAAGAATCGTTCCTCCTATTGCCTGTGCTGCCTGATATGGGATCCAGCCGAGTGCCTGTGGGGCATCCCCGTAAGTGGAGAATGAGGACCTTCGAGGTGCTCCGAGTAATCCGGCAGCGTGCATGGACAGGGACATGATCCCCATCCCCACAGTCCAAACGATTGCCTGGATGATGGCAAGTCTGTTCATCTCTTTTGTCAGGACCCGTCCCGTAAGGTGGGGGATGAGCCAATAGGAGATTCCGAAAAACGTCAAAACGACGGTTGTCGCAAGGGTGAGGTGGAAATGACCCGTCACCCAGATGGTGTTGTGGACCACCTGGTTCATTTGATTGGAGGCGTTGATCAATCCTCCTGCACCGGCAGGTATGAAAGCAAGCATCCCGATGAAGGGAACCATAAAGCGTGAATCCCTCCAGGGAAGCTTGCGTATCCAGCCGAATAATCCCTTCGCCCCGAGCTCCCTCCCCCTGATTTCAAATGTGGCAAAGAGAGAAAAGGCGGTCATGAGGGAGGGGATGACCACCATGAATGTGAGCACAACCTGGAGGTACTTCCAAAAGGCATCGATTCCAGGTTCGACCAGCTGATGATGGAATCCGACGGGGATCGAGAACAGCAAAAACAAGAGAAATGACAATCTTGCTAGTGAGTCTGAAAACACCCTGCCTCCGATGACCTTCGGGATGACGGCATACCATGCCATATAAGCAGGAAGCAGCCAAAAATACACAAGTGGATGACCGAAATACCAGAATAGCGTACGACTTGTGAGAACATCGACGCGCTCCACGATGCCGAGGGACCAAGGGAGAAGCTGAAAGAGCACGGTCCCCGCTACCCCGAGTGTTGCAATGATCCAGAGTACGATCGTGATAATCGCCATGAAGGTCAACAATGGGCTCGTCTGACCAGGGTGTTCTTTCCTCCAGTGACGATAAGCGGAAATCATGGCACCCCCGGATAGCCAGCTCCCCACGATCACCAAAGTGAGGCCGAGGTAAAAAAGCCAATGGGCCTGGAGCGGGGCATAAAATGTATAGAGCACGGTGGCTTCATTCAACAGGATCATGGTGGCACTCATGAGTGTCCCTGTGAGCATGATCCAAAACCCCAGCCAACCCAATGCGATCGACCTGTTGGAGTATGGGCCGGCAGTCCGGATAATGGAGGCATGAAGGAAGCCGATAATGAAGAAAGTGGTGAGGATCAACCCTAAAAGCACCCCGTGCACGGTAAGGATCTGATAGTAGCCGATCCCTGCAGGCAGGGTCAAGCCCCCTGAGCGGACCAGAACCTGCAGGAGACCCGCCAGTCCGCCCAGTGCCAGGGCTGTATAAGCGACATACAAATGGGCGAGAGAGAGGCTTCTACCCCGCGTGTCAGTCATCTTTTTCACATTAGTCTACCACCTTCAGCATGGATTTCATCGTATGGTGTCCCGCCCCGCAGTATTCATTGCACACAATCAGGAATTCCCCTGTCTGATCGAGGGTGGTCACATATTCACTGATGTACCCGGGTTCAAGCATCATGTTGATGTTGGTGCCCGCCACTTCGAATCCGTGGATCACATCTTTGGTTGTAGCCATGATCTTTACCTTTGAACCCTTCGGAACGGTAAATTCCGCGGGCTCATAGTGAAAAGCAGAGGCGACGATCACTAATTCATAATCCCAGTCCTTTCCGCTCACCTCTTTCAGGCCCGGTTGGTCGAAGGGTGCCGTTGCATCCACCCGTTCAGGATCGATATACGCTTTGGCACTCGGTGGCTTATGGCCTTGATGAAAGGCGCTGACGCCGAGAATGATCAAGAAAAGGATCAGGGCACCCGTCCCAAGCGTCAACCACCATTTTTCATAAAGGTGCATATGCATGACAAATCACTCCCTGCGTTAAAATCGCGACATGAATAATAAGAATACCCCTATCCAGCTCACCGCCAAAAAGAGTCCCAACACCAGTACGGACACGAAGGTCCCCTGTAAGGAGCTATCTCTTTTTTGAGGATCTTTCATCTTCTTCACCCCAATCCTGATTGTTCCTTCCCCATCATCTTAGCTGAACCGCGGGGAATCATCTGTGATATAAGTCACACTACTTTTGAACAGAATGTGAAGAACGTGAAGATTTCGTTGCCTTGAGGAAGGAAATTCGGCATATAGTATTAAAAAGGACTGGGGGAATGAAATATGAAACGGTTTTATTGCAGCCACTGCTGCTTTCTTTATGTGAGGAAACAGGCGTGCAGATTCTGCCTGGCGATGGCGGATACCGAAATTGATATCATCCTTCACCATCAGCCTAAAAAGACATGAGTGCATGCATGGTTCCGTCATGAACAGGGGATTCTATCCATATCTGTAAGATAAGGAGATGGATTGAGCGTGCCTGTCATCTATTCAGTTGAAACGGCGATCCCCCCGCATCGGATCGATCAGGAGGATGCGTCTGTTTTCGCCAAACAGCTTTTTCAGGAAAGTTTCAAAGATATCGACCGACTGTTGACCGTATTCCAAAATGGGGAGATCAACAGCAGGTATTTTGTAAAGGATTTGGAGTGGTTCGGCAGTCCGCACTCCTTCGAAGAGAAAAATGGGGAATACATCGAGCTGGCTGTGAAATACGGCAAAGAGGCTGTAACAAAAGCGCTTGAAACGATAGGGGGTGGCCCCGTGGAGGCGATATTCACCATCTCCACCTCTGGGATTGCGACACCTTCCATCGAAGCAAGGATCATGAATGAGCTCGGTCTTGATCCACATATTAAACGAATCCCGATCTGGGGTCTCGGCTGCGCAGGAGGAGCGAGCGGCCTGGCAAGGGCCAATGAGTATTGCCGTGCCTTTCCATCCTCTACGGTGCTCGTTCTCGCCATCGAACTTTGTTCCCTCACCTTCCAGCACGGGGACCGGTCCAAAAGCAATCTGATCGGGACATCCTTATTTGCCGACGGTATCGGGTGTGCCGTCCTGTGCGGAGATGAAAGTCCCCTCCTGCAAAAACGATATAAGCCGCTCCCTCGGGTCATCTCGACTCGTTCAACCCTCCTGCGGGACTCTCTGGACGTCATGGGGTGGGAAGTCAGGAATGAAGGACTGTATGTCGTATTTTCGAAGTCCATCCCAAATCTCGTAGAAACATGGCTGAGACCGAATGTGGAAGAGTTCCTCCGAAAAGAAGGAGTGGGCCTTGCCGATATCCGGCAATTCGTCGCCCACCCCGGGGGGAAGAAAGTGCTCGATGCGTATGAAAAATCACTCGGGTTCGCCAAAGCCATGTTGGCCCCGACACTTGCTGTCCTGCAGGAATACGGGAATATGTCGTCCGCAACGATCCTGTATGTGATGAAGGAAATGCTGCATGCAGGAAAGGATGGGGAGCTGGGCCTTGCCATGGCACTTGGACCGGGATTCAGCTCCGAACTATTGTTGCTCAGGTGGGAGGGATGAACATGTTTGGTGTCATATTCCTCATCCTGATCCTCCAGAGGCTGGGAGAACTCATCATCGCCCATTCCAATGAAAAATGGATGAAGGAGCGGGGAGGTATAGAATACGGACAGATGCATTACAAATGGATGGTGGCCATGCATACAGCTTTCTTCCTTGTCCTTCTCCTGGAAGCATGGAGCTCAGGCTTCAGTTTGAATCCCTATTGGATTCCTTTGTTCGCCCTATTCCTCCTGGTGCAGTGTGGGAGGGTGTGGGCCATATTTTCCCTCGGACGCTACTGGAATACGAAGATCATCGTTTGCAAGGGGGCCCACGTTGTGGCAAGAGGCCCATACCGGTATTTCAGGCATCCCAATTATCTTATCGTCACCTTGGAGCTCATCCTCATCCCGCTCCTTTTCAATGCCTATCTTACGATGGTCCTGTTCTCCCTCCTCAATCAGTGGATGCTTTCCGTCAGGATCCCGGAAGAAGAGAGGGCTTTGAGAAGTGAAACCGACTACCGTGATAAGCATGGAAAGACAAGGGGATACCCTGTTTTCAGAAAAAATAGCGATTCTTATTGAAAATGATTATCGTTTTTGATAAGATCTAATTGAAGATGATTCTCATTAAGGAGTGGACGTATATGGTTTGGTTTCTTGTACTACTGACAGTGCTGGTATACGGATTTGTGATGAAATATGTATTGTCCAACATGATGAAAGCTGAAAAACCGCGTAAAACGGCATTGAAGTTCGAGAAGCGAACCGTCTCAGGGTCCAATCTCATCCCGAACGAAACGACTCGATAACATTCAAAACCATCCAGAAAGGATGGTTTTTTTATGTGGAAAAGCATCAGAGTCAGGGGAGAAGCAGATTGGGTAAACCAAACACTTCAAGGGAGAATATCATAGAGAATAAGATGGAAATGCGCTAAAATAGAAGCGTTACCATAACTCGTTTTGAAAAGAGGATTGTCCTATGAATACGACGAAACGAACCATACATACATCCATGCAAACAATCGCTTCCCTCAGTGAGCGATTCCGTTTGGCGGGCGATGAAGAACGGGTTGAGAAAGCGGAACGCCTGGCTGAAAAAATGCATGGGGAGGAGCTCATCCTTGCATTCTGCGGACATTTTTCCGCAGGAAAATCCAGCATGATCAATCACCTCATCGGCGACAGTGTCCTTCCTGCATCCCCCATACCGACCAGTGCCAATCTGGTTAAGGTGAAGAAAACGGATTCCGACTATGCCAAGATCTACTATCATCATCAGTATCCCGTCTTCATTCCTGCCCCATATGATGAAGACAAAGTGCGGGAATGGTGCAAGGATCGTGATGTATATTCGGTTGAAATCGGCAGATCGAATATGGATAAAGATGTATCCATCCTCGATACTCCGGGAGTAGACAGTACAGATGACGCTCATCGTCTGTCGACGGAGTCTGCCCTGCATCTGGCGGATGCGGTATTTTACGTGATGGATTACAACCATGTCCAATCACAGGTGAACTTCGAATTCACCCGGGAACTGAGCCTGCACGGAGTGAAGCAGTACCTTGTGATCAATCAGATCGACAAACATAACGAAACGGAAATCTCCTTCGAGACGTTCAAAACCGCTGTGAAGGATGCGTTTGGATCATGGGGAGTCGAGCCGGAAGGTATTTTCTATACGAGTCTGAGGAAGCCCGATATGGAAGGGAATGACCTGCCTGAACTGGAGCAGCTTGTTGAAAGACAGGTTTCGAACAGAAAATCCCTTATCGCAGAATCCCTTCAAGCTTCCCTCTCCCAGTTGATACAGGAGCATGATGAATGGTACAAAAGCAAGCTCGATCAGGTAAAGGAAGAGAGCGGACTTGATAACAGTGAATGGGAAGATATGGACAGTGCGTTCATCCTTGAGAACGAACTCCTCGACCGATTATTGGCCAGGACAGGAATAAGGAATACATTCGAAGAGGAGCGGACCGATATCCTGAAGAATGCGTATCTCATGCCTTTTGAAACGAGGGAACTGGCAGAGCGGTTCCTTGAAAGCCGTCAGAAAGGATTCAAAATAGGCTTCCTTTTCGCAGGGCAAAAAACCGAAGAAGAGAAGGAGACAAGGCTTGGGGCTTTCCTGTCCGATCTCAACAGCAGAATCGACTCACAGCTTCAGTGGCATATCAGGACCCTGGGGAAAAAATTAGCCAAAAGTGCCGGTCTTTCCGGACAATTCATCGAGAGATGGGACCAATTGTCTCTTGAAGTGGACTCGGCTTTCATTACGGGTGTGATCCGCGAGGGAGCCGGACTGAATGGTGATTACGTTCTTCAATACTGCAATGAACTGGCAGAAGAGATCAAGAAGAGGTGCCGATTGAAGACCAATGTCCTCATGGAAGAAATGACAGAAGAAATCGACACCGCATTCATGGATGAAAATGAGCACATGGAAGAAGAACTCCGGACTGTTCAGGAAAAAACGGCTGTGTTCCTGAAATGGAATCAGATCAAAGAAGAGCGGCTCGAGCAAGCAAACCGTATCCGTGAAGGAGCGGGAGATTCGGCCATATCGGAGGGTGTCGTGTCATCATGGTTGAAGAAGTGGGACATCAGGGATTCTCATTACCGCAGTGAGGAAGAACTTGAAAAACCTTCCTCCGACGTGGGTGAGGAGATTCATACGGAGATCCCCGATCGTGCGAACGAATCGGCTGGCCGTATAACGAAGGAGGAGGCCGCCCGAAAATTGACCGTCCTTGAAGAGGTATTCTCAAAATATGAAGGATTCCGGAGAACCGCAGGGTTTCTCAGGGGGAAAAGGGAGCGCATCCTCGATCAATCATTCACGATCGCTTTGTTCGGGGCATTCAGCGCAGGCAAATCTTCCTTTGCCAATGCCCTCCTTGGACAATCGGTCTTGCCTGTGAGTCCGAACCCCACCACGGCTTCCATCAACAGGATCTGTCCGGTTTCCGATGATCACGTGCATCAGACTGCCGATGTTCATATCAAATCACCCGAGCAGATGCTTGGTGATCTGAATCACTCCCTTTCTCATTTCGGTGAAAGGGTGGATTCACTGGAGGCAGCCTACTCGTTGATTCCATCAATCCTTCAGTCGAAGGATCGGGAAAATGTCCATCGGTCCTTCCTGTCGGCCTTCCACTCCGGGTATGAAAAGCTTGCAGCCGATCTCGGCTCCGTCAAGCTTGTGTCGATCGACGAGTACCGCACTTATGTAGCCAATGAATCACGATCATGTTTTGTTGAAAGCATTGATCTTTATTTCGATTGTCCCCTTACACGGCAGGGGATCACCCTGGTGGATACGCCGGGTGCCGATTCCATCAATGCACGTCATACCGGAGTCGCATTCGAGTACATCAAGAATGCGGATGCCGTCCTTTTCGTTACGTATTACAATCACGCTTTTGCCAAAGCCGACAGGGAGTTCCTCATTCAGCTTGGAAGGGTGAAGGACTCGTTCGAGCTTGATAAAATGTTCTTCATCGTGAACGCCATCGACCTTGCCGCTAATGAAGAAGAAAAAGACGAGGTCCTGGGCTACGTGGAGTCTCAGCTCCTGCAGTATGGCATCCGCTTCCCGCGCATTCACGGAGTCTCTTCCCTTCAGGCCATGCGGGAAGAAGCGGCCTCCGGCATGATCCCATTCAGGGAGGCCTTCCACACCTTCATAGAAGAGGAACTCGTCCAGATGAGCATCGATGCCGCCATCCATGAATGGGAAAGGGGCTACAACAGGTTCCGCCAGTGGGTGGAATTCGCCTCAACGGATCAGGTATCGAAAGAAAGGCGCAGGGAGCATCTTTTGGAAACAAAAGAGAACGTCCTGCGCATCCTGAACACGGAAACACCAGACCCGCTTCTCGTAGAAATGCGTCAAGAACTCTCAGAGCTCCTGCACTATGTGAAGCAAAGGGTGTTTTACAGGCTCCCCGATTTCTTCAAGGAAGCCTTCCATCCGGGAAGATTTCCTTCAAATGGGAATCCGGAAAAAGCCATCTCAGCTGGAACTGAAGAATTGACGCGGAGCATCTCCTATGATTTTGCACAGGAAATGAGGGCGACCTCCCTCCGGACCGAACGGTTCATCGACCGGGCATTGAAAGGGAAGCTTGAGGAGTTGGAAAGGCGGATCAAAGCATTGGAACCAGAACTTTATCTGATCCAGCCCGATTTTGATGAGCGACCATCTATTGAGTTCTCCGAAGGACTTCAGGAAGCAGACGTGAAGAGTGCGTTTCACTCGTTCAAAAATCCAAAGCACTTCTTTGAGAAGGGCGGGAAGAAAGAAATTCAAGAAAAAGTGGAAAAATCCCTTTCGTCTCCTGCAGATGTTTATCTTTCAACAGAAGAAACACGCCTGACAAAGTGGGCGGCATCGCTTTTGGAGAGGGATCATGAAAAGCTGATGGTGGATTCACAGGAACAGCTGTCAGAGCAACTCGACTCCCTCATCAACGTGACGGCGGAAGTGCAGGACCTTGAAAGTCTGGCAGCGGATCTTGCCCGATTGGAGGGCTTGAGCCATGAAGAAGGAGCCTAATCCCTTCCACGTCTGTGCCACCTGCATCCACTTCCGTGCTTATAAAGAGAACGGGGGCACGCGCTACATATGTGCCCGCCTTGGCTTCGACACTCGGCCTTCCTACCGGTTCGACTGCTGGGTGCCTAAGGAGCAGGTCGTCAAATTAATGGAGAAGAGAGGATGGAAATCATGAATTTCATCAAAAACTGCGAGTGGGTCTTCGAACATTTAGAGGATCCATCCCTCGCAATGGTCGATTGTCAAGCTGTCCTGTCCACCGGTGAAGGGGCAGGCCTCTATCATGAAGAGCATATACCGGGCGCTGTCCACTTCGACCTAGGACAGGATCTAAGCGGTCCAGTCCAAACCCACGGCGGACGTCATCCTCTTCCGGATATAGCTCTATTTGTCGATAAGGTCGGAAAAGCAGGCATCCAACAAGATTCGACCGTTGTCCTCTATGATGGAGGGGATGCTGCACCGGCTGCAAGGGCCTGGTGGCTGTTCCGCTTCATCGGCCATGAAAGGGTCTATGTAATGGATGGAGGTTTAAAAGAATGGAAGAGAAACGATTTTCCAGTCACAAAAGAAGTGCCTTCCCCCAGGGAAAGGCACTATCAACCGACCATAAAAGAGTACATGATCGCAGGGGTAGAGGAAGTGAGGGCCATTGCAGAGGGAGAGAGTGATGTGGTCCTCATCGATTCAAGGAGCAGTGAGAGATATTGCGGAGAGGAAGAACCCCTCGACCGTGTAGCGGGTCATATACCGGGTGCCGTCAATCTTCCATGGTTTGATGCACTGTCGGAAGGAAGATACCTTGATCCTGAAATCCAGAAGCAACGATACGCCGGTATGGATAAACAACAGCGGGTCATCGTTTATTGCGGCTCCGGGATCACGGCCACGCCGAATATCATCTCCATGCTTGAATCGGGATTCGAAGACGTCAGATTATACGCCGGAAGCTACAGCGACTGGGTTTCTTACCCTGGAAACAAAGTAGCGAATCCGGGTATTTCCAACCAGTAAGCCGTACATCTGTGGTATACTGTATTCATCGAATTTGATGAAAAGTGGTGTTCAGTTTGGAATCAAGACAAGAGCATATATTATTAGTGGACGGAATGGCGCTTTTATTCCGTTCCTTTTTTGCAACGGCCGTCAGCGGTCAGTTCATGGTGAATTCACAAGGGCTGCCGACAAACGGCGTGCAGGGATTCATGAAGCATCTCTTCATGGCAGCAGAACACGCTGATCCGACGCATATCATCATCTGCTGGGACATGGGGAGCAAAACGTTCAGGAACGAAGTATATGAGGACTATAAATCGAATCGGAATGCCCCGCCGGTGGAGCTCATTCCCCAGTTCGATCTTGCCAAAGAAGTAGCCGGCCGATTCAATCTTTCAAACGTAGGAGTCTCGGGTTATGAAGCGGATGACTGCATCGGGACCCTTGCAAAGGAATACAAGGTTGAACGGAAGGTTTCGGTCGTCAGCGGTGATCAGGACCTTCTGCAACTACTCGACGATGGCATTGAAATCATGCTCCTTCAAAAAGGATTCGGGAACTATAAAACGTATACGAAGAACGGGTTTGTAGAAGAAAAGGGTATCACGCCCCAACAGTTCATCGACGTGAAGGCCCTCATGGGTGACACGAGTGACGGCTATCCCGGAGTCAAGGGGATCGGGGAAAAGACAGCCATGAAACTCATCCAGGAGCACGGGGATATCGAAGGCATCCTTCAAAACCTGTCTTCCTTGACACCTTCCCAGAAGAAAAAAATCGAAGCCGACCTGGATATGCTTCACCTGTCAAGGAAATTGGCGGAAATCCACTGTGAGGTTCCACTGGATGTGAAGCTTTCAGAATGTGTATGGAACCAAGTATCCTCAGAACATCTCGATGTAGTGGAGGAAATGGAGCTGAAGGTGCTCAGACGATACCTCCTGGGATCTAATGTCATGCTTCCTGCTTCCGGATGAAAGGAAACCATCCTTAAGGGCACACTATCCTCAAAGGAGGGGATGGCATGAACAAAGGAATAATCACCGCTTTACTGAGCATCATCGTGGCACAGGGGCTCAAGATTCCGCTCCATTACCTTAAATCGGGCAAATGGAAGGCAGGGGTGTTCTTCCAGACCGGCGGGATGCCGAGCTCCCATAGCGCCGGGGTCGCATCTCTTGCGACATTCATTGCCCTGAAGAGAGGATTCAGGACGATGGATTTTGCCCTGGCATTCATTTTCGGTCTCATCGTCATGTATGATGCCCAGGGAATCAGGAGACAGACGGGTGAACTCACCTTAAAGGTGAACAGCTTGAATGATCTGGTCCAGAAAGCAAACGAACATGAAGGGGTCCCCTTTGAGGAGAAGCAGCCGAAACGCTTGAAGGAGATGCTTGGACATCAGCCGGAAGAAGTGATAGGCGGGGCGGTCCTCGGAGTGATCACAGGTTTATTCTCCCATAGGATCGGGGGAAATCGGAAAAGCAGATAACGCTTCAGTAGGGTGAGGAGAAACGTGAAAAAAACAACAGAGGATTTTCTGATTGATCTGGAAAACAGGGGTTTTAAATTTCAAGAAGATGCCATCGGTTTCATCTACTTCGGCAAACAATATACAGGTGCATCTGATGAGGTCGTCAACAGCGCCATTGAAATTACCCTGAAGGCCCAGAAGGCATTCGACAGCAGCTTTTATATGTCCATCCTTGAAAGGCTCCATACGCAGAGGATATCCTCCAGGAAGGAAGCTCTGAAGTGGATGGATGCACAGGGACTGGCATGAAAAAAAGGAAGGCCGAATGGCTTCCTTTTTCTTTTAGTTCAAGCGGATGGCTTTTCGTGCGAGATCATCTGCTGCCTTATTCTCCTTGCTTGGAATCCATTTGCAAAAGAAGAGATCCAGCTTATCGATTTCTTTAAGGATGGCTGCAAGGATCGGTTTGTATTCGGAATGACGGACAAAACGCTTCTCAATCGCCTGGATCACGGCTTGTGAATCGCTGCGAAGCCATACGATGTCAGGCTTTTCTCCGGTACAATACTCGAGCGCTTTCAGGCAGGCGGTGAACTCGGCCGAGTGGTTATCCATCGTACCCAAGGGTAAAGAAAAAGTGGTGATCTTTCCGTTTTCTTTTATGAAGATACCTGCACCGCTCGGGCCAGGGTTGCCTGCGCTCGCACCATCGATGTTCACTTCGATCATACACATTCACCTCCTCCCTACCTTATATCAGGGCAGGGACGGAGTCAATCACCTAACCAAGGAGTGTTGAAACGTGGATATGCGCATCCGATTTACGTATAAGACAAAAACAAAATCATCCGTATGGTTCGAATCCAGCCCTTTCCCAAGAAAGGAGACCCTTATCCATGTGGATGATCTCATGAAGACCGGAAGGGTGCTTGACCTTGAAATCATCGATGAAATGGGATCATCCTGGACGAGGAAGGAATTCATCAAGCTGAATGAAGAACTGGAAAAGGAGCCGGAAAACATCAGGCTTTACTTTGACGGGGGCTTTGATAAAGAATCCTCCATGACAGGAATCGGGATCGTCATTTATTATGAAAAGGGCGGTGAAGCCTTCCGGATCCGGAGGAATGATCTGCTGGATTCGCTTGAAAACAATAATGAAGCGGAATATGCAGCTCTTCATTATGCCCTTTCAATCCTTCAGGAATTGGGGGTCAAGAACCAGCCTTGCGATATTTACGGGGACTCCCAGGTAGTGCTGAATCAGCTCGGTGGAGAGTGGCCATGCTATGAAGCCGGTCTGGCAAAATGGCTGGAGAGGACTGAAGCCCTTATCAAAAAAAGCAGGCTCAAAACCTCTCTGCACGTGATCGGCCGGAAAGATAATAAGGAAGCCGATAAGCTTGCCAATCAGGCTCTTGAGGGAACCAGGGTGGAAAGCCACAAAAGTCTGGAATAAAGAAGCACGGATCATTATATCCTATAAAAGATTACGAACATGGAACGCGGAGGTGAAACCGGGACGTGGACCGCAAACAACTGATTGATAAGGTGGATGAGCTGTCGGATGCTTATTGCAAGGGTTGCCTCTTGAAGGCACATTTCCGCAAGGAATATGGCAAAACCCATGCCCACCGTTTTTGCATAGAAGAATGCACAGTAGGAAGGGAAATCCGACGCTACGGGGAAAGATTGGGATAAGAAAAAGGCATCGATCCGGAGGATCGATGCCTTTTTAATTTATGGGTGGTTATGGATTATAATTTTACAACGTTTGCTGCTTGTGGTCCGCGATTTCCTTCAACGATATCGAAAGAAACGTCTTGACCTTCTTCAAGTGACTTGAATCCGTCACCTTGAATAGCAGAGAAGTGTACGAATACGTCGTCTCCACCTTCAACTTCGATGAAACCGAAACCTTTTTCGTTGTTGAACCATTTTACTTTACCATTCTGCATAATCTAAATCCTCCTAAGTCGTTCAAGCACATTGAGTGCCGTGGGAAATATTTATCACGAAATGCTGATATTCCCGCTTTTGCAAGCGCCTACTAATCGATCACTTCAATGATGTCTTTACTATACAATATGACGTTTTTCGAGTCAACATCAGGAGGTGGTTTTTGAGTAAATTTTACAAATCCTTTAAAAAACAGGATTGACAATGGGGAGGTTCCATTTTAAAATTTGCACAAGGGAAACTTTTATAGATATAGTTAAAATAAATAAACCTGAGCAAAAATAGTGGCAAAGAGTAAAAGTATTGAATATGGTAAGTGGAGAGAAAGGGAGGAATGGTCGAATGAAAGGGAGGTTCATGGTTACCACGGTGCTGGCATTTGCCCTGATGATGGGCGGCTGTGCTCAGAAGAGTGGAACGGATGAGAGTGGAAAGGTGAAGGTGACGGCGACGATCGGTCAGATCGGGGATGCCGTCAAACAGGTCGGTGGGGACCATGTGGAGGTACAAACGTTGATGGGACCAGGAGTCGACCCCCATCTTTACAAAGCGAAACAATCGGATATCGGAAAGCTTCAGGAAGCAGATCTTATCTTTTATAGCGGACTTCATCTTGAAGGGAAGATGCTCGAAGTGCTTGAAAAGGTGAACGAAACGAAGCCTGCGTACGCCATTTCCGAAAGCATTCCAAAAGAACGCCTTCGTGCGGATGAAGCAAGTGCAGCGGCTGTGGATCCCCACGTGTGGTTTGATATCGATCTCTGGAAGATCGCTGTCGCGGAGGTAAGGGATGGATTGATCAAGGAGGATCCTGCCCATGAAGAGGAGTACAGGGAAAATACAGAAGCCTACTTCGACAGGCTGGATGAATTGAAGGAATATGCTGAAGGGGAAATCGGCTCGATCCCCGAAGAGCAGCGCGTCTTGGTGACGGCACATGATGCTTTTCACTATTTCGGTGATGCCTATGACATGGAAGTGATGGGACTCCAAGGCTTGAGTACGGATGCCGAGTTCGGCTTAGGCGATGTTCAGGGGCTTGTTGAGATCCTTGCCGAAAGGGAGATCAAGGCCGTGTTCGTCGAGTCGAGCATCTCGGAGAAATCAATTACAGCCGTGATGGAGGGCGTCAGAAAGAAGGGGAAAGACATCGAGCTCGGCGGTGAGCTTTATTCCGATGCCATGGGAAAAGAGGGGACGGAAACAGGAACCTATATAGGGATGTATAAGCATAATGTGGACACAATCGTGAAAGCGTTGAAATAGGGGGAAGAGAAGATGATGTCGATAAAAGTGAATGGTTTGACGGTGGCCTACCATCGAAAGCCGGTATTGTCCGATGTAACGTTTGAATTGCCAAAGGGAGTGATCATCGGGATATTAGGGCCAAACGGGGCGGGCAAGACGACATTGATGAAAGCGATCCTCGGCCTTGTCCAGCGCTCCACCGGAGAGGTGAGTGTCCTGGGTGAACCGTATTCCCCTAAGTACAATAAGGTAGGATACGTACCGCAGAGGGGGACGGTCGATTGGGACTTTCCGACGGATGCCCTTGATGTCGTGCGGATGGGGAGATACCGGCACACCGGCTGGTTTCGCCTTCCATCCAGGAAGGATACCGTGATTGCACTGGATTGCTTGAAACAGGTAGGCATGGAGGAATTCGCCGGAAGACAGATCAGCCAGCTTTCGGGAGGACAGCAGCAAAGGGTCTTCCTGGCCAGGGCACTGGCGCAGGATACCGAAGTCTATTTCATGGATGAACCTTTTGCAGGAGTCGATGCTGCAACGGAAAAATCCATCATCGCCCTGTTGACCGAACTGAAGGATCAGGGCAAGACGGTCTTGGTGGTGCATCATGATCTTCAGACGGTCACCGATTATTTTGATTGGACCCTTCTGCTCAATCGCAGGGTGATTGGGTGCGGACCGACAGAGCAAGTCTTCACGATGGAGAATTTAAGAAGTACGTATGGCGGAAAACTCGCCTTTTTGGATAAGATCGGGAGCCGGTGAAGGAGGAAGTGTGAAATGGAATGGTTAAGCATCTTGAAGGACGGCAATACCCAGTGGGTCCTCCTGAGCACCCTCTTGCTCGGGATCGCAAGCGGGGTGATGGGGAGTTTCGCCCTTCTGAGGAAACAGAGCCTCATAGGAGATGCCGTAGCCCACAGTGCGCTACCGGGCATATGTCTCGCCTTCATGATCATGGGGGAGAAGGACTTTTTCGGACTACTGGTGGGAGCGGCTGTCACGGGACTGATTGCGGCCTACTTGATCCAGGCTGTCACACGCACGTCCAAGATCAAGGAAGATACGGCCATCTGTCTCTTTCTTTCAGTCTTTTTTGGCCTGGGGATCGTCCTCTTGACCAAAGTGGCCCAGATGCCGAGCGGGAATCAAAGCGGCCTTGATCACTTCATCTTCGGTCAGGCAGCCTCCCTGGTGGGCAAGGATGTCTGGTTGATGGGGGGGACGGCCTTCGTCATGATCCTGGTGATCACCGTCCTTTTCAAAGAGTTCAAGCTGGTTACGTTCGATGCCCAGTTTGCCAAAGGGATCGGACTGCCGGTCCAGCGTCTGAACTTCTTGTTCTTGTCGCTCCTCGTCATCACGGTCATCGTCGGCATCCAGGCAGTAGGTGTGATCCTGATGGCGGCATTATTGATTACACCTGCCATCTCTGCACGATACTGGACGGATTCCCTGCATCGGATGGTCGTCATCGCTGGTGCCTTCGGTGGCATATCCGGTGTCGTCGGAACCATCATCAGCGCAACAGGGAAGGGGCTTTCCACTGGTCCGTTCATCGTCTTGACAGCGAGTTCGATCTTTGTGATATCCATCCTGTTCGCACCATCAAAAGGGATGATCTCAAAAGGAATGGAACGGAGAAGGAATGATAAGATCCTCCTCGGACGGAGCCTGTTGAAGGCATGCCTTGCCGGACAATGGGAAATGTCAGAGATGCACGTGCGTCTGGGGACCAATGAGCGAAAGATGCATGATGCCATACACCATTGTAAGCTTTCCGGATGGATTAACATTGAAGAGGAGACGATCGGGCTGACCGAAGAAGGGCGTCTCCAAGCCACCCACATCCTTTACACGGATGAACTCCGTGAGCTGAAGGAGATGTATCCTGCAGAAATGGCATCTTATGAAGAAGGTTGGTTGGAAGAAGCTGCACATCAGGCGCCTTCCGATGAGAGCCTGATGGTGTTGATCCAGGAAAGAAAAGACATATACAACCGCCATCCCTACATGCTGAAAGGAGTAAGAGGACAATGACATATGAGCTTTGGATCCTGCTTACCGGTGCTTTGGTCGGGGTGACCTGTGGAATGATGGGGTGTTTCCTCATCTTGAGGAAGATGGCGATGCTTGCCGACGCAATCAGTCACACGGTTCTTCTCGGCTTGGTGCTTGCCTTCTTAATCAGTCAGTCCTTGAACGGCGGCATCATGCTCATCGGGGCGGCCGCCGCCGGTCTGTTCACCACATATTTGATACAGGTGCTGAATGCGAAGGGCATACAGGAGGATGCCTCGATCGGTGTGGTATTCACCACCCTCTTCGCGATCGGTGTCATCCTGATTTCCTTGTTCGCACAGAATGTCCATCTGGACGTGGAACACGCCCTGATGGGGGAGATTGCTTTCATCCCGTGGGATACGGTGATGCTGCCCGTGCTTGGAGAGGTGCCTAAATCGGTAGTGATGCTTACAGCCGTTCTGCTCCTCGATATTGTCGTGGTCCTTCTGCTTTTCAAGGAGTTCAAACTGACATCATTCGATCCGGGTATGGCGGCAGCCATGGGCTTTCCCATCCTCCTCCTTCATTATGTCATGATGACCCTTGTTTCCGTTACGACCGTATCGGCATTTGACAGCGTGGGGGCGATCCTGGTGGTGGCCATGCTCATCGCACCTGGGGCCACGGCCTATTTATGGACCGACCGCTACCTGAGGATGATTTTATTGAGTGTAATCATCGGCATATTCGACAGCATCGCCGGTTACTATGCAGCCAAATGGCTGGATGTATCCATCTCAGGGAGCATGGCAGTCGTCGCCGGTTTGGTTTTCCTCTTGACCTGGATCCTGTCACCCCGCCATGGGCTGATGGCACGATTTTCCGTTTTGAGGGCGGGCAGGGGATAAGCGCGGGTTGTATTCATTCAATTCTTATAGTAAACTTTTAATGATATTGAAGGGAATTTGGAGGGTACAGAATGCCTACACCAAGCATGGAAGATTATATAGAACAAATTTATTTGCTGATTGAGAATAAAGGATACGCAAGAGTATCGGATATTGCCGAGGCATTGTCCGTCCATCCCTCCTCAGTAACCAAAATGGTGCAGAAGCTAGATAAGGATGACTACCTCGTTTATGAGAAATACCGTGGGCTCGTTCTGACTCCCAAAGGGAATAAAGTTGGAAAACGTTTAGTGTATAGACATGAACTGCTGGAGCAATTCCTGACCGTCATCGGCGTGAAGGACGAACATATCTATGAAGACGTGGAGGGGATCGAGCATCACCTCAGCTGGGATTCCATCGATCGGATCGGAGATCTCGTACAGTATTTTGAAGAAGACAAAAAGCGGGTGGAAGAGCTCCGCGTCATACAAAATCGAAGCGAATAATAAATCATAAAGGGAAGGGCTGATCGATATTCAGCCCTTCCCTTTTTAGTTGGAATCAAAAGATGGAAGGATACTGGTCGAACTGATCATCCAGGTCTGCATCACCGCCGAGGGGGAACCGGAGTGTGCCCTCATTCGCCTCCATCACGGCTTTCCTGTATGAAATGATGCGGCCAGATGAGGTCTCGAAGTTGATGATTCCGCCTGCTTGATTCCGCTGTACTGCGACGATCTGTTCCATGAGGATTCCTCCTGTTTCATAAAGGTTCGTATGTTAGTATGGACTGAAATGACCAGATTCATAACTTGCTTTCGGAGGAAGGTTTTTACCCCCTTTTTCGCGAATGGAGGGAGAGAGAATCAGGGAAAGGATGGATCGATATGGAAGATTGGGCAAAGGCAGCACAGGAAAAATGGGAGGGGAATGCGGGAAGCTGGCATTCCAGAAGCGAAGAGATGTGGCTGACAGGCAGCAGGAAACAGATTTTGCCTTTCGTGGAGAAGCATGTTAAGAAAGCTTCTCACATAGGGGATCTCGGCTGTGGTGACGGGGCCGGTTCCCATCTGTTGCGGCAAGCGGGCTACGAAGTGACAGGAATGGATTTTTCAAACAATATGATCGATCTTGCGAAGCGATACGAAGAGGAAGATCTTCGTTTCGTCCAGGGTGATCTGACGTCCATGCCCTTCCATGATCATGCATTCAATGGTGTGATGGCCATCAATTCCATCGAGTGGGTGGAAGATCCACTCAAGGCGCTTAAAGAGGTGGAACGGGTAGTGGCCCCCGGGGGGTACATCGTAATCGGGCTCCTCGGTCCGACGGCACATCCAAGGGAGAATGCTTTTCCCCGATTGACGGGCGGGAAAGCGGTGTGCAATACCATGATGCCATGGGAGCTCGTGAAACTTTCAAACGAGCTTGGATGGGAGGCTGTGGATGAAGAATGGGTATTCAAGAAAGGTGTGAAAGGGGACATTGTCACAGGACTCGATCATGAGCTGAAGCAGGCACTGTCATTCATGACGCTGTTCATGTTTACATCATCCGGCTGAATCATGATAGAATAATGGAATGATTCTATCTTTCATGAGTAGGTGACACATATATGACAACGACGAAACAAGTGAAATCCGATATTACCATCGCACAGGAAGCCGAGCTACATCCGATCTTGGACATCGCTGCATCCATCGGCCTTGCAGAGGATGAAGTCGAGCTTTACGGCAGGTTCAAAGGCAAAATCACCTTTGACGCGATCGAAAAACGCAAGGGGGCGTCTGAAGGAAAGGTGATTCTGGTCACATCCATCAATCCGACCCCTGCGGGTGAGGGGAAATCCACGGTGACAGTAGGACTTGGGGATGCCCTGACCCGTCTGGGGAAACAGTCCATCATCGCCATGAGGGAGCCTTCACTCGGCCCCACGATGGGGATCAAAGGAGGGGCAGCTGGAGGTGGATATGCCCAGGTCGTCCCGATGGAAGACATCAATCTCCATTTCACCGGGGACATCCATGCCATCACATCTGCCAATAATGCCCTGGCCGCCCTCCTCGATAATCATATCCATCAAGGAAACGAGCTCGGGATCGACCCGCGGAGAATCGTATGGAAGCGTGCGCTTGATATGAATGACCGGGCCCTGCGGCATACAGTCATCGGTCTCGGAGGGCCGGTTCAAGGTGTACCGCGTGAAGAAGGTTTTGATATCACGGTGGCTTCCGAAATCATGGCCGTCCTGTGTCTGTCAAACAGCCTGGATGAACTGAAAGACAGGCTTGCCGGCATGGTCATCGCCTATGGATATGACCGTAAGCCCGTCTACGTCAGAGACCTTGGGGTAGAGGGGGCTCTTACCCTCCTGTTGAAGGATGCCCTTAAACCAAATCTGGTACAGACCATCGAGCACACTCCTGCACTGGTGCATGGTGGTCCTTTCGCCAATATCGCCCATGGGTGCAACAGTGTCATGGCCACGCGTACAGCCATGAAGCTCGGCGACTATGTTGTGACGGAATCGGGCTTCGGAGCGGATCTCGGTGCCGAGAAGTTCCTGAATATCAAGAGCAGGGCGGCAGGCATTGCCCCTTCCGCCGTTGTATTAGTTGCCACCATACGCGCCCTGAAGATGCACGGAGGGGTCAATAAGATGGAACTGGCAACGGAAAATACAAAGGCACTAGAAGTGGGTCTGGCCAATCTCGAGAAGCATATGGAAACTCTCGAGGCATTCGAGGTACCTTATGTAGTGGCCATCAACCGGTTCATCACCGATAGTGAAACTGAAATCACCCTGTTGAAGAAGTGGTGTGAAGACCGTGGTGTGTCTGTTGCCCTTACCGATGTTTGGGCCAACGGCGGCGAAGGGGGACTGGAGCTTGCCGAAAAAGTCCTATCAGAAATCGAGACGAACAAAAAAGTCTTGAAGCCGATCTATGAGCTGACAGATTCAATTTCCGAAAAGATCGAAAAAATTGCCATGACGGTCTATGGTGCCGAGGGAGTCGACTTTTCCCCGAAGGCATTTAAACAGATCGAGCAATTCGAATCAGAAGGATGGGGAGGCCATCCTGTATGTATGGCGAAGACTCAATATTCACTGTCTGATGATCCTGTTAAACTTGGCCGCCCATCTGGATTCAGAATTACGATCAGGGAATTGAAGCCAAAGATCGGTGCTGGATTCATCGTCGCCCTGACCGGTGACGTCATGACCATGCCTGGCCTGCCGAAATCACCGGCGGCCAATCAAATGGACGTGGCTTCCGATGGCAGGGCCATCGGCCTGTTTTAACGAGAGGAGGGGGAGAGATGTTCGACCCTACGGCATTTGATAATTTGAAGGTGGTACTGGAAGGTGCCGTCTATGACTTCGATCTCGGCGGGGAAATCGACATCGTTGATCGCAAGGATCTCTTCGATTTCGCCCATTATGAGAGAAAGTATCAGATACAGTATCGGTTGAAAGGAACACAGGGAGCGTCTGTCCGTCTGGAACTGAAGGCCGATGCCGGTCACTTCTTGGCTGAACGGAATGGTTTTGTCAGGGGGAATCGTGCAGGTGCCGTTATAGCGTTCACCTACCTGGGCGATGAATCCCTCCTGTCATCCCGTAACGCTCTGGAAGAGTTTTGGGGGCAAGGAACCTCATGGGAATGGCTCACCATCTCTTCATCACATGGGGAGACCCGGGTGGAAGGCATCCTCACATTCTTCAGGGTCATTACAGAGGAAATGGTCGATGATGTGATTAAAATGGTGGCTCATTCCATCGAATCGCTTCTGAAATAAAAGGAATTCACATATAGTAGGGAAAAAGGGGGTCGTCCAGATGAAAGTGGCCTGGGTGACAGACAGCACAGCATTTGTGGGGGATGGCATTGAAGACTTCCATGTGGTTCCCATGCATATCAGCTTTGGGGATCGTGAATATTTGGATGGAGTAGACCTGACGCTGGAAGGGTTATACGAAAAGCTGGAGGAGGAACGGGTGGCCGGCAAGACCTCCCAGCCGTCCATCGGGACATTTGCCTCTTTGTATGAGGAATTGGCTAAAGATCATGATGCCATCTTCTCTGTACATGTTTCATCCCATTTCAGCGGCACGTATGCTTCGGCGGTCCAGGCGGCGGATCTGATGAAAGAGGATTTCCCAGCCATCTACTGCGTGGATTCCAAGATCCTATCCTATCCTCTGACGGATCTCATCTGTTATGGGCAGGACCTTGACCGGGAGGGTGTCTCGCATGAAGAGATCAAAACCCGCCTTGAAGAAAGAGCTGCACAGTCAAGGACGTTTGTGATGGTGGGAAGTCTTGAACAGCTTCATAGGAGCGGAAGGATGAGCGGCCTCAGTTTTTTTCTCGGAAGCATGCTTCACATCAAACCTCTTCTCAGCATCCGTGACGGGAAGCTTTCCGTCGATCAACGGGTAAGGAATCACCGGAAGGGCCTTGCCCTTATGAAAGAACGGCTCTCTGCTTCCAATGTCAGGGAGGCATTCATCCTCTATGGATTGAACAGGGAGGAAGCCAACAAGTGGATGGAGGAACTCAGGGAGGAATTTCCCAAGATTCACTTCTCTCCCTATCCCCTTGCTGCCGTTATCGGGATTCATGCGGGCTCGGATACACTTGGGATCAGCTGGTACGAGGAAATTGGGAGCGGAAAGGCTTAAGCCTTCCGCTCTTTTTCTTCAAATGGGAAGGGGAAATTGGTACAATGGGGTGAAAGGTGTGAGGGTTTTGAATAAGCTTGATCTGATGGAACAGATGCGCCGGACGTATGGTCTCGACCCTGGTGGTCATGACTGGCATCATCTTGAGCGCGTGAGGAAGCTCGCTTTATACATAGCAGAAGAAGACCAAATTGGAGATCGAGACGTCTTAGAGTGGGCGGCGATCCTCCACGACGTGGCCGACGAAAAGCTCAATCCGACACTCGGTGAAGGAACAAGGAAGCTTGAGGGGTGGCTCCGTCAGTTGCCTGTTACAATAGAGACCTTGGAGACGATCCGGGAAGTGATACACTCCATGGGGTTCAAAGGTGGAAGCACCGATGACCCCGTATTACCTGAAGCAAAGGTGCTCAGGGATGCAGACCGTCTTGATGCCATGGGTGCAATCGGCATTTCAAGGGTTTTCGCCTATGGAGGGTGGAAGGGCCAACCCATCCATCTTCCCGATCTTCCCGTCAGGGAGCGAATGACGAACGATGAATACAGGAATGATCCTTCCACAAGCATCAATCATTTCCATGAGAAACTGTTCAAGTTGAAAGACCTAATGCTGACACCGACGGGAAAACGCCTCGCAGAAGAGCGCCATGCAGTCATGAAAGACTTCATCAGGCAATTCACTATAGAATGGAATGGTCCACAATGAGAATGATTACAGGAGAACACCTGTCGAAAACATATGGGGAGAAGACGATCTTCAATGCGATCTCCTTCTCCATTGCAGAAAGGGAGCGCGTCGGCCTCATCGGCGTCAATGGAACGGGTAAGTCGAGTCTGTTGAAACTGATTGCCGGCATAGAAGAAGGTGATTCAGGCGAAATCATGAAGCCGAATGACTACAGGATCGCGTATCTTCCTCAAGATCCATCCTTCGATCCTGATCTGTCGGTCCTTCAGCAGATCTTCAAAGGGGAGGCCGCTGTGATGAAGGCCATGAGGAGATACGAATCGGCCCTCCTCCAAATGGAAAACGGCTATGAAAATGAAGGGATCCAGTCTGAATTCATGAACGCACAGAAAGAGATGGATACTCTGAATGCCTGGGAAGCGAGTGCAGAAGCCAAAGCGATTCTGACCAAGCTCGGCATCACCGAGTTCTCCAAGCGCATGGGGGAATTATCCGGTGGGCAGAAGAAGCGTGTCGCACTAGCCGGAGTGCTAATCGAGACCCCGGACCTTCTCATTTTGGACGAGCCGACGAACCATCTCGACTATCAGTCCATCAAATGGCTGGAAGATTACCTGGGCAGATACAATGGATCGGTCCTGTTGGTTACACATGACCGCTATTTCCTTGACGCGGTCACGAATCGCATCTTTGAACTGGATGGCGGGAAGCTGTTCCATTATAAAGGGAACTATGCCGACTTCATCGAAGCCAAAGCCGTCCGGGAAGAAAATGAACGGCAACAGTCAATCAAGCAGAACAACCTCTACCGCCGTGAGCTTGCCTGGATGAGGAGGGGCGCAAAGGCCCGTTCCACCAAGCAAAAAGCACGCATCCAGCGCTTTGATGAACTGGAGGATGCGAAGGGATCAGGCACTAGAAATCAGGAGATGGAGGTTTCCATCGGCGGTGACCGCCTCGGGAAGCAGGTATTCGAATTGAAGGATGCTGTGAAGACCTTCCAGGGGAATGTCATCCTTGACGGATACAACCGGCTCATCAAGCCCAAGGACCGGATCGGGATTGTCGGGAAAAACGGCAGCGGCAAGTCCACGCTCCTGAACATCCTTGCCGGCCGCGAGGAGTTGACCTCCGGTGAACTTATGACCGGTCAAACCGTAAAGATTGCCTATTATACGCAAGAACATGAAGAACTTGATGAAAACATGAGGATGATCGAATATCTCAGGGAGGCTGGGGAGTACGTGACCACCGATAAGGGTGAGCAAATTTCAGTCACATCCATGCTCGAGCGGTTCCTGTTCCCGATGAGCACCCATGGGACCCTGATACGGAAGCTTTCCGGTGGAGAGAAGAGGAGACTGTTCCTTTTGAGGCTCCTCATGGGGAAACCCAATGTCCTGCTTCTGGATGAGCCGACGAATGACCTTGATACGGAAACATTGACGGTCCTAGAGGATTATATCCATGAATTTACCGGCGTGGTCATCACCGTATCACATGATCGCTATTTCCTTGACAAGACGGCAAGAGAGCTCTTGATCTTCAACGGGCAGGGAAGCATCGATTCCTATATAGGGGAATATACCGAATACCTTGAACGATCTCAGCAGGCAGCCGTCAAACCCCAGGCCACGAAGAAGGAACCGGCTCCCCAGGCAGTCCAGAAAGAGAAGAAACGCCTATCCTATATGGAAAAAAGGGAATGGGATGAGCTGGAAGACAAGATGGCGGACATCGAATCAAGGATCGAACAGGTCAATATGGAACTTCAGGGAATCGGCAGTGATTTCACGAAAGCACAACAGCTTATGGACGAGAGTGCCAAGCTCAACGAACAGCTAGAACACCTTATCGAGCGCTGGAGCTATCTGTCCGAATTCGCCGAGTAGGACCGATCATTTAGCGGAAAGCACACGTTATGATAAAATGAGGAAAAGATCTTGAGAAAGGGGAGCATACAGTGAGGATACTCTCGATCGAACCGACTCCGAGTCCGAATACGATGAAGGTTCTTCTCGACGAAGAATTGAAGGCGGGCCGGAGCAATAATTATAAAAAGGACCAGGCGGACGGGGCACCTCCCGTCATCAAAACCATCCTTTCCATAGAAGGGATCAAAGGGGTCTATCATGTCGCGGATTTCCTTGCCGTTGAACGGAATGCCAAATATGACTGGCAGTCCCTTCTATCAGAAGTAAGACAGGCTTTTGGTGAAGAAGGAGCCCAGTCGGAATCGGGGGAAATGGAAGAACATTTCGGAGAGGTCAATGTGTCCGTACAGATGTTCAAAGGAATCCCGATGCAGGTCAAGCTGACGGACGGGGAAGCTGAAAAACGCTTCTCTCTTCCGGAAGCCTATATCGAGGCCATCGGTCAGGCCCAAAAAGAAGGGGACAATGTCGTCCTGCTCCGGAAATGGAAGGACTATGGTGTCCGGTACGGTGACCTGGAGGAAATCGGGGCCCAGGTAATCGATGAACTACAGGCCGCCTTCCCTGAAAGACGCCTGAAGGAACTGGTCGAGCAGGCTGGTGATACCACCATCCCCGAGCCGAGGAAAAGACGTAAGCTCACTCTTGCTGATCTTGAAGATGCGGATTGGAAAATTCGCTATGAGCGTCTTGATGCAATGGAAGATCCGACAGTTGAAGACCTTCCCCTCCTGGAAAAGGCACTGGACGATGAGAAAGTGTCGATCCGCAGGCTTGCCGTCGTCTATGCAGGGATGATCGAGGACGAAAAAGTCCTTCCCCTTTTATATAAAGGACTGGAGGACTCATCTGTGTCTGTCAGGCGCACGGCGGGCGATTGTCTTTCGGATCTCGGATTCACCCAGGCAATTCCGGTCATGACACTCGCCCTCAAAGATAAGAGCAAGCTGGTCCGTTGGCGTGCCGCCATGTATCTGTATGAAGTCGGTGATGAGAGCGCACTCGGTGGACTGAAGGATGCAGAACATGATCCAGAGTTCGAAGTAAGGCTGCAGGTGAAGATGGCCATCGAGAGGATTGAAGGCGGAGAAGAAGCCAAAGGATCCGTTTGGAAGCAAATGACCGAAGCCCGTTCACAAAAAGACTAGAAAGGATGATGACATTATGTCAATGGCATATGAAGAATATATGAGGCAGCTTGTACAGCCTATGAGACAAGAGCTGACTGGAGCAGGATTCAAAGAATTGAAGGATGAAGAGGAAGTAGAAACCTTTATGGAAGCAGCGGAAGGAACGACCCTCGTTGTCGTGAATTCGGTTTGCGGATGTGCAGCAGGACTTGCCCGTCCGGCTGCGACGCAATCGGTATTGAATGACAAGGCACCGGATCATCTTGTCACGGTATTTGCAGGACAGGACAAAGAAGCGACGGTGAAGATGCGCGAATACTTCAAGGGCTATGAGCCGTCCTCTCCTTCCATGGCACTCCTGAAAGGAAAGGAAGTCGTCCATTTCATCCCTCGTGAAGAAATCGAAGACCATGATATCGGCAGCATCATCTCCAATTTGACGGGTGCGTTCGAGCAACACTGCTAAAAGGCAGCGGATGGCATTTGGCCATCCGTCCTTTTTTATGTAGAGACTTTATCAGGAAAACAGGTGAATCAAATGGAAGAGATGTTCGTTACAACCTCTGGCAGGGCCGATGAATCCGTCAAGTTGAGGGCTAAAACCCTTGCAGAGGAGTTCCAGATCCCCTATATTGAACGGAAGAAAAGGTCCATCGCCAATTATATGAACCTCCATCAGGCAGACTGTCTGGTCCTGGGGAAAGAGCGGGATGAGCTTCATCGGAGGGGTGAGCAGCCTTTCTTCTTCCATCCGAACTCCGCTTCATTCCGGATCAAAAGAGTCCTTAGGGGAGAATCCGATCCGTTCATTGAAGCGGCAGGATTGAAAAAGGGAATGACCATGCTCGACTGCACATTGGGCCTCGCATCCGATAGCATCATCGCGAGCGCGGTGGTCGGCCGGACCGGATCTGTAACGGGAGTCGAAGCCAATCCGTATGTCGCCCATATCCTCAAACGTGGAATGAAGGAGTGGGTATCCCCACTGCCTGAGCTCAATGATGCCATGAGGAGGGTCAAGGTGATCGATGGTCTGTCACAGTCCTTCTTGAAGGAACTGCCGGATGACTCCTTCGACGTTGTCTACTTCGATCCCATGTTTGAAGAAGGCTTGACCGATTCCCAAGGTATCAACCCGATCCGGAGCTGGGCCCATTATGAACGGCTCACCCATGAAACGGTGGAGGAAGCAAAACGGGTGGCGAAAAGGAGGGTGCTCTTGAAAGAACATTTCCGTTCGACTTTGTTCGATGAACACCACTTCAAGGTCCTGATCAGACCTTCATCGAAATTTCACTATGGCTTTATCGATCTGCCATGACGGAATGGAAAAAAAGGGACCCGGAAGCCAATGCTTCCGGGTCCTTTTTTACTCAATCGGTAACGGCCAATACGCAAAAATATCCTAACAATAGTAAAAAACCAATGCTGATCATCAAGCCAGTATCCATCTTTTTCTCTCCTTTACACATACTTCTAATCCTATACTACCACATCGGGAGCATGTTATCCTCGGAAAATGAAAGCTTTTTCACCACTTTTTCAGAAAAGATAGTATAATGATAGATAATCAGTCTGTGACCCGTTCATCCTGCGGGCACGATCATCCAATAAAAAAACAAAATGACCCTACCAACGACGATATACGCTACCAAAAAAGAAAGGACGTTCCCTATGTCGATCTGGATCAAAAAATCGTTTTTCATTCTATTATCCATCCTGACATTCGGTCTGGTTTCCCCGACCCAGCCATTCCTGAATGAGGACAATCACGCCCTTGCAAAAGGCAACGGAAAATCATCCACCTTCGAATCGAGTACGGAAGATCCTGTGGAAGAAGAAGGGACCCTTTCAAGGGAGGCCTTCCTGGAAACCATCATGGCTCAGGCTGAACTTCATTCTTATGAAAAATTCGGCACGAAAATCAAGCCTGTGATCGAAGATGAATTCAGATCGGTCGTGCTTCCGAATCTTGAAAAAGCCATTGCAAGGACCGCTACTGATTTTCCTGATGAAGACTTGAGCTCACTTGTCATTTCAGAGGTGCCGGAATACGTCAAGACGGAGAAAATCTTTCACATTTACGACAGCCGTACCGGAAAAGACGTGATCCGGTTTCATGTAAGGAAGGATCACCCGCCAAAAGACGGATATTATTTCAACTTCCACTATCATACTGCACATGATCAATTCATGGCCCATCATGATCTTGGAAGCATCTATTGGAATAAGAATATGCCTCCGCAGTGGAGGAGCCTTTCATAATAGGAAGTTGCGCGATGCACGATGATCGCGCTTTTTTTATATGTGTTTTCACGTTGAAACCCATATGCCTGCTTGAAAATGGATCCTCCGTGACAGGGATGACAATGGTATAGGTCCGGGGGGCATCGCGAAGGCGGGTGTGGGTAAAAGAATCGTATGCGTAAGTCACTACTTCCATTTCCCTTTGACGGAACGAGGGAGGGTGGACGTTTATTGGAGGAGAATGGGATGCAAATGCCGGTGCATATTGTTGCTGCTGCGGGTTTTGTTGAGAATGCGAAAGATGAGATTCTGTTAGTGAAAACCCGTCGTGATGGTCAGTGGGTGTTTCCGGGAGGTCAGATAGAGGTCGGGGAAAACCTGATCGACGGAGTGGTAAGAGAAATTAAAGAAGAAAGCGGGATGGATGTGATGGTTTCCCATTTGGTGGGCGTTTTTTCGAATACAGCCACGTATGAGGGACATAGCGGGGTGAAGATCGTCCCTACTAAAGTGATGTTTGATTTTGTTTGCAAACCCCTGGGCGGTGAATTCACCACATCGGATGAAACATCAGAGGCACGCTGGGTCGATAAAGGGGAAGTGATGAACTTGATATCCACCCCGGCCCTTCGTACGCGCTATCAGACTTATGTAGATTTTGAGGGCAGCGTTCAGTATATGGACTACGTAACCAAGCCGGAATTTAAAGTGAAATCCAAGAGAAGGATATAAGCGGGGCCCGTCCTCCGATCCCCGACTCTTATTCATAGGTAAAGAAATCGGGTGGGGAACTTCAGTATGCTGAAGGATCACATACACGGGATATGGAATTCATACAATGATATATTCCTTGATCCCTGCTGAAACCGGATGATAGAGGTCCATGTTAACTCAAGTGATTTTCCGGACGAATAAAACGGTATCTTGGCGTGCTTCTTTACCCGATCCCTTTGCAAGCATTGTGGGGGGAAGAGCAATCATGTACACTATTGATAAAGTGTCGCTGATCGTCATCATATGATATTCTCGTTCTTTCTGGTAAAATAGTCTTTTGCAGCTATGGACCGGTCAAGATGACGAAGGCCAATCAATAAGATATGAAGGTGATCACAGATGAAACAATATTTAGATTTATGCAGGCATGTACTTGATAATGGTACGGAAAAAGGGGACAGGACTGGTACGGGTACGATCAGTACCTTCGGCTATCAGATGAGATTCGATCTTCAGGAAGGGTTTCCTCTCGTTACAACGAAGAAGCTTCACGTCAAATCGATCATCCATGAACTTCTCTGGTTCCTGAATGGGGATACCAATGTGAAATATCTGCAGGACAACGGGGTAAGGATCTGGAATGAGTGGGCCGATGAAAACGGCGAGCTTGGACCGGTCTATGGCCATCAGTGGAGATCTTGGCCTGGAAAAGATGGGAAAACGATCGATCAGATTAAAAACCTCATCACCACCATCAAGAATAATCCAGACTCCAGACGAATGATCGTCAGTGCTTGGAACGTAGCAGATGTAGATTCCATGGCCCTACCGCCGTGCCATTGTTTGTTCCAATTCTACATCTCGGATGGCAAGCTGTCCTGTCAGCTCTACCAGCGGTCTGCCGATGTCTTCCTCGGTGTCCCGTTCAACATTGCATCGTATGCCCTCCTTACCATGATGGTGGCTCAGGTATGCGATCTCGAACCGGGTGAATTCGTGCATACATTCGGCGATGTTCATATCTATCAGAACCATGTGGAACAGGTGAACCTGCAGCTGACAAGGGAGCCACGTCCTCTTCCGAAGCTCGAGATCAATCCTGACGTGAAGGATATCTTCGGATTCCGGTTTGAAGATTTCACCTTGAGCGGGTATGATCCGCATCCCCATATCAAAGGAGTCGTGTCTGTATGATTTCATTTATCTGGGCAATGGATGAAAACGGGTTGATCGGCAAGGACAATGCCCTGCCTTGGCGCATACCGGAAGATCTTAAGTTCTTCAAACGGACGACACTGGGTCATCCGGTGGTGATGGGAAGGAAGACATTCGAATCGTTCGGCAAGCCGCTGCCTGGAAGGGAGAATGTGATCCTGACGAGGAATGCTTCTTTCACCCATGATGAATGCACGGTCTTCCATCACGTGGAAGAGGTCTTGGCATTTGCTGATAAAAAGCAGGGGGAGACGTTCATCATCGGTGGAAGCAACGTGTACGAGCAGTTCCTGCCCTATGCGGATAAACTCTATGTGACCACGATCCACCACGCCTTCGAAGGTGATACCCATATGGCAGAAGTCCCTTGGGATGATTTCACCCTTGTAGAATCGGAAAAGGGATTGAAAGACGAAAAAAATCCCTATGATTATGAGTTCAAGATCTTCATACGTAAATGAAAAAAGCAGTCAGCCCCAATTGTGGGCTGACTGCTTTTTTTGCAGTGCACTCATACGTAGAACAGGATGCAGAAGTACATGAAGCTGCTGCCTGCCAGTACGAACAGATGCCAAATGGCATGATTGTAAGGAATCTTCTTCCACACGTAGAAGACGGCTCCGACAGAATAGAGGATACCGCCCGTAAGCAACAGATCAAATCCCGCAGGAGTGAGACTTGCATAAAGAGGCTTGATGGCCGCAAGCACGAGCCACCCCATGACAAGGTAGAAGAGGGTCGATACGATTTGAAATCGGTCCACGAAGTAACACTTGAAGATGATTCCGACGATGGCAAGCCCCCATACAATCCCGAATAATGTCCAACCAAGGGCACTTCTCACGCTCACGAGCATAAGGGGTGTGTAAGTGCCGGCGATGAGCACATAGATGGCTGAATGATCCAGGACAGCGAAAACATTCTTTGCCTTAGAGGGTTTAAAGCTGTGAAGGAGAGTGGAGAAGAGATAGAGAAGGATCATGGATGCACCAAATATGGAGAAGCTGACCACGTGCCAAGCCGAACCTTTATCCACGGCGAAAACAACCAGCATGATGAGCGCTGGGATACTCATAATCAAGCCGATTCCATGGGTGATGGCGTTGGCTATCTCTTCCTTCCAGTTTGAAAAATCGAAATCATAGGTCAATCAAAAACATCCTTTCTGAATGGGATTGTCCCTCCATGATAAATCTCTTGGGGAGCGAATGCAAACTTTATCACATTAAAGGGATGGGGAGATAAATTTTTTACCAGTGTAGGTTTTGACATATTCTGCAGTGGGAATTGAGGTATAATAGGAGTACAGACGGGCATAAAAGAGGATTGATACTTTGCTGACAAAAACCATTGAGTTCAAAACAAAGTATGGACAGAAGATTAAGGTCCACGGGATCCCGGTCATGAGAAATGATCACCCCCACTGGTTCACAGTGAATATGAGGCTGCGGCTTTATCTGGGCAGCCTGCATAAGCAGGGACCAGGGACCTACAGTTTCAGGGAATACTTGAAGAGAACGTTGAAATGGTCGGAATTCGAAAAGATTTATCAATCAGAAGAGCTGAAGAACAACGCTTGACCGGGTAGGGTGCCGCTGCTTAGCTATAGAGCTTTGCAGTGGCACTTTATTCGTATGTGGCCGGGTGATTCGCGGCGAAGTCATGGAAGCCCGTTTTGTGTAGAAACGGTGAAATCCTTTTCATCTATTTAAATCTCAAACAAAGCACGCTATAATGAGAGGGATAAGGAAGATAGGATGTGGCTAACATGGAGAAAATCAAAATTGTAACTGATTCAACAGCAGACTTATCGGAAGACATGATCGGGGACTTGGATATACATGTGGTTCCACTTTCGATCTTCATCGAAGGGGAAACCTATTTAGATAGAGTGGATCTTTCACCTGAAATGTTCCTGGAAAAGATGAAAGCATCGGATGAACTTCCTAAAAGCTCACAGCCTTCAGCAGGGGTATTCGCAGAGCTATATGACGAGCTCGGGAAAGATGGATCGAAAGTGATTTCCATCCATATGACGGGCGGCATGAGTGGAACGGTCCGGTCCGCTGAGTCCGCTGCCGAAATTACCGAGACGGATGTAACGGTTGTCGACTCCCGGTTCATTTCGCGGGGACTCGGTTTTCAGGTGATCGAGGCGGCGAGGCTTGCCAAAGAAGGAAAAGGTGTGGAGGACATCCTGGAGGCCATTACGGAAATCCGGGAGAAGACACAGCTTTATGTGGTAGTGGACACGCTCGAGAACCTCGTCAAGGGTGGGCGTATCGGAAAGGGGAAAGCCATGATCGGCTCCCTGCTGAACATCAAGCCGATTGCTTCCCTTGCAGGCGGAGAATATACTCCCGTCGCAAAAGTCAGGAGTCACACCCAGGTCGTGAAATTCCTTGTGCAACAGTTCATGGAGGATGTGAAGGGCAAAACGATCAAAGGTGTCGGGCTCTGTCATGCCGATGGATTGGCCCTTGCCCAGAACCTTAAATTAAAAATTGCCGAAAAGACCGGATATGATCAATTCGATATCGGCGTCACCACACCGATCATCAGCACCCACACGGGGATCGGGGCAATCGGCTTCACTTATTATACGGATTGATCAAAAAGGGACGAAAGCCCAGGCTTTCGTCCTTTTTTGCAATCAGGAAGGCATCGGGGTAGGCGTCGGCTTCGCATAGCCCTCATTGTACTTCTCATCGATGGTCTTGCGAATCTCCTTGATGGACTTGCCCTTGTTATATTCGACGATGGATTCGGCCGCAATTTCCAGGCATACCCCACAGCGGGTCCCATGGTCATCCCATGTGGTCTTCTCGCCATTCTTCTGTTGGACAAAGCAGTTGAAATTGCTTTTATGTCCGGCAGAATCACCGCATCCGCAGTAGCACGGTATGTATTCAAGAAGTTCCTGATGCTGAGCCGATGCCGCATAAATCGTCTTCATTGTATCCTCTTTCCCGTCAAGGAATGAAGGGAGGATCTCCGGTGATGAGGTTTCTTCCTGGATGTCCTCATTCATGACTGCATGGCTTTCGTGATCATGCTCCTCTGTTGTTTTTTCCTCTTCGGAACATCCGGCGATGAGGAGCGTCATCACCATGAAAAAAGAGATAAACACTTGACGTTGCTTCAATTTAAAAACCTCCTCCTCTATCGTATGTAATTGAATTGTAACATTCATTTATCAGAGTGCCATACATACAATAGTCATAGAATGTTGAACGTTTTGTCACAAATCGGAAGTTGGATTGTATGCGCCTTCACCTTCTGGTCGGGACAGGGACTTATTGCCGGGATGCCTCTTTATCTGATACACTAGTAACTTCAAAACGTCTGGATCATGTTTCGGTCTGAATGAAGAGTGATATACTATATATAAAGGAAAGGCGAGGTGAATATGATGAAAAAATGGGGTGTCCTCATTCTCGCTTTTGTATTTTTCTTATCGGGGTGTTCCATAGAAGATGCGGCGAAGCATGTTTCGAGGCAGGTTTCCGACTGGGAAAAAGACCAGCCTCCAGAAGCGTTCATTCCGAAGAATATGAATGTCACCTCTGTCGGGGATTCCCTGACCCAGGGGGTTGGAGACAGTACCAACAGCGGGGGATATGTTCCTTATCTTGAGAAGCTTCTTGAATCCACCGATGGTGTGAAGGATGCCGAGTTCCATAATTATGGCATCAGGGGAAATCGGACGGATCAATTGTTGAAAAAGATCAAAACCGAAGAAGTGAAATCATCCATTGAAAAATCCGACGTGGTCATGATCACGATCGGAGGCAATGATGTCATGAAGATCTTCAAGCAGAATCTTTCCAAGCTGAAGCTTGATGTCTTTCAACAGGAGCAAATTGCCTATCAGGAACGCCTGAAAGAAATCCTTGATACGATCAGGGAATATAATCCAGATGCCGGAATCGTCCTTGTCGGGCTATATAACCCTTTCAACACCTGGTTCTCCGATATTGAAGAGGTGGAAGAAATCATTGATAGCTGGAATGAAGGAAGTCGTGAGGTGCTGGATGACTATGATCGTTCCCTGTTCGTCGAGATTGACGATCTCTTCATCGATGCCGGGGATGAATTGCTGTTCGAGGATTATTTCCATCCGAATGACGATGGGTATGAGCTCATTGCAGAGCGCATGTTTAAAAGGATGACGAAGGGGGAAACATTAGCTTCGTTGACGCGTAAAGAGAAAAATCAATAGGAAGAGGAGTCGCCATGAAGAGCAAATGGAAAGTGGGGTTCTTTGCTTTAGCCGGGCTGATGTTGGCAGTGATCATCGTCCTCCTGATCATGGTGTCTGCACCGATCAAGGACGACCCGGTCCCTAAAGGGAATCCTGATGAGAACAATGATGTCGGATTCAATATCCAGACAGACAAAGAGGATCTGAACCTGATCATCGAGCATTATATTGAAGAAGAGGGCATGGATGGCCCGGTTGATTACGGGGTACAGCTGAAAGATGATGTCGAACTCATCGGTTCCGTACCGGTGTTCACCTCGAATCTGGATTTTAAATTGACATTCGAACCGGAAGCCCTAGAGAATGGGGATATCCTGCTGAAGCAGAAATCCATCTCACTGGGTAAACTCAAATTACCGGTCTCCTACGTGCTTAAAATCGTAAGGGACTCCTATAATTTCCCCGAGTGGGTGAAGATTCGACCAAATGATGAAGAAATCTACGTGGCCCTTCAGGATATGGAGCTGAAGAGCGACATCAAGGTGCGCGCCAATGAGTTCAATTTGAAGGATGACCGTATCTCCTTCCGATTGCTCGTTCCCGTTGATCGCGCCCTGCAAAACTAAAAGAAGGCAGCCTTCCGGCTGCCTTCTTTCTTATTTATCCGTTGATGAGCACAGCTTCCAGGGCAGGCTCGCCGCCTGCGAAGCCCGCTGCAATGATCGTATAGGCCTGATTCGCCTCGAATTTGACATCAGGGATGGACAGGACAACGTCCTTTGATCCTGCCGGCCTGACTTCGAGGTCGACGGTCATCGGAGTCAATCCCAGGTATTCCGTTGCCTGCTTAAAGGAGACATTCGGGAAGATGACATCTCTTCCTTTGACCGCGATGTCAACGGCAGGGGCATCCGGTGAAAGGTGGATGAATTTCACTTTCGTTTCACCGGCAGGGACACCAGGTTCATCCACATACGGAAGGAGCTGCAGCTTTTTCGTGGTTCCTGCTGCTGCCAACGTGTATGCCTTACCCGGATCGACTTTTACCTTTTTGCTGATGATCGTTTCTGTACTGGTTCCTGTCGGATACACATCAATATGGTATTTGCCCCCCGGCAGGGTGAGGTAGTCGCTGACATCCTTGAATGCGAGTTTCCGCAGGACGCGGTGACCATTGACATAAACATCGACCTCACCGGCATCCGGTACTCCGTGGAATACCCGGACATAGCTCGGTTGGGCAGCCGTCGTCAGATCGGCTCTCTGGGCTTCCAGGGCAAGCCTCATATATTTAAGGTGTTTCAGATAATAATGATGGTGCATATTCGGATTGGAATATTTGTAGTAGCAGGACAAAAGATCATACATCGCGGCTTTATTCAAATATTGTTCTTGGCTCATGAAGACATCTCTCCTTCGTACAGACTTGACAGGATAGAATATGCACAATCGCCCAAACGGTGAAAATATTCTTGCACTTCGGAATAATGATGATATAATTTGAATAACGACAAAAGAGAGCAGGTGATGAATATGGGATTCACGACTGAAGCATTCAACCACACATACCGATACAAACACCACATTCATCACGCTTCCGTGCTCTAACGGGATTAACAGGGATCATTCTGCCTGAAGGAGAATCCGTCTGCGTGATGAACGCGGATGGATTTTTTATTTTAGGGAGGAAATACCATTGAATCAATATAAATCAATCATTTTCAGCAGTGCCAGGGAGGAATATGCCCCCTATCTTGAAGAACATATGGAAGTGGCACGGGTGGTCACGGAACAAAAAGGATTCTATAAAGTGATGACTGACGTGGAAGAAGGATTACTGTGTCAGGTCACAGGAAAGATGAGGTTCCAATCAGACTCCCGCGAAGATCTTCCAGCAGTCGGTGACTGGGTGGCAATCAGGAAGGATGAGGCAATCATCGAGCGTGTCCTTCCCAGGAAGAGCAAGTTCTCACGGAAAATGGCGGGGAATGAGGCAGAGGAGCAAATCATTGCTGCGAATATTGACACGGTCTTCATTCTGAGCTCATTGAATGACGATCTTAATCTTCATCGCATCGAGCGATACGTCATCCTGTGCTGGGAGAGCGGTGCAACCCCCGTTGTGATCCTGACGAAGGCCGACGTCTGCCCCGATGCGGTTGAACGGGTTTCTGAAGTGGAGGCTGCGCTTCTTGGGGTGCCCGTCATGGCCATCAGTTCTCTGGACCGGACAGGGTTGGAGGCGCTGTATCCGTATCTTACCCCTGGTAAGACCGTAGCCTTGACGGGCTCTTCCGGAGTGGGAAAATCCACCCTGACAAATGAACTCCTTCAAGAAAGCCTGCAGAAAACGAAGGAAGTCAGGCATTCGGATGATAAAGGAAGGCATACCACGACCCATCGGGAGCTCTTCCTCCTCGATTCGGGAGCGGCGCTTATCGATACGCCAGGCATGAGGGAGATACAGATCCTCCACGGAAGCGAAGGTCTGTCCACCCAGTTCAACGACGTGGAGGAGCTCGCACGCTCCTGCCGTTTCAATGACTGCTCACACGGTGGTGAACCAGGCTGTGCCATCAGACTCGCCATCGAGGAAGGGGTGTTGAGTGAGGATCGATATCTTCACTATGAAAAGCTGCAGCGGGAAATCGCCTACATGGAAAGGCGGGGGAATAAGCGCCTCGAGTCCCTCGAGAGGAAAAAATGGAAGAGCATGAGCAAGAAGCGGAAAAACTGAAGCAGCGCCACCTTCCTCATTGACCGGATGATGAAATACCAATGATCGGGAAAGAGAAGAGCCGGTACAGGGTTTACTCATGATAACGGTCTGGTCCCTTTTAAATACGAGGTGTGCGAACACCCTCTTTAAAGGGACTTTTTACTTTACAGGCCGGGTTCATCGAATCTTCCGGACATTACCTCGGTACGAAGTCCCGGAAGGCGGATTGTTTAACTTTTCAATGCATTTGGGGTACACTTACAGTATGAAATCACGAAAAGAAAAGGGTGTTGATCATGACGGGTGATAAGAAGAAAAAATGGGCGACCTTCGCCGGGGGATGTTTCTGGTGCATGGTCAAACCATTCGATGAACAGCCTGGTATTTACGGCATCACATCCGGTTATACGGGAGGGCATGTCAAGAATCCGACTTACCGTCAGGTATGCTCTGAGACAACCGGACATTATGAAGCAGTGCAGATCGAATATGATCCCGATGTATTCCCATATGAAAAGTTGCTGGAGCTCTACTGGCAGCAGATCGATCCGACTGATCCCGGAGGGCAGTTCCATGATCGGGGGCAATCGTATCAGACCGTCATCTTTTATCATGATGACAGCCAGAAGGAGGCTGCGGAGGCTTCAAAGCAGGCACTCGCTGCTTCGGGGCGATTCAGTCAGCCGATCGCAACCAAGATCCTCCCTGCATCCGAGTTCTACCCAGCAGAGGAATATCACCAGGATTACTATAAAAAGAATCCCACACACTATCGTCAATACAGCATAGGATCCGGCCGCGCCGGATTCATTCAGCATCATTGGAGGGATGAAGGATGAGTAAAGAAGAGCTAAAAAATAAACTCACAGCAGAACAGTATGAAGTGACACAAAACAATGGAACCGAGCCTCCATTCAGGAATGAGTATTGGGACCACTTCTCTGATGGTATCTATGTGGATGTCGTGTCCGGTGAAGCCCTTTTCAGCTCACGGGATAAATACGACGCTGGCTGCGGATGGCCCAGCTTCACAAAACCGATCCAAAAGGAAGACATCGTCGAAAAACAAGACAGGAGTCATTTTATGGTACGGACAGAGGTCCGGTCCAAAGAAGCCGATTCCCATCTCGGGCATGTCTTTGATGACGGTCCTGGTCCGGCCGGTCTCCGTTACTGCATCAATTCGGCCGCTCTCAGGTTCATCCCGCTGGAGAAACTTGAAGAAGAAGGCTACGGGGAATTTAAAAAGCTCTTTGATTGAATCGAAGAGCAATCCGCCAGGTTTATGGCGGAGTACATAGGTGTAAATATACAGTAGGATGGTGAATGATATGTTTAAAAAATTATTCGGTAAAAAAGAAGAAAGCCCTAAAACAATCTCGGTCGTTGCTCCTTTGTCGGGGACAATCAAATCACTGGAAGAAGTACCGGATCCAGTGTTCTCTCAGAAAATGATGGGGGACGGGATCGCAATCGTACCCGATAATGGAAAAGTGGTTTCCCCGGTAGACGGAGAAATCATGCAGCTTTTCCCAACCAAGCACGCAGTCGGGATCAAAGCAGCAAACGGAGCGGAACTGCTCATCCATATCGGTCTTGAAACTGTCTCCATGAAAGGAGAGGGGTTCGAGGCCCATGTGTCTGAAGGTGCCAAGGTGAAAGCGGGCGACCCTCTAATTACGTTTGACGTCGGCCTGGTGGAAGAAAAGGCCAAGAGCACCATCACTCCGGTCATTTTGACTAATGGGGACGATATGGGCGAGCTTGTGAAAAAGGACGGAGCCAAGGTAGAGGCAGGAAGCGGAGAAATCCTGGAGATTTCTGCAAAATGATGTGAGGGGACCGGGCTACCGTAGCCGGTCCTCTTTTCTTTTGGGGAAAAACACAAACCTTTTGTGGGTGATTGACATACAGTGTATAGAAATATGATTCAATCACTTAACCTTAAGGAGTGGTTTACGTGAATTATGGATACGGTTGTGACCCATGTTACCAGGGCGGGTATGGCTATGGCTATCCGACAGGTGGCTATTCAGGCGGATTTGCCCTGATTGTCGTCCTTTTCATTTTATTGATCATTATTGGAGCCGTTTGCTACTGCGGGGATTGATAAAACAAACAGAAGCTCCCGCTGGATCCAGGGGAAGAAATTTACCGTCCTATGGATGGGAGGCATGAATACACCTTTGCACATACAAAAACCACGCTTGGAACTCCAGGCGTGGTTTTTGTGTTGTGTTGATCTTTTCTCTGGTCTACCCGGTCGGTGGTGGCTTCTCAAATCTTGAAGTTCGAGATGATCCCTTTTAGTGCCTCCGCTTGCTTTGAGAGCTCTGAGGCACTTGCCGTCACTTGTTCCATAGCAGCGGAACCTTCTTCGGCCGCGGCCGCTGTTGTTTCGGTATTGGCGGCCGTGGACTCACTGATTTCGTTTACGGCGGCAAAGGATGAAGCCACTTCCTGAGAAAGGTTCAGCGTTTCATGGATATGTCCTACCATTTCTTCTACCACGGCAGAAGTTCTCTCAGTGTGCTTGAGGATATCCTTGAGAGCAGAGTTGGTCAAATTGGTTGTTTCCACTCCAGCGATGACTTCTTTCACCCCTTCGGCATTCTGGTCAATGATGAGATCAACTTCCTCTTGGATGCTGTGGACGATTCCCGTCACACCTTTTGCTGCATCCCTTGATTGTTCAGCAAGCTTTCGTACTTCATCGGCCACCACGGCGAATCCGCGTCCGTGCTCTCCTGCACGAGCGGCTTCAATGGCGGCATTCAGTGCAAGGAGATTGGTTTGTTCTGAAATATCCGTGATGGTTGCAATGATGGCGGATATTTCAGATGAACGTTTTCCGAGGGCCTCGACGGTCCGGGTTGTGTGCGCCATTGTTTCTTCGATTCCCTGCATCTTCTCAGAGGATTCACGGACGGATTCCCCGCCTTTTTCGGCTGCATTCTTCATCCCGATCGCAGTGGACTTCACTTGCTCCGCCTGCTGGAACAGGAAGCGGGAAGCTTCTTCAAGGCTATTCATCTTTTGCAGTGAAGCAGACATACGGGAGGTGGTGTCTTCACTGCCTGCCGCAATTTCACTTGACGTTTCAGCAATGGATGAGATCGTGTGAGAAGTTTCCTCTGCAGAAGCAAGCAGTTCCTGGGAGCTTGCCGACACGTTTTCAGCCATTTCAGTCACCTGGCGGACGAGGACGGAAATGCCTGCAATCAGCTTATTCGTATCCTCTGCGAGGCCGCCAAGCTCATCGCGGCTCTTGACGTGGATGCGCTTCGTCAAGTCTCCACCGGCATCGGCGATTTCAAGGATGGATTCACTGATTTTACGTGTATTCTTCAGGATCGTCCTCGACAACCATAGGCTGAAGATGACGATGAGGATGATGGCCAACAAGGACAGGCTCCCCGTGATGATCTTGGAATTCATCACCAGCGTGTTGAGGGAATCCATCCGTTTTCCAAGATCTTTCTCCTGGGTCTCCGTGATCATATCCACATAGGAGCGGATCCCGTCTATGTACTTCTTACCGGTTCCGGTTTCCACGAGGGCTGCGGCTTCTTTAAAGCCAGCTGTTTCCCTTTTATCAATCACCCGGTCGACGAATTGGATCCAGAAAGAGTACTGCTTGTCGATTTTATCGAGCTTGCTCATTTGATCAGGGTTGTCTTTCAGTAGCTTCTTTAACTCTGCCAAATTCTCATTCACTTGTTTTTTTCCATTATCATACGGAGCAAGGAACCCGCTCGCACCCGTAATCACATAACCTTGTTCACCGATCTCGATTTCATTGAGCAGCCGGGACAGATCCTTTGATTTGGCATCTATGGCCATGTCCGATTCAATCAGTTTGTCCATTTCGGCTTCAAGCTTGGTTGTGTTCAGATAGGAAGTATAGGCTAGGACCCATATGATGACAGCAAGAACGCTGAATGATAAGACGACTTTTCCGCGAATGGATCGAAAGTAAGGGCTTTTCTTTCCCTTTTTCTCTTTTTCTTTCTTTTTATCTCGGTGTTTTATTTTTTTCTTCACCGTTTCCCCCTCCTTATATAAGAAAAAAGTAGTATGACAGGTTGAACTTACCATTATTTTAACTGTATACATAGGATTAATCTAGTGGTCAATCCATCAAATTGTCGAAAAAGGGAGAATTTTTCGGGACTATTATCCTGCGCGGGGGATTCGGACGAAATCAAAGTTTTTTTAAGGAAGACGAAAGATTCCAAGATCTCAACATAAATATAGTGGAGAAGGACTTCACTTATCAACACATGGTGTCCGCTGAAATCCTGCTGAATAATCGTGGATTTACCGGATCGATGGTTGATGTATCGCCTCCAACCAGATCGAACAAAGAGAGATTATTATCCGTTCAGGAGGGACGCTATGCTTCGTTCACATTTGATCAAGCCGCTTATCGGTGAATATTATCCGACGATCGATTATGGGAAAGGGATCTATTTGTATGATGATAGTGGACAAGAATATATTGATGCGTGTTCAGGGGCCGTTACCGCGAATCTGGGTCACGGGATGGAAGATATCCTGCAGTCGATCGTCCAGCAGGGAAATAAGGTAGCGTTCGTCTATCGCTCGCAGTTCAGCAATCAGCCTGCCGAGGAGCTGGCGGCATTCTTATATGAAAAGACGGGGTATGCCTGGAGTTTCTTTGTCAACAGTGGATCGGAAGCAGTAGAGACGGCGATCAAGATTGCGATTCAGCATTGGCAGGAGCAGGGTAGATCCTCGAAGACTCGTATTCTATCACGATGGTTGAGCTACCATGGCATCACGATGGGTGCGCTGTCTGCGTCCGGTCATCCTGTCAGGCGGGAACGTTTCGACAGTCATCTAGGGGACTGGCCGACGGTGGAGCCCCCGTATTGCCTTCGCTGTCCTTTCGGTAAAGAATATCCCTCTTGCGGATTATTCTGTGCAGACCAACTCGATACCATGATCCGCCGTATCGGAAGTGATCAAATCGCCGCCTTTGTTGCTGAGCCCGTCATCGGTGCTGCAGGGGGCGCGATTGTTCCTCCGAAGGGATATGAGAAGAGGATCCGGGAAATCTGTGATCACCACGATATCCTCTACATTTCCGATGAAGTCATGACCGGATGTGGACGGACGGGTACGTTTCTGACGCTTGAGCAATCCGGGGTGGAAGCAGATATCGTCACAATCGGGAAGGGGTTGAGTGCCGGGTATGCTCCCATTGCGGCCACACTCGTCTCTGACCGGGTAATGAATCCCGTTCTCAGCGGGTCGAAGGTCGTCATGAGCGGTCACACATTCAGCGGCAATCCTCTATCCGCAGCAGCAGCCCTTGCAGTACTGAAATTGATTGATAAAGAGGACATCATTTCACAAGTCCAATCAAAAGGAACGTATATGCGCAATCTCCTTGAAAAGCTCAAAGGCGAATTCCCGTTTATCGAGGAGGTCCGTGGGAAGGGCCTCCTCATCGGACTAGAAATGGTGGAGGGGGCTGGGAGTTCATTCACATCCCTGATTGTCAAGAAGGGGATCCAAAATGGGATCCTTCTATATCCTGCCGCAGCAGGCGTCGACGGAAGGAGTGGGTCCGCCATCATGATCGCTCCCCCCCTTAACAGCTCAAAGGGGGACCTGGAGGAAATCTGCCTGCGGTTGAAAGCGGCGTTGAGGGAGTCTGCGGCAGAATGGAAGGAGTAGGAAGGATGGGCGTTCTTAAAAGCAAGCTATCGGGTTTTGAAGAGATAAAGCCGCTCTTCAGGGACGGAATGCACCTGATGTTTGGTGGATTCGGCGGAATCGGGACACCACCGACCATCGTCAAGCATGTGCTGACATGGGGAGTGAAGGATCTCACCATCATCGGGAATGATACAGGGTTCCCACATATCGGCATCGGACAGCTGGTGGCGGCAAAGCGGGTGAAGAAGGTGATTGCCTCCCATATCGGATCGAATCCGATTGCAGGAAAGATGATGGGGGATGGCGAGCTCGAAGTAGAGTTTTCGCCCCAGGGGATCCTTGCCGAGCGCATCCGGGCAGGCGGAGTCGGGATTCAGGCGATTGTCACCAGGATCGGTTATGACGACCCCTACCTGCATCAGGGGAAGCAGACCGTTCTGCTGAATGGGGAGAAATGTCTGATTGAAACGGCCCTGACGGCGGAAGTGGGGATCGTCATGGCAAAAGCGGCAGACACATTCGGTAATCTCATCTTTGATAAGAGTGCGAGGAACACGAACCCCGTCGTTGCCATGGCTTCTGATATCACCATCGTTGAAGCGGAGCAGATTGTTCCCTTCGGTGAATTGGATCCTGAAGAAGTCGTGACATCAGGTGTATTTGTCGACTACATTGTACCGTCGGAAGGAGTCGATTGGAGATGGGTGTGGGAAACGGTTTGAAAGAGCGCCTGGCAAGGAGGGCAGCTCAGGAAGTAGAAGAAAATACGGTCGTCAATCTCGGAATCGGGATCCCGAGTCTGGTACCAGATTTTCTTCCAGGAGGATTTCCGGTCCTCTTTCAATCGGAAAACGGGATCATAGGGATCGGGGAAGCACCTGAAAAAGGTCGTGAGGATCCAACCCTCTGTAATGCAGGGGGGTACCCCGTCACCCTGGTGAAGGGAGGGGCATTCACAGACAGCGCGGTGGCGTTTGCCATGATCCGGAGGGGACTCATCGATTTGACGATACTCGGCTCCCTGCAGGTGAGCGGGAAGGGCGATTTGGCGAATTGGATCATCCCTGGGAAGAAGGTCCCTGGGATGGGAGGAGCGACGGAGCTCGCAGCGTGCGCCCGCAGGGTCATCGTCGTCATGACCCACACGGATAAATTCGGTGGGCCCAAGATCCTGCGGGAATGTACACTCCCATTAACAGCGAAGGAGTGCGTCTCCATGATCATCACGGATCAGGCGGTATTCCGATTTGAGAACGGAGAGATGGTACTGAAGGAGATCTTCAAGCCTTTTTCCATCGAAGACATCCGCTCATCGACAGAAGCAGACTTTTCCGTAGATCCGAATGTGTTGTTCTTGGAAGGATAAGGAGGGGATGACCGTGCAGCGACATCATATTGCACAGGCCATAGCGGAACGAAGGAAAGAAACCATTGCGTTTCTTCAACGTCTGGTTCAGGAGGACAGCATCAGGGGAAATGAAGCGGGAGCACAGGCAGTGATCATTGAGAAATGCCGGAAGCTCGGAATGGACCTGGATATATGGGAGATTGATCGAACGGAAGTGGAGTGCCATCCCTTTTATCGATGCGACCGTGAACACTTTACAGGCAACCCCAATGTCGTGGGAGTCCTGAAGGGGACGGGGGAGGGAAAAGCCTGATCTTAAACGGCCATATCGATGTTGTGCCTGCGGGGGACAAAAAGGACTGGAGTGATGATCCCTATAGTGGAAAGGTGGAGAACGGGCGCTTATATGGACGCGGCTCCACCGATATGAAAGGAGGCACAGCGTCCCTTCTTCTGGCCATCGAAGCGGTCCAAAGCCTCGCGATTCCATTGAAGGGGTCGGTGATCTTTCAGAGCGTCATCGAAGAAGAGAGCGGGGCGCAGGGACACTTGCGGCCCTTCAGAGGGGGTATGTAGCTGATGGCGCCATCATCCCGGAACCCACGAATATGAAGATCTTTCCGAAGCAGCAGGGCTCCATGTGGTTCAGGTTGAAGGTGAAGGGGAAGTCGGCCCATGGCGGCACAAGGTATGAAGGGGTGAGTGCGATCGACAATGCGGTCACCGTCATCCAGAGGCTCCATGAACTGGAAAGGGATCGAAACGATCGTGTGGATGACCCGCTGTATGATAAGATTCCGATTCCCCTGCCCATTAATATCGGGAAGATTTCCAGCGGTGAATGGCCATCAAGTGTCCCGGATGTGGCCATCATTGAAGGAAGGATCGGCGTCGGACCATGGGAGGATATGGAATCGGTAGAGGACGAATTGATCGATGCGCTTGGAGATCTGAAGAAGATCGATGAGTGGTTCGATCATCACCCTGTGGAGATCGAGTGGTTCGGTGGCAGATGGCAGCCTGGAAGTCTTGAGCCCGGCCATTCATTGATTCAAACGCTTTCGGAAGAGTTCCAGAAGGTGTGCTCGGTCCGGCCGGTCATCGAAGCTTCCCCTTGGGGAACCGACGGGGGGATCCTATCCAAAGGGGCCGGGATACCGGTGGCTGTGTTTGGACCCGGGACGACGGAACTTGCCCATGACGCAGATGAATCCATTGAGCTTGAGAGTGTATTCAAGTCGGCAGAGATCCTGGCTGGATTCATCGTTGAATGGTGCAATCAGCCCGTATGACGGAAGGTAATATAAGCGGTTGTCGCTATCTGTCAAAATAAAAAAACAAAAAATTCAAAATAAAAAGTAAAATTCATCATGACCTGTCTATTTATGGGTAAAGGTCTTGTAAGAAGACTTCATAACCCTCCGGGACCATTCATATGTTGGTAAAAAGGGGAGGCTGCTATGCAAACATATGAAACCATCACCCTGACACACGGAAAGGCATCCATCTATAAAGATCTCCCGAATCGCCGGATGCGGATCGATGAAATCAACGGCAGTGTCGACCAGCTCATCCGATATGTGGAGGAAGAGTGCCGATCGGGGGCGTATGAAAAAATCATTGTCAAAGCGAAGAAGAGTCAGTGTGGTTGCCTGACGGAAGAGGGATACGTGATAGAAGGAAGATTATCTGCTTATTTCAACGGAAGCGAAGCGATCTGGATGAGCAAGTTCCTGACGGACGAACGGCGTAACAGTTCTTACTGGAAAAAGGAGGATGACATTCTCCAGGCGATCATGAAAAAGAAAGGGGGGGCGGTTTCACCGGAACCGGAGATCAAGGTTTGTGGGGAGAGCCACGCTGATCAGCTTGCTGACCTATACCGTGCTGTATTTGAGGTGTATCCGGTTCCTCTCCATGATCCCAGCTATATCCGACACTCGATGGAAAATGGGACAATCTTTGTATGCATCGAAGAAAACGGGGCCATCATCAGTGCAGCGTCGGCAGAAGTAAACCTTACGTTCGGCAATGCAGAGCTGACCGACTGCGCAACGAGTCCCTCGCACAGAAAGGGCGGACACATGAAGCATCTGCTGCTCCGCCTTGAACGTGAGCTCGTGGAGAGAAAGATTTTCTGTTCCTATACGATCGCCAGATCCCTTTCACCCGGTATGAATGCGGCGTTTTGGCAGCTCGGCTATAGGTATACGGGGCGATTGGCGAATAATTGCATCATCTTCGACAAAATGGAAGACATGAATATTTGGGAAAAAGACCTGAGCCGTTGATGGCGTTCAGGTTTAATTTTGAGCAAAGCGGGTGTTTTATTTGAAAATGAATCTGTATTCCCCTAAGAGGCATTGGAAGGAAATCGATTTATGGAAAGATGTCACGGAGGACCAATGGTCGAATTGGCTTTGGCAGCTTACCAATACGATCAGGACCCTTGATGATTTGAAAAAGGTGGTCAATCTGACTCCTGAAGAAGAAGAGGGAGTCAAGATTTCGACTAAGACGATCCCGCTGAATATCACCCCTTACTACGCCTGGCTCATGAATGAGGATGATCCGCGCTGTCCAATCCGCATGCAATCGGTGCCGATCGGACAGGAAATCAACAAAACGAGATATGACCTGGAGGACCCTCTTCATGAAGATGAAGATTCTCCTGTGCCGGGACTCACCCACCGCTATCCGGATCGTGTTCTATTCCTCGTGACCAATCAATGTTCCATGTATTGCCGCTACTGCACGAGAAGGAGGTTTTCCGGACAGATCGGAATGGGTGTGCCCAAAAAGCAGCTCGATGCAGCGATCGACTATATCAGGAATACCCCTGCCGTACGGGATGTTTTGCTATCCGGCGGGGATGGGCTTCTCATCAATGACCAGATCCTTGAATACATCCTGAAGAACCTGAGGGAGATCCCCCATGTCGAGATCATCCGGATCGGAACGCGTGCGCCCGTGGTATTCCCGCAGCGGATCACTGAGAATCTATGTTCCATCCTGAAGAAGTATCATCCGGTGTGGCTGAATACCCACTTCAATACGTCGATTGAAATCACTGAGGAATCGAAGAAGGCGTGCGAGATGCTTGCAGATGCAGGGGTACCGGTCGGTAATCAGGCAGTCATCCTGGCCGGCATCAATGACAGCGTTCCGATCATGAAGAAGCTCATGCATGACCTGGTGAAGATCAGGGTGCGCCCATACTATATCTATCAGTGTGACCTTTCCGAGGGAATCGGGCATTTCCGTGCCCCTGTTTCCAAAGGGCTGGAGATCATCGAGGGGCTAAGGGGGCATACGTCGGGATACGCGGTGCCGACCTTCGTCCTCGATGCACCGGGAGGAGGAGGGAAGATCTCCCTTCAACCGAACTATCTGATTTCCCAGAGTGCATCGAAAGTAGTGGTGAGGAACTTCGAGGGTGTCATTTCCACCTATCCTGAACCGGAAGGCTATGTAGCTGGGAGGGCAGACGAGTACTTTAAGGGAATCTATCATGATGAGGAACTGAAGGAGCCTACCATCGGCATTGCAGGGCTCATGCACGATACCCACGCATCCCTTACGCCATCAGGTCTGAAACGCCTTGAACGCAGAAAGGCATATGAAGAGAACCCTGATCATCATTCCCTGAAGAATTTCAGAGACAAGCGGGATCAACTGAAGGAGAAGAAGCACCAGGCGATGCTATCCAAAATGGAAAACCAGTCTCCCCCTAAGGAGGGGAATGAAAAATGACCGAAGATGGAAAGACGTGTGAATGGTGCGCCGGCAATGTGACAGATTCCGTGACGACCGTCTATTGGGAACTTCCCGACGGTACAAGATCGATTGAAATCCATGAGGTCCCTGGTATCCTTTGCCGGTCGTGCGGCATGGAATATCAGGAGGAAGAGGTCATCATGGACATCGAAGATCAGCTCATGCTCATGGACACCAAGACGATTCCAAAAGCTGTACGTTTTGATGAATTGCTGCAGATGCCCAGATTCTTAAAAAAGAATTACTTCCGGTTTTAGCACCGGGTCCGAAACCTTTCCCTTTACGAACGGAATATCATCGGCTATCCTTTTAGGAAACGAATTGAAGGATAGGTGAAGGCCAGTGAGAAAATCATTTTACCACTACCTGATGAAGCATAGGCAACCCTCTGCAAAGGATGATCTCACAGCATTTGCCAATGCTGCCTACGATGATCATGCGTTTCCGAAACACTCCGGGGAATACGATGAAATCAGTTCCTACCTGGAATTCAACGGCCATTATCTCGACAGCATGGTCATCTTCGACCGTGCGTGGGAGATGTATCTGCAGGATGAAAAAGCCTGAGGGCAGGCATCCGCACATTTTCATAAGCGTAAACGCGCTGTAAATAACCAAAAGGCCGGGGACTGCTGTCATTTCCCGGCCTTTCTTCAACTCTGCGATCTGTTGTTGAAACGTAAATCTTGTTTACCGATACAAGGGTCCCTGCATATCATATAAAAAAGTCGATTAGGGTGAGGGGAGAATGAAAAAGCGAAAAGATCCCAGGTTCAGGGTTGGTGAAACGGTGGTCGTGACCATATATGGGACAGTCGGAAAGATAACCGATATTAAGAAAATCGACGGGGAATTCCTCTACGAAGTAAATGAGAGTGAAGGACTGTTCAAGGAATCCGCACTCGAACTCCTTGAATCGTATGATGGATATATATTCGAACAGGAACAGATCGATATCGAATACAAATTCCTATTCGGCGATCTGGTGGTCGTGAAGGGATATGACGAAGACCTGTTCAAAATTGTGGGCTTTCGCACTGAAATCTGGCGCTATAAAGATGATGCATGGGAAGACGTCATCTATGAGCTGATGAGGGTCACAGACGGAGAATGGCTGGAAGCGGATGAAAACGAAATCACCCTCGTGGCCGATGAAGGTCAGGCCGAGGCATTCATCAAGAAATATGGGTTTGTCTTTCCGGCGAAGAAGGGGATGAAAACGAAAAAGCTCCCTTCCCCGACGGGTCAGAAGCCGAACTGGATCGATCAACTATTGGATCACTATAATGACTACAAGCTTCTCTATGAATTATTCAATGACCCTGTTTATAAGAGCAAGATGGATCATGTCCTGGAACAGCTCAAGTCCCACTCAAGCCACGAATCATAAAGAAGGAATCATCCACATGAGATAGAGGAACAAGGGAATACTGAGGATCATGAATGAGATCAAGATGAAGCGGAGGATCCACTGCATTCCCTTCAGGATCGTCGTTTCCACTTCATCTTCATTTTTTTCCATTACCTTTAGCGCTTTATTCAACAATTGACTCCACTCCTCTATGAACCAGTCCGGTTCGTGATTGAATAGTAGAGTGTATGCCCGTCCCTCCCATGTTATGAAAACTTTTTTATAGTCATAACCTGGGAGGACGGCTCATAAATTGAGAATCAAAGGGGGCGATCTTATGCGAGAAATCGAAGTCTTTATCGATACGGAGGAAATTGCGGATTTCTTTATGAAAGAGTTGGTCGAAAGAGGCTTTGTCCCTTCGGAAGCCGAAATCGAAGAACTAGCTGATATCACTTTCGAGTATTTGATTGCCAAGTCCATCATCGATGAGGAATGGGAAGAAGAAGTAGAATAGTGGCCGGAATTAGGAGAGGGAGCCCTTGGATGGGACCCTCTTTTTGCTGTGTCTTTGGGTGGGACCACCGGTCAATAGTCCTTTGAGGATGATTTCAGCATACCCGATACAGCCTTCCTCCAACGTTTCGTCAGCGTGAAAGTGCCTGGAGGGGGGATGGCCATAAGATGCCGCTTGATCTCCGACGGGTCACCTTTGTACCAATCGCGAGATGGATAGGGCAGGCGGATTGCATCCGGCCATGCGTCCACCAGGCGGGGGCTGTATAATGTACGGATGTTTGAGGGGGTGTTCGAATACACCCTGGGCCAGTAATCCTGCCGGGAAGCGGTATGGCGCCGCAAAAGGGCGTATCGAAGGGAAGACTGATGGATGTGAGGGTGGAATAAGATCCTGTAAAGCTTCTTACCTGCCTCGATCCGCGCGTGGACATCGTCAAATCCATAGATTATTTGGCCGGCCAGGGAATGGGAAGGACCTTCTCCGTATGGGAAAAGAATCGATGTGAGACCGAGTGAATCCTGAAGGGTGAATAACCACCTGGTCAGATCTTTCTGGTCCATCCACTGTGAAACGATCCGATTTTCGATGAGCATCTGTTCATTGATGATCAGTGCAGTTGTGAGAAGGCTGCTATCACCCGATTTGAAAAATGCCTGCCAAAAAGGCTTCATGAAGGACGATACCTGGAATTTTGACAGGAGGGACCAGTTGCATGACCCCCTCTCCTTCCATTCTTCATAAAGCATCAGCTGGGGATAGGCATCCTCAAAGATCGCCGCATTGCATGTTTCAAGGAACGAAAAGAATTCTCTCTGGATCCTTCTTGGCATGACACCCGATAGAAGGCTCCCCCGGAGATCGGTCATATAATAGCCGGCGTTCCGTGATACCATATGGGCAAGGAATACCCAATGGATCTCCGGGTGTTTCCGGTAGAAGCTCAAATATCTCGCCGTGCGGGTCAAATTATCCCTGTTCCCGAGGGTTGTCTGCCCTTCCATGTGATGAAGCCTCTTCCTGTCATCGGGAAAGAATAGGATGGGTTGATCCTCTTGCCAAGGCTGAAGGATGACTTCAACTTCCTGGACAGGCAGCAGGGGAATGGTCCCGTTGATGACAGTACCGCGCATTTTTCGTGACATGACTCCCGCTCCTTTCTTGAATCATGTACTCTTAAGCTATTTTATTCATCGAGGCATTATACCCCGGACTTGGCAATACTGATCCATCTGCACGATAAAAAGAAGGATTATGGGACGAGAGGGGAGAAACATCTTAAAGGAAGTCTGTAACTATTTCCGGAGGGGGAACCAACATGTCGTTTTTTAATAAAGTCCTCGCTACAATCGGTATCGGGGCTGCAACGGTGGACACAGTGCTGGAGAAGTCACACTATGTGGCCGGTGAAAGGATACAAGGCATGATCGAGATCAAGGGAGGAAGCACGCAGCAGGAGGTGGATGCCATCTATCTCACCCTGCATACCACGTACATCCGTGAATCTGATGATAAAAAGTTCACGGATCATGCGATCATCCAGAAAATTAAGGTCGCGGAACCGTTCATCATCAACGGGAATGAGAGGAAAGAGATCCCTTTCGCCTTTGATTTGTCTTATGAAACACCCGTCACCTACGGCAATACGAAAGTCTGGGTATCAACGGGTATGGATATTAAAAATTCCATTGATCCTAAAGATAAGGATTATATCGAGATCGCCCCTCACCCTCTGAAGGAATCAGTTCTCTCCGCAATTCAGGAGCTCGGTTTCAGAACGCGGAAAGTGGAGTGTGAACAAGCACCGAAACGTCTTCGGAGACAGTATCCCTTCATCCAGGAGTTTGAGTTCGTCCCCATGAACGGACCTTATGCGGGCAAGCTGGACGAATTGGAAGTCATGTTCAACGAGCAGTCCAGGGACAGGGTGGAAATTCTCCTTGAAGTGGATCGCAGGGCAAGGGGACTCGGGGGCTTCTTGGCGGAAGCACTTGATATGGACGAAACGATCGTCACACTTCACGTGAATGCCTCAGATGCACCTGACCTTAAACGGATCATCCAGAAGGCTATCGACCGCGTCTGCTCATAACGTTTCGACAAAGGTTCCCACCAGTCGATGAAGGATTCGACAGCTCGTTTGTCTAATACATCTGAAAAGATCTTTTGGAGGGATGACCATGCTGACTCTTGATAGAATGATGCGCCCGAAGCGATCCCGTACGACCTATGATATGACCATCTTCCAAACGCCATCCTACGGGGAAGATAAAGGTTATCGAAATGTGTATCGAGTATCCATTGAAGCAGATGACCATGCAGATGCCCTTTATCGAACATTCCGCATGTTCAATGTGTCCGACCTGATGCCGAAGGATTTCAAGGGCCGATACCTGACCTCGAGAGACATCGTCTTCATCGATGAGGGAAGGAAGGGGCATTTCTATTATCGTCTTCAATCCGATGGCTGGGCCCAGGTGAACAGGGTCATCCTTCAGTAATATCCCATTCACCATTTTCTCCTCCCCCATTGTCACGACCGTTGAAAAGGATTACAATGGAGGTTCATAGACCTACAATCAGGAGGAATGAATGGTGAGTGTACATATTGGTGCGAAAGAAAACGAAATTGCAGAAACGGTCCTTTTACCGGGAGATCCCCTACGGGCAAAATATATAGCTGAGACGTTTCTGGACAATCCTGTCTGCTACAATGAAGTCCGCAATATGTTTGGATATACGGGAACATACAAAGGACAACGGATTTCGGTCCAGGGAACAGGTATGGGTGTCCCGTCGATCTCGATCTATATCAATGAATTGATGCAGAGCTACAATGTGCAGAACCTGATCCGGGTCGGGACATGCGGCGCAATCCAAAAAGATGTGAAAGTCAGGGATGTGATCCTCGCCATGACATCTTCTACCGATTCCCAAATGAACCGTCTGACCTTCAATGGCATCGACTATGCCCCGACGGCAAACTTCGACCTTCTCAAACGTGCTTACGACAGTGGGCTGGAAAAAGGGTTGAGCCTGAAGGTGGGAAATGTCTTCACGGCTGACATGTTCTATAACGACAATGCAGAACATGAGAAGTGGGCACAGTACGGAATCCTTGCCATTGAAATGGAGACAAGCGCCCTTTACACATTGGCTGCCAAATACGGCCGGAATGCACTGAGCGTCCTGACGGTGAGCGATCACATCATCACAGGTGAAGAAACTTCTGCAGATGAAAGACAGACTACCTTCAACGATATGATCGAAGTGGCCCTTGAAGCGGCCATCAAGGCGTAACATCATGCTGAATAGACTGCGTTTTCCCAAAACTTGGGGGAGCGCAGTCTTTATTTTGTGAAGTTTCTCCTGCTTACAGAATCAAAAATTAATGGTAATATGTTAAATGCAATCAAAATAGAAACTAGGTGAAAGTATGAAAAAGATCATCATGGTCTCTGCTGCATCCCTCGTCCTGCTTTCAGGATGTCAGCAAGTCAAGGACTGGTCTAATGATCTTACAGGTAAAAAAGATCAGACAGAAGAAAAACAACAAGACGAAAAAAAACCTGAACAAACACCTGCGGATGAACAGGAAAAAGCCTCCGCACCGGAAGAGACCGTCCCTCCTGAGCTTCAGTTGGATGCCCGGTTCTTCAACGATATCAAGGAAGTGGATGGCCATGCCATCATCCAGAACCCTTCCAACATCCTCGCCATGGTCAATAAGGATTATGGGCTGGGTGAATACAAACCGGATGACCTCGTACGTCCGGACGTTCCGTTCGTTTTCGGCGAAGAGGACCTGGAAAAAGCCCATCTGCGTAAAGAAGCGGCAGAACATCTTGAAGACATGTTCGCCGGTGCCAAAAAGGACAATCTTTATCTGACCGCTATCTCCGGATACAGGTCGTATGATTATCAAAAAATGCTCCTCGACAGGGAGAAAGAACAATATGGAGAGAAAAAAGCGGTAATGGCCGTCGCTCCTCCTGGAAACAGTGAACACCAGTCGGGCTTGGCCATGGATATTTCAAGTCAAAGCCATCAATTCCAAATCGATATCCCGTTCGGGGAAACCAAGGAAGGAAAATGGCTTGCCGAGCATGCCCATGAGTACGGATTCATCCTTCGCTACCCTGAAGACAAGGAAGACATCACGAAATATCAATATGAACCGTGGCACTTCCGCTATGTCGGAAAAGAAGCGGCCAAGGTCATGTATGATAAGGATTGGACGTTGGAAGAATATTTTGATCATGTGAAGGAAATATGATGAACTAGGCTGTGACAAACGTGTTTTAGTCATAGTAAAGCCCGAATTCATTTGCCTGCGATCAGGCAAATGAATTCGGGCTTTTAATTTGTTTTCATCGGTTGATTTGAGTGCAAAACGGAGACTCCTGCGGGAAAAGTAGCTTATGAGAGACTCATGCCGAGGTGGCTCACGGGCTACCCGCCGAAAGCGAAGTCTTGCACGGAAATCATGAACTGTATTAAGAACCCATACTGATCGTGTTCGTCATAAAATGGAACCTTTTTGTTTTGTCCCAACCTATTTCTTTATGTCTGAATCCAGGCTCACCTACATAGACTAGGGGTAGTTGGCAGGACAAGGGGGGGAGCAAACATGAAATCGGGTATCTCGATCGCAATCGGCAGCCTGCTCGTGGCTTCAGGGATCAATATGTTTTTCGTGCCCCATCATTTTCTTGATGGAGGCATGATCGGGCTCGGGCTCCTGACCTATTACTGGTTTGGCCTGCCGCCGGGGCTGACAATCATCGGTTTAAGCATCCCCCTCTATGCCATTGCCTTTTATAAAGATCGCAGCCTATTCTATCGAAGTGTCCACGGCCTGTGGTTCTCCTCCCTGATGATTGACTGGCTACGGCCCTTGAGCGACCGCGTATACCTGCCCCCCTTGGGGTGTGCACTGCTTGGTGGTGCTACCGTCGGGATCGGGATCGGATTGATGTTGAGGGTGGGGGCAGCGACTGGGGGCAGCGATTTGCTGGCACAGCTCCTCGGGAGGGGATTCGGACTCAATCCCGGGAAGGTCATCTTCCTCTTTGACAGCATCGTTCTTTTGGCTGGTCTTTCGATCATCGGAGGGGAAGCATTCCTTCATTCGCTGGTCGCCATCAGCACGGTCGGTTTTTTTACGACACTTTTGGCATATCCTACCCATAATGATGGATTTTCCTTTCGCTAATGGATAAAAGCTGATAGAATGAAGAGGTTATAATCTCATGATGGCCTTATGGGCTTCATGACCAGTCGAAAACACGATGATACATAGCAATGAAAGTGGTGGAAGCATTGGAACAGGACAAGACAGATCAATCACCCCAGCAAGAATCGAATGTCATTAAAATGAAGAAATTTAAATTCGTCATGCTGATTTTCATCCTCGTATTCGCCACAGCAGGAATCACCACCTTTGCCCTGGCCTTCGGTGATGAAAAAGCCGTGAATGTCGGAGTGACCGATCGATCGGAATTCACGAAGCTATACGACGCTTATGACAAACTGAACGAGAATTATTACAAGGACCTTGATAAAGATACGCTCATCGACGGCGCGATCAACGGCATGATCGAAAGCGTGGGGGATCCGTACTCCGATTATATGGACAAAGATGAAGCGAAGAAATTCGATGAGAGCATCTCATCTTCTTTTGAAGGAATCGGAGCTGAAATCCAGGAGAAAGACGGCTATATCGCCATCGTATCCCCGATTAAAGGGTCACCCGCCGAATCGGCAGGACTCAAACCGAACGATAAGATCCTGAAGGTCGACGATAAAAGCATCCAAGGGATGTCCGTATCGGAAGCCGTTCTGTTGATCAGAGGGGAAAAAGGCTCGAAAGTCACCCTCACCGTGCAGCGGCCGGGTCAGGACAAATCAATGGAAGTGACCATCACCCGTGATGAGATCCCAATTGAGACCGTGTATGCAGAAATGGAAGGGGATGGGGTCGCGAAGATCCAGATCACTTCATTCTCTGAGCACACGTATAAGGAACTGACAGAGGCATTGAATGAAATGAACGATAAGGGCATGAAAAAGGTGGTCCTCGACCTAAGGCAGAACCCAGGTGGGCTTTTGGACCAGGCCATCAAGATCTCAAACCTCTTCGTACCTGAAGGGGAAGTGATGTTCCAGGTGGAGGACAGTAACGGCAAAGTCGAGAAATACGTTGCTGAGGGCGGAGATAAAATCGATATCCCTACAGCCGTCCTCATCGATGGGGGCAGTGCCAGTGCGGCCGAGATCCTTGCGGCTGCCGTAAGTGAATCCAATGACATCCCGTTGATCGGAACGAAGACGTTCGGGAAAGGAACCGTACAGACGGCTGAAGAGTTCAAGGACGGATCCAACATGAAATTCACGACTGCCAAGTGGCTGACCCCGGATGGCAACTGGATCCATGAGAAGGGAATCAAGCCGACCGTGGAAGTGAAGATGCCGGATTATGCTGAATTGCCATACTTGAATCCTGACAAGGAACTGAAGGAATCAGACCTTTCCGATCAGGTGAAGACAGCAGAACAGATGCTGAATGCCCTTGACTTCAACCCTGGTAACGTTGATGGCTATTACGACGAAGACACAACGAAGGCAGTGGAGAAGTTCCAGGAAAGCAAAAAGCTGAAGGTCACCGGAAAGCTTGATTCCGATACAATCATTCAGCTGATGGATAGCTTGAGGGAAAAACTGCAGAAGAACGATCCACAGTTCAAAAAAGCAGTGGAACAGCTCAATAAGAAGAATTGATCATCATGATGCCCCGGTGACGTACCGGGGCATTTTTTTGTTATGGAAAGGTATCGAGACCGAGTACCTTTTCGATTTTCTGTTTTTTTCTCGTGATCCATTCCCCCACATAATGTCGATATAGATCATCCTGGGAAGAGTGGAACTCCCTGAGCAACGTCCGTAAATCCGTGAGGTGCTCTTCAAGGGATTTCATGCTCCTTTCAAAGCCGTTCAAGTGAACCTTCTTCATGATGATATCTACAAGATGTTCATTCCCTGCTTCGATGGTTTTCGTGCCTTGTCTCACATAGATGGCCCCGTCCCTGAGTTCCCCCTTGGTGACGACAGAAGTGAAGGGGACATACCGGGGATCATATTCAATAATCAGGGCCTGAAAGCGTTTTGAGTGCAACAGGGGATCAACTTCACTCGGGAAAAGGTAATCTTCCGTCCTGTACGTAAGATAACTCGGAAGTAAATGTTGAAGCTTATTGTCCACATCGGCTTTATCATAAAAGTCTTCATCCGCCAGCCCTCTCAGTGTAAGACTGCCGTCATCTTCCTGTCTGACCCCGAGGATCAGGCACCCACCGCCTGAATTCGAGATCGCTAGGATATGCTTGGCAAGCTTGGTCCACTCGACCCAGCTGGATTTGAAGTCAACATAATCCGATTCACCCGTATTATTCAACAACAATTCTTTCAGGTTCTCCCTAGACGGGCTGATCAGGAATTCCTTCAATGTCTGAGGCACAATCTTGTCATGAAACAATGGGGTCGACCTCTTTTCCTTTGGTCTATACCTACATTTTATGCGCCAGGTCGCCCTTTATGGCTGTGTCCTGAAAATCAGGGGGGATTGCTTTCATTGTCATAACGGCTCGAATTGACTAAAATAGTATATAGAGACTATCACCGTGAATCCGAAGGAATGATTGATCATAGAGTCTTTGTAGTCCGGTGAAAAAAGAAAAGAGGAACGTATTCATGAAGAAAGATGTCTACATATTATCGGGCTTCCTCGGAAGCGGAAAGACAACCTTGCTGAAAGGGTTGCTCGAATCATTGAAAGCAGAGGGGACAAAACCCGCGGTCCTGATGAATGAGCTTGGAAGTGTCTCGATCGACAGCGATGAAGTGGATCAAGATACGGCTTTGAGGGAGATGCTTGACGGATGCATCTGCTGCACCCTCTCGGATAAACTTGAATCCCAGCTTCAAGATCTGCTGATGAAGGAAGATTTCGGTGCATTGGTCATCGAAACGACGGGTGCCGCCCATCCTGTAGAGGTGGTCGACTCGATTCTCTCACCGCTTTTTGCAGATCGTTTCGACTTCAAGGGCATCCTCACCGTGGTCGACGGTCTTCAATGGAGAGAACGGGGGAGTTTCAGTCCTTCTGTCCTACACCTCATGAGGGAACAGATCCGTCATGCAAGTTTCCTTGTCGCCAACAAGGTTGACCTTTTGACTGAAATGGAACAGGGGACGTTTGCGTATGATCTTCAACAACTGAATCCAGGCGCTTCGATTTATTTAACGAGCCATTCGAAAGTGCCTGTAGAGGCCATCACCTCCATGACGAAAAAAGATCGTTATGAGGGGGGAGAAGGCCATACCCTGACGCTTCAGGCGGTCGTCCATACGTTTGAAGCGGGGGTGAGCGGTGAAGACTTTGAAAAATGGGTCCATGCCCATCAAGAGTCCATCTATAGGATGAAAGGCTATATTCCGCTTCAGGGAAGGAAGCACCCGACGCTCTTCCAATACTCATACGGCATGCCCCTATACATGCCTGGGGACATGAACTACCCGACCAACTTTGTCGTCATCGGCGAAGGACTTGATCGGGAACGGATCATCTCCTCCCTTAAAAGCCTGGAAAGATGATTGACAAGAAGAGGAAAAAGGTCTATGATTTAATAGTTAACACACTGAATTATTCAATAACCGTAGGAAAGGTCGATTAGAATTGGGGAAAGACTTATTTGAGTTAGAGCGATTATTCGTATCCGTATTCCGAATGATGAAGGCAGATGTGAGAAACATCTTCGGACAATACCTATCCAATGGGGAATTCCGTGTCCTTCAGCTCATTCGTGAGAACGGGGCCCTGAAGTCCTCGGAAATATCAAAGAGGATGGAAGTTTCAGCGAGCCACATCACTTCCATCACCGATGCCCTCGTAGAAAAATCACATATCACGAGACAAAGATCCAATGAAGATCGCCGGGTCGTAGAGCTGCAGATCACCAAAAGTGGTGAGGAAGTACTGGCCAAATGTGAAGAGCGGAAATCGGAGTATTTCCAGGATCTGTTCCACACGTTCGATGAGGAAGAAATCCGCATTTTCACGCATCTATTTGAAAAGCTGTTAAGTCATCCGAAACGTCATTCGTAGGAAGGGGATGACCGGAACGATCCGGTCGCCCCTCCTTTTCTGCCCATTACTTCACTCGTTGAACTATTTTGCAACCGAATGGTATAGGAGGGGAATGAATTGGAACATTTGGAACATAAAAAGAAAGTCATGATCATGATCGCCATCATGTCAGCTATGTTATTCGCCGCATTGAATCAGACCATTGTCGGTACGGCGCTTCCAAGGATCATTTCCGAAATCGGTGGAATGGATTACTATAGCTGGGTCTTCACCATTTTCATGCTCACCAGCTCGGTCACGGCCATCCTGGTGGGAAAACTGTCGGATATGTACGGGCGTAAACCGTTCATCCTTCTCGGAATCGGGGTGTTCATGGTCGGCTCCTTCCTGAATGGTCTATCGGGATCGATCTTTCAGCTCATCCTATTCCGGGGCATCCAAGGCTTCGGTGCAGGGATGATCATGTCCACGGCCTTCACTGCAGTAGGGGATCTGTTCCCTCCGAGAGAGCGCGGGAAATGGCAGGGACTCATGAGTTCGGTTTTCGGTCTTGCCAGCGTCTTTGGGCCAACCCTGGGTGGTTGGATCGTCGATAATGCCAATTGGCACTGGGTATTCTGGGTATTCCTGCCGGTAGGCTTCATCGCTTTTGGCATGATTTATAAAATGTTTCCATCCCAGAAGGCAAAAAAAGGGCAGAAGGTGGACTATCTGGGCTCCGTCATGCTCTCACTCACCATCATCCCGCTTCTCCTTGCGTTCACATGGAGCGGGAATGACTATGATTGGCTGTCTGTCCAGATACTCGGCCTCCTTGGAGGTGCCATCATCGCACTGATCCTCTTCATCGTCACTGAGAAGAATGCGTCGAATCCGGTACTGCCCCTTGGTCTGTTTAAAAACAGGATCTTCACCCTGTCCAATATGATCGGTTTCATCCTTGGGGCCGGGATGTTCGGTGCCATCATGTACATGCCCTTCTTCATTCAGGGGGTCATGGGAACATCCGCCACCAAGTCGGGACTCGTCATGATGCCGATGACCCTCAGCATGGTGCTCGCCAGTGCCATCGGCGGTCAGATCATCACCAAAACGGGGCGATACAAGTTCCTGGCCCTTATCGGACTTTTTGTGATGAGCAGCGGGATGGTTCTTTTGTCATTCATGGATACTGACACGACGAATGCCAGGGCCCTGATCAATATCATCATCGTCGGCACCGGACTCGGGCTTAGCTTCCCGGTCTTCACCCTGACCGTGCAGAACGCCGTTGCCCACCAGTTCCTTGGAGTCGCGACGGCAGCCACACAGCTTTTCCGTCAAATTGGCGGAACAATCGGGGTGGCCATCATGGGAACCGTCATGAACCAGTCCATGGCGAATAAGATGAGTGAGCAGATGGGAGCGGTCAAAGAATCGCCCCTCCTGTCCAACCCGGACGCTGCAAAGGGGCTCGAAAAACTCCAGGATCCACAATTGATCATGAGTGCCGACAAGCTCAAAGAAATAGAAAAGACGCTTCCTTCAGAACTGAGCGGTGTATTTGATACGATCATATCAGGTGTGAGGGAAGCACTGAGCTACGCATTGACGAACGTCTTCCTTATTGGGGCGATCATCCTCTTCGCCGGGTTCCTGTTGACCTTCTTCATCCAGGAAATCCCTTTGCGGATGAGCAATAAAGAAGAGAGCGAACCACAAAAAGCTGTTAATGAATAACAAAAAAGCTGATCCTGTGAAAGGGTCAGCTTTTTGGATTCATGATACCATCTCAGTGGGACTCCCCGAACTTTTTAAAGGTCATTTCGTCTTCCACAAGTCCGCATGCAGCGCATTGAATCTTCTTATCGGGTCCATTATAGGCCAGGTGAAAGGGTTCCAACTGACCACTTTCGTATTGTTGCACCACTTCTCCGGAAGCAGGGTCCAGTTTAACACTCTGAGAGAGCTGCTGTATAATGTTGAAACGGGTGCGATTTGTTTTACAACTCGGACAACGGTATGGTGTCGACATCGAGATTCCACCTTTCGGGTTTTATGGATAGTGTACCTTGATAAATCAGATAATATGTAAAAAGGAGAGGAAATGATGACATCCGAAGAACTTCTGGAAGCATATAGGAACATGTATAAGGGCCGCCGCCTCGAGCATGGGGGCAGGGAGCCGCTGGAGGTCCTCCGCGAAGCAATCAAGCGGGAGCTTCAGGATGAGTTCAGCCACCCCCGGATCAGAAAGGGACCGTTGGACAAGTTCTATTTGGCCACCAAACGAATTAGTGACTCTCCCTTTCCGGCAGAAGTAAAAGAGAAACTGATACAGTGTCATATACTGGTCATGTCAGAGTTGATCTGAGCTGCTTCATATAGAAATCATTGAAAAAAACCTGTAACAAATGTCACAGAGGAACGCCGTTCATAAAGTTGTCAATCTTCTTGTTCAGGTAATTATTAGGTGCGGGAGAGATGAATTTCTTGTGTTGGAAATGAAAGCAAACCATCCGGTGAGTCTTTATACCCTTTAGTTTCGGTGATTACTAAAGTACTAGAGGAGAATTGTCTTTCAATCCCGACAATTATCGGTGAGCTGCCAACATCTCCCGTAAATGTAACAAAAACTTGATGGTATGATGTTTTTGCACCAGGAAAAACACATTCATTAAGGAGGCACACACACCTATGAACAAGAAATTGGTTATCACGACAGCAACAGCATTTACATTCCTTGCAGCACCATTCGCCGGAGGCAAAGCAGACGCCGCTGGAATGGACCAGGCTAAAGTAAATACAAACGTGAATGCGCAACAGTTTGCTAATCAAGAAGATTTGAATAAATGGATGCAGGATATCCTTTCAAAATATCAAATGGATGGAAAAGCCATCAACGTACAAGATTGCATGAACGGTAGCATTCCGGCACCTGAAAATCAACAGGAAGCACCAAAAGCAGAGGCACCTAAAGCGGAAGCTCCTCAAGCCCAAGCTCCAAAAGCAGATGCACCAAAAGCAGAAGCGCCAAAAGCTCAGCAGCAACAGGCACCTGCAAAGCAGGAACAACCAAAGCAATCTGAGCAAAAAGCCTCTGATGAGAGCGGCCAATTGAGCCAGTATGAGCAAAAAGTAGTGGAATTGACAAACCAAGAGCGTGCGAAACAAGGACTTCCTGCTTTGAAAGTGGATGCCGAGTTGAGCAAGGTTGCGAAGGAAAAGTCAAAAGATATGCAAAAGAACAACTACTTCGATCACAACAGCCCGACTTACGGATCTCCATTCGACATGATGAAGCAATTCGGAATCCAATACAAAGCGGCAGGTGAAAACATCGCCCAGGGTCAACAGACACCTGAAGAAGTCGTTCAAGCATGGATGAACAGTGAAGGACACCGCAAAAACATCATGAGCTCAGACTATACACACATCGGTGTGGGTTATGTTGAAGAAGGTAACTACTGGACACAACAATTCATCAGCAAATAATCGATTCACGAATGAACGCCCGGGTATGGTACCCGGGCGTTCATTCGTGAATAAAAAAGAGCTTACATTTGCATTTCGGCCCTCTGGTCCATACTATTAAGGTATAAAGTGAGACGTGGAGTGGATCTAGCTTGATGAAAGAAAAAGTAGTGTTCATTACTGGTGGTTCGAAGGGGATCGGAAAGAAAACAGCAGAAGAATTTTCCCGAAAAGGACACACCGTCATACTCAATTATCGAAAACATGAAGAAGAAGTGCAGGAGCTTACAAAACAGCTTCATGATACATATGGAAACAGGGTCTTTTCTGTCAAGGGTGACATCGCGGACGAGGCGGACTGTTCCCGGATGGTGGAAGAACTGTCACATGAGGTCGAAGGAGTCGATATTCTCATACACAACGCAGGTCCCTTCGTCAAAGATCGAAAGACGTTTGATGAGTACAGTCCGGGTGAATGGAATTATATCATCGCAGGCAACCTCAATGCGGTGTTTTACTTAACCAGACTCTTGATCCCACATATGCGTGGAAAAGGCTGGGGTAGGATCGTCACCTTCGGCTATGACCGCGTGGAGACGGCTCCGGGATGGATCTACCGCTCTGCCTTTGCAGCTGCCAAGGCGGGGCTTGCATCCTTTACGAGGACCCTTGCAATGGAAGAAGCCGCCAACGGCATCACGGTGAATATGGTATGCCCGGGTGACATCGTACCCGAATGGAAGGAACGTTCAATCAGTGAAGCACGGGGAGAGGAAGATGAATCGACACCCGTGGGGCGCCCGGGAACGGGAGAAGACCTATCACGTGTTATTGCCTTCCTGTGCAGTGAGGAATCCGATTTCATCACCGGCTCGATCATCCCTGTGACAGGGGGGAAGGATGTGCTGGGGAAGGTCTTTCATCAGGAAGGGTTATAAAAAAAAGAGATGAGCCGGAACGGCTCATCTCTCCTCATCTATGATTTCATAGCACTTAGCGGGACGTGGCTGTTTTTATCGACCTGCGCTGAATGGCAATCAGGCGAATGGATAATGTGATGGCCCCGGCGGTGAGTCCCGATGTAAGACCGAGCCAATACCCATACGGTCCCCATGCCGTGTAATTGGCTAGTACATAACCAAGCGGCAGCCCGATTACCCAATAGGAAATCAGCGCCATCACAAAGGTGATATTCACGTCCTTATAGCCCCGAAGTGCACCTTGGACAGGGGCCTGAACCGCATCTGAGAGCTGGAAGAACACAGCATAGAGCAGGAAATGGCCGATCAGTTCCCGTACATGGAGGTCGTCGGTATATAAAAATGCAATATCGGACTTGAAGGTAAGGAGCAATGCGCCGTAAATAAGGGCAAGGAGAAGGGCGAATGAAACCCCGATCCAGCTATAAACTCTCGCATCCTTCACCCGCTTGGCCCCGATCTCGAACCCTACGACGATCGTAAGGGCCATGGAGATGCTGAGGGGGATCATGTACAGGAAGGATGCAAAGTTGATGGCTGCCTGATGGGCTGCAATGACCATCGTGCTGTAGTTGCTCATCAAAAGCGTCACCGCCGAAAAGATGCTAACCTCAAAAAAGATTGACAGGCCGATGGGGACTCCCATCGTTAAGAGCTCCTTCAGCTTGTTCCATTCAGGAAGCGGAATCACCCTGAATATCCGGTAATCGTTAAAGGGCTGCTTCGTATGGATCACCCAAAAGGCGATGAAGGCGATCACCCAATAGGTGATGGCAGTAGCATACCCTGCCCCTGCACCTCCTAATTCGGGGAATCCCCACTTACCGAAGATGAACAGGTAGTTCAGGATCACATTAATCGGCAGGCTCATCAATGTAATAACCATCGTCACACGGGTCATGCCCAGTGCATCAATGAATGACCTGAAGACCGTATAGAGGAAGAGGGGGAGGATCCCGATGGAAATGGCAACAAGATACGCATATGCCACCTCCCGGACATCCGACTCCAAATTCATTCCATTCAGGATCGGTCTGATCAACAATGCCCGATGATGAATACCAGGATAGACAAGAAGATGGCGGCATAACTGCCTTGAAGAACGGTGGAAGGGACGTCCCGTTTCTGTTTGGCCCCGATCAGTTGAGCCACAATCGGTGTGACTGCGAGAAGAATGCCGGTCAAACCGGTGCTGATCGGAACCCAAAGGGATGATCCGATGGCGACCCCTGCCAGATCCGCTGGGGAATATTTCCCCGACATGATCGTATCGAAAAAATTCATGGAAAACATCGCCAACTGAGTAATCAGGATGGGGATGAGGATGACCATTAGCTGTTTGATTTTTTGGGGGATGGATGAAGTTTCATTCATGGCGTACTCTCCTTTAATCTGCGAAAAATGCACTATCATACTGTACCACAGAATAGGGGTGACAGGTGAAAAAATCCAATCTTGAAAAGAGGGAACGCCGTGGAAGATAGATGGAAGAATTGGGTGTGGATCGTATTTTTGGTCTGGTATGGAGTCGGACTCGTGCTTGTTTCCCTTGACTGGCTTCCGCCTGCACTTCAATGGGCGAATGCCGTTTTTTTATATCTTTCGGGATTTCTGGCCGTCTTGTATGCCGGCATGGTATTTAAAAGGGGAATGGGTTACTGGCTTTCTGCCATCATCATCATAGGGACCATTGCCGCCGAATCACTCGGAGTCCATTACGGATGGATCTTCGGGTCATATCATTATGAAAAAGATTTCGGCATCCAGCTCTTCGGAGTCCCCGTTACGATCGGCTTCGCATGGGTGATGGTCATATTCACGAGTATGGCGTACTTCGAGTGGATGCTGAACGGGAAGAAAACCGTGAAGAACGCCTTGTTGTACAGCATTGCCACTTCAATCCTTGCGGTCACGATGGATCTCATCATCGATCCAGTTGCCTACAAAGGCAGGCAATACTGGATCTGGGAGGGGGACGGCATTTATTATGATATTCCAACGCAAAACTTCCTTGGCTGGTTCTATGTATCTTTCGTGATCCAATTCTTCCTCTACTACCTTTTGAGGGATACGTCATTCCCAAAGGGCTGGAGCCGGAGGATGAGGTGGTTATATGGGATGGTCGTCGGAATGTTCGTGGTCACTTCCATGGTGGAAGGCCTATGGCTTGCGGTCTTCGTGACGCTTACTGTATATGGCATCATGTTGATCATCAGGAAGATATGGAGGGAATCCTATGATAGAGCCTAAAAAAAGTCCGGCATTCCAACGGATCCTGTCAGGATATTTAACCTTTCAATTGAAAAAGCATTTTCACCGGATCTGGCTGGATGATGATCGTCAAAGGAAAGGGCAGGGGCTTATGCTCGTGAATCACTCCAGCTGGTGGGACGGGCTACTGGTGTTTTATTTGAACCGGCATGTGGTGAAAGGGGACAGCTATGCCATGATGAGCCGCAAAGGGATGGAAGAATACGGATTCTTCCGGAAAATAGGGGCGTTTTCAGTGGATCGGGATTCTTCAAGGGAAGTGGTTGCGTCTTTACGCTACGCTGAAGAGCGCCTCAAGGAGGATAAAACGGTATGGATCTTCCCTCAAGGGGATGAGGAGCACGTGGAGAAGCGTCCCCTTACATTCTTTAATGGACCGGGCTACCTGATAGGAAAAGTTCCAGAAGTGTCGGTGGTCCTCGTCACATTCTATTATACCTTCCGTCACCACCAGCGCCCGGAGCTGTTCATTCGATTGAAAGATGCCCCGCCCCTGCATGGCGGACGGAAAGAAAGGACCGACCACTTAAGGACGTTGATGGAAACTCAACTGGATAGGATGAAATCGGAAGTGGTGGAGGAGGATCTTTCTTCGTTCACCCCCTGGGTCGGCGGATTTTCATCAAGTAGCGAAAAGCTGCAGTTTTTAAAAGGAAAGGATAGAATGAATTGATTGTGATCTACACTGCCATACTCATCATATTTATGATCTTGACCGTCCTCAATTTGGCATTCCTTCCCCGGTTGAAGGCAGCCTCTCCATCTACCGCATTTGTTTCCCTTTTGATTCCGATGCGCAATGAAGAACGGAATGTCGTATCCTTGATTCGAAATTTGAAATGTCTTACTCATCGATCCTTGGAAATCATCATACTGGACGACGGATCGACCGATCAGACGTCAGAGCTCTTGAAGAAATCGATTGGCGATGATCCCTTTTTCAAGGTCATAGCCGGCAAACCCCTCCCGGAAGGATGGGTCGGGAAGGTACATGCCTGCCATCAACTTAGCATTGAAGCAAAGGGGGAGTATTTGTTCTTCCTTGATGCCGACGTCCGCATCGCGCCTGATACGATCGAAAAGGTGCTCAACGAGATGGACCGCCGCAGATCAGGATTGGTCACGGGTTTTCCACGATTTCCGGTCAAGCCGCTCCTCGGGAAACTACTCGTTCCCTTTCAGCATTTCCTGGTATTCTTCCACCTTCCTTTATCTATGGCAAATTATACGACGCTCCCTGCTTTTACGGCGGCTCACGGCGCCTTCATGTTCTTTAAGAGGGAGGCGTATGAAAGCATAGGCGGACATCAAGCCGTTCAATCATCCCTCCTCGAGGATGTACATATCACCAGGCTGGTGAAGAGAAAGGGATGGAAAGCGACCCTGGTCAATAACACAGGTGACGCCGTCTGCCATATGTACGATACGAATCGTGAAGTATGGGAGGGATTCCTCAAGAATATTTATATCGGTCTTGGCCAGAATCCCTTCATGGTCGGGCTATGTTCCTTGTTTTATTTCATCTTCTACTTCATGCCCCTCCCGCTGTTCGGCTACGGGATCATCAGCCTTCAGGCAATCTATTGTCTCCCGCTGATCGTGGTATGGGCCCAGACGTTCATTGTCGACCGGACATCCAATCAATCTCCCCATCATTTTTGGCTGATGCCACTGGCTAGTCTGGCCCTGATCGCCATCATGTGGACGTCCATGGTAAAACGGATCAGAAAACAAACGTACAACTGGAAAGGAAGATCATATTGAGTGGGAAAGTCATCATAATCGGCTCTGGGCTTGGCGGCCTGTCGGCGGGCATCACCCTTCAATCAAAGGGATTTGATGTGACGATCATCGACGAAAATGTCCACCCCGGAGGCAAGATGATGCCGGTGGATGAGAGCGGCTTCCATTTCGATTTCGGACCGAATACCATCACCATGCCGGACATTTTCAGAAGAGTGATCAATGATGCCGGTGGTGATGCGGATCGCTATTTCCGCTTCACCAAATTGACCAGGCATACAAAGAATGTGTTTCCGGACGGAAGGATCCTTTATCAGTCATCGGATCCCGGTGAGATGAAAGAATCGCTCTCTCAGTTCGGAGAAGCAGGGAGGTATGAAGCGTATCTAGAGGAAGTGAACAGACTTTACGGTCTTGCTGAGAAAGGATTCTTTTATCGTGTGTTCAACTCCTGGAGGGACTATCTGTCCCCATCCCTTGCCGCCAATTTCGCAAGAGTAAGGCCACTTGAGAAGATGGACCATTTCCACAGACGGTTCTTCCGCCACCCCGATGTACTGAAAGTGTTCAATCGTTACGCAACGTATATCGGATCATCTCCATACAAATGTCCGGCAACCTTCTCCTTGATCGGACATCTTGAGATGAATGACGGTGTGTACTACACCCAGGGGGGGAACACCGGTATCGCCAAAGGATTCTCGACATTCTTCAAGGAATGCGGGGGAGTGATCCGATCCGGAACGAAGGTGAAGAAAATCCTTGTCGAGGGAAGGGAAGCGAAGGGCATAATGACTTCCACAGGTGAAGAGGTGAGGGGTGACTTTGTGATTGTGAACGGAGATTATATCACAGCAACCAAAGAACTTCTCGAGGAACGTGACCGTCCGTCCACTCCCGATCAGAAGCTTGATGCCTATGAACCTTCCATCTCGGCATTCGTGATCCTCGCAGGGTTGCGAGAGTTCCAGCCCGATATCCACCACCACCAGGTTTTCTTCACGGATGATTACAAGGAGGAGTTTGACGACATCTTCTATAAAAAGAGACTGCCGAAGGATCCCACCATCTATATCAGCCATTCCGCTGCCACCGATCCCGGGGTGACGAAGGGTAGCAATTTGTTCATCCTGGTCAATGCGCCTGCGGTGAATCTGACGGAAGAAGAAGTCATGAGGTACAAAAACAGGATCTATGATGCACTTGAACAAAAGGGGATCCCCATCCGGAGTCAGCTGGAGTTCGAAAAGGTGATGACCCCGGATGCCATCAAGGGGAAATTCTCTGCTTACCGGGGAGCCCTTTACGGGATTGCCTCCCATACGATGACGGAAGCGTTCCTGCGGCCCTCCAATGTAAGCAGGGATGTACGCAATCTCTATTACGCCGGTGGGACGACCCATCCGGGCGGGGGGTCACCAATGGTGACGATCAGTGGCAAAAACGTGGCGGATTTCATCCTTAATCGTCAAGGAAAGAGATAATTGATGTATTCTTCATGAATTTTTGTTCTATCCCGGCCGTATTTTTGGTAAAGTGTATAATGATGATGCCAAATGGAGCATCCACCATTATCGAGTAACAGTTAGGAGTCTATCACTATGAGTAAGCGAATTTTATTTACAGGCGGGGGTTCTGCCGGTCATGTCACCGTCAATACAGCGCTCATTCCCCACTTTGAAAAAGAAGGCTGGGCGATCACTTATATCGGATCCAAGGACGGAATTGAAAAAGAAATCATCACCGATCAATTCCCTCATATTCCTTATAAAGAAATCTCGAGCGGGAAGCTGCGCCGCTACTTTTCGTGGAAGAATTTTTCCGACCCGTTCCGAGTGATGAAGGGGGTCCTCGAGGCTCTTTCCATCATTCGCAAAACGAAGCCGGATATCATTTTCTCAAAAGGGGGATTCGTGTCGGTACCGGTTGTGATGGCAGCCAAAATCGCCAAGGTGCCGGTTGCAATCCACGAATCCGATGTGACGCCAGGCCTTGCAAATAAACTGGCCGTCCCATTTGCGACCAAGATCTTCACCACATTCCCGGAAACCGTGAATGTCCTGCCTGCCGAGAAATCGATTTGTGCAGGTGCCATCATCCGCGAAGAACTTTTCACCGGAGATGAAAAGGAAGGGCGCCGCCTGACCGGATATCACAATCTGAAGCCGGTCCTCATGATCATGGGAGGAAGCCTCGGGGCAAGAAAGATCAATGAAGCCGTAAGAAGCAACCTCGAAGATCTGCTGAATCATTTCCAGATTGTCCATATTTGCGGAAAAGGCAACATAGAACCCGATATAGAACAACCAGGATACAAACAGTACGAATTCATCAAAGGTGATCTGCCTCATTATCTCGCCATGACGGACTTTGTCATTTCGAGAGCAGGATCCAATTCCATCTTTGAGTTCCTGGCCCTTAAAAAACCGATGCTTCTGATTCCCCTGTCCCGTGAAGCGAGCAGGGGGGATCAGATCCTCAATGCCAACTCATTCGTCAAGCATGGCTATGCCCTGAAGCTTGAAGAAGAAGAAGTAACCGCGGAAACGTTCCTTCAACATGTGAAGGAACTTGAAAGCAAACGGGATGAGTACGTTTCTGCCATGGAAAACGCCGATAAGGCATATACCATCCAGGACATGTATGAAGAATTATCCAGCATGAGTAAATGATGCGTCTTTTCACCCGCCGATGTACATAAACTGTACAAACGGTTGAAAGGGAGAGAGGCATGGCGTACCAATACTCGAAAGGCTGGTATCTCCAGGAACTGAAGAAAATGGGGATTTATCACCATCCGGTTGATAAACGGAAGCTTGAAAGCTATAAAACCTTCGTCATCCGCAATCTTTATTTCGAAAAGATGAATAAGAACTAACAAAGAGCCTGGGACAAACGTATTTCAGTCATAGAAAAACCCGAATTCATTTGCCGTTCAGGCAGTATGGTTCGGGTTTTTCATTTGTTTCATGACCATTACGATTTCATTGTTTCCAGCGGTTGATTGGAGTGCAAGACGAAGACTCCTGCGGGAAGAGTAGCGTATGTGAGATCCCTCAGGCATGCCGGGGAGGCGCACGGGCTAGCCGCTGAAAGCGAAGTTTTGCACGGAAATCATGAGCGGTATGAGGAACCTATACTGATCGTGTTCGTCATTTATGGCTCCCTTATTAGTTTTATCCCTTGGAGATCTTTTCGGCGAGGACATCGTTTGTAACATCCGAAAATCTTTTGTGGCGAATGTCTTTCAGCGCAGTGCATAAGTTTTCGATGCCGCGCTGATAGAGATAGATGACGATGGCATACAGGATGCTCACGCCGTATAAGACATGCTTATTCATGTGCAGAAGCTTGTACAGCCCTTGTTTTTGGAAGAATGCCGTCATGGGGTAGGCAAAAAAGTAATTCACCGCTCCGTTCAGGAATAGGTATAGGGGAAAGAGTGAAAAGACAGTTTGAACACCCAAATGGTTGCTGCGAAAAATGGACCGATGATGAACGAGAGATCGGCCAACACCTGTGCCTTCTTATTTCCCTTCACCTTCCAAAGTTTAAGCACAGGATTGATGAAGGAAACGACAGTCAAGATGAATGACACCAGGATGGCTGCCGGTGAATAACGAAGAATATCCGTCCGCCGCAGAAAGATCAAGCTGAACCAAGACAGGATGACGAGAAGTACGCGAAGAATCATAGGAATGCCCCTCCTTAACACTTTACAGACAGTTTGCCTGACAGAAGGGGGAATTATGTATAGGGAGAATGCAAAAAAATAGACACCGGCTGGCCGGTGTCTTCATTTCAAGCTTCCATCGCCTCTTCTTCAGCCTGCTCCTGCTGATAAAGGTAAAGCGTATAGAGGTCTTTGGGAATTTCGTATAGGTCATAGACATCTTCCGCCGCATTGAGCTGAGCGTATAGGGATGCCCTCGTTTCGTTCGCATTGACGACATAAGGCAGTTTTTCAGCCGCTTTTCTTGACCGCGCATTCACTTTGCGGATCCTCATGAAAATCGTTTCCATACCGAGTTCATAAAATAGCTCGTGGAAAAAGGCATCCTTTGCAGGTTGATTATAGCCTTTCCCGTGATAGGGCTTACCTAACCATGTCCCGAGGAACCCGGCGCCTTCCTGGATGTCGTAAAGGTTGATGGTTCCGATGGGGTTGCCCCATTCATCGGTGATGGTGCGGGAGATGAGCTCGCCGCGGTCTTCTGCTTCAATGGTTTGTTTCGTCAAGAATAACAGTTCTTCATAGGAATGTGCTTTTTGACGCACAAAAGGGAAGACATCCGGATGCACCATGAGGTCGAATAGTTCATGACACTCATTAAGGTCCCGTCTCTTGATCATAGTAGACCCTCCTTGAGGGCAGTCCCGTTGTGAACGATCCACCCTCGAAATTTTTAAATGGTAACTAAAAAATTTCGGGGTGGGAATCGAACCCACTAAGACCAGTCAAGAAACTGGTGGCGCACCTTTTGCCTTCCCTCCATTACAATCGCCCTATCTATAAATAGATCGCGTGTTCAGAACAATGTAATAGGAAATATTCTATATCCTTTCTGTATCATATAAGATAATCGACAAAAAGGGAATAGGGTAAATGCTGTTTTTTTGTATTTATTTTTTTAAGATTGTAAAGGTCGAAAAAACAGGAAGGGAAATCCGTCAATCCTATGCGTCACAAGGGATGGAGGGGATTGAAATCAATCCGTCCGCGCCCTTTTATAGGTTGCTGAAAGCCGTCCGTCCATTCACCAATGTGAGCACGGGTTTCGCCATGAAATGGAACGGATGATGGGTCCAGAGTACAAGATCAGCATCCTTCCCGGCTTCAATGCTGCCGACACGGTCCGATACGCCAAGGTTCCTGGCAGGAGCGAGGGTGATTCCCTCCAGGGCCTTCCCTTCATCGAGTCCTTCCCTCACAGCGATGGCAGCGCACATATTCAAATACTGAATCGGCGTATAAGGGTGGTCCGTTGTAATCGACACTTCGACGCCTGCTTCCGTCAATTTTTGATAGGTCATCCAGCTTTTATTCTTCAGTTCCACCTTGGAACGCCTCGTGAAGGTCGGACCGACGGATACTTTAAGATTCCGTCCCTGGAGTTCCTGGGCAATGAGATGACCTTCCGTACAATGTTCGATACGTAGGTCGAGGTTGAACTCATCGGCGAACCGGATGGCTGACAGGATATCGTCTGCCCTGTGGGCGTGAATGCGGACCGGGATCTCCCGCTTCAGTGCAGCCACCAGCGGGGCAACCCGGAGGTCATCGGGATGGTCACAATATTTTGCCGTGAAGAAAGCTTCCCTGAGCATGCCCATGATGCCCATGCGCGTGATGGAATCATTGTTCCCGTTACTGTGGATCCGTTTGGGATTCTCTCCGAGTGCAAGCTTCAGTCCCGATGTCTTCCTGACGATCATGGAGCTGATGTTCGAACCGAACGTTTTGATGACAGATGTGGTGCCCCCGATGACATTGGCGCTTCCGGGCATCACATTGACCGTCGTCACCCCGTACTTCAGTGCGTCTGTAAACCCGGGGTCAAGGGGGTAGACACCGTCGAATGCCCGGACGTGGGGAGTCATGGGCTCGATGGTTTCGTTGGCGTCATTCCCCGCCCAGCCCGTCCCTTCATCATATAATCCCAGATGGGTATGGGCATCGATAAGCCCTGGGAGAAGATGCCGCCCCCGCAGTCGATCCAAGGAATATCCGTGGCCTCGAAGGCACGTGCATACACCTGCCTGATGATGCCGTCCTCGATCAACACGGAGCCGTTTTGAATCGGAGGACTTGAGATGGGGTAGATGGTTGCATTGGTTAAGAGTAATCGATTCATAAGGTCGTCCCTTCCTTATCAGGTAATAGTTCTATTGTAATCAATCCTGCCTGATAATAGAAGTCATCTTCTCTTCCGGCTCCGCAAGAAAGTAAACAATACGTAGAGTGCTATCCCGCCGATGGCAATCGCGGCCAACGGTTTGATGTACCGTACGCCGATCACTTCGATGTGCTGCCAGTGTGTACCGAGCTGCATGCCGACAAGCAGGAACAGGAGCGTCCAAGGAAACATGGCGGCAAAGGTATACAAACAAAAAGAAGAGAGGGGCATCCTCGACATCCCCGCCGGTATACTGATGGCATGACGTACAACCGGGATGAACCGGGCCGTGAAAACGACGAAGGTCCCGTGTTTTTCAAACCATTTCTCAGCGGCCTCGATATGCCGGGGAGGCATGAGAAGGAATTTTCCATATCGATCAAAAAACGGGCGTCCACCATAGCGGCCGAGCCAGTATAAGAAAACCTGAGCAAGGGTCCCTCCGATCATCCCGCTCAGCATAGCTCCCACAAGACTGATCTGTCCGGCATGAACAAGATAGCCGGCATAGCCGAGGACCAGCTCGCTCGGGATCACTTCGACCATGAGGGCCGCCGCCACCCCGATATACCCCCAGTCACCCAGCGTGGATAAGAGCTGAAGGATCCAATCCGTATCCATGATCATCCACCTCCTAAAGGACTCCCGTAAACTGCAGGATCAAAATGGCGATACCCAGGGCCCAAACATAATATGAGAATACTTTCAGTGACCGTTTCTTGAGAAAATTGATCATCCCGACGATGGCGAAATATCCGAAGAGCCCTGCACTCACTGTCCCGATGAGGAGGCTTGTGAAGCTGATGGCTTCGGTGTGGCCGCTGAACAAGTCTTTTCCTTGCAGGACGATGCCCCGAGTATAGCGGGAGTGGAGAGCAGGAAAGAAAAATAAGCGGCTGTCTCCCGGTCTAGCTTCCGGATGAGCCCTGCAGCAATGGTAAGCCCCGAACGGCTAAGGGCAGGAAAGATGGCAGCAGCCTGGAAGCTCCCGATCACCAAGGCATCGGTATAGGTTAGATCCTGCAGTTTCTTGTACCCGCCTTTCACATTGTCAGCGAAATACATGATGCACCCCGTCGCAATGAATTCCCACCCGATGGTGACACCGTTTTTAGAGATGCTGTCGAAAAAATCCTTGAAAAGCAGGCCGACGATGACAGCCGGTACCGTGCCGATGATAAGAATCAATGATAGTTTTGAAAACGGATGCCGGATCATGTGAAGAAGCTCTTTTTGATACACCACAAGGACGGCGATAAGCGTCCCGATATGAAGCATCGTATCGAGGAATAGCCCGGCCTCCTCCAGTCCGAAGGCAAGCCTCCCGAGGTAAAGATGCCCCGTGCTCGAAATGGGCAGGAATTCCGTCAGCCCCTGGATGATCCCGAGAATGAATGCTTCTAATTTACTCAACACAAGACCGCCTTTCTTCCCTAATGGTATGGACAAACTCATTCCATTCACTTATATTCAAAAAGAGTCTAATCTATGAAAGTTTTCCAATCTGTGAAACTTTTGATTGATTCATGCGTACATATATATGAACTTATTATTTTTTTATGGAGGAATGAGAATTTATGGAAAGACCTATGCCTACAAGTGACGAAAAACTCATGGCGATGCTAATCTATTTGACAAGCTTCTTCACAACCTTCATCGGCCCCTTGATCATCTGGCTGATGAAGAGGGAGGACTCGGAATTTGTGGATTTCCACGGTAAGGAATACCTCAACTTCCTTATCTCTTATACGATTTACAGTATCGTAGCAAGTCTGTTGATGCTCATCCTCATCGGATTTGTCCTTCTTCCGGTGGTAGGAATCTTGGCCTTCGTCTTCACCATCATCGCGGCCGTTAAATCATACGGAGGGGAAACATACCGGATCCCGACCGTCATCCGTTTCATCAAATAAGTCAAAAGCCCCTGTTTCTACAGGGGCTTTTTTCTTTACGCATTGACAAATTTACCCTTAGATTGATAACTTTATAGAATCCACTAGGAGATAATACGCTCCAGCCGGCACAGCCGGGGAACAGGGGGAGGACATTGACAAGACTGGATAACAAAGACCGGTTGCTTCAATTGAGGCAGATCTTGAGCGAAGAGACGGATGAAGAAAGGCAGAAGACCCTGGATGATCTTATCCATCGCTTCAAGCAGCAATATGGTCCCGATGTGAAGTTGAATAAACATTCACTCAAAGATGATATGGAGCATCTGATTCAGAATGGATTCGATATCACCGTGAATCAGGAAAAAGAAGGGATGCCGAAGTACTATAGCCATCAGTACCGCCTCTTCGAACTGTACGAGCTTCGCATGCTCATCGACGCAGTCGTATCGGCGAAATTCATCTCGAGGAAAGAAACCCGTCAGCTGACAGGGAAGATCCGCCGGCTGACAAGTACCCATCAGGGGAAGAAGCTCCAAAATGAAATTCAGATCGATTCGTCGATCAAAAGCGAAAACCCCTATATCCGCCTCGCGATACATAAAATCCATGAAGCCATCGAACAAAGGAGGGTCATCACCTTTCAGTATGGGCGATACGATGTGGATAAGAAATTCCAGCTCAGCCATGAAGGACGGGTCTACCGTGTGAAACCCTATGCCCTCGCGTGGGCGAATGATTTCTATTACTTGATCGCTTATTATTTCGAGGCGGAAGAAATCCGTCATTACCGGGTGGACAGGCTTCAGAATGTAATGGAATCGGATGAAACCTTCGCCTATGAATCGTTTGATGTTTCAAGCTATACACAGTCAACATTCCATATGTTTGCAGGGGATGAAGAATGGATCAAGATCCGCTGCCGCAACAACTTGATCAATGTGATCATCGATAAGTTCGGCAAGGACATCTCGACGACCCGCGACGGAGAAGACCATTTCATCCTTACAACCAAAGCCCGGATAAGCGACGGCCTGGTGAACTGGATCCTCGGATTTGCATCCAAGATGATGGTCCTGTCACCGAAAACCCTTCAGGAGACCGTGAAAGAAGAGGTGGAAAACCTCCACCGGTTATATGATCGTGAATCGTGATGCGAGGGACCGGGCAGGGGTACTCCTAATCGAGGACGGCTGCATCGCCTTGATCAAACGCGTGAAGGGCGGCAGCATCTACTACGTGATTCCGGGAGGCGGGATCGAATCAGGTGAGACACCGCTGGAAGCCGCACGAAGGGAAGCACAAGAGGAGCTTGGGATAACGGTTGCGTCCCTACAGCCCTGCATGATGTTCGAGCAAAAAGGTGTCCATCATTATTTTCTTGTGGGAAAATATGAAGGGACGTTCGGAACAGGGAAAGGGGACGAGTTTACAGGACATCGAAGTGGGAGCTATAGGCCCGTCTGGATGTCGCTTGACGAAGCATTGTCTACGACCTTGTACCCCGAACAAGTGAAATCGTTTTTAGTGAATCGGTAAGGAGGAAACATCATGAAGATCAACGGAGGACTTGTATTGGAAGGTGGGGGCATGCGGGGGATCTATACCGCAGGTGCCCTTGAATACTTCCTTGAGCAGGGAGTGGACTTTCCTTATGTGATCGGGGTATCGGCCGGGGCGTGTAACGCCGCATCCTACCTATCGAGACAAAAAGGCAGAAATCGCAAGGTCAATGTCGATTTCATCCGTGACCCCCGCTATCTGTCCTGGAGGAATTACTGGAAGACCGGGGAACTTTTCGGGATGGACTATGTTTTTGAAGAGATTCCGAGGAAAATCGTGCCGTTCGATTTCGATGCGTTCGCATCAAATGAGAGTGAATTCGTGATCGGGACGACCAACTGTGCAACAGGAAAACCTCAGTATTTCCGAAGGAGTGACTATGGGGACGAGCTCCTCACAGCGATCAGGGCGTCCAGTTCCCTTCCATTTGTAGCGCCCATCGTGAACTTATCTGGCCACGAACTGCTCGATGGCGGCATCAGCGATCCAGTGCCTTTCCAGCAGGCAGAACGGGATGGATATAAGAAGAATGTAGTCATTTTGACGCGGAACCGCGGGTATATGAAAAAACCGTCCCGGTTCTCTTATTTCGTGAAGAGGAAATATCCCCAGTATCCTCATTTGTACCATGCACTGAAAAATCGGTATCTTCATTACAACCAAACGATTGCTGAACTCGAGGAAAAAGAGCGGAGGGGGGAAGTCATCATCATCCAGCCCCAGGAACCACTCCAAGTAAGCAGGATCGAGAAAAACCCTGCTAAACTGGATGCTCTTTACCAACAGGGGTATCGAGACGCAGAAGCACAGCTGAACCGGATTTTATCGTGGACATAAGAGCTGGGACAAACGTGTTTAGTAAAGCCCGAATTCAATTGCCTACAGTCAGGCACTTGAATTCGGGTTTTTAGTTTGTTTCCTGTGACCATTCAGATCATTGTTTCCAGCTGGAGTGCAAGACGAAGACTTCTGCTGGAAGAGTAGCTGATGTGAGATCCCGCAGGCTTGCCGAGGAGGCTCACGGGCTCCCCGAAGTCTTTCCCGGAAATCATGAGCGGTATAAAGAACCTGCACTGATCGGGTTCGTCATGTCATGGTACCTTTTTCGTGTTGACCCAACTTCTTTTCTGTTCTGCATGTGATGGATGGTTCATAGCATAGTAGTGATTCCTGCTTGAAAGGACGGGCTTAAATGAATCTCTATCAAATCTACAAGAACGAGCAGTATACCCTCCTTTTCAGGGGAACGATGTACTTCCTGGTCGGTGTCGGCATGCTCCTCGTCATGCATGACCTTTTCTATTTTCCCCTGTTGATTTTCATACCTGCCTGTTCCAATCTGTATCTTTCAGTCAGTATGAACAGGGAGTTGAGGAAAGCGTACCGAATCTGGTTCCGCGAATTGCCGGTATCAAGCAGCACACTGATCGGGGTCTCAACGAAGGAAGGGTATTTTTTTGTGAAGACCAATGGATGGGTGAAGTATGCCATCCATCGGCAGCAGCCCCTCAGTCCCAGAAAAGATTACGCCTTTTACAGGGAAAATAAAGATCCCCTTCCGATTTTAAAGAGAAAGCGGGTCCTGAACATGGATCATTCCGTGGGAAAACGGTTCATCTTAAAATACGCCAGCCGGACCGCTCTCGAGTGGAGAAGCCTTGAGAATGATAAAATCCTGATTTATAAGGGGGCCGAAAAGTGGATACTGAACTTTAATGGCGTAAATATGTTTGCCATCCAAACCGGGATTCTGCCGACGAACCTCCATGCCATTTTCGATGCCCACCACACCTTGATTACGATGTATGAATCCTACTCGGATGAATTGGACTGGTTATTCGCCTTTCTTTGGCATCTTGATCAGGAGTTCTATATCACGCCATAAGAAAACCGCCCACTTGAAAAAGAACGTACGTTCGTATATAATCAGCTCATACCAGGCAGAATGGAGTGGGCTTATGGACCCCTTGATGAGAAAAGCGATCGAAGAAGATATACTATTGAAAATCATCTATATCGACCGTCAATCCCGGCTGAGTGAGAGGGTCATACACGTTGTGTCCATAACCGCTACCCATGTTCGTGCCTACTGTCATACGAAGAGGGGGATCAGGATGTTCCGGCGTGAGAATATCCTTTCAGCTGGGATGATCAGGGATAGGAAATTCGGCGCATGAGGGCACCGAGATCCCGTCCGCAACAGGTAGATCGAGTGATATCACGCAGCTGAGGCAAAAAACTCAATGCTTGACAATCAATTTGTGTTGAGGTGATAATCAGTACATAATCGAATAGGTTTCCTTCGGGGCAGGGTGGAATTCCCTACCGGCGGTGATGAGCGTATGCTCTCAGTCCGTGACCCGGCTAATGGTTATTAGACGGTGGATTTGGTGAAACTCCAAAGCCGACAGTGAAAGTCTGGATGGGAGAAGGAACGGCAAGTGTGTATCACTGATTTTTTAAACGATCAGGATAGATGCTTTATTTCGTCATGCCAAACTTCCCCCAAGACTACGTTCTTGGGGTTTTTATATGAATGAATCAGGAGGTGAATGAAGAAATTGGAACTCAATGAATACATGAACCTTGCCCTTCAACTGGCAAGGGCCACTCAAGGACAGACCTCACCAAACCCGGTCGTGGGAGCAGTGGTGGTTAAAGATGGTTCTATTGTGGGCACCGGATCGCATCTCAAGGCAGGCGGCCCTCATGCAGAGGTCCATGCAATCAGGGAAGCGGGTGATAAAGCCGAAGGGGCAGATATATATGTGACCCTCGAGCCTTGTTCCCATCACGGGCGTACGCCTCCGTGTGCAAACCTGATCATCGAGAGCGGGATCAAACGCGTTTTCATCGCTTGCAAGGATCCCAATCCTCTTGTAGGAGGGAGGGGAATCGAGCGGTTGAAGGAAGCGGGCATCGATGTCCACCTCGGCATGGGAGAGTCTGAAGCCCTTGAACTCAATAAGCATTTCTTCCACTTCATCCGTACAGGCACACCCTTTGTGACGCTGAAGTCTGCCGTGACATTGGACGGCAAGACTGCTTCTTCGTCCGGAGAAAGTAAATGGATCACATCGCAACAATCAAGACTGGACGTCCACTATGATCGTCACCGGCATGACGCGATAGTAGTTGGAGTCAACACCATCATTCAAGACAATCCGCACCTGACCACCCGTTTGCCCCAAGGTGGAAAAAACCCCATTCGACTTATCGTGGATACGCACCTGCGTACCCCGATTCACTCCCATATCATTCAAGATCGTCAAAGCCCGACCATCCTCATCACAGGATGTGAGGTGCCTGAGTTTCGTAAGCAGGCATACATTCAGGAGGGATGTGAAATACTCTCCCTATCAAGTCCGGCCATCACCATGAAAGAGCTTGTCGGTGAGCTTGGAAAAAAATCGATTACCTCGGTTTATGTAGAAGGTGGAAGCAGCATTCACGGCAGCTTCCTTCAGGAGGAGGCCTTCCAGGAGCTCATCCTTTATATGGCCCCGAAACTGCTCGGAGGACGAAACTCGTTCCCAAGCTTCGGCGGAGATGGTTTCCCATCCATAGCTGAAGGGCTCCCCGTGGAGATCCAAAGTATCGAAACAATCGGGAAAGACATTAAGATTACCGCGGTACCCCAGGAAAGAAAGGAAGATCGAGCATGTTCACAGGAATCATAGAAGAAATCGGCAGTGTGAAGGCCGTACGTTCATCCGCCTCTTCCATGGAGCTGAAGCTTGCTGCTGGAAAGGTCCTGGGTGATGTGGCAATCGGAGACAGTATATCGGTGAACGGAGTATGCCTGACGGTCACCACATTTTCAAAGAATGAGTTTACAGCAGATGTGATGCCAGAAACCTTCAAAGGGACGTCCCTCAGGAACCTTAAAACGGGAACCCGGGTGAACCTTGAGCGCGCGATGGCGGCAGGAGGCAGGTTCGGCGGTCACTTCGTCAACGGCCACGTGGATGCAGTCGGCACCATCAAAAGCCTGCAGGAACTGGAAAATGCCCTTTACGTCACCATCAACATCCCTTCGGAACTTTCTGTGTTCTTTGTCCAGAAAGGATCCGTCGCCATCGACGGTACGTCCCTGACCGTATTCGACATCACAGATGATTCCATTACGGTCTCTCTTATTCCACAAACGAAAGAAGACACGGTCCTCGGATCCAAGAAGATCGGTGATGAGGTCAACATCGAGTGTGACATGATGGCAAAGTATATCCACCGATTTTTTACAAAGGAAACTGAAACAACAGCAAAGAAAAGCTTGAGCTATGATTTCCTATCCGATCATGGCTTCGCTGACTAACCAGGGAGGGAATAGGATGTTCAACACAATCGAAGAAGCCATCCGCGATCTCCGCGAAGGTAAACCCGTCATCGTCATCGATGATGAGAACAGGGAAAATGAAGGGGATTTTGTGGCACTTGCTGAAGGTGTCACGCCGGAGGTCATCAATTTCATGGCAATGGAGGGCCGGGGATTGATCTGCACACCCGTCGATGAGGAGATTGCAGGCCGGCTCCACTTGAATCAGATGACTTCGACCAATACGGATCATCACGGGACAGCATTCACGATAAGCGTCGATCATGCTTCAGCAAAGACGGGGATCAGCGCATTCGAACGCGCCCATACCATCAAAGAATTAGTGAATCCGCACTCGAAGCCAGAGGATTTTAAGCGCCCGGGGCATGTGTTCCCACTTGTGGCAAAACCCGGTGGTGTATTAAAAAGGGCGGGACATACGGAAGCAGCCGTCGATCTCGCCCGCCTTGCAGGTTCGACACCCGCAGGGGTGATCTGTGAAATCATGAATGAGGATGGCAGTATGGCGAGGGTCCCCGACCTCAAGGTGCTTGCTGAGAAGTGGGACCTTTCCTTCATCACGATCGAAGAGCTCATCCGATTCCGGAGGAAGGAGGACAAGCTGATCAATCGCGAGGTGGAGATCAGTCTGCCGACAGATTTCGGTGATTTCAAGGCGATCGGTTATACAGAGGTCCTCACAGGCAAAGAGCACGTTGCCCTTATGAAAGGGGAATGGACCGAAGAAGAGGAGGTCCTTGTCAGGGTCCACTCGGAATGCCTCACAGGTGATGTATTCGGGTCCAACCGCTGTGACTGCGGTCCCCAGCTTGCAACGGCACTGACTCAGATCGAACATGAAGGGAAAGGGCTCCTGTTGTACATGAGGCAGGAAGGACGAGGAATCGGACTGATCAACAAGCTGAAAGCGTATAAGCTTCAGGAAGAAGGCTATGACACCGTGGAAGCGAATCATAAGCTCGGCTTTGATGCCGATCTGAGGGAATATGGAATCGGTGCCCAGATACTGAGAGATCTCGGGGTGAAGAAAATGAGGCTACTGACCAATAACCCCAGGAAGATTGCGGGGATCAGAGGCTATGGTCTCACCATTTCCGAGCGGGTGCCGATCCAGCTCCCTTTCAAGGAAGCAAATGAAAAATATTTAAAAACCAAACAAGCTAAGCTTGGGCACTTATTAAAATTCTAAACATACCAATGGAGGGAAACAACATGACAAAAACATTTGAAGGAAATCTTGTAGGTACTGGCCTGAAAGTAGCCATCGTCGTATCACGTTTCAACGAATTCATCACGTCCAAACTTCTGGGTGGTGCAGAGGATGCGCTTAAGCGCCATGGTGTCGAGGAAACGGACGTCTCAGTCACATGGGTGCCGGGAGCATTTGAAATCCCGATGATCGCCAAGAAGCTTGCCCGTACAGGGAACTATGATGCCGTCATCACGCTCGGAACGGTCATCCGCGGTGCGACACCGCACTTTGAATATGTGAGCGGAGAGGTGGCAAAAGGAGTTGCAAACCTGGGAATGCAGGAAGAAATACCTGTCATCTTCGGAGTGTTGACAACCGATACGATCGAGCAGGCCATCGAGCGTGCTGGGACTAAAGCAGGGAATAAAGGCTGGGAAGCGGCTGTTTCAGCAATCGAAATGGCGAACCTGATCCGTTCCATCGAACAAGGATGACTATTGGCAACGCACTCTTTATCTGCTAAAATAAAGTCTTGTGGCTCCCCGGAGTAATCCGGGTGACGCGGGTAGGGAGAGGGCAGTTTTATAGGAAGATTGTATGAAAGCATTTGAACATGTGTTTAAGTTTAAAGCGCATGGCACTTCACTGAAACAGGAAATGCTTGCAGGGTCGGTTGGCTATTTCACCATCGTGTATATCATCGCCGTTAACGCCCTGATTCTTTCTGAAGCTGGTATACCGTTTGAAGGAGCCGTATTGGCCACGATCCTGGCGTCATTCGTCGGATGTCTCGTCATGGCGTTCTGGGCGAACGCCCCCATCCTTCTAGTACCAGGCATGGGAATCAATGCGATGTTTACGTTCACGCTTGTGAAATCGTCCGGCCTCAGCTGGCAGGAAGCGCTCGGAGTGGTCTTGATATCAGGGATCCTTTTCATGGTCATTGCGTTTACGCGACTTTCAGGCGTGCTATCGCGGGCCATACCCCAGGTGCTGAAAGAGGCCATCACGGTCGGCCTCGGTATGTTCCTCATGTTCATCGGCCTTGAAAAGGGCGGGATCATCCAGAGGGGGGAGAGTTCGATCATCACGATCGGGGACTTCAGTGATTGGAAGGTTGTTGCAACCCTCCTCACATTACTCCTCACCATGTTCCTTTTCATCCGGAATGTGAAGGGCCAATTCCTTTGGAGCATCGCTTTCGGAACCATTCTTGGACTGGTGCTCGGAATCGAGCCGTCGGCGTCATCGACTGCATTCCATTGGAGTCAGTACGGTGATGTCTTCGGCCAGATTTCGTTCAAGGCCATCGTGGATATCCCGTTTTGGATAGCCGTATTTTCCATGACGATGGTCCTCGTATTCGAGAATATCGGCCTTGTGAGCGGGCATACGGCCATGATCGGGCAGGAGCATAAGTATCCTCGGGCGTTCCAGGCCAATGCATTTTCTGCATTGACCTCCGGGATCTTCGGCACCAGCCCCACCGTTTCTACGGTGGAAAGCGCAGCTGCCATGACAGCTGGAGGGCGTACGGGCATGACATCATTCACCACAGGTGTCCTGTTCCTTGCCTCGGTTTTGTTCATTCCTTACCTGAAGTGGATTCCCGATCATGCGATTGCACCGATCCTGATCGTGATCGGAGGCGTGATGATCCAGAATATCCGGCATATGGACCTGGGCGATCTGACGGAAGCCCTTCCGGCGATCTTCATCATCGCTATGATCCCATTCACCTACAGCATTGCTGACGGCATCGCATTCGGATTCGTTCTGTATCCGATTTTGAAGGTGGCAACGGGTAAGGCAAAGGAAGTGTCTTTGACGCTATATATCATTGCAGCATTGTTCCTCTTGAATTTCATCGTCCATGCGATTCACTAGGAAAAAACATGCACGTGCGCCTGTCGCACGTGCATGTTTTTTTTGAACGGGTTAACGGTGCTTTCCATCGATTGAGGACACCGGCGGCTATACAAGATCGTGGGAGATCCCCCTTACCAAACAGGTTTGTACTCACCGGGAGTCAGGAACTTTCTTTGAGGTTTGATGTAGCGCTTCAGCTCTACCATGAGGAGTCTCTGAAGCGCTTTTGATTGAACTTGCCCGGCGATATCGGCAGGAAAAGGGAAAATGCCGATTTCATTGAACTTTACGCGATACATCCCTTCATGGATCAGCTCTTTTTCCTGATCAAACACCTTTGCCAGCACATGGACGTGCCTCGATTCGTTCCCGTCATATGCCTCTTCCACCTTTTTCACCTGAAAGCGGAAGCTGAACTCCTCCTTCATGCTCATCCCTCCTTTCAGATTGCTTTTATCTATGATTGCACATCGGGCACGTTTATGGCAATCTAGTACTATTATGATTTTATGGATAGCACAACTGGAGGCGGAAAAGAGTGAAAATTGACGTAACGAAGTGTCATGGATCTGGAAATGATTTTCTATTGTTGGATGAAGTCGGGAAAGGCTACGATTTTACCGATGAGGATCGAAGGGCACTGACCTTCACCCTTTGCAACCGGGAAACGGGCCCGGGAGCGGATGGGATCTTATTCGTCCTTGACAGCGACAGATGTGATGCCATGATGAGAGTCTTCAATTCCGATGGTTCTGAAGCCTCGATGTGTGGGAACGGCCTGCGCTGTGTCGGACGATACGTGTGTGAAAAGATCGGGAAGGACGACATCATGGTGGAAACGATGAAAGCAGATCTCCACGTATCGAAAGAGGAAGAGGTGTACGTTGGGATCCCCACGTACAATGTCGAGATTTCACCGGTCCTATTCGATTTATCTTCCCTCCCGATGAGTGGAAACGGAGAGAAGCTGATTGACGAAAAGGTGGAGGGTCTCCAGAGTGATAGGAGATTCACTGCACTGGCCGTCCCCAACCCTCATTTGATTGCCGTGGTCGACCGTGATGTGCTGTCAGGGAATGAGCAAAAGGACATCTCGGACTACCTTAACGGACCGAATCCGTTATGCCCGGACGGAGTGAATGTGAGCTATGTGACTATCATAGAGGAGGGGGCAATCTTTGTCAGGACCTATGAGCGTGGAGTAGGATTCACCAACGCATGCGGCACGGCGATGTCGGCTTCCTCTCTCGTGACATGCCTTCTCGGTTATAACGCGAAAGGAGAGGCAGTCGATGTGTATAATCCCGGCGGCAAAGTAAGAGTCGTCGTAAATGAACACGCCGATGGCACATATTCCATGGAGCTGATCGGGAATGCCACTTATATGTACGAAGCGACCATACAGTGGGATCGTGCGTTCCCGGACCGCTATGATTTGGAAGCGAAGAAGGAGCTTGAAGAGCATGTTGCGTATCGTCAGTTGGAGGAGCATGCGGCGTCACTTGTGAAAGAAAAGGTTTTCCTGTAAACAGAAAAAAACCGGCATCCGTTCGAAACATGAGCGGCTGCCGGTTTTTTAAGATCATCCATTTGATCGTAAAAAGGTCATGACTTCTTTGAACGGTTGTTGCTCCCCCGCAGTATAATAGCCGGAAAACGGACAGCCGATCTCCCTGAAACGCTTTACGACGGCTTCCATTGTGAAACGAGAGGGATCCAGATCACGATTCACTTCCTCCCAAAGGAGCGGAGTGGAGACGAGACCTTCGTTATTCCCCCTGACCGAATAGGGGGATACAAGTGTCTTGCCGGGTCCATGTTGGACATAGTCGATATAGAGTCGCCCGTTTCGTTGTTTTTTCAATCTTTCAACCGTGAACTCTTCAGGGTGGGTTGACACGAGGTAGCGGGCAATGAATTCGGTGAAGAGCCGGGTGTCATCCCATGTATATCCCCTGGGGATGGGGATATGTACTTGAAGCCCTTTATTCCCTGAGGTTTTGACGAAGCTCCGCAGGTGGAGGCGATCAAGGATATCTTTCAGGATCAGGGCTGCCTTGACGGCAAGCGGAAAGGCCGAGCGGTCAGGCGGGTCAAGATCGAAGGCGATCTCGAACACATCGTCCCTTCCCTGGAGCTGAAAGGGGACATGGAGCTCGAGGGCCAGCTGATTTCCAAGCCACATCAGGGTGTCGATCGCATGGCACAGGGTATAATCGATGGAATCGTCCCTGACCGTTTTCACAAAATCCGGGGCATGTTCAGGCGTGTTCTTTTGGTAAAAGGATTCCCCGAAGATTCCGTGGGGATAACGGATGCAGGTGAGAGCCCGTCCATGGAGAAATGGAAGGAGTGCACCTGATACCTTCCGCAAATAATGCAGGTAATCAAGTTTCGATATACCTTCGAAAATCGGTTTTTCAGGGTGGGTGACGGATATACTGCCGGGAAGGCTCAGTTCATCGATCCTGAAGCGCTCTTCGGTACAGCTTTCCGGTGCTTCGGAAAAAAGGAACCGGCTGAAATGGGGCTCGCGTAACCCATCATCATAGCGCTCAAGATAGTGAAGCTCTACGGTGATCGCAGGCGAAATGGAAAAGAATGTACCATCTTTGCCGGTATGATTCTCATAGATGATGTGTTTCAGGGATCTCTTTTCCTCGGGATTCAGACCGAAGTGGAATGCCCCCAGGGATACGATTTCTTCCCCTTTATAGACCCCTACATAGAAGTAATCATTTCCGGATTCCCATCCTGTGATGAAGCAAGAACAGGTTTTCCAGTTTTTCACCTTGACCCAATCGGAGCTTCGGACCCCTTCTTCCCACATGCTGTTCTTCTTCTTGAATACAAGGCCTTCTCCCTCCTGATCGTACACGTTCTTGAGAAGCTCGTGATGATCATTGGTAAAGGGGATCATTTGCACTAGGGCCCGGTGGTGGGGGAAGGAGTTGTTGGAAGACCTGCCCGACTGAATAGCGCAAGTAGGGCCTCTTTACGCTTTTCATAAGGGAGATCCTTTGTATTCTTGGATCCGGTGTGAAGAAGGTCAAAGCACAGGAAAACGGCTGGTCTGATCGATGCCGCACGGTGTATGTTCTTTTGATTCTTCATTCGGCCTCTCGCCTGGAGGGCCCTGAATTCCGATGAGAGGGCCGTGCGGAGAAGGACGATTTCCCCGTCTAGCATGAGGGGCACCGGAAGCATATCGTCTTCGAGCATTTGGCGGATATACTGTTCAATCTCAGGGAAATGAGGCAGGAGGTTCGTTCCATTCCGGCTGGTGAGAGTCATGCTTTCATGTGTTTCAATCTGGAGGATTCCCCTGAATCCGTCATACTTCACTTCGGACAGCCACATGTCCCCTTCGGGCGGATCCGGCGTCAGTGTTGGCAGCATGGGCTTCATCATCTAGCACCTTCCTTGTGAGCATCTACTTTAAAATCTTTACCGATAGTATGTCCTGTTTATTCATTTCCAACAGATCGGGTGAATGAACGAAGGGAGTGGGAGAAAGCTAATGAAAATAGGATTAGTTTGACTACAGGAGGGTATTGAAATGCATACAATCTGGAAGGGATCGATCAGCTTCGGCCTCGTGAACATCCCCATCAAGCTTCACTCTGCAACGGAAGACCGGGACATCAAGCTCCGTTCTCTCCATAAGGAGTGCCATACACCGATCAAATATGAGAAGATGTGCCCGGTGTGTGACAAGTCGGTTGGTCAGGACGATATTGTCAAAGGCTACGAGCTGACAAAAGGCAAATTTGTTGTACTCGAGGAGGAGGAGCTGGGAGGGCTGAAAGAAATGAATGAAGAGCGTGCCGTATCGATCCAGGATTTCATCCGGATGGACGAGATCGATCCGATTTTCTACGACCGCACGTATTATGTGTCGCCCGAAGACGGAGGGAAAAAAGCCTATTCTCTTCTTCGGAAGGCTTTATCAGAGTCTGGAAAGGTCGGCATTGCCAAGTTCATCATGCGGTCCAAGGAACATCTCTGTGTGATCCGTGTGTTTGAAAAGACCCTTGTCATGGAAACGATTCATTACCCTGATGAGGTCAGACCTTCAACTGATGTCCCGAATGTACCAGCCGAGGATGAGATCACGTCAAAAGAATTGGAAACGGCGACACTGCTCATCGATCAGTTGACGGCCGAATTCAATCCGGAAAATTATAAAGATGAATACCGGGAATGTTTGATGGCGCTGATCGAAGGCAAGCAGACAGGTGAGGAAGTGGTCACTCCTTCTGACCGTGCCCCAAGGGACAATGTAACGGATCTCATGGCGGCCCTCCAGGCATCCATCGATACGTCAAAGCCAAAGCCGAAATCACAACCAAAGAAAAAGACGACAAAAAAGAAAGCGAAAGCGTGAAGTGAGGGAGAAACATGGAAGGAAGAAATAAAAAGACGTGGGCTGCCCTGATCCTTGGGGTCGCCTTCCTCGTCTTGTTCACATGGGGATTCATCTCAATCGTCGATGAATTGAGGGAAAATGAAGTCGAATCATTTGATAAGTCGGTCATCGATTTTGTCCAGGGATTCATTTCACCCGGGTTGACGACGATCATGACGACCATCACCTTTTTAGGCGGAGTGACAGGGATTGCTGTGGGCACCGTCATCAGCATCCTGATCCTCCTTCTTATGAAAAAGGTTCCCCTGGCTGTATTCATGGCGGTGACAGTGGGGATCGGAGGAGCCTTCAACTCGCTCCTGAAATCTCTGTTCAAGCGTGATCGGCCTGATTTTCACGTATTGATCGAGCAGGGGGGATACAGCTTTCCGAGCGGCCATTCAATGGGTTCATTCATCTTTTATGGAGCGGTTGCATTCATGCTTTACAGGGCATTCGACCGTCATCTATACAAATGGATCTCCATTGTTGCAGCAGTCGGACTCATCCTGGTGATCGGGACGAGCAGAGTCTATCTTGGCGTCCATTATCCAAGTGATATCATAGGAGGATATTCCGCCGGAGGGGCATGGCTCATCGTCAGCATCCTGGTATACAGTTATTTGGCGGAGCGCTACAAATGGTGGAACCAAAACGAAAAAAAAGCTTGAAACGTCTGCGAAGGTAAATTATAATGATGATATTGAAAATCATTCTCATTTGAAGAGTTCCCCCTCTGATAAACGAGAATACCCCCGGAAGAACAGGTCCCGCATAGTCCTGTTCTTCTTTTTTTTGGTGGATTCTCCATGAAGCAAAGCCAATGTGATTGCATTTATCCAGTAGCTGTCGTAAATTGTATAAGGATGTTGTTTAAGGAGGATTGATCATGAAGCATCATGATGATAGACGATTCCGCATCGCCAATCAGGAAGCCCTCATCGGGGTCGCACTTGTTTTGATCAATTTCCTATGGTGGTACGGATTCGCTTACGGACTTGGCGGTCAGCCCGTCTCCGATTATACGTGGATCTTCGGGATGCCTGCCTGGTTCGTATACAGCTGTATCGGCGGTTTCATCCTGATGGTAGTGCTTGTGGCCTTCGTGGTGAAATATCTGCTGACGGATATACCGTTTGATGAGGAGGAAGATCGTGAGTAATATCGCTCTTATACCCTTTATACTATTCCTCATCATCATATTTGTAGTAGGGATGTATACGGCCAAAAGCGTGAATAAGGCCGAATCGTTTGTTCAGGAATACTTTCTCGGGAGCCGCCAGATGGGTGGCTTCATTTTAGCCATGTCCATGATGGCCACGTACGGTAGTGCGAGTACATTCATCGGAGGACCCGGCGCCGCCTATACATATGGACTCTCGTGGGTTCTGCTTGCCATGAGCCAGGTGGTGACAGGCTATTTTGTCCTCCTGGTATTAGGTAAAAAGTTTGCCATTATGTCTAGAAAATACAATGCCGTCACGCTTATCGATTATCTCCAGGGCCGCTACGGAAGCAAGTCGATCACCATCTTTGCCTCCATCAGCATCATCGTTTTCCTTTTTTCTGCGATGATTGCTCAATGGGTGGGAGGTGCCCGACTGATTGAATCCCTGACAGGACTGTCCTACCGTACTGCTCTTGTCTTCTTTGCTGTTTCTGTGCTCGTATACGTGATTGTCGGGGGCTTCAGGGCCGTTGCTGTGACAGATGCGATTCAGGGGATCGTCATGATGGCCGGCACATTGATCCTTCTGATTGCCATCGTTCATGCAGGTGGAGGCATGGAAGCGATCATGAACGATTTGAAACGGATCGATCCCGGTCTCGTGACGCCTAACGGACCCGATCGCCAGTTCAGCTCTGCATACATTTCGTCCTTCTGGATCCTCGTCGGGGTGGGGGTCGTGGGCCTACCGCAAGTGGCTGTCAGGGCCATGGGATACAAAGATTCCAGAAGTATGCATCGCGCCCTCATCATCGGGACGATCGTTGTCGGAATCGTCATGCTCGGGATGCATCTTTCCGGAGTGCTGGGAAGATCTGTCCTGCCGGGAATTGAAGATGCTGATAAGGTGATGCCGACCCTGACACTTGAAGTCCTGCCGCCGTGGGTATCAGGAATTGTCCTTGCGGCACCGATGGCAGCCATCATGTCGACGGTCGATGCCCTGTTGTTGATGGTTTCGTCTGCCCTCGTGAAGGATGTGTACATGAATTTCATCAACAAGGATGCACAAGAAACCCAGATCAGGAGAGTCAGTTTATGGGTGACGGCCCTGACGGGGGTCCTTGTCTTTTTCCTTTCACTGAGTCCACCTGACCTGATCATCTGGTTGAATCTATTTTCGTTCGGTGGATTGGAAGCCGTTTTCATCTGGCCGATCGTCCTCGGACTCTACTGGAGAAAGGGAAATGGGAAGGGAGCCCTTGCGTCCATGGTTACGGGACTGGTTTCGTATATTCTCTTTTATCATTACCTTCCGAACTTCATGGACGTGAATACCGTGGTATTTCCGATCTTGATTTCATTGGTTGCATTCATCATCGTATCCCTGGTCACGAAGGATCAACACGAAGGAGGATGGGCTTAGCCCATCCTTTTTTGTATAGGTGAAGGAAAGTGGGGTAGAGTGAAGATAATGAAGCCGATCAGGCGGTAAGGGGTGAGAATATTGAATGAAATCATCATTGTCGGAGGAGGCATCAGCGGACTTACGGCTGCTGCCCTCCTGAGCAAGCAGGGTCATGCGGTCACCCTGCTTGAAGGATCCAGGGAATGGGGTGGATGCGCCGGGAAGTTCCAGCGGGGCAAGCATCTCTTTCCGGTCGGTGCCACACTGGGCATGGGCTTAGAGGAGGGGGGGATCCATCAGCGGATCTTCGAGTATTTACAGGTGAATCCACCGGAATCCCATCTCCTCGATGAGGTGATGAATGTGCATCTGCATGGTCGTAGGCTCGTTTTCTACCGGGACCGGGATAAACATGTTGCCCATCTACAAAGCCACTTTCCCCATTGTGCGTCTGATTTGGCCCGCTTTTATGCCCTGGTGTATAAAATCGCATCGAGGATCAGGCAGCTGATGGACCCCCTACCGTCCCTTCCGCCAAAGACACCCGGGGAGTGGGCGATCCTGATCAAGAGCCTTCAACCCGGTACATTGACGCTGGTCCCCTACATCAATCGGACAATGGGTGGGATCCTTGCATCATTCGGTCTGCACCGGCATCCGGACTTTCACACATTCATTGATGGCCAGCTGATTGACAGCATGCAGACAACTTCTGATGAATGCTCATTCCTTCTTGGCTGCCTCGCCCTTGACATGTATCATCAGGGAGCTTTCTACGTCGATGGAGGTTTATACCGGATGGCAGAAGAGCTCGCAAATTCGGCAGAAGTGTCGGGAGCTCTACTGAAACGCGGGAAAAGAGTGGAGAACATCTGCAAAAAGCAAGATCGCTGGCAGGTAGAAGACCATCGCGGAAACCAGTATGAGGGTAGTCATGTTATCTTTTCAGCACCAATCGAAGCACTCCTCCCATTGATGCATGAAGAGAGTAGGGACGTGATCCAGCGAGTGGTGGAACGTAAACGGAGTGATCGATCCTGGGGGACGATGACGCTCTATTTTGTCCTGGATGAAGGGAAGCTCCCTGACGGCTTGACCCTGTTTCAGCAAATTTGTACAGGAAGCGGCATGAGCGAAGGTGAGCATCTCTTTTTATCCCTCTCGAGTCGGAAAGATCGACTCCGCTCCCCGTCCGGGTTCAGGACGATGACGGTCTCGACCCACACAGATCTGTCGAAATGGGAGACGAAAGAAACGTATGATGCGTATAAACGGGAGCTGCATGACAAGATGCTTTCGGTCATCGAAGGGACTTATCCCGGTTTCAGTGAATCAATCGTAGATCAATACCCCGGTGCCCCCCGTGCGTGGGAACGATTCACGGGACGACCCGACGGCATGGTCGGGGGATATCCGCAGACGACGGAAAACGCCCTCTTCCACAGCGTGTCACACCGTACCCCTCTAGACGGCTTATGGCTCTGCGGTGATTCTGTATTCCCTGGAGCGGGCACAATCGGTGTGTCTGTGAGTGCGTATCATGTATGCCGTTCCATAACAGGTCTGAAGCTTCCGTGACGGTCTTTAACAGAAAAGTTGAAAGAAATGGTTGACTTTTAAAACTAAAGAGCATAACATAATAATCAATCAAATGAGCGAATGGCTATGACGAAGAGGAGTACCTTCGATGATCCACTCAAGAGAGCTAGTGGTTGGTGTGAACTGGCGTGGTGAACGATGGGAATGGACTTCCGAGCCCCCAGACCGAAACGGGTGACCGAGGTAGGCTCTGGCGAATGTCCGATCGTTATCCGGTACACGCATTCAAGCATGAGCTTCGATGCGGTCAAGCGGGCTGTAATTGCAGTCAACAAAGGTGGCACCACGGGTATCTCGTCCTTTTCTAATGAAGAGGAATGCGAGATGCCCTTTTTTCGTTCTAAAAAATTGAAAAACGTTACATCGTTGAATAAGAGGAGTACATTCAAGTGATGCTTTACAGAGAATCAGGGATGGTGAGACCCTGATAAGCCAGCTTGTCTGGAATGGACTTATGAGAGATGATCTGAACAGTGCAGTAGGATCATACGGATTTCCCACGTTACAGGGATAGGGTATAGGCAGGTAAAGCCGGTACCCGAATAAGAGGGGGACACCTGTCCCCAACCAGAGGTGGCAACGCGGTCAGCATCGTCCTCTATGAACAACTGTTCATGGAGGGCTTTTTTTGTGGAAAAGAATGGAGGAAGCAGAATGAGAACGATGAAAGTGAAGGAACTGAACGGGGATATGTTCACCCCGATCTCCTTATTCCAAACGATCAGCGGGAAGAAGAAATTCCTGCTTGAAAGCTCACTCAAAAACGAAGAAACAGGGCGCTATTCATTCGTCGGCAGCGATCCCTTCATGGAATGCAGGGCGAATGGTACAGATGTGATCGTGGAAGACGGTCAAGGCAAGAGATATGTTAGCGGTGATCCGATCTCCATCATTGACGGACTGATGCCGCGGGTTGAATCAGTGAAAAGTCGCTTCCCATTCATGGGTGGAGGGATCGGTTACCTTGGTTACGACGTGATCAGACAGATGGAGCAGATCGGGATCATACCGCATGATCAATTGCAGATGCCGGATATCCACCTGATGTTTTATGAAAAGGTCATCGTCTTCGATCATGTCGAGCAGAAGGTATTTATCGTCGTCACATCAGAAGATGCAGAAGATCTTGACAATCGGATAAGGGATGTAGAATCCGAGATGAGGATGATTCATCTTGATCCCCGCAAGGAAAAGATCGAGAAGCTTTCCTTTCAGGCCCAGCTGAGCAAAGAGGAGTTCATGGTGAAGGTGGAAAGGGCAAAGGAATCCATCCTGAAGGGAGATGTATTCCAGGTCGTGCTTTCACAGCGACTCCAGGCACGGTTCGATGGTGATGCCTTTTCCTTTTACAGGAGCCTCCGGAAATCCAATCCTTCACCTTATATGTTCTTCATAGACTTTGAGGAATATGTGGTGTTGGGCGCTTCACCCGAGAGTCTGATCAGGGTTAAGGGTACTGAGGTGACCACCAATCCCATCGCGGGGACGAGAAAGCGCGGTGAGACAGTGGAAGAAGACCGCAGGCTCGAAACCGAGCTTCTCGGTGATGAGAAAGAGATTGCAGAGCATCGCATGCTCGTCGACCTTGGGCGGAACGATCTTGGGAGGATCTGTGATCCTGGATCGATCAGATTGAGTAAATACATGTTGGTCGAACGATACAAATATGTGATGCACATCGTTTCAGAAGTGAAAGGTAGGTTGAAGGAAGGGATCTCTCCCCTCCAGGCACTGGCTGCCTGCTTGCCGGCGGGGACGGTGAGCGGTGCCCCGAAGATCCGGGCCATGCAGATCATCAACGAATTGGAACCGGTGAAACGGGGCGTTTATTCCGGAGCGGTCGGGTACATGAGCTTCACTGGTGATCTCGATTTCGCCTTGGCGATCCGGACGATGGTCGTGAAGGACCAATTGGCTTTCGTTCAGGCAGGGGCGGGGATTGTATACGATTCAGATCCCGCAAGTGAATTCGAGGAAACGATGAATAAAGCCAAATCCCTGTTGGAGGTATCGGAATGATCCTATTGATCGATAATTACGACTCGTTTACCTATAATCTGTATCAATACTTGACCGAGCTTGGGGAAGAGGTATTGGTAAAACGGAATGACCACACAAGCTTGGATGAAATCCAGGAGCTCGATCCGGAAGCCATCATTCTTTCACCTGGCCCAGGAAGGCCGGAAGATGCGGGTTTGTGCATCGACATTATCCAGAATCTTCACGCTAGTCTGCCGATATTGGGTGTATGCCTCGGGCATCAGGCCATCGCGGCTGCCTTTGGTGCAGAGATAGAGAGGGCAGGAGTCATCAAGCACGGAAAGACGTCGATGATCCGCCATACGGGGGGAGGCCTGTTCCACTATCTTCCTCAACCCCTCGAGGTGATGAGGTACCACTCACTCGTGGTGAAAAGAGGGACCCTCCCACCTCAGTTCGAAACGCTGGCCGTAGCCATGGATGATCAGGAAATCATGGCAATCAAGCATAGTCGGTATCCGCTTTACGGCCTGCAGTTCCATCCCGAATCGATCGGGACCCTGGCAGGGAAAGACATATTGAAGCACTTCATAGACGAGATGAGAAAGGGGAATCACCGTGAAACACGTACTGAACAAATTATCTGACGGTCATTCACTGGGGAGAGAAGAGATGAAGGAAGCAGTAAGGGAAATGCTTCAGGAAGGTACAACGGAAAGTGAGATCTCCTGCTTTTTGACCCTGTTGAGAATAAAAGGGGAAACCGTAGATGAGATCACGGCACTTGTGGAAGTCCTGAGGGAACAGGCAATGCCTGTCCATAAGCGTGAGCAGGGAGTCATGGATAACTGCGGAACGGGAGGAGACCAATCACAGAGTTTCAATATCAGCACCACCAGCGCGTTCGTCCTGGCAGGAGCAGGTGTCAAGATCGCAAAGCACGGCAATCGAAGCATCACGAGCCGTACAGGAAGTGCAGATGTACTGGAGAGTCTGGGTGTGGCCCTGGATTTTGACGGGGAAGAGGTGGAAGATCTTCTGAACCGGAACCATATCGCGTTTTTATATGCACCGTTTGTCCATAAGAGCCTGAAGAAGGTCATGAAGGTGAGGCGGGAGATAAAGATTCCGACCATCTTCAATCTCATCGGTCCCCTCACAAACCCGGTTCAACTGGATACGCAGCTGGTCGGGGTGTACCGGAGAGATAAACTTGAGACGATGGCGGAAGTGCTGAGGGAGCTCGGGCGGAAAAGAGCCGTTGTCCTGAACGGCGCAGGCCATATGGATGAAGCATCGTTGGCAGGAGAGAATCACTTGACCATCCTTGAAGATGGTCGCATTTCTTCCACGATCCTGAAAGCGGAGGATGTGGGTCTGAACTCATACGGAAATGAGGAAATCACCGGAGGAAGTGCGGTTGAAAATGCCGCCATTCTCATGAACGTGCTTGAAGGGCGTGAAGGAGCACATCTTGACACCGTGCTCTTCAATGCCGGCATCGGGCTTTTTGCAAGCGGCAAGGCAGGGACCATCTCTGAGGGAGTGAACCTTGCCAGGGAAAGCATCCGGAGCGGAAACGCCTTGAACGCTCTCCAATCCATGATCCACTATAGCGCAAATCGCAGAAAGAAGGTCATCCCATCATGACAACCATATTGGAAACAATCATCGAGAAGAAAAAAGAAGAAGTCGCAAAGCTGAAGACGGAAGGATTCAGGAGGTACCATCTTGGTGCCAATAAAAAGCCATTCCATTCTTCCCTCCAGGAGGCGCATCTCCACATCATCGCTGAAATCAAACGGGCATCCCCGTCGAAGGGGGACATCCGGACCGATGTCGACCCCTTGGAGCAAGCTAAGAGCTATGAACGTGCAGGGGCTGCGGCCATTTCGGTCTTGACCGACCAATCATTCTTCAAAGGAACCTTTGATGACCTTGCTGCGGTGAGCAGGGAAGTCTCGATCCCCGTCCTGTGCAAGGATTTCATGATCGATGAATGTCAAATCGATCAAGCGGAAGATGCAGGTGCCTCCATCATCCTCCTGATCGCTGCCGCCCTGGATGATCGACGGATGAAAGACTTATATGATTATGCCCGGGGAAAAGATCTTGAAGTACTGGTGGAAGTCCACGATGAAGTCGAAATGCAGAGGGCCCTGGCTCTCGGGGCAAGCGTGATCGGGATCAACAACCGAAACCTTAAGACATTCGAAGTGGATATCCATAAGACGGGAACATTGAGTGCCCTTGTGGATGGGCGGGATGTGAAACTGATCAGTGAGAGTGGAATCAAGGCCATCGAGGACTGTAAGACAGTGGCAGAAGCCGGAGCCGATGCCGTCCTCATCGGAGAAACCTTAATGCGCAGTAAGGACCCTGCCGGACTTGTTGCTTCCTTTCAAGTAAAGAAGGTGTCGGGATGACGAAGGTCAAGATATGCGGAGTAAGAACCCTTGAGGAAGCACAATGGGCGGTGGAAGCCGGAGCCGATGCCATCGGATTCGTGTTTGCAGAAAGCAAAAGGAGGATTTCGGTACGGGAAGCAGCGGACATCAGCTCTGCACTGCCGGACCGTGTAATGAAAATCGGTGTTTTCGTCAATGAATCCAAGCAAAACCTTGAATCCACCTTTGAACAGGCTGGCCTTGACTATGTGCAACTCCATGGAGATGAAACACCTGAATTCTGCCGCACACTTTCCGTTCCGTTCATCAAAGCTATATCAATCAAAGAGGAAGCAGATGTAAAACGGGTGGGGCTTTATCCCGAATGCCCAGTTCTTGTAGACAGTGGAAAGGGACCTCATCGCGGTGGTAACGGGACCACATTCCAGTGGGATTACCTGAAGGGGATCGAGAGGTCAGGGCATCGGATCATCCTTGCTGGAGGATTGAATGTATCCAATATAGGTGAAGCCATCCGGGAAGTCCGTCCGGAAATGGTAGATTTATCGAGCGGGGTAGAAACGGACGGAAGAAAAGACCGGGAAAAAATCTTCGAACTGATGAAGACAGTCAAACAATTGGAGGGAATACAATGATGTATGCACAGCCGGATCAACGAGGATTATTTGGACCATACGGGGGTAAATTCGTCCCTGAAACGCTCATGAAGGCGGTGAATGAACTTGAATCCGCTTATGAAGAAGCGATGGAGGACCCATCCTTCCATGAAGAACTGCAGCTCTACCTGAAAGACTATGTGGGTCGGGAGAATCCCCTCTATCATGCTAGGAATCTATCAGACAAAGTCGGTGGTGCGAAGATCTATCTGAAACGCGAAGATCTGAATCATACAGGTGCACATAAAATCAACAATACAATCGGTCAGGCCCTGCTTGCCGTCAGGATGGGTAAGAAGAAAGTCGTCGCAGAAACAGGGGCGGGGCAACATGGTGTGGCTACGGCAACCGTATGTGCCCTACTGAATCTGGAGTGCGTCATCTTCATGGGGGAAGAGGATATCAGAAGGCAGAAGCTCAATGTATTCCGGATGGAACTACTCGGAGCAGAAGTGGTCGGGGTCAAACAGGGGAGCGCGACCCTGAAGGATGCCGTAAATGAAGCCCTTCGCTACTGGGTATCGCATGTCGATGACACCCATTACATCATGGGGTCCGTCCTCGGCCCGCACCCGTTTCCTAAGATGGTCAGGGACTTCCAGAGCGTCATCGGAAATGAAACGAAGAAACAGTTTTTCTTAAAGGAAAACAGGCTGCCCGATGCAATCGTCGCATGCGTGGGCGGAGGTAGCAATGCCATGGGCATGTTCCACTCGTTTGTGGAAGACGACGTGGCATTATACGGTGTGGAAGCCGCCGGTGCAGGTGTCAAAACGGATAAACATGCAGCAACTTTGACGAAGGGGTCAGTGGGGATCCTGCACGGCAGCATGATGTATCTGCTGCAGGATGATAGCGGTCAGATCCAGGAAGCCTATTCGGTTTCAGCGGGACTTGATTACCCAGGTGTCGGTCCTGAACACAGCTTTTTAAAAGATGAGGGACGGGTGACCTATGCGGCGGTGACCGATGGTGAGGCACTGGATGCCTTCCAGCTTCTGTGCAGGACCGAAGGCATCATTCCGGCACTGGAAAGCTCCCATGCCGTTGCCTATGCTGTAGAGCTAGCGAAGGGGATGAAACCGGAAGAATCCGTCGTCATCTGCTTATCGGGCCGTGGAGATAAAGATGTGAATCAAATTCAAGAGATGCTGGGAGGTAGTCAACATGGGTAAGGAGTATTTGGAAACGGCACTGAAAACCGAACTGGAGCTGGGGAATAAGGTGTTCATCCCCTACATCATGGCAGGTGACGGAGGGGTGGATGAGCTCATCCCCACCCTCCAACGGTTGGAGGGGCATGGGGCGACAGCCGTCGAGATCGGGATCCCGTTCTCGGATCCGGTCGCCGATGGCCCCACGATCCAGGAAGCTGGAAAGCGGGCGTTGAAGCATGGGACAACACTCGCTGACGTACTGGATGTACTGAAGGAAAATCGACTTAAAGTCGGGATCCCACTGGTATTCATGACCTATATCAACCCGATCTTCCGCTATGGCGTCTCCCGTTTCTTCCGTGACTGCCGGGAAGCGGGAGTGGACGGTCTCATCATCCCTGATCTGCCCTTGGAGCATCTTGATCTCATAGAAGCGGATGCTGTGGAGCAAGGCATCGCCATCATCCAGCTTGCGACACTGACCAGCAGTGAAGAACGCATCAAGGAGCTGGCACGTAGATCGGAAGGTTTCCTGTACGCCGTAACCGTCAAAGGAATCACCGGAGCACGGAAGGAATTCGACGGCGTCATCAGCAGGCATCTCAATCTGCTGAAGGAACACAGCCCGGTCCCGGTCCTCGCAGGGTTCGGTATCTCGAGCCCGGATCATGTGAAAAGCATGTCGCAGAGCTGTGACGGCGTCGTGGTTGGCAGCAGGATCATCGATCTCATTCAGGAAGGGGATGAGGAAGCCATCAAGTCACTGATGGATGCATCCAAAGGAGTACGTGCATAAGAAGAGTGCTCCTTCACATGGGACTTGTTATGTGAAAAACCAAGCGTCATCCGCCTTGTATGAAAGAATGGATGCGCTTGGTTTTTAATGTCAGAGGAAAGGCGAAGTCAAAGGAGGATGGATGAATGAATCAAGCCCGATGTTTAGTATTGGTGCCGGGCCCTTATTTTTTGCAGGTCACACAGACGGTCAGGGCAGGGGACCCATTTTTATAGGAGATGGAGAGATCCTTGAAACCGGTTGAACGAAGGGCAGAAGCAATGTCTTGCCCGTACTCTTTTGCCCGTTCATCGCTCGCTTCGTCACCCCTTGGCTGAACGGTGATCAGGAGGGTGCCACCTTCATCCAATAGAGAGTGGATCCTTGCGAGGGATTTCTCTTGATCGCTCCAAAGTGGATAGTTGTTGATGGCAAAGATCTTATCATACGCCGTCTCACCGGAGAAATCGCCTATATCTCCCTTCCATAGACGGACCCGGCCTTCTTGGATCGCTGTCTCATTCTTTTTTCTGGCCGTTTCCTCCATCGTTTCTGAGATATCGATTCCGTCGACGGACGCATCAGGGTATGAAGCAGCGATCCGTTCGATGCAGGAACCCGTCCCGAATCCGATTTCAAGCACCCTGTCTCCGTTTTTAATGCCTAACCGTTTCAAGCTCCACCGGTGGATCCTGCGATTATCGAACTCCATGATTTTTCCTGCCAACCATCCCAACGGACCGGATGGTTCTTTGAATTGTTTCTGAAGTAAGCTCAAGTTGGAATGCTCCTTCCCTGTTTTCCTTTTTCTTTCCACAACGCTGGCGAAATAAAACCTCTTGCCTTTTTTGAAAAAAGTGGCATACTATACTTAATCGCGACGATGAGAAGAGTACGGATCAATTCGGTCTTGAAAGAGAGCCCCGGCAGCTGAAAAGGGGCAGGCACAGACTGGTCCCGAAGATGGTCTCGGAGCGTTCCATTCGAAACCTTTGGAGTAGGGTGGGACGGGGCAGGCACCCGTTATCACACGCCGGAGTATAAGGGCCAGATCGGCTTCGTACTCATGAAGGCAGGATTTGCGCGAGCATCCTGCGAACTAAGGTGGTACCACGAGCATCCCCCTCGTCCTTAGACGTCTTTATGGCGTCAGGACGGGGGTTTTTTGTTTACAACAAAAGGAGATGATCAGCATGACAGTATTCATTGGAGGAGCATGGCCGTATGCAAATGGTTCCCTGCATCTGGGGCATGTAGCAGCCCTGCTGCCGGGGGATATCCTCGCACGCTATTACAGGATGAAAGGCGAAGACGTCCTCTACGTATCCGGGAGTGACTGCAACGGTACGCCGATCGGGATCAGGGCGAGCCAGGAAGGTGTCCCCGTGGAGGCAATCGCCGATCGGTTCCACCAAGAATTCAAAGAAACGTTCGATTCCCTCGGATTCAGCTATGACCTTTATACGCGAACAGACAAGCAGCCCCATCATGAAGCGGTGCAGGAAATCTTTCGGACGCTTCACCGAAATGGGTGGCTGTATGAGAAAGAAGTCGAACAGGCCTATTGTGAAGTGGATCAACGTTTCCTGCCAGACAGATTCGTAGAGGGAATCTGTCCGGTATGCGGGGCAAAGGCAAGGGGAGATCAGTGTGATCATTGTTCGACGGTCCTGGATCCCTTGGATCTCAAGGATCGAACGTGCAAACTATGTCAGACCGAACCGGTGATTAAATCGACGACCCATCTCTATTTTGCCCTCTCGGAATTTCAGGATGCACTTGAGGAATGGGTAAAGGACCATGGGGGTGACTGGCGTGAAAATGCCCTTAATCTGACGCAGAGATATTTGAATGAAGGTCTTCATGACCGGGCCGTGACACGTGACCTTGAAAATGGGGTGGCTGTTCCGGTTCAGGGATTTGAAGATAAGAAGGTGTACGTGTGGATCGAGGCGGTGAGCGGATACTATAGTGCTTCCAAGGAATGGGGAGTTGAAACAGGGAAGGACTGGAAACGTTTCTGGGAAGAGGACACCCGTACATATTACGTCCATGGAAAGGACAATATTCCATTCCACACGATCATCTGGCCGGCTGTCATGAAAGGGATCGGAGTAGAAGCGCTTCCTCATCACGTGGTGTCCAATGAGTACCTGACCCTCGAAAAAAAGAAGTTCTCCACCAGTGGCAATTGGGCCGTGTGGGCGCGCGATCTGTTGGATCGATATGAACCCGATTCCCTGCGATATTTCCTCACGATCAATGCCCCGGAAAAGAGGGACGCGGATTTCTCCTGGAGGGAGTTCATCCATAGCCACAACGGAGAGCTTCTCGGAGCATTCGGGAATCTGGTGCAGCGCACGCTGAAGTTTTATCGTAAAGCCTACGGAGAAAAGGTGGAATTTGCTTCCGTCGGAAGAGAATTACGTGAAGAAGTGCAAAATCAATTCGATCTGGCCGGAAAGCGCATCGAAGAAGGTACCACCAGGGAGGCGCTTGATGGCATCTTCGCCTACATCAGAGGGATCAACAAACGCTTCGATGAATCGAAACCCTGGGTGGTCGTCAAGGAAGATGAGAATCGCGGGAAAGAGCTTCTCACGGGATTCATTTATATCATTGCCAACCTACGCGCACTCCTGAACCCTTTTCTTCCTGAAAAAGCAGAAGAGCTCGGCAGGCAGCTGGGGTCGGACATTGCTATGTGGGGTCCTGTACAATCTGATGTCCTTCATCTTCAAGAAGGTGGACCGCTCTTTGAAAGGATCGATCCAACTGTCATCGAGGAAGAAGTGGAGAAACTGATTGCGGAAAGCATCAACCCATGATGAAAGTGGTGATCGTGGCCGATACCCATTTTCCGAAAAAAGGGAGGGATTTGCCGTCCCCACTCGTGAAGGACCTCAAAACGGCAGATCACATCATTCACGCAGGCGATTTCCAAACGATCGAGCACTATGATGCGTTGAAAGAATACGGACAGGTGACCGCCGTTGTGGGGAATGTGGATGATGAGAGCCTCAGGCAAATCCTTCCAGATAGAACGATCATTACGTTAAAGGACCTCCGCATCGGCGTCGTTCATGGAGACGGAACAGGAAAGACGACGGATAAGCGTGCGCGCCTTGCATTTGAACCGGATGAAGTCGACCTTATCGTATTCGGCCATTCACATATCCCCTATGTAAGGGTGGATGCGGGGGTGCCCATGTTCAATCCGGGCTCGCCGACGGATAAACGCAAGCTCCCGTACTACTCTCATGGAGTACTTGAGATCGGAGATGTGTGGAGTGTAAAGCATGTCTTCTACTGAATAGGAAATGAAACAGCCGGTGCCCTTTACAAGGCCCCGGCTGTGTGATTAATGAGAGAGGGAATAATAGTCCTGATGATTCTGAACGACGAAGCCGAGTGACGTGTAAAGTTTAAGGGCAAGTTCATTTTTCGCCGCAACATCCAGCCCGATAAGGGAATATTGACCGGCTGCCTCCCTCACCACCCGGCTCAATGCCTGACGCCCGATTCCTCGTCCCTGAAGAGAAGGGAACACAGAGAACCAGTAGATATAGCATTGTCCCCCGTCACGTGCTACCTTCATTTGACCTGCGACTTCACCATCAGACAGGATCATGAGGGTATCGTTGATATGTGCATCATCGAATGAAGCATCCTCAATGCCGAAACATTCCAACCCGAGACGTTTCATCTCCGGTACATCGTTCCGGGTGGCCCCGCGGAGAACGATTGAGGCGTCCGGTACCGGCAGCTCACATGGGATCCACTCCATTTCAAATTCGGTGTTATCGAATACGCCGCCATTCGCTTCAATGAACGCTTTCCCGGCAAGAGAGCGTCCGTGAGAATTGGCCAGCACCTTTTTCACAGGTTTCTTAACGATCTCTGTCATGGCCCGGTCGAAGAGGGATTGAAAGATTCCCCTCCTCCTGAATCCGGGATGAACCATGCCGCATAGTTCAATGGTGCTCCCGAAAGGATAGACTCCAAGGAAACCGGTGAGGCGTCCGTTATCGTAAATCACGAGATCATATGACTCATAGGATTCTCTCCGGAGCATGTCCCCATTTAATTTGATGGTGATGCCATCATGTGTTTCGCAAAGGGTTTGAAGGTTGAAAATGTCATCGAGTTGATCGTGTGTCAGCATTCATCGCATCTCCGTTCTTCCGTATTATGTCTATATTGTATTAGATTAGCAGAGTGCCGTCTGTCCGGCAATAACCATCTGATAAGAAATCCTTATGAACAGTCCTCAAGGATTTGATCAGCTTAGGCCTGCCCTATCAAGTATAATGAAAATGAGAAAAGGAGAGTGATGGCGATGATCGCAGGGATTCACCACGCACAAATAACGGTTCCTTCCGGGAAGGAAGAAGAAGCCAGGGCCTTTTACTGTGGCTTGCTTGGACTGGAGGAAATGGATAAGCCGGAGAGTTTGAAAGGGAGAGGTGGCTTCTGGCTTCGCACAGGTAATGCAGACCTTCATATCGGGACGGAAGAAGGGGTCGATCGATCCCAAACGAAAGCCCACATTGCTTATGAGGTCGATGATGTAAGGTATTGGAAAGAACATTTGGAGAAGCATGGTACCGACATCCTTCCCTCGATTCCCATTCCGGGCTATGACCGCTTTGAATGTCGCGATCCCTTCGGCAACCGGGTGGAGATGATCCAGGTGCTATAGAAGTATTCAATGAATCCCCACTGCATTGCCTGCCACGAACGGAATCGAAATCAGAGCATCCTATGCCAAAGGGCAAGGGATGTTTTTTTATGGGATGCACGAATCCCCACAAAATCTTTGGGAAGGTTCTGTAGAGTTGGGTATATTTAACTATTTAATCTATATTTTTTGCGCTTTTTATAGTAAAATATTACTATTATATTTCAAAGGAGATAACATGCATGGGTTTTCTGAAAGAATTGGGTCAGGGTGCAGGATGGTTGGTTGGTGGGGTGACAGGCGGTCTGATCAAGGGTGTAGGTGAGGTGACCGGATCGCCGTTCATCAAAGAAGTGGGAGATGGCGTGAAGCATTCGAGCGAATTTGCCGGGAAGCAGTTGGGAAATCTCTCAGAAGGCGTATGGAATGTAGGGAGTGGACTGATAACGAAGGACGAGCGAAAAATCGAACAGGGATTTGACGATCTCGGAAAAGGTGTTTCCAATACGGCCAAAGCGGTGGGGCATAGTGTTGTATCAACGGCAAAAAGTGTGGGGCATGTTGCGGGAGGACTGATGGATGGGGATGAGTCCCGTTGGAAGCAGGGGCTGCGGGACGTAGGAAAAACAGTGGCGGTAGGGGCATTGGGCGTTTCCATTTTGGATGCGGTAGACGTACTGGACATCAATGGGAATGAAGGAGGAGTTGATTCACCGCCTTCACAGGAACATATGGCAACAGGAGAAGCAGAACACGAGTACATACGCGAGGAGAACTCAGACAGCCACCGGGTGGAGCCATACGAACGTACGCTTCCGAGCGGAGAGACCATTTGGGTCGATGGAGACGGTGATACAAGTATGGACCGCACGGCAGAAGAAGGGGGAGGCTGGAATCAATCCAATCCTGACTACCTTACACCTGTTGGCAGGGGATAAACGGTTTTCATGCGGGGAGCCATTGAATGGAGGAATCAATAATAGGGGTCCCTTTCCGATGGGACCCCTATTGTTAAGTGGTTTTATTCTGGATACGCTCAATCACCTCATGGAGATCATCCGGTTTCAGGAACTCCAATGGAGAAAATCCCTGCTCGAACGTCACGGTATCGCTCTCGATCATGAGGACGTACCGGTCGTTCACTTTTGCAAAATGGAGACGGTCCCCGAAGTCTGACAGCATCGCCTTCACGGCCATATGGTCAAGGCGCATCTTCAGCTCCACTTCCGGTGACTGCTCGACAATCTGCGCTGCGGCTTCGACGACTTGTTCCGGGGTGAACCTCTCCTGCATCTCCCGTTTCGGGCTGATGGCCCATTCCTCAACAGCCTCCTCGAACTCCGCTCGCTCGTCGCTTGATTCGGCATACGTTTCGGAAATATGTTCCTTGACCATGCCATACACTTGGGATTTTACGATTTCAGGCATGGATTTCTCGAACTCGACCCACTTGAGGAAGTTTTCGAAATAATGGGCATGGGATGCCTGATGGATTTTCAGTTCAGCCGGGTCCATCATCCCGTCTTCCGGCATATACGGATACTGCACCGATTTCATCCCCTTTGTGGTGATGGCCATTTCGACATTGTGTATGAGCGTCGCTTCGTCCGTGATGGTTGCGACCTTCGGTTCGAAATCACATTTCATGATGAAGACAAAAGGATCATCAAAGAATTTCGTCAGCTTTGCAGTGGCAACGATCACGGCCCCTCCCCGGATTGCGCTCGTCTCGAGGTACATCTGCACGATTTGATCGGTGGCCTCTCGGAAGGTGTCGCTGTCTTCTGCGAACCGGGTCTTGTGGAAGAGATTGTAGTTGGGATTGGACGTCAGCTCATGACCGGGTTCAACGATAAACCGTCCGATTTTGGTTGGTGCATTTTCGGATTTCGCATGACGGTCCACCTTCCGTTTCGTGATCTTGGTGAGTTCACCGTCCAGGAATGTTTTAAGGGGGCTTTCTTCATAAGTTGCAGTCGTGAGGGTCTGGAAGTGTTTCTGACGCTTGTCTGCTTCCTCACCTTTTCCATCGACGGAAATCAGATAGAATGATAGATATTGTATCGTAAAGTCCATAAGTCCTCTCCTGTCATCATGTAATGCTTATACAGTATAAGAAAATCCCTCTCTTCCCGTCAATGATTCCCAATACAAAAGGAGACCCGGCGTGAGCCGGGTCGATGGATGTCAATTTTGGATGAACGTTTCAAATACGGTTCCATAATCCTTCTGCACGAAGGTCTTTTTCTTTTCAATCAGCCAGTCAAAGGCATATTCATTGATTTCCCTGAATTGAGCGGACACATCTGCGTGGTCTGCCTTTACCTGCCCCAGGGTTTGGGAGGCAACGGACAGGCTCTCTGAAGCGTAAGTTGAATACACGCTGTTATCAGCGGCAATCTCCCCGATTTTGATGAGGGATTTATAAAGGTCCTTCACTTCAGTGAGGAATTTTTTATGCACATCGATGGAATAAGATTCTGAACCGATCTTGAATTTGATCTCCACATCCAAGTCGACTGTACCGGCCGTTTCAAGCATGACGCCGCTGATTGTGTGCTTATAATAATCAAAGCGTTTCAACATGCGCTTCTTGCTTGTGGCGCTTGTACCGTCAAGGTGGATGAGGGCTTTATTGGTGAAACAATATTCATCGGACTTCGATTTGATCAGGAAGTATATCTTCTCCCCGTCTTCATGCATGATGTAGTCATCTGCATCCGCCTTATCATAATCCTGTGGATGGATGACCGAACCAATATCGCTCAGTCCCAGTACATCTGAAGCCATCTTTCCGAACATATCGCATCAATTCCTTTCTCGTATATACTCTTTCATTATATCATACTGGAGTTCCTTTGAGCCTTGGCAGTTGATGGAGCCGCATTGTTGTGACAGGTCCCCGGAACGGTTTATAATGAAAAGAAAAGAAGGAAATGGGGAGTGAGTACATGGATGAGAAGGGGTTGCTTGAAGCCTTCAAGCATCGGAAACCTAGGCTCCTTGGAGCAGGATCTTATGCTTCCTTCGCGATTTTGCTGCCACTGATACGGTTCGATGGGAAGCCACATATACTGTTTGAAGTCCGGTCCCGGGATATGAGGAGACAACCCGGAGAAATCTGTTTTCCTGGGGGGAAAGTGGATCCGTCTGATCCCGGTGAAAAGGAAGCTGCCATCAGGGAGACTTCTGAAGAACTCGGTATCTCAGTGGATGAGGTGATGGATGTCTACCCCCTTGACTATATCATCACACCCTTTGGAACGATGATCTATCCGTTTGTCGGATGGATCGAAACCACGCCGGAGAAGCTTCAACCTAATCCGGCAGAAGTGGGGGAGGTCTTTACGGTTCCCCTGGACAATCTGGTGAATGATGATCCTGATATTTATACGATCGATGTGAAGATGCATCCGGAAGAGTCGTTCCCTTATGACCGGATACCGGGAGGCAAACAGTATGAATGGCAGGCCAGGAAGATGCAGGAGGTCTTTTACTACCATGAAGACAAAGTCATCTGGGGATTAACGGCACGGATACTTCACCATTTTTTAAGCGAGCTGAAAAAAAACCAATAACCTTTCGGGAGGTTCCCCTAAGGACCGACACCCTTTCTGTCTTTGAGCCCTTTTTACTGCATGAATCTGTCAGGGTTTGGCACATTAAGGGTGAATAATGAACAATTTGACGTGTTTGTAACGGTTAAAAAGAAGGTATAGAAGATTATATCGAATGCAGGAGGGGGAACCAATCGTGATGATTCGTGCGAAAAGCTGGAAAATGTTAAGTTCTCGGGAGAAGCTGTTCATTCTAAAAGCGCTTTGCAACAGGCACTTGGTTTAAAGGAATCTGTCATTCTATACTCAGTCAGGGGAATTCATATGTTAAATGAAGAAAGATAGGGACATCCGCACATTGAAGTGACGGATGTCCCTATTTGGTTTGCTCGTTACCTTTCACATGCGATGGAGTCTTTGTCACGATCCTTACTCTTATTGGCATCATAAAGTGCTTTTGAAACATGCGGGGTGTATTTTGTCTTTCCGCCTTTATTCTTCACACCTTTCGCCCTGGCGACACCGCCTTTGTAGTCTTTGTTCAGTTCGGTACAGTTTTTATACTTCTTGGCGGCAGCTGCCTCAGTGGCGGGAACACTCAGTGAAGCGAGCGAGAGTGAGAGAATGAGTGCACAACCGATCATCTTCTTCATCGGAATCCTTCCTTTCTGTATGGATGAGAAAGTATATTCGACAAAAGAAAGGAAATTCCTTTCCGAGCTGTCATTTAATAAAAGTAGACTACAAGCATGTCACAGCGCCATAGAAGTAGGATTCCGTACGACATTCATGTAAAATGGAAAGGCACAACTTTATAGGGGGATCTGACAGTGAAAAAGAAAATATACGTATTGGCAGTGGGAATGGTGCTTCTCCTATTGATCACCGGCTGTAATCGTAATGCGGCGGAGATGATCAAGGGAGGGAGCGTGCAAGTGGATGAAGAAGCAGGAGAACTTACCTTTACGGCCATTGTGACAGATAAGGAACTTGAACCGGGGACACCATACCAGACGCGCTTCTTCTTAGAAGGCAACACGTTGAAAGAAGCAGTGGGTACCGACTTGGTTTATACAGACAAAGAGTTGAAGAGCAGAAAGGAAAAAGAGGGCGATGTGATCCAGGAAGTGACGGTCCCGCTCAAAAACAAAGAGACCCTCAAACAAATCATGAAAGACATCCGGGATAAGGATAAGGAGTCCGTGACGATAGAAATCGTCAATGAGAAAGGACTAATCGACGACCGTACAATACATGAATTGAAAGAAAATTGATCGAGAAAGAGGCTGGGACAGAAGTGTTTTAGTCATAGTAAAACCCGAATTCATTTGCCTAGGGTCAGGCAAATGAATTCGGGTTTTAAATTTGTTTGATGACCATTTACTTTTCATTTCATTGTTTGCAGCGGTTGATGGGAGTGCAAGACGAAGACTCATGCGGGAAGAGTAGCTGATGCGGGGCCCCGCAGGCTTGCCGGGGACGCTCACGGGCTACCCGGGGAAAGCGGAGTCTTGTACGGAAATCATGAGCGGCATAAAGAACCTATACGGATCGTGTTCGTCATGAAATGGTACCTATTATTATTTTGTCCCAACCTCGTATTCATTACGTCCTTTCATCATCCTTCTTTCCCCTCTGCTTCCATAGAAGAACAGCTGGACCGATGATCGGGATGAACGCAACGGGGGAAGAAATGCCGCGGAACCTTTTCATGGCATACCACGATAAGGAAACGAGGATCAGGAAGTCGACGGTCATGACACTGACCAGGGAAGATTGCATGAATGCGTCCCCGTAGGCATTCAAAGAAATCCCTCCTGTCAGAGGTAATAGCGACAAAATGAACAAAACCACGATGATGCCGATAAACGATCTGGAGGAGGTCACTCTCATGAGCCAGACAGGAGTGACGATCTTCTCAATCTCCTTGAAACGTCCCCTTAAGTGGAAATAAGGGAGGAGACTGAAGGCTCCTGTTCCCATGGATAAAAGGACGAATGGCCAGGCACCGCTCCTGCGATCCTGCAGCAGGATGGAAGCGAAGAGCAAGGGAAAAACCCCGAGGAGAGAGAAAATGGTCACCACCAGAGGTTCCACATTGGAGAATTCTCCGCGTATCAGGGCATGAAAGATCACATCCCTCCCTGATCCAGGGGCAAGGAAGATTGTATAAAGGATGAGCAGGAGCCACACCAAGATCATTCGTTTTCCTCCGTTCCATTTTTATGTGATGCTACTCTTCTAACCTTAAATCGTGCACGCTAAACTGCATGAATAAAATGAATTGAGAATATTGAGTTTTCTGAAAAATACTGTTATAGTATAGGTAGTTATTTTTGTTCGGTTAATTATCTTGATAGAAAATCTTCCGTCTTGAATCTTAATCAGAGCAGGAATAGTAACATTTTAATGTGCATGCTGCACGGGGAGGTCTATGATCTATGCTACAGGGTAAAGTAAAATGGTTCAACGCCGAAAAAGGTTTCGGCTTCATCGAAGTCGAAGGCCAGGACGATGTATTCGTTCATTTCTCCGCGATTCAAGGTGATGGATACAAGACGTTGGAAGAGGGACAGGACGTGACATTTGAAATCGTTGAAGGGGCCCGTGGACCTCAGGCAGCCAACGTTCAAAAGTAATCATTGTCGATTTCCGGACAGGGAGCGTGATCACGCTCCCTGTTTTTTTGCGGAGAGTTTGAATTGGACATCATGTAAAAAAGGGTTATAATTAACTACGATATTATTATATGACACTTTAGACATATAGAAAGGGTGTAGAACAGTGGTAGTAGAACAAAAAGGGTCCAAACTCGTCCTTGCGGGACTTCTTTTGGCCATCCTTATGTCTGCGATGGACAATACCATCGTAGCGACCGCTTTGGGTGCCATTGTCGCCGACTTAAACGGTGCAGATAAGTTCGTATGGGTAACGTCCGCCTATATGGTTGCGGTCATGGCGGGAATGCCGATTTTCGGGAAACTGTCTGATATGTACGGCAGGAAAAAATTCTTCGTGTTCGGCTTATTTGTGTTTTTGCTTGGATCGGTCCTGTGCGGTCTTTCACAAAGCATCGTCCAGCTCAGTATTTTCCGTGCAATCCAGGGTATCGGTGGAGGAGCATTGATGCCAATTGCCTTCACAATTGTTTTTGACATTTTTCCTCCTGAAGCACGAGGGAAAATGACCGGGCTCCTCGGAGCCGTCTTCGGTTCGTCCTCCGTCTTCGGTCCGTTGATCGGGGCGTTCTTGACGGACAATTTCTCATGGCACTGGATTTTCTATGTGAACCTCCCTATCGGTCTTCTTTCATTGATTTTCATCCTGGGTTCATACAAGGAATCGCCTGAACGTTCCGATCAGCGCATTGATTGGGGAGGAGCGATCACCCTCGTGGTTGCCGTCGTCAGCTTGATGTTCGGACTTGAATTCGGAGGAAAGGAATATGCCTGGACTTCCTGGCAGATCCTTTCTCTGTTCGCAGGATTTTTGATTTTCTTTATCGCATTCTTGATGATCGAAAGAAAGGCTGCTGAACCGATCATATCATTCTGGATGTTTAAGAGACCGCTTTTTGCCTCTGCTCAGGCATTGGCATTCCTGTACGGAGCGACCTTCATCATCCTGACCATCCTGATCCCGATCTTCGTTCAGGCGGTTTACGGGGGATCGGCGACGAATGCCGGTCTTGTCCTCACACCGCTCATGCTCGGTTCCGTCGTCGGGAGTGCAGTGGCGGGGATTTCCATGTCCAAGACGAGCTATCGGAATATCATGTGGATCTCCATCATTTCCTTTATCATCGGGATGGCTCTTCTATCGACGGTCGGTCCTGATACGAGCAGGTGGCTCCTTACGGTCTACATGGTCATCAGTGGATTTGGCGTAGGGTTTTCCTTCTCACTTCTGCCGAATGCAACGATCCATAAGCTCGAACCACGTTACAGGGGTTCAGCGAATTCAACGAATTCGTTCTTCCGCTCTCTTGGGATGACCATCGGGATCACACTTTTCGGTGCGATGCAATCAAAGTTCTTTGCTTCGAATCTGGAGGATGCATTCGGTAAATCAGGGGGAATGGCTTCTGGTGATTCAAGCAGCCTATTCTCTGCTGAAATGCGTGATAAGATCCCTGATGAGGTTCTCAGCAAAATCACTCAGGCCATGTCTGACTCCATCACCCATACGTTCGCTTATGCACTCATTCCACTTGGAATTGCCGTTGTGTTTGTTTACCTGATGGGGAAATCCAGATTAGAAGTATCTAAAACCAAGCCGAAAAAAGGCTGACCAACCCGAACTGTGGAACCTGTCATGACGGCAGGTTCCTTTTTTGATGGAAGTCAGTTGATCGTTCACTTAAAGGAAATAGGGAGGAGGATGTCGAATACCAGTAAGCAAAGGAGGCGTATCATCATGAAGCAAATCATCGCAATGGGCGGCGGGGGATTCTCAATGGAACCCGATAACCTTGCCCTGGATCAATACATACTGGATCAATCGAAAAAAACATCGCCCAAAATCCTGTTTCTGCCAACAGCTAGCGGGGATGCGGAAGGATACATCAAGCGCTTTTACGATGCATTCAATTCTCTTCCTTGCATCCCTACCCATTTATCGCTCTTCAAACCTCCAGTAAGAGACCTGGAAGGGTTTATTCTCGACCATGATATTGTCTACGTAGGGGGAGGGAATACCAAAAGCATGCTCGCCCTCTGGAGGGAGTGGGGTGTGGACAGAATTTTGAGAAAAGGCTACGAAGACGGAATCATTATGTCGGGCCTGAGTGCCGGTTCGATCTGCTGGTTCGACAGCGGTGTAACGGACTCATTTGGAGACGAACTCGATATCGTTCATGGCCTCGGATTCATCGAGGGAAGCCATTCCCCCCACTATGACGGAGAAACAGAGAGAAGACCGGCATTCCATTCGTTTATCAAGCAGGGATTGATCCCTGAAGGGTATGGGGCTGATGACGGAGCTGCACTTCATTTTGTGGACGGGAAATTGACGAGAGTCCTCACTTCTCGACCACAAGCTTCCGCCTATAGGGTGGACATAAAGGATAAGGTCATATCCGAGAAAAAGCTGGACTGTGATTATTTAATAGGAGAGCTTCCAAAGGGGGTCAAGCCATGATCATAAAGGAAATCCCTGCAGAAGAAACGTATGGATTGAGGCATGAAGTATTGAGGCCGGGACAGTCTCTTGATGCGTGTATGTATGAAGGGGACAAAGATGAGCAAACGTTCCATATCGGCATCTATCTTCAAGATCGATTGGTGTGTATCGGATCCTTTTATCACGAACAAGAGAAATCACTGTCACAACGGAATCAATATAGGCTCCGCGGGATGGCGACTCTGGAAAAGGAAAGAGGGAAGGGGATGGGCAGCAAGCTCATTGCCTACGCTGAATCGGTCATGGAGACCAAGGGTTCGGGGGCATGGTGGTGCAATGCGAGAACCACGGCTGTACCATACTATGAAAAGCTAGGCCTAGAGAAAGCCGGAGAAGAATTCCTCATTCCGGAAATCGGTCCGCATTATGTTATGTACAAGATCTTCTGAATAAGAAAAGGCCCTGCATTGCCTGCAGGGCCTTTTCTTCATTCTTTGATTGTGGAGCGTCGGATCCTGATGATCTTGAGAAGGTTCAAAACGATTGTCTTCATGACCGCGTAGAACGGCACGGCAAGGATCATGCCCACGATTCCGGCAAGATTTCCGGCTACCAGCAATAAGATGATGATCGTCGCCGGATGGGTATCCAGGCGCTTTCCGAGGATGAGGGGAGACAGGAAGTTCCCTTCGATCTGCTGGGCGATGACAACCACGACGATAACGAGGACGGCTTTCGTCGGAGAATCAAAGAGGCCGATGATCACAGCTGGTGCCGCGCCGAGGAATGGTCCAAGGAACGGTATGATGTTAGTTGCCGCTCCGATCAGTGCCATTACGAGGGCGTAAGGAAGACCAATGATGAGATATCCGATGAACGTAAGCGTCCCGACGAATGACGCAACCGTCAATTGTCCCTGGATATAAGCGGCTAGTGTAGCACCGGTCTCCTTCAGCGTTTTAACGCCTTCTTCCCTATAACTTGCCGGCATGAATTTGGCAATCGCACCAGGAAGTTTATATCCGTCCTTGAACATAAAGAACAGAAGAAACGGAACCGTTACAATCAAAACAGTGATATTCGTTACGATGCTGACGATACCTTTGATTCCCGACGTAATATTATTAGGAAGGGAATTGGCAATGCCCATAAGCTGGTTCTCGATGTCTTTTATGGATACATAGTCTTGTGCCATGACCCATTTGAATTGTTTCGTTTCAGACAGGTACTCGACGAACTGTTTGGTTTGATCGGCATAATTCGGCAGCTCATTGAACAGGCCCGTGATCTGCTTGTAGATGATCGGTGCCACATTCCCGATGATGAGGACCAGAATCCCGACAATGGCGGCATAGAGGACGATAATGGCAATGGTCCTTGGCAGCCGTGCCTTTTCCAACAGATTGACAACGGGATTCAGCAGGAAGTAGAGGAATCCTGAGATCACGATGGGGAAAAACAGTGTCGAGACGAACACGGCGATCGGTTGGAACAGGAACGAGATCTTCGTTGAGACGAAAATGATGGTGAGGATAATTAAGATTTGCAGGGTCCACGTATAAAATTTCTTCTTGGTCAACTGATTCACTCCTGAGATAGGTATGTAATGGATACAGTATACCAAAAAGCAGGTGGAGGTACATACTTAAAACGTTTCCTTCCGAGTGATATTTTTCATCATCCGATCTGAAGTCCATGACGTCCCATCCCTGAATATTTTACAGATGCGTGGAGAACGCTAAGCCTAATAATTTCTCTATATTGAGGGTGCTTGCTATGAAAGGGAAGAATCTTAAAAGGCCGATTCGGAAACTTAAGCCTCTGCCGGTAGAAGAAAAGGACGAACACAATGGTCTGGATGAAAAGATTGCTTTCATCAAAGAAGGGTTATTCCAGACAGACGATCTGTTCATCCGAGATCTTGTATTCAATGATCGGGCGTTGAAACTGATTTATATAGATTCGATCATCGAGGTAAAGAGCCTTCAGGAAATCGTGATCAAACCGATTCAGGAAATGCCCCGTGGTGAACTAGGGAATGTTGTTCACAGCGGAAACGTCAAGGAAACGGAAGATTTCCAGATACTTCTCGACGGTCTCGTTGACGGCCGATGTGCCCTCATTGAAGAGGGACGGGAAACGATGACCCTCGTTTCCATTCCGAAGGATCAGTCCGCCCACAGGGTGGAGCCGACGAATGAAAAAGTCATACGGGGGTCCCATCAGGGATTTGGGGAAGAAATCACGGAAAACGTCCAGTTCATCCGGCAGAGGATCACCAATGAAAAGGTGACGGTGAAATACGCCAATGCCGGTGAAACCACGAGAACGAAATACGCACTTATTTTCATTTCCGAGCTGACGAACCCTGGACTGGTCAAGGAGATTGAGCGTCGCATCAGCTATATTGATGTGGATAGCATCCAATCCCCAGGTCATTTCGAAGAGTTCCTGGAAGACAGCACGCTTTCCCCATTTCCTCAGTTCCTGAACACTGAACGGCCGGACCGTGCGGTAGCGAACCTGATGGAGGGAAGAGTCTTGTTGCTCATGGAGGGTAGTCCCACTGCCCTTGTGTTTCCGGTCACGTTCTTCAGTTTCTTTCAGACGTCGGAAGACTATAATACGAGGACGACCACAGGATCTTTCCTCAGAATGATCAGGCTGGTGAGCTACCTCACGACTTTGTGCCTGCCTGCTAGCTATATTGCTGTCATTTCCTATAACTACGAGATCATCCCAGTGGACATCATCTTTTCGATCAAAAATTCCCTGGAATATCTCCCGTTCCCGCCGCTCATAGAAGCTGCCATCATGCAATTCACTCTGGAGTTATTGCGGGAAGCGGCCATCCGCCTTCCGAACCCTATCGCTCAAACAATCGGTGTCGTGGGAGGTTTGGTCATCGGGACGGCTGTTGTGGAGGCTCACTTTGTGTCCAACACCATGATCATCGTCGTGGCCATCACAGCCATATCTTCCTTTGTCATCCCCTCGAACGAATTGAGTACATCGATCCGTGTGCTCGGTTTCCCGCTCATGGTTCTGGCGTCATTGTTCGGATTTTTCGGCATCATCATCGGTCTTGTTGTAATCTTGATCCATATGGCCACGCTCACCTCCCTGGGTCAGCCGTACTTGTATCCGGTGGCCCCCCTCGATGTGAAGGCGTTGCGTGATACCTTCATCAGGGTGCCGATCTGGCTCATGAAGGAGAGGCCAAAGGACGTCCAGGCTCAATATGACTGGAAATCATCAAAAGCGAGAGAATGGAAGAAACATGATGAGTCCAAGTAAGCGAACCCAGACCCAACTCGTCTTTTTCATCATCCAAACCCAGATCGGGGTGGGGATCCTCGGGCTGCCCTACAATGTCTTTCTGGAGGCTAAACAGGATGGATGGATCTCTGTCTTTCTCTCAGGCTGTTTGGTCCAGGTGATCATTACGATTTTGTGGCTCCTGGCAAAACGGTTTCCTGATCAGTCGCTATTCCAATATTCCAAGCTTCTGACGGGAAAGTATATCGGTACGGGAATCAACCTCATCTATATTATTTACGGCGTTTTGGTGACGGCGCTCATCCTTATGTACTCGACTAAAGTGATCAAAACATGGATGCTGACCTATACGCCAAAATGGATCCTGATGATGCTTTTGGTTTTGACGGCAATCTACCTTGCGAGAGAGCATATCGATACCATCAGTAATATTTATGTTGTGGTTTCGTTGTTAATTGTCTTTCTGCTAATCATCTCTTTCATCGTGGTCGGTACGTATCCCGTGGATTTCCGATATTTATTCCCGGTAGGTGCCCATTTTGGACTCTCTTGGTTGAAGGGGGCAAGGGAAGCGTACTTCTCCATGCTCGGCTTTGAACTCATGCTGATCCTGTACCATCACTTCAAGGACTTGGGGTCAAAGGCCATTCTAAAATCCGCGTCCGTGGCCAACTGGCTCGTGACGATCATCTATGCGATCATGATGATCGTCAGTACCATCGTGTTCAGTCCGACCGAGATTGAGATCGTCCCTCAACCGGTCCTTTACTTCGTGAAATCGCTGAATCTGCAGATCATTGAAAGGATCGACCTGGTATTTTTGTCGCTCTGGATCGTCAACGTGGTCACTTCCCTTACAAGCTATCTATTTCTGTCAATCGAAGGGACGCGGTACTTTTTTAAGGAGTTGTCAAAGAAAAAGGGTACCTGGATTTTGATTCTGTACGGGAGCATCAGCTTTTCGATCGCGGTCCTTTATCGGATTGAGCAGATTGATACCTATAATATGTTTGTGATCAGATTCTCCTTCTTGCTGGTTTGCTGTATTCCCATCGCCTTGCTGCTCCTCTCTTTCATCAAGAAAAAAGGAAAGGGTGCGTCGAATTGAAGAAGTTCCTTGTTGTTTTGCTTATATTGTCTCAGGTGATTCTTTCGGGGTGCTGGGATCAGCGGCTTTTAAAAAGAAGCAGGCTTGTGTATTCATCCGCTTTTGACTTGACAGAGGATAAGGAAAAGATCAGGGGGACTGCAGTCATCCGCGACTTCAAAGAAGGGGTCCCCACCAATCTGGAAGTCTCCGGAACAGGTCATACCATTCGTGACGTCAGGATTCACCTCGATAAGAAGGTATCCGACAACTTTGAACCTTCGAAGAACAGGGTCTTCCTGCTTGGGGAAAGCTTAGCAAAAGAAGATATCTATGATTTCCTCGATATCTTCTACCGGGATCCGAATAGTTCGATTTCCTCCAAGATTGCCATCACCAGGGGGGATGCAGGACCTTATCTCATGCACTTGATTGAAAACAACGTGTTGATCTCTGAGTATATCATCGAATCGATTTCTTCAGCCGAGTCCGTGACTGAGGTTCCGAAAGCCAATCTGCAAACGATTTGTACCATCATGTTCGATGAAGGGAGAGATTTCATGCTTCCCATGTTTGAATATAAGAATGATGAAATCGTATTGAATGGAACGGCGTTGTTCGACGAACGGCGCATGACCGGCGAGTTGGACTATTCACAATCTGCATTGATGCTTATCATGATGAAACAGAAGTCAAAAGTGGCCCGCTTTGTGACAAAAGTGAATTCGGGAAAAGAGCCGAATATCCAGAACTATATCACCTTCAATATCGTAAAGCCCAAGGTGAAAGTGGAATTCTCCTCATTGGAACCGGGTAACATCCATGTGAATCTATCCTTGAAATCCAATATCAATGTGGTGGAGTACCCGCCGAATCGTCTTTTTGATCAAAAGGAGTTAGATCATCTGAATGACGTGATTTCCAAAAATATGACGAAAAGGCTTGAGGAGACGATTGAAAAAGTCCAAAATGCCAATTCCGATGTTCTCGGCCTGGGGCGCGAACTGATTGCTTTCCATCCCGAAGTGTGGAAGGAACTGAATTGGAGGGAAGAATACCAGCGCATCACCTTCCATCCAAAGGTGGAACTTCACATTGTCGGCACGGGGATCATCAATTGACCTTTCATTACAAAAAACGGATGGCTCCCCGCGGGGCTCCATCCGTTATTTGCTTTACAATTTCTATGATACCAACTTCAACCCGATGATGCTTCCTACAATACAGAGAATGAAAGCGATCCGCTTGACGTCCTTTGCTTCTTTGAAAAAAATCATCCCCATGAGGACGGCACCGGCAGATCCGATACCCGTCCAGATTCCATACCCAGTGCTGACGGGTATCTCCAACAGGGCAACAGACAGGAGATAGAAGCTCAGTGCTCCTGCAATGAAGCAGGCAGCTGTCGGGATGATCCTTTTAAATCCCTCCGATAGCTTCATGAACGAAACCATGACCACTTCGCAGCATCCTGCGGCAATCAGTGCGAGCCATGCCATTACTGAGCCCCCCTTTCTTCTTTTTCTTCCTTGTCGCTCAGCTTCAGCCCGATGATCCCGAATATGAGTAGAGCAACGAATAAGATCTTCAGCATGCTGACCCCGTCACCGAGAATGAACATACCGACGATGGCTGTTCCGGCAGCACCAATCCCCGTGAAGACTGCATAGGCCGTCCCGATGGGAAGGAGCTTCATTGAATTTGAAAAGAAATAAAAACTGATCAAGATCAGGATGGCCGTGATGGTGCTTGCAACGGGACGCGTGAATCCTTCTGAAAGGGAGAGTCCGGTCGCCCAGCCGATTTCCAGGATCCCCCCGATGATGACATAAATCCAACCCATGATGTTCTACACTCCTTTGCTGTTGGTCAGTCCGAGTTCATATACCTTCCAGACCGACTCGATGCGCTCTTTGAATATCTCTTCCGTATAGTAGTGATGCTCGAGGAATACCCCGTCAATAAGGCATAAGAATGACGCAGTGAATTGTTCCACGTCGATGTGCATAAAGTATCCGCTCCTTTTTCCACTGTCGTGAATGGAGCGGAGCAGCTGACTGTATTCAACTTCAAGCTCATAGAACTTTTTGCTGATGAATTCCTTGAAGGGCTCAGGAGGGTAAAAGCTTACCCGTTTCCACAAGCGCGCCTCCTGTGTCGTCAACAGACGATGGCAGAAAGAGTCAAAGACCTTGCGCACCTGTTCGATGGCGGAGCCTGGATATTCATTGTCATATAGCCTGTGATAGGAATTGATTTCAGACTGTATGAGATCTTCAATGACTTCAGTGAAAATCTCTTCTTTGCTCGAAAAATGATTGTAGATGGAAGGCTTTTTAATTCCAACCACAGTTGCAATATCACTTAAAGAGGTTTCTTCATAGCCCTTTTGACCGAATAAATCCAGGGCTGTCTCTTTTATTTTTTTCTTGTTATCCATTTTCAATGTAATCCCCCCTTTTAACTAACTAACGGTCGGTAGTCAAACTATACTCCATTTACTTTTCCCTGTAAAGAGAAATCCATTTTTCATGAATGTCTTTTTCTCGGCATATACCTTCTAGTACAGTATCTAGGAGGGTGAACGTGAAGAAAATCAGTATTAAACTCATTGTGCTTGGTATACTGGTCGTCTTTTTGATCGGACTTGCATGGGTTAAGTGGATGGGCAGCTCGGGAAACGGTTGGTTGACCATCGAAGAAAAATATTATCCGATTGATGAAAAAAAGGCCAAGGGTGTAAAACCGGTCGGGAAATCGACGTTTCTGGTCCCGGATGTTCCATTACTTTCAGTAACGAAACAACCTATGAGGTCGACTGCGACCGGTACTTGGATTATCGGGTGGGGGAAAAGGTAAAGATCACCGTGATAGAAGGCCAACTTACTAAAATCAGCAGGAAATGATGACAGGCGAGGGGGAATTCGGTACAATCGCTTTAAAGGTGGGGGTCTGAATGGGCTATATTGAAGAACTGCGGTCACTGATCGGGACAAGGCCGGTGAATCTTGTCGGTTCCACGGTCATCCTGACTGATGGGGAAGGCAGGATCCTTCTGCAAAGGCGCACCTTCCCCGCGGGAAAATGGGGTCTTCCCGGAGGTCTGATGGAACTAGGCGAATCCGCTGAGGAAACGGCGCGTAGGGAAGTGAAGGAAGAAACGAATCTTGACGTGGGGCGCCTTCATCTGGTGAGTGTCTATTCCGGCCAAGATCAGTACATAGAAGCAGCGAATGGGGATCAATTCTATTCCGTTACAATCTGTTTTCACTCAGAAGAGTTTACAGGAGACCTGAAGCTGCAGCGTTCAGAAGGAACGAAGCTGGAATTCATATCCCCGAAAGACGTGCCAGACAACATGGTGGCAAGTCACAGGAGGATGGTGGCAGACTTCCTAGGAATGAAGAATAATCAAAAAGACGACGCTTAGAAGCGCCGTCTTTTATACGTCTATCTCATTATCTAGAGATGATATCCAGGTATGCATGGTATGCGGTAAGCTTTTCATAACGACCGAAAGCCTTTCCGTAGTGACCGGATGACTGCCCGACCGCGATATAATGACCGGTGGTCGGAAGGATATGGATCATGATGGATGGACGGCCAGTATTCCTATCTTCAGGGACATGAAGCATGGAGAATCGTTTCATTGTTGGCCTCCTCGAACCATCAAACAACCGATGATTCACGTTTAACGTAACATACTTATCCTGTTCATTCAATCGTTCCCCTCAAAAAGACCCACAAAAAAAATGGATGCTGTACGAATGATTATGTGACGAACAAAACGGGAATAGCAACACTGTTAGGAGGCTGCATGATGAACATAGATGAATTGCTTGAGAATACCGTGGACCTTGGAGAAGAAGAACTGTCTCGACCAATCTACCGGATCGACATCGATCGTCTGCTTGACCTCACACATGACCGATAAAAAATGCCGTCCCTTCTCAGAAGCAGGGCGGCATTTTTTTATCGCTCAATCATGGCGTTTATGCTTATTGAGGAGCTCTTTCAGCATATTGATGATCGTTGCCCTCTCAGGCTTGTCAAAGCTTGAAGTCCATTGATCAACGAGTGCACGTTCGTCCTCCGTCAGGTCACGCTGCAGGCCGTCGACGAGGACTTCCTTGATTTCATCCCCGGCATCTTTTTGAATGATGGTTTCAGGTTTCATGGATCATATCCCTCCCTTGCCATCCTTTTCCCTTGTATGCGTTTTCCAAACCTCATGCTCCCCACTGACAGCCGCTTTGTAGTACACTGGATGAAAACACCTGACAGGGGGTACATTCATTTGACACAGATTTGCTTAATCAGACACGGTCAGACGGATTGGAATAAAGCAGGGAGACTTCAGGGGCAGACAGATATCCCCCTTAATGAAGCAGGAAGAAAACAGGCCCGGGAGTGCAGGGATCATCTGTCCGGAGATGATTGGGATGTGATGATCACGACATCTCTGAATCGCGCCAGGGAAACAGGAGAAATCATCAATGAAAAGATGAATCTTCCTATTGAGATCATGGATGAGTTCATGGAGCGGGGGTTCGGTGAAGGGGAAGGACTGACGAGGGAGGAGAGGAGAGCGTCCTATGAAGGGTTTGACTTTCCGGGGATGGAATCTGAGGAGGACCTCAATGACCGGATCATGGCAGGACTATCCACCATCCTGCAGTGCTACCCCGGTAAGAGAATCCTATTGGTTTCCCACGGTGGCGTCATTGCAGCCATCCTGAGGCTATTCCATCTCGACGCACAACAAGAGGTGAAGCTCTTCAACGGGTGCATCAATCACCTCCATTATTTAGAGGATTCATGGCAGGTGAGGGGATATAATGTGATTGATCATTTATCCAGTACCGGTGCGTGATCTAGTAGAAAGGGGGATGGAGATGGCCATCATTTTATTCGACGGAGTCTGCAACTTTTGTGACCGATCGGTCCAGTTTATCATCCGCCACGACAAAAGGAAGGTTTTTCAATTTGCTTCCCTGCAAAGTGAAACCGGAATTGAACTGTTGGCTCAATATAGGCTTCAGGAGGAAATCGATAGCATCGTCCTCATCGATGACAGAGGCGCGTTCACGGAATCAGATGCCATCATCAGGATTTCAAGTGAGCTTCGCTTCCCTTATTCTTTGGGGAAGCTCGGTCGGATCATTCCCCGCCGCCTGCGCGATGCCGCCTATAAGCAATTTGCCAAGAAAAGGTATAAGTGGTTTGGGCAAAAAGAGCAATGCAGCATTCCTTCAAAGGAAGTCAGGGACCGTTTTTTACCTTGACCACATCTGTATGTTCCAGCATCAAAAAGAATCGGGATCCGTCCTGCGTGGACGGATCCCGATTCTTTCTTTTTATAAGGCAGGTGGACGCAGCACGCTCATGACAGAAGGGAAACGGCAAATGATCGTTTCCTAGGTCCGTCGAATTCGCAGAAATAGATTCCTTGCCATGTGCCGAGAAGAAGTTCGCCTTCGTGTATAAGGATGGTTTGGGTGTGTCCTGTAGTGGATGTTTTTAGATGTGCGGCTGTGTTCCCCTCAGCGTGCAGATCAGACTGATGCTCCCATGGGAATACTTCATCGAGTCTTCTAAGGAAGTCGGTCTTCACATCGGGATCAGCATTTTCATTCACAGTGATGCCGGCAGTCGTGTGGAGGGATTGAACGATGACGGCCCCTGTACTCACATCTTTGAAATCCACAAAGTCCTGAACCGCACGGGTGATATCAATCATTTCATCACGTTTGGTGGTTTCAATCTGAATGATTTTCATGGAATTCTCTCCTTCCTTTAATCGAATTGGGTGATAGCGTATGTAAGAGCTCGCAGATCCTTGCTGCCAGACGGATGGCGGAAGGATGGTCCCCATGTACACAGATGGTATCCGCCTTAAGAGGGATGACCGCTCCCGTTCTCGTGCGTACACGTCCATGCTCGATCATTTCCTTCACTTGATCCAGCGCCTCCGATTCGGCGAGGACGGCTCCGGAAAGATGCCGTGGCGAGAGAGTACCGTCTTCTTCATACGAACGATCGGCAAATACTTCTTCAAACACCTTAAGGCCAGCGCTTCTCCCAGCTCTAGTCAGTTCACTCCCAGACAGCCCATATAGGATCAAGTCAGGGTCCAAAGCATGGACCGCCCTGGCGATCGCCTGCGCAATAAGGGGGTAGCGTGCGGCTGTATTGTATAGTGCCCCGTGAGGCTTCACGTGGGTCAGACAGATGCCCTTGGCAGTCGTGAAGGCAGTTAGTGCCCCGATCTGATACTGAATCATGGCTGATACGTCTTCAGGATCCATGTTCATTTCCCTTCTTCCAAACCCTTGAATATCGGGGTACCCGGGGTGGGCACCAACGGAAACCCCGGCCGCTGCCGCAAGATCAACGGTTTTCCTCATCACTGCAGGATCCCCCGCGTGAAAACCGCAGGCGATATTGACCGATGTCACATATGCCATGATGGCGTTGTCATCCCCGACCGAATAACGACCATAACCCTCTCCCAAATCACAATTCATATCAATCATCCAACCATCCTCTCCAGATCCTTCAATCCCATTCTCGTCGGTCCAACGAAAAAAAATGAAATTCTCATTGAATTTTAATCTTACTTTAATTGTATTCACTTTTTTTACGATTACAATGAATCTTGCTTATGAATAAGGATTTCACTCCCAAACATATGAATCAGGTTCGTATGGTAAAATCTTTATGTTATAAGACCCATTCTAATTTCTTTCCTTTGAAGACAAAAGTCATGCTGAAGCTTTTGTCTTCTTTTTTTGTCTTTTCAGACGCATCACTGCACCCAAACCCTCTAGAATCCTTCTCAGCAGACTTTTGTAATCACGGGTCCTTTCAAACAGTTTCCTCCGCAAGAAGAAGTTTATCCCCTCTTCAATCGCCACTATGGACAGAAGCAGGCATATCACCAGCCAAATCAGGATCATCACTCCTAACATATCGTTTATATGTACCATATGGAATACTCTACCACGTTATGATGGACAACTAACATAAGATATCTATAATATTATTATGTCAACCAATTGGATTTTCGATAATCTTTCTCGCTACGTTAAAGAAAATTCATCTCATTCTCATGGAAATTTAATCTTGAGGGGAGATAATGTTGTTAAATCAAAAGGAGGTAAAAATCATGTGGATACGATTTATACCTGTATTATTCTTCAGTCTTACAGCCATTTCACTCTTTGCGTATCAAGGTGTAGAAATCATTCATGCCATTCAAGATTTTATTTTTGATAAAAATAGACTAAAATAAGGAATATAGAGGCAGCAGAGCAGGTGATGGTGTGAAACGAATATTAGTTATAGAAGATGAAAAAAATCTGTCCCGTTTCATCGAACTTGAATTGACTTATGAAGGCTATGAGATCGGGCAGGCCTATGATGGCCGTGAAGGACTGGACCTTGCATTGAATCAGGAATGGGATATCATCCTCCTCGATCTCATGCTTCCGAGTCTGAGCGGGTTGGAGGTGTGCCGCAGGATCCGCCAGGTCAAATCGACCCCGATCCTCATGATCACAGCACGTGACAGTGTCATGGACCGGGTGTCGGGACTCGACAGCGGTGCGGATGATTATATTATCAAACCTTTCGCCATCGAAGAACTCCTCGCAAGGCTGAGGGCGGTGTTCCGCCGGTCCGAAAACGATGCACAGCTCGTCCATCAGACCAGCTTCACCTATCGTGATCTCGTCGTCAAGAAGGAGTCCAGGCAGGTGCTGAAAGGGGATAAAGAAATCGAAGTCACGAAGAGGGAGTATGATCTTCTTCTTGCGTTCATGGAGAACCAGAATATCGTATTGACAAGGGAAGTGCTCCTGAACAAGGTATGGGGATATGATACGGAAGTCGAAACGAATGTCGTAGACGTCTATGTCCGGTATTTACGGAATAAGATTGATGGGCCCGGGGATGACAGTTACATCCAGACGGTACGGGGCACCGGTTACGTGATGAGATCATGAATAAACTGGTTTATCGGTTCAAACATACGTCTTTAAAGGTTAAATGGGCATTGGCGGCTGGTTCTGCTATCTTTTTAGCCTTTTTTTTATTCAGTTTCTTTCAATATCATGCCATCGATAAATGGCTCATCAATGAGGAAGAGAACAGTTTTGGCCGCGTACTGGACGAAATCACCGTTTTTTTCAAACAGCGCGGTCCGAATATCCAGAAACAGGACATCTTTGACAGTCAGGATCTCATGAAGCAGATTGCCGAAAAAGATCAGACGATTCGGATCCTCGATACAGAGGGGAATCAGGTCCTAGAGATCCGGGGTGAAAGTGATACGTCATTCTATGTCCCATTCGAGCCGGTCAGAGGCAAATCTGTCAATCTCATCGAATCCGAAAACAAGAAGATGCTCATCGGAAGGTCGCCGATCCGTTCCAGCGAGTTCAATGGGTATGTAGAAATCATCCAGCCGCTGAACCGGTACGAAACCGTCATGAGAAATCTTTTCTGGATGATGTCCATCATCGGAATTGGTGCCCTGCTTATCAGTGCACTCATCGGATATATCATGGCCGGTAATTTCGTCAAGCCTTTGAATAATTTATCTGAAACGATGCGATCCATTGAAAGGAAAGGATTTCATGAAAGGGTGGATATCGGCGACTCGGCTGATGAGATCACGGAATTATCACATATCTTCAACTCCATGATGAGTCAGATCGAAAATTCGTTCCAACAGCAGCAACAGTTTGTCGAGGATGCCTCCCATGAGCTCAGGACGCCGATCCAGGTCCTGGAGGGTCACCTTTCGCTCCTGAACCGTTGGGGGAAAAAAGATCCCACCATCTTGGAGGAATCATTACAAGTTTCACTGGAAGAATTGGAGCGGATCAAGCGCCTGGTTGGGGAGCTTCTTGAATTATCAAGGGCAGACCGTGAAAAGCAGGATTTGAACAATGTGCGTGCGGATGTCCGCAAGGTGGCCGGCAAGGTGCTGGGGGACTTCGAGTTCCTTCATACAGACTACACCTTCAGAATTACTGACAGCCTGTCCGGCCCTACCGAGGCTGTCATGCAGCCTCGGCATCTTGAACAGGTGTTGACGATTATTTTCGATAATGCCGTAAAATATTCAGATACAGGCTCTGTGATTGAAATGGTCCTCAAGGATGGAGGGGACCGTGTCATCATCGAGGTCAGAGATGAAGGGATCGGCATACCGGAAAGCGATCTTCCGAAAATTTTTGACCGGTTCTACAGGGTGGATAAAGCAAGGAGCCGGGAGAAGGGTGGATATGGCTTGGGACTTGCGATTGCCTCCAAGCTGATTCAAAACTACGGAGGGGCTATTGAAGCCGACCTGAACAACCCGGTGGGAACCGTTATCCGCATCAAATTAAATAGGGCCTAACTGTGGACGTCTCAGTATCGATCTGAGACGTCTATTTCTGTAAACTGCATATCCGTGCTTTTGGGGATTTTCACCTCCAGGATGCCGTCGCGAAAGTGGGCAGAGGCCCCTTTTTTCTTCACGAGACAAGGGAGCGTCAGGACTTGGCGATCGCCCTGGGAGGGGATATTTTCAATGATCGCCTGATTGGAAGTATGATAAATTTTCACCTTCTTCATCAGCCCTTCATCTTTTAATTCAAATCGTACATATACATCATCGAAGGATTCGAATACATGTGCTGGGATGCTTCCGTCCTCGCCGCTTTGATGGGCAGACTGCTGGGGAGAGGCTCCTCCCATGGTGCTGTTCGCATTCATCATGCTTTCGAATCCGCCCGGAAACATCTTTTTCATCATATCCTGTACATATGAGTCCACTTCCTGAGGATTCATATTCTGTTTCATCCCTTTCATAAAAGGGAATACGTTCCATGGAAACATTGTTGCACCCCATTTCTTGGATCGTTCATTTATGACATTCTATTCAACTCTGGGCGGAAGGTTCGCAGACTGACAAACTCAAAAAATGCTGATATTCAGTAAAAATTGTTTGGTTTTTTTTAGGAAGAGTAGTAAGATGGTTTATGAAAAAAGTCTATCGCCCCATGGAAAGTGTGCATGGAGAGAAAGCGCTTCATAAAAAATTATTTCAGAATAATGGGTTAATTGACACATCAACTATATGACATTATGGGAATAAAGGGGAGATGGCCTTTCCGAAGAATTTCCTTACCTTCAGAATCGTAGAGTAAAAATTTTGAGAAATTTGATTTAAGGGCTTTATAATAGTCCTTTACAGTGATAAAATATCCTTGTAAGCGTTTTATACGAACAAATTTTACTATTCTTCCATAATATGAACTGGAATGAATACATGATATCCAAATAATACTAAGTGGCAAATCAGTTGGAGGTTTTTCACGATGAAAAAGCAATCGACCAATCAAGGTGGACCATGGCAATCGTTTTATGGACCCAATCTTGGCTATGTGATCGAAGTGTATGAAGAATATCTGCAGGATCCCGATGCAGTAGATCCCGAGCTGAAAGAACTTTTTGATCAATGGGGCCCCCGAAAGCTGAAGACGTACAAGTCCTGGCAGATGCCCAATCAGCTGACGCTTCGTTTTCCCTGCCGGCGCAGCCGACAGAACTGAGCAAGATGGTGGCGGCCGTCAAATTGGCCGACAACATCCGTACATATGGCCATCTGGCAGCCGATATCAACCCTCTAAACGATCGGGAGAAGGATACGAGAAGAATTGATCTTTCCGAATTCGACCTGACCGAAGAGGATCTTAAGAAGATACCGGTTGATTTCCTATGCCCGAATGCACCGGAACATGTCACGGACGGACTGCTGGCCATCAAACACCTGAAGAAGGTGTATACGAAAAAACTTGCCTATGAATACGCACATGTGCACGAGCTCGAAGAAAAGAACTGGCTGCGCGAGAAAATCGAGTCTGGTCAATTCTTCCCGAAATTGACAAAAGATCAGAAGCTGCTCCTTTTAAGAAGGCTTGCCGAAGTGGACGGGTTCGAAAAATTCATCCACCGCACCTTTGTCGGGCAGAAGCGCTTTTCAATCGAGGGTCTTGATACGATGGTTCCCCTTCTTGACGAGATGGTACGGCACTCCGTTGAGGCCGGTGCCAAGACGGTCAATATCGGCATGGCTCACCGAGGTCGCCTGAACGTCCTCGCCCATGTAGTCGGAAAACCGTATGAAATGATCTTCGCTGAGTTCCAGCACGCACCAAGTAAAGACCTCATCCCATCAGAAGGTTCTATCGGCATCACATTCGGATGGACCGGTGATGTGAAATACCATCTTGGGGCAGACCGAGAAATATCACCTCGTCAGCTTCCCACAGCCCGCGCGAGGGTGACGCTTGCCAATAATCCGAGTCACCTTGAAGTGGTGAGCCCAATCGTTGCCGGTTACACAAGGGCAGCACAGGAGACGAGGGAAGATAAGGGGTATCCGGAACAATCCCCTGAAACGTCCTATGCCATCATGATCCATGGTGATGCTGCATTCCCTGGTCAGGGTGTCGTGGCCGAAACGCTCAACATGAGCAGGCTCCGCGGGTACGGTACAGGAGGATCGATTCATCTGATCGCCAATAACATGATCGGATTTACAACGGAAAGCAGGGATTCCAGATCGACGAAATACGCATCCGATACGGCAAAGGGCTTCGAGGTGCCGATCGTCCATGTTAATGCCGATGATCCGGAAGCATGCCTGACGGCAGCGGTCCTAGCGTATGAATACCGTAAAACGTTCGGTAAGGATTTTGTTATCGACCTGATCGGGTACCGCCGCTTCGGACACAATGAGATGGATGAGCCAATGGTCACGAATCCGTTAATGTACAAGATCATCCACAAACATCCGAATGTAAAGGAACTCTTCGCAGAAAAATTGCTTTCCGAAGGAATCGTCAATAAAGACGAAATCGCTGCAATGGATAAAGAAATCGAAGACATGCTGAAGGCTGCCTATGATAAGGTCCCGGCAAAAGATGATGATCCCGACACGGTCCTCGCTCCGCCTGAAGATGTTGCAAATGGCCTGCCTGAGATCAAAACGTCGGTCGATCTTGCCACCATGAAAGGCTTGAACGATGAAATGCTTCAGTGGCCGGAAGGATTCAATGTCTTCAAGAAGCTTGGTAAAATCCTTCAGCGGAGAGGCCTCGCCTTTGAAGGGAAAGGGAAGATCGATTGGGCCCATGCAGAGACCCTTGCATTTGCAAGCATCCTGAAGGATGGGACGCCGATCCGCCTTACCGGTCAGGATTCTGAAAGGGGAACGTTTGCCCAGCGTCATCTGGTTCTTCATGATGAGCAGTCGGGTGAAGAGTACATCCCCCTTCATAACCTGAAAGATACACATGCTTCATTCGTTGTTCACAACAGCCCGCTTACCGAGACGGCCGTTGTCGGATACGAGTACGGTTATAACGTATTTGCCCCGGAAACCCTGGTTCTATGGGAGGCACAGTTCGGGGACTTCTCCAACATGGCACAGGTGATGTTCGATCAATTCATCTCCGCTGGCCGTGCTAAATGGGGACAAAAATCGGGGCTGGTCCTGCTTCTCCCGCATGCCTATGAAGGGCAGGGGCCGGAGCATTCCAGCGCACGTATGGAACGTTTCCTCCAGCTGGGCGGTGAGTATAACTGGACCGTTGCGAACTGTTCGACTTCGGGTCAGTACTTCCACCTGTTGAGAAGGCAGGCAGCCATCCTCCAGAAAGAAGAGGTAAGGCCGCTTGTGGTCATGACACCGAAGAGCCTGCTCAGGAATCAACATGCGTCCGTTACAGCAGAAGAATTAGCCGGAGGGGAGTTCCATTCCGTCCTCGAACAAAAGGGAACGGGTGAAAATCACGAAGCCGTAGAGCGCATCATCCTCGGAAGTGGTAAAATCACCATTGATCTTGAAGAAAAACTTGGAGAAATGGAAGGTCTGGATTGGCTTCATATCCTTCGTGTGGAGGAAGTGTATCCATTCCCGAATCAGGAGATCGCTGCCATTCTGGACAGATACCCGAATCTGAAAGAAATTGTCTGGATTCAAGAGGAACCGAAGAATATGGGGGCATGGTCATTCGCAGAACCGCGCCTGAGGGAACTTGCACCTGATGGAGTAAGTGTTCATTATGTCGGCAGAAGAAGGCGGTCAAGTCCTTCTGAAGGGGAAGCGACCGTACACAAAAAAGAACAATCACGTATCCTGAACGAAGCGTTAACCCGATAAGAAAGAGGAGGACATCACAGTGGCAGAAATAAAAGTTCCAGAATTAGCAGAATCCATTACAGAAGGTACGATCGCCCAGTGGCTGAAACAGCCGGGCGATTACGTGGAAAAAGGCGAATATATCGTAGAGTTGGAAACCGATAAAGTAAACGTGGAAGTCATCTCTGAAGAAGCGGGAACGATCCAAGAACTGAAAGCCGAAGAAGGAGATACCGTTGAGGTTGGCCAAGTCATCGCTGTCGTCGGTGAAGGCGGGGAAGCCCCGGCCCCATCCGAGGAAAAAGCGGAGGAGAAAGCCGAAGCTCCTGAACAGAAGGAACAAAAGCAGGAACCGGCCAAAGAAGAGCCTGCTGCAGCCGAAAAGAAAAATCGTCCGATTGCTTCGCCTGCTGCACGCAAGCTCGCTAGGGAAAAAGGGATCGATCTTTCCGACGTGCCGACCGATCCTCTTGGAAGGGTGCGCAAGCAGGATATCGAAGCCTATGGAAACAAGCCTGCTTCAGCTCCGGCCAAGCCAGCGCCAGAAGCTAAAAAAGCGCCTAAATCCGATAATGGTAAACCGGTTGAGCGCGAAAAAATGTCACGCCGCCGCCAGACCATTGCTAAGAGGCTTGTTGAAGTCCAGCAGACGGCTGCCATGCTCACGACATTTAACGAAATCGATATGACGGCTGTAATGGAGCTCAGAAAGCGCAAAAAGGACAAATTCTTTGAAGACCACGATGTAAGACTCGGATTCATGAGCTTCTTCACAAAAGCGGTTGTTGCTGCCCTTAAAAAGTATCCATACGTGAATGCTGAAATCGATGGAGATGAAATCGTACTCAAAAAGTTCTATGATGTCGGTGTTGCCGTCTCGACTGAAGATGGACTGGTCGTTCCGGTGGTCCGTGACTGTGAGCGCAAAAACTTTGCCGAAATCGAAGGGGAAATCATGGAGCTTGCAACCAAAGCAAGGAAAAACAAGCTTGCCCTTGCCGATCTCCAAGGTGGATCTTTCACCATCACCAATGGCGGTGTCTTCGGATCACTTCTTTCCACTCCGATCCTGAATGGACCTCAAGTAGGGATTCTAGGAATGCACAAGATCCAGTTGCGTCCGATGGCAATCGACAAGGATACAATGGAAAACCGTCCGATGATGTACGTGGCCCTATCCTATGATCATAGAATCATAGATGGCAAAGAAGCAGTAGGCTTCCTTGCCATGGTGAAGGAACTGCTTGAAAATCCTGAAGATCTTCTTCTTGAAGGCTGATCCTGATTTTTAACTGAATGGATGAATGTATTGCCGGTGCCCCAGGGGGGCATCGGATTTTTTTTGCACTAAACCTTGTATAAATGCATAAAATATGATTAAACCCAATATTTTTGGTCAAGGGAAAAAGAGGTGATGAAAGTGAAGAAAAAGGTATACTACTATTCTTATTTGTTTCATAAGCTTGGAATCATCGAGGAAGAACAATGGAAGAAAGCAAGTAAAGGCAGGTCCCCTTCACAAAAATAAAAGGTGAAGACAAATTTGTCTTCACCCTTCCCATTCAACGTCTCATCACGATTTCCTAAAAGGCCTCAGTCCACGGTTTCGAATTTCTTTCTTCAGGAGCATAATCCAATCCTGATCATTCCCCTGCTTTTCAGCATTCCGATACGCTGCGACCAACTGTTCATTACTTAAGATTTTCATGAGCAACCTCCCAGGAAATGTTTAAAATATAGAATGTTCTATATTTTCTATTTATTCTACATACATTCACCGTGTTTGAAAAGGGGTATTTTGAAAATACAACTTAAGTCGGGTTTTGGCACGAATTGTTGAAATGTGTTTAAACCAGATGGATTTGGGGTAAGGGTGTGATCCCGATATTCAGTGGTAAGCACGTAGAGTCGTTAGAGTAAAAGATGGGCTTCCTTCCTTTTATGTTTGAAAATTCTAATTTTTATGATAATATTACTCACGTAAGAACAGTATGTACATATTGGGGAGGGGTTGTATGTGGCGGTTTTAACGAAAACAATCGGGACACTTCTGGAAGAAAAGGCGGCACTTTTCCCGGAACGGGATGCGGTGGTTTATGCGGACAGGGGGTTGAGATGGAGCTATTCCCGCTTTGACGAACTTTGCCGTCAAGCAGCAAAAGGATTCATGGAACTTGGCATCAATAAAGGAGATCATATGGCCATCTGGGCGACAAACACCCCTGAGTGGCTTATCAGTCAGTTTTCCACCGGGAAGATGGGGGCTGTCCTGGTCACGGTGAATACCAATTATCAAAGGGAGGAACTGAAGTACCTGCTGGACCAGTCGGATAGCAGCTCCATCATACTGATGGAAGGTTACCGAACAACCTCTTATATCGAGATGCTCTATGATATTTGCCCGGAACTCAAAACTTCAGTACCAGGTCAGCTGGAAAGCGCTACGCTGCCGAAGTTGAAGAATGTCATCGTCCTCGGCGATCAGCGCTATCCCGGTACCTATTCCTGGGACGATATCATGAAGCTCGGAGAAGGGGAGGGCGACGAACGGCTGAACGCACGGATGGCCGAGTGCAAACCTGATGATGTGATCAATATGCAGTATACTTCCGGTACTACAGGGTTTCCTAAAGGAGTGATGCTCACCCACTCCAACATTGTGAATAATGGATACAATATCGCAAGGTGCATGGATCTGACTGAAAAGGATCGATTATGCATCCCGGTTCCATTTTTTCACTGTTTCGGTTGTGTGCTTGGAACGATGGCATGTGCTTCCGTAGGGGCCGCGATGATACCCGTGCAGGAATTCAATCCATCAGAAGTCCTCCGCACAGTGGAATCTGAACGGTGTACAGCGTTACACGGGGTTCCGACGATGTTCATTGCTGAGTTGAACCTCCCAGAGTTCAACGAATATGATCTTTCAACGCTCAGAACCGGTATCATGGCAGGAAGCAATTGTCCGGTGGAGGTGATGAAGGGGGTAATGGAGCGGATGGGAGCTGAAGAAATCACCATCGCTTATGGCCAAACGGAGTCTTCCCCGGTCATCACACAGACCCGGACGGATGATCCATTGAATGTGAAGGTGGAGACGGTCGGCCGGGCCCTTCCCGATGTCGAAGTGAAAGTCATCGATCCTGCCACAGGAGAATCCCTTGGTCATGGTCAACAGGGGGAACTGTGCACACGCGGTTACCACGTGATGAAGGGATATTACAAAAATGAACAGGCGACCTCCCTGGCCATCGACGAAGAAGGATGGCTCCACACTGGAGATTTGGCCGTCATGGATGAAGAAGGGTACTGCAGGATCACGGGAAGACTCAAAGATATGATCATCAGGGGCGGTGAAAATATTTATCCAAGGGAAATCGAAGAGTTTCTATACTCCCATCCAAAGATCCTCGACGTACAGGTCACCGGTGTACCGGATGAAACGTTTGGAGAAGAAGTGATTGCATGGGTGATCCTCAAGCCGGGTCAATCCTGCACATCAGAGGAAATCCGCGATTTTTGCAAAGGGAAGATTTCTCGGTTCAAAGTGCCGAAATTCATTGAGTTCATTGATTCGTATCCCATGACAGCGTCAGGGAAAATACAGAAATTCCGTTTGCGGGAAATGGGTGAGAAGGCCATTTCGCACACGAATAAAATGTAATCGCTTTCTTTTGTGGGTAAGGGCATTGGGTCGTCTTACGGGACTCCATTGCCCTGTTTCTGTGATATCATGAAGAAGCAGATTATAATGAATTCAATCCGTGGAGGAATTTCTATGCTCGTATTCGTTTATGGAAACTTAAGAAAGCATGAACGCCATCATGCGCTTTTACAAAATCCCCGAACCATTTCACATCAAGCGTACGTCGATGGGATACTCCTTGAATCAGTGGAGGGACACCCGGTCATGAAGGACGGAAGGGAGAAGGTGTACGGCGAATTGTATGAGGTCGACCCTTCCGTCATCGATCAGCTCAATAAGACGAAAGAAGCGATCCCGGCCAAGGCCATCAAGAAGGAAGCAACCGTTTATACCGACCACGGAAGCTATGTGGCTACCGTATTTACAGCAGCATCAGAACACGTACAGGGTTCAACGATTCCTTCGGGTGATTGGAAAGTAAAGAATTTCCTCGCACACAGGCCGTCCGACATCCTATATTTCGCCTACGGATCCTGTATGGACGAGGAACGGTTCAGAAAAGCAGGGGTCCACGTCCACTTTCAGGACTGCCTTGGAGCTGGAATTGTACAAGATTTCAGAATGGATTACTCTTTTGTCGTCGATGACGGGGGCAGGGGGGATATCACGGAAGTTCCTGGAGAGGCGATGGAAGGCGTGGTCTATCGAGTCAATCAGGAAGCCGTCGACTACCTATTTGAAAGGGAAGGGGTTCTCCCCGGATGGTACCGCCCGGCTTTCCTTGATGTGATGATTGATGGAAGGGTACATAACAATGTCCTTACGTTCATCGTGAAACGGAAATCACCTGAAACCCTTCCGCCGGAACATTACGCCCTTGAGATCCTGAGGGGAAGCCATCCTTATGTAAGCGACAGCTATCATCGTAGACTGCAAGATCAGCTCTTGGGACTTGGAATGGACGAAAAACGTCTTCATGCCATGCTTCAGAAGATACCGACGTTGAATCGGGATCCTGCCTGAGTGCGTGATGCTGAAATGCTGACTACTGCAATGTCTGTTGCTGCGGTCCATCTGTATGACATCGTCTTGAGGTCCACGATTTCTGTACGAAGATATATGTGACCGAATCATCGCCATCCTAATTGTAGGCCGTGTAAAGCGGACGGCAAGGTTTCTTCCTGGAGTATTGAACTCAGAAGAAGATAAGACTATACTAGTAACATAGTCAAGATCAGGAAGGGGATACAACAATGATCCATCATACATGGACCGGGAATGAAACAGGAAGAAAAGTGAAGTGCCTACATACGAATGCGGCAAAATATACAGTGGAACATGTATTGGTTCCAGGGAAAGTATACGACTTAAAAAATGAATCCGAAGATTACTACTTCGTCATCGACGAAAGCGGTAAGATGGGCGGATTTTACAAAGAGTACTTTGAAGTACTGTAAGGATCAAAGCTGATGCTTTTCATTCTCTGAAAGCATCAGTTTTTTTATGTGGAGGTGAAGGGATGAGCAGAGTCAAACGGTCAATACGGGTAGGCGATCTTTCTGAGGTGATCAGCTTGATCCATGACTATGAAGAAACCGTATATGGAAAAGTACAAACCAGTTTGAAGATGATCAGGGACTTGGTACTCAAGACGGGAAGAGAAGATAAGGTCGGGCTATGGATCCATGATGTGCTGAAGGGGGTGTCGTTTCTCACTCATCGGGATCATCGTCTCCCATCGCTGTTATTGACCGTGAGAGACAAGGGGACAGAAGGCTACATTGAAGATCTGATCGAATCCCTGATCGAATCGGGAAAACGCTGGAAAGCAGGGAGTGCCGAAGAGAAGAGCATTATCATTTCCGCCAATACGCCTGAAGAGCGGACTGCTTTCGAGAAAGCGGGATTTTCCGCCGGAAGACACTGGCATCAGATGAGCAGGGAACTCACTGGGATGTCTGTACCGGACGATCCGTACCTTGTCCGTCCGTTCATTCCCGGAAGCGATGAACATGCTCTCTATGAAGCCTACGAAACGATTTTTGCCGATCACTATGACTATCATCCTTCCACATGGGAAGAGTTCAATCAGCGGTTTTTCACCCCGGAAGTTTCAACCGATCAGTGGCTCCTCATGATCGATAAGGAAAATGTGATCGGATTTGTCCTTTCACGTGCTGATGATGAAACAAGGATCGGGGAAATATCCCATTTAGGGATGAAAAGGGAATGGCGGAGAAGGGGACTGGGACGACAGTTGTTACATCGAACATTTGACGGGCTGCACCGTGCGGGCATGACTCATGCGGCGCTGTTGGTTGATAGTGACAGCCCGACTCGTGCAGCACTGCTTTATAAAAAAGCGGGCATGACCATTCAACGGACCTTCACCAGATATGATTTGTCCCTTTAAGCATCTTCCTTTTGCAGTGCTTGTTTCATTTCGATACAATAGTTCCATGGATAATCAGAAAGGATGACAACAGTGAACGTAACACAACTACCAGATGAAATTGCCCGCTTGATCGAAGAACGAAAGCGTACCTTCCATAATGAAAAAGACCGGTCATTGGTCAGGAAGGGAGGGTATACCTCCAGCGAAGATTTTATAATCGAAGACTGCCTGACATCGCTGACCCTTGGAAAGAATCTTTTATTGAAGGGACCGACCGGATCGGGGAAGACAAAGCTCTCCGATACCTTATCTTCCATGCTGTCACAACCGATGCACAGCATCAATTGCTCCGTTGACCTGGATGCAGAGGCTCTCCTGGGGTACAAGACGATTGCAGAAAAGGACGGCAAGAGCGTAATTGAATTCATTGAAGGTCCTGTCATACAGGCGATGAAAAAAGGACATCTCCTTTATATAGATGAGATCAATATGGCGAAGCCTGAAACGCTTCCGATCCTGAACGGGGTCCTCGATTATAGGAGAAGCATAACAAATCCTTTCACAGGTGAAGTCATCAAGGCCGAACCGAGCTTCGGTGTCATTGCGGCCATCAATGAAGGGTATGTCGGGACCGTCCCGATGAATGAAGCCCTGAAAAACCGGTTTGTGGTGGTGGACGTGCCATATATTGAAGGAGATACATTAAAAGCGGTCATAGCCGCTCAAAGCTCCCTTACGGATCCTAAAGTAGTGGACCGGTTCGTCCAGCTCGCTTCAGACTTGATGGTACAGGTGAGGAACGGACAGGTATCAGAAGAAGCAGCTTCCATACGTGCCCTCCTTGACGCGTGTGACCTGGCGGTGCACCTGCCGGCAAAGCGGGCCATCCGACGGGGAATCATAGATAAATTGGAAGATGAAAGGGAAAAAGCGGCAATCGAAAACATTGCCGATACACTATTCGAATGAGGGGTTAATCATGCATCGATTTATACAATTCAATGATGAGCGCATCGATTCCTTTCTGTTCATGGAGATGGCGGATCTCGCCAAAACCCTCTCAAAGAATGGTGAAATGTCCTTGAAATATGGTCCATTTTCCTATCTCGATCCGAAAAATGAAGTCGTCTATGTCAGTCACTTCTGGGATCACCGGGATAAAAGGGACGAGACATATGGGTTAAAAAGCGATGTGTATCTTCGCACGATCGGGAATCTTGGACACACAGAAATGAAAACGGTGGAACGCTATCTTCGAGCAATCGACCGATCACCCGTGAAGCGCTTTGCCAAACAGCTCTTTGTGATCGGGGAAGAAGTAAGACTCGAGGAAATCTGCAAATCGGAGCGACCTGGTACGAAGGCATCATTCAGTGTAAGGAGAAGGATCTATCGGCAATTTTTTGATGCGCAGCTAAAAGTGAATTTGACGAAAAGTGTATTTACAGATGCTTTATTCAACCAGCTGTTTTTGCTCCTTCATGCACAATCACCGCTGGAGGAAGCGGCGGCCATTTCGGATGAGATCGATCTCATGATGCCATTTCTCCAGCGGCAGCTATCCCTTCTATACGAAACGAAATCCACCTCCGACGTTGTGAAGGTGTGTATGGAGATGGTCGAGGTATGTGAAGACGTGTTGAAGAAGGACATGCTGAATGAATACTTCCATCTCCCGGAAGATGTATATGCTGAGGAGCCGGACCAGACGTTTGATGATCTGAAACGCGGGGATCCCCTTGCGAACGATGATGTTCTTGAGGAGGAGAGTACAGGGGAAGAGGAAATCATGGATGAGGAGTTCCGCACCTGGCATCGGGAATCCGAAGAGAAAGGGGAATCATTCCTGCAATTCGATCTGGATCAGGGAAGTTCCTCCGATCTCATGGGAGAAGGTGTACGGGAAGGAGAAGACGGGGATCAGGCCATGGCCATGGTACAGGGTACATCCAAACAAACCGACCGTGAGATCTACGAGACTCATAAAGCGGTCGATCAGGAGCATGAAGAGCGTGGCATGGGAGATCAACCGTATGGAAAGGAAAATCGTTATGCAGAAGCGGTCTTTCTTGCTCCAGATGTACCATCTTCAGAAGACAAGGCAGCCTACGGTGTGAATAAGGCAGCGGTATTCACCTATAAGAAAAAGCTCCAGAAGATGATCGAAAAGACTCTGGAGCATAAAAGGATCCAGCCAAGAACGGATCTCCACTTCGGCAGGTTGAATAAAAAACTCCTGAGGCTCCTTACAGATGATGTGCCCAGATTGTTCTACAAAAAACATGATCCTTCCACCGAGCTGGACGCCGTATTCTCCCTGCTGGTGGATTGTTCGGGCTCCATGTTCGATAAAATGGAAGAGACAAAGCTTGGAATCACATTATTCCACGAATCCTTGAAAGGTGTCAGGGTGCCACACGAAGTTGTGGGGTTCTGGGAAGATACCAATGCCGCTACTTCCCATTCTCAACCCAATTATCTTAAGCCTGTCCTGGAATTCCAATCTTCCTTGAAGCCATCCAGTGGTCCTGAAATCATGCAGCTTCAACCTGAAGAGGACAACAGGGACGGATTCGCCATCAGATTGATGACAGATCGGATCCTTCAAAGAGGGGAGAAGCAGAAGTTCCTGCTGGTCTTCTCAGACGGAGAGCCGGCTGCCATGGATTATGAGCAAAACGGCATCGTTGATACCCATGAGGCCGTCCTAGATGCACGAAAAAAAGGCATTGAAGTCATCAATGTATTCCTCGCCAGCGGTGAAATTGACGAAGGTCAGCGCAAAACGATTCAGAACATATACGGGAACTACAGTATCCTGGTGTCGGATGTATCAGAGCTACCTGATGTTCTGTTCCCACTCCTGAGGAAACTGCTGATCAGCAGCATTTAAGGTTGTGCCCATCAGCGGGTTACGGTGACGTCCGTCTCGAGGGGACGTCCGTGACCCAGGGCGGGATACGACCCATGCAAAAACCGGGCGATCATTGGATCGCCCGGTTTTTTTGATCGTTTATTTTCTGATTTCGATGAGTTTTTGCTTCAGTTCCTGCTCCATCGTGACCATTTCCTGTTCGGCCTGCTGACGCTTCTGTCGCCCTTCTGCCTGGATGGCCAACGTTTCTTCAATCGTTGAAATAAGGTTTTCCTGCGTTTTTTTCAACGTCTCGATATCGATGATTCCACGCTCATTTTCCTTAGCGGTTTCGATGCTGTTGACTTTCAACATCTCGGAGTTCTTCAGAAGGAGATCATTGGTCGTTTGCGATACCTGCTTCTGAGCCGTGACGGCTTTTTGCTGATTCAGCAGGGTAAGGGCAATGGCAATCTGATTTTTCCATAGCGGGATGGCCGTGAGGACCGACGCCTGGATTTTCTCTGCAAGTGCCTGGTTGGTGTTCTGGATAAGGCGGATCTGAGGTGCGGATTGAATCGTCATCTGCCTGCTCAGCTTAAGGTCGTGGATCCGCTTTTCCAATCGGTCAAGAAACTGGGTGGTGTCATTGACTTCCTGGTATAAGAGCTCGTCGCCGGTTTCTTCTGCCTTTTTCCTGAGTGTCGGAAGGAGGGTCCCTTGAATCTCATCCCGTTTATATTCAGCCGCTGCAATATACATATTGAGGGCGTGGAAGTAGTCTTTATTTTTTTCATACAGCGTCTCAAGGAGTCGATTGTCGTCCATCAGGGTCTTTTTAGAATGCTCGAGCCTGACCGAGATCCTGTCGATCTGTGATCCGATCTTCTGATACTTGGAAAGGACTTCCTGAATGGATGATGAGACCTTACGGAACAACCGTTTAAAGACTCCTTTTTGCTTTGAATTCAATTCGTCAGGGTTCATGAGCTCCAGTTTCTTCATGAGGTCCCCGAGCACGTCACCAATCGGTCCGATATCCCGTTTTTGAACGTGATCGAGCATGGAATTCGAAAAATTGGAGAGCTGGGATTGAGCGGCCGTCCCGTACTTCAGGATGGCCTCATAATCTTTATAATCGATCTGTTCTGCGAGCTGCTTCGCCTTTTGCTGCTGCTCTTCTGGCAGGCGCTCCATGAGGCCGTTGACCTTCTGAGGCTGAGGGGTGAGGCCTTCATCGAAGGGATTGGATAATAGCTGATCAAGTTCCGAGTATTCTTTGCGTTGTTCCATGGGGTGGTTCCTCCAGTCGTCATCATTTTATCGTCTTTTGTTCTTCCAATCTTTTCTTTGCAAAATCCAATTCAAAGTGAAGGGTGTCCATGTCATCGGCCAGTACCTTGCGCAGATCCTGCTCCAGTGAAAGGGAGAGTTCATCAAGGGTGGTCTTCGTCTGTTGAAGGGATTTGAATGCTTCCTTGTCCTTACCTGGTTGGGACGCAAGAAACGTATACTTTTCGGTGATTTCAACAACGGAATCAAGGTGATAGTAGAAGAACGACTCTGCCTTGAAGAACCGCCGGGGCTCCCGTTTGGCAAGCTGGTAGATCCTCTTGCTCAATCGACTCAACTCAAGGATCTGCCTGAAGGCACCCAGTGATCTGACCTTGAGCTGCTGCCTTTGCAATCTGTTTATTTTAAGTTTAGCTTCTTTTAGGTTCCTGGTGATGAAGATATATTCCCTGCGGGTGATGCCATTCTTCTTAAGCCACAGATGCTTTTGGATCTGCTTCGTGGAATAGAAGGCGAGAAAGCTGGTGCCGACGGCTGCCGCGACAGAAATGAAAAAACCGAGGTCGAATGCCAGTAGATAGGTGAAGAATCCGGCTGCTCCAGCACTCCAGCCGATACCTGTTCTCGTTAAGACTTGTAGAAATGTATTCATCTCATCTACCCCTTAAAAAATATGCTGACTGTCTATACGTTCCGGTGATAAAAAAAGTTTCATCTGCTGTCTCTATTGTAGAACAATCGCAGTGAAATTGGAAATCCGTAACCCTTGTGACCGCAAAATATGTCATTATCTGACAGGATTCTTTCAATTTCTTAACAAATCACTGGGAATAGTGTTTAAGCACTTCAATTTTTTGATAGAATGATTGAGGTGTAAACATTGAAATGACAGGTGAGTGGACATGATGAAACGAATCGCAGCAGCCGCTTTATTATTCGGCTTATGTTCTGCAACGACAGCGACTGCCGAAGAGGCACCCGCAAAAAAACCAACAAATGTCTACAGCGAGACCGCTGTAGTTTTGGATACGAATACAGACAGCCTCCTTTATTCTAAAAATGCTGAGAAGAAAATGTACCCGGCTAGCATCACCAAAATCGCTACAGCCATCTATGCAATCGAGCACAGTGCCCTTGATGAAGAGGTGACAATCAGCCGAAAGGCAGCCAACACCGATGGATCGACCGTGTACCTGGAAGAAGGGGAAAAGATGAGCATGGAACAGCTGCTCGAAGGACTGCTCATCAATTCCGGGAATGACGCCGCAGTGGCCATTGCGGAGCATGTTGCAGGATCGGAGGATGAATTTGTCGATAAACTGAATACGTTCTTGAAGGAAAAGGCACGGGTGGAGCACACCCACTTTACAAACGCCCATGGATTATTCGACAAAAATCACTATACGACAGCCAAAGATATGGCAGAAATCACACGCTATGCCATGCAGAATGATACATTCAGAAGTCTTTTCGGCATCCAATCTATGGATTGGTCTTCAGAAAGCTGGGATACCACATTGTACAATGCACATAAGATGGTGAAGGGGGAGCTTCCATACCCTGAGGTGACCGGCGGAAAGAACGGATTTGTTGATGAATCCAGGCACACGCTTGTAACTACGGCGGAAAAAGATGATGTCTCCCTTGTCGTCGTGACGATGAAGGCTCAATCAAAGCCGGCCATATATGATGATACGAAGAAACTACTCGATTACGGACTGGACAGGTTCACTTCGAGTTACATTCCAAAGGATACCGTTTTCACATTCGATGGTAAGCGTTTCAGGCTTCCAAGCGATTTTCATTATACCCAGCCGACCAACGGCCACATCAGTGAGAAAATGAGCGAAGACGGGCTTTTGACGCTGTTCAACAAAGAGGGGGACGAGATCACGTCTACAAAATTGGAACGGATTGACGCCTCCTCAAATCTGCAAGAGGATCATGCCCTTGCAACCAATGGGCCAGGCACCGTTCACAACGGCTCTCCTGAAAAAGGGTATATCATGCTACCCTTTTATCTATATCTCATCATCATGGTCATTGCAGGTACAACCTTTATCAGAAGAAGAAATGCTCAATAGTCCATCCTAATGAAAAAACGAGGCTTGGACTAAACTAAACAGGTACCAGTTCATGACGGACACGATCAGTCTAGGTTCTTCATGCCGCTCATGATTCCCGTGCAAGACTTCTCTTTCCACGGGTAGCCCGTGAGCCTCCCCGGCAAGCTGCACTGGACCCAAATTATTGGACACCCACTTTTTGATTCATTCGTTGTGTGTACAGTCGGTATTCTACCGGGCTCTTTTTACCGAGCGTAGACTTAATTCGCAAGTGGTTGTAGTAATCCATGTATTCTTCTAATTTTCGGTTGAACTCTTTGAGGTTCCGAAAAGTTTCTCTGTAGAGAAACTCTGATTTCATGATGCCGAAGAAATTCTCCATCACGGCGTTGTCATAACAGTTTCCCTTCCGAGACATACTCTGAGTGATGTGATGGTCCTTGAGTATCCTTCGGTACTTAGGCATGCGATAGTGCCAGCCCTGATCAGAGTGAAGAAGAAGGTCATCGCCTTCACGTAGACGTTCGACTCCTTGAAGTAACATCGTTTCTACTAAATCAAAGCTAGGTTTCGTGTGAAGCGTGTACGTAATGATTTCTCGATTAAACAGGTCTAACATCGCGGACAAGTACAGTTTCTGTCCGGCAATCTTGAATTCCGTCACATCGGTTACCCATTTTTGGTTCGGTTTCGATGCCATGAATTTTCGGTCGAGGGTGTTGGGCGCCGCTTTTCCAACTTCCCCTTCATAAGACCGGTATTTCTTCTTTCTTACCAGGCACTGGAGCCCTAGGGCTTTCATAATGCGAAGGACTTTCTTTTTATTGATGTCATACCCTTTTGCCTGGAGTACATCCGTAATCCGACGGTAACCATAACGGCCTGAATGACGGCGGAAGATCAAGGTAATTCTTCTTTTCCACTTCCGATCAGGATCGGGTTGGTCCCACTGTTTTTTGATGAAGTAATAGGTGCTTCTAGGGAGGTTCGCTACTTTGATGAGCTGAATCACCGGGAACGCATTCCTTAGTTCAAATACTACTTTCGCTTTGATCTGTTTGGTGATGATTCCTCCTGAACTAAGGCTCTCAGCTTTTTTAAATAAGCATTCTCCATCTCTAAATAGGCGGCGTGTGCTCGTAGCTCTTCGGGAGTCATGTCTTCTAATTTCTTATGTTGATTGGGTGGTTTAGGAGTCATCGTCAAGGCCCTCATTTCCTTTGAATCGAAGGCATCTCGTCCCCTTTTCTCCCACTTTCTCAACCACCTGCGCACAATACAGGGATCGGGAAGGTGGAAATAGGCAGATGCCTCTCGAATGGAGTAATTCTTGTCCGTAATATAGTGAAGTACCTTTAGTTTAAAGGCAGGAGAATACGTTGTATAGGGAAAAGAAAAGGCTTGATCACCATGATGGCGAACCAACTTGACCCAATAGCCCAGCGCAGCAGCATCCACGCCTTCTTGTGAAGCTAAATCTCGAAAACTAACCGTTTCATCCTCCAAGTAACGTTTGGCCAGTTGAAGTTTAAACGTACGGGTGTGCTTGTTCATTTATAACCCCTCCTTTTAGGATTGGGGTGTCTAGTAATAAGGGGGCAGCACACAAGCCTGCGGGGTCTCACATCACCTACTCTTCCCGCAGGAGTCCTCGTCTTGCACTCCAATCAACCGCTAGAAACAATTTAAATGCTCATGAAACAAATGAAAAACCCGGCATCATTTTCCTTATATTAGAAAAATGATGTCGGGTTTTACTATAACTAAGACACTTTTGTCTCAGCCTCGTTTTTTTATTTTGCTGGTTTCGTTTCTTTCTCAACGGCTTTTGGTGCGTACAGCTTTTTGCCGATGAGCGTTTGGATGATCAGGAAGGCTCCACCCGCTGCCCAGTAGAGGGGAAGGGCAGATGGCGCATTCAATGAGAAGATGAAGATCATGACAGGTGAGAGAAGTCCAAGGATCTTCATCTGCTTCTGCTGCTCAGGAGTCATACCGATCAGGGTTACCCTCGACTGGACGAGGTAGACAATCCCGGCGATGACCGCCATGGCGATATTCGGCTCTCCGAGATTGAACCATAGGAACGAGTGGTCGGCAATTTCTGTTGAAGAGCGGATGGCATAATACAGGCCGATAAGGATCGGTGTCTGGATGATTAAAGGGAGGCAGCCCATATTCAATGGATTGACGCCGTGCTTTTGGTATAGCTGCATCATTTCCTGCTGAAGTTTCTGCTGCTCTTCTTTATTCTTCGTTTCTTTGATCTTTTTCTGTATAGCCGACATTTCAGGCTTCATCACGTCCATCTTCACTTTCATTTCCTGCTGATTTTTATAGGTGCGCAGCATGAAAGGAAGCAGGATCAAACGGATCAGGATCGTGATCACGATGAGAGCAAGTCCAAAGTTCCCACCTAGGAATGTTCCGATCTCGTGGATCAGGTAGGCAAATGGATTGACGAAATAATCGTGGAAGAATGCTCCGTCAGTCGTAGCACTCTGACATCCCCGAGTGTGATAGCGGATATGAGTATAAGTAGTGATATGGTTAATTTCTTCAATGATGTGTTCCTCCTTGAGTGTTTGGATTGTTAAATGAATTGACAATCCAAGGAGGACGGTTCATCACTTTCTGCATGATAAAAGAGGAATTTCATCATTTTGATCAATCTGGTACCGGCGGTTTCATTCTGGTCTGCCTGAACTTCCGCGACCCGTTGAATCCCATCAATCCGTTTATAGGGCGAGTGGGAATAAAGCTTGAACGGGAAAGGAAATTGATTCAGTAACAGGATCAGGATGAATAACAGCAGGATGCTGAAGTGGATCGGGCTCAGATAAAAATCGATGAACTCCTGCATAAAAAGAATAGACAATGGAGGTTGGCTCCTTTATTTAAAGGTCATACAAGTTAGAGTATACTTCTTCTGCAGGGAAAAATCCATGATAATCTATTGGACCATGTTGGTCATTTTCCCACAAAGGACCGCCACCTGGCCATTTTGAGCCTCTGCACAGACGTCTTGCGGGAAAGGGAGATACCCCGACCAAAAATCCGGCTCATTGGACGACAATGTAGGCGATCATGGGGCCGTTTTGCTCCATTGTTTCATGCAGGTCGCACACGAGTTTATACGTTCCGGGGTCGGCAAAGGTATAGTGCACCACCGTTTCTTCCCCTTTTTTCACCACTCCGGTCACGTTTGTCCCCTCAATGTGGAAGGGATGCTCATGTCCATTCACTCCGAGGATCCTGAGTTCGACCTCTTTTCCGCTTTCAACAACAATCGTTCCCGGGTCCCATCGATAGGATTCGATCTTTTTACCACCAGGCAGTTCTGATGAGAATTCCCCCGTCACCAACTGAAACACCTGTGCTTTCCCGCCTGGGAGGGAAACGGTCGGATAGTCATCCCGGTTCGACAGGTACCAGAGAGTGCCTGTAGCAATCATCACGATCAGCATACCTGTGATCAGGAACCTTCTTTTAGATATGGAATAAAATTTCATAGGTTCACCCCTGTATCGTTCTTGTCCTATAACTATGCACCGCAGCACAAGAACTTGTCTCCGTCCAGAGGATAGAATTGAAATGTTTTGCATTTTCCTTATTTTTTTGTACAATTTGGGGAGAAGGAGTGGGAATATGGAATCAAAATGGAAAGTGATCAAAACGAAGAGCGATGCTGAACCATGGTGGTTCTTCGAAAATTGGGAACAGGATATCGTGGAAGAATGGTCCTTTGACAATGAAGTTGAAGCCATGGAAAAATATAAGGAACAAATTCTCCATCACCGATCCCTCTATCCAAATATGAAAGCAAAACATGTTCATTCCATTGCCTTTTGGAATCCGGAAGAAATTGAATTCTGTGAGGCATGTGACGATGATTTACAGCTATTCATCGGCCTGATCCTGTTCAAAGACGGGAAGCCGGCGGAACATTTGCCATCCAACGAACTATCAAAGGTACTCCATGACTATATGATCAATCGATAAGGGCCGCCCAGTGTCGGCCCTTTTAATTGATGACTCCGGTGCGGACGATTTCATTTTCAACCGTCACATGAAACGTCGCTTTTTGGTAAAGGTCGGTCCATTCTTTACGTGTCAAATCCTGATGACCCCTCACGCTCATATACTTCATCCCGAATCCGACAGGGTCCGTATGATTCTCCTGTAGAAAAGTGAGGACATCTTTAATGGACTCCTCCATCTTTTGATCAATTTTACTTTCAAGCAGTCCAATGACTTTCGGATTTCCAAGACGAAGTTCCTCCGACATTTCCAGTAAGCGTGACTTGACCTTCAGTGTGATGTGGAAATCCGGCTGATTTCGGTCGGGCATGCGGATCTTGAAGGAAGAGCGTATGCTGTCCAGCGTGATGAACAGATTTTCCTCAGTACGATCTTCACGGTCCCATTTGGATAGATGATTCTTGAAAGGGTCTAACGGGACCCCCAATTCTACACTGCCTACTTCATATTTTTCTATAAGAGATCGTATATAGAAAAATTTCTCCTTCCCGACACTTTGTACGAAACGATCTTCATCAAATAGTGCAAATCCCTCGATCCCCAAGTCCCCATCCGTGATCGACAACATAGGGAGGATGGCATCCTTCCCGACACTACCATAATCTGTAACGAATTCCTGCAGTGTCGGTGCGATGATCGTTTCCCCATCTACGTTCTGCTGGATGAGATTATAAAGATACGTCCCTGTATTGGATGGTTCTTCCTTTAATGGAAAAGTCAAAATCTCCTCAGCAGAAGAATCGGCCACTGCCAGATATACCATATTGCCAATGGAGGAATCCCTTTCAAGTGTATCCACAAGGTGAGCGATCCCTTCTTCCGCGATATCCCTTCCGTAGACCGCGACCCTGAGCTGACCGGATACGAGTTTATGATCGGTTTCAAGGTTTTGGGAGAGCCTGACTCCCTTGGTTGTCCGGGCAGTCGTGGTCAGCGTTTTCTCTACTTCATCCATCGATGGGTTGAATTGATAAAGAACGGTGGTGCCTTTAATTTTATTATCGTCTTCCTTGTCGTAACCGACAGCCGTAATCAGCCCCAATTTCTCAAGGTACTTGGTCTCCAGACATCCTGTAAGAAAGAGGAGACAGAAGCAAAGGATACAGAGCATTTTCACGAGCGACTCCTCCCTTTTGTCAATCGCATCCTGATCTTGACCAGGGCGAAGAGGATGAAGGGGTAAATGAAAGCGAGGACAAAACTGCCTGTGGCGATCCGGTCCGTAATGGTATTGATGAGGACCCTGTTCTCCAAAAAGATGGAGATAAGCCAGATCGCAAGGCAGAAAATGATGATCGATTTCTTATGGGACACGTTGAACGTCCTTTTCATCCCCCTGATGGCACTCCAGAAGTAGGTGCAGATATTGGGTAGAATAATAAGCATCCAAAAGGAGACTGCGATGAATTCAAACCGTTCCAAGTTCGGGATTCTGAGGATTTTGAACATGGATAGGATGGGCCAAATCGTTTTCATCAATGTCTCTTGGGAGAAAAAACCGATCGAGACGACAGTCAGGACCGTAAATAGGATCGTTGTGTAACCTGAACCGATCAAGGCGAATTTCAAGACTTTCTTCTTTTCTTTGATATAAGGGTAATATACAAATAAAAGTTCAAATCCCACCATGGAAAAGCTGCTTTTGTAGATGCCCTTCATGAGTTCATCCGGTGAAGCCGTCATGACGGGGAGCAAATGATTGAAGCTCATGAATTTGACCGGGGTGTAGATCATGAACACGAGCCAAAAGGCGAAAATGAATCCGAGGAAGCAGATCCCCGCTACAACCCTGAAGCCTCCGCTCACTCCATAGGCCAACAGGATGAGGAGGAGGCCCATCACAAGCCACGGCTGGATCTTAGGGAAAATCCACGCCTGTACCATCTCAATGTAATTCATCATGATGATGAACGTTACACACAGAAGATAGACGACATACACGCAATTGAAGAATACACTCAGCCACTTTCCATAGACATCCCTGTGTATGCCATAAAGATCCGCCGACTCATATGACTTCAGGATGGCGACCATGATGAAAAGCACAAGGCTGATGGAGAGACCGGACAAGAGGACACTGATCCACGCATCCCTGCCTGCCTCCATGAAGACGATACGCGGCAGACCGGCAATCCCGACGCCGGTCTGTGATGTATGAATGATGAACATGACTAGAAATGCGTTGATCATGAATTTTGGCTGGGGATCCAGGTTTACTTTCATGGAGACCCTCCTTTCCATCGTCACGGGTCATATAATCATTTTTTATGTTTGATTTTCTCTTCCGGAATCCTGCCAGCATCACTGGGGTGGTTCGTGACCGGTCGCTTAGAAAGGAACTGATAGGGGAGTCGGAAGAGACTATACTTCAAATCCTGATACCTGAACGGGTAAGCTGGTGACAGGTATGGTCTTCCAAGAGTGGTCAGCCTTAATAAGTGGATGAGAAGGAAACAGAAACAAAACATCATCCCCAATCCACCGTATAAGCCTGCCATGATAATCAGAGGGAAGCGTAGAACCCTTACGGCTGTACCGATGGCATAGCTAGGGGCGGTAAAGGAGCCCAGGGCACTAATGGCGATGATGATAATCAGGATATTACTTGTAAATCCCGCTTCTACGGAAGCCTGTCCGATCACGATCCCTCCGACGATACCCATCGTCTGACCCACTTTGGTCGGCAGTCTCGCCCCTGCTTCCCTTAATAACTCGATGATGAATTCCAGCAGGAGTGCTTCGAAGACGGGGGGAAGGGTACATTCGACCGGGATTGGCCGAGCGAAACGAGAAGGGCCGACGGAATCACCTCGTAATGATACGTAATGACGGCCACATAGGCGGGTGTAAGCAGGATCGAGAAGAAGATGGCAATGAAACGAACAAGGCGTAGGAATGTCCCCATGTTCCATCGCAGATAAATATCTTCCGTCGATTCAAAAAAACTCAGGAAAGTCGAAGGACCTATGATGACCGTTGGGCTCCTGTCCACAAGGATCCCGACCTTACCATGAAGGAGGGATACGCTTACCCGGTCAGGCAGCTCCGTTGTAAGGAACTGGGGGAAAAACGTATAGGAATTATCCTCAATCATCTGGGTCAGGACCGTTGAGTCCAAAATGCTGTCCACTTCAATATCCTGGATGCGCTGACGGAAGGTATTCACATTTTCTTCGTCGGCAAGGTCCCTGATATAAACCATCTGTACTTTGCGTTTCAGCCGATCTCCGACTTCGAAGGTTTCCACGCATAAGTTGGGGTCGTTCACATTGGCACGAACCAGATTCAGGTTTTTTGATATCGACTCGGTAAAAGAAACCTTCGGACCGAAGACGAGTGATTCGGTCTCAGCCTTTTCCAGGCTCCTCGTTCCGGGATCACTGATGTCCGCTATTGTTGCGTACTTTGATTCTTCATGAAAGACGATGGCAGCCCCATTGAGGAGCTGACTGATGGTGTCTTCAACGGAGTCGGTGGTCGAAAGTCCCCCGATGGAAATCACACCATGGACCTCTTCGTCTGACAAGGGGTCAGGCCAGTCTTCGAGCGGTCGAAGGATATGACTGTGCAGAGCCTGTGAATCGATAAGGTCTTCAAGATAAGCGATGGTGTAAGCTTGAGATCCCTTCTCCAACTGCCTCATCACGAGATCACTGCTGGATTGTACTCTTCCATTCAGAGCGTCTAAAAGAACGCTGCCGAAAGGTCTCTGTTGTTTACTCTTGATCACGATGTTCATCACCCTGTCATGACTCATTTACCTTTTAGCCTGCCCGGAGATGAGCATATTACCCCGTGTATCATCATAAAATGAGGGAGATGATCTTGCATATTTTCCCTGGATTCCATCCATACTAGGGAGGAGAAGGATGTTCACTATATTTAAAAGTAAAAGTATGGTACAATAGAAGTGAACATATAGCATATATCCATCAACCCTTACCATCTACAGCAGTTTTATTTTTTCCATGTTAGAAAGCTTAGCGGGAAAATCCTACTTATCTTAAAGGAGGACATTCAATGGCTTTTGGTCGTAGAAATCAAGTTGAGGAAGAAATTAAAACAGAAGAAACAAAAATTTGGGCTTGTTCCGCTGAAGATTGTAAAGGCTGGATGAGAGATAATTTCAAAAGCGAAGACACTCCTAAGTGTCCGTTGTGTAAAGAAGATATGGTACAGTCGACAAAGGTTCTGCAGGTTGTGGATAACCCCCATCCTACCTTGAAGACTTCCTGATCGGGACCGACAATCGTCGGTTCTTTTTTCTTTTGCCCGCCCAAATGCTAAACGCTTTTCCGGTTTGATGAATACACTGTATTGTATTTGTATTCTGACTTCAAGGGAGGGAGCATGGTGGCTGTGAAAAAAGAGACTGACACAAAAAAACCAGAAGAAACGCGTCGTACCGTATGGGAGCAATTCTGGAAAGGGACGGCGCCAAACGAAGATAAAAAGGAATCCAAAGAAATCAAGTGGTTTTGAAAGAGAGGCGGTATCACGGAAGTCCGTGACCGCCTTGTTCATTTTTAGTGTGGACTCTTTATTGGCAGATAGGAAAATCTGTTTTACAATTAGGGGACCACAATCATGATAGGAGGTCGAAGGTTTGCAGCAAGCCATAAATGTATTAAAAGAGTATTTCGGATATGATTCATTCAGAACCGGGCAGGATGAGATTGTGCAACATGTTCTAGCCGGACGGGATACTGTCGGGATCATGCCTACTGGAGGAGGGAAGTCCCTTTGTTACCAGGTTCCGTCTCTGCTCCTGGATGGAGTGACCGTCGTCATTTCACCTCTGATTTCCTTGATGAAGGATCAGGTCGATGCCCTCATCCAACAAGGGATACCAGCCACTTACATAAACAGTACGCTAACGGCAAGAGAAACGGATGAAACGATGACCGGCCTGTCAGCAGGTGAGTATAAGCTCCTCTATATCGCACCGGAGCGATTGGAATCAAGAAGTTTCCTGAGATTCCTTCAAACCCTTCCCATCCCCCTTGTAGCGGTTGATGAAGCCCACTGTCTCTCCCAATGGGGACACGATTTCAGACCGAGCTACATGAACATTTCCTCGGCCGTGGGCCAACTTCCGACCAACCCCGTCATACTCGCTTTGACGGCTACGGCGACCCCTCAAGTTCAACAGGATATCCTCCAGCATCTTCACATCCGTGATGAGAATATGGTACTGACAGGGTTCGAACGCGACAATCTGTTCTTCCAAGTCGTCAAAGGGGAAAACCGAAAAAAATGGGTGGAGGATTACGTAAAGAAGAACCGGGATCACTCTGGGATCATTTACTGTGCCACAAGAAAGGAAGTCGAAGCTCTGCATCAGCTTCTCGAACGGAAGGGAATCTCAGTCGGTAAGTACCACGGTGGTTTGTCCGATCGTCTCCGTGAAGAACAGCAGGATGCTTTCCTGAACGACTCGATATCCATCATGGTGGCCACGAATGCCTTCGGTATGGGTATCAATAAATCAAATGTGCGGTATGTCATCCACTATCAACTGCCGAAGAATATGGAAGGCTATTATCAGGAAGCCGGAAGGGCAGGACGTGATGGACTCGACAGTGAGTGCATCCTCCTTTTCGCTCCGCAGGATATCCAGACTCAGCGATATATCATCGAGCAGAATCTATCGCCTGATATGCAGATGAATGAAATGCAAAAGCTCAGGGATATGATTGACTTTGCCCATACGGAATCATGCCTGCAACAATATATCCTCACCTACTTCGGAGAGGAAGGGGATACAAGATGCGGAAAATGCAGCAACTGCCTGGATGACCGTGAACAGGAAGATGTGACGGTCAGAGCACAGATGGTCCTATCCTGTATGCTGAGGATGAATGAGCGATTCGGGACCTCCCTGATTGCCGGGGTCCTGACCGGATCAAAAAATAAAAAAATCATAGATTGGCGATTTGATGAGCTCTCCACATACGGACTCATGAAAGATCAATCGCAAAAGGATGTCTCCCTTTTTATTGAGTATTTGATCGCAGAAGGAGTGATTGCGGTGGAAGGGGGGAGCTACCCCATCCTCAAAGTGTCTGCAAAGGGAAAAGAGGTGCTGTTGGGGCAGAGATCGATTTCAAGGAAGATCCAAAAGACGGCGGTCCGGGTCATCAAGAAAGAAGATCCCCTCTTCGAATCACTTCGCCAGATCCGAAAAGAGTTGGCAGAAGGAGCAGGTGTTCCGCCATTTGTCATCTTCTCGGACAAGACGCTTCATGACATGTGCGAAAAGCGTCCCAAATCACGGGATGAGTTCCTCGATGTGAGCGGAGTGGGGCAGAATAAGCTCGTTAAATACGGAGATGCGTTCCTGAAAGGAATCGCAGACTTTGAAGAGAGGGAAGTGAATGAAGAAGAGTCCGGAGAACTAATTGTAGAAGATGGGCCTTCACATATCGTGAGCTATCAGCTATTCATGGAAGGGTACGAGCCAAAGCAGATTGCTTCACGGAGAGGCATGAGTTCGACGACGATCGAGAATCATATTGCCCGCGCCTACGAAGAAGGGATAGGTAAGGATTGGACGCGTTTGTTTTCAGAAAAGGAGGAAGGGCTCATCAGGGAGGCCGTGGAAGAGGCAGGTTCAGATAAACTCAAGCCTATCAAAGAGCTCTTACCGGATGAAATCAGTTATTTCCAGATCAAAGCATTCCTTGCAAAACACAAATAAAAAAAGCCTCGCCGGAAACATGATGCTTCCGGCGAGGCTTTCTTCTTTTATCAAGCTTTTTGCGCCGCTCTCATTTCAAGGAATTCATCATAAGATGATTCTTTGTCAATAAGTCCTTCATCGGTAAGCTCAATGATGCGGTTGGCAATCGTTTGAACGAACTGATGGTCATGGGAGGCGAAGATCATGGCACCTTTGAAGTTGATCAATCCATTATTGAGGGCAGTAATGGATTCAAGGTCCAAGTGATTCGTCGGCTCATCGAGCATAAGCACATTCGATGAGCTGAGCATCATCTTCGACAGCATACAACGAACTTTTTCTCCACCTGAAAGCACTCCCGGTTTCTTCAATACTTCTTCTCCGGAGAACAGCATGCGGCCAAGGAATCCGCGCAGGAACGTTTCGCTCTCATCGTCAGGAGAATATTGACGGAGCCAGTCGACAAGGGTCTGCTCGCTGCCTTCGAAGTATTTCGAGTTATCATTCGGGAAATATGCCTGACTTGTCGTGACGCCCCATTTGAATGAACCGCTGTCCGGCTCCATCTCTCCAGAGAGGATTTTGAAAAGGGTCGTTTTGGCAATTTCATTTTTACCGACAAGGGCAATCTTATCTTCCTTGTTCATGATGAAGCTGACATTGTTCAGTACCTTCACGCCATCAATCGTTTTGCTGAGGTTTTCTACGCGCAGGACGTCATTTCCGATTTCGCGTCCTGGTTGGAAATGGACGTAAGGGTAGCGCCTTGAACTTGGCTTGATATCATCAAGGCTAATTTTCTCAAGGGATTTCTTACGGGATGTCGCCTGCTTCGATTTGGATGCGTTCGCACTGAAACGCGCTACGAATGCTTGGAGCTCTTTGATTTTCTCTTCTTTTTTCTTATTTTGGTCCTGTGCCATCTTTAGAGCCAGCTGGCTGGACTCATACCAGAAGTCATAGTTCCCGACATAAATCTGGATCTTGCTGAAATCGAGGTCCGCAATATGCGTACATACTTTATTCAGGAAGTGACGGTCATGGGATACGACGATGACGGTGTTCTCGAAATTGATCAAGAAGTCTTCGAGCCACTGGATTGCCTGAAGGTCAAGGTTATTCGTCGGCTCATCAAGAAGCAGGACATCGGGTTTGCCGAATAGTGCCTGTGCAAGGAGTACTTTTACTTTTTCTCCACCGGTAAGCTCCGACATCAGCTTTGTATGGAGGTTTTCACCGATTCCAAGACCCTTTAAAAGGATCGCAGCTTCTGACTCGGCTTCCCACCCATTCAATTCTGCAAACTCACCTTCAAGTTCCGCTGCTTTCATGCCATCTTCATCAGAGAAGTCCTCTTTCATATAAATGGCGTCTTTTTCCTGCATCACTTCATAAAGGCGGCTATGTCCCATGATGACTACTTTCAGGACTTCATGTTCTTCATATTCAAAGTGGTTCTGTTTCAAGACAGCGAGTCGCTCACCTGACCCCATGGAAACATGGCCGGTTTGTGATTCGATCTCTCCTGATAATATTTTTAAGAATGTGGACTTGCCGGCACCGTTTGCCCCGATCAAGCCGTAACAGTTCCCCGGTGTGAATTTTATATTGACGTCCTCGAATAATTTTCGGTCGCCGAAACGCAAACTTACATCTGATACTTGGATCATGTATGAAACCCTCCTAATACTCAATCTAAAAGATTATACCATGCAAGAGGCTCAAAAAGATAGGGAAGTCGGCTCTTTTAGCCTTACATGAAGGATAACGCAGAAGCATCCTGCCAGGAGATGAGGAAGAGATGCAAGCGGATAAAAAAGTTTTGCAAATTTTGATGCAACGCTGTATGATAAGTAACAAAACCAATCGGAAAGGTCGGATTTGTATGGAGCCTAAAACGATTCCCAAGCCTCTTGTCCAATTGAATCAGTGGAGCATCTTATTTTTTGTACTCTGCTTCTGGATTTTTCACGTTGAACATTACCTGCTCATCCCATTGGCAGCCAATGCATGTGGTGCCTTTTTAGGCTTCAATCCGATCGTGAAAGCTGGCCGGGCATTTTTAAGGAACGACGCCTCCACCTACATTCAGGAGGATGCCGAACAACAAAAATTCAATAGTACGATCGCGGTGATTTGTCTTGCTGCTGGTTATCTCTCATCCCTTGCAGGCTGGTCGATTGCGTCGGTCGTATTCACGGCCATGGTGTTCATATCAGCGGCCGTTGCATTGCTTGGCTTCTGCATCGGATGCTTCATCCGTTTTCAATGGAAGAGGTATCAATATAAACGGTCACACAGCTGAAATAAAAACGATCCGGGCCCATCAGGTCCGGATCGTTTTTTGCATGAATAGAAAGTTCAAGGTCGGGGATAGTAAGGAGGAATACGAACTAGGAGGAAAGAAAAATGAAAAAATTGATCCTTACGGGAGCATCGATCTTGATGATCTCCGCAGCAGCAGCTGGATGTGCTTCAAAAAACGGCACAGATAAAGAAGGAATGAATGACAACCTTCAAAACGTGAACTATGACAACCAGGCCGAACGTGACTATAACAATGATCAAATGAATGATGGAATGATGAATGATGGGAACTACTCCATCTCAGAGGAGGCTGCCAATAAGGTTGCCAACCTTGATAACGTAAAGAGCTCCTATGTCATGGCGACCGACCATAATGCCTATGTAGCGGCAGTCCTTGATAATGGGAAATTGAGCAAGGACCTCGAAGACAAGATCACAAAGCAAGTAAAGGAAACAAATGGAAGCATCCATAACGTCTACATTTCAACCAACCCTGCATTCGTTGACCGCATGAAGGATTATTCCGGTAAGGTGAAGAACGGTCAGCCGATCGAAGGCCTCGGAGAAGAAATCAGCGGCATGATCCGCAGCGTATTCCCGAATCGCAACCAATAAAACAAAGAGGACCGGATGAGATTCCGGTCCTCTTTCTTTATTCATGAGACGGCGAAGAATAAGATGAACAGTGCCGCTAGTACATACATGATCGGATGAACTTCCCTGGCCTTTTTCGACGCGATCATGGCGAAGGGATACAGGACGAACCCTGCAGCAATACCGGTCGCGACACTAGAGGTAAGGGGCATCATGATGATGGTAAGGAAGGAAGGAATGAATACTTCCAGCTTGCCCCAGTCGATATGCCTTACCTCTGTTGCCATCAAGGCACCGACAATGATCAGTGCCGGCGCCGTCACTTCGGGGGTGATGACGGACAGGATCGGCGAAAAGAACAGAGCAATAGCGAAACCGAGTGCGATGATTACTGAGGTGAAGCCTGTGCGTCCCCCTACGGCAACTCCTGCAGATGATTCAACGAAAGATGCCGTCGTGGAAGTACCAAAGATGGATCCTGCCACTCCAGAGGCGGAATCGGCGAGCAGGGCGCGTCCGGCATTCGGGATCTGGTTGTCTTTCATCAAACCTGCTTGACTTGCGACGGCAATTAAAGCACCTGCGGTGTCGAAGAACGCCACGAAGAGGAAGGTGAAGATGACGGCGAAGATCTTCAGTGAGAAGATGTCGCCGAGATGGCTGAACACGACTCCGAACGTAGGAGAAAGACTTGGTACCGCCCCGACCACGGAATGGGGCACATCTATTTGTCCGACAATCATGCCAAGGATGGTCGTGATCACCATCCCGTAGAAAATCCCTCCTTTAATGCCCTTCACAAGGAGCATCAGAGTGACGATGAAACCGAAGACAGCAAGCAGTGCCCCCGGTGACCCGAGGTTTCCAATGGACACAATGGTATCTGCATTCGCCTGGATCAGCCCGGCATTTTTAAAACCGATGAAGGCAACGAAGAAGCCGATACCCCCGGCAATAGCGAATTTCAGATCGGACGGGATGACGTTGATGATCTTTTCACGTATTTTCATCAAGCTCAGGATCATGAAAATGATGCCGGCAATGAAGACACCGGTCAGGGCCGTTTCCCAAGGGACGCCCATCCCGATACAGACGGAAAACGTGAAGAAAGAGTTGAGCCCCATGCTCGGCGCGATTCCGACAGGGAAGTTCGCCAGCAGCCCGATCAGCAGCGATCCGACGATGGCAGAGAGCGCAGTAGCGGTGAAAAGGGCACCTTTATCCATACCGGTCTGACTTAGTATGATGGGATTGACAACCAGTATATACGCCATGGATAGGAAGGTTGTAATCCCTGCCAATGTTTCTTTACGGTAATTTGTACCACGTTCTTCAAATTTGAAGAATGCTTTCATAATAACCCTCCTAGGATGAGAACAATAAAAAAAACCCCGGCCCCAGACCAGAGTTCACTCTACAAAAGGAATGTATATGAAAACATTCATCTTCTTGTAGACAAGCCATTTAGGGTAGCTGGTAGAAACGTTCAAGCCATATTCTTGAACTTATACAAGGGTTCATGTATTTTATTATAATCAGAATAGATGAATCATATCAAAATCCATCGAAACGGGTCAATATATGAGGTAAATGTTCCTTTTTTCACTCTTTTCTAAATTGATTCTTTATTCCTAAATGGCCGGACGCCCTATACATAAGGTAGGAAACAGGCTATATTTAGGGAATACGATTATTTAATACTTGTTAACGGCAGGAGGAAATACAATGTCTTCATTAAAACCGGGCGTGGTGGCGGAACTGACGGCCGACCAGGAAATGCCATACGGATTCTTTTTAACCGATGGTGAAAATCGCGTGCTGCTCCACCACTCTGAAATGACCGAAGAACTTCAAGAAGGGGATACGGTGACCGTGTTCCTTTATCATGATAAAGAAGTAAGGCTGGCTGCGACGATGCGTATCCCGAAGATCCAGGTAGGATATTACGGTTGGGCAGAAGTAGTGGATAAGCATGAAGACCTCGGAGTATTCGTCAACATCGGTCTTCCGAAGGATATCCTCGTTTCTGGTGACGACCTTCCAAAATTCTTTTCACTGTGGCCGGAACCGGGAGATCAGCTGTTCATGACCTTGAACCGCGATAAGCAGGACAGGCTGTATGGCCGTCTGGCAACGGAGAACATCATCGAACAGGTAGCAAGGAGAGCTTCTTCCGAAATGAACAGGGCAAGCATCCAAGGAAGGGTTTACCGCCTCCTTCGGGTAGGCACCTTCTTCCTGTCTGAGCAGGGCTATCGCTGCTTCGTCCACGAAAACGAGCGTCGTGAAGAACCGCGTCTCGGTCAAATGGTCGAAGGGAGAGTCATCGACGTGAAGGAAGACGGTTCCCTTAATGTATCATTCCTTCCATTAAAGCAGGATAAGATGTCCGATGATGCAGAGATCATTTTCGAATATCTCCTTGAGCGTAACGGCTCTATGCCCTATTGGGACAAAAGCCTTCCTGAAGAAATCAAGGACCGTTTCAACATGAGCAAGGCATCATTTAAACGGGCTCTGGGCATGATGATGAAAGAAGGCAAGATTTATCAGGAAGATGGCTGGACATATTTGAAAAAAGATTGATGGAAAAAGGAGTGGCTAATTCGCGCTCCTTTTTTTACATTGCCGTCCGTAGGGGGGGCAACGAAAAATGGATCCTGTATTTCCTGAGACTGGTGAACCACATATGAAAGGAAGGCGACCTGTATGCAACTGGTCAAAGCAAGTGTCATTGGTTCAAGAGGGACGCCCTATGAAGTGGGAGTGGACCTAGGAAATCAATTAAAAGGGTCCCCCCTTTACGGTTTTCATCTGGAGAGAAGAAAGAAGTCCCGGAATTCCTATGCGACAGTAATGTCTGAGGTGAGGGATCTCTTCATGCAGTATGATCCTTCTTTGTGGGAGGAAATCAACGGGTTTGCCGAAGGGATCGGTTGGACTCTGGAAGAAACCGTCCATGAGTATTCAGGATATCAGGCGGATTGGCCGGTGTCAGGCTGTTCGGCACTGGCAAAAGACGGGATCTATGTCCGTAACTATGATTTTCATCCGAAAACCTATGAAGGAAGACTGCTTTTGACCCAAACAGAAGGAGCCTATTCGAGCATCGGGTTTTCGGGCAGGGGTATCGGCCGGATCGACGGTCTGAATGAAAAAGGGCTGGCCCTTGGCTTCCATTTCGTGAATCGTATGAATCCTGGAAAAGGATTGATATGCACGACGTTAGCGAGGATGGTCCTGGATACTTGTTCCACAACGGAAGAAGCGGTGGCCCTCCTCAGTGAACTTCCACACCGGCAAAGCTTCAATTATTCCATTCATGATCGCAAGGGGAAGTCAGCTGTGGTGGAAGCAAGCCCGAGAGGTGTGCAATCATATGAATCAGAGGGAAGCCTCGTATGTGCCAATCATTTTCAATCCCCTGATCTTCTGGGGGAAAACCGTTTCCACATCAAGGAGTCCAAGGAGCGGTTGGTCCATTTGAATGAAATGATGGAAAGTCCCATTACACTGATCGAGGGATTCCAAAGCTTTCATCACGAAGAGAGCAGGATCTTCAAAAAAGACTATGAGCAGTGGAACGGAACAATCCATACGGTAGCCTTCGACTGCAGAAGCCTCTCGGCCGTCGTGGGCCTTGGGAGCGGATCCCGGGGTGTGACCATCGATTTTTCGAAATGGCTGAAGGGGGAGAGGCTACACATAAAAAAAATCGTCGGAAGATTTCCGACGACGGAAATATTTCACTTCATGGAAAGGGAGAAAGAACCGGGGAGGTCGAGCGATTGATGGCGTTTCATGGTGGAGGACTTCCCCGGTCCTTATGCTTAAGGTGCACAACTCCAAGGGAACTATGCATGACCGGTTCATCGCTTCGCATGATCCCCAATAGCCTCATGCGATTATACCGCTGAATGAGGATCAGGGGCAGGTTGAACGCAATCCCGTATGCCCCCATCCACCAGCCGATCGTTCCTCCGCCGAAGAGGATGAAAAACGGAGAGGGGATGAGCTGGAGCCAGTGGCACAGCTCGGCCCGGTTCAACTCCGCGAGGAATCGTCTCCTGCCACTTGTCCTTTTGAGGCCGATGTCCTTCTTTGAGATCCCGTTACGGAACCATGCTCCGGCATCGGGGAAGACGCTTTTCCACTTCCTAACCACCATGATCCGGAACCAACCGTCCCCTTCGAACCCCCTCGGTTTGAACACACTTGTAAGGCGGAGCAGGGTGCCTTCCTTCAAGAGTGAACAGCCATAAGCCGTCAAGAGATGAATGCTCAACCAAGCCAAGATGTTGAACAGGATGATCATTTCATTTTTTCGTCCTTTCCTTTATCAAGAACAATGTACCGTCCTTTCCACTTGACCTTCTTTGTAAGAAACGTCTGCAGGAAGGACCGGGTAAAAGCAAGGAGGAAGAATAGGAGATGGATGGGGAAGAGAAGGGTGTCCAAAAATGTGAAGTTCCCGATCACCCTGGAAATCAGATACAGTTGCAATGCAAGGACTCCATACCCTGTCATATAAACATAAGGTGCCTCCACCATTCGATCGACACCCTGAGCAAGAAGTGACACCAGGGTGCCGATCCATACACAGGTTAGAATCGTCGCAAAGGGATGCCCCGATTTCGCTCCGGAAGCGAAGCTTTTGGACCACCCCGAAAACAGTTCTTCGATCCCGACTTCGTACATCCTCATGTTGACCGCTCCTTTACCGTTGAGCGCGCGCACTTTTTCGCCGCGTCCCGAAGCCTTCTTGGCGAATGAAAAATGCTCGACCACCTGCGTTCTCATGTCCTCATGTCCACCAAGTCGTTCATAGCTTTCCTTTGAACTTATCATGCACTGACCGTAGCCGCCACGGGTCCTGCCGAGGAAATGTACAGAGGCCATGATGATCAGTTGGAAGAAAAGGGAGAAGGGCTCATGGCCATGCTTCATCACATGGTAAGGCTGGATTGTCAGGATCCCGTCAGAATGCTGCTCTTCATAGGCCTCACAAAGCTTGAGGAGTCCCGAGCTATCGAGCCATGTATCACTATCCAAAAATATCAGGATATCTCCCTTCGCTGCATTGGCCCCGTGCCAACACGCCCACGTTTTCCCTGCCCATCCTTCAGGCAGAGGGGGTGTATCCACGATGTGTACACCATAAGAACCAGCAACATCTTTCGTCCTATCGGTCGACCCATCATTGACGACAATCACCTCTAATGGTGACGCCAATTGCTTGGAGAGGCTTTCAAGAAGCCTGCCTATGGTGCCTTCCTCATTCCGCGCCGGAATGATGACGGAACATTTTTTGACCAGAAATGCTTTTTGTACATGTATGTCCTTCTTCAAACGATGAACCTTCGGAAATAAGACAAATGTCAGAATGATGGCCGTGATCCAAAGCGTCATATCATACACCTCAATCAATCGTATTTATAGCTCATTTTAGTCATGAACACGTCTCCCCATACGTTTCTTCGATTAGATTCTGTGAAAAATGGCAAGAATGGGTAGCGGATAAACCTGATATTGAAGGAGGAAGAAGTATGAAGAGAAAAGTAGTCATAGTAGGAGGAGGCATTGCAGGGATGTCGGCTGCCATTAGGCTGGCGGCAGAAGGTCATGCGGTGACCATACTGGAGAAAGGGGAGCGTCTCGGAGGGAAACTCAACCAGCGTAGCGGAAAAGGATTCACCTTTGATACAGGTCCTTCGATTCTCACCATGCCGTGGGTGTTGGAAAAAGTGTTCGCCCATGCGGATCGTGATATTCATGATTATATTGAAATCGTCAGGGTCGACCCGGGCTGGAGGACATTTTTCGAAGATGGGAAGGTCATCGATCTGTCAGCAGATCTTCCCACCCTCCTTGCTGAAGTCAAAAAGCAATCTCCTGAAGATGCGGAACAACTGTTTCAATACCTATCCTACGGCAGTAAGATGTACGAGCTGACAATGAAAAGCTTCTATAAAAAAAGCATCAGCGGTCTCCAGGATTTGAGGATGATGCATGGGGTGAAGGAGCTTATCCAGATGGATCCAATGAAGTCGATGGATGCCGCCACACGCAAGTTCATCAAGGATAAGCACCTGCGGCAACTGTTCAATTTCTTGATCATGTATGTGGGATCATCTCCTTATCAATCCCCTGCCATCATGTCCCAGTTGACTCATGTTCAATTGGGTATCGGAGTCCACTACGTTAAAGGCGGAATGTATAAAATCGCAGAAGCGATGGAGAAACTTCTCGGCGAGCTTGGTGTCGAGGTAAGGCTTCGCTGTGAAGTGGAGGATATCGTGACGACGGGAAGCCGGGCAGAAGGCGTACGAACCAAACTAGGTGAGGTGGTTCCGGCAGATCTTGTCATATCCAATCTCGAGGCGATCCCTGCCTATCAATCACTTCTCGGTGAGATGCCAGAAGCCAAAAGGGAAGTGGAGGAACTCGCCAAGTATGCACCGTCCGTATCTGGCTTGGTGATGCTCCTCGGCGTCGACAAGACGTATGACCATCTCTCTCATCATAACTTTTTCTTCAGCGAAGATCCGAAGAAGGAATTTCATCAAATTTTTGAAGAAAAGAAGATGGCGGATGATCCCACGGTCTATATCGGAATCTCCTCCAAAACGGATCCGTCACAGGCCCCGGCAGGAAAAGAGAATCTCTTCGTCCTCACCCATGTTCCTCCATTGAAAAAAGGTGAAGACTGGAGCCGGCATGAAGAGGCATACAGGGAAGTGATCCTGAATAAGCTGGAGCGCATGGGCGTGAAAGGGCTCAGGGACCATATCGAATTCGAATACACCTTCACGCCGAATGATATCCAGAAGCTTTATGGGTCAAATGGCGGTTCAATCTATGGAACGGTGACGGATCGGAAGCTGAACGGAGGCTTCAAGGTTCCGAATAAAAGCAGGATCCTGTCAAATGTATATTTTGTGGGGGGATCGACCCATCCAGGTGGAGGGGTGCCGATGGTTTCTTTGTCCGGACAGCTGACGGCAGAGCTGATTCTCGACGAACAAGCGAAAGACGGCAGGGCCACCGGGTAAACAAAAAGGCAGCACGGGTGAAAACACCCGTGCTGCCTTTTTGTTTCATTTTTTCCAGTTTTCTTCGATGAATTCGTCCCTTCCGGACTTCGCGCGGTCTTCCTTGTACTCATCAGGATTCGTTTTGTAGAAGTCCTGATGGTAGTCTTCAGCAGGATAAAAAGGGGATGCTGGAAGAATCTGAGTCACGACCGGCTGTTTGAACCGACCGCTTTCTTCAATCTGTCTTTTTGTTTCTTCTGCTGCATTGCGCTGTTCTTCATCATGATAAAAGATGGCCGTACGGTATTGATCACCGCGGTCCTGGAATTGCCCGCCATCATCCGTTGGATCGATTTGTGGCCAGTACAGCTCCAGAAGCCGTTCGTATGGGAAAAGCTCAGGATCAAATGTAATCTGAACCGCTTCATAATGACCGCTGTTTCCTTCTTTGACTTGTTTGTATGTCGGGTCCTTGATGTGACCCCCTGTGTAGCCGGAAACGATTCCGTGTATACCTGGGAGCTCATCGAAAGGCTTCACCATGCACCAGAAGCATCCTCCCGCGAATGTTGCCAAATGTGTATGTGCACTCATCAGTTCTTCCTCCAAATCATAGTAGTAGTCAAGATTCCGTATCCTCAGGAAGGGAATGAATCTCCTTGATCGCCCAATCACACCAGTCGACATACATCTGCGCGTACCTGATCCCATACTCTGCCGTCAAATACTCTCCAACCTGCCCATAACCGGGCTTATTGCCCTGAAACATTTGTTCCTTCCACTGCCCGGTCCCGGTGACCACCATTTCGTTATGCGCCTTCATCCGTTGAAGAAGAGAGATGGCTTCTTCTTTTGAAATGACGTGAAAGGCAGATGTCTTGATCAGGAATTCATCCTTGATCTTGGCTGGTTTGCTCTTTGTATGAATCATCCATTCTATCAGGTGGCGTTCTCCGTCAGAGGTGATGGTATATACCTTCTTATTCGGGCTGCCTTCCTGATAAACGATGTCATGAGTGGTCAGGTGCTCTTCCTCCATCTTCCCGAGTTCCTTGTATACCTGGGAGTGGGTCGAGCTCCAATAGTAGATTTGCTGGGTTTTGAATGTATGGAACAGGTCGTAGCCCGTCTGAGGTTGCTTGGCCAATAAACCGAGCAATGCATATCGAATAGACATAAAAAAACTCCTTATCATGTTGACGCGCTGGGCCATTGAATCTCGTAATAAGGTCCATTATATCATGAATGGGCTCTCAAAGCCCTTCCAAGACGGCGCTCGAGCTGCAGGATGTGAAAAAAGATTCACTATCCTTGTAAACTTGTGTATAATTCTCAGTGGATAATCTTACATAAAGATCATGGGTGAAGCGCTTGACGCCTCATAATAGGGAAGCCGGTTCAATTCCGGCGCGGTCCCGCCACTGTAAATGGGTTTGCTCCTTCAACGCCACTGTTTCGATGAAATGGGAAGGCGGAGGAGCGCATACTCATGAGCCAGGAGACCTGCCCATGTTCTGATCACACCGATCTACGCGGATAGAAGGGTGTACGGTGCTTGATGCATTTTACACTAACATCCCTGTTGAAGGGATGTTTTTCTTTCGCCTGGAACGAACAAGGAGGAGAAACGATTGAAACATTCAATCAAGATCGTATTAGCCCTGTTCCTAGCGCTTGGATTATTGACAGCATGTGGAACGACAGACAACAAAGCAGAGGAAAAATCCTCTGAAAAAAGCAGTGAATCCGTATCCGAACCGGTCACGGTAGAGGACGCACTCGGGGATGATATCACCCTGGAGAAAGCACCTGAAAAGATTGTCACCCTTATCCCAAGTAATACGGAAATCCTTTTTGAACTGGGACTCGGTGAAAACGTCGTCGGGGTGACCGATTTTGATAACTATCCGAAAGAAGCTGCAGATATTGAGAAGATCGGCGGAATGGAATTCAACGTCGAGAAGATCGTAGGGATGAAACCCGATCTCGTCCTTGCCCATGAATCCACGGCTGTATCAGCAAAAGCCGGTCTGGACCAGATCAGGGATTCCGGTATTCCTGTTTATGTCGTACGTGATGCATCCAGCTTTGATAAAGTCTATACGACAATCGAGAATATCGGAAAACTTGTTGGGGAAAATGAAAAGGCGGAAAAAGTCGTTTCAGACATGAAGGATGGAATTGAGTCCATCAAAGAAAAAACCGCTTCTGTAAAAGATAAGAAAAGCGTATATGTGGAGGTTTCCGGGGAACCTGAGATCTATTCCACCGGCAAGAATACCTTCGTCGATGAAATGCTTGCAACCATCAATGCCGACAATGTGATGGGAGATCAGGAAGGATGGATCAATGTAAGTGAAGAAGACGTCCTCGCAAAAAATCCTGACGTCATCATCACGACATATGGTGAGCAAGCCGTTCAACAAGTCCTTGATCGCAGCGCGTGGAAGGATGTACAAGCCATCAAGGACGAAGAAGTGCACGATGTGAACACCGATCTTGTGACGCGTTCAGGTCCAAGGATCGTAGAAGGAGTAGAGGAAATTGCCAAAGCGGTCTATCCGGAGCTATTCAAAGAATAAAATTTGGATCAGTTACGCTGCGTCCCTTGCTTTCCTTATCATCTCTATCCTGGTAGCCATCTCTGTCGGTACGATCCGGGTCCCGTTCATGGATATCCTCCAGATCATCGGGGCAAAAATGACTGGCAGAGATGTTCCTCCAGAGGTAGATCAGATGTTCATTAATATCGTTTATTCCATCAGGCTTCCAAGAGTCCTGTTGGCCCTGATCGTAGGAAGCTCCCTTGCTGTTGCGGGAGCTTCTTTTCAAGGTCTCTTGCGGAATCCCCTTGCCGACCCATACACGTTGGGTGTTTCCTCGGGGGCATCAGTGGGGGCGGTGGTCACGCTCTTCTTCCATTTGACGATCCCGTTCATCGGTCCGTTCACGCTTCCATTTTTGAGTATCCTGTTTTCCGTCGTGACCATTTTTATCGTCCTATGGTTTGCCCAAAAGGTCGAAAGGACGATGAAGGTGGAAACGATCATCCTGACCGGCATCATCTTCAGTTCGTTTCTGGGGTCCTTCATTTCCCTCATGATCGCACTAACAGGGGAGGAATTGAGGCAGATCATCGGATGGTTGCTCGGGAGCGTGTCCATGAGAGGATGGGAGTATGTGGGAATCGTCCTGCCATTCTTCGTGGTCGGCGTCCTCTTGCTGCTGCTCAATGCCAAAGAGTTGAACGGGATGAGCTTCGGGGAGGATCAGGCTCGCTACATCGGGATATCCGTCCAGAAAAGGAAGCTGCTGATCCTTATCTCCGGAAGTATACTCACGGGCGCGGCTGTAGCCGTTTCGGGTACAATCGGGTTTGTCGGCTTGGTGGTGCCCCACTTCCTTCGCAGGATCGTCGGTCATGACCATGTCCATCTCCTGCCACTATCCGTACTGACAGGTGGAGGATTCCTCGTGCTGGCCGATCTTGTATCGCGGACCATCATTGCACCGACTGAGCTGCCTATCGGAGTCATCACTTCTCTGGTGGGTGCCCCGATTTTTGCATATATACTTCTGAAGAAAAGGAGGGCATCCATATGATGAAGGCAGACCGCGTATCGGTCGGGTACGAAGGAAGGAAGGTCGTCGACGGAATCAGTTTCTCCATCGGGGAATCGGAATTCTTTGGCATACTCGGTCCGAACGGAAGCGGTAAGACGACGCTATTGAAAGCCATGACGGGTCTTCTACCGTTGCTGGACGGGACAATCGAGATTGCCGGAAAATCCATCGATGCATACAACGCCAAGGAGCTTGCCCGCATGGTAGCCGTCCTTCCACAGCTTTCGGGAGACACTTTTTCCTACCAGGTGAAGGAAACCGTCATGCTTGGCCGGTACGCCCATCAAAAAGGCTTCCTCAAGACGGTTTCCGAATATGACGAAGAAGTGGTGGGACGCGTCATGGATCAGACAGGGGTTGGGGTGTTCAAGGACAAATACCTTCATGAGCTCTCTGGAGGGGAACGGCAACGGGTCTTCCTTGCACAAGCCCTTGCCCAGGAGCCGAAACTATTGCTGCTTGATGAGCCCACCAACCATCTTGATCTATCCTATCAGAAATCCCTGCTCGACCTCATTAAAAAGCAAACCCTCGAAGATGGCCTGACGGTGATTTCCATCTTCCACGATCTTAATTTGGCGAGTCTCTACTGCGATCGCCTCCTGTTACTGGAGGATGGTAAAACGAAAACCATCCATCTGCCTGAAGAGGTGCTCAAAGAAGAAAACATCGAGTCAGTATACCGTACGAAGGTACAAAAGCAAGCCCACCCTAGCGTTGCCAAACCTCAAATGATGATTATCCCCCAATCGGAAACATCATCTCGTGTCAAGATGGGTCCTCAACATCTTTCCATAGGGGAAAGCGTGATTCATTATGCATCCCCGACCCCTTTGAAATGCATGTCTTCTGGGATATGTGGGGCCGGTATCGGGTGGCATGCCGATTTCATCAATCGGAGGGTGCCACCGACTTATGAACATGTTGATTATGAAGGGGACATGCGCCGCTTCATCCAAGAACATGATCTCGAACCCTCACGGACGGTCGGCATGATGACGGCGCTCGACCTCTCACTGGTAGCCCATGGGAGATACCAGGATGGGGATAAGGCAGTATTCATCGTCGTCACGGCAGGGACCGGCAATGCCATTGATGTTTCGACAAGTTATCTCCACCCGTCCGCCCCGGCCCCCGGCACCATTAACCTGTGGGTTTACATCGAAGGGAATTTGACGGATGAAGCGTTTATTGAAGCGCTCGTTACATCCACGGAAGCAAAAGTCAAAGCGCTCATAGATGAAGGAATAACCGATCCACGTACTGGTGGAAGTGCGACGGGTACACCTACGGACAGCATCCTCGTCGCTTCAACCCAAACCGGGGATAAGGATCATTTCGCAGGTCCTGTCACGACCATCGGAAAACTCATCGGCCGGGGGGTCCATGAGGTGACAAGGAAAGCAATCCAGAACTATAAGAATCATAAAAGAGGGGGGAGTGAATGGAGGGACTTCGTATGAATAAGCATGCTGTCTTTATTTTCTTCCTGCTGCTGGCTATTCCCGCAGGGCTCATGGATATCCCGACCCTTGGTGTTCAGTTGACGATGATCAGCCTGCCGCCACTCCTTGCAGCCTCCTTCCTCGGTACATACAGAGGAATCCTGGTCGCCGCAGTCGGAGCTGTGAGCCTTCTGATTATGGATGGCCATGGAACGTCATCATTAACTGAGATCGCCTTTCTATTGATAGCCGTATGGCTATTCGGGGTCATTTTCAGCAGATGGAGAGCTGAAGCGGCGGCGATTGTCTTCTTCTGCGTTTACGGCTTACTCTGTCCATTGATCATTCAGATCATTGGATACAGTCCTCATTTTGTGACGTTTTGCCTATCCGCCATCCTGAGTCTGACCATCGCCCATTTTGTGTATGGTTTCTTCAAAGGAAAATCATGAGCTTTCTTCCCTCTGTCACAAGTTGTACACATCCGATGTGGGGGTATGAATTCCTGAAGAAAAAGTACTAATATCATACTTACTTTTCCAATTCTTTATGATAGAATAGGATTTCGACTGAACATTTTAGTGGGGAAATCTGCTAGACTATCCATTAACTAAGGATTGTAGATTTGAACCTCCTATATTATCATTCAGACATCCAGCATCTGTAATTGAAAGTCACAAAAGTAGGTGAGGAAATGGATTCGCGAATCAATCGCAAAACGAAGAAGAAAAAACGCGGTAGAAAGATCATATTATTGTTACTGATCATCATCCTAGCTGTCGTTGGATATTCGGCTGTTCAGTTTTACAGTGGGTATAAAGCGGCCGGCGGAGATCAAATAGACGAGAATTACGAGTTTAATGGTGTGAAAGACGAAAATGGTCGGATCAATATCCTGCTTCTCGGGGTGGACAGCAGGGGGGAGGAAAAATCCCGTACTGATTCCATGATGATCGCTCAAGTCGATCCAAAGACCAATGAAACAAAAATCGTGTCCCTCATGAGGGATATGTACGTACAGATACCTGGATATCAAGGGTACAAGTTGAATACAGCGTTTTACCTTGGTGGACCTGAACTTCTCCGCCAGACCATAAAAGAAAACTTCGGCATCGATGTTCAATATTATATGATTGCTGACTTCAAAGGATTCGAGAAATCGGTGGATATCCTTGCACCGGACGGCATCGAGATGAATGTCGAGCATGCCATGTCCAAAAACATCGGTGTGTCACTCGAGCCGGGCGTCCAGAAGCTGAATGGAAAGGAACTGTTGGGCTATGCCAGGTTCCGCTATGATGCCAAATCGGATTTCGGACGGGTGGAACGTCAGCAAGAAGTCATTTCTGCACTGAAGGATGAAGTCCTCTCCATCGGGGGAGTGACCAAGCTTCCGAAGCTGGCGGGTTCTGTACAGCCATATATCCAAACGAATATGTCCAAGATGGATCAAATTTCGATTGTCAAAGATGTGGTGATGGGCAGCGATAAAGAAATCGACAAACTCACGCTTCCTCTTGAAGGGACGTATACGTTCGCAGACTATAGCGGCGTCGGCAATGTGATGGAGGTCAATTTCGAAACGAATTCAAAAGCGCTTCAGGACTTCCTTAATGGGAAAAGTTCTGACGAAGTGAAAGAACAATAATGACGAAGGACCAGCCTGAGGGCTGGTCCTTTTTGTGGTTTATGACTGTGGATCCACGTCGTTATAACAAGAAAAAGCTGAATCACTTCATCCGGTTTCATCGTTTTAAGGAATCGTTTTTCACCTACTGGGGAAACTTGAAAAAACAACCAAGATTCCGGAGGCAGACATGATCAAACTTCAGCCCGTACTCATTCCCAGACAATTAAGCTTATTGATCATCCTTTCGACCGGCTTGCTGAGTCATGTGATGCTCATACCCGATATCCTTCAGGCTGCAGGACGCGATGGATGGGTGAGTGTCCTCACAGCTGTCCCATTCTTATTCCTCATTATCCTTGTCATAAAGTATACGATTAAGAATTCCCCCAAAGGAGGGATGATGCGCCATATTCTGACTGAAGGCAGACCCGTTGTCCGGATCTTGTTTTTCACGCCGATCTGCCTGTTCCTGTTCATCAGCGCCTACATCACATTCATTGATCTCGTCATTTGGCTCCAGGCATATTTTTTGGCTGATGTATCGAGATGGCTCATCATGCTCCTCATGGGAGTTTCCTGCTTCATCTTCACCTGGGCGGGGGTAAAATATATGGCGGTAGCTGCAGGACTGCTGCTGCCGATCGTCATGCTTCTCGGGATCTTCATTGCCATCACGAATACAGATATGAAGGATCCCTCGCTGCTATTTCCGATCCTCTCTGAAGGGTGGTCACCAGTGCTCAAAGGAAGTTTATACGTGTTGAGCGGTTTCATGGAATTGTATCTGATCCTGCTGTTGCATCCTTTCAGTGAAGGAGAGTTCAAACTGCACCATCTGCTTGTTCTTGGACTGATCCTTTTCATTCTCATCATGGGACCCTTATCGGCCGCCATCATGGAATTCGGGCCATCGGAGGCAGCGAGTATGCGTTATCCGGCTTATGATCAATGGCGGATCATGGGGATTGGAGAGTTCATTACACACATGGATTTTTTTGCCCTCTATCAGTGGCTGTGTGGCGCCCTGATCCGCATTGGTCTTTTTTTGTTCCTTCTTGGTAGCATCTTGAACCGCAATTTAAGGAGCACAAGGGTATCCTGGAAGGTTGTGGTGCCAATCTACTTGATATTCTTCATGATCATGTGGATCAACGTAGATACCTATCATTTTTACTATGCATTGTATCACTGGTTTTTCCCCGCCACGGTCGCACTCTTCAGCATATACATCCTGGCTACTGCCTGCTATGCAAGGATTCTTGCGCACAGAAAGAGAGGAGTGAGCTCATGATGAAGGAACGGTACAGCCCCATTGAGTCCAAACGGGTGGAACTGAAGGAACTATTCAGTTCCAGTGATGATTTCCAAGCCAATGATCATCTCTTTGAGGAGGGCGAGTGTGAGCTGATCTATATTGACAGCCTGGTGAAGCGTCAGTATCTTGATCAATATATCCTCCCTGAACTGGCGGTAGCAAGCTTCCCTGTCGACCATCTGAAAAAGGCGTTCCAAGGGGAGGACGTCACGGATAGGAGCAGTGAACAACTGGCCGATCTGTTGTTGGAAGGGAAAGCACTATTCTTGTTCCCAGAAGGGATCACATCTCTTGAAGCAGCGGATCTACCGAAGCGTGCGCCTGAGGAATCCGCCTTGGAGACGTCCATTCGGGGACCGAAGGACGGCTTTGTCGAAGATTTGAATACAAATATCTCACTTGTGAGAAGAAGGCTCTCTTCCCCGGCACTTTCCATAGAAAAACGGACTATCGGGAAGAGGAGCAAGACGAATATTGCCATCCTCTACCTGAAGGATGTGCTCGATCAGCGGATCTTGGACGAGCTTCATGAACGCCTGGACAGGATCGATATCGATATACTGGCAAGCAGTCACGAACTTGAGTCACTCATTGAGGATCATCCTTACTCCATTTTTCCAACCCTGGATTATACGGGGAGACCGGACTATATCGTAGAGAGCCTCAACCAGGGCAGGTTTGCCCTCATGGTGGATGGAAGCCCGACCGTATCGATTGCGCCGGTCAATCTATTGCTTCAGGTGAAATCACCAGAAGATATGAACATCAATTACTTCTTCGTTTCACTTGAGCGTCTATTGCGGGGGGTGGCAGTCATGATATCTGCCTTTCTCCCCGGTGTGTGGGTCGCCTTTTCTGCGTATAATATCGAGCAGATCCCCTACCCGCTAGTGGCGACGATCTCCACGTCCCGATTCGGTCTGCCGCTCTCGGCACCTCTAGAAATGTTTATTGTGCTTTTCCTTTTCGAATTCTTCAACGAAGCAGGCATACGCCTGCCCCGCGCCATCGGGCAAACGGTATCGGTACTGGGAGGGTTGATCGTAGGGGATGCAGCCATCCGCGCCGGCCTCACCTCACCAACGATGCTCGTGGTCGGTGCCATCACCTATATCTCATCCTTCACCGTGGTGAATCAATCGTTAAAGAGCGGACTGACAACCCTCCGTTTCATCGTCTTATTGATGAGTACGCTGTTCGGGGTTCTCGGCATCCTGCTCTCCTATATCCTGACCATCCTCTACTTGGCGTCCAAATCCTCGTTTGGGTCTTTGTATCTCGGATCGGTTGCACCGATCAGCGGGACAGAAGCCCTCAAATCTTTCCTCCGGCTCCCGATCCAGTTTTACAAAACAAGAACGAAGTCCACGAGTCCAAGGGACAAGACGAGGGAAGGAGGGGACAACCAATGAAGAGGGTTGTTTTACTTACTGCCGTCATGTTGGTACTGACAGGGTGTTCCGGCCTTAAGAACATCCAGGATCTCAGCTATATCGTGGCCATTGGAGTGGACTATGACGAAGCAGAAGAGGAGTTTACCATCTATCTTCAAGGGTTGAACTTCTCAAACGTGGCCAAGCAGGAAGGAACCCGTTCTTCTGAACCGATCCCGAATCTGATCGGGGTCTCCAAAGGGAAGACCATCAATCTTGCTGTCGGGAAGCTGTATAAAAAGTCGAAACCTACGCTATTTTATGGACATATCAAGTCCGTGGTGGTCACAGAGAATGTTCTTCAACATACATTCGATGATGTGCTGGAAGTGTTTGGGCGTAATCGTTCATTGCGACCCAACCTGTTGATTTTCTCAACGAATGAAAAGCTCGATGAAGTGTTTGCAGCCAAGGGTCTGTATGATTATCCCCCGATTTATACTGTTCTCCTGACGGAAGAGAACCACGAAAGCCTGAGGGAGGAAATCGGGGGAACCAGTCTGATGAGATTCCGGAGGGAGTATAATGAACCGATGGGAGCTGCGATGCTTCCAATCATCAGCATTGATCGGCACACCTGGAAAGGTGACGATACGAATGCTTCTCTGATGATCAGTGGGTTGGATCTTTTCCAACACGGTGCATATCAAGGCAAGGTTTCAGGGGAAAAGGCCATCTTCACGAACTGGCTGAACAGCAGTAAAAGTAAGATCAATTACGATCTGTACATTGATGGAGATCTTGTGGCCGTGTTTTACATGACGGCAGGCAGCTTGAAGAAATCCTTCCACGGAGAGGAGAAAGATCCTGAATTCGATCTTAAACTGAACGTACAGGCGGAACTTGTGGAAATCATAAAGAGCACCTCTTATGATCGCTTGAAGGAAGCACTCGGAACATCCATCGAAAAAGATATAAGGGACCTTTATGAGTTTGGGATCAGGGAGGAGACGGATCTTCTTCATGTAGGAGACGGATATTACCGTCGTCACCCCAAGCGATATAAAGAATTGAAAAACCACTACGCGTTCTTCCTGGATTCCAAGTCCTTACAAGGAACCGATGTGAATGTGAAGATCTCTAACTTTAATACGTATAATTATGAAAAAGAAAAGAAGTTTGATTGAATCCATATTTATTGTAAAAACCGGAACCGCAATGTATTCCTCATTAACCTGCCTCTGGTGAAAAGACTGCCTTCACTTTCGATGGGCTTTGACGGGAGATTCCCCATGTCCAGTTCAAGACCATGATCAGGCGCAATCCCGGTGGAGTTGTGAAATACGCATAGCGTTCCATCGTACGACCAAGACCGAAGCAAGTAACTGCCTCGGTCTTTTTTGATGGAATGATTGCTTTATTGATTCCAGGTTATTTTATCTTGAATGGATATCCATTTGATCCAGTCATCCTATACGCGATCAGGATGAGGAGGTATCAGAGTGAATCTAATGGCGTGAGACTCCTTCAGGAACATATATCCACAAATGATAACGCTTACACTTACTCATTCGGTCAATACCTAACTACTTCCCGCTTTACACTTGATATCATCCGTCAGCATGTTACGATAGTTGGCGTTGTGATACAAACACGGAAAACGGTAATCAACTTATAATCAACTTACATTCACATACAGTATCCACGAATCAATCGATTGGAGATGATTTTTTGTTAAAGGATAAAACAGTTGCATTCATGGGAGCAGGTAATATGGCGGAAGCCATGATATCAGGAACCGTGCAAAGCGGAAAGCTTTCACGTGACCAAATCATCGTATCGAATCGAAGCGATCAAAAAAAGCGTGATCAAATCAATAGGCTTTATGGTGTGAGAACGATGGGGAGCGAGAAGCTTCCATTCGATAAAATCGATGTTCTGATACTCGCTATGAAACCGAAGGATATCGACACGGTCCTCGATTCCATCAAGTACAAGGTCAATAATAAGACCGTCATCATGTCTGTCCTTGCTGGAATCACCACGAGCCACATGGAGCAGAATCTCCCTGCCGGTCAATCGGTGATCCGCGTGATGCCGAATACATCGAGCATGCTGAAAGAATCAGCTACGGCGATTTCAGCAGGACGATTCACCACTGAAATCGAGATGGAGGAAGCGCAAGAGCTGTTAAGTACAATCGGTCAAGTCTTCGTCATTCAAGAGGAGCAAATGGATATCTTTACAGGTGTAGCGGGTAGTGGCCCTGCTTACTTCTATTATTTGATGGAGCACATCGAAAAAACGGCTACAGAATCTGGGTTGTCTCCAGAAATAGCTAGGGAGATCGGTGCCCAGACCATTTATGGTGCAGCTAAAATGATGCTTGAAAGAAATGAGTCACCGACAGAACTTAGAGAAAACGTCACTTCACCAAATGGAACGACGGCAGCGGGGCTGCGTGCCCTTGATGAAAATGGTGGAGGAAAAGCGATAGCAGCTGCCGTAAAAGGGGCGCAAAAGCGCTCTGCAGAAATCAGTTCATCTTTAAAGCAAAAACATCTGGTCAGTCAATAAGGAAATATCAGCTAGGAGTGATTGAATGTCCATTAATAAGAAACGAGTCGTCATCAAAATCGGAAGCAGTTCCCTCACAAGCCTTCACGGTGAAATGAGCAGAAAGAAACTGGAGCGTCTTGTCGATGAGGTTGTCAGGTTAAAAGACGACGGCCATGAGGTCGTCCTTGTATCCTCGGGAGCGGTGGCAGCTGGCTACCGTAAACTGGGATGCCTGACGCGTCCAAGTTCACTTCCTGAAAAACAGGCGGCGGCATCCATCGGTCAGGGCCTGTTGATCGAAGCCTATTCTGATCTGTTCATTTCCCATGGTTATGTGGCATCACAGATCTTGATCACACGCAGTGATTTTTCACATGAGAACCGGTATGACAATGTCCGCAATACGATCAATGTCCTACTGGAAAGGGGCATCATCCCGATCGTGAATGAAAATGATACGGTCACTGTCGACAGGCTCAAATTTGGGGATAATGACACCCTTTCTGCTAAAGTGGCGGCCCTATCGGGTGCCGATCAGCTTATCATCCTATCGGACATCGATGGGCTTTATGATTCGGATCCACGCAAAAATCCGGATGCCACCCTGTTGGATTCTGTAACGGAAATCACGGATGACATTGAAGAAATGGCAGGAGAACCGGGTAGTTCCGTCGGTACTGGGGGAATGCGTTCGAAAATCGATGCCTTCAAGATTACGATGGCTTCAGGGATACCGGCATTCCTAGGAAAGTCCGGTGTCAATAACATCATCTATGATGCCGTCCAACATACGGCAAAAGGAACCTATTTCGAAGCCGATGACAACTCGATCAACTTGAATTCCAAGAAACAATGGATTGCATTCAACTCCGGACCAGAGGGAGAAATCACCATCGACGCAGCAGCAAAAGATAGACTGATTGGAAAACAAGGCAGTCTGACCATCGAAGACGTATACACGGTGAAGGGCCACTTCAGGAAAGGGGCCGTCGTGAGGATCCTGGATCAGCGTAATGAACAGGTTGCCCTTGGTGTTGTCAATTATCGTTCAGGTAAACTTAAAGATCCGATCGACATTGACGAGAATGAAATCGTTGTAGAAACCGATGCACTGGTTTGTCATATCGAAGTACCGCTTCCGATTGGAGTATGAAAATAGTAATTCGACCCTATTGTCTTGACACTCAAGCCATTGAAATTCTTTAGGAGGTATTGGATGACTTTAACAATTGAAAAGACTGATGTGAAGAAGCAGGCGAAGCTGGCACAGGATGCATCCAAGAAACTGGCTATGCTTTCTACCGAAGAAAAGAACAACGTGCTCCATGAACTTGCCGACCATCTTGAAAATCATATGGAACCTATCTTGGCAGCAAATGCCAAAGATCTGGAAGCCGGTAAAGAAAAAGGCTTCGATGAGGCCCTCATGGACCGTCTATCCCTTGATGAACAAAGGATCAGGGACTTTGCCGAAGGGCTTCGGGAAGTAGCAGAGCTTGAAGATCCAACAGGGAAAACGATAACGGATTGGACGCTGGAAAACGACCTTCTCGTTGAAAAAGTGACCGTCCCCCTCGGGGTCATCGGCATGATTTATGAAGCCCGCCCGAATGTAACGGTAGATGCGACGGGATTGGCCATTAAATCCGGAAATGCCATCGTCCTTAAAGGCGGCTCCAATGCCATTCAGTCCAATAAAGCCATTGTTGATGTCATGCATGACGCCCTAAAGAATTCAGCGGTGCCGAGTGAAGCCGTGCAGTTCATCAATTCAACCGACCGTGAAGCCACCAATGCCCTTTTCACGATGAAAGAGCATATCGATGTCCTTATTCCACGGGGGGAGGGGCTTTGATTCAGGCAGTGGTTGACAATGCAACGGTACCGGTACTGGAAACAGGCGTGGGAAATTGTCATATTTATATTGATGAAGATGCTGATGTGCAAAAGGCTCTGAACATCATCATTAATGCCAAAACCGATCGTCCTGCTGTCTGTAATGCAGCAGAAACACTATTGATCCACGAAAAATGGTTCAGCATGAATCATAAGGTTCTCTTCGATACCCTTGAGCAACATGGTGTAACGGTTCACGGAGATAAGACAGTGGTCAATCATAAGTCAGATGCCATTCCAGCAGACGAATCCGACTGGGCCAACGAATATCTAAGTCTCGACATTGCCGTCAAGGTAGTAGGGAATGTGGATGATGCAGCAGCACATATCGATCGCTATGGGACGAAGCACTCAGAAGCGATTGTGACAGAAAACGGGAAAACGGCGAAACGCTTCATGATGCTTGTGGACGCAGCCGCCCTTTATCACAATGCTTCAACCAGATTCACGGATGGAAGTGCACTGGGGTTCGGTGCAGAGATCGGGATTTCCACTCAAAAACTCCATGCCAGAGGCCCGATGGGGCTGCCGGCGCTCACGACCATCAAGTATCTAATGCATGGTGATGGCCAGATCCGGTAAATGATCAACCCAAAGAGGCAGTCGTTGACTGCCTCTTTTACATGCATTAAGCCGTGGCACTAATCACGTTTGAATAAGGGTGCTGGATGCATCATCGACCAGAAAAAGGGAAGCTTCCCACAGGTCAGGGAATACGAAATCTGCCTCCACCCCCGGAAGCGGTGCATCGGAGATCAAGATGGTTTTACAGCCGGCGTTTTGTCCTGCCAGGATATCCGGCTCCCGGTCACCGACCATATAGGATGAAGTCAGATCGATTCCGTGACGCTCGGCCAAATCCAGGAGCATGCCCGCTTCAGGTTTGCGGCATGTACATGCTGCATGGGGCGCATGTACACAGGCTGCCACTTCTTTGATGATCCCACCGAAGGAAGAGAGTTCTTCCAGCATAAATGCATGAATGTCCTCTAATTGTCCAGGGTCTAGAAACCCTAGGCCGACGCCTCCCTGATTCGTCACGATAAACAGCTCATATCCTCCATTACTCAAGAGCTTTATGGCTTCTTTGACCCTCGGTAAGAAGAAAAATTGATCACGGCGATTCACAAATTTCACTCGCTTCGATTTCACTTCATTGATGACCCCATCCCGGTCCAGAAATATCGCTTTTTTCAACAATAACCCTCCATTTTCGCTACTATTCAACATAATCATGTCATATCATGCGCTTTCCGGGGAAATAACTGAACATTCAGTATTTTAGGCTTGTGCATTCTTGTGCCATGGCAGGTAGGACAGGGGCGGAAATCATTAGGCCCCTGTCCCTCACAATGGCGACATTCGTATCAAGGTATGCTTTTCAGCTGTTGCCAAATGGCCGTCATTTCCCTTTTTTGATGAATGCCACTTTCAGATAATCACCCTGCTTGTACTGACTCATTGTTTTGAAGTCTTCAGGTAGGGAGTACTGCTCAAGTATGGTGTACTTTTCGCCCATTTCCCTGAATGCACGATCAATGAACTCGTGGAATCTCTTCATATCGAATGTACTGCAATTGGTCGAAGCCACTATGACGCCCCCATCAGATGTGATTGAAATGGCATCCTTCAAAAGGGAGGGGTAGTCTTTTTGTGCACTGAATGTGTGCTTTTTCGAGCGTGCAAAGCTTGGTGGATCAAGAATCACCAGGTCATAGGACCGTTCTTTCTTTACTGCATACTTAAAGAAGTTGAACACATCTTCCACGATGATGTTCTGGCTTTCGTAATCGATCCCGTTGATGCTGAATTGCTCAATCGTTTTACTCAAGCTGCGGTTGGCAAGGTCGACACTCGTGGTGACCGAAGCGCCTCCAAGAGAAGCTGCAACAGAGAAGGCCCCAGTGTAAGAGAACGTATTCAGCACGGTTTTTCCTTCGGAATAAGCATCCATGATCCGCTTTCTGACTTCCCGCTGATCAAGGAAGACACCTACCATGGCCCCATCGTTCAAATAAACGGCGAACTGGATGCCATTTTCTTTGACAAGCAGCGGAAACGTCGCTTTGTCGCCTTCTACAAAGTCATCATCCTCCACGTATTGCCCATCATGGGCAAAGCGTTTCTTCTCGTAAGTCCCTTTCCATCCCTTGATGTCTTTCACGGCACGGTAGACTTCTTCACGGAATGAATAAGCTCCCAGGGAGTACCATTGAATCAAGTAATATCCGTTGAAATGATCGATGGTGAATCCTCCAAAGCCGTCGCCTTCCCCATTGAAAACACGGAACGCGGTGGTGTCCTCGTTAAAGTAAAAGTGAAGGCGCTGATTGACTGCCAGCTCAATTTTCCTCTTGATGAAGTCCTCATTGATCGCTTCGGTTTCCTTCCAGCTCAAAAGCCAGCCCAGCCCTTTATTTTGTTTCCCGTAATACCCTCGGGCTATGAAGGAATGTGCATGGTCCGTCAATTTGATGATGGTTCCTTCCTCTATATCACTCATTCGGGTATTGAGATGTTCTTTTTGGAGAAGAGGGAACCCCTTCTTGAATGATTTTACATGTTTGGGATTTGCCTGGATCGTAATCTCGTTCGTCATATGCTTCATCCTAATCTATGATTTCTGTCATGTGTAGTATAGAGGTTAATCTCTTGTGGTGCAAGGGATTGGGAAGGGGAAGGAGAATAAAAAAAGACATCCATCGATGGATGGATGTCACTGATCCCAAAGGAATTCCCCGACGAGTTTATCGACTTTCAACGTTTCATGCATGCCGCTGTGGGTGATGCGGTTATCGTACACGATGGTCGTTTGAACATCTTGATTTGCAAAGATTTCTTTACTGAACGTGGCACTTTGGGTGTTGACGACTCCGTCCCCACTTCCCCCGATGGACAGCATCTTTAGCCCCTCAGGAAGCTGGTGCGCATCCTGGTACATTTTTTGCAGGGCACCTGATTCCGGTTTAAGATCGATCACAGCCGCACCGGTGTTGATTTGGTCATAAGAAGATTTTGTAACCCCCTGAAATGGAGTGGCAATCGTAATGAACCTTTCTGTCTTAGGAACAAAGGGGTTTTCGCTCGTCTGTTCAAGATATACGGTGGAAGCGAGTCCCCCCATTGAATGACTCACGATGTTGATGTTCTCCACACCGTATTCGTGATGCAGGAACTTCATGGCATTCTCAAGCCAAATGGCCTGCTTTTCCAAAGAGGCACGGTTATCTTCGAAGATGACCTGAACGAATGGTGTGGAACTTGGGTCACTGGGGATATCTCCGTCGTGTTCAACGCTGCCGTCCTGCCTCACATAGATCTCAAGCACTTTCTGTCCCCATCCATGATCGTCCTGGAAGCGTTCAAGCATGGTTTTAAACGAATTATATGTGCCTTTATATCCATGGACAAACACTGTGGGATATTGTTGCTCGGCCGTGAGAGGCTGCTCGCTGGACTCAACGTCCTGTGATTCAAAAAGGATATATGCGATAAGGAAAACAAAACAGAGGGCAATACTCCATATGTAGACCCGCTTGGATTTAAAAGACATATCATTTCTCTCCCTTAAAAAGGTATATCCTTATTGTAAGCCATATGAGAAGTCTTGAATATGTTATAAAAGAAATTAATTTGTCATATTGTATGTAATTATTGGTAATATAGAGGAGTATTGGCATGAATCCGTTTTCCTGTTTGGAATGGAGAGAGAAAAATTTAATTAGAGTCGCCTTGAATAGTGGGGGCATATGAAGAAGGGGGAGTAGCAGTGAAAAAAGAAATCGTCCTTGTGGGGACATTCCATTTTGAACAAGATACGGAAACAATCGCTCATAAAGAAACGGAAATCAACGAACTGGTAAAACACTTGGCTCGTTTCAAACCGACAAAAATTGCGTTGGAATGGGAAGCCTCAAAGGACCAGGAACTGAATGAGCAATATTCAGATCGTCATGGGGGTTATTCCCCGGATGAAATTCAGCAGATCGGTTTCAGGCTGGCAAGGCATGTCGGACATGATAAAGTCTATGCGGTGAACTGGGGAGGCGGGATCACGGAAGAAGATATGCTGACACTCAACACGACCATTCAACGTACCTATCCGGATATTGTCCATAACATGCAGAATATAGGAGAACACTCCCCGGAAATCAGTCCGGATATTCCGTTGATGACATCCTACAAAGATCTGAATGATCCAAAGATCGTCAAGGAAATTGAGAACATGTACTTATCATTCATCGTGGTGTCTGAGGGTGAAAACCAGATCGGCTTTGATTTCTTACGAAAGTGGGTTGAAAGGGAACTGATGATCTTCAAGAATGTGGTCGATGTGTGCGGTGATGGGGACCGACTGCTGCTTCTGGTTGGAGGAGACCAGGTATGGATGCGGAAATCCTTATTCGAGGGGAGTGGGTGGAAGGTGATCAATCCATTTGCCGGTGAATGAGATGGAGGATTACAAGTGCAAGTGTACATAATGACATGAAAAGACCCGCATCCAGGCGGGTCTTTTGTATTTGTTGTGTCATCGGTGGTAGACAGAACTTATTCTGCCCAATCCCCTTTTTCGAAAATGCTGACTTTGGTGCCGTCAGCCTTGGTGCCTTCAATGGACAGTTCGCCTGAACCGATCATAAAGTCGACGTGTGTGCCGCTCTGATTGAAGCCGATGTCCGCGAGCTCATCTTGCGAGCGGCCGTTCCCGTCTTTCACGCATACCTGAAGGGCCCTGCCGAGTGCAAGATGACAGGAAGCATTTTCATCAAAGAGAGTATTATTGAAAACCACATTCGTATTCGAAATCGGGGAGTCATGCGGAACCAAGGCGACTTCTCCGAGGTGTCTGGCCCCTTCATCCAGGTCAAGGAGGTTCTTCAGCGTCTCATACCCTTCTTCAGCTGAGAAGTCCACCACTTTTCCATCCTTGAACGTAAGGGAGAAGTCTTTGATGATCGTTCCACCGTAGTTCAAGGGCTTTGTACTCGAGACGATGCCATTGACGCCGTCCTTCACTGGAATGGTAAAGACTTCTTCAGTCGGAAGGTTCGGCACAAACTTGGTTCCTGTGTCGCTTGTGAACTCTGCGCTGAGCCACTGGGTTTCAGGATGGAGTTCGATTGTCAGATCCGTTCCGGGTCCCTTGTAATGGAGGAGTCTGAGGTCTTGACTGTTCAAGCGGTCGGCATGTGTATTCAGAGAGGCGATATGATCCTTCCAAAGGCCGACGGTGTCATCCTGATCGGCCCGCGTCGTGTAGAAGATATTCTTCCACAATTCATCGAGTGCCTTTTCTTTGTCGAGCTCTGGGAAAACACTTTCTGCCCATTCATCGGACGGATGGGCCGCGATGAGCCAGTTGATTTTTCCTCCTCCTATGTAAGCCGAGAAATCCTTTGTGGCGATGGCCGCCGCTTTATTCAATGCTGCCACCTTGGCCGGGTCACTGTTTTTTAAGATCGAAGGGTTCGGTGCAATCAGGTTGAGGAGTGCCCCGTTTTGTTCAGCAAACTCGATCATCCCTTTTGCTTTCCATTCTGGATATACTTCAAGAAATTCCTCGTTGGAATGTTCAATACGGATTTTTTTGAATTCTTCATCATAAAACTCGGGAAGGACGATGGCGGCTCCTGCTTCGTAGGCTTTCCGTGCGACAATCTTCACGAAAGAAGCGGTGGACAGCGGTGCTTGTATGCTCAGGTGTTGGCCTTTCTGCAGGTTAAGTCCCACTTTGATGAGCAGCTCTGCATAGTTTTCCAGCTTTTGTTGAAATTCTTGAATCACGTTGATTCCCCCTTATGTATGTTTCCTTCTTACTATATCTTTTTCTTCAGAAAATTTCACCAAAAATGAAAATCCGCACCGGCATCGACCGGTACGGACTTCATGTTCTTTTATTGTTTGACACTGAATGGTGGGAATTCCTCTTCGTTCACCTGGTTGATGACCACGGCAGTCAAAGCCATGGATGTCAGACAGATCGCGATGATGGTGGATGTCACTTTTTTCATATTCTCACCTCCTAAAAAGATACCATCTGTTCATAGATGTCATTGGCTTCTTTGAAATAAAAGGCGGCATTTTTGTATTTTCTCATCCCTTGGTAATATTGGCCAAGGAGTGTAGAATACGTCGCATATAAGATCTTCATATCGTGACGATAGAAAAATGGGAGGGCTTGGTCCTTCATAAATGGTTCGAACCCGTCCTTGAACTCTTCCGACGCATACCGGTAATAGCATAGCTCGTAGTATTTCGCAGGGTGATTTTCCGGGCTGCAGAGGGTCAGACCACGATCCAGCCATTCGGTCATCTCCCGACGATGATTCAATTTATGATATTCCTTAACAAGGGAGAGGATGGAATAAAGCTGACCTTCCGTATCCGCTACTTTCAGGTCGATGCTCCTCAAAAAGTGACGGATGGCCTCATGGCTTTCACCGGATAGGGACTTCATATAGCCAAGATTTTGTTCCACCTTCGAGCGGAGCAGGGTATAGTGGATGGTTTCAGAAATATACCCCGCCCATTCATAATGTTTATTGGCTTCATCCAAAGATCCGATCCTTCTGTAGCAGATGCCGAGAAGCAGATGGACCTCTGCACATCGTTTCTGGAAGTAGACGCTTTGAAAGATGTTCAACGCTTTTTCTCCATAATATAGTGCGAGCCGAAAATGATTCAAACGGGTCTTGACAAGGCTTGACAGGTAATATAAATCTGCCCGTTCTTCTTCGTTCACGACGTTTCCCGTCACATAAAAGGTCTCGGCTTCTTTCAGCTCATTCTCCGCCTTAGTGTATTCATTCATTAGATAATAGTAGTTTCCCCGATACTTATGGAAGTAGAATTTCAATAGATCCGTCATGTCCGGATAGCTTTTATGAATTTCATTCAATCGGACACGCGCTGCTTTAAGGTCGAGATGAATCAGCTCGGATCGGAAACAAAGGATCTGATAGTAGAGATGGGGTGTGAGTTCGTCTACCTTATCCAAACGTAATTTGATGGACGTCTCCATTTCGTCTGCTTCCTCCAATGAATTCCATAAGAGCAGGCGATTCCATTTCTCCAGTTTTTTCAGGACGCTGCGATGGTCATCCATCAGATTGGAAATCCCCAGTCGTTCACAAAGGAGTTCGATGATTTCCTGTGAAGGGGAAATGGAGTTGTTCTCGATTTTCGAAAGATAGGAAACGGATAAAATCCCCTTAGATAGTTCCTCTTGGGTCAGTTGACGCTTCTGTCGGTGAAAGCGGATTTTAGAACCGATGGTCATATGATCAGCTCCTCTTTCCCGCAATGATGCAGGTTCTGATGATGTACTAGAATGGTATCATAAATAGAGAACAAACGTTTTGAATATTCCTATAATTATATTTTTTTTTGGGTATTTCGATCCGCCACCGAAGGCAGATTAGTATTGACGCTTTGATATATGGGAGATTGGAACGTCATAAAGGAGGAATTTGGCGAAATGTGTAGAATCCTATGCGATGTAGACTTAAACACACGTTAAAGGGGCGATATAAATGAAAGAAATGGCTTCACATATACTCCCGCTGAAGAAGAGGGAAGAGATCATGAATAGATGGCTTTTCCACCGTTTGAATACGTTGCTTCCCATGTTGATGAAAAAACATGGTGTCGGGATGTGGGTCACAATTGGGAGGGAGTACCATGAAGATCCGTCCCTTGCTACGCTATATCCCTCTGCCGTCGATAGCTCCCGGAGGTTGACGATCCTGGTCTTCACCATGGAGGGCGGAATTCTGAAACGTTCAGTCATTCATACCAATCCTGATTTTGAGCCTTTTTATGAGCGGGTGTGGAATCCTGCAACCGAAGATCAGTGGGAGTGCCTGGTCAGGATGATCAAGGAGAAGGACCCGAAAACCATTGCGCTTAATACTTCCAATGTATTTGCAGCATGTGATGGCCTTACTCATTCCATCTACTCCAAATTGACAGAGCTGGTCCCTCGTTACACCGATCGATTCATCTCTGCTGAGCCTCTGTTGGTCGAATGGTTTTCATTGCGGACCCGGAAGGAACTGACTGCGTATCCTTTCATAGCGGAAGCTGCGAGGGAAATCGCCGCAACCGCCCTTTCGAGGAATGTCATCCATCCTGGCATCACAACGACTGATGATGTAGTGGAATGGATCCGTCAGAAGGTGCTGGATCTCGGATTGAAGACATCCTTTTACCCAACGGTGGATCTACAGCGGAAGGGAGCTGCCATGGACCGGATCGAAGGTGAAATCATCAGGCCTGGGGATATCGTCCACCTCGACTTCGGGATCGAGTATCTCGGTATTGCCACCGATACGCAGCAGCTGGCGTATGTTTTATCGCCAGGGGAAGAAAAGCCGCCGCAGGGACTGATCACTGCATTCAAAAAGGCCCTGAGAATGGAAGACATCATCATGGATGAATTAAAACCCGGGGTATCAGGTAATGACGTCTTCCTCAGATCCACAGCAAGGATGGCTGAAGAGGAACTGAAGGGGATGATCTACACCCACCCAGTCGGGGTCCACTGCCACGAAGTCGGTGCATTGATTGGATTGTACGATCTCCAAGGACCTGTTCCAATCAAAGGAGAGCTCCCTGTCACCGACCAGACGCTGTATGCACTGGAATTCAACTGCAGGGACTATATCCCAGAGTGGGGGCAGGAGGTGCCGATCTACCTAGAGGAACCCGTTGCCGTCATCGGAGGGAAGGCAGAATATATGGCGAAGCGTCAAAGCGGGTTTTATTTAATCTGATTGCCACCATTCTCCCGGAGCAGATATGCTATAATGTTGAAAGTTCCTGTAACCTCATCGAGGGGGAACACGTCTTATAGTAAGAGTCACCCATGCAGAAGGGGGAAGCATGAAGTGACGGAGCGAAATGATAAGAGGAGAATGAGTATGAAAAAGAGATTCATAATGTTTGTAACAGCTGCCCTGATGATGACAACGGTTCAGACGAGTGCATTTGCTTCCGATAATTCCAAAGACAAAGATAGTATAAACGAGAAATTCGGTGTGCCGATCGTTGTGTACGGGGAAACACTGACAGCCGATCAGAAGAAAGAGGTTCAGCGCGAATTGGGAATCGATGCTGACACAGATGTGGAAGAGTTCGTCGCCAATGGAGACGATCTTGTCAAGTACATCGAAGGGGAGAACCGCAATGCCCGTATGTTTTCTTCTGCAAAGATCACCCGAGTTGAAAAAGGTGAAGGCCTGAATGTGGAAATTGTAACCCCATCCAACATCACCGAGGTGACGGATACGATGTATGCCAATGCCCTGTTAACCGCCGGGGTAGAGAATGCTGTCGTGGAAGTCGCATCTCCAGTGAAAGTAAGTGGTCATTCTGCCCTGGTAGGTATTTATAAGGCCTACGATGAGAGCGGGGAAGAGCTCGACACCGTCCGTATGGAAGTAGCCAACGAAGAACTGAATGTCGCAACTGAAATCGCAAAGGATTCTGGTGTGGATAAAGAAGAAATCAGCCAGCTCCTGACCGAAATCAAAAAAGAAATCGCGGAACAGAACCCTGCGACAAAAGAAGAAGTGGAGCAGATTGTCGAGGAAAAGCTGAAAACATTGAAAATCGAGTTATCACCTGAGGATCGCCAGCTTCTCATTGATCTGTTTGAAAAGATGCGTTCCCTTGATATCGATTTTGATAATGTGCAGCAGCAGCTTGAGGATCTGACAAAGGACATCCAGTCCAAGATCAAGGATATTGTGCAGGATGAAGGACTCGGGCAGAAGATATCCGACTTCTTCACCGGACTGATTGAAGCCATCGGGAACTTCTTCAAGTCCATTAAAGGGTGGTTCAGCTGAGCCTTTTCTCACCTGTAGAAGAATGAAGAACATGGCCAAATCGATTTTCGGTTTGGCCATGTTTTTTTCATTTGTCCTTGATAGAGGTTTCCTGCATGATCCCCATGCAGGAAAGGAGAAGGTGTACCCTGTAGCCACCCGCTTTCGATGGGGCGTGCGGTGAGCCGCTTCGGCAAGCGTGCTCTCACCCTGCACGCTTTTCCCATATGAGTCGGGTGGCCTCTGCTGCACTGCACTGTGTGGAACTGGATGAGTGAACGCTATCTGGCCATCCACCTTCTCATTAGATATGGTTGGAAGAAGGGCGCTCTGTTTCGCTGCTGCCGTCCGCTTTCCTGCGGGGTGGACGGTGAGCCGCTTCAGCTGCGCTTGCAGGGTCTTACCTGCCCACTATTCCCGCGGGAGTCGTCCTGCCTCCGCTGCACTGCACGGTGTAGATTTGGATGAGTGAACGCTATCTGGCCATCCACCTTTTTATTAGATATGGATGGAAGATGGGGCGTTCCGTTCCGCTGCGGCCGACCGCTTTCCTGCGGGGTGGACGGTGAGCCGCTTCAGCTGCGCCGCTTGCAGGGTCTCACCTGCCCACTATTCCCGCGGGAGTCGGTCGGCCTCCGCTGCACTGCACTGTGTGCTTTTAAGACGTGGTAGCTAATGTTAATGGGAAAGATCATTTCATTATGATGGTAAGTAGAGGTAGCGATACTGTTTATCAGATCAGGCTAAAATTCAAATGAATGACTCTATAGTCAGATCGAATATCACCTTGGTTAAAACCACAGAGTGGATTGAAGCGGAAAGCGCCTGTAGCGAAAAGGAACGGTCCTGTGCCCTTTACACACGTTTAAAGAAAAACGATTCCCAAATCGACCATTCGCTTTGAAAACGTCTCACATACAGAACAGCCTTATTTTTTTCCGCACCGTGAAAAAACAAGCTGCCGGCTACCGGCAGCTTGTTGGCTTTTAAAGAAACATTAAGGGTGTATTTGCAAATCCAAGCATTTTTATCAGTGTATCTATTTCGCAAGAAGATCAAACTGTTCGTTCATTCGCAAGATAGTGAAATCAAAGTTTCAATAAAGGAATCTTCACCGTCACCGTTGTCCCCGCACCTTCCTCACTCTCTATTTGCATGGAGCCGCCGTGACGGTGGAGGATCTCTTTGGCAATCGAGAGGCCGAGACCATAGCCTCCGGAGTTTCGTGTGCGTGACAGGTCGGAACGATAGAATCGCTCCCCGATCCTCGGAATCGAGGAAGAAGGGATGCCGATTCCGTGATCCCGTATGGAGATAAGGGCTTCATCTCCCTGCCTTGACGAGCGCAGGATGATTTTCCCTTGAGGCTTTGAGTACTTGATGGCATTATCCAATACATTATAGACAACCTGGCGGATCCGATCGGGATCTCCGTTGATGATCGTTTCTTCGTCCAAGGACTTCTCCAGTACAAGATCTTTCTCAAGTGCATGGGGCTGTACGAGAGAAAGTGTATCGGATAGCAACTCTGAGAGGACAATCGGTTCGAATTCCAAATGAGAGGACGAATCCTCCAATTTATTGAGTTCGAGAAGCTCATTGATCAGCTTCTGCATCCGGATGCTTTCTTTCTGGATCAGTTTTAAGCTTTCCTCCGCATCGTCCGGGTCCGTATGGACTTTATCCATGAGAACAGCCGTGTACCCTCCGATATAGGTGAGAGGGGTCCGTAGCTCGTGGGCAACATTTGATAAGAACTGTCTTTTCCGCTCTTCCTGATTTTCAAGGGAGTCGACCATGTGATTGAAGGTCCGCCCGAGTTCGCTCATTTCATCATTCCTCGACACATCGAGCCTTTTGGAGAAATCCCCGTTTGCTACCCTGTTCGAGAATGCCTTCATCTCTTTGACTGGTTTGAAGAGCGACCCAAGTGTCGACTGGATGATGACGAACAAGAGGAAATAGAACATCGTTCCTGCCAATACAAGGATCGGGATCCCTTTTTGGAACACTTCAGTCATCTCGGCCAAAGGGATATAGATGTAGATATAGCCCATATGACGTTCTTCATTCATGAGGGGGAATACGGCCCCGACGATATTCCGGTCAAATTCCTTTACGTACCCTTCTTTCAACACATGTTGTCCTTTATCAAGAAGAGCGGTATCTTCCTTGGATAGAAGCGGCTCACCATCCACCTTGTATGGGAAGTTCTCCTTCAATTCATGGAGGCTGTCCACCACATCGACCTTATAGGGGGAGATGACGTTGTACCAGAGGATCTTATCTTTGATATCCCCGCTTACTTCACCGTAGTGGTAATGAGCCGTCGTCCGCTCTCCCTGATAGAGGATCGATTCCTTCATCGTCCCGATATACAGATCCTTATAAAGGAAATGCATGAAAAGGAAGGAAAACAAAATGGTGAAAAGAAGACTAAGAAGAAGAAGCATGGAAACCTTCTTATTCAGTGTCCAGGATCGCTTTTTCAAGGTCTTGCCTCGAATTTATAACCCAGTCCCCAAACGGTTTTGATCAGCATTCCATGGTCCTTCAGCTTTAATCTCAGTGTCTTGATATGGGTGTCCACGGTCCTGTCGCTTCCCTCATAATCGCTTCCCCAGATTTTGTCTAGAAGCTGATCCCGTTTGTACACCCGGCCTTCATTGCGGGCGAGGTATAAGAAGAGCTCATATTCCTTGAGGGTGAGACGGGGGGATAGTTCTTCCACGGTGACGGTTCTGGATGCCAGATTGAAGGAGACGGGACCATAGGTTTCCGACATGGCATGATTGTTCACCTTCAGACCATAGGACCGCCTGAGGATCCCTTCAACTCTTGCCAGAAGTTCTTCTGCATGGAAGGGCTTTACCATATAGTCGTCTCCGCCGAGTTTCAGTCCCTTTACTTTATCCATATCGTCCCCTTTGGCAGAAAGGAAGATAAAAGGGACCTCGCTCGTCTTACGTACCTCTGAAAGGAGCTCATATCCATCCATAAAAGGCATCATGATGTCGACGATCATCATATCGATGGGATTCTCCTTCAAAAGCGATAGCGCCTCGATTCCATTTTCTGCTTCAAAGCAATCATAGTGTTCTTTATGTAAATAAAGTTTAATCAATTTTCTCATAGGTGCCTCATCGTCCACGATAAGGATCTTCCATCGTTTCATCAACCATCTCTCCTTATTGCACATTCCTTCTTCCCCATTATAAGACAAATTGGTGAAACTTTTATGTGTATCGGACGGAAAGATGAAAAAATCCCCGGGGTATGCCCCGGGGATGCATCAATGTTGTTTAGTTTCGTTAAAATACTGTACGGACGTCATCGCGCCCTCACTCACCATCTTGTTGTCTTCGACATTCTGAGGGTGAGGGACCCCGCCCTTGTCGACGATGTCGCGGCTCTTCTTTTTGATTTTCGTGACGATCCCGTGTCTGAGATTATGAAGTTGATTCCGTTTTTCCTTAGATGAAAGCAGCCATCCGATGGACCCGGCCGTCACGGTTGCTCCTACAAGAAATGTTTTATTGATTTTCATCATCGATCTCCTCCTTGATTTTATCTTGTTTGGGGTATCTTTTCCCCTGACTCATAAAGTTAAACGTCAGCCATGGACAAAAGCATGGTTTTGAAAGAAAATATTAGCAGGAACAGTGAAGGGAGAGATAGAAGGATGGAGATGAAAAATCAAAAGATCGGGTTCATCGGGACAGGCGTTATGGGAAAAAGCATGGCACGCCATCTTCTGAATGCAGGCTATGAGGTGCTGATCTATACAAGAACGCATTCCAAGGCAGACGATCTCCTCGAGGAAGGTGCAGTTTGGGTGGAAAACCCAGCAGTGGTCGCCAAGGAAGCCGACATTGTGATGACGATGGTAGGGTATCCCTCCGATGTGGAGGAGCTTTATCTCGGGAAAGGAGCCATCCTTGAAAACATGAAGGAAGGAACCATTGCCATTGATTTCACTACCTCTTCACCAAAGCTTGCTGAGACCATTTTCATGGAAGCGAAAACACGTGGTATACATAGTTTGGACGCACCCGTGTCCGGTGGTGATATCGGTGCCAAAAATGGGAGCTTGTCCATCATGGTGGGGGGAGAGGAGGACACGTTTGAAGCCGTACGGCCCATCCTGGAGATCGTAGGATCGAACGTGGTTCTACAAGGGAGTGCAGGTGCGGGTCAGCACACGAAAATGTGCAACCAGATCACCATCGCCTCGAACATGATCGGAGTCAGCGAAGCCTTGATGTACGCGAAAAAATCTGGACTTGACCCGGATAAGGTCCTGCGGAGCATCACGAGCGGAGCAGCGGGAAGTTGGTCTCTCAGCAACCTCGTTCCCCGGATGATCAAGGGAGACTTTGCCCCGGGCTTCTATGTAAAGCATTTCATAAAGGATTTAAAGATTGCCCTCGATTCTGCCTCAGAAATGGGCATGCGGACGCCCGGTCTGGAGCTCGCTCTAAGCCTATATGAGGAACTGGACGCTCTTGGTGAGGGTGAGAGCGGGACACAGGCCTTGATCAAAGTCCTTGAGCGCTGAAGTTGCAACAATGAACGGAATGATCGACAATGAACATGAAACTATTTTTAGTGAGGTGTTACGATGAGTTTGACAGGTAAACGCGTGCTGCAGCTCGTAAGCGACGATTTTGAAGATCTGGAATTATGGTATCCGGTCCTTCGTTTGAGGGAAGAAGGGGCAGTCGTCCATATTGCCGGAGAGGAAAAAAACAAAACGTATAAGGGTAAGTACGGAGTTCCCATCACATCCGACCACAGTTTCCATGAAGCGGATGCTGATGAGTACGACGCCATCCTTGTCCCGGGAGGCTGGTCTCCTGATAAGCTGAGAAGATACGACTCCATTCTTTCGCTGATTAAAGAAATGGACAAAGCAAAGAAACCGATCGGACAGATCTGTCACGCTGGCTGGGTCCTCATCTCCGCTAAGATCTTGGACGGTGTAAACGTCACCAGTACTCCGGGAATCAAGGATGATATGGAGAATGCAGGTGCTAAGTGGTTCGATGAGCCCGTTGTCGTTGATGGGCACATCATCTCAAGTAGACGACCACCGGATCTTCCCGACTATATGAGGGAGTTCATCGGGGTCCTTCAAAAAAAATAGAGCGCGATGCACTCTGATAATCACTTCTTTTCTCTCCTTCCGCGATCCGAGACCCTGGAGAAAAAAGTTTGTTTGAATGACTGATGTGTCGTGATGGCAGCACCAGTTGCAATGAATCCGTTGGCAATGCCGTTGAAGTCAAAACCAAGCTTCCAGCCGCTGGCGAGCACCCCGCATAAGAGGAGGATCCAGATGATCAACCAGTCCTCCACATGCGGGGTCTTTTTTAATGCAAACCCGAGAACCCATAGGGCAGGCACCAATATCGTGAGCTGGGGATCAATTGAAATCCCCCTTAATAATTCTTCCATCATCACGCATCTCTCCCTCAACCAGAGTTGTCCTTTTACTAGGATATTCACCGACTACGGAGATTCATGACCGCTATTTGAACGTTTCTTGGAATCTCACCGACACTTGGAGTGACATGCCTTCCCGGGAATGGTATGATATAGCTTGATCACTTGAAAAAAGGAGCTGTTAATAATGGCGAAAAAAGGATACATACAATTCCAAACGGGTGAAAAAATCGAATTCGATCTTTTCCCGAATGAAGCACCAGGAACAGTGGAGAACTTCGAAAAGCTTGCAAAAGAAGGATTTTATGACGGTTTGACTTTCCACCGTGTGATTCCCGGCTTCGTAAGTCAAGGAGGCTGCCCGAACGGTACAGGTACCGGTGGTCCTGGATATACCATCAAATGTGAAACAGAAGGCAACCCTCATAAGCATGAGGCCGGATCTCTTTCCATGGCTCATGCTGGAAAAGACACAGGCGGAAGCCAATTCTTCATCGTCCATGAGCCTCAGCCGCATCTGAACGGTGTTCACACTGTATTCGGTAAAGTAACGTCTGGACTCGAAATCGCAAAAGCGATGAGAAATGGTGACGTAATGGAGAAAGTAGAAGTCTTCGACGCGTAATCAGGCACAAGGGTTGAAATAAATCCGGCGTTGTTGTATTATACTATCTACAGGCTGCGTTGTACGTAACCATAACGAAGTTTTAACCTTTAAGCTGTAATAGGGAGTTTTATATCGAAGTCGGAATGCCATGCCTCCACGATAGAGGACGGCAGGAAACCTTCTGCAAACACCCACTTTGAGGAGTGGTGGTTTAAAACTTTCTTATAATCCGTTACGGCAACTGTGGCTCTTAACACACACATGAAAGCCAGTCTCTCAGGAGGCTGGCTTTTTATGTATGTGCGTATTGGACTTTTAAAAGCAATCCATCATCTCCGTTCTTCAGACATACATAGAAAAGTCGATAATGGCCATATACGGTCGGAACGCTACCAATAATGCTATGGAGGATGTCCCGTATGGAAAAAATTAAGAAAATCAGTATCCCTGATAAGTCCAGAGTGATCGTCATTGGTGATATCCACGGGGAACTCGATCTTTTAAAGGAATTAGTGCAAAAAGTACATGTTCAACGAGACGATCGGTTGTTGTTCATCGGAGATCTATGCGAAAAGGGACCCGACAGCAGCGGCGTGGTGGATTACATCATGGAACTTTCAGTTAAGAGCCCGAACGTACACGTGTTAGAGGGGAATTGTGATACATTGGTGGACGATTTGGTGGAATTGAATCCAGATTTGATAGGGTACTTGAATCGTCGAGAAAAATCCCTCTTTCATGAGTGGATGATAAAAGAAGACATGACGTTTTCAGAGGGTACGGGGATAGAAGAAATGAAAAATGTCCTGGTGAATAGCTTCAGTAAGCAGATCGAGTGGCTTTCAGGACTTCCCACCGCCATCGAAAGCGAACGATATCTATTTGTACATGCAGGGATTGACCCAGGGGAAGAGTGGCAGGAAACGAGCCGGATGGAGGCATTGACGAAGAGGGCGTTCATGGAAAGGTATCACTGTGCAGGTAAACAGGTCATCGTTGGACATTGGCCTGTGGTCAATTACATTGAAAATGGCTTCTCCCATGCACCATTAATCAACCACGACAAGAAAATGATCTCCATCGATGGCGGTTGTGCCGTGAAATCGTCCGGACAATTGAATGCACTGATCATCGAATCAGGAGCATACTCCTTCATGTATGTCGATCATCTTCCTGATTTCGAGGTTAAAGGCGATTATATGCCGCACAATCAAGAGGCGGCCGGCATCACGTTCCCGGATTATGAGATCGAACGGTTGGAAGTGGCAGAGGATTTCAGCCGATGCATGCATAAAAAGACGGAAAGAATGTTCTGGGTTAAAAATGAATACATAGAGGATGATGGTCATAACGTGAAGGACGATGTGTCATGCACCTTGCTTCCTGTAACAAGCGGTGAAAGGGTGCAGTTGGTCGATGGAGGATGTACAGGATTTGATTTGGTGAAAAAAGAGGGCAGGGTGGGGTGGATTCCCAAGGGGTTACTCAAGTAAAGGTGCCCCTCCTGTCCGTACATGGTTAAGTGTCCCGCAACAAGCGAATGTCCAGGAGGGGCATCTCAACTATACCAGAGGCAAACCGATCGTTCAAATACATCATAATAATATTATGTAAACAAAACAAATCAAAACGAAATCCCTCACAAGAGGAGGGATTCAAGCCTTCATATTTTTAAACAACGATTTGATGGAGCGTGGAAGATCCTTTGCTTCTTCAACTGTCATCGTGATGCTATCCTTCTTGAACTCAATATCCTTCTGGATTTCCTGTTGGGTGGCCTGAAGCTGGGACGATTCGTCTATCAATTTATTCATTCTTCCCTGGATGCTTTCCACCTGTTCATTCATACGATTGATGACCGGTTTAGTCGTTTTTAACGTTCGGACAATGGATACGCCGAGCATGATGATGGCAATCACCACGATGGCGATGCTGATATAAACAATCCACATGTCGATTCCTCCTTCTTACGAATATGTATACTTACTATGTTCCCTTTTTCACTTTAAAAAAACGCATGCTCGTGATTATTATAGACGAATGTAGCGTCTCCTTGTAATCTTAAGAGTATAAAACAAAGTGGAGAGAAGGGATGCGTTTTGTTAAAAGCAATTTTTTTCGATTTGGATGACACGTTATTATGGGATGCTAAAAGCATTTCCGAAGCATTTGGTGCCACATGCCGGTATGCAGCAACTCAGGTGAAAGTGGATGCTGATGAGCTGGAATCTTCTGTGAGGGCTTCTGCTAGAGAGCTTTATGCCTCGTATGATACATATGAATTCACACAAATGATCGGGATCAACCCATTCGAAGGTCTTTGGGGGGATTTTTTCGACGATCATGACGAAAATTTCACCAAGCTTAGCCGGATTGCCCCGGGCTATCGTGAAGAAGCCTGGAAAAACGGACTGGAACGAGAAGGTGTGAGGGTGGAGGGTCTAGGAGAAGAACTTGCCGAACGCTTTAGGGAAGAACGCAAGAAGCATCCTTTTGTATACGATGAAACATTCGATGTACTCGAGAAGGTGAAAGATTCGTATGAACTGATCCTTTTGACAAACGGATCACCCCATCTGCAGCATACCAAGCTTGAACTGACGCCTGAATTGGTCCCATACTTCAAGGAAATCATCGTTTCAGGGGCAGTCGGGAAAGGAAAGCCGGAGCCTGAGATGTTTGAGATTGCACTCGAGAAAGTCGGGATAGCAAAGGAAGAAGCCATCATGGTAGGCGATAATCTGAATACAGATATAAAAGGTGCCAATCAATGCGGGATTAGGACCGTTTGGATCAATCATCATCAAAAGAAGCCTGAATTGGTTACTCCGACTTATGAGATTGATCGTTTGGCCGGTCTCATTCCACTGCTCGATCGTCTTTGATTAGACACTGCAAGGAGGTAGCGTTTTGGTCAAAAGTAGCTGTTCCCTAAATGTTCATGCGCCCATCGAAGCCGTATGGGATTTCATATCCGAGTTGGAAGAGTGGGCTCCCCTCGTCTCAGGGTATATAGGTCACAGGCGTTTTGCTCGCGATCACGTAGAATGGAAGATGAAGATCCCTTATGGCATCATAAAAAAAACGGTCACGGCGGAGGTCAGGGTGAAGGAATGGATCCCTCCGGAGAAAATCAGCTTCGCTCTGGAAGATGCCAAAGGATCTTTCGTAGGATGTGGTGAATTCACGGCAAAAGCAGACGCGGAGGGGACCATCATGAACGGATGGCTGTCCATGAATCCGAAAGGCTCCCGAAAGTGGGTTCCGGACAGGATATTCGAAGGAATCATGGAAGAAATGATCGTGTCGTTGTCACATGCCATTAAAATCAGGTTGGAACAAAACTAAGCCCGCTGGATTGCGGGCTTTTTGTGCTGCATCCAACTATGATAAACTAAAGATTCTTAGAATAATATGATTGGGGAATACAGCATGCAAAAGCTTCAGGACGTAAGGGAAGAAGCCATAAATGAAACGAAACAAAAAATAGATGAAGATATCATGCGCTACATGCAGGAGAGAAAAAGCTGCCCGACATTCGATGACTATGTAACAGATAGAAGGTCTTTCTTTCATCAGGTGTGGATCAATACGTGGTTGAATAGGGTAACCAATGACCTCATGCTCAGCCATAAAAAGGCCTTTCTCCGCAGCCGGGGAATCGAACTGAACGGAATGGAGAAAAAATGGGTCAATCAGCTTTTCCGGAACGAGATAAGGGAGATAGACCCATTCGATGGAGAAGCTTGGTTAAAAGAGACAGTCAAGGCCGGTCAGGAGTGGAAGGACCGTTTCAATGCAGTCAAAGATCAACAGAAGGAAGATCATGCTCGTATAAAGCGTTCCACGCTCCAAAAGGAAATCAGAAGGGATATCCTTCAGTGGGTGGAAGACCAGGTTGGGAAAAAGGAGCTTACATGGTACGCAGAGCTTCGCTATCTCATGGCCCAAAAAGTTGCAGCCGACATCGGGAGTAAGAAAAAATTCATCCTTGAGGAAGACCAGCTAAGAGAAGAGGGTGCATTCCATTCTTTACACTATCCTTTACTGGAGGATTTCATGGGAGAATTCACGGGATCCCTGAATAAAAAAAGTGAGAATTGGGACCGGGATGCCTGGGAGTATGAAACGTATCTGGCCCCTTACGAGCGATTCAGTTCCTATCATGCCGATCAGCTGATCATGAATTCCCTGCTTGAAGCCCTACCGGAAGACCACCTCGAACGCTATCTGGAAGCCTTCGGTCAGCCCTTGAATATGGAAAGGCTGAGCAGGATGAATCATCCGCTATTTTTGTCGATGATGAACACCTGGTTTAATTGGCTCGGTGAAGAAAAGGTAGAACGCCTCCTTGAGATTGCGGAAGAACCGTGGGATCCCGAAGACCAGCTGACCAGCTTGGCAGCAGATATGGAAGAGAGAGAAAAGCGCGAACGGGAAGAACGGGAAGAACAGGAGAGGAAACAGCGAGAAGAGGAGGCTATGCTGGAGTCCATTTTTGGACGGGAGTACAGTGCCCCTGGTAAGAGCAATATCCGCTATATCCTGCATCTCGGTGAAACGAATACAGGCAAAACCCATACCGCACTGGAAAGCATGAAAAAAGCCCGAAGTGGCATGTATCTTGCACCTTTGCGCCTTCTTGCCCTGGAGGTTTACGATAAACTAAATCGTGAGGGTATCCCCTGTAATCTGAAAACCGGTGAAGAAGAGAAAGTGACTGTTGGTGCACTTCATAGTGCCAGTACCGTGGAAATGTTCCATGAGAAGGATCAATATGACGTGGTTGTGATCGATGAAGCCCAGATGATTTCCGATCAGGACAGGGGCTACGCATGGTATCGGGCCATTACCAAATCCAGGGCGAAGGAAGTCCATATCATTGGCAGCAGCAATGTGGAAGAACTTTTATTCCGTTTGCTCAGTGAGGAAGATGTTACGGTCCATCACTATAAACGCGAGATTCCCCTGCAGGTGGAAGCAAAGGAATTCAAGCTTCGGAGCGCCAAGAACGGAGATGCGATCGTCTGTTTTTCAAGGAAAAAGGTTCTGGAGACAGCCTCGAGGCTTCAGTCGGGCGGGCATAAGGTGAGTATGATCTATGGAAGCATGCCGCCTGAAACCCGGAAAAAGCAAATGATGCAATTCATAGAAGGGAAGACGAACCTCATCGTTTCCACGGATGCCATCGGAATGGGTCTCAATCTTCCCATCCGGAGGATCGTATTCCTTGAAACGGAGAAATTCGATGGGACAAGGAGAAGGCGGCTTTCTTCACAGGAAGTTAAACAGATTGCCGGTCGTGCTGGACGGAAGGGGCTTTATGAAGTAGGTAAGGTTTCATTCAGCAGGCACGTCAAAGCGATGGAAAAACTCCTGCATCAGGAAGACCGCCCCCTCAATCGTTTTGCCGTTGCACCCACCTCTTCGGTCTTTGAACGGTTCCAGCGCTACAGTAATCACTTGGGGACCTTCTTCGAGCTTTGGGATCGATTCGAGTCTCCTGAAGGAACCGAGAAGGCTTCGTTGATTGAGGAAAAAGAGCTGTATGAACGGATCGAGGGATCAGACATCGAAGCCAGGCTTTCCCTGGACGACCTTTACGGCTTTCTTCACCTTCCTTTCAGCAAAAAGGAGGATCGCCTGACTACACAGTGGCTCCAATGCATGCATGCCATCATCGATGGTGAGGAGCTCCCGGAACCGGTCATCAGGACACGAAATTTGGAACAACAGGAACTATCGTATAAATCCGTGGGCTTACATCTTCTCTTTCTCTATCGGCTAGGCCGCCAGACAGAAGCTGCCTATTGGGAGCGGGTCAGGGAAGAGATAGCAGATGGCGTGCATGATACCCTTTCAGACGAAGTTCAATCCTACAGCCGCACGTGCAGGAGCTGCGGGAAAAAGCTGCCGCCTGAGTTCGGGTTTTCCATCTGTGACCGCTGCCATGGCAACAGGTCGAAACGAAAAAGGAGAAGGCTGAGCTGATGATGGGTATTATGACTCAAAATATGGTACGATGCCTCTAGAATAAACAGTAAAGAGGTGCAAGGGATGAAAATAGAAGTATGGTCTGATTATGTTTGTCCATTTTGTTATATAGGAAAACGGCGCCTGGAGCAGGCACTTGAGCAGTTTGATCATGCAAATGAGGTGGAAGTCGAGTTCAAGAGCTTTGAACTTGATCCCAACTTCCCTAAGGATACGGATAAGAACATCCATCAGCTGATCGCGTCCAAATACGGGATCACCGAAGAACAGGCAAGGAATAATTCCGTAAGCCTCACCCAACAGGCGGCTGCCGTTGGCCTTGATTTCCGTTTTGATACAAGTGTGCCGACGAATACATTCGATGCTCATCGTCTTACTAAATTCGCACAGTCCAAAGGAAAAGAGAGCGAATTGACGGAGCTGCTGTTAAAAGGGCACTTTACCGATTCCAAGCATGTCGGAGATGAAGCGACCCTTCTCGACCTTGGTGAGTCAGTCGGATTGGACAGGAACGAGGCCGCCGAAGTCCTTAAGGGCGAAGCCTATGCGCAGGAAGTCCGAATGGACGAAGCGGAAGCCAGGGAGATCGGAGTACAGGGGGTACCATTCTTTGTGATTAACAGAAAATATGCCATTTCCGGCGCTCAACCACCTGAGGTCTTCCGTGATGCCCTGCAAAAAGTATGGCAAGAAGAATCCCGTTCTCCTTTGACGTCCCTGAATACGAACCAAGGGATGACATGTGATGAAAATGGATGCGACATACCCGGTGATAAGTAATTGAACCGCCGGCCAGTAAGTTAGAGTTCCCACCCTGCAATCGAGAGCGAGTTTTCATGAGCCGGTCGTAGGTGACAAATCAAAAAATCCATCCTTAAGATAGGATGGATTTTTTGCTGTCTAGATGAGGTTTATTCACTATAGAAGTTCTCTGTATAATAGGGCTGGGCCTTTTCGTTGAACGAAACCCCTACACCGAGGAACTCATAATGGGACTGAAGGATGTTTTCACGATGGCCCATCGAGTTCATGAGCCCCTCATGGGCAAAGATCGAGCTGAGCTGTCCATAGGCAAGATTTTCCCCTGCCGTCCTGAAGGCGACCTGATCATCGGCCATCCGGTCGAACGGCGATTCCCCTTCAAGATTTGTGTGGCTGAAGTAGTTGTTTTCGGCCATGTCATCACTATGTTTCCTTGCGGTTTCCCTCACATGATCATCCCAAGTCAGGACGGATTCCCCCATCCGGACCCGGATGGCATTCGTGAGGTCGAAAAGCTGGTATTCAAATCCTTCTTTCATGGAAGCGGAGGCTTCGGTGTAATAATCCTTTTTCTCGTTCTCCAACCCTGAATCGATCACCTGGATGGCTGTGACCGTGTTGTTCTCATGCTTATCATAAAAGATCGTCACATAGGAATCGTCGACTTCGAAAACATCATGCTCCCCGTCGGTCTGGAGCTGAAACAAGGTCATCCCCTTTCTGATATGTTCGAGTGGTTTGCCCATTTCATTCCGCACATCCTCTTTGGAGGCGCCTATTTTGATGCCGGTCGTTGAAGAGATCAGATCCTGATTCGTGTAAAGACCATTGACTTTTCCATTGTCATCATAAGACGCCAGGAAGAAATTCTGGTAGTGGTCATGATAGGCGAACCACTCTACACCATATTCATTCATGGAATGCCTTTGGGGATCACCCGCTTGTTCTTCCACCTCTTTCTTGTCAGCGCCAAGTTCGATATTGTGAACAGAGAAGGTTTCACTGCTCGGGGTCGTCAGCGCCGGCTTCTCTGCCTGTTGTGCTTCAGGTTCCTGCTCCTTGCCCCCTTTAAAGTCATCCAGCTTTGAAAGAAGGGATTGCATCCCCTGATCAAGTCCGTCTATCGCACCCTGGACGTCATCCCGTTCCTTGAACTCCTGGAATTTGTCCATGATGGAGCCGAGACTGGATGCCTCAACCTGTTCAATCCATAGTGGTTTGGTGATATATGCAGCTGCTATAAGTACGATAAGCAGTAGTAGTTTTTTCACGATATACAACTCCATTCTTACATCCATTTTAACCAAATGCAGCGCAAAGTAAAAAGAAAAAGCTATTGCCAGTTTGTTTTACCTCGGGGGTGTTCGGGTAAGATACACACATACGTGTAATGAGGGGGAAGTGTTTCATGAATTTATCTCATCAAGAGCGCATTCAGCTCCATGAATTCAATAATCTGACAAAATCATTAAGTTTTAATATGTACGACGTATGCTATACGAAGACGCGGGAAGAGCGGGAAGCGTATATCGAATATATTGATGAACAATACAATGCAGAACGTCTGACGGGCATCCTGACACATGTATCGGATATCATCGGGGCGCATGTGTTGAATGTGTCCAAGCAGGATTATGTACCACAGGGGGCAAGCGTCACCATCCTTGTATCTGAAGGACCGATCGTCGAGGTCCCCACTGAACATTTTGATGAATCTCCCGGTCCTCTCCCGGCAAGCGCCGCCATGCATTTGGACAAGAGCCATATTACTGTCCACACATATCCTGAATATCATCCACATGAAGGAATCAGTACCTTCCGTGCGGACATTGATGTGTCCACCTGCGGAGAAATATCTCCCTTAAAGGCATTGAATTACCTCATTCACTCCTTTGATACGGATATCATGACGATGGACTACCGAGTGAGGGGATTCACCCGGGATATCAATGGGCGCAAGCTTTTTATAGATCATGATATTCAATCCATCCAAAATTATATACCTGAGGCGATCAAAGAAGAATACGATATGATTGATGTGAATGTCTATCCGCAGAACATCTTCCATACAAAATGTAAGCTGAAGGAATTTGATCTGAACAACTATCTGTTCGGTTACACGGAAGACCGCCTCGGTGAAGGAGAGGCGAATGAAATCACAAGCAAACTGAAGAAGGAAATGGATGAGATCTTTTATGGTAAGAACATGGATAAGAGGGAGTAGGAAAGGCGCCCGTGTCACAGGGCGTCTTTTTTTTGCCCGATTCACGGGGGCAGGCTGTAAGACATATGGTTTACTATGGGCGAACTCCCTTCCCTGCATAAAGGGAAGAGTGAAGAGAGGATGATTCGATGTCGTCTAAACATTATTTTGCATGTGGGAACACTGCCAAAGGGTTGATCAGTTTATCGGATTCCGCTTTTGAAGAGTTGAAAAAGGTGTATATTCTCGACGGCGGTCCAGGGGCTGGTAAGTCGACGCTTCTAAAAGAGATCGGTACACGGTTGGAGAAAAAGGGATATCACTTGGACTACATCCATAGTGCCTTGGAGCCTGATGCCCTGGATGCTGTCCTTTTGCCGGAGAAGGGGATCGGTGTAATCGATGGCAGTGAAATGTTCAATGTTGCCCAGGCGGTCGTGGAAAGGGTCGACCTCACAAAGCCCCTGGATATGGAAAAACTAGCGGATCATACTCAAGACGTATTGACGTATTTCAATCAGTTCATCGGAAAACGTCAGGAAGCATATGATACATTTGCAGCGTCCCTAAGGGACCATGATGATATCGAAAAAGTGTACATTTCCAATATGGACTTCGAAGAAGCCGATACCCTGACAGGGGAATTAATCGACACCTTCTTTGGAGGGGGAAATAAGGGCACAGAAGGGAAAATTACACGTCGATTCCTCGGTGCTGCAACTCCGGTCGGTGCAATCGATCATATTCAAAACCTCACCGAAGGGATACCTGACAGGTTCTTCATCAAGGGCAGGGCAGGATCCGGTAAGTCGACGATGCTGAAGAAAATTGCGGCAAGCGGCAGAGAAAAAGGGTTCAGCGTGGAAGTATACCACTGCGGCTTTGATCCGAACAGCCTCGATATGGTCATCCTTCGGGAACAGGGGATCGCCATTTTTGACAGTACGGCACCCCATGAGTATTTCCCTTCACGTGAAGGGGATCACATCGTCGATATGTATGAACGATGTATCACGGAAGGAACCGATGAAACATATAGTCGAGAGATTGAAGAAGCGACAAAAGGCTACAAAGATAAAATGAAGGAAGCGATCCAGACGCTGAAAGAAGCAAAGGATTTCCGTGACCAGATGAAGGGTATCTATGTCGACCTTATGGATTTCAATGAGGTCGAGCAGATAACAGAAGAACTCTACCACCGAATCGAAGTAGAAATTCAATGATGTTGGAATAAGGCGAGGGAACGTTTCCGCGCCTTATTTTTATGGGAGAATAATAAGAATATGAATTCGTTATATTAGAATAATAAGAGGAATACTATAAGTTATATCAGTATAATTTCGTTGGCGTGACTGAAATATGGTAGAATAATAGCAGGGATTCCGACCAGAGATCAACGGTCGGAAACATGAAATCAGAGGTGCAAATGAGAGATGGTCAAACTAATTTCTTGGAATGTTAACGGAATCAGGGCCTGTGTCAAAAAGGGCTTTCTTGATTTCTTCAAACATAGTGATGCGGATATCTTCTGCATTCAGGAATCAAAGCTCCAGGCGGGTCAAATCGAGTTGGATCTGCCGGGCTATCATCAGTATTGGAACTACGCTCAAAGAAAAGGATACTCTGGGACAGCCGTCTTCACAAAAACGGAACCACTCCATGTGAGTTACGGATTTGCCAAAGGAGAGGTTGAAGAAGAAGGACGATTGATTACATGTGAATTCGAATCCTTCTATCTTGTGACCATGTACACCCCGAATTCAAAGCGGGATTTATCCCGCATAGTCGACCGCCTTCGTTGGGAAGATAAGGTAAGGGGATATATAAAGAAGCTGGACGAGCATAAACCTGTCGTCCTATGTGGGGATTTGAATGTCGCCCATCAACCCATCGATTTGAAGAATGACCGTTCAAACCGTGGGAATTCAGGGTTTACGGATGAGGAAAGGGAGAAGATGACGCAGCTCTTGGATGCCGGGTTCATCGACACGTTCAGATATCTTCATCCGGATCGTGATGATGCGTACACCTGGTGGTCTTACATTAACAAGGTGAGGGAGCGGAATATCGGATGGCGCATCGACTATGTCATTGCTTCGCGTTCCCTGGCGCCTTCACTTGCTTCAGCCGGGATGGAACCAGCGGTGCTCGGCAGCGATCATTGTCCCGTATACGCTGAATTCAAAGAACTATCCGAATAAGGGAGGAACTACATATGAAAAAGAAAATGACTGAGTGGGCAGACAGAGTTGAGGGTACCATTGAAGCCCTGCCTGAAGAAATGGAGTATCTCCTTCAAAATGACTTGAAGTCCCCGGAAGGACTCACCATCATCGATTTTAAGACCGCTCTTTCCCAAGCAGTGGTGGAGCGATGCGATAAGGAAACGGAAGAATTGATTGCTGACGGTCATGCGGTACTGGACGAACCTGTCCGGTACCTGAAGGAAAACCCGGAACACTTCGTCTATCTGGAAGCGGAGTGCTTTGACCGTGTGGGAGTTGACGGAGTCTCCCTTGAGATGAATGACGTCTTCCAAACCTACGGCGCTCTCCTTGGACTGAAGCTCCAAAAGAAATTTGGTCCGGAAATCAAGCAGATCCTGGCTGAGACCCTGACGAATGGAGAGGACTCCTACGAACTTTTATTCAACGGGGAGGATGGTCTGTGGGATCTCAATCTGACATTGAATGATATGAGGGGGTTCAGTGAAGAAGCTACCCTCCTGGAAGCGTATGAGATGGTCTATCAATTTATTTTCTTCCTTCGCTTTACAATCGAATAATAACCAAAAGGAACCTCCCGGATTTTTTCATTCCGGGAGGTTCCTTTGCTTTTTGACGGGTTCATAATCTGACAATGTCCCTTCGTAAATCAGCTCAAACGATGGGGATCTCCTGAAATCCTCGGGGGTAACCAGGGCGGGTAGCTTATCCCAGAGCTTGACACCCGACCGGCTCAATACTTCCGCGACGAATTGGGAGCAAAAGTAGGAGTTGCTGAATTCAACCGGCTCATTCATGGTCACGCCGACGATCCCGAATAGATTATAGAGATACTTATTGCTGCTGCGTTTGAATACATTCAGAATCCGGAGCATTTTTTGCGTATCCCTCTGCGACACCTTCAGCCTGTATATCACACAGGTCGTCTTCGGATATTTGCTGTATGTACCACTGCGGACATCTTCTTTCACAAATCCACCCGACAGTGGATTGGATGGATGCTTCCTCCCGAAGCTGTACATGTCGGTGAGTTCCCGATCAAATGAAATGGACGCGTGATTGTAGGGGGCTTTCGTATAGCTCTTGATCGATTTAGTGAACAGGGTGCCCGTATCCGTCAATAAAATATAAATAAAGTGGTCTTCCATCCGCGCACCTCCTAAAAAAATGTAGATGTTCCACCTTCTTCATTATACAATAACCTGAGGGGTTAATATGACCAATGACCCATCCTTTTAAAGGATTTCAACAATAGGGGGGACATTTTTGACCACAAGCGCTTATTGGACGTTATTCATCATTTTCCTTACGCTTTCAGCCGGTCATCTGGCATTCATTTTAGTGAGGAAGTTCCAGGGGGACAAGGATTTTTCCCGTGTTTCCCTGCGGATCAAAACATGGTGGGGGATGTTTATCGTTTTTACGGTTGCAACCCTTTTCAACCCTCTTGTATCCATGCTCTCATTAATGATCCTTTGCTTCTTCTCTCTTAAAGAGTATTTTTCCATGATGAAGACACGGAAGGCCGACCGGCGTATTTTCCTGTGGGCATACATATCGATACCTCTCCAATTTTATTGGATCTACCTTGGGTGGTATGGAATGTTCATCGTCTTTATCCCTGTGTACGTTTTTTTACTTCTGCCGCTACCGAGGATCCTGGGGAAGGGGACCGTAGGGTTCTTAAGGTCGGTCAGCTCTACTCAATGGGGCCTGATGCTTATGGTGTTCGGTCTTAGCCATCTGGCCTATTTCCAAGTTGCGAGTCCCGAATATGGAGCCAATCTTGTCCTTTACCTTGTCATCCTTACGCAGGTGAGTGACATCGTTCAACATCTGGTTTCCATCTATGCCGGCCGCCTAAAGGTGGTTCCTACAGCGAATCCTGCCATCACATGGGAAGGATATATGGTGGCTTTACTGGTTACAACGGGCTTATCCTTTAGCCTCTATCCATATCTGACGCCACTGAATGAAACATTCGGTCTCTTGTCAGGCGTCATCATTGCGACAGGTGCCTTTATCGGCAGTCTTACGGTATCGGTATTGAAACGCGATCTTCTCATCGGGGACCGGCCGAAGTTCACTTCCTTGCAGGAAAGTTACTTGAACCGGGTGGACAGTCTGGCTTATACAGCACCGATTTTCTTTCACATCATCCGCTATTATTTTGATTTTATGTAAAAAAGAAGCTTGGAAGAGAATCCAGGCTTCTAGATTATGATTGTTAAAGATGGGTGTATATAACGGATTAAGTACACAAGGGTTTTTCCTTCAGCGCTTTTGCATTTCCTGAATGGCGATGGCCAAATCTTCGTTGCCGAATAACTGGAGGACGCCCAGAAGGGTACTGTAAGGAATATCTGAGGATTCTTCCTTCGGGACCGTCAGCTCCATCATTTGTTTCAGGACAGGATTATCTCTCTGCTCCGGGTAGGCTTTGAGGTAAACGGCAACTGGATCAAGATCCTGATTCACACACCACTGGGCAAAAACCATCATCATCATATTTTCATCTTTTTGATAGTTTTCGATGATTTTCTTTTCCATTTCATTTCGTTCCATGAGATCACTCCTTAAAGCACCATTATAACCGAGAAAACATGGGGATGAGAAGAGAATGGTGTGAAGGAACGGGATTACGTGTATAATGGGTGTTTAGGAAAAGGTATGAAAGGAAGTTTTATATGGAAATCATTCAAATGAACGCAGAAGAATTGAAAGACCCGACCGGGATCCTTCCGGGACAGCGATATGAAGTGATGATTGAAATCGAGGTTCCGGAAGATGATGAATTGTATACACCATCCGGAATGTATATAAAAGGCATTTATGTCCGGGAAGAAGCGTCTTCCAAACTCGCTCAGTACGCTATCATCGAACGGGGATCCGAAACCTATTTGGATTTTGCCCTTGAGGAAGAAGAAGAGCAGGCATTGGTTGCTTATTGCGACGAAAATATCTGATGTGAAAACACCCTTTACGGCACTGGCTGCGGTGAAAGGGTGTTCTTTTTTTTGTGATAAGACCGGAGTAAAGGTGGGAAGAATTTTCTCATCGAATTTCTTTGAAATGTTGTCCTTTTTGGTCGATTTTCCCTGATATCATGTGCTATGATTAAGATATCGAAATGCTAGCAGTTGCTATACTTTTGATAGAAGGTGGAGATAAATGTTGTCAAATCAAGGAAAGATGCAGCTTAATGTAAGGATTGATCCCGAAACGTCGGAGAAGTTGGATGAGATTGTCGAATACTATCAGGAGAACACCAAGATCGGACGTGTGTATAAGGGTGACGTGTTAACCGATATCATACATAAATCGTATGAGGTCATGCAAAAACAAAAAGCCATTCAAAAAAGGAAATATTAAGGGCTGTATGCCTTGAGGAAAAGAGGGATCATTATGAACGTTTCCACAGGGAAGCTTAAAGGTTCAGGCACGTCGCCGTATGTATGGGCCATTGCGTCGATCTTGCCTTTTTACTTCATTTTTCAATCGTCTTCCACCATGGAGATCGTTACCGGGATCATCATGACGATCCTGTTTTTCCTAGCGTTGCGCTTTGCCTTCCTGTCGAGCAGGTGGCCCGTGTATCTATGGACAGGGATCCTGATCGCCATTTCCATCATCATGACCGTGCAGTTCAATTTTATCTATTTTGCTTTTTATATCGCCTACTATAATGGGAACATAAGGAACCGGGCGGCGTTCCTGACACTGTATGTGGTGCATTTGGTCCTTACGACGGCATCGATCAATTATAAATTCGTCCTCCAGCATGAGGTCTTCCTCTCTCAGATTCCTTTCATCCTGATCATTTGGATCAGTGTGATCCTGCTTCCTTTCAATATTTTCAATCGCAACAAACAAGGGCAGTTGGAAGAGCAGCTCGAAGATGCCAATAAACGGATCTCAGAATTGGTGAAGCAGGAAGAGCGGCAGAGGATTGCAAGGGATCTCCACGACACCCTTGGTCAGAAACTATCACTGATCGGATTGAAAAGCGATCTGGCCAGAAAACTGGTCGAGAAAAATCCGGAACAGGCGAAGAACGAACTCATGGATGTCCAGCAGACGGCAAGGACGGCGCTGAGTGAAGTCCGGACCCTCGTATCACAGATGAGAGGCATCAGGCTCGAGGATGAGTTCATCCGGATCCGTCAGCTCCTGTCAGCAGCCGACATCCGGTTCATCCCTGAATACGAGGAACCGCTCCCCAATATCTCGCTGTTCCTTGAGAATATCCTCAGTATGTGCCTGAAGGAAGCCGTTACCAATATCGTAAAGCATAGCGGCGCCACAGAGTGTACACTCAGGGTGGTGGAAAGCCATGATAGCCTTAGATTCGTTCTTTCTGATAACGGTAAAGGCATCCCTAAGGATTACCGCAAATCAAAAGGGAGCGGATTGATCGGGATCCGTGAGCGGCTCGACTTCGTGAACGGAGAGCTTGGAATCGACGGAGAAGATGGCACCACTCTGACAATGATCGTGCCTAAAGTGATAAAAGATACAAACAGGGAGGGTTACAATTGATTTCAATCGTGATTGCAGAAGATCAGAGGATGATGCTGGGGGCCCTTGGTTCCCTCTTGAACCTCGAAGATGATATGGAAGTCGTAGGGATGGCAGGAGACGGGGAAGAAGCGCTCTCGCTCGTTCGGGAGCTACGTCCCGATATATGCATGATGGATATCGAAATGCCCAAGATGACTGGGCTGGAAGCAGCAGAAAGACTGAAGGACACTGACTGCAGGGTCATCATCTTGACCACCTTTGCACGGTCAGGCTATTTTCAACGCGCCCTGAAGGCAGGGGTGAAGGGATACCTTCTGAAAGACAGCCCCAGTGAAGAGCTTGCTCAATCCATACGACTCGTCATGGATGGGAAGCGGATGTTTGCACCCGAACTCATGGATGATGTATATGGTGAAGAAAATCCCCTGACGGATCGTGAGAAAGAAGTGCTGTGGCTCGTCGCCGACGGGAAAAACACGCAGGAAATCGCCGATGAACTCAGCCTGAAGGCAGGAACCGTCCGTAATTATATTTCAACCATCCTTGAAAAACTCGGTGTGAAAAACAGGATCGAGGCCATTACCCAATCGAAGGAGAAAGGCTGGTTCAAGTGAGTTGTTTCTTTGCACTTAATGAAAATGATGATCCAACACCTGCCCCCCCTTCACCATGGGGAGAACCGAAGGAACGGGTAGACAACTTCACCGGTTGACAGCAATGATAAAAAATGAAACGTATATATAAAGTCCTTTTCCTCATTCTACGGTAACTTCCAGTATTCACTACAGAGTGCTCGAAACGGAGGCCAACCGACTCCAACGTTACAAGCGGACAGGGCGAGTCCCCGCAAGAATCAGGAGGCTCACCGCAGGCCCAATGGAAAGCGACTGGCCGCAGTGAAGAAGCACGCACTCCTACTTACCGTCTATCCAGACAATATCAACCGTTAGATACGGCACAGGTACCATGATATATAAAGTCTATGAGAATATAAGGTTGGAAACTTCTCTCACGCCATTAGTTTTATTAACATGTCCTACTATTCACTACAGAGTGCTCGAAGCGGAGACCAACCGACTCCAACGGGAAAAGCGGGCAGGGTGAGACCCCGCAAGAATGAGGAGGCTCACCGCACGCCCCGTGGAAAGCGGTTGGCCGCAGCGAAGAGCACGGACTCCTACTTATCACATGCCAATTCAAAAAATAATAGAACTTATATAACGCCTCACCTTTGTACGATTTCATAGGATAAAAGCAGTTTCTTCCTTGGATGGACTTGACAATCCATCTCTTCATGTTACGATAGCATCGAACTCAACTTACATATGACGATCCACTAGGGGGGCCCTTAATAGCGGCTGAGATTGAAGTGAAACTTCAAGACCCTTTGAACCTGATCTGGTTGATACCAGCGGAGGGAAGTGGCGTTTTGAGGATATCTCTATCCGTTTCGGATTCTCAAAAAGCCATTTTCCACCAACTCTGTGGAAAATGGCTTTTTTTCGTTTCAGTGGATCGTCAAAAGGAGGAAAGAGGAATGAAGTTTTCAGAAGAATTACGGCTGGCTGCAGACGATTGCTGGGAGGCGAGTTTTCAACATCCTTTCGTAAAAGGAATCGGTGATGGTTCCTTGCCGCTTGAGAATTTCAAATTTTATGTTTTGCAAGATTCCTATTATCTGACCCATTTTTCAAAAATGCAGGCTTTGGGGGCTTCAAAAGCAGGGGATCTTCAAACATCCGCCCGATTGGCTGCCCATGCACAGGCAACGTTCGAAGCAGAGCTTTCTCTCCATGAAGGGTTTTCTGACAAACTCGGAATCACAGAAGAAGAGAAGGAGCAGTTCGTTCCGTCCCCGACGGCGTATGCCTATGCTTCTCATATGTACCGATCTGCTCAGGTCGGTGATCTGGCTGATATCCTTGCTGCCCTGCTGCCCTGTTACTGGCTGTACTATGAGGTGGGGGAGAAATTGAAAGGAAGCACGCCGGAAGAACCCATTTATCAGGAGTGGATCGCCACCTACGGAGGGGAATGGTTCAGGGAGCTGGTTGAGGAACAGATCCAAAGGCTCGATGAACTGGCAGAGCTCGCAAGTGGTACTCAACGCGCCCGCATGAAAGAACTGTTCCTGGTGAGCAGCATTTATGAACTCCAGTTCTGGGAAATGGCCTTCACCCTTGAACGGTGGCCCTTCCAAGAATTACTGGCCACCACCCGAACCGGGGCCGGTGCATAATGGCAGTGTCCCAACCGGAGTTTCACATCATCACGTCGGGAAAGCAGTCTCCACGAGAAGTGGTCCAAATCTGCTCGCTTGTGCATCACCTGGTGGATGCCATTCACCTGAGGGAAAACAATTGGTCGTCGCGCTGTCTATACGACACCATTCTCGCGCTTCTCTCATCCGGTGTTCCTGCAGAGAAGCTGGTTGTCAATGATCGCGTCGACATAGCCTTGTTGACGGGTGTAGAACGGGTTCAGCTCGGATCCCGGAGCGTCACCCCCTCCGAAATCAAAAGGATGTTCCCGACGATCAAAATTGGAATATCCGTGCATAGTCCCGCGGAAGCAGATGCGGCAGGAAAAACAGGAGCCGACTCCATTCTCCTAGGGAACATATATCATACGGGCTCCAAACCAGGAAAGACCGGTATCGGAGTGGGTGCAATCAGCAAAGTAAAAGATGAATTTCCCGTAGTTGGAATAGGCGGGATCACGCCGGACAACTCTGCTGAAGTAATCCGTGCAGGGGCAGCAGGCATCGCCGTGTTGTCTGGTGTGTTCCTCAGCACGGATCCGCGGGGGGCGGCCGAGGATTATCGAGCATCTTTAAAGGGAGGTGGAGCACGATGAAGCGCATCATCATTGTCGGTGGAGGTGTGATTGGTCTATCCATCGCCTTCGAGCTTATGAAAAAGGGGTGCAACGTCACCCTTTTGGAAAAAGGGAAGCTTGCGGGCAAAGCCTCAGGTGCAGCAGCTGGAATGTTGGGGGTCCATACTGAAACCAGGGGAAACCCCTCCATGACCTCCCTTGCCAAAGAAAGCAGGGATCTCTTCCCGGCCCTAGCCGAACAGCTCCTGAACTGTTCAGGAATCGATATCGGTTTGAGACAAAACGGAATGATCATGCCTGCTATGACAGGCAGGGAGCAACACCTCCTTCAAGAGGAAGCGAACAGTCCACAGGGGATGAAGGAGGAATTGCGGTGGCTGGAGGAAAGGGAGTTAAGGAAAATGGAGCCTTCCTTATCCCGCTCATTCATTGGCGGTCTTTATATACCACGGGACGGCAATCTTCTTGCACCTCGACTGTCAGAAGCGCTGGCTATTTCGGCAGCAACTATGGGGGCGGTACTCCATGAAGGCACCGAGGTCAACACACTCATCATGAAAGGGCGTTCAGTCATTGGTGTCAACACCACGCGGGGACCTCTTTATGGTGATGAGGTGGTGGTAGCAGGTGGCGCCTGGAGTCAGCATATCCTGCGACGGGTAGGAATTAAACTGGACGCTGCGCCGGTAAAAGGGGAATGCATTTCTGTGACCCCTAAGGAGGGATTCCTGAATCGAACGATTGTATCAGATGACGTGTATTTGGTCCCGAAAGCAGATGGCACATTGACGATCGGTGCCACGGAACAAGTAGGATCGTTCAGTGAAGATGTAGCTGCTGAGAGCGTCTCACGTTTACTTGCCAAGGCGTGCACCATTGCACCGGGCATTGCCGCTGCCGCATGGGGAAAAGCATGGGCAGGTACGAGGCCGAAAACATCCTCACGGCTCCCATTCATGGGAAGGGTTCCGGATGTGGAGGGACTGTCATTGGCGACAGGTCACTACCGGAATGGGATTCTTCTGGCTCCGATTACTGGAGTGCTGATGGCAGATCTACTGAGTGATAAGGACTGCGAAAGGAGATTGGGTTATGAATATACACGTCAATGGGATAGAAACCGAGGTTCCACCACAAGTGAAGTCAGTAGATGACCTCCTTATCCACCTTAAGACTGGTGAGCGGATGCTGATCGTGGAGTGGAACAAACAGATACTGAAGAAAGCTGAGCATAGGGATATCAAATTGAATGCTGGCGATCGGGTAGAGATCGTCCATTTCGTAGGAGGCGGTTGACATGTTGAAGATAGGGACGTATGAATTTGAATCAAGATTGCTTCTCGGTACGGGGAAGTATCCGGATCAGGAGATCCAGCGAAAGGCTGTGAAAGCGTCAGGTGCGGAAATCCTCACCTTTTCGGTCCGTCGCATGAACGTATTTGATTCCCCTGGGGAAAATGTCCTGGAGGAATTAGATCTCGGGAGCTTCACTTTACTGCCCAATACGGCCGGAGCGAAAGATGCCGCGGAAGCCGTCCGCCATGCACAGCTTGCGAAGGCATCAGGTTTATGTGACATGGTCAAAGTGGAAGTGATCGGATGTGAAAAGACCCTGCTACCGGATCCAGTGGAAACCTTGAAAGCTTCTGAAGAACTGCTGAGTCAAGGGTTTACCGTCCTCTCCTATACATCGGATGACGTCGTCCTTGCCAAAAGACTCGAGGAACTTGGCGTTCATGCCATCATGCCGGGTGCTTCACCGATCGGATCGGGTCAGGGAATCATCAATCCCCTGAATCTTTCCTTCATCATCGAGCAGGCTCGTGTACCCGTCATTGTTGATGCAGGGATCGGCTCGCCCGCAGATGCGACGAAAGCGATGGAGCTTGGAGCCGACGCTGTCTTATTGAATACGGCCGTTGCTCAAGCAGGCGACCCTGTGAAGATGGCAGAGGCGATGAAGCTTGCGGTATTGTCCGGACGACTGGGATGTGAAGCGGGGCGTATCCCGGAAAAGACCTATGCATCAGCAAGCAGCCCATTGGAGGGACTGATGCAGTGAAAAGCGAAAGGTACTCCAGACAGATTTTATTTGCTCCCATTGGAGAACGGGGGCAGGCAGTCCTGGGGGAGAAGCGCGTCATCATCATCGGTGCCGGTGCACTGGGATCTTCTGTTGCCGACATGTTGGCAAGGTCGGGGGTGGGGAAGCTCACCATCATCGACCGTGATTATGTGGAATGGAGCAATCTGCAGCGGCAGCAGCTGTATACGGAGCACGATGCAGAGAGCTCACTTCCAAAGGCGGCGGCCGCCGAACGACGGTTGAAAAGAGTGAATTCACAGGTGGAAATTGACGGAAGGGTGGGAGAAGTCACCCCCGGCATGCTTTCCTCAATGGAAGCGGATCTGTTGATCGATGCGACCGATAACTTCCATGTGAGACTCATGGTGAATGATCATGCGCGGATGAGGTCGATTCCCTGGATCTTCGGTGCCTGCCTTGGTTCCTATGGAATCACCCATACCTTCCTCCCTGGCGAAGGACCCTGTCTTCGCTGTCTTCAGGACGTACTGCCGGTGAACGGGGATTCGTGTGAATCGCAGGGGATCATCTCTCCTGCCGTCACGATGGTGACCTCTTATCAGACCACAGAAGCGTTGAAGATCCTCACCGGCGCAAAAGGCACTCTGAGAAAGACGCTCTTATCCTTTGATCTGTGGGAAAACAGCCGTAGTGAGGTCACCATCGAAAGCATGAGAAAAATGGATTGCCCGACATGCGGATCGAACCCAACCTTTCCGGCTTTGAAAGGAACATCGGGAGTGAAGGCAAGCGTCCTTTGTGGGAGGGATGCCGTCCACATCAGGCCTTCAAGCCCCCTCAGTCTTCACCTCGAATCGTTTACTAAAAGGATGAAGGAGGGGCGGATCCTCAGTGCTAACCGATTCCTTGTGAATGTGAACATCGAAGGGCACCGGATGGTCGTTTTTTCAGATGGACGTGCCTTGATCCATGGGACATCCGATATTCCTGAAGCGAAGGCCCTTTACCGTAAATACATCGATGAACAGGAGTGTGTGCAAGATGAAAAAAGTATTGACCATTGCCGGATCAGATAGTGGTGGCGGTGCAGGGATCCAAGCGGATATTAAGACGTTCCAGGAACTCGGGGTGTTCGGGATGAGTGCCATCACTGCAGTGACGGCACAAAACACATTGGGCGTCCACGGGATCCATCCCGTCCCGCCATCTTTTGTGGAAGAACAAATGGATGCCATCGCAACGGATTTGAGTCCTGACGCAGTCAAGACCGGTATGCTGGTGGACAGAGAAATGATTTCCATTGTCGCTGCATCCATTGAGCAGCGTGGATGGAGGCGCGTGGTGGTCGATCCGGTCATGGTGGCAAAGGGCGGGGCTTCCCTGCTTCATGAAGGGGCCGTCGATGCGCTGATCCATGAATTGATCCCCTTGTCTTATGTAATCACCCCCAATCTCCCTGAAGCAGAAAAAATGACAGGAATCAAAATCCATACAATGGAAGATCAGAAGAAAGCGGCCAAAATCATCCACACCATGGGGGCGGATAACGTCATCATTAAAGGAGGGCATCTTCAGGATTCGGCTTCGGATCTTGTGACCGATCTTTTGTATGATGGAGAGCATTTTCACACGTTCACTTCCAGGCGCTTCCATACACGACATACCCATGGTACAGGCTGTACGTACTCAGCAGCGATCACGGCTCAAATTGCCAAGGGTCACACTGTCCATGAGGCAGTATCGCTTGCAAAGACGTTCATTTCTTCTGCCATTGAACATACCCTTGAACTTGGGGATGGGCATGGTCCGACCAATCATCAAGCTTTCCGGGAGTTTTCAAAACAGCTGAAATGATACGATTATAGAATTCTGAAACGGGATTTTTGGGTCAGTTAAAGTGGCGTGCGTAAATGATTGCGTTTACATTAATGGAATATTCAAAATTGACAATAAACTTATTGACGCGTATTTTATTACCTGTTACTCTTATGTATAAAATTGAAGAATCATATTCAATGACGAGAACAGTAGGATGATAACGTGTCCCAAAGAGAGCCGGGTTGCTGGGAACCGGCGGATACCATGATCTGAAGATCCTCTCCGAGAAACAGGGCTGAATTGATACAGTAAGCTCTGTCGGTCTTCACCGTTAAGAAGAAGATTCATAGAGTGCCGGGCCAGTGTGGACCGGAACTAGGGTGGTAACGCGAGCAGACTCGTCCCTAATCAGGGGACGGGTTTTTTGTGTGAAAAAGCAATAGAAAGGAAGAGAAGCATGGATCAAACACAGCAAAAGAGTCAAACCGTATTGGTGGAAGACATCATGATCGCCAATCAGCGCATCAAAGACGTAGTGCTTCATACACCTTTGCAGTTCAATTCTCTGCTATCGGATAAATATGGGTGTAACGTATATCTGAAACGGGAAGATCTTCAAGTCGTGCGATCATTCAAAATCCGTGGTGCCTATAATCGCATCAAAAAACTGTCTGAAGAGGAACTTCAAAACGGGATTGCCTGTGCGAGCGCCGGAAACCATGCCCAGGGAGTCGCCCATTCCTGTCACCTATTACGAAGCCACGGAAAGATCTTCATGCCGACCACGACCCCTAAGCAAAAAGTGGATCAAGTGAAGTTCTTCGGCGGAGAACATGTGGAAGTGGTCTTGACAGGTGATACATTCGATGATGCTTATGAAAAAGCCATTCTATGCAGCGAACAAGAAAATCGGACGTTCATTCATCCCTATGACAATGAAGATGTGATTGCTGGCCAAGGGACAGTGGCAGTAGAAATCCTCAATGATTGCAGCGAACAGATCGATTACCTGTTCGTTCCGGTCGGTGGAGGCGGGTTGGCTGCGGGAATGGGGACGTTCCTGAAGAGTGTTTCGCCCGATACGTTGGTGATCGGTGCTGAACCATCGGGCGCTGCCGCCATGAACGAGTGCCTGACCCAGGGCAAGCATGTCACCCTTTCGGATATCGATCCCTTTGTAGACGGTGCCGCAGTTAAGAATGTAGGTGAAATCACCTACAGGATCTGCCGGGAGGTATTAGATGATCTGCTTGTGGTACCTGAAGGCAAGGTATGTTCCACCCTCCTCGAACTCTATAATCGCAATGCGATCGTTGCAGAGCCTACTGGTTCGCTCTCCCTCGCAGCCCTCGATCAGTATGCCGATCAGATCAAGGGGAAAAACGTGGTATGTGTCGTGAGCGGCGGCAATAATGACATCGGCAGAATGCAGGAAATCAAGGAACGATCGATGATCTTTGAAGGATTGCAGCATTATTTCATCGTTCATTTCCCCCAAAGGGCCGGAGCCCTCAGGGAATTCCTCGATGAGGTGCTTGGACCTCATGACGACATCAACCGCTTTGAGTATACGAAGAAAAACAACAAAGAGAGCGGACCCGCACTCGTTGGAATCGAACTCAAGCATAGGGAAGATTACCCCGGACTACTTGACCGGATGAATCAAAAAGGATTTGCGTATCAATGTGTCAATCAGGATAAGACGTTGTTTCAATTATTGGTGTAACAACAGGATCCCGGAAAGCCCAATGGCCGTCCGGGATCCTGTTGTATCTGTATATACGCAGTGAAAGATAATTACGTGATCCTGGCGCTCCCGCATTCACAATTACGCTCATCCATAAGGGAGATGCAGGAACATTCCATAATATGCCGAATTGATACGTAGAGTGGTTGCAGTCGAGTGCAGCCCACTGAATGAACAACCATTCACAAAAGGAGTGAGCAGAACGTGACCAATATAAAAAGGGTGGCCATCGTCACCGGTGGAGCTAAAGGAATCGGAAAGGCTGTTGGGGAAAGGCTTGCACAGGAAGGATATCAGGTTGCAGTACTGGACACGGATGACGCAGCCCTTCGATTGATGGGGGAAGACGCACGAGGGGGTGAACCACTTCTGAGAGTCACGGATATTTCCAAACCGGATGATGTAAAGGGAGCCGTGGCGGAAATTGTTGGACGCTTCGGACGGATTGACATCCTCGTGAACAATGCAGGCGTGATCAGGGACAATCTTCTTTATAAAATGTCCGATGGGGATTGGGATACGGTCATGGACGTCCATCTGAAAGGAGCGTTCCTCATGACGAGGGAGGTCCAAACCTTCATGGTGCAGCAAAAGTACGGGAGGATCATCAATGTATCCTCCACATCTGCATTGGGGAACCGTGGACAGGCGAATTATTCCACTGCCAAAGCCGGCCTTCAGGGGTTGACGAAGACGCTTGCCATCGAGCTCGGTCCTTACGGGATCACCGCAAACGCCGTGGCACCAGGATTCATTGAGACCGATATGACGCGCCAGACCGCCGAGCGTATGGGTGTTCCGTTTGACGAATTGGTCAGCATGAGTATCAATCAAATACCGGCCAGGCGAAGCGGTCAGCCGGAAGATATCGCCAACGCCGTTGCCTTTTTTGCAGATGAACGCTCATCATACGTGAACGGTCAGATCCTGTACATTTCCGGCGGGCCGGTTTCCTAATCAATTATCCAAGTATGAAAAATCGTGGCTGCCTGATCACGATTTTTTTGTTTGCGGACACAGCCTACTATTGTCTGGATGAAGGGAATCAAGAATTCGGATAGGCCCACAAATAAAAAATGGTGGTTGAATCGAATTTCTCTGAATACCTTGTGTTAAGGGCCTGGAGGAAATGAGTTTGTGAAAAATAGTTCAAATTCATTATTCCTATAAAAAAAGTCGGATTGACTTATCTCAATTATCTGTTATTATTTTAGTTATTCAAATGAATATAACTTATCCAGAGTGGTGGAGGGAACTGGCCCGATGAAACCCGGCAACCTACATAATGTAAGGTGCTAACTCCAGCAAAATGGGACTCATTTTGGAAGATAAGGTTCGATACCTGAACAGCTTTCCGAAATGGGGGGCTGTTTTTCCATGGACCCAGATGTTGAAAACGGGGGGAAGTCGATGAACAAGAAGGATAAGCAGGAAAATGCGGCGGGATGGATGGATACGATCAATTCCATGCTTGAAAACATGGACTTCGGTTCCATTACGATCGTGGTGCAAAACGGTAAAGTCATTCAATTAGAACGGAATGAAAAAGTACGAATCAAATAATCATGCTGACTAGAAAAACTAGAGGCATTCATCCGCAGGTTTTATTTGACTGCGCATGAATGTCTTTTTCTTTTGGGCATGAGGAAAGCGGTGATCAACGTGTTGACATACGAAAATTGGAAAGAACATGATCAGGACTTCGGGGTTGATCCCACCTACAAAGGGGCCCTGAACGTCTTGGAATGGGCATATGGGCATTATGGTGACAGGATTGTGTACGCGTGCAGCTTCGGGATCGAGGGAATGGTCCTGATCGATCTCATCTCTAAGGTGAATCCCAGTGCAAACATCGTCTTCCTGGATACCGATGTCCACTTCAAGGAAACGTACGAGACAATCAAAAAAGTGGAAGAAAAGTATCCTTCCCTTCAGATCGAGATGAAAAAACCTGCGCTATCCCTCGAGGAACAAGCAGCACAATTTGGGGATCGGTTATGGGAAACGCAGCCGAATCAGTGCTGTCAGATCAGGAAGCTCGATCCGTTGAAGGAGGTGCTTTCAGGCGGGGATGCCTGGATTTCAGGGCTCAGGCGCGAGCAGTCCCCGACGCGGAAGGATACACAGTTCATCAATAAAGATGACAAGTTCAGTTCCATCAAGATCTGTCCGTTGATCCATTGGACATGGAAGGATGTATGGAGATATGTCCATAAACACTCCCTTCCATATAATGTGTTGCATGATCAAGGCTACCCGAGCATCGGGTGCTCCCATTGTACATCCCCTGCTTATGATATGAATGATTTGAGATCAGGCAGATGGACAGGCAAAGGCAAGACGGAATGCGGGCTACACTAGGAGGGCAGACATGCTGGAAATCATCGCCATCATCATCAGTTTATTCTTTGCCATGAATATCGGGGCAAGCGGCGCGGCTGCCACAATGGGGGTGGCTTACGGATCGGGTGCCATCAAGAAAATGAAAGTAGCCCTTGTCATCTGCTCCATCGGGGTCCTTGCCGGTGCAGTCCTCGGAGGTGGTGAGGTAGTCAAAACCATCGGGTCGGGGATCATTCCATCAACCATCCTGACGTCCAAGTTAGTGATCATCATTCTTTTATCCGCTACTTGTTCCCTTTTCATTGCCAATCTGATGGGAATCCCGCTTTCGACAAGTGAGGTGACGGTCGGGGCTGTGGTGGGAGTAGGGGTAGCGTATCAGGTTCTATTCATTAAATCCCTGCTGACCATCATGTTGTTTTGGGTGATTGTCCCGTTTACGGCGTTCATTCTTACATGGTTGCTTGCTAAAGGGCTATATGGGCTCGAAAAGCGGGGGTGGACATTCAATCATACATGGATCGGGTACGTTTTGATTCTCGCGGGCTTCCTGGAGGCCTTCTCTGCGGGCATGAACAATGTGGCCAATGCCGTCGGTCCCCTGGTTGGGGCCGGCATGCTGAAAGCGGGTCCGGCCGTTTGGGTGGGAGGAGCGTTTGTCGCAATAGGGGCACTTTTATTAGGTGCTAAAGTAGTGGAAACGAACGGCAAGAAGATCACCCGGTTCACCAAGCCAGAGGGGATCCTCATTTCTAGTGTAGGGGCCGGTCTGGTGATCACAAGTTCGATCTTCGGGCTTCCCGTACCCCTGGTCCAGGTGACGTCTTCTTCCATTATCGGACTTGGCACCGCCAGGAACGGGAGGGAAGTCATCCAGAGCGATATCGTGAAAAAGATCGTGAAGATCTGGATCGTCTCACCACTTGTGTCATTGAGTATTTCGTATTTCCTTGTAAAGCTTTTGGTCGACTATGACATTTATTCCATCATCATCCCCGTTTCGGTCATGATTGCGACGATAGGGGCATTATCCTTGATGAAAGCAATCCGGAAAGAAAAACGGGCCGTTCATGAAGATGGCGGAGGAATTTGAATCAATTGAAGGAGGAGTCATGATGAGTTTAGAACCGCATGGAGGAACACTTGTACAATCATATGCACCGGAGGAAGAAGTTGAGACCATTGAAACGGAGATTCCCCTCGATGAGATCTCGTTGAGTGATCTCGAGTTAATCGCGATAGGAGGTTACAGCCCCATCACGGGGTTCCTGCAAGAAGCCGACTATAAGAGCGTTGTCGAGAACCTGAGATTGGCCGACGGAACCGTCTGGAGCATCCCGATCACCCTCCCGGTGGAACAGGAGATCGCCGATCGCTTAACGGTCGGGAAGAAAAGCCGGCTGGTGTATGACGGAACCACATACGGTTCGATCGAAATCCAGGAAATCTACACACCGGATAAAGAAAAAGAGGCGCTGCTCGTTTACGGAACCACAGACCTAGAGCATCCCGGAGTCAAAAAGCTTTTCCACCGTGGCCCCATCTATGTGGGAGGGAAAATCACCCTACATAAGCGTTTGAATAAACCATTTGAAGCCTACTCATTCGATCCTGTGGAGACGAGGGCGGCTTTCAAGGAAAAAGGGTGGGAGACAATCGTCGGATTCCAGACCAGGAACCCGGTTCATCGGGCTCATGAGTATATCCAGAAGACGGCACTTGAAACAGTGGATGCCTTATTCCTTAATCCCCTCGTCGGAGAAACGAAGTCGGATGATATCTCGGCATCGATCAGGATGGAAAGCTATGAAGTCCTTCTCAAAAACTATTATCCTACGGACCGGGTGTTCCTGGGGGTATTCCCGGCAGCCATGCGGTATGCAGGACCTCGAGAAGCCATCTTCCACGCGCTTGTAAGGAAGAACTATGGATGCACCCACTTCATTGTGGGACGTGATCATGCCGGGGTCGGGGACTATTACGGAACCTATGATGCACAGAAGATTTTTGAACAATTTTCGGAAAGGGAGATCGGCATCGTTCCATTAAAATTCGAGCACAGCTTCTACTGTCAGAAATGTGAAGGCATGGCAACGACCAAAACGTGCCCCCACGGAAAAGAGGACCGGGTCATTCTGTCGGGAACGAAGGTGCGCGGCATGCTGAGGGCAGGGGAAGTCCCTCCAAGCACCTTCTCGAGACCGGAAGTCATCAAGGTGCTCATCGACGGGTTGAAGAAGGAAGAATCACAGTAAGGAGGAGAAATCATGTCTGATATCGTCTGGCATGAAAGTGCCGTAAAAAAAGAAGACCGCCGAAATAAAAATGGCCATGGCAGCTTCATCCTTTGGTTCACGGGGCTATCTGCCTCCGGGAAGTCATCGGTTGCAAACGCCCTGTCCCATCGACTATTCCAAGAAGGGAAGCAAGTGTATGTACTCGATGGGGACAATGTCCGCCATGGATTGAATGCCGATCTTGGCTTCAATGAAAAGGACCGCAAAGAAAATATCCGCAGGATCGGTGAAGTATCGAAGCTATTCGTGGACAGCGGTCAAATCGTCCTCACCGCTTTCATCTCGCCGTACAGAGAAGACCGTGCCGTGGTCCGCAATCTGGTCGGTGAGGGAGAGTTCCTTGAGGTCTATGTTCATTGTCCCCTTGATGAGTGTGAAAAAAGGGATCCGAAAGGGCTATACAAAAAAGCAAGGAATCAGGAGATCCCGAATTTCACAGGCATCAGCGCCCCTTATGAGGAGCCGGAGAATCCTGAAATCACGTTGAACACAAAAGAACATTCGATAGACGAGTGCGTTGAGCAGATCTGGAATCATCTTCAAGTCAAACAATTGATCTAAGGAGTGGAGAGCATGGCATATCAGAAGCACTGGGAACAAAATGAGAAATTGAATAAAACCGAACAATGGAAGCTTGAGCGGGATGGCTTGACTATATTGGAGGATATCCCTGAATACGCAAAAAATGGTTTTTCATCGATCCCGAAGGAAGAGTGGGATAAGTTCAAATGGGCTGGCCTGTATTTGCAACGTCCAAAAGAAGATGGCTATTTCATGATGAGGGTCAATGTCCCCTCTGGCATTCTCACATATGATCAAGCCGTAGAACTCGCGGCCATCTGTAAAGAGTACGGCCGTGATGTGTACGACATCACGACGCGACAGGCCATCCAGTTTCACTGGTTGAAAATCGAACAGATTCCGGACATCTTCAACCGTCTTGAAAGAGTCGGCCTTTCCTCCGCCGGTGCATGTGGAGACATCACTAGGAATATCGTCGGGAATCCACTGACGGGCATTGATCCGGATGAACTGTTCGACACGCGGGAGATTGTGAAGGAAGTATATGATTTCTTCCAGCTTAATGAAGATTTCTCGAATCTTCCGAGAAAATATAAGCTGTCCATCTCTTCTAATATCAATAATGCATCAAATGCAGAAATCAACTGTGCATCGTTCGTACCGGCTACGAAAGTGATTGACGGAACAAAAGTGGCAGGCTTCCATTTGAAGGTAGGGGGAGGCCTGTCAGCAAGACCGTTCCTTGCTGAGACACTGGATGTATTCATCCAGCCACATCAGGTAAAAGAAGTAGCGATTGCCGTGACGACGATCTTCAGGGATTTTGGTTACAGGGAGAAGAGGCATCTCGCACGTTTGAAGTTCCTCGTTGCGGACTGGGGTCCCGAGAAATTCAAGGAGAAATTACTGGAGTATGTCGAGCTACCGGATGGCGGAGAGGATGCCGTAACGGGATGGAATGCTGGCTACTTTTATGGAGTAAAGCCTCAGAAGCAAGAGGGGCTGAACTATGTGGGACTGAATGTTCCGGTGGGCAGACTCAGTTCCGACGAAGTGCTGGAGCTTGCAAGGATATCAAAAAAATACGGGAACGGGGAACTGCGAAACTGCAACTCACAGAATCTCATCATTCCGAATATCCCGGATGAGCATGTGGACGCCCTGTTGGAAGAAAAAATCTTCGATAGAATTTCCACGAGCCCGTTATCCTTTATCGGATATTCCGTGTCCTGTACAGGGATTGAATATTGCAATCTTGCCCTCGTCGAAACGAAGGAGAGAATGCGCAGGATCGCCAATGAACTGGATCGTGAACTGAGCCTCGATGTGCCGGTGCGCATGCATATGGTCGGGTGTCCCAATTCATGCGGGCAGAGGCAAATTGCCGACATCGGTCTTCAGGGAATCAAGATGCGGACAAAGGACAAAAAGATGATCGAGGCCTTTGAAATCTATGTAGGAGGTACACTCCAAGATGGAGGGACGTTGAATGAAAAGCTGAAGGGGAAAGTGGAAGCCGAGCAGCTTTCAGATGTGGTAAAGGGTCTCCTCATCCACTTCAAGAATACGAAGGAACCGGGAGAAGCCTTCTTTGACTACGTGAATCGTGTAGGAACGGCCGATCTGCAAGAGTCACTGGACGGGTTGCTTCAGGAAGCATAAAGGGGGATGAATAGATGAATCTGTATCGATTTGAAGTAACGACCCATACCTTTGTTACCCCCGTCGTGGTCGCAGCAGACTCCGATGAAAAAGCATTTGATCTGGTGGAGATTGAATTAGAAAAGTATTTTCTGAAGAAACCTGAAATCGTGGACATCTCGCTTTATGAGAAACGGAGATTGCGAGGCGGAGGAGCAGCATTCGTCCTCCACGAGAAGGAAACCATCATAAAGTAAACACTGAAGGAGGAGATCCAATGGGGAAAGTATATTTAGTGGGGGCCGGGCCAGGGGATCCGGACCTTCTGACCATCAAAGGGCTGAAAGCCATCCAGCAGGCTGATGTGATTCTTTATGATCGGCTGGTGAACAAAGAGCTCCTCACCCATGCGAAAGAAGGGGCCGATCTGATTTACTGCGGGAAATTGCCTCATTATCATACGATGAAGCAGGAAACGATCAACCGTTTTCTCATTAAATATGCATCGGGATCCAAGGTAGTAGTCAGACTGAAGGGGGGAGACCCGTTTGTGTTCGGAAGAGGTGGAGAGGAAGCGGAGGCACTAGCCGCTAAATCCATCCCGTTCGAAGTGGTGCCCGGCATCACTTCGGGCATTGCCGCTTCTGCTTATGCGGGTATCCCCGTCACCCATCGTGACGTGAGCGCAAGCGTTGCTTTCGTGACCGGGCATGCCCACGGGGAAGAAGATGAAGAGAAATGGGAAGGTCTTGCGAAGGGGGTCGACACCCTTGCAATCTACATGGGGGTCGGCAACCTCCCATTTATCCGGGACCGTCTGATCCGCTACGGTAAATCTCCCGAAACCCCGGTTGCCCTGGTGCATTGGGGAACGACAGATGTACAGAAGACGGTCACCGGTACGCTTGCTGATATCGTGGAGGTCGTGGAGAGAGAAGGCATACAGAATCCGAGCATGATCATTATCGGGGAAGTCGTCCGTTTCCGTGAAAAGATCAAATGGTTTGAGAATATATCTGAACCGGCCATCAGTGAGGCATTATAAAATGAAGAAAGCCGTCTTATATGTCTGTCACGGAAGCCGCTTGAAGGAAGCGAGGGATGAAGCCGTCGACTTCATCACCTCGTGCAAATCCCATGTCGACGCAGAGATCCAGGAAATCAGTTTTCTTGAACTTGCCGAACCATCCATTCAGGAAGGATTCGCGGCATGCGTGGAAAAAGGCGCCACGCATATCGCCGTTGTCCCGCTTCTTTTACTCACTGCCGTTCATGCGAAAAAAGATATCCCGGAAGAGATTGATACCTGTATGGGAGAGTACCCTGAGATAGCCGTCAGCTACGGGCGTCCGATCGGGGTTCATGACAAGCTGATTGAAAGTGTCATCCTCCACTTGAATTCCGTGGTTGATCATGTGGTCCTCATCGGGAGGGGAAGTTCAGACCCCGCGGTCAAACGTGATCTCGGAGCGATTGCAGAGAAGGTCCGACAGCGATCGGGAATGAAAACGGTCCAAACATGTTTTCTGACCGCTTGTGAACCATCCTTTTCCGGTATCCTCGAGGAGATGTCTGCGACAAAAGAACCGGTCCTCTTTATCCCGTACCTCCTGTTCACAGGACTATTGATGAAAGACATCCAAGCGAAAATCAAGAAGAGTGGAAATCCACATCTCCAGCTCGGAAAATATCTCGGGTACAACCATCTAGTAAGAGAAGCGTTCGTGGAGCGTACGCACGAAGCCCTTTCAAGTCCGCTTTATAGGAGAGGTGAGCAATTTGCTGCCGCTGATGCTTGATGTCACCGGGAAGAAGGTGATTATTGCAGGCGGAGGGAGGATCGCACTCCGCAAGCTATCCGTCTTTATGAACGAGGGAGCCGTGATCACCGTCATCAGCCCGGAGGCATCTGAAGAAATACAGCGACTCCATGAGCATGGTGCCATTGTTTGGAAAAGGGCCTGCATTCAGAAGGAGGATTTGAAAGGAGCCCATTTCCTCATCGCAGCTACGAATGATCCTTCTGCGAATGAAGCGTTGCATATCATGGCTGATGCTTCCACCTGGGTCTGCGTAGCAAGTGACGGGAATAAAGGAAATATGCAGATGATGTCATTCAAAAGGGAGGGGGACCTCACCATTTCTGTATCCACCTCCGGCTCAAGCCCCGGCCTCGCAAAGGATTTGTCCGGGATCCTCATGGACCGGTGCAAATCGATTGCAAAAAAGCTGCCTTTCATTAGAAGGGAGCGGGAGCATATCAAGAATACCCTGCCCTCGCATGAAAGGGGTGAGCAGATTCGCCTATTACTAAAAGAGCTGATGAAATAATGGAGCAACGCAAGCCGGTCTTATGGGGAGACCGGTCATTTTCAGGTGGTGGAATATATTTTGGTGTGAGCAAAATGTAAAGAAGACGAGAGAAAGAGGGTGCACAGCAGCAAAAATTCACGGCATTAGAGTGATTCCAGTAATACCCAACCTCCATCGGACTGTCCGTGAAAAGTGAATACAACTGATATGAATGAACCATCTGCTTCTTACATCGGATCCAACCAAACCTCAGCGTTTGCGAACAATAACTTAAAAAATCCTCCCGAACGTTAGGAAATACACCTTTACAAATCGTTTTTTTACCGATATAATCCGTACTATCAACTACATAAAAAGCACACTCATATAAAGGCAGGGATATGGCCTGCAAGTTTCTACCGATTCACCGTAAAGGAATCGACTATGGGTGAGCAATGCGGCGTATTTTTGCGCTTTCCTTTCATAACCCGAAGGCATTGTCTCACTCTGAGAGATGCTTTCGGGTTATTTCATTTTCAGAAAGGGAGCGAAACCAGTGGAACTACTTCACAAGAAGATTGAACAAGAAGGCAAAGTATTATCAGATACAGTATTGAAGGTGGATTCGTTCTTGAATCACCAAGTGGATCCGCAGCTGATGAAGGCAATAGGGGAGGAATTCGCCGCGCGCTTCAGACATGAGGGCATCACAAAGGTCCTCACGATCGAATCATCAGGGATCGCACCGGGTGTGATGGCAGCCATGGAACTCGGAACGCCGATGATTTTTGCCCGGAAAAAGAAATCTCTTACTCTATCAGAAGGTCTGCTCACAGCTGAGGTCTATTCCTTCACGAAGCAGGAGACGAATACCATCTCCGTATCCACTCAATACATCAAGGAAGGGGACCGGGTGTTGCTGATCGATGATTTCCTGGCGAACGGGCAGGCAGCCCTTGGGCTGATCGAGCTCGTGAAACAGGCAGGTGCACACGTGGCAGGAATCGGTATCGTCATCGAGAAATCCTTCCAAGAAGGCGGGAAACTTGTGAGGGATACGGGCTACCGGGTCGAGTCGCTGGCTGAAATTGAGTCACTCAACGACGGGCAAGTCACCTTCAAAAAAGGAGCTGAAGTGTCATGAAGCAATCATCACTCAAGACCGCTTCCCTTGGAATTCAGCACGTACTCGCAATGTATGCGGGGGCCGTCATTGTCCCCTTGATCGTTGGAGGGGCCCTCGGTTTGACGGGTGAACAACTCACTTATCTGGTATCCATCGACATCTTCATGTGCGGGATCGCCACCCTGCTACAGGTGTGGAAAAATAAGTTCTTCGGCATCGGACTTCCGGTCGTCCTTGGATGTACCTTCACAGCCGTCGGTCCCATGATCTCCATCGGAGCGAAATACGGGATTACAAGTATTTATGGCTCCATCCTTGCTTCAGGTTTGTTCGTCATCATCATCAGCACGTTTTTCGGAAAGCTTGTACGCTTTTTCCCGCCAGTCGTGACGGGTTCTGTCGTCACCATCATCGGGATCACCCTGATTCCTGTTGCCATGAATAATATGGCTGGAGGAGAGGGAAGTGCAGATTATGGTTCCATTGATAATCTTCTCCTGGCATTTGGGACCCTGATCTTCATCCTTGTCCTTTACAAAATGTTCACCGGCTTCATTCGATCTGTATCCATCCTGCTGGGGCTTGTGGCGGGAACCATAGCCGCCATGTTCATGGGGAAAGTGAACTTCTCGGAAGTAGGGGAAGCATCCTGGTTCCATATGGCACAGCCCTTCTACTTCGGCATGCCGACCTTTGACATCGCCGCGATCCTAACCATGATCCTCGTGGCCATGGTCAGCCTGGTAGAATCGACGGGTGTCTATTTCGCCCTAGGGGATATCACCAATCGGAAGCTTAGCGAGGAAGATCTATCCAAGGGATACCGGGCAGAAGGGCTTGCCATCTTCCTAGGTGGAATCTTCAACGTCTTCCCATATACCGCTTATTCCCAAAACGTCGGGCTTATCCAGCTTTCAGGCGTAAAGAAATCGAATGTGATCTATGCCGCGGCAACCTTCCTGATCATCCTGGGCCTTGTACCGAAGATCGGAGCCCTCACGACCGTCATCCCGTCTGCCGTGCTCGGGGGTGCCATGGTGGCCATGTTCGGCATGGTCGTCGCATACGGCATCAAGATGCTCAGCAGGGTGGACTTTTCATCACAGGAGAATCTCCTGATCATTGCGTGCTCCGTCGGAATGGGTCTCGGGGTCACCGCGGTCCCGGAACTCTTCTCAAAGATGCCAGAAGCTGTCCGCATCCTCACCGATAATGGAATCGTGGCAGGAAGCCTCATGGCCATCTTCTTGAATCTGTTCTTCAATGTCTTCTCACGTCAGCGTGAGAAGAGGGTTGTATTGCAGGAGCAGAAGGCGTCGTGATCCTCTATCCACTACCAGCACCTCTACATAAGTAGGGGTGTTTTTGTATGCATTCACACGACATAAACTTGTTCAGCAAAAAGGATAACGCTTACAAGCGTAGAATCTATAGGATAGATATCCATCTGCGCATCGCATCATTCAAGCCCTGGAAAGAGGGCGACCGAGGGGGAAGACGATGTACGCAACGACCGGAACGATGTTTGATCAAAGTGTGGAGAATTACCGGAACCAGGAAGCGATCGTAGAGGTGAAAAGTGGACGGCGGATGACTTACGGACAATGGCAGGAAAGGGTTCACCAGATGTGCAATGCACTTCAGGCAGAAGGAGTGAGGAAGGGGGACAGGGTTTCGACCTTTCTGTATAATACCGAGTTGCTCGCGACCGTTTATTTTGCCTGCGGGAAAATCGGGGCCATCATCAACCCGATCAACTTTCGACTTAATTCAGATGAACTGGCCTTCATCATGCATGACGCCGAACCAAAGGTGTTCCTATTTGAAGAAGCACTTCAAAACGTCGTGGAAGGGATAGCACCGGATTTCGGTCAAATCGTCTTCTGGTATGAAGGGGGGAATCCGCCTGCCTTTTCAAAGCGCGTGAGCGACATGGCCTTTTCGACTCAATTTGAAAAAGTCGAAGTGGATGAAAAAGATCCGTATGCGATGATGTATACGAGCGGGACGACGGGAAGGCCGAAAGGAGTGCTTCATCGTCACCGCGACGTGATGGAGCAGGCGTTGATCCTGACCGGTGTTATGGGATACCGGTCTGGTGATGTGGGATTGGTCACGGCTCCGATGTTTCATTGTGCAGAACTCCACTGTGCATTCGTTCCGAGGGTACTCGCAGGCGCGAAGAACGTCATCCTTCATCAATTCGATCCAAAGCTCGTCCTTGAAACGATCGAACGAGAGCGCATTACGACTCTTTTTGCAGCTCCGACCATGTGGAGCATGCTGCTAGAAGAGGGCACGTCCCACTATGACACGTCGAGTCTCAGGAATGGGCTCTATGGTGCCGCACCAATGGCGCCGAGCCTTGTGAGGAAGCTTCATGATGAACTGAAGATCGAGCTGATACAGGCGTATGGACAAACGGAAATGGGTCCTGCCATTGCATTTCTTCTACCCCATGAACAGCTTACTAAGGCGGGGGCGGCAGGGAAAGCGGCCTATCATCATCAAATACGGGTCGTGAAACCGGAAACGTCCGGCCCGGCGGATCCAGAGGACATCTGTACCGTGGGTGAAATTGGTGAAATTATCGTGAAGGGATCGTGTACCATGATCGGGTATCATGGCCGCACCGAAGCAACGGAACATGCCTTGTATAGAGGATGGTATCATACTGGGGACCTTGGATATGTTGACCGTGAAGGATACCTTTATATCGCCGACCGGATTGACGATATGATCATTTCAGGAGGGGAAAATGTCTATCCAAGGGAAGTCGAAGATGCCCTGCACGCCCACGAAGGAGTCGTGGATGTTGCTGTCCTGGGAACACCGGATGAAAAATGGGGGGAAGTCGTCACGGCCGTCATCGTACCTAAGTCGAAAACATTGACTGCTCAACAATTGGATGACTTTTTGAAAAGCGGGAAGGCTCTGGCAGGCTATAAACGGCCACGGAACTATCGATTCACCCCAGCACTTCCACGGAACGCCAGTGGCAAAATCCAAAAATTCCTGCTGAGAGAGGACTTGTCAAAAGAGGTTCATATTGATTAATACTATAATAATGTTATGTTAACTTATTTCTGTATACACCACCTTTCCCTGAACATGATACAATGAAGGGAATCATCTACCGAAAGAAGTGAACGAATGTGATCACCTACCAGAATCTACACCATGTCAGTTTGACCGTAACCGATCTCAAAAGGTCTAGGGAGTTCTACAAAGATGTACTGTGCCTCGAAGAGATCAAGCGTCCGGAGTTCGGCTTTCCGGGTGCATGGTACGCCATTGGTAATCAGCAGCTCCATTTGATCGTCCACCCGACCTCTCAAACGATACGGGAAGAGAAGATTCTATCAAGCAGGGAAGGTCATTTTGCCCTGAGGGTGGATGATTACGATCGAGCCTTGACATGGCTGAAGGGACACGGGGTCGAAATACTTGAAAAACCTCACTCGAAAAGTGGATTTGCACAAATTTTTTGTCAAGATCCCGATGGGAATCTGATTGAATTGAATGTAGATCAAAAAGATGTATAGACAAAAATCCAGAACCCTTTCAAGACGGGGTTCTTTTTTTTGATTCCCCCATTATTCGGTTCTTGGTAGACCCGCAAAAATTCCAAGACTTATAGAGTCCGATCTAATGGGATTCTACAAAACATGTAAGAAATTCTGACATAAATTGCTCGTAATTTTCCGAATGATTAGACATATCTACTCCAGAAATGGTACGGTAATGATAAGGAGTGCCGAATTTCGACAAATAGAGCGTTTATTTGCGGTTCCTCTCAATAAGGTAAAGGAGGATAAGATATGGAAAGATGGATTACATTTCTCGATGTCAACGGTCCGCGAATCGTGGATCTGACAATCGAACATGCGCTTCTCGTGGGACTAGCGATCCTGGTAGCTCTTCTCATCGGCATCCCTCTGGGGATCTATCTGACAACCAATGATTATCTAGCAGAAACGATCCTTCAGGTTGCATCGGTCATGCTGACCATTCCGAGTATTGCATTATTCGGAGTCATGATTCCCATTTTTTCAATCATCAATCAGGGGATCGGTTTCGTCCCCGCATTTGTAGCCCTCGTATTATATTCCCAGCTTCCCATCATCCGTAATACATATACGGCGATTAAGAATGTAAGTCCCCAGATGCGCGACGCCGCCAAAGGGCTGGGCATGAAAACACATCAACGTCTATTCAAAGTGGAAATCCCCAATGCTTTTCCCCTCATCATGGCCGGAATCAGGACGGCAGTAGTCATGAATATCGGAATCGGAGTGATTGCGGCTTACATTGGTGCGGGTGGCTTGGGTGTCCTCATTACTCAGGGAATCTCCCGCGGTGACAACTACCTGATCATCAGTGGGTCGATTGCCGTTGCCATCCTTGCCATGATTGCCGATGGGATCCTGATGTACATCCAAAAACGATTTACACCTAAAAGTCTATCCAATTGAAGGGAGAGTGGACCGAATGATCAAGTTTGACCAAATTACAAAGACGTATGAAGGTGGTGTGACAGCCATCAATAAGGTCGATTTCAATGTGGATGAAGGACATATTGTCGTTCTGCTTGGCCCCTCTGGATGCGGAAAGACGACGCTCCTCCGCATGGTCAATCGCCTTGAGTCGATTTCGGAAGGGAAGATCTACATCAACGGTCAGGACTCCAGCGAACTGAATCCCATTGAACTGCGAAGGAAGATCGGGTATGTGATCCAAAGCAATGGACTTTTCCCCAATCTTACAATCGAGGAGAATGTCATGATCGTCCCTGATATGCTGGGATGGAGAAAGGCACAAAAACGTGAGCGGTTCAATGAGCTCATGGCCATGATCGGACTGGATCCAGAGAAATATAGGAAGCGGTACCCCCACGAACTCTCCGGTGGTCAGCAGCAAAGAATCGGTGTCATTCGTGCCCTCGCTGCCGATCCTCCCGTCATGCTCATGGACGAACCGTTCGGGGCACTTGATCCGATCATACGTGAGAAGATCCAGGATGAATTTCTACAAATCCAGCGGAAGGTAAAGAAGACGATCCTCTTTGTCAGTCACGATATTGATGAAGCCATCAAGATGGCTGACCGGATCGTTTTATTAAAAGGTGGGGAGATCATGCAGTATGATTCTCCTTCAGAAATGCTCGTACGTCCGAAAAATGAATTTGTATATGAATTCTTTGGGAAAGACCGGGCGATTAAAAGCCTGAGCCTTCATACGATCAAAGATTTGAAGGATATCATCGGGCTAGTGGAGATAGATGATACCATTCAGGATACCAAAACTATTCACGTCGGGAACGATCTACGCAATACGCTTTCCATGCTTTTGAATCAAGAAGCGGATCAAGTGATTGTCAATGATGACCATGGAGTCCGTCTGGGAGCCATCACGATTGATCGGGTCCAACAATATCTGCACTACGAGATAAAGGGTAAATCCATTCCTATGGAGGAAAGGTGATAGGATGAAAAGAAAAAAACTGACGAGCCTCGTCGTACGTTGCATCCTGTATGCACTGGTGGCCCTTTTTCTGTTCTGGTCCATCAAGAATCATTATTATGACTACATTTTCACAAATAGCAGTACCTTTCTACTCCTTCTTCGGCAGCATCTTTCACTTGTGCTTGTTTCATCGCTTTTGGCGATCGTCATTGCTGTCCCAATGGGCATCCTCATCACAAGGAAGTCATTCAGAAGGGCGGAATGGGTCGTGTCGAATACGGTCAATTTCGGTCAGACGATCCCGAGCCTTGCCGTCCTGGCACTGATGATCAGCATATTGGGAATCGGTTTTAAAACAGCCGTGTTTGCTCTTTTCATTTATTCTTTATTACCGATTTATCGGAATACGGTGGCAGGAATCGATTCGATCGATGAAAATCTTCTTGACGCCGCCAAAGGGATGGGAATGACCCGGGTGCAGATCTTGTTTAAAATGGAATTACCCAATGCGGCATATTCGATCCTGGCGGGGATCCGGACGGCCATTGTTCTGAATATCGGAACGGCAGCCCTTGCTTATGTAGTAGGTGGAGGAGGGCTGGGTGTTTGGATTTTCACCGGCATACAGCTCTTTGATAATGGTTACCTCATTTCAGGTGCCATCCCCGTTACGCTGCTGGCTGTCGGAGTCGATTTTGGGTTGAGGCTCCTGGAAAACAAATTGATTTCAAAAGGCATAAGGGCGACAGTTGAATCGTAATGAACGGAGGTGAGATGATGGGGAAGAAAAAATGGATAGGCATGGCAATCATGATATCACTTGCCTTGATCCTCTCGTCTTGTTCTTCTATAGGCGTCGGGGAAAAAAGGATTTCGGTCGGAGGGAAGAATTTCACTGAACAATATCTCCTTTCTGAAATGACCGCATTTCTATTAGAAGAAGAAGGCTTCAAGGTAAAACAGATGAATAATCTGGGCAGTACCGTTGTACGTAAAGCACTGGAAAATAATCAGGTTGACCTGATGTGGGAATACACAGGTACCGCCTTGATCACCTATATGAAGCAAGATCCTATCGCCGATCCGGATAAAACCTTCGAGAAAGTCAAGGATCTTGATGCAAAAAACGATATCCATTGGATGAATATGTCCAAGGTCAATAATACGTATGCGCTGGCGATGACAAAAGAAAAGGCGGAGGAACTCGACATCCATTCAATCAGCGATCTTGGCGAATATATCAATGATCACCCTGATGAGCTCACGATTGCCTCGGATGCAGAGTTCGCCAATCGACAAGACGGTCTGCCTGGTGTGGAGAAGAAATATGGATTTGATTTCGGCGCTCAGAACATCAACCAGATGGATATCGGGCTGACTCAAAGAGCACTTGATAAAGGGCAGGTCGACGTTTCCGTTGCATTTGAAACGGATGCGACGATCCGTGCATATGGTCTCGTGACACTTGAAGATGATAAACAATTCTTCCCCCCTTACCGTGCAGCGGTAAGTGTGAATAAAGAAGTATTGAAAAAGTACCCCGAGGTCGAAGAGATCACCGGACGACTTGCTGAAAAGCTAGATAGTGAGATCATGCGTGAGCTCAATTATAAAGTGGATATTGAAGGGAACAGTGTATCAGTCGTTGCGTATGAATGGCTCGTGGACAATGGCATGATTGAAGAATGAAAACAGCTCCTGTGCCTTGGCACAGGAGCTGTTTTTAACGAACGATGGTGTCACGCGCGGCAATGAAATCACACACCCATTTAATCACCAGTCCGACAAGGAACAATAGAACGAAGGATGAGAAAGGAGTCCAGTGATGGAGCTCATAAAACTGAAAATGGACGAAAATCGGCATGCCTATGAATCCGATCAACGCACTGACCAGTAATAAAGTGATCAGATAAGCTTTCCACTTGGTAAAGTACTGATAGATCAAAGCATATACCACCGGAATCGTCATAAAATCTACTGCATTGAAACTTTCAAGGAATCCGATGAACTGATATGGATAGCTCCAATAGCCGAAGTAGTTGCCAATTTCGTTCACAAGGGCAACCAGGAAGAAAGAAAATAGCAGGCAAAACGCACTCATGATAAAACGGGATCGGTCGATTAACACGATGAACACCAGAAAGAACAAGAGGTTTATGATGACAATAAACCACCAGTGTCCGCTGAACAGGTTGTCTTCCCTCCAGTAGGCCATTTCGGTCTGCATAAGGTGGTGCCGTGCTTCATTGACTGTATGCAAGGTCATCCTGATTACTCCTTTTTAGGTGTATCATGCACCTTAACGGGAGCAATTATGCGGAATCAATCAGAAAAAGCGGGTTCCTGTTCCAGGTTCCCGCTTTCCGATTATTGTTTCATGTCTTTATATTCTTTTTCCGTGCCGTCAGGGAATGTCACTTCAAGTTCGAACGTTTCGTAATCATCCTTTAGAGAGAAGGTATCCTTCACTTGCTTCATGACGTCTTCATTCGAGGTATCTTTGTCAAAGTCAAGCTTCTCAAGCATAGGCGTAATCTTATCCATAGCTTTATCGCCTGAAAGCTTTTCGTCATTCATGTCGTCCTGGAAACTCGCTTCCATTCCATCTTCATCATTGTCATAGTCCACTTCATAGTCCTGCTGGTCGGCATAGTCCACATCCAAGTCGAAGCTCGTGAAGGCGAATTTGTTATCCTTTGATGCATCATTCATGGAATCGTTTGATGTATCATTATTGGCGCTCTCATTTTCCTTTGGCGCATCTTTCGGTGGGTCCTTGACTTCATCGTTACTGCATCCGAATAGTAGGAGTGTTGCAGTAAATGCCGGGATGACGGCGTTTTTTAATTTCATGATTTTTGTTCCTCCATTCTATGATTTTCTCTTAGTATACCCGGAAGTGGAATCGTGAATCCCCGATCATAAGCTTTCGTCCTTTTGAACCATGTGTTGAAAGAGTGGAAGGAGTATGCTACTATATCCTTGGAAAATAAATATGTTGTATAACCTCAATAATATGGTTTGAGGGTCTCTACCAGGAACCGATAAATCCTGATTACAAAATTCTTTGCCTTTCATTTTGTAATCAGGATTTTTTGTGCTGTCATTTTCTGTGCAAAATGGAAGGCGTACAGAAAGGTGAAGGAATATGAACTGGAGAGTTTATGTATTGGCTGCATCCACATTTGCAGTCGGATTGGTCGAATTGATTGTTGGAGGGATTCTTCCGAATATAGCGGAGGGACTCGATATATCTTTAGGAAAAGCAGGTCAGCTCATTACGGTATTTGCACTGGCCTACGCCATTTCAGCCCCGTTATTGCTGTCCTTGACGGCCAAGGTGGAGAGAAAGAAGCTATACCTTATGGCACTTTCAGTCTTTACCGTGGGAAATATCATAACGTTTTTCAGCACTGATTTCACTTTGGTCATCATCGCTCGCATCATTACAGCCATGAGTACGGCTCTCGTGGTGGTCCTGTCCTTGACGATTGCTGCCAAGCTTGTGGATCCAAGTCATCGGGCAAAGGCATTGGGTCTTGTTTTTGTCGGAATCAGCTCCTCCCTGGTCCTCGGTGTGCCAATCGGGATTTTCATGACGGAGACGTTGGGTTGGCGTTCGACTTTCTTCGGCATCGCTGTCCTTTCAGCCATCTCCATTATGCTTAACGCGTTTCTTCTGGAGAAGATGCCTGTCGAAAAGGTGACGCCACTGAAAGAACAATTCAAAGCGATCCTGCATCCTAAGGTATTCTCGGGACATCTTATCAGCTTATTCATGCTGGCGGGGCACTATATGTTTTATGCCTATTTTACCCCCTATCTGATTGAGACATTTGATAGTTCACCAAAGGCCATCTCGATATTTTATCTGCTGATCGGACTTGCCTCCGTATGCGGGAATTGGGTGGGGGGCTGGCTGAGCGACCGCATCGGGTCAAAGTCCATTTTCCTTGTAACGGTCCTGTTTGCCCTTGTCCTGTTTGCGATTCCGTTCACTACAGGGTTCATGCCGCTTTTCGTCGTCATGACCATCCTATGGGGAGGCCTCAGCTGGGCCCTTACTCCGGCACTGCAAAATTATCTGATCCAAACCGCACCTGAAACGTCAGATATTCAGCAAAGCATTAATACGTCTGCCCTGCAGGTGGGGATATCCCTCGGATCGGCCATCGGGGGAACCGTGGTCTCCATGACAGGGGATATCTCCCACCTGGCGAGCTTGGGTGCCATTTTGGTCTTGTTTGCTGTAATAAGTGCCGCCGTATCATTGAAGCGGCCACCACTGGGACAATCTCATAGGGCTAAAAAGGTCAGTTAATAGGAAAACCTGCACAATATGTGCAGGTTTTCTTGCTAATTAAAGGAGGTTGTCGTCACCGGGGAGAAGTGGTAAGTAGGTGGATAAATAAAGGAGTGTTTCGTCATGAATCGATTGATGCACATGCTGCAAGTTGAAAAACCAATCATACAGGCCCCTATGGCCGGAGAGATCACCACTATAGAATTGGTGAAGGCTTCCATGAATGAGGGGATCCTTGGTAGCCTTGCATCGGGATACCTTTCTCCCGGGGTACTGGAAGAACAGATCCTTGCTGTATCCAGACATTCCAGGCATCCCTTTCAAGTGAATCTGTTTGTTCCCCATGAGGGGGCACCACCTACCTTTATGCACGTGGAGAAGTGGAAAGAAAGAATACCTTATTCCGAAGAAGCCGAACCTTTCACAACATTGGATGAGCAGTGGGATGACTTTAACCGTAAGGTAGATCTGATCATTAAGCATCACGTGCCGATGTGTTCCTTCACATTTCACGTCCCTCCTGAGAAGATAGTGAAACAATTGAAGCAAGCAGGATGCCTATTGATGGGAACGGCATCTACCCCTGAAGAAGCCATCCTGATGGAGGAAGCGGGAATGGATATGGTATGCGTACAAGGGAGTGAAGCAGGTGGCCATCGAGCGTCCTTTTTGGAAACAGATGGAGACTCTTCCATCGGCCTCATGTCATTGATCCCGGAAACCGTGGATGCCGTCTCGATACCGGTGATAGCGGCAGGAGGAATTAAGGACCGGCGTGCTGTTGAAGCAGCATTCATTCTGGGGGCATGTGGAGTGCAGGTCGGGACCCCATTCCTACTGTGCAAAGAAAGTGGTACTCCTCTTCCTCATAGGCAGAGAATCATGGAAGCACATTCGACAGATACACGCATAACCTCCCTTTTCTCTGGTAAACAGGCACGCGGGATCGTTAATAGATGGATGCTGGATCAAGAAAAATACGAGAAGTCGAGTTTACCTTATCCCTATCAGAATACCCTTACAAAGCCTATGAGAAAAGTCGCTTCCGAATCATGTGACCCCTCTTTCATGTCGTTATGGGCGGGTCAGGGAATCGGTTCAATGAAAAGCAACACCACAGTGAGGGAAGTCGTCTATTCGCTATGGGATCATGAAATAAAACGTTGAGGTGCACATTGAATATGAATAGGATTGATATGGTCATACAAAAACAGTAGGTTGTATTGGACAATGTCCCCGCTTCGATTAGGCAGGGGCATTTTTTTATTTTTTGCCTTGCGATGCCGAATACATCATGTAAAGGGTATTGATTAATACTTGAAGATTGATTTCTTCTATCAATGGAGATTTAAATGCCTCCAGTTTTTCGGTGCTCGTTCGTAGAATAACATCTGCCATCTGTGCAAGGTGACCAGCGGAATTCCCCGTTAATGCAATGATGGGGATCTTTTTTTTCTTGAGTACCTTCGTCAGCTTGACGATGAATCGCGTATCTCCGGAAAAGGATATGACGATAGCTGTATCATCGGGTTGAAGAGATTCAGCCTCGATGAGCTGATTTTCGTGATTGCCGTAGGATGCTGTATACTTCCCCAAGCGCATGAATTTGATCTGTGCATTTCTTGCAATGACGTTAGAGAATGTCACCCCGAAAAAGCTGAGTTTCTCTGCTTTTGTGATCAGCTCTACAGCATCCTGAAGTGCCTGTTCATTCAATAATGCTTCTGTTTCCTCTAAAGATGATGTCAACTCCTCGAAATAGGTACGGACTGCCTCCAGGCTGGAAGGAAGTGAGCGAGATTGAATTTCATTCCGATTGAAGTCGATGAATTCTGATGCTTGCTCCTTCAATTCCTTAAACGTAATATTTTCAAATTTACGACAAAAACGTGACACGGTAGCCGGTGAGAGATGACAGGCTGACGCAAGCTGGTAGATTGTCATGGAGGGAATGGCAGAGAGATTCCTCAGGATATATTCCGCAATCGTATGGTCAGAAGTTGAATGGTCGCTTGACGATTCAAGGAAATTCTGAAGCTTGGCAAAGAAGTTATACATCGAAAAACCCCTTTTAGTTGTATCTTCCCAATTTTAAAAGGCTGTGACAAGACATACGCTCAAAAGTTTCATTTTATGAAACTTTGTTAGAAAGCGTTTCCTTCATTGATAGGATAGAGTCAAGAAGACGATAACCTAAATGGAGGGGAATAGCATCATGAAAAAATTCCATGTATTGATCGTTGGTGGGGGAAGCACATGGACACCCGGTCTATTAAAGAGTCTCTGTGTAAGGAAAGAAACGTTTCCCATTGATCATCTCACTATGGTGGATGTGGATGAGAAACGACAGGAAGTGATCGGTGAATTTGCCAAAGTATTATTCAAGGAAGAATACTCTGACCTGCAATTTACGTATACAACCGATCTAGAAGAAGCCTATGAGCAGCCATTAGATTTTGTATTTGTTCAAATGCGGACCGGTGGATATGCCATGAGGGAAAAAGATGAGAAAATTCCACTTGGTATGGGGTTGATTGGACAAGAAACATGCGGACCAGGAGGTTTTTCTTATGGGATGCGCTCGATTGGGGATATGGTGAAACTGGTTGAACATGTTCGCGCCACGAATAAGGATGCATGGATTTTGAATTACACAAATCCTGCAGCCATTGTTGCCGATGCATTGAAGAGAATCTATCCAGATGATGATCGTATTCTTAACATCTGTGATCAACCTGAGAACCTATTGCGTTCTTATGGAAGGCTATTGAACCGTGATCCACGTTCATTCGACCCTGTATACTTCGGCCTTAACCATTTCGGTTGGTTCACCCATCTCTATGATGAATCCGGTCATGATCTGCTTCCGGAACTGAGACAGCTTATATTGGACGGCGGCTTTCGCCCTGTAGACTATGAGCAGAGGGATCAATCGTGGCTTGATACCTATGCTATGGTGGAACAGATTGTCAGGGATTTTCCGGATTATCTTCCTAATACCTATCTTCAATATTATCTCTATCCGGACAAAGTATTGGAGAAGCTGGACCCTTCCCACACGAGAGCGAATGAAGTCATGAACGGACGGGAAAAACGTGTGTTTGATGCGTGCAGGGAAGTTGCAACCAATCAGTCGACAGCAGGCTCAACGGTTGTTCATAACGATGCTCACGGAGAATTCATCCTGATTGTGGCTGAATCAATCGCATACAATCGCGGAGACCATTTTATTGTCATGGTCAAAAATGAGGGGTTGATCTCAAATCTTCCTGATGATGCCATGGTGGAAGTCACGGCAAGTTTGACAGCCAACGGGCCCCGCCCCTATGCTGTCGGTGAGATTCCGGTGTTTTATAAGGGGTTGATCGAGGCCCAATATGCGTATGAGCGTTTAACGGTGGAAGCCTATTTGGAGAATTCCTATAGTAAAGCCCTTCAGGCATTGACGTTGAACCGTACCGTTGTATCCGCCAGGAAGGCGAGGGAAGTGCTGGACGAACTGATTGAAGCAAATAAAGACTTTTGGCCGGAACTAAGGTAAGGAGCGTTTAGAAAATAGAACGCTTGCTTAAAGGGAGAGGTTTATATGAAAAACAGATTCAGCTTTGATTTCTTTCAACGAGTAGGGAAAACCTTCATGGTGGTCATATCCCTGCTTCCGGCCGCAGGCTTGCTCTTAGGGATTGGGACAACACTCCAATCCCCCTACTTTATCGAGTATTTTCCTTTTCTTGAAGCAAGTGGGTGGCAAACTTTTGGAGAACTCATGAGGGGGGCAGGTAAAGTCATTTTCTCCAATCTGGGCGTCCTTTTTGCCATCGGGATCGCAGGAAGCTGGACAGGTGGTAAAGCAGCTGCCGGGTTATCAGCTTTCGTCGGTTATCTTGTCATGCATACAGTCATTGGAATTGTAGCGGGTGTCACAACGGAAAATGTGTCTGAACCCGGTCATGTAATGGAGCTAGGGATCCCAACCCTTCAAATCGGAGTATTCGGAGGCATCATCATTGGGTTCATAGCTGCTGCTCTTTATGAGCGTTTTCATGATTTTTCGTTACCTGAAGTACTATCGTTTTTTGGTGGATCTCGTTTCGTTCCGATTGTTACAGCTGGGGCGTCCATCGGTGTTGCGCTGATTTTTGCCTTTGTATGGCCCCACGTCCAAGGGGGAATCTTCTGGGTCGGGAATCAACTGGCCGGTGAGAATACCCCCCCGTTTTACCTGTTTATATATGGTTTAGTGGAACGTGCCCTCATCCCATTCGGTCTTCACCACATCTTCTATATACCGATCAGATTTTCAGAGGTCGGAGGGACTTATATGACGCTTGCCGGACAGACGGTTTCAGGAGATACCGCGATGTACATGGCTCAGCTTGCTGATCGGCAGATGGATGGATCAGTTGAAATTACGGCGGGGCGTTTCATGGCTGGTAAGTTTCCGTTTGTTTTATTCGGACTTCCTGCAATCGCCCTTGCAATGTATCACTGTGCGAAACCACAAAACAAGAAAGCGGTCGGTGGGTTGCTTCTTACTGCTGCGTTGACTGCTTTCTTAACAGGGATTACGGAACCCCTTGAGTTCACGTTCCTATTCGCTGCACCGATCCTGTACATTTTTCACTGTCTGATGGCTGGACTCTCGTTTATGCTAATGTATTTGTTGGATGTGAATATTGGATATGCAGGCGGATCTGGATTTATTGATTTTACTCTATTCGGGATCTTGCCTGGTGTCGGAGAACCTTGGTGGTATGTACCATTAATAGGGGCGTGCATGTTCATTGTGTATTATAGTGTCTTTCGGTTTGCCATCAACAAATGGAATCTCCAGACACCCGGACGGGGTGGAGAAAGATCCAATCAGTTAGTGACCAAAGATGAATATAAAAAGAGAAAAAGCGGAGGTAATACTGATCAGGCTGTGAATGTGCTTGAGGCACTTGGTGGAAAAGAAAACATTCGCCACCTGGATGCTTGTATAACCAGATTACGTGTCGGCGTCGTGGATAAAGGAAAAGTAAATCATGAAGCATTGAAAGGAGAGGGAGCGAAGGGGGTATTAGAAGTGGGGAACGGTGTGCAGGCAATCTACGGGCCGAAGGCGGAAATCCTGAAAAATCAAATCCTCGAGATCTTAGAAGTGAAAAAAGCTGAATAAGGTTGTGTCGCTCCTTATATAAGGGGCGGCTTTTTTTATCAAATCCGCTTTTTTTGAAGCGTTTTGTGGTAAAGTTAACAGAAAAGTCTGGATGTAAAGAAGGAGAATCAGAAATCCATGAAACTTGTAATCATCGTAGGCCCCCAGGCAGTCGGTAAGATGACAGTCGGGCAGGAACTAGCAAAGATCACTGATTTGAAGTTGTTCCATAATCATATGACCATTGATCTTGTAGGAAATTTCTTTGATTATGGAAGTTCGGAAGGAAAGCGGCTTGTCAAATTATTCCGGCATGAGCTTTTTGACGCCATCTCCAAAAGTGATTTGGATGGATTGATTTTTACATTCGTGTGGGCATTTGATATGAAGGAAGATTGGGACTACATAGAGAGCATCACCAAAATGTTCCAATCTCGGGGATGCTCCGTATTCTATGTGGAGCTGGAAGCAGGGGTCCAAGAACGATTGAAACGGAATAAAAGTGAAAACAGGCTCAATCACAAACCATCGAAGAGGGATGTTGATTGGTCAGAAACTGACCTGTTGGATTCCATGACTGCCTATCGATTGAATTCCTTTGAAGGAGAACTGAGCGGGGACAATTATGTACGCATTGATAACTCCGCGTTGAGTGCAGGAGAGACGGCTGAAATGATAAAGCATCGTTTTGACCTGTAGTTTCATATCATGTTAAGAGATGAGGATATCTTAATCAAGTGAGGTACGATCCATCATTCATGACCAGTTCAGGATCAAATGCTCGTGGATGATGTGGAGGAAAGCGAAAGGGTGATCAAATGAATGGCCAACGATTCAGGCTTCTGTTTGTTGGGAGCCTTTTACTTCTAACCATCCTACCGTTAACCCTGATGACCATTCATCAAAACGGAGAGAAGAAGGATTCCTTCCTGGAATTCGCACGATCCTATGCCTCTCTGGATCGTGAGGTTGTCAAGGCTGTTGAAGAATATCGGATGGTGGAGGGGACGGAGGATGCCAACGATGCGGCATCCGGTGCAGGTGCGGCGGCAAGCGAAGGGATATCAGCCATGTGGGAACTTGATGCACCTGAGAATCTCCCGGTCGATGTGAAAGATCAACTGCAGCATGCACTGAGCTCCATAAGGGATTCTTACCATTCAATCAAATTCGAAATGGACACTGTGCATCATCTGGTGGAAGATCCCGACATTTCCTTCCTTGAAACGCAGGCTCAGTATTTTGGGTATGTTGCAGATAGAGAACGTAGAGAATCGAGGGAATCCATGATCAAAGCGGGAGACAGCCTTGGATTTTCCAGAGAAGACATGATGAAGATTATCGGGGAACAATAAAAGATCAGAGAAAGTCTCTGATCTTTTTATGCATTATGGATGTGTGACGGTCTTTTCTACGAATCTTGCCAGATAATCACTGACTCCATTTTCATCACAGGTTAGAGTCGTGACCTCATCTACAACATCCTTGATATGATCTTTGGCATTATGCATGGCAACGGAATGGGTCACAAAGTCAAACATCTGAAGATCATTGTCGCTGTCACCGATGGCAAGGGTGTCTTCGTTTTTCAATCCGAAATGTTCGAGCATTTCACTGATTCCAGATGCCTTATTGACCTCCGCCACCATCAGTTCAAGGTTGTGATTGGATGACTTCGAAAGGGTGAAGTCTGTGTCCTTTTTCATTTCGTTTAGGACATCTCCCCATTTTTGAATCTTTTCCTGCGTACGTGCAAAGAAATAAAATTTGGAGAATCCCTTCCCTTGCAGATGGTCATTGAAGGATATCTCTTCATTGACGGCTTTCTTGCGCGATAGCCATTCATTTTCCTCTACTCCATCCGGTTTCGGATCCGCTACTTCCTTGAGTACATACGCCTGATCCTGCTTCAATGTAATACGGGGGGCACCATATGGGAACACCTCATAATAGATCTCATGCTTCCTTGCTTGCGCAATAACATGTTCCACAAGATCGAGTGATAGGGAATGCTCGAATACCGGTTTATCGTCCACATAGCCGGCCATTCCGTTGGATGTGATGAAACCGTCTACTTTGAATCCTTCCGGCAGCATGGCTTCAATCTCATCGTAGGCTCTTCCTGTAGCGATGAACACAAAAATCCCTTGAGCCCTTAACGCATCAATGGTTTCCTTCGTCTGGACACTCACTTTATTTTGTGAACTCAAAATGGTCCCATCCATATCCAAAAAGATGGTTTTCGGTTTGATTGACATACTAATTCCTCCCGTAATCTTGTAAATTAAACCTGTTTCTACTCAATATATAGGAAACGTAAATACTATTCAAAGATAATGAATGTTCTCTATCATTGTAACCGAACTTCCTGCTGATTGCAGTGAATGAAAAGATTTTTTCCAGATTGATTGTCATCTGTTATAAAATGATAGAGATTGAAAGGGGAACGCATCATGCTCAATGAGTGGATTCAATCGTTGATGAAGCGACACTCCCATGACCGTACGATTATCGGAATCGATGGATTGGGTGGATCTGGGAAAACCACTTTGGCACAATGCATTCAACGTGACCTGCTTGACGGTTCACGACAGACGGTCCTCATCCATCTTGATGATCATATCATGCCGTCAAGCAACCGTTATGGTACCGGCATGCCTCAGTGGCGGGAGTATTATGAGCTACAATGGGATGTCATTGGCCTAAAGAGTACCTTATTTGATTTTCTCACATCACCACATCTTCTTTTCCACGTTCCGTTTTACGATAAACATACGGATAGGATCATCCAAAAACAGTTGGATGTACAGGAAGATGCAGTGGTGCTGGTCGAAGGCGTTTTCCTTCAACGGCCCGAATGGATCGGGTATTTCGATGCGGTCATTTTTGTGGACTGTCCATTTCCCATCAGAAAGCGCCGAGTGATCAGTCGTGACGGGTATTTAGGGAATGAGAGTGAAATCCTTAAGGCATACCAAAACCGCTATTGGCCGGCAGAAGATTACTATATGGCCACCATGAGGCCGATGGAACATGCAATAATTTACCATATAAACGATGAATGGAGTGAGTTTCCATGCGACGATTGAAAATCGGGATGGTGGGTCTCGGGGGGATTGCCCAGAAAGCGTATCTTCCTCTACTATCCAAGGAAACCGGGTGGGTGTTGGCCGGTATCTATACACCCGACCGAAAGAAGCGTAATCGGATCAGCAGTGAATACCGTCTCCAAGCTTTCAATCATGTTGATCATCTAGCTGAGGAATGCGATGCGGCATTCGTACATAGTTCGACGGATTCACACTATGAAGTGGTGTCAGCACTCATGCAAAAAGGGCTGGACGTGTATGTGGACAAGCCCTTGGCGGCCACAATCGAGCAATCGGAGCGGCTGGTAGACGAGTGTGTGAAGTCAGGAAGGAAACTGATGGTCGGATTCAATAGAAGATTCGCTCCCCTATACGTCCAGGCGAAGGCCATGGCTGGAACTCCTGCCTGGGTGAGATTCGATAAGCACCGCATGGATGATATCGGTCCAGCATCATTTGAATTCACCATGCTCGACGATTATCTTCATCTGGTCGATACGATCCGCTGGCTGAATGACGATGGCAATATGATAGTAAGTGGTGGAGCAATGGTGATCAATGAATCCAATGAATTGGTTCATGCAAAGCACACCTTTCAATCTTCACTTGGTACGCAGTGCTCTACCGGGATGCATCGGAGGGCGGGAACGCAGCGTGAGACGTTGGAGATCATATCGGATGGACGCATCTTGACCGTATCAGATATGAATGTCCTCGAGGTCGAAGAAGGAGGGAGAAGGATGGTCACCAAGCCTTCTTCCTGGGATACCATCCTCAAGCAGCGGGGGTTCGAAGATGCCGTCATGCATTTCATTCAGAGTGTGATGGGGGACACGCCTCCTTGTATTGGAGGAGAGCAGGCACTTGAAAGCCATTATGTGCTGGAAGGGCTACTCAAGGATCATTGATCAATACGAATCAACTGTGAGAAGTCTACAAAACATGAGAAGAGTATCTTAACAAAGGTGGATGACATGTCCAAAATTGATAGTATGTTAGCGATTCTATGGATGCTCCGTTCAGGTGAAAAAGTGACGGCGAAACAAATTTCAGAAAAGTTGGAGATGAATATTAGGACGGTGTATCGTTATATCGATACCATTTCAACAAGTGGTGTACCTATTATTTCAGAACCAGGACCTAACGGTGGATATACCTTATTGAACCATTTTATCGAGGCTCCGCTCTTTTTTGATGTTGAAGAGCAAACGTCACTGTTTCATGCTGCTGTCTTTGCAGAGGAAGCGGGATATTATGGTGGTGAACCACTGAACAGGGCCATTTCAAAACTAAGTAAATACTCAAATCAAGAGCAGGAAAGAATGGTAAACCATCATTTGACCAGTCTTGAAGTCATAAGTCCATTACGCCCGCACTCATTGGAACCGTTTTTGAAAGAGTTGGAGCATGCCGTAGCTGATGGGTACTCAGTAAAAATGATTTATCACAAAAGTAGTGAACAACAAAAACATGAAAGAGTGGTCGACCCATACAAAATGCTCTATTGGAACAATAAATGGTATGTGATCGGATTTTGTCATCATAGAAGTGACCTCCGCAGTTTTCGAGTCGATCGTATTGAACGTGTTTGGTTAACCGAAAAGACTTTTTGCAGACCAGAGGATTTTTCAGCACGTGACTTTTTCATGAAGAATCTCCTTCCGACGATAAAAGAAAAGGAACGGATCACTCGCATGGTTATCAGTGGGAATGAAAATACGCTGAATGATGTGTGCCGACATTGGTTTTTAGGACATTATGTACAGGAAAGGGAATCAAATCAAGCCGTGTTCCTTCTTGAAAAAGACATCGTACATGCATATATCCCCAATGTGCTATTACCGTACGGAAAATCGATTCAAGTTGTTGAGCCTGTAAGTCTGAAAAAAAGACTTGTTGAGGTCTTGTCTGAATTAATAACATTTCATCAAGAATGATGACATCCCTGACAGTAGCTGTCAGGGATGTACCTTTATAATAGGCTATATCAATGGTGATGGGAGTGCTATGGAATGCAGACAAGCGTTTATCTTTATGTATTCAACACAATGTCAGACTGGGAATATGGATATCTGATTGCCGAACTAAACACGGGCCGATACTTCAAAAAAGATACTGGACCTTTAAAAGTAGTGACAGTAGGAGCAACGAAAGAAATGATTACGACGATGGGAGGGCTGTGCATCATACCCGATCTTTCTCTGAATGAGTGCATGGTTGAGAGAGAGGACTTGTTCATTTTACCTGGAGGGACTACTTGGGGAGAAGCCATTCATCAGCCAATACTGAAAAAAATCGGCGAAGCTCTAGAGCTGGGAACGATTGTTGCGGCAATTTGTGGTGCCACTGAAGCTCTTGCTAATATGGGATACCTGGATTCCAGAAAGCACACAGGCAATGACGCAGACTATATGAAAATGGTCTGTCCGAATTATCATGGAGAAAGGCATTATGAGATGGGGCCTGTCGTATCCGATGGTAATCTGGTTACTGCTTCAGGTGTAGCTCCCCTGGAATTTGCGAGGGAGGTTCTGGAAAAAGCAGATGTATTTGCACCGGCTACATTACAGTCATGGTATCAACTAAATAAGACCCAGAAACCTGAACACTTCTTCGGGCTAATGAATTCAATCAAAGCATGAGGTGAAAAGCCAGTCAGCGGATTTTTATCAGCATTCAAAATCCACGCTTTGACATTGTCTAAGCGTGGTTTTGAATGCTTTTTGTGTGTGAACAGTCTGCATTGATCTTTACAGTTAAGGACGAGGGTTGGGTACCTTCAGAACGCTTTATGGCATCTCCTTGAGAGAGGTGCCAATCTCAAAAACCGAATACCGGATCCGTCTCCATCAGCTCCTGTACGGTGACAAACTGATACCCTTTTTCAGTCAAAGCAGATAAAATCGTTTCCAGCGCTTTAACGGTTTCCTTCCGATTCCCACCGGAATCATGGAGGAGGATGATGTCTCCGTTGTGGATATTCTCGAGAACATGGGCTGAAATGGCTTCGCTTGAACGTCCTGCCCAATCTTTCGGATCCTGATGCCATGACCAGAGGATGGGCATTAAATCCATTTCTTTCATCAAACCGAGCACAGGCATGGAAAGTTCGCCTCCAGGCGGCCTGAACAATTTTGGCCTGGTCCCCGGCTGGAACTGTAGTAGAAGTTCTTCCGTAGTGGATATTTCTTTTTCAATATCCCTCAGGGAAAGCGAGCTGAAGTTCGGATGCGTAAAAGAATGATTTCCGATTTCGTGTCCCTCTTTCACTTCCCTTTTTACGAGGTCAGGAAACCGTTCGATCCGCTCGCCTGTGAGGAAAAATGTTGCTTTTGCATCATAGTATTTCAGAATCTGGAGGATCTGCGGAGTATAAACAGGGTGGGGTCCATCATCGAACGTGATCGCCACTTTTTTGAAAGGCATGGGGACTTCCCAGATGACTTCTCCCTTCGGTTCGACCATGCTTCGCTCAACCTGCTGGGCATCTGCCGGAGCCGGAAGCATGATCAAGATCATCATTGACACCATCACTAGCCACTTTCTCATGAAATCATCTGCTTTCAATCGTTTTTCTTAGTATGGCTGAGTGTGGTCAAGGTATTCGGTAAGGAATAAGAATGAAAAGTGGTGCAGGACTTCATGTCCATGCACCACTTTTTTTGCTTTTCAGAAGGCATTCAATCACTTGATCGGGTCTGTCCAAGTGGATTTCATGATCACTGCCCTTGGCAATCACCATCTCGCCCTTTTTCGATAATCGACTTAATTCCTGCTGAAGTTCATGCCATCGTTGCTCATACCGGTAAGCTTCCTCCGCAGGGATGCCATGCTTGATAAAAGGCAGGGCCGATACTTCGGGGGCGCGGGCGATAATGGTGAGGGGTAGATCAGGAAAAGGTCCGGACTTCTTCATGGTCTCACTGCTATGTTCCCAAAGGGAAAATTCATCTGCGACAGTCTGATACAGGAGGGGAGAGGTCAAGAAAGCTTTCATCTCTTCAACAGAATCAGATGGGATCTCGTTTGTGAGCTCAGCTTGAGTTTTGGTACTGCGGACCTTGTTTGCTTCAATCATTTGTTCAAGGGCAATATACGAATTCAACACGGGTGTTCCCAATTCATAAAGTGTCATGAAGTTCTTGGATGTGGAATCGACCAATATGAGATGTTTTACCAGGTGAGGGAACAAGCGAGTGAAATGCTGGGCACATAAACCACCGTAGGAATGGCCCAAAAGGGTAAATGGGACGTTGACCTCCAATGATAGAAGAAGCTCGTGCAGCTCCACTGAAATGGATGTGGTATCCCTGGGTCGTATTGATTCAGGGCTTTTGCCGTATCCTTGGCGGTGATACAACAGAATGCGGTAGTCGCTGGCAAGATGTTCACATAAAGAACGCCACTCATAGTAAGGACATCCGATTCCCGTCTCGATCACGAGGTGATCTTTCCCAGTGCCGATCCATTCATATTCTATTTTAATGGTTGTTCAGCTCCTTTTTGAATGTGATCAAAGAAAAATCCCGCCCCGAGAGGCAGGATGTCGATCATTTTAGATCAAACCGGTCTGCATTCATGACTTTGACCCAAGCCGAGACAAAATCACGAACGAATTTTTCTTTCGTATCGTCTTGCGCATACACTTCGGCGATGGCACGCAGTTCCGAATTGGATCCAAATACGAGATCGAATCGAGAAGCAGTCCATACGATCTCACCTGTATGACGGTCTCGCCCTTCATATTCATTGAAAGCAACACGTTTCCATTCCACTCCCATATCGAGGAGGTTGACGAAGAAGTCCGGCGACAGGCGTCCAGGCTGCTTAGTGAAAAGGCCACTCTTGCTTGACCCATAATTTGCTCCTAGCGAGCGCATTCCTCCGATCAACACAGTCATTTCAGGGGCACTCAATCCAAGCAGCTGCGCTTTGTCAACGAGCATTTCTTCTGGAGAGATGGAGTATTCCTGCTTTTGATAGTTACGGAAACCGTCCGAAACCGGCTCCAGGACGTCGAAGCTCTCTTCATCGGTTTGTTCAGGGGTTGCATCACCACGTCCAGGGGAGAACGGGATCTGTACGTCGAAGCCTCCGTCTTTGGCTGCTTTTTCTACTGCAGCGGTACCACCAAGGACAATCAGGTCGGCGATGCTCACCTTTTTATGGAATGTGCTTTGGATGTCTTCATACACGTTCAACACATTTTGGAGAAGGTCAGGTTCATTCACTTCCCAGTCTTTTTGAGGGGAGAGGCGAATGCGTGCACCGTTGGCTCCGCCGCGCATATCCGAACCCCTGAAGGTGGATGCAGAAGCCCAGGCCGTCTTGACCAGTTCGCTAGTGCTCAATCCTGAAGCCAGAATCTTTGATTTCAGCTCTTCAATCTCTGAATCGGAGAGTTCATAATCCACTGCAGGTACTGGGTCTTGCCAGATTAGCTCCTCACTCGGAACTTCAGGACCAAGATATCTGACTTTGGGACCCATATCCCTGTGAAGGAGCTTGAACCAGGCCCTGGCAAAAGCGTCAGCAAACTCGTCCGGGTTGGAATGGAACCTTCGGGAGATTTTTTCATAGGCGGGATCTTCCCTGAGTGCCATGTCCGCAGTCGTCATCATGGTCTTCACTTTGATCGATGGATTTTCGGCATCGGGTGCCATATGTTCTTCGCCCATATCAACAGGCGTCCATTGATAGGCGCCTGCAGCACTTTTGGTAAGCTCCCACTCATAGCCGAATAAAAGGTCGAAATACCCGTTATCCCACGTTGTCGGATGGGTCGTCCAGGCACCGTCGACTCCGCTTGAAATCGTATCACGGCCCTTGCCGCTTCCGTAGCTGCTGATCCAACCAAGCCCCTGGTTCTCCAGTGTGGAAGCCTCAGGATCATCGCCTACAAGGGAAGGATCTCCTGCACCGTGGGCTTTACCGAATGTATGCCCGCCAGCGACGAGTGCAACCGTCTCTTCATCGTTCATGGCCATCCTGCCGAAGGTATCCCTGATATCCCGGGCACTGCCTTTTGGATCAGGCTTCCCGTTCGGTCCTTCAGGATTGACATAGATGAGTCCCATCTGAACGGCTGCAAGGGGATCTTCCAGTTCACGATCTCCTGAGTAGCGGTTGTCTGCGAGCCACTCTTTCTCCGTGCCCCAATATACATCTTCCTCTGCATGCCAAATGTCTTCCCGGCCACCTGCAAAACCGAACGTCTTCAACCCCATGGATTCTAATGCCACATTACCCGTCAGGACGAGAAGATCCGCCCAAGAGATTTTGTTCCCGTATTTGCGCTTGATCGGCCAAAGTAACCTGCGTGCCTTGTCGAGGTTCACATTATCCGGCCAGCTGTTCAGCGGGGCGAATCGCTGAGAACCCGATGCACCGCCGCCTCGTCCATCCGATGTCCGGTATGTACCTGCCGCGTGCCAGGACATGCGGATGAAGAAGGGACCATAGTGTCCGTAGTCGGCAGGCCACCAGTCCTGGCTGTCAGTCATGAGGGAGTGGAGGTCCTTCTTCAATGCTGCGTAGTCGAGCTTGGCAAATTCCTGCCGATAATCGAAATCTTCTCCATAAGGGTTCGACTTCCGATCGTGCTGACGAAGGACATTCAGATTAAGCTGATTGGGCCACCAGTCCTTATTCGTCGTTCCTCGTGGTGACCTTGACGTCGTTATGGCACTATCCTTGTGGTGGGTGACGGGACATTGCCCCGCTGCGCTATGTTCTTTTTGATCAGGTTTTTGATTGTGATCCATCGACCATTCTCCTTTCAAAATAAGGGGTTGAAGTAGGGGTGAAGACCATACTTTGTGAAAAGTATGAAAATTAGAATGATTCTTAATTAACATTATAAGCCAGCCTGTCCCGGAAAGAAAGCGGTAACTATGAAAGAATGAACATTCCTCATACTGCAGAGATAAACACCCCATAAAGGTGAAAGGAAACTTCACCTTTATGGGGTTAGGAAAAGAGCTATGGCTAATTAGCTTTTCCAAATAAAAAATCATCCATTCATATGCAACGGATCAAGGAAAAGATAAAGTGAGGGGAACCGGTTCATTATTCTCATCCGTTGCCTCGTACAGGTAGATGGAGCCGGCAGGGGGGTCAGGGTCATTCTCGTGGCTGATGAAATCCTCACCGAGGGCGATCGTCCACTGCGCTTCGTCATTCTCAGTCAATACGACTGCCAGGGTACCGAACTGCACGATATTCTCCCATGTATAGCGTTCAACTTCATGATCACGCTGGAGGATAAGACCATCAGTCGTGCTTGTAAGGGTAAGATCTCCCCCTTTCCATGTTCCGGGAAAGGATAATGCCACATTCGTGTAGGAGGACCCTTGACCGCGATCTCCGTAAGTGCCGATGAATTGATGAATGGAACCATCTTCTGAATGGTAGGTTGCTGCGACAATATCATCTTGAATCCATTTTATCTTTGCATCTCCTTTCATTGAAAAAGGGAGCGTTTCCTTCCCTTGGACAAATGGGCCATAATAGGGTCTGTAATAGACGGTCTTACCCGTAAGACGATCTTGTTTCAACACCAAGTATGTCTTCCAGTCCGGTGAGTGGGAAACAAATTCCCTGACATCCTTCATGTGACGGAATAAAAGGACCCCTTGCAAAAGGATGAATATGGTCGCAATCCCCAAAAGAAACGCCTTTCCATTTCTTTTCAAATCCATCAGGAGAAGAAGGGCCACAGTGGCATAGACCACGATAAAAGTGGTGAGGAGATAGAAGAGTCGTTCGTCTGCATATTCAACCCCCCATCTTAAGCGGAGGATCAGGTAAAGTCCTTGGAATAGGAAGAGAATAACCGAAAAGGCAAAACAACACCATCCCATAACCAGCTTACCTTTATTCATCTGCATCCACCTCGTTTTGGAAAGACCAAGAGAGACCATTATCCTTAGATATGAATTTTCCTTTCACTTTCCCCCCTTTGTAATCGCCGCTAGATCCCTGATTTACCAACAGAACCAAGTCAGTCCCTTCTACATAGGGAGTTTCAGCAGTGGTAAAGATGAGATCGTACTCATCAGGTATCTCAATACTCGCTGATACCCAGGATTGTCCCCCATCTTGGGTGACATAAAGGTCGGGTTCTTCTGGATTTAGGATCCCATAAGATAAAAAACCGGTATTCTCGTCAATGAAATTCCCGTCGTACAGCAGGCGATAGTGATCCGGGTGAGACACCTCCGTCCATGTTTCTCCACTGTCATGCGTCATAAATACCTTCGTTGCTTCTGAGGACATGGTCCTCTCGCCGGTATACACTACATAGCCGTCATTTTCATTGAGGAAATCCACTTTCCTGGAGCGGGGAGCTGTCATCCTGCCTATATCTGCATCTTTCCATGTATCTCCCTGGTCAAGGGAATAAAGCAGCTTTACACGTTGATCGTCCGCTCCTTCTACATACAGAAAGGCAGCGCGATCATCAGATAGGAAAAAGCTGTGTTCGATCAGCTCGTTCTCCTGTCCATTGTATTCCCCGGCAAAAAGGGTTTCAATTCCGATAGGTACGCGGGACCAATGCTCTCCGTCATCATAGGTGATTTGGAGCTCACCGGATAGGGCGTAACCAATAGGACCATTTGATCCAATCGGTTGAAGTGTATCGCCGTTTTCTGGAAGCGATTTCTGCTGCTGAGGCGTTTCCATTTTTGATGGCAAGCGGGGAGAGGGAGCTGTTTCGAACAGGTAGGTACCGACTGCGATGCCAATGCCTACTAAGGAGGCAGATCCTCCAATTATGATCTTTTTCATGATTCAGGGCTCCTTTTCCTAGTGTTCAGTTCCCTATTTTACCATCTAAGAAAGAATGTTTGTGTGGTTTGATATGAATCAATGACAGGGGAATACTAAAAGCACCTTTGAAATGTTTGTGAAACACATCACTTGAAATGCAATCCATGATGGTTTATATTAATTGACGTATCAACGATTGAAGGGGAATGATATGAAATATCCTTGAAATCAGGGGAATATTTTCATTTGAGCTCTTCCCTTGCATTGAATGCTTAAATGTTTTATAGTGTTTGATGTATCAATTATTGACCCATCAATCAATTGTGGAATTTACTCTCAACCAAGAAAGGAACATCACACATGAAACCAAATGATTTCAACGATATTGTTTTAAACCGCCGCTCCATCAAGAGGTATGACCCGGAAGTGAAGATCAGTCGTGAAGAAATGGAGCAGATCCTTACGGAAGCTACTCGTGCACCTTCTTCTGTTAACATGCAGCCATGGAGATTCATGGTAGTCGATACTCCGGAAGGAAAAGAAAAGCTGTCTCGTATGGCACGATTCAACAAAGAACAAGTAGACACTTCGGCAGCCGTGGTCGCTGTCTTCGGTGATATGAAAAATATCGAGAACGCCGATGTCATTTATGACAAAGCGGTGGAGCTCGGATATATGCCTCAGGAAATCAAAGATATGCAGCTTGGGAAAATCAAAGCTCATTATGATAACCAACTTGAGAATGATTTACGCGATGTAGTACTGATCGATGCTGGACTTGTCTCCATGCAGCTGATGCTCGTGGCACGCGCTCACGGATACGACACAAATCCGATCGGTGGATATGAAAAAGAGATCATCGCTGAAGAATTCGGACTCGATAAAGATCGCTACGTGCCGATCATGCTCATTTCAATGGGTAAAGCAGCTGATGAAGGGTATCCTTCTTACCGCTTGCCTGTTAATGATGTAACCTTCTGGAAATAAAAATGAGGTGATCTTATGACAGCCAAAACCATTGTAATAACCGGTGCTTCATCAGGAATCGGAAAGGCGACTGCCCTCCACTTTGCTGAAAATGGCTGGAATGTGGCGGCCACCATGCGAACTCCGGAAAAAGAGATTGAACTTAGGAAAAACGGGAATATACACTTATACCGGCTGGATGTAACGGATCCTGGCAGCATCGAGGCAGCCAGAGATCAAATTCTATCCGACTATCCAAAAGTGGACGCAGTACTGAATAATGCAGGGTTCGGACTGATGGGCCCGTTCGAACTTGCCGAGGATTCTCAGATTAGGAGGCAATTCGAGGTCAATGTGTTCGGGCTCTTTGAAGTCACAAAAGCGTTTCTTCCACATTTCAGGAAGAATAGAGACGGGATGTTCATCAATGTTTCTTCCCTGGGCGGAAGAGTTGCATTCCCCTATTTAAGTTTGTATCATTCCACCAAGTGGGCGATAGAAGGCTTTACCGAATCCCTGTATTTTGAATTGAGCCAGCTCGGTATCAAGACAAAACTTATTGAACCAGGGGGAGTGGCCACTGATTTTGATGGTCGATCATTGGAGAAAACCTCATCAAAGACCATAAGGGATTATGACCCTGGAATGGAAACCTTCCAGGAGCGGTTCGTTTCCAATATCGAATCGAGTGAACCTCTCACCATTGCGGAGGTTGTTTTTGAAGCAGCCACCGATGGCACGGACCGGTTACGCTACGCTGCTGGACAAGATGCCGTTCAATCCCTTGAGGCACGCAATCGTGCAGGAGATGAAGCGTTCATTAAGGTGACTAAAGAACGTTCTTTTGGTAAATAACAATCAAAGAGGAAACCAACAACAGGAGGGAAATAGTATGTATCAAGATTTAAAAGATAAAGTTGTCGTTATTACAGGTGCATCCAAAGGGTTGGGTCGTGCGATGGCCGTTCGTTTTGGACAAGAGCAATCAAAAGTTGTGATCAACTACCGCAGTAAGGAAGAAGAAGCCCTTGAAGTTAAAAAAGAAGTGGAAGAAGCGGGGGGCCAAGCCATCATCGTTCATGGTGATGTCTCAAAAGAAGCGGACGTGATCAACCTTGTCCAAACAGCCGTCAAAGAATTTGGTACACTGGATATCATGATCAATAACGCGGGCTTCGAAAATCCAGTGCCATCACACGAGCTATCATTGGATAACTGGCAGGCGGTCATCGATACTAACCTGACCGGAGCATTCCTTGGCAGCCGAGAAGCCATCAAGTACTGGGTTGAAAACGACATCAAGGGAAATGTCATCAATATGTCTTCGGTTCATGAAATGATCCCATGGCCGTTATTCGTTCACTATGCTGCAAGTAAAGGCGGCATGAAGCTGATGACTGAAACACTTGCCTTGGAATATGCTCCAAAAGGCATCCGTGTAAACAACATCGGACCAGGTGCCATGGATACACCAATCAATGCAGAGAAATTCAACGACCCTGAACAGCGTGCAGACGTTGAAAGCATGATCCCGATGGGGTATATCGGTAAACCGGAAGAAGTCTCATCCGTAGCTGCCTTCCTCGCTTCAGAGCAGGCAAGCTATGTTACAGGTGTGACACTATTCGTTGACGGTGGAATGACGAAATATCCTTCCTTCCAAGCCGGAAGAGGATGACCAATTAGATAAAATAAACGGAAAACCTCCCTATTTACAGGGAGGTTTTCCGTTTATTTATAGAAAGAGCAATCACGAATGGTTTAGAAAATACTACATTGCATATCCATATTGTCGATGGAGATCGTTTAATTCTTTACACAATCTTAGAAAATCGTCTTTGTTTTTCTCACATAGCGCACGGTCAATTTCCTGTTCAATCTTCTCTTTACGGAAATTCAGCAGAGCCTCGTCCAGGATCATTTCAGCTAGTAAAGAGTGGATACTGCTTTCATCAGACTGCGGTGAGTTCAATAAATGCCTCTTCATGACTATCAGCTCCTTGACCTTTTTTCTATTATACAATAATTTTACATAATATTCAAACAAATTAATTCGCAACCCATAAAAGCACAAGAAAGCTCATATTGTCAATCACGCCCCTAGAGAGGGTCACGCTTTTCATATGAGCCTTGGGAGACATGTTCATGCCTCCCATCATCTATACTACGATATGAAACGCGTTTCATAGCAAGTACCTTCATTAAAAGATGAGAAACCGAGGGAACTTCCTTGCGTGGTCTTACGATAACCTGTATCGTTGAGGAGAAGGAGTGAGGAACGTGAGTGAAGCCATATCTACTATAGACTATCGAGAGGTCATCGAATATTCACTCGAGCCTGTCATCATCCATACAGATTATCAAATCCTGTATATCAATCGTGCAGCAGAATCGTTCTTCAGGACAACGAAGGAAGAAGTCATCGGTCTCAGTCCCCTGGATATTTTCCAGGATTCATCGAGAGAGGCAATCAAAGAACGGATACAGTCTGCCTATATCAAACCGGCTGATGTGATCGTAGAACTTCTCTATCGTATGGACGGCACATCAGTCGAAGCCGAGCTTTATTGCCATCCTGTCACCGTCGCAGGTAAACAAGCGATCCAGTCATACATACGCGATATCGGATGGAGACGCGAAGCAAGCCTAAGGCAGAATGAGTTAATCAAGGAAATCAACGAATTATCTGCGACCATCGTTCCCCTACTTGATGATATCGCCATCCTTCCGTTGACCGGAAAGGTCGATCATGATAAAGCCGTAGCCCTGTTGGATTTAATTCCGGTTAAAGTCCGGAATCAGCAGATTACGCACCTGATCATCGACTTCTCAGGTATGTATTCTGTAGATGATCTTGTGATCGACACGCTGTTTAAAGTTCATCATGTATTGGGCCTACTTGGGGTCGAAACGTTTATAACGGGACTTCGCCCTGAGCTCGTGCTTGAAGCTTTGAACCTGGATATCGATCTTTCCAGCCTCCCAGTCACAGGAACCGTCAAAGAAGCTTTGGATATCCTAGAGATCAAGCATGATGTCCACTCGTCATAAAATGGCATTAAAATCAAACTATAGTATGATTAAATCAAATTATATAGGGAATACTGGTAGTACATCTTGCTCAAACACATAGCAAAGCCCCGTGCATATACGGGGCTTTTTTTTTATGGAGATGATGCGTTGGGAACACTCCTTCAATCAAAGGGTTCTATTCCTGCCCTGTTTCTTTTTATCAAGGAAGTAAGCCGTGAAGCCAGCTGTGATGGGAATGGCAAGGGCCATACCGATGGCAGAGGAGCCGATGAAGATCATTTCAGAGCTGAACACTTTGGAATTAACGATATCCCCTAGTGAGTACTTCAGATCCTTAAACCAGATCAACAGCCCCATGTATCCTCCGAAGAAGGCAAAGAAGAGCGTATTCGCGCTTGTACCGAGAATATCCCGTCCGATACTCATTCCTGCTGCAAAAAGAGAATGGCGATCAATATCCGGATTATGATAGTTGATTTCCTGCATGGGCGAGGCTATTGCAATGGTCAAATCGATGATGGCGCCAATGGTGCTCATAAGGATCATGGCTGCACCAATCTTGACAAAGTCCACCCCTACATAAAGAGAATAAGGTGCAAGCTCTTCGATTTCTTCTTCTCCGAACCCCTGAATCATCGCCTGATCGGTAAATAGGAGGATGACGACGAGAAGGATGCAGGTGGTCACAATGGTGGCAAGGAAGGCCGTTATCGTCTTGGTGCTAAAACGGCTGATGTAGAATAGCGTGATGGAACTGATCAATGCAGAGGCGAAGAGAGTGACTACGACGGGATTGGCCCCCGGGTTATTCATGATGATGATCGAGAGGATGAGCACAGTGAAATTGAGGAAGAGCGCGACAAAGGATCGTGCCCCTTTTTTTCCTCCGATCACAGTCATGAGTATGAAGAGAATGACGGCCAGAATGAATTGAACGGTCATGACACGGCCCTCCTTCGATTAACCAAATTGATGGAGATGAATATTCCGATGGGAATCGCCAGGACGATACCGATCCCTCCCGTGAGTGCACGGGCAAGCTCCAAAGAGAGGTTCATCGATAAGGTGAAACCAAGGGGGGAAGCATTCTTGAAGTAGAGAATCAGCATGGGCATGGCACCGCTGATATAAACGAAGAACATGATATTGGTCATCGTGCCCATGATGTCCCGACCGATTTCAAATCCCGCTTCCTTTAAAGCCTTTGTACTGATTGAAGGATTTTTTTCATACAGGGTGAAGATAGATGCAGATAGGGTGATCGCCACATCCATGACGGCACCTAGACAGCCCACAAGGATTCCAGCCATAAACACGGTCTCGGTCGGCCTGGTCAGAAACTGCATCTCCTCATATCTCAGACCATTTGCTGCAGTGGCTTTGATGACGATGAAACTGATCAACAATGTCACAAAGGTGGCAACCAGTGTGGAAATGACCGCTGCATAGGTTTTGCGATTGAAGCCGTTTACCAACAGTAGTGAGATGGAAGTGAACAGGAGCACAGCCAGACCGCACACTCCCAGCAATCCGATCCGGTCATGATTCAGATAGCTATCAAGAGCGAACGAAAGAATGACTGCATTGACGCAAAGGGTTCCGAGAGAATATAAGCCTTGCCGTTTCCCTACAAGTATCATCAGGAAAATGAAGACCCATCCGATGATTACGAGGTATGTATCACGCTTAACATCATCTATCGAACCTCTTAACTGACCCTGCCCATCGGTCTGTTCGTTGATCGAGACAAACAAGTCATTGCCTGGTTTGTATTCTTGATCGTACGCCTTCGACCTCGAATACGTATTGGATAGGAGAATACTCCTTCCCTTCTCGGGACCGTTCTTCACCGTAGCAAAGACTTCCTGTTCATACAGTCGATCTTCGTTCCCATTGGGGTCGGTGACGTCCCGTGTTCCGGTTATTTTCACGCCCGTCACTTCCGCAATGGATCGATCATAATAGTCTTCATTATGGTAGACGAAATAGATGGATAATACGCATAGTGCAACAAGAACGATGTAAAATAACCATTTTTTCATGTTGTTTCGTTTTTTTACGTTCATATTTGATTCATCACTCCTGAGCTGAAAAGACGTCTTTTATTATTCCACATCTTCTTCTTTCAAGCAAAAATATCTCATGTGAATGGACTTCCTATCTTTTGGGGCTAGGCCTTTCCATATTCAATCACAAGGGGTTTGCAGTATTCCTACCAAAAAGATGCATCGCAATATTCACGATAACAATAGGTGTTTTCTGTGTTTTCATTCTTTAAATAAGCATTGTCACATTGTAAGTAATTTGAAATAATGGATAGGATCAAAAGTGTTTTTGGGAGTGATGAATCGTGAGTAACACATGGTATGGCTTTATCCTGCTTATCGTTGGGGTCTATTCTTATTTTTCAGGGGAACTGGTGACATTTATTATGCTCTCCCTGATTCTGATCAGTTTGAATAATATCAATCACACATTGAAAAAGCGTCAAAGCGGCAGAGAAGGATGAAGATGCCGGGAATCAAGTATAAGAGAGGCTTCTTGATTCCGGTCCTCCTTGGGGCTTTCGTGGCGTTCTTGTCCTTCGGTGTGACGTTCGGCTTGCTGTTCATACTGGCGAATGTTTTGATTATCTATCTATTGTTTGTTTTTCGTTTACGGAAACGGTCGTGGTACTACCGCTTGATAGGTGGAGCCTATCTTATTTTTCTGGTGACGTTTGCAGGGGTAGAGGGATACATCTTAAAGGAAGCCTATGACGGACCCGGGAATCTATCCGGAGACTATGATGCAGTGCTCATCCTTGGTGCCGGTTTAAAGGGAGAAGAACCTTCGAAAACTCTCTTATCCCGCCTGGACACAGCGGAAGAAATTCTGAAAGTCCGGGAAGACCTGCCTGTGATAGTTTCCGGAGGTCAAGGGCCTGGTGAATCCATCACCGAGGCAGAGGCCATGGGTCGGCATCTCGTTGCAAACGGGATCGAAGAGAGCCGGATCATATACGAAGAATCATCCACCAATACATTTGAAAATATGCTGTATTCCCGGCGGTTGCTGGCAGAAGAAGGGCTGACGGAGGGAAAGGTCCTGATTGTGACCAATGACTTCCATCTAGCACGGTCCAAAATGCTGGCCAGGGATGTGGGACTTGAGCCATCCGGGTACTCAGCCCCGACGCCATGGTTAGTGAGGGTCAACTATTACATACGTGAATTTTTCGCCATGGTCAAAACATTCCTGCTTGGAAGAGGTACACTGGGTGGATAAATCACAAGGAGGAAATTGACATGACGAGACGAATCAGGGACTACGGAGTCAAAATAGGAAGAATGAGAACGGGAAAGCACAACTCCATTTCCGATGTAAAGGGAGTGACTGTCGGACATACGACCATTGATGATGGGCCACATCAAACCGGTGTCACTGCCATCCTGCCCCATCAGGGATCTCTCTTTAAAGACAAGCTCATAGCCTCTTCCCATGTGATCAATGGCTTTGGTAAAAGCATGGGGTTGATCCAGATCAATGAACTGGGCACACTTGAAACGCCAATCATTCTGACGAATACACTGAGCATCGGAGTCGCCGCTGATGCACTGATAGATTACATGCTTGATAACAATCCGGAGATTGGCAGAACGACAGGGACGGTGAATCCTGTCGTTTGTGAATGCAATGATATGCTGCTGAATGATGTCAGGGCCAAGGTGGTTCGGAAGGAACATGTTTTCGATGCCATACACAAAGCTGGAGAACAAGTAGAGGAAGGCAGTGTGGGAGCAGGAAGAGGCATGCTCTGCTATTCGTTGAAAGGTGGAATAGGTACTTCCTCTCGAATCATTCCCCTCGATCACGGCACCTACACCCTTGGCGTACTCGTGCTCTCAAACTTTGGGATATTAAGCGATCTTATGGTAGGAGGGAATCCTGTAGGGGAGAAGTTGAAAAAGGCCATCCTTCAGGAACGTGAGGAAAGGGATAAAGGATCCATCATCATTGTGGTCGCAACGGATCTTCCTGTATCGGAAAGGCAACTGCACCGGATCATCAAACGATCCATCACCGGCTTGTCCCGTACAGGATCCATCATCACCACGGGGAGCGGCGAGGTGGTGGTCGGATTTTCCACCCACACCACCATTCCGCATCTTCAAAGCGGGAAGTTTCTATCCATCCCGGTGATTCATGAGGATGATATGGATGCTGCGTTCAGAGCCGTTGGGGAGGCAACGGAGGAGGCGGTCCTCAATTCCCTTGTCACGGCTTCCCATGTCATCGGTCGTGATGGTCACGAAAGACCTGCGTTCAAGGAACTCATTGAAAAACACCAGATCCCGTTGGTTTAGTGTTGCTTTCGGATGATCCGGAGGTGAATGGGCAGGATGAACCTGTATACGATCAGATAAAAGATCGGGGATACGTATAGGATGAGGGGAGAGACCACTTTCATATATCCGGAATACTCCATGCCTGCCTGTATGAGAAATGATAACAGTGTGAATAAAAATGAATTTCTCCAACGCTTTTCATGAGTCGTCAGGTTCAGGTAAAGAATGGCGAGTGAAGCAGGAATGAGAGTATAGCTAAGCACCTCACCGATGCCCGTGATCTTGGCGTCTCCTAGATCGACCCAGTCAAGGACCCTCATGACCAGCACATCTGAAAGCCAGGCAGCTAATCCAACGACGCCGAATGTGATATAAAGTTCTACCCAGGAGAGACATCGTTTCGGCTGAATCAGCATGCATACTGCTAAAAGCAGGCTCACGGTGATGGGGAACCACAGCCCTGTCGCTCCGAAATCCAGTCTGTGGATGATCGTATCCATGATAAAAGCAACTCCTTGAATCCTATGAATGATCGTACTTACCGTATAGTATGATGAAACTCCCTTCATCTTATCCATCTGCAAGGAGGTAGAAGATGACATTTAGCATCATTTTTATTCTGCTCATTATCGGACTTATTATAATGGCGTTAGGAGCTTGGCGCCGTAGTATTTGGATCATTGTTCTGTCGATGGTCCCTTTCCTGGTTGGGATATGGGGCATTTATTCCATCTTTCTTGGCGGGATGTAAACCTGATTGAAAAGGAGATGGAAGCATGGGCCCATTGGGCATCATCACATTGTGCATGAGCATAGCGGGACTCGTTGCCTTTGCCAACATGATCGTTCTTTCGATCAGATTGGCAAAGGTACAAGGAGATCTGGAAGAATTGAAGGAAAAGGTAAGATGAGTTAAATGAAATAAAAAAGGTGCACGACTTAGTATGAAGTCTGTGCACCTTTTCCGTTATGAAGAGCTCATAGGATGATCGACTTTCACCCGCTTGACGAATAGTCCGACGATGAATCCGACAACCGCAGCGATAATGGCAAACAGGAATGCATTTTGTACACCTGATGTGAATGCAAGAAGCGGGGTTAACGGATTCGAGAGATCCGCACCGCCTTCCAAATAAGATTTCACGCCAGAAGAAAGAATCGAGATTGCAACAGCCGTTCCGATGGCACCGGCAACTTGTTGAAGAGTGTTCATGATGGCCGTTCCATCAGGATAAAGCTCAGGTGGCAGTTGATTCAACCCATTTGTCTGGGCGGGCATCATGATCATGGATACACCGATCATAAGCAGGATGTGCATTCCGACAATGAAGTAGGAAGACGTATCAAGGTCCACTGTATAGAAACCGGCAAGTGATGCGATGACGATGGCAAGGCCAGGTATGACTAGCCATTTAGGACCGAAGCGGTCGAACAGGCTTCCCATGATCGGGGATAGCAATCCATTGATGATCCCACCCGGCAATAAGAGAAGACCAGCGGCAAAGGTCGTCATGGCAAGTGACGTTTGCAAGTATAGTGGAAGCAGGATCATGGATGACAGAATGACCATCATGCAGATCAAAACAAGCAGCAATCCGACAACGAACATTGGGTATTTGAACGTCTTCAGGTTCAGCATCGGCTGAGCCATGGTTCGCTGTCTAAGACAGAAGACGATAAGCCCGATGACTCCGGCGGCAATGGAAATGATGACGACAGGTTCACTCCAACCTCCGCCTTCACCAGCTGAACTGAAGCCATACACAACACCACCGAATCCGATCGTGGACAGGATGATGGATAAAATATCGATTTTTGGTCTTGTCGGTGTCGATACATTTTGCATGAAGAAGATACCGAAAACCAGTGCAACCAACAGGAATGGCAGTGAAATCCAGAAGATCCAGTGCCACGTCAGGGATTCAAGGATCAAGCCGGACAGCGTAGGACCTACCGCCGGTGCAAACATGATGACGAGTCCCATGAGCCCCATGATCTTACCGCGCTTATGTGGCGGGACAATCAGGAGAATGGTATTAAACATCAACGGAAGCATCAGTGCGGTACCCATTGCCTGCACGACACGTGCCACCATCAGGAAGCCGAAGTTCGGGGCGATGGCTGCAATGAAGGTCCCGATGATCGAGAAGACCAGTGAGACGACAAACAGCTGTCTCGTCGTGAACCATTGCAGAATCAGTCCAGAGACAGGTACCAAAATCCCAAGCGTGAGAAGGTAACCCGTTGTCAGCCATTGGGCGGTTGTTTCATGAATGCCGAAATCCTGGATTAAATTGCTCAATGCCATGTTCAGTGCCGTTTCACTGAAAAGGCCGATGAATCCGGCGATAAGGAATGATGTGAGGATCGGAAGAACCTTATAGGTTCCTTCGCTCTGTGAAGAGGTGTTCGATTGACTATGACTCATATGTGATTGTCCTCCTGTACTAAATTCTCTCTATGAAGTAGGATAGGTATTTGTTCAGCTATGATACGAAGTGTATCTCTGTTTCCGGCGATCAGCGAGATGGTGGTGGCACCTTCGAGCAACGCGTTGATTGTGATGGCAAGGGGCATGGCCTCTCTTTCAGGGTAACCCCTTGAAGTCAACGCTTCGGCATAAAGCTCCTGCCATTCTTTGAAAGCAAGTTCACACGTTGATCGCAGCTCCTCATGCGTAGCGGCTGTTTCGGACGCAAGGGTCCCGATCTTCAGCCATTCCGTATCGTTATCAGAATCATAAAAGTCAGCGATATTAAGGATATGTCGTTGGAAGGCTTCGGATGCATCTTTATCCTGTTGAAGATCCACTTTTGTCTGTTCGACAATATGCTCTTTCACCAGCTTGATCGCCTCTTGGGCAATCTGCTCTTTTCCGTTTGGGAAATGGTAATAGAGGGAGCCTTTCGGTGTCCCGCTCACTTCGATGATCTGATTGATGCCGGTGCCATGATAGCCCTGTTTTTGAAATAGCTGTGCTGCCGTCTCGAGAATCAGCCGCTTCGTAGGATTAGTCTTCATTAAAAGCTCACCTTTACTAAGAATTATAGAGATTGGTCTACATAAATATACTCAATCGCCCCTTGCATAGTCAATCAAAAGATTCCATATGTTTAAATTCCTCTTCGATAAGGGAAAATGGGGGAGTGTATCATCCAGTGATTGAATCAAAGGAGTGAAGCAAGATGCAAAATAAGGTGAACCTAGGTCATTCAGATGTAAAGGTATTCCCCATAGGTCTTGGAACCAATGCAGTGGGCGGGCACAATTTGTTCCCGAATCTTGATGAGGAAGAAGGAAAAAAAGTCGTCCGGACTGCTCTCGATCGTGGAGTAAACCTGCTTGACACCGCTTTTATCTATGGACCGAAACGGTCAGAGGAACTTGTTGGTGAGGTCATCAAAGACTATAAGAGGGATGAAATAACCATTGCAACAAAAGCCGCCCATCAGTTGGATGAGGATGGTAACGTCACAATCACCAACTCCCCCTCATTCCTTAAACAATCCGTCGACGAGGCTTTGAAACGTCTGCAAACGGATTACATCGATTTATTCTATATTCATTTTCCTGACGAAGATACACCAAAGGATGAAGCGGTCGGTGCATTGAAAGAAATGAAGGATCAAGGAAAGATAAGGGCAATCGGTGTTTCCAATTTCGATATTGGACAGCTAAAGGAAGCGAACAAGAACGGTCATGTGGACGTACTACAGGCTGAATATAATCTCTTGAAACGATCCGCCGAGAAAGAGCTGCTTCCCTATACGGAACAACACGGCATCACATTCATTCCGTATTTCCCCCTTGAAGCGGGACTTCTAACGGGGAAATACAAGGAGACCGACACGTTCGGGGACCTGAGAAAAGATATGCCGAACTTCCATGGCAGTACATTCAAGTCCAACCTTCAAAAAGTAGAAGAGCTAAGGCAGCTGGCAGATGATAAAGGGGTCGAAATCAGTCAACTCGTCCTTGCTTGGTATTTCTCCCGCCCCTCCCTTGATGTCCTCATTCCAGGTGCAAAGAGACGGGATCAAGTAGAACGAAATCTCAAAACAATGGACGTGACACTTTCAGAAAACGAAATAGCGTTCATCGATCGGGTATTTTCCTGATTTCCCCGAGACCCGGCAGCTCTTATGGCTGCCGGTTTTTTCATTTTAATAAAGAATGCAAACGTTCCTATTCCTATTATTGATCAAAGTTAATGGTAGAAAAATAAAGAATTTTTCTATACACTAGATAATGTTACGTTTTTCACATGAAGGAAGTGTCGTAGAAAGTGAGAAAAAGCAGCAAGAAATCCAAGAAAAAAAGCATCGTTCCCATGAGGATGAACCTGTTGTTCCTTTCCGTGTTCTTATTGTTTTCCCTGCTCGAGATGAGATTGGGTTTTGTCCAGATCGTCCACGGTGAAAACTACAAGAACGAAGTGGAACGAACGGAAGATGTTGTCGTCAAGACGAGTGTTCCACGCGGAAAGATTTACGACCGTTACGGGAATGTCATTGTGGACAATGTTCCACTGAACGCCATTACATATACGAGGACAAGTACGACCTCCATCGACGAAATGATCGAAGTGGCAACGAACTTATCCAAGTACATCACGATGGATACAAAAGGTGTGACCGTACGCGACAAAAAGGACTACTGGATCACCAAGCATCCGAAGAAGGCAGAGGCTCTTGTGACTGAAAATGAGATCCAAAAGCTCCAAGCGGATGAGGAACTGTCGACGGATGACGTGAATGATAAGGTCTACAAGATGAAGTTGGACCGCATCATGGATAAGGAACTTGATTCCCTGACAAAGAAAGACCTTCAGATCATCTCGATCTATCGTCAGTTTGCTGGAGGATATGCCCTTAACCCACAAATCGTCAAAAACGAAAACGTCACGACAGAAGAATTCTCCAAGGTCAGTGAACACTTGAGTGAACTTCCGGGAGTGAATACCACGACGGACTGGAAACGTGCTTATGTATTCGACGATACGCTCAGGACCATCCTTGGGAATGTATCTTCATCGAAAGAAGGTCTCCCGAAAAACCTCATTGATGCGTACCTTGCCGAAGGTTACAACCGCAACGACCGCGTCGGGAAGAGTTACGTAGAACTGCAATATGAAGATGTGCTCCAAGGACAAAAAGAACAGATCCAGGATATCACGAAGAATGGAAGCGTCATTGATTCCAAACTCGTGCAATCGGGCCACAGCGGTAAAGATGTCGTCCTGACGATTGATATGGACCTCCAGCGGGAAGTCGAAAAGATCATTGAGGACGAGTTGTCCAAGCAGGTTGCCCACAGGGACGTGTCACCGAACCTTGACCGGGCATTTGTGGTGATGATGAATCCCAATACCGGTGAAGTCCTTTCCATGGCAGGAAAACAGTATGTGAAAAATAGCCAGACGGGGAAATATGAACTGCAGGATGCGGCCCTCGGGACGTTCACTTCTTCATACGAAGTGGGTTCAGCCGTTAAGGGTGCCACCGTCCTGACAGGTTATATGACGGGGAATCTCACCCCTGGTGAGACATTGGTCGATGAACCTCTTCATATCAAAGGTACACCCGTAAAATCTTCATGGTTCAACAAATATGGGCAGATGCCGATCGATGATCGATTCGCTCTCAGGATCTCTTCCAATTCTTATATGTGGAAAGTGGCCCTCCGAGTTGCCGGTGCAGAGTATGTGCCGAATGAACCGATCGTCAATAATCCTCATGCATTCGACGTATTCCGTAATCACTTTGCCCAGTTCGGATTGGGCGTGCAGACGGGACTGGACCTTCCTGGTGAATCATCCGGACTGAAAGGGACAGCAACGGATCCAGGTTTCCTTCTGGATTATGCCATCGGCCAGTTCGATACGTATACCACAATGCAGCTTGCTCAATATGTTTCCACAATCGCCAATGGTGGGTACCGGATTGAGCCTCATGTCATGAAGGAGATCAGGGAACCCTCGGAAGATAAGAAACGGCTGGGATCCATCGTATACGAAGACGAGCCGAAAGTGTTAAATCGTATAGATGCCACTTCAGCCCAAATCAACCATGTACAACTTGGATTCCACGATGTGTACCATCTTCCGAGAGGAACAGCGTATACCGAGTTCAACAGTGCACCGTATGATGCGTCGGGTAAATCAGGGACAGCTGAAACGTATGTGAACGGTCAATTGAACTACAATACAACGATTATTGGGTATGCACCGTCTGATAACCCTGAAGTGTCCTATGCCGTTGTCATCCCTTACTCTCACATCCAGGCAAGCGGGGTAGCGGATCCGTACTTGGATAAAAAGATCGGGAAGCGCGTGATGGATAAGTACTTCGAACTTAAAAAAGAACGTGCAAAATCCTCTGACAATACAAATGATGTCAATAAGAAAATCGAAAATGCAGACGATGCTGAAAAGCAGACGAAACAGGTTAGAAAAGAAAGCAACTGACAATGGACCCCTTTCATGTGAAAGGGGTCTTTTTCAACAATAAGGCCCATCTTTATAATCTTTACAAACTCTTCATGGAATCCTTACACACAAGGAGCTTCGCATCCGTTATAGTAAAAGTACGAAAGATAAGGACTATATCCATTGGAGGGATTCATCATGACCCATCTGAGCGAATTGATCAACCACCACATCGTCACAGCCGAAGTGCTCTATCAAGACTGGAAAAAGTCCAGGGATGTCATCGATCATCAAGTCGAACAGTTGGAATTTTTATCTCTCAAATATTATCCCGCTTGTGAATGGTACTTCCAACACGATTACCCGTTCAAGCACCCTTCCATCGAAGCAGAAGCCTATTTCGGTCCGATCCTCGGATATGATGAACAAAAAAATGATCTTTACGTATACCACGTCATGGATTTGAAAGTAAAACGCATCAATCTCGATACGAACACCAAAACGGTTGTGTCATTCACTGAACTCGTGAATGAGGGGCATTATGAAGATGCATGCAAAGGATTCAGTCACATCGAAGTGCTCACGGATTTTCAATTGGATTATCAACTATAGACGCCTTGGAGCCACGATGCCCCAGGGCTTTTTTTATGGGAACGTGACCAGGATGAAAAGCGCAGGGGATCCATTGTGAATAGGATGGAGGAGAGAGGAGGGAATACATGCCCAACATGGAATCCAAAGGTCCTTATTATGGCCAGGCAACCTCTCCAGATACATCGTACGCCTACGGTCCATTTTCCCTTGCCACGTTCTATCCCCCCATCCCAAGACGACCTGGTGCACCCATCCTGTCACCAAAGGGAGTAGGCTATGGTTGTTACACAGGACCAGGCAGATATGGAACGGTATTAGGACAGGGAACGCCGTTTTTTTTCGTCAGCCTGGCATAAAGAAAGCCATGCAGGATCCAATCTGCATGGCTTTTTGTGTTAATCGAAAAAAGAGTGTATAAGAAGATTCAATTTGTCCAGCGCTTCCTCGGAAAATCGGTCGTTCTGACGCAATGTGTCCATCGCACTCTCAACAAGGAAGCGGCGGGGCTTCGGATGATGAAGCATTTCATCGCGAATGAATTCAAGAAGCTCTGTATATCTCGGCGTATCACAAAGCGGTTGCTGTTTCATGGAGAGAATGACGTGATGCAGCTCCTTCTGAAAATCGGGATCCTGATCCCTGAAGTCCGGCATCCATTGATCAATCAGTTCATAGTCGAATAGCTGCTCTCTTGACTCAGAGGCTTCCTCCACCACCCGGACGATCCGGTTGACGCTATACTCCACGACGGCGTGCAGATTGGCATCAGATCCTTCAAATGCAAAGGAATGATACTTCAGGTTCTGATGCAGGATACCAATGAACATAATCGTGCAATCAAGCAAATACGTCTTCTTCTCCTCGCCGAACAAATCAATGAACCGCTGATAATACCAACGGAGCATGCGAAGCTGGCCGCGATGGAAGAATTCCTTCAGGTCTTCATCATGGAGAACGACCACTTCGTCGAACAACGTCAATAGTTTATTCGAGCGGTTCGTTGCTACCTGAAGTTCGATTTGTTGGATGAAGATATCGAGATCATCGGCACTCTGTCCGATCAAGAGGTCATTCCGTTCTTTTTCAAGCTTCATATATATGGATTTGAACAATTCCATCAACAATTCATTTTTAGATGAAAAATAGTTGTAAAATGTACCTTTGGAAATACCGCTGTAATTCAGGATATCCTGGATGCTCGTGGCCAGGAATCCTTTCTCGATAAAGAGCTGATGAGACATTTTTATCACGTGCAACTTACGGTCTTTCATACAATCATCCTTTATACATAAACTACCTGTCTAGTTGTAATAGTACCGCAAATACTCGGGTTCTACAAACCCTTACGCAATCCGAAATTTTATGATTGCAAATTATAAACCAGTGGTATATGATGTACTTTGTGAAACAGAAGTCTAATAAATTAGACCCGTAGTACAGGAGGAGAAAATGGAACAGAAAATCAATGCAACAGGTAAACGCCCGCCATATGGAATTATTGCCATTTTAATGATAGGAGCTTTTATCACGTTTTTAAACAATACACTATTGAACATAGCGCTGCCATCCATCATGAAGGATATGGAGGTACAACCATCCACTGTCCAATGGCTTGCTACAGGCTTCATGCTGGTGAATGGGATCTTGATTCCCGCTACGGCATTCCTGATCCAGAAATATTCCGTTCGACGCCTGTTCTTGGCAGCCATGCTGCTCTTCACAGCAGGTACGGTACTTGCAGGGACTGCTGAAATCTTCCCTGTCCTGCTCGGCGGAAGGATGCTTCAAGCATCAGGTTCTGCCATCATGATGCCGCTACTCATGAATGTCATGCTCGTAAGCTTCCCGGTTGAGAAGAGGGGAGCGGCGATGGGTGTGTTCGGCTTGATCCTTATGTTTGCTCCGGCAATCGGTCCGACTCTATCCGGTTGGATCATCGAGCATTATGACTGGAGGATGCTCTTCCACTTCATCACGCCGATTGCCATCGTCGTACTGCTCATCGGATTCTTCAGACTTAAGGATAAAAAAGAGAAGCTTGCCATGAGATTGGATCTCTTCTCATTGCTTCTATCAAGCATCGGATTCGGTGGAATCCTTTACGGCTTCAGTTCTGCAGGGGACAAAGGCTGGGATAGCCCGTATGTGTACGGAGCAATTGCCATCGGTGTGATTTCCCTTGTCATCTTCATCATCAGGCAATCACGTCAGGAGCGCCCGATGTTGAACTTCAGGGTGTATCGCTACCCGATGTTCGCCCTTTCTTCTGCCATTGCCATGGTCGTCAATATGGCGTTGTTCTCCGGTATGATCTTACTGCCGATCTATGTACAGACACTTCGTGGCATCTCACCGATGGATGCCGGACTGCTCCTGCTGCCGGGTGCCATCATCATGGCGATCATGTCACCGATCACCGGTCGTCTCTTCGATAAATTCGGTGGACGCATCCTTGCCATGACAGGTTTGGCCATCACGGTCGTCACAACCTATGCATTCAGCAAATTGACACTTGATACAACGTACACGCATTTGATCATCCTTTATTCCGTGCGGATGCTTGGAATGTCCATGGTCATGATGCCTGTATCCACGAACGGATTGAACCAGCTTCCTGCCCGCTATTATCCACACGGTACAGCAATGAACAATACGCTGAATCAGGTGGCAGGTGCCATCGGTACGGCCTTGCTCGTGACGGTCATGTCAACGCGCACCACGACTCACGGGGAAGAGCTTGCTGCTGAAGCCCTTCAGAAGGCAACCAGTGGTCAGCCGACAGCCGCAGCCATGGCCGAAATGAAAGCTCAGATCGGCATGCAGGCAATGCTTGAAGGAATCAACGATGCCTTCCTGGTTGCCACCTTCATAGCCGGTGTAGCATTGATTCTTTCCTTCTTCATCAAGCGTGCCACACCTTCTCCGGACCCGGAGGGCGCACCTCAGACGAACGAACCGAAAGCAACAACCAAGCTGGCTGAAAATTGATTTAAAAACCGATGGCCCTGTCAGGGTCCATCGGTTTTTTTTGTGTAGGTGTATGTTCGAAATCAGCAAAGGGATGGGAGGGACTACTATCAACAGACTAAAGGGAACCTCCATATGGAAGTTCCCTTTATGTATGCCTGCTTATTTTTTGAAGGATTCCTTCATATCTCCATATGCTTCCTTCGCTTTTCCTTTCCCTTTTTCCATGCGTCCTTTGGTCTCAAGGGATTTATCATCCGTTGCTTTTCCCAGTTGCTTTTTAGCTTCACCTTTATCCTGTTCTACATTTCCTTTTACTTGATCTTTATTCATGTCGATTACCTCCTTATTAAGATACATCTTATATACCCCTTTTTTCAGATCTAAACCCCATTGATTGAAATTTCATCCAGCGATCCTGGCAAGAGTCATCTTGAAATGAATACAGGAGATGAAAAGGAGTTGTGGTACACATAAAGCGTCGTAAACCCGTACATCACCGCTGTTCGTTTCCGCCTTCCGCATGCTCCTTATAATGGTTCCCCCAGTGTGGACGAGTGCCATCTGCGTCTGTGTATCCATATGCGTCCGAGAGCGCCCATGTGCTGAGGGATTTACCACTGAAGCGGGATACCTCCGGATCCAGTACAAGAAGTATCATCTCTCCTCCGATAGATGACGGGGATTGCGATGCAAGGAAGTGGGGGGCGGTCGAGGCACCTTCCCGCCAGTTTTCTTCCGACACTCCGAACAATTCAAGCATGGCTTCACAGCGAAGGAAGCCTGGAGTGAGGGAGAGGGCGGTGATGGTTTATCAGCCAGCTCTGTGGCAAGTACTGCGGCAAGATGTATCGTGAACACCTTAGCGAGGCTGTAATAAAGGTTTGCTCTGTAGCCATAGTCCGTTCCGTCGGTGATTTCCACAAACAGAGCTGAACGGTTCCTCTTCAGGAGAGGGACTGCATGGGCTAGCGTGATGATATGGGCGTGAACGGCCAGTTTTTGCATTTGAAGGCCTTTAGTGAGAACATAATCCCTAGTACATTTGAAATTAATGTAAAAAAAGTCATAAGTAATGATAATTAAGGTCCTGATACTGGGGAAAGTGCCGTTTTTACGGAGGAGGGAACATTTGTTCTGTTATAGGAAGACTAAGCCAGAAGGTGGCATGTTGCTTCGATATGAAAGGATAGCCTGCTGACTGTCCAATTCCCCCTATGTTGTCTATTCGTTCTTGTAGGTAGAGAGTTCGAGCAGGTTGTTGTCCGGGTCACGTATGTAGATGGAACAGATGGGGCCAAGGGCACCGGTTCTTGTCACGGGGCCTTCTTCGATCGCTATCCCAAGAGCGGTGAGATGTCTTTGGAGGGAGTCTGGATCCAGACTGGAGATGAAGCACCAATCGGCACTACCGGGAGTCGGATGGGCTGCTTTAGGCTCGAATTCACGCTTGTATTCGTGCAAGTTGATTTTCTGGTCACCAAACGCCAAGGCTTTCCGACCATTTCCAAACGTTATTTCCTCCATTCCCAGTATCTCTGTGTAGAACCGAATGGAGTCTTCCATACTTGCGACTGTCAGAACAACATGATCCAACCGTTCAATCATTTCGATCATCCTTTCTATAGTAGATGAAGGCACTTTGACATGGCCGACACCAAAATGCTTTATTATCCAGTATAATATATAAATATAAGCATTATAAAGGGGGCTGAGGATGGACCATATCAAAGAACTTCGAAAATTAGTAAGGCACAGGCCTCTTATCTTAGCAGGATCAGTGGCGATCATTCTGAATCATCGTAAGGAAATTCTTCTTCAGCAAAGAACGGACGGAGACTGGGGACTTCCTGGCGGCCTGCTGGAATTGGGTGAAAGCCTGGAGGCAGCGGCAATCAGGGAAGTGAGGGAAGAAACCGGATTGGAAATCGGGCAGTTGCAGCTGCTTGGAATCCACTCAGGAGAAGACTACTATTTCAAACTGGCAAATCAGGACGAGCTATATTCTGTAACTGCGGTGTACGAAGCGGGTGACGTGAGGGGAACGATGAAGAAGGACGGAAGTGAATCCATCGATCTCAGGTATTTTTCACTTCAAAACCTCCCGAAAGGCGTTACCGATGAATATCTCAGCTACATAACACCCTATCTTGACCGTCTGCTTACGGATAAAAATATGAAAAGGGAGGAATGAATGATGACAGCATCCACAAATGAAGACAAGCACCTTTCCCATGAGGAGAGCGATAAACTGATAAATACATTGAAGGATCGCTTCCATACCCATATGCACCGACATGAAGGAATCGAATGGGAAAAGGTCGAGCAAACCCTGAGGGAAAGACCAGAAAAACTATGGTCATTGAATCAGATGGAGCAAACGTCGGGAGAACCAGATGTGATCGGAATAGAAGAGGGGGCAGCTACGTGTTTTGCGATTGTTCGAAGGAAAGCCCCAAAGGACGGAGAAGTACCTGTTATGACCTAAAGGCACTTGAGTCGAGGAAGAAGCATAAGCCGGAGCACAATGCCATGGATCTGGCGGCTTCCATGGGGATCCACATGCTGACCGAGGAGCAGTATCGATCCCTTCAGAAGCTAGATGAATTTGACCTGAAGACGTCGAGCTGGATACAGACTCCTCAGGATATCAGGGATCTGGGAGGAGCTTTATTCTGTGACCGCAGATACGACAAGGTATTCGTTTATCACAACGGAGCGGAGTCCTATTATGCTGCCAGAGGATTCCGTGGCATGCTCTATGTATGAGCTGAGCGGTTTCAGTAGTCAAATTACTGTACAGGAAGGAAACCGAACCGTATAATATGCCCTGAAGTTCATCCAATGAGGATGAAAACGACTGAACGATTAGGAGAGTGAACGTTTTTTGGACGATTTACCTGTTTTATCGATTGTTATACTTATTGTGTTGATCATGCTTTCTGCCTTTTTTTCATCAGCAGAAACGGCCTTCTCAAGTGTCAACAAAATTCGATTGAAAAACTTTGCTGACGAAGGAGTCAAGGGGAGTAAAAAAGCCTATAAGATCGCAGAAGACTTTGACCGTGCCCTTTCTACCATCCTCGTTGGAAACAATATCGTGAATATCGCAGCTGCCAGTATCTCGGCAAAACTTGCTACAGACCTTATCGGGGGAAATGCAGGGATCCTGATCAGTACGTTCGGAATGACGTTTTTGATTTTGACGTTTGGAGAAATCCTTCCAAAATCGTTGGCGAAAGAGCATGCCGAGCGATACTCACTGTCGATTTCCGGGATCCTTTATCTGCTGATTGTACTTTTGACGCCTGTCAACTTTATATTCATCAAACTGAAGGACTTTGTTTCGAGGATGTTTGCCAAGGGAGAAGGATTGCCTTCAGTCACTGAAGATGAATTAAAAGTGATGCTCGATATCGGTCAGGAAGAAGGCGTGATCGATTCTGAAGAGCGTGAATTGATCAGTCGCTCTATGGAATTCGATGATATTACCGTCTCTGAAGTCCTCACACCACGTGTGAAAGTGAAGGCAGTGGATATCAATCAACCGATCTCGGAGATCAAGGAATTTTTCTTTGAAGAACGATTTTCGCGGATTCCTGTGTATGATGGGGACATCGACACGATTGTCGGTATTCTCTCCGAGAAGGAATTTTTCACCCATCTGCTTAAATACGGCGATGTCAGCATAAAAGAATTGATCCGGGATCCCAAATTCGTTTTTGAAACAACCAAGATCTCTTCGTTGCTTCCGAAGTTGCAGAAAGAGAAGGTTCACTTAGCCATCGTGGTAGACGAATTCGGCGGGACCACGGGAATTATCACGCTCGAGGACATCCTAGAAGAAATCGTTGGTGAAATCTATGATGAACAGGATGAGGAAATCCAGCTCGTGACGAAGATTTCAGAGCACACCTACAGCTTTGATCCACAATTCCCGATCGATCAATTTTCAACCCTTTTCGAACTGGCTGAACCAGAGACAACCTACCACACGCTCGGTGGTTGGGTAGCTGAAAGGTTTGGAGAAATACCGGCAGTAGGGAACCAATTCTCTTATGAAAAGCTTACAGTCATTGTAGAGGATGTAGAAAATCGTAGAATAAAAAAATTAAAGGTGGAAGTGAACGAGATTTCCGAAGAAGAAACACATACAGATTGATTGATGATCTCGATCCCATCTCATAGCACCAGTTGGACATTACTGCGTAGCCAGTGTCGTCCGACTGGTGCTTTTTATGTGAGGAGGGGAAGGAAGAAGGGATTTAGTTTCAAGTTCGAGGAAAGGATTATCGATATCTTTTCACCCATGCAGGTTAGAAGGACTAATATACAAATAAAGGAAAAATAAAGAGGGGTGACGAATAGTAGTTGAAAGAGAATGTAATTAAGAGGACGTTTCTTCACATTGTCACACTATATGGTAAGAAGCCACGCAAGTTAAAACAGGTGAATGGAGTGGGGGTGGAGTGTTGTATATCGTTACTTTATATTCATTGTTAGCCACGATTACCTCAACAATGATCACATTTCTAGCTGGAATGTATTTTGATCCGAAAAGAGTTATGAAGTATTTCAGCATAACCTATTTTGCCTTCTGCGCGATTGGTATATTTTTTTATGGAATCAGAGAATTTTCGATGCTGGTGTACGCCTATATAGCTTCCTTGGTCGGGCTGTTTCTTTCGCAGCTATATAACAAGGCATACCGTCATCAAATGGACAAAGCCAGGAAGAATTAGATCAGAAATTTTTAAGTCTTGTGGATGGTTATTCTTTCGCACGTGAGAACTGGAGGTGAGGATTTTGGCTGATACACAGCGACACTCAGAAAACAAGGAGCAGTCACTGGAAGATTTTTTATACTTTATTGTGTTCACAATCGCTGTAGCATTTATTCCTTGGTTCAATGCCGCAGTGGGAATCTTATGGATCAGGCTCCTAATAGGGTTTATATGTGTTTGGATCTTGCTTCGAATAGTTAAGGTTTTGACCAAGTTTGGTGTGAAACAGGGTTTTAACCGGAAGTACACATTTTTTCCGCATTATATGATCTATATAGTGATTTATTTTTTGATCAAATATTGGTTAATAGAATAAGACCTTATCAATCTTTTTGTAGCGCTCATGGTAAACTAGGTTTTACAGTTCGACTACAAGGCTTACCAGTACCAGGACTTTATTCTGAGAAGAAAGCTACCTGAACATTTCTCAGGCATCTGCAACGAATGAATAATGTATTACAAATGGGGGATGGATGGTATGAGATAGTTACGCTTTTTCTAGTTTACATAATATTTATTATAGGAAGTTGTGTAGAATTCATTAATTATGTCTCGTATCAAAAGTATACTTATTTCAGTGAGACAAAATAAAAATTCGGATTTACTCTTTATAATGTCTATTAGCAATATCACTTGATCTTTTCTTATGCAGTCTTATTTACATAGTTGACTTTATGGCTCATTGTTCCAAAAATTCTTTGCTGAATCATTAACTTGCTGATTCTTTTCTGATTATAGTTGCTTTATGATAGCATCACTTTTGTCAGTAACAGTAAAATGTTCATTCTTATACTAAAAAAAACCATTTCTCACTACAATAAAAAAAGCATAAAGATATCAGCTATCCTTATGCTCAGATTGCCACACATATTGTCTGGGCGTTCCAAAATAAACCATTTGATCATACTCCGGGAAAACCGATTCAAAATGAATCGTGATCGGTGCATCCAGTAGCCATGGATGATAGGTGAAAAATCCAGCATCACCATTCACGATGGCTGCTAATGCGGTCCCCATCTCCCTTTTGAAGATCATGTAGCGAACCTGCGCCATCTGTCGGTCGAATTCCCCTCCAGAGATGTAAACGCGTCCATTAAGCCGGTATTGCCCATCCTCCCTCACCCATTCTGTCAGTACTTCATCCCTCATATAGGGATTGATGGCGGACACATCGTATTCACAGCCGATCGTCACATATAGCTCGCCCGTAGAATCGGAATGAGTCATAGTATATCTCCTGTGGTCAATCGGGGCAAAAATGGATGCAGGCGGGCTGTACGTGACATGCAGACGTCCTGGATCGATCATATTCACAGCATAAGCCTCCTTGTGGATTGATGGGCTCACATACCTTCAGAATATGACGAATGGGCTTGTAGGGTGCCTAGCGATCCGTTTTCCATACAATCTTCATGAGGTTCCACTTCCCGTCTTCATAATACCAATAAGAAGTGGCCGTACCGACACCATCTGCACGGTAGGCACCGCTGATCTGCTGATATCCTTTCAGCCCTTTTCCCTTCTTACCCCGTATCTTGGTTGGTTCAAAAAATGAAATCGGTGCAACCATGAGCTCCGTCGGTTCATTCAGGATGCCTTTTGTAAAGATGCCAAGCCGCTCGTAATCATCTTTCCGCTCCGAAAGGTCTACCGTATACGACTGTTGTGTGTCAGGGAAGGAAATGATCCCTTTATACTGATCTTCAAAATGTGCGTCAATCGTAATTCCCGAGGGAAGATCCAATTCCTGAATCTTTCCACCTTTCGCCGTATGAAGGGCATTCTCATACAAACCTCCACTCCCTCCGGTCGCCGCACGGTATAAAAGGTCTTTGACTCCGTCATGATTGAGGTCAGCAAACGTGATTTCCGGTTCGTAGCCTCCCTCATAATCGATTCTGAGTTTACTGCCTTCAGATGTTGAGATCGTGGCCCATATTTGTTTTAAAAACAGCGCATCAGGCTCAAATGGGATGGCGTTCAGTTTGATAATATCCCGTTTACCATCTCCAGTTACATCTTTTTTGTAGGTCTTGATTGTCATGGTCTCCGTTTGAGGAGGCTCAGTCAGGCTGTTCCCTGCAATCGCATGCAGAGACATCAGGAAAAAGGCCCCGAATGCAAAAAGCAACTCTTTTTTCATCATTCATTCGCTCCCCGCTATTTATATTCATTAGTATTTTCTCTCAATGCAGGGAAACTATGCGAACTATACAGAGCCTCTTTGTTCGGTTAAAGAACCTTTTTATGAAGAGCGCGGCTTAACGCCCTTCACCGGCGCATCTTTTCCAATTGTGACGCATAAGACCACGATGACTGCAAAGGCAATGGTCCACCAGGTGACGGGTTCTCCCAGAAAAAGGAATGAAAATCCAATCATGAAGAAGGGCTGTGCATATTGGAGTTGCCCTACTTTTGCAATGCCTCCTAAGGACATGCCCCCATACCATGCGACATACGCAAGGAATTGACTGATCACCCCAAGATAGAACAAGCTCAACCACGCCAGAGGTGGTGCCTTCAGCATATCAACATGTACATTCAAGACTACCGGTATGAGAAAAAATGGTGCACCGATTAGAATGGCCCATGCAATCACCTGCCAGCTGCCCAGTTCCTTTGCAAGTTTTCCTCCCTCCGCATAACTCAACCCCAGTATCACGACTGCAGACAATAGGGCTATATCCCCCATCTGGACGTGACCAAAACCTAGATGGACTGCATAGAGGATGACGGTAGTGGCAGCAATCAAGCTGGCCGTCCAGTAGCGTCTTGAAGGCTTCTCTCCTCCTCGCCAAATGGCGAATCCTGCAGTAGCAAGCGGTAAAAGAGCGAGCTCGACAGCTCCGTGGGATACAGGCAACGATTTCATTGCGAATGTCGTCAATAGGGGGAATGCCAGGACAGCACCTCCCGCTACGATCACTAAACTGGTTATATGCTCTTTGGCAGGCAAGGCCTGCTTCCTGAATGCAAAAAGAAGGCAGACCATGACCGCCGCTATGATCGTCCTCCCCAATCCCACAATGGTTTGACCAAAGTACGGAACCGCGAATCGGGTAGCAGGCAGCGTCAAACTGAAGGCAATGATCCCTATCAAACCAAGGAGCATTCCCTTATTGAATGGATATTTCATCTTGTTTCTCCTTCCCAAGTCCTTTGTAGTCATTCATAATGCTAAGTACAGATGATTGTAATCCGCATTGCTTATTTTTCATATGATGGAATTAGTCAACTGTCCTGGGACAGATGAGAGGAGCCGCAGCATGTCAGCAACAAAATACATACACATCGTAGATTGGGTGATGCATGAATTGGATCAAAACCGTTTGCATTCTGGTGGAAAACTACCATCGGTACGGTCCCTGGCCATTCAATTTCAATGCAGCAAGAATACGGTTGTCAAAGCATTAGAAGTGTTGAAACAAAGGCATATCCTGTATACCAAGGAGAAAAGCGGTTATTTTGTTGTCGATGACTACAAGAAGCCGCATATGTCAGATGTCCAGATTGATTTTTTATCGGCTGGTCCCGATCCCGCCGTATTGCCCTATGAAGATTTCCAGCACTGCATGAACCAAGCCATTGACCGTTATAAAGAGCAGTTGTTCACTTATAATGATGTCAAAGGGCTTCCTTCACTGAGGAATGAGCTTGTATGCTATCTGCAAAATCTGCAAATATTCACCAAGACCGATCATATTGTGATCACCAGTGGTTCTCAACAAGCCTTGCATATACTATCGTTGATGCCTTTTCCGAACGGGAAGAAAACGATTCTCATTGAACAACCTACCTATTTTGGGATGATCGATGTCCTGACGCTCCACCGGATTCCGACCATCGGAATAAGTCTGTCAAAGCATGGAATCGATTTTGAAGAGCTTGAAAGAACGTTTAAAACAGGAGATATCAAATTCTTTTATACCGTACCTCGCTGCCATAATCCGCTTGGTCATCATTATACGAATGCTGAAAAGAAAAAAATCGTGTCCCTCGCCGAGAAATACGATGTGTATATAGTCGAAGATGATTACTTGGGGGAACTCGATACCGATCCAAAAGCCGATCCGCTCTATGCCCATGATCAGAATGATCGCGTCATTTATGTAAAGAGTTTCTCTAAAGTGTTCCTTCCTGGATTGAGATTGGCTGCTGTCGTTCTTCCGGCGGAACTCCTCCCCTCCTTTTCACAGTACAAATTCAGTGCGGATTTCAATACTTCCCCTCTGACTCAAGGAGCATTGGAAATCTATTTGCGAAACGGGATGTTCCACTATCATATCCAACGGGCCAAAGAGGTATATGCAACGAAACTTTCCCTTGCCACCGATGCCTGTAAAACGTATCTGCCTCTCGACGTACACTATACTAAGCCGGTAAGCGGCTTTTATCTGACCATCTTTCTACCTGAGCGAGTCAAAGCGGAGCGCCTGACATGCATGCTCGCTGAGAGGGATGTTCAGGTTGCCGATACTTCCAGGATGTTCTTGTCCCATAATCAAGGCGAGGCCATAAGAATCAGCATCTCTCAGGTGGATCAACAATATATCAGTGAAGGGATCTTCCATATTGCTGAGTGCATAAAAGCATTACAACAGAATGCTACATTCAATCCTTTATCGCTGACCTCCAAACGATAATTGGTCATATAAAAAGGTCGATTCCGGAATGGAATCGACCTTTTTGAGATGAGTCACGCACTAGAATGAGCCATGTCAGTTAATCTTTTTTTCTTGTTTAGGTTTTGGATCCCAGCTTTCGATTCCTTTCAGTCCTTTAATGGAATCGGAGTAGAAGACCGGATCTTTCCCTTCTTTCTTCTGTTGTCGGTAATCCTTCAGAGCCGCAATGGCAATCCTACCGAGCAGCGTAATGGCGATGAGGTTGATGATGGCCATCACGCCCATGAAGAGATCTGCCAGGTCCCAAACGACTTGCAGATCGACCATTGCACCGAAGATGACCATGCCCAGGACCGCTAATCGGTAAAGGAAGAGTGTGACGGGACTGTACTTGATGAATTCGATGTTGGTCTCACCATAATAGTAGTTTCCGATGATTGAGCTGAAGGCGAACAGGAAGATGGCAATCGCAACGAACGTATTGGCCCATCCCCCTACGTGCGTGGTGAGGGCTGCCTGGGTCAGCTGAATGCCGTCTGTACCACCCATGTACTCATTCGATAGGATGATGATGAATGCTGTCGACGTACAGATGATCAGGGTGTCTGTGAATACACCTAACGTCTGGATGAGTCCCTGTTTTGCTGGATGGGTGACCCCTGCGCTTGCCGCTGCATTCGGAGCACTCCCCATACCGGCTTCATTCGAGAAGAGTCCCCGTTTGATTCCCAGCATGATAGCCGCTCCGACCGATCCGCTTGCGACTTCCCTGATACCGAATGCATTTTCGAATATAAGGGCGATCATACCCGGGATTTCTGTCACATTTAGGATCAAGATGAACAATGCCAGTAAGATATACAAGATTGCCATGACAGGTACGACAATCTGCGTCACACTGGCAATCCTCTTGACGCCACCGAAGATAATCACAGCCGTGAGTACAGCCAGGATGATGCCGATGGTCAAACGATCGAACGAATAGGCTTCATTCATGGCCAGAGAGATCGTATTGGATTGAACCGAGTTGAAAACGAGCCCGAAACAGAATGTGATGATGATGGCGAATAGGATCCCCATCCATCTTGCATTGAGTCCCTTCTCCATATAATAGGCAGGACCTCCACGGAAGCCGTCCTTCCCGTCCTTGACCTTGTAAATCTGAGCGAGTGTACTTTCAATGAAGCTGGTCGCTCCTCCCAAAAGGGCAATCAGCCACATCCAGAACACGGCCCCGGGACCTCCTCCAGCTATGGCCGTGGCAACCCCTGCAAGGTTCCCTGTGCCGACCCTGGATGCCGTACTAATGGTGAAGGCCTGGAAGGAAGATATGCCCCGCTTCCCTTCAGCCGAAACGGTATTCTTGTCCGTCAACAGCCTCCCCATTTCCTTGATATATCGGAATTGTACGAAATTTGTCCGTATGGAAAAATAGATTCCTAGTCCGATCAAACCTGCAATAAGTATGTACGTCCAGATGATGTCGCTCGTTCCGGACATGATTTTGTTGAATAATTCCATCTAATTCCTCCCGTATGTAATCTCAAAGTTGATTTACCCTCATTCTTTTTGTCTAATCCCTTTCTACACATTTTTTCCATAAAATCAGAAAAAACCTAAAAGCGGGTGAGATACCCTAGGTTTTTTTATAATTTACCTTATCCAACTTTATTAGTCCATGGTAATTCGGTCCAGAATGTGTACTGTACCTGTGACTTATGACCTTGATCGCTATATAAAAATCCACCCTGAAGATGGACATGCCGTCCTCCGGGTGGATTTTTTCATTTCGCTTTATTTTGCTACTCTTGATCGGATAATGGTTCGGCCCACAGCTTGGTTACCGCCCCGCTGTCTCCTTCATCAATGACAAATGAGCCGTTGGAGTATCGATCGTTGAACCGGATTGATGATACCTGTACCGTTTCAAGCTTCCCTTTGCTGGTGAGCAGAGTGACACTTTGTTTATCTGAAACAATTTCAGCACCAGATACGCGGTGAGGATTCGATTTGAGCTCCCTCAACATGATGACTCCGCGCTTGGCCCTGCCCGTTTTTTCGAACTCTGAGAGCTTCATCTTCTTGATGGCACCGCGATGAGTCGCGAGTACGACCGCTTGTTTCTCCAGATTTGTGATGATCTTACCTGAAACGACGAAATCATCATCTTTCAGGTTGATTCCTTTCACTCCCGCTGCACGCGGTCCGACCGTATTGACTTCCTCTTCGGCAAACCAGAGTCCATAACTGCTGTTGGTGGCAAGGAAGAGGTCATGTGACCCATCCGTAACATGTACATCCACGAGCTCATCGTCCCCCTTTAGATTGATGGCGACGAGTGGACGGGAATAGCGCTGTGCCTTATACTGCAGCATCTCTGTTTTCTTCACCATTCCGTTTTTGGTGATGAACATGAGGTACAGGGATGGATCGAATTCTTTAACCGGTACCGCTTTTAGGACCTGTTCGTCCTTATCAATCGGTACGATATTACCGATATGCTGGCCAAGGTCCTTCCAGCGGATATCCGGCAGTTCGTGAACCGGGCAGTAAACGTAATTACCTTTGTTCGTGAATACGAGAAGGACATCCGTCGTATTCATTTCGTATTGGCCGAGGAGCCTGTCGGTTTCCTTCATGGCGAGGTCCTGACCGTTGGATGCCGAGTAGGAACGGAGACTTGTCCGCTTGATGTACCCGTCGCTGGTGACGGTCACCATGACATCTTCACTTGCAATCAATACTTCGAGATTGATTTTAAGCTCTTCGATCTGATCTTCAATGACGGTACGGCGGTCATCGGCGAACGTCTTTTTGATTGCTTTCAGTTCTTTCTTGATGACACTTGCGAGTTTCGACTCACTTGCCAGTATCGCACTCAATTCTGTGATCAGCTTATCAAGCTCTTCCGCTTCTTTTTGAAGCGCCGTGATATCCGTATTGGTCAGCCTGTAAAGCTGGAGGCTCACGATGGCTTCTGACTGGGCCTCCGTGAAGGCGAATTCACTGATCAGGTTGTTTTTGGCGTCCCGTTTATCCTTGGATGCACGGATGGTTGCAATCACTTGATCCAGGATCGACAGTGCCTTCATCAGTCCTTCTACGATATGCTGGCGGTCCTTTGCCTTATTCAGATCATACTTCGTCCGATTCGTCACGACTTCTTTCTGATGGACGATATAGGAATCGAGAAGCTGACAGAGTCCCATCAGTTTAGGGCGTCGATTCGAGATCGCCACCATATTGAAGTTATAAGTAATCTGTAGATCGCTGTTTTTGTACAGGTAATTCAGTACACCCGTGGCATCTGCATCTTTCTTAAGTTCCACCACGATGCGAAGCCCCTGACGGTCCGTTTCATCACGCACTTCGGCAATGCCTTCCACTTTACGGTCGACCCTGAACTCATCCATTTTCTTGACGAGATTGGCTTTGTTGATTTCGTATGGAATTTCCGTAATGACGATCTGCTGCTTGCTTCCGCGGATGCTTTCAATCTCCGCTTTACCTCGTACGACGATTTTTCCTTTGCCTGTTTCGTACGCCTTCCTGATGCCGTCGATGCCCTGGATGATCCCTCCTGTCGGAAAATCAGGGCCTTTCAGGACGGTCATCAATTCTTCCACCGTACTGTCAGGACGATCCATCCTCATGATGGCTGCATCGATCACTTCTCCGAGATGATGCGGGGTATATCCGTTGCATACCCGGCCGAGATCCCTGTCGAACCATTCACCAACAGGTTCGGGAAGCGGGACGGAAGGACGGTGGGCTCTTCGGAGGTGTCATCAAAGTTCGGGATGAAATCGACAGTCTTTTTGTCGATATCCCTTAAAAGTTCCATGGAAATGGCGGAAAGTCTGGCTTCTGTATAACGCATGGCAGCGGGAGGATCGCCGTCGATGCTCCCGTTATTCCCGTGCATTTCAACAAGATACTTCCGGACTTTCCATTCCTGGCTCATCCTCACCATGGCATCATAGACCGATGTATCTCCGTGGGGATGGTAGTTACCGATGACATTACCGACCGTTTTAGCCGATTTTCTGAACCCTTTTTCCTGCGTGTTGCCGTCCACATACATCGCGTAAAGGATCCTGCGCTGAACTGGTTTCAATCCATCACGCGCATCGGGCAGGGCGCGTTCCTGGATGATGTATTTACTGTAACGACCGAAGCGGTCTCCGATGACCTCTTCAAGAGGCAGATCTTGATAGCGTTCCACTGATGTCATTATTGCCCCTCCTCTGCGACCATGATGTTCTCATTCTCAAGAATGCTTCCTTCTTCTTCAAGACCGAAGGCAACGTTGCTTTCGATCCACTTCCGCCGTGGCTCGACCTTATCGCCCATCAGCGTGGTGACACGGCGTTCCGCTCTGGCAGCATCATCGATTTTCACGCGAATGAGAGCCCTTGTTTCGGGATCCATCGTCGTTTCCCACAGCTGATCGGCATTCATTTCACCCAGTCCTTTGTAGCGCTGGATCATATATCCTTTTCCGATTTTGGAGACGGCGCCCTTCAGCTCTTCATCCGTCCATGCATACTCGATCTTTTCCTTCTTCCCTACGCCTTTGCTCACTTTATAGAGGGGTGGAAGGGCGATATACACCTTTCCTGCTTCTACAAGGGGTTTCATATAGCGATAGAAGAACGTCAGTAAGAGGACTTGGATATGGGCACCATCTGTATCGGCATCCGTCATGATCACGATCTTATCGTAGTTGATATCATCCACATTGAACTCAGGGCCAACTCCGCCGCCGATGGCATGAATGATCGTGTTGATTTCTTCGTTCTTGAAGATGTCGGCAAGCTTGGCTTTTTCCGTATTGATTACCTTTCCCCTTAGAGGAAGGATCGCCTGGAATTTCCTGTCTCGACCTTGTTTTGCTGATCCACCGGCGGAATCACCCTCCACTAGATACAGTTCATTCCGCTCAGGATTCCTGGATTGTGCAGGCGTCAATTTGCCGGATAATACAGTTTCGGACCTCTTCCGCTTTTTCCCGTTCCTTGCTTCTTCCCTTGCTTTTCGTGCTGCTTCACGCGCCTGTGCGGCTTTGATGGATTTTTTGATCAGCAATGAGCTTGTGTCGGGATTCTCCTCTAGAAAATAGAGCAAATGCTCGGACACAACGGCATCGACTGCAGAACGTGCTTCACTTGTCCCTAGCTTCCCTTTCGTCTGACCTTCGAACTGGAGGAGTTCTTCCGGTATACGGACGGAAACGATGCTTGAAAGTCCTTCCCGGATATCGGTTCCTTCAAGATTTTTGTCGCGGTCTTTCAGGATGCCTGCTTTCCGTGCGTATTCATTGAACACCCTTGTCATGGCCGTTTTGGCTCCAGCTTCGTGTGTTCCTCCGTCCTTGGTGCGGACATTGTTGACGAAGGAGAGGATGTTTTCTGAGAAGCCATCGTTGAATTGGAAGGCGAACTCAACTTCGATTGTATGGTTCTCCCCTTCGAAAAAGGCGACTTTATGAAGGTTGTCCTTCTCCTCATTCAAGTACTCCACAAACGCCTGTATTCCGCTTTCATAATGGAATACATCCTTTTGATCATGTCGTTCATCAATAATTTCGATTTTAAACCCTTTAAGCAGGAAGGCTGATTCCCTGAGGCGCTCACAAAGAGTGTCATAATTATAGGTGGTTGTGCTGAAGATGGTCGGATCGGGCTTGAAGTGGATCTTTGTTCCGGTCTTTTTTGTCGTCCCGATCTTCTCAAGCGTCGTCTCAGGCTTCCCCCCGTTGATAAACTTCTGCTGATACTTTGTTCCATCCCTTTCAATGGTGACGGTCAGCCACTCTGATAGGGCATTGACGACGGATGCACCGACTCCATGAAGGCCTCCGCTCGTCTTGTAACCGCCCTGTCCGAATTTCCCTCCGGCGTGAAGGACCGTCAGGATGACCTCCGGAGTCGGTTTACCAGAACGGTGCATTCCAGTAGGCATCCCGCGCCCTTTATCTTGAACGGAGATACTATTATCTTTATGTATGGTGACGATGATCTCGTTTCCGAAACCGGCCAACGCCTCATCCACCGAATTATCCACGATTTCATATACCAGATGATGAAGTCCCCTTGTATCAGTCGAACCGATGTACATCCCCGGCCGTTTCCTTACGGCTTCAAGGCCTTCTAATACTTGAATGGCATCATCATTGTAATCCATGGTCTTTTTCTGACTGGCCACGAACATTCCCCTTTCAACACTTTCACTTACTTGTTTATGTACTACTATATCATAAGAACGCATGTTCGTTCACCCGTAAAATGGTGAACCACTATGCTTTATTTTAGCGTTATATTTGAAATTCGCAAATGAAAATCCCTGAATTTACATAATCCCGGATAACATTTTTCTGCAGAAATGTCACAGAAAAAACAAGCGGCATCATTCGCCGCTTGCCTGTAAATCCTATCTGGTTAAGGCATGTTCCACTTTGATACAACGATCCATGATGACCGTATACCCTTTTTCTTTGAGGAAGGAATAGGCCTCCTCATTCACAACACCGAGCTGGGACCAGAATACCGGCGAATCGATCTCATCAAATTCGCGGGCAATTTCAGGTAGGAATTCAGAACGTCTAAAGACATTGACGATATCGACAGGACCCTCGATGTCTTTTAAACTGCTGACAGCCTTCACCCCGAGAGCGGACTCGATCGTTGGATTGACAGGGATGATTTCATAACCGCTGGCCTGCATCGCCTGGGAGACGGTATAGGAGGTCCTGGCGGGATTATCACTCAGTCCGATGACGGCTATCCGTCTCGACCGTTTCAGGATGCGACCGATTTCTTCTCTACTTGGATTCTCCATGGTTGATAACCTCCTTTAAACATCACTATTCCCTTATTTCTCCACCCTAATCTTGAATTCCTTTTGATTTTGTTAAGTATTTTTTTTCATCAGGATCTGTTCCGTTATGATGGCTACGATGGTGCCGAGAATAAGCCCGTTATTCAAAATTGATGCCGCGATGACAGGAAGACCTTCAAAAGCACTGGCTGGAACACCCATGGCACCTACACCGATGATCAAAGCGATTCCGGCTGTGAAGTGGACGCGATCCACTTCTTTGACCTTTCTGTATTCATCGAGGGCGAGGCCGACCATCTTGATGAAGATGACCGTGGTCACCGCATAACCGACGGGTGCCGGCAGACTGGCGAACACATTCATCACTTTCGGTACGAAGCTTGCGATGACGATGATGATGCTTCCGAGGATAAACGGAAGCGTAGAGAAAAGCCTTGTAGAAGCAACGAAACCTGCAGCACCTGAGATCGGGACAGAGCCGATCGCGGAGAACCCTCCGCCGAGGAGCTGATTGATACCCGCAGCAATACCACTTTGCGTATAGCGTACCGGTACCTCCTTACCGCTTTTTTTCATCACTTCTTCCATGACCCGTATCGAAGCGATCATATTCGTCGTTAACAGGAAGGTGATGAAGATGGCTGTTACAATGATTCCCGAATCGAATACCGGTCTTCCGAAGGCAAACACCTCCGGAAGGGAGAACCAGCTGCTCGAAACAGACGTGGTCTTGGTCAGCCCTAAGAGACCAAAGATGATCCAGCCGCCGATCAAGGCGAAGATGATCGAATATCTCTGGAGCCATTGAACCTTATGCCCTTGTAGATAGAGGGCGATGAGGATTGTCAGTGCGCTGCCGAGCAGAACAAGCCAGTCAAACGGCTGCCCTTCATGCTGGATGCCAAACATTCCCTTGACGAATGATCCGCTCAGCTGCAGGATCAAGAGCATGAGGTAGACAAATGTAATCGTGGGGGTGAAAAGAGAGGTCAGTTTTTTCAATAAACCTGTCAACGACAGGATAATAAAGATGATTCCGCTTACAATCATCCCCCCTTGAAGAACGCCCATCACTTGACTGTGCGACTCGTACAGCGTTCCTGCGAATCCGGCATATATGGAAAATACACCCCACCACAAACCCGCGGGTCCTTCATTAATCGGCAGTCTATGCCCGATAAGCGCCTGAATCAGACTTGCGGCACCTAATACAAAAATGGTTCTCTGGATGAATCCAGCCGTCTCGGCAGGAGACAGCTGGAAGAGGTCGGCAATCGCAATGGGGGCGGCAATGGATCCTGCGATCATGAATGCCATCCATTGGAATGCGGCTAAGACGAGTTGCATGTTGACACCTTCATTTCTATTTTCTAGTCTAACGATTCATTTTAACATAACTGTGCCTCTATGGATCATATGTTATACAAAGAGGATTCACTATCTACTTTTAAGAACAGGTACTAATTTTTACAGTATTTTTCCCCTATGAATAGGTAAAACATGTTACTATAAGAGTGGATTAGTTATATTAAAGGAGAAATGAACATGATCTTAGCCCTTATACTCGTATTATCCTATCTTTTGGGCTCCATTCCCTCAGGACTATGGATTGGAAAATCCTTTTACGGAATAGATATACGCGAACATGGAAGTGGAAATCTTGGCGGGACCAATACCTTCAGGGTGCTGGGTAAAAAAGCGGGGATGACCGTTACCGCAATGGATATTCTTAAAGGAACGGCCGCAACGCTCATTCCGTTACTCTTCGCCAGTACTCAGGACTACCAGCTTCTTGCTGGAGTCGTAGCTGTCGTGGGACATATGTTCCCGGTTTTTGCAGGTTTCAGAGGAGGAAAAGCGGTTGCCACATCTGCAGGCGTCCTGCTTGGATATGCCCCGCTGGTGTTTGTCATCCTCTTGGCTGTATTTTTCATCAGCCTTTACTTTAGCAAATACGTATCGCTTTCCTCCATGTTGGCAGGAGTGTTCGCCTTCATCTATACGCTGATCGTGTGGGACATTCCCCTCATCATCGTCGTAGGCATACTTACAGCCTTTGTCATCTACCGGCATCGAAGCAATATCGTCCGTATTAAAAATAAAACCGAACCGAAAGTCACATGGATTTGATGTACAAACGAAAGCCCATTTCAGGGCTTTTTTCTTTTGTTTGCCTCCTCCTCCATGTCGAACCCTGTATAAATTTAAAAAATTTCGCCTATTCCCTTCTTTTTTGTGTAAAATAGGGTGAAGTCAACTAGTCAAAAAGGATGATGAATGTGAATAAAAAAATGATCGGGCTCGCGATTGCTTTTCTATTGCTGATTGCAGTCGGAGGTCTTTTGAGCATGCAGTACAATGATGCCGGTACACAATCAGGTGGACTCGCTTCTGATCAGCATGCAGTCAGGGAGTTGCAAGTTAAAGATAAGTCCATTGAAACCAGTGCCACCATCGCAGGAATTGGGGATATCCTTCTGCATGACCGGGTGTATGAAGACGCGAAAAAAGACGGTTCGTACGACTTTGCGCCCATGTTTGCAGGTGTAAAAGACATACTCAAGTCACCTGATTTCCTGATTGCCAATCAGGAATCGACACCAGGCGGTACAAAGATCGGATTGTCCACTTACCCGTCCTTTAACAGTCCATACGAAATCATCGACACACTCCAGGACGTAGGAGTGGATGTTGTAACAACGGCAAACAATCACTCCATTGACCGCGGGGAAAAAGGTCTTCTAAGTGCCATCGATTATTATGAAAAAGTGTCCATGCCCTATGTCGGTACATTTAAGAATCAGAAAGATCAGGATACGATCCGTACATTCAATGTCAATGGGATCAAATTTGCTCTCTTATCGTATACATACGGAACAAATGGCATCCCGGTGCCTGCAGGTAAAGAGTATCTCGTGAATCTCATAGACGAAGACAACATGATCAACGAAATTAAAAGAGCCAGGAAACTTGACGTGGATATGGTCGTGATGAGCCTTCACTGGGGAAATGAATATGAGCGGTTCCCGAATGAAGAACAGAAACGATTAGGGAAAGTCATGACGGAAAATGGAGTCGATGTCATTTTTGGACACCATCCTCATGTGCTGCAACCCATTGAGAAAGTGAAGACAGAAGATGGCCGTGAAGCCATCATCGTTTATTCATTGGGGAATTTCCTTTCAGGACAAAAAGATGACTACAAGGATATCGGGGGCATGGCCACTGTGACGGTGAATAAATCGATCCAGGATGGCCGTGTGACTCTCTCTTATCCTTCAGTCGATTTCGAACCGACATATGTGTCCGAGCAGGGGTATTCCAACTATCGTCTTCACCCCCTTTCTGAGGCCCATAAAAAAGGACTGATTTCAAACTCGGCAAAGGAAATCACTACACATATGACCGATGGGATGGCTCAATAAAAAGGTTCATAAGAGCGCATAACTAGTGGTTTCGCTTCATTCAGGCTATAATGGGAAGGAACCTTTAGGTTGAATACATATCAAGAAGGGAGTCTCGATCGATGAAGATACATCTATCAGATGAAGCACTTGCCTGGTTTAAAGACGAAATGCTCGTAGATGAAGGAGAGTATGTCCGTTTTTATGTACGCTATGGAGGATCGAGCCCGTTGCATGACAGCTTCTCACTAGGTGTCAGCAAGGAAGAGCCGATCGAAGCGGCAGAAACGTTGGAAAAGGCCGATCGGACCTTCTTCGTTGAAGAACGGGATCTGTGGTTTTTTGACGGACATGACCTATTCGTGGAATTTGATTCCTCCAGAGAAGAGCCTGCTTACGAATATAAAAAAGCATAAGAAAAAAAGGCTGGCCATTATGGTCAGCCTTTTCTCTTATGAGATATGGAAGCGGTCAATGTGATCCTCCAGTCCCTCTGCCATGAGTATCTGCAGCTGCTTCTCTCCAAGAAGGTCAAAGTGAGGGTATCCTTTATGGCGATGATCAATCCACTCAGGCTTCAAACCATATCCCCTCCCCCATTGAATAAGTGCATCCAGGTCGGAACATCCCGCTTTCGTGACGGTTTTTGCATCCGGGAATCGGGAATCCAGCCAGTAGTGTGTCAGGAACGCGATTTTCCCTTGTGCCACCTGCTTCTTCCATCGGTTTAGCTCCGCACGGTTGATACCAAAGGCCATATCATTCAGTCCTTTTTCTTCGCCTTCTCATACGCTTCATGCCATTCCGGGAATGTCTTCCGTATGGAAACGGGGCGGAAGGAATCTTTTTTGACACACACGTGTCTCGATTCACCGCTCAGGGCGAGTTTGCCTTCACCGTTATAGATTTCGTAGCCGTATGTAACGCGTATGCCATCGTATTCTTCGATCCACGTCTTGATCAATGCTCTTTCCCCGTAACGGACAGGTGTCTTGTACGCGACATTCAAGTCGATAACAGGAGACAGGATTCCCTGCTGCTCCATTTCTACATATTGAAAGCCCAAGTCTTCAATTATTTTCGTTCTGCCAAGTTCCATCCACACCAAATAGTTGGCGTGATAGACGACACCCATTTGATCCGTTTCAGCATATCGTACTTCAATGGATTTTTCTGATATTTGCATAGTAGCACCTCTTTTTTCAGTTCACCCCATTTTAACATAACATGGGAAAGGAATGAATTGTGGTGCTTAACAAGAAAGCCACCCGTTGTCACCGGGTGGCTGTGGTCATGTGTGGGATTCATCCTTGATTTCTTGACGGAAGGCTTCAATGCTTTCTTTCCGTCTCTCATTCTTTTGTCGAATGGATTCCAGCTGTTCCTCGCTGTCTGTGAAAGCCATGGATTCTTCAGCTTTATCGATATTCTCCAGCGTGTTCTGGACCATCCCTTGAAGCTTTTGTGCATTGTCTCGTCGATCGTCTGGACGATGATTCATACTAAGTCCCCCTCTGAGTATTATTCACCTTTTGTTTGAATCACTTGTGCATGTTTCCCTGATGTATCCTGCATCTGTTTTCCTTTATTCCCTCCGGCAGCCCTCTGCTGGGTACCAATATGGTTCGGAACAAACTGTTTGCTGTCGCGCTTCGGATTACTCATGAATATCCCCTCCTTACTCATTAGTCTGTCCATTCCCACAAATCGGATCATGCGAAATTATTGCCAGAAAAAATCATAAAAAAAGCCGAAGTTCATTCGGCTCTGTCTAAGGGACGCTTGATTTCATAGCGTGCATCGATCCGTTCTTCGATGGCATTCATCGCTTCCGGATCAAGCATCAATTGCTTTTTATTTTCATTCACTAAATCGGTGAAGCTGCGTTTCCTTGGTCTTCTCATGGTACACCGCCTTATCATAATGGAAGTTGTATAAACAGTATAGCCAATTATCAGACTGTTTAAACAACATAAGATAAGTTCAGTTCACCGCTCTCTCCAATTCATCCAGAGACGTGAAGGCCCCGATCTTCTTATGAATGATCACACCTTTTTCATCAATAATGAATGTCGTTGGTACGGTTAAAATATCGTAGGCAGAATTGATTTTATCGTCTTCATCGAGTAAAACGGGAAATGTCATCCCCATGTTTTTCTCATATTGCTTTACGTTGTATTGTGGGTCAATGTTGATTGCCATGATAACCACATCCTTGTTCTTCTTGTCATGGAATTCCTGAAAGATCGGTATTTCATCCTTGCAAGGTGGACACCATGTGGCCCAGAAATTCAGGATCACTTTTTTACCCCGTAATTCTGATAAAGTGACCGTCTTGCCTGCTGTCGTTTTTAGTGAAAAGTCCAGCGCTTGGTCCCCAACATTCGGTCCAGGATAATGCTCAACGGGAACCTCCCCCGGATCTCCTTCTTCTATATCGACCAATTGGTCGAACCCCTGTTGTTCTGCCAAGAGGGCGGTTGGTCGAGATTGATTTTCAACATATAGGCTGTATACCAATAGGGCAATGAGTAATAAACCGAAAAATGATTTCATCTTTAATCCCCTCCATGGACATCCTCTTCTTACGTTATGCAGGCATGTCCACATATATGAGGAAAAGAGCATACAAAAAGCCCCCGTACGAGACGGGGGCTTTCATATTATGATTGTAGTTTGCCGCGAAGGACCATTTGCAGGATACCGCCGTGACGGTAGTAATCCACTTCCACATCAGAGTCAAATCGAGCAAGTACGTCAAATTCTACCTTCGTACCATCTTCTTTGACTGCTGTTACCGTTAAGATATCACGAGGTTTGACATCATCCGTAATGTTCACGGAGATGGCTTCCTTACCGGTCAATCCAAGGGTTTCAGCACTTTCTCCCTGCTTGAATTGAAGAGGAAGCACACCCATCATGACAAGGTTTGAACGGTGGATACGCTCGTAGCTTTCAGCGATGACCGTCTTGATGCCAAGAAGGTTCGTACCTTTTGCTGCCCAGTCACGTGAAGAACCCATACCGTAATCTTTACCGGCAAGGATCGCAAGACCTGTGCCATCTTCCTGATACTTCATGCATGCATCATAGATCGGCATGATCTCTTCTTCAGGCCAGTAGGTAGTGAAACCACCTTCTGTGCCAGGAGCGATCTGGTTACGGATACGGATGTTGGCAAATGTTCCACGCATCATGACTTCGTGGTTTCCACGACGTGAACCGTATGAGTTGAAATCACGTGGTTCTACCCCATTGGCACGAAGGTATTTTCCTGCAGGTGTATCTTTGCCGATGGCCCCTGCCGGTGAAATATGGTCGGTTGTGACAGAATCACCGAACTTACCTACGACGCGGAGGCCGTCAAGTCCCTGGATCGCTTCAGGAGTCGGAGCAAGACCTGTAAAGAATGATGGATTCTGGATGTACGTAGAATTCTCATCAAAGCTGTAAAGAGGCTCGTTGCTAGTCTTGATCTCATTCCAGCGCTCATTCTCAGTGAATACGTGCTCATATTCCCTGCGGAAAAGCTCAGGAGTAACGGTCGATTTCACGACGTCTTTGACTTCATCCTGTGATGGCCAGATATCGTTAAAGAACACATCGTTACCGTCTTTATCTTTACCAAGTGAATCTTTCTCAAGATCGATATCCACTGTTCCTGCTAGCGCATAAGCCACAACGAGTGGTGGAGAAGCAAGGTAGTTTGCTTTTACAAGCGGATGGATCCGCCCTTCGAAGTTACGGTTTCCGGACAAGACGGATGTCAACAGCAGATCGGCATCCGATACAGCCTTCTCGATTTCCGGACGAAGTGGACCGGAGTTACCGATACAGGTCGTACAGCCATATCCGACAAGGTTGAACCCGATTTCTTCAAGATAAGAAAGCAGGCCGGAATCCCGTAGATATCCTGTTACGACTTTTGATCCCGGTGCAAGGGAAGTCTTGACGTAATCAGGAACATTCATGCCGAGTTCAACGGCTTTCTTTGCCACAAGTCCTGCTCCCAGCATAACGTAAGGGTTGGATGTGTTCGTACATGATGTAATGGCTGCGATTCCGATGGCACCTGTAGGCATTTCAACATCCTTGCCGTCAGCTGTGGAATATTTGGCCGTCTTGTTGAATTCAGCTTGGTCCAAACCGAATCCTTGAACGCCTTCTTTAGCCGTTACGGAGTGATGGAATGCTTCTTTCATATCAGAAAGAGGGATCAAATCTTGAGGACGCTTAGGTCCTGAAAGATTTGCACTTACAGTAGACAAGTCGAGTTCAACAACATCGGTGTAAGTAGGCTCTTCTTTTTCAGGTGTGAAGAACATATCATTCTGCTTCAGGTATTCCTCCACCATGGAGATATGGGTTTCATCACGGCCGGTTAAGCGCATGTAATCAAGGGATTCTGAATCAACCGGGAAGAATCCGCATGTCGCACCGTACTCGGGAGCCATATTGGCGATGGTAGCGCGGTCTGCAAGCGGCAGTGTCGCAACTCCTGGTCCGAAGAACTCAACGAATTTGCCGACGACCCCTTTTTGACGGAGCACCTGAGTGACTTTAAGGGCAAGGTCTGTAGCGGTTGCGCCGTTTGGTAGTTCACCTGTAAATTTGACACCGATGACTTCAGGGATCGGGAAGTATGAAGGCTGACCAAGCATCCCTGCTTCTGCCTCGATTCCTCCTACACCCCAACCAAGAACACCGATTCCGTTGATCATGGTGGTATGGGAGTCTGTTCCTACAAGTGTATCCGGATACGTTTCAAAGTCGCCTTCTGTTGTTTCGACGGCATGGACAACACTTGCAAGGTACTCAAGGTTGACCTGATGGACGATTCCCGTTGCCGGTGGAACAGCACGATAGTTTTCAAATGCTTTTTGCGCCCAGCTCAAGAACTGGTAACGCTCCGTATTACGTTCGAATTCTAGGTCCATGTTCGCTTTCAGTGCTGTAGCTGTACCATACTGATCCACTTGGACAGAGTGGTCGATGACGAGGTCAACCGGGATTTCCGGATTGATCTTCTGTGGATCCCCACCGATGTCAGCCATGGCTTTACGAAGGGATGCAAGATCCACAACAGCCGGTACGCCCGTGAAATCTTGAAGGATGACACGTGATGGTTTGAATGGAACTTCCGCATCCTTTACTTCGGAAGATCCCCAGTTCGCTAAGTTTTCAATATGCTCTTGATTGATGACACGTCCGTCGTATTGACGCAGGACGGATTCGAGTAGTACCTTGACGCTGTAAGGTAAGCGGTTGATTTTTGTCACGCCAGCTTCTTCAAGAGCTTTTAGACGGTAGTAATGATAACGTTTTCCGTCAAGCTCAAATGAAGTGCGTGCATTGAATACATCATTCTTTGCCATTATTAGTTCCCCCTCTGACTGCTTGCGTACATTGACGCAGAAAAGCTGTAAAAATGGTCAAACTTTTCTCACACTAATTATCATATTACAAGCGATTACATAAGTAAATAACAATAAAGTTATTGTTTTTGATAAGTTTTGCTTATCAAAAACCTTCATTAGCGATAGTTACTGCAGAGAACATTGTCATATCAAGGGTCTGCACGTTGTCGCAACTTGTCAGCATCTTTGAAATATTATGCTGAAAAAGTGAATATGGTGGCTCTTCCCTCCTATAGAAGATCCCATCATGAGGCATTCTAATGATATGGAAGGTGTTTTCATGGGAAATAGAAAAACCAACCATTTGGTTAGCGGCATGAATACAGCAGATTCACAAGGCAAGGGCACAGGTTATTGAAGAACTGTCCAATAAGCCGCTGACAGAAAAGCAGAAACAGTACAACAAAAAAAGAAAAACAATCATAAAAAGGGATTTCCCACCAATACACTACCCTTTTAACCGACAGATAAACATTCGGACCAAGGAGGCACATAAAGATGGAAAAACACACGCCGAAAGACATCAGGAAAAATGCTCCCGAACAATCCGGACAGCCTAAACCATTGAGTGGGTCCCATAAGGTAAAAAACCGGAACCACTCCCGTCAAAAACATAACCAGCATCACGATATGTAACAAGCAGGCCGGTCGTCCTTGACCGGCTTGTCTTTAATTCCTCACCTTTTCTTTTAGCCGCGAATATACTGTGCTGAAAGAGATCAGTGGGGGTCGTAGTCACATGGGAAAGGAAAAAGAGGATTTTCGCCTCGAAAGCTGGGAAGAGGATATGAAAGGATGGTTCCTCGATCCTGCCAATGCCCAGCTTGATGAAAAGGAATTCCGCCTGGAGTTCTTTGAATCGACGGCATCCTTTATCCTGGAAGTCGATACTGAACACATACATCCGGAAGCCGTGATCATTAAGAAAGAGGATCACCTTCTGCATATTATCCTCAATCTGAAGGATAGGGAGTGCAAGAGGTCGGTGACGTTCCCTTTCTCTTTGGATCACCATACCCTTTCATACACACTTGGGCACCATTCCATCGAAATCATCATCTTCAAGAAACAATCCGGATCTTGCACGCAGGATCGCTACTTCATTGATTGTAAAAACGATCAGGACTCCATGTCCTGATCGTTTTTCATTCTTTGATCAATTCCATATATCGGGAACATATGGTTTTGGAGAACAGTCGCAGATGGAAGGGAAACGACCCTTGCTCAAACGGGTTGATCCATAGTACCTTTTGATCGATGATCAGGGACGTCCCGCCCGCATGATCCTCGAACGTGACCTCCACTGTCCGGCTTGCTGCCTGGAGGAGGGCCATGATGTCAGGCGGGATGTCTTGTCGATTGCTTGTCAAGACGCGGATCGAATTTTTTGAAGATGCAAGGTCCTTTAGAAATTTCTTTTGATCTCCCCAAGGAAACCATTTGATTCGTTTTGTAGCAACGGGCTCTACTTCTTGAAACGTGATGTTCCTTCCTGTGGATTCCAGATGGTCGATCAGCTGTCGGAGGGGCATGGACTTGCCTCCCTTTCTCTTCATGAAGCGGTGGTCTCCCATCAGGATGAATTTGCCCCTTGCTCTGGTTACGGCTACATTCACCAGTCGATCACTCGATTTACCCGTCAGCAATCTGCCAGGACGTTCGTGATTCGGTCCATCCACCACATCAAAAATCATCATATCGTTCTCTGATCCTTGAAACCCGTGAACGGTGGAGGCATACAGTTGAAGTGCCGGCCCTTCCCAGTCCCTCGATATCCCTTCATCAAGAAGGGTTTTGATCCACTGAGCCTGCACCCTGTAAGGTGTAACGATCCCTAGGGAGGTCACACCATCCTGAAGGGCTTCAACGGCAAGGGAAATTGAGAGGATACCTGATATCGGATTCCACCTCGACCCTTTATGGGTCAAGCCCCATTGAGACACCTGGGGAACATCGAACAAGATCCCCCCATCTCCCTTGAACGGACGTTTCATGACGATCGATGCCCTGGCCTCTGCTACGGAAGGATGGTCATAAACCCTGGAATGATAAATATATCGGTTGGTAAAAGAGGAGATACTCGGGTGCATACGGCGCTGTTCGGGCAGGAGAAGGAGCTGTGGGTGGTGACCGCCTGCTTCGATCACCTTTGCTACACCTGAACGATGGAAGATATCTTCATTCAGCCACTTCTTTACAAGGGGATGAAACGATGAGGAAATCGGTGGGAGTTGCTTGAAGTCTCCACAGATGATGACTCTCTTGCCCAGTGTGGCCGCGAATGCGAGCTGAGGGATATAAGCCATGCTGGCTTCATCCACGATGACAAGGTCATACTCATTGTCATAAATCAAAGAGTCGATGGCGGCCTTGGATAGGGTGGTCCCGACAACGCTTGCTTCCTCTAGTGCCGTTCCCTCCCTCCTCTTCAGCTTTTCCTTGATTTTTTGATAATGCATCTCGAGCCGGCTCAAGCGTTCTGAGTCATAATTCGAGAATTTCTTTGTCAGTTTCTTCTTCAGCTTCATCCGATATTTTTCTACCTTCCCCCGTTCCTCTGACAGCTTGGGGTCCTGGAGTTCGAGGAGCTGTGTCAAGCTGACGTCACGGGCTTCTGCAGAGAGTGATTTTCGATTTTGCCCGTAACGAACGACTTCACCCGGGGTCCAGCGATCATTTTCTGTTAAAAAATGATGCATTTCTTCTATTAATACATCAACGGCTGCATTGCTGTGTGACAGGATGAGAATCCTTTGGCCTTCTGTATAATGGTAAGCAGCCACCCGGGCAAGCGTATAGGTCTTTCCCGTACCGGGTGGTCCCCACATATAGGTCAGATCATTGTATTTGCTTCTTACATACGCTTCATGCAGAAGATGCTTACCTGGCGGGTGATGCGTCACTCCGGAGGGCTGTATGGTCCTGATTGCACGGGAGGATTTACCATGCCTTTCTTTGATGTCTTCCAGGCGCTGCCACAGTTTCTCCAGCAGCTCCCAGGGTTCATAAATTAGACGGGCATAACCGAGTATGTCCCCCAAGTACTGATCCAATTCAATGATACATTCGGTTTCTTCCGATGAAATAACGATCCCTTGGAGGTTCTTATTCTGATAATCAATCTGAATGGACCCGCCTTCTGGGAATGAACGGGGATAAGGAAGGGTGAACCAATATACATAGCTCCCTTCCTCCTTTTTGATACATCGACCATTCTCAACCCTTATTCCACTGTTTTGCTTCTTCTTCATCTGAATGATCTCCATATCAAGGGCATCCTGCCATTCACTTATGATTTCTGTCTGCTTCATTGAGGTCCCCTTTCTTGACGGGATGTTCCGTATTCTAACAATCAATACCCAGGACGAAAAAAAGCCCAAAGGGCCTTTTACATCGGAGTTTTATCGTCTTCTTCTTCCTTTTCAAGGAATAGATCTGCGTAATACATCACGTCTTTCACATATTCGTCACTTTGATTGTAGGTTAATACTGCTTTTTCTATTTCGCCGTCGGCAGCACCATTATTAGCTAGAAAGTTGGCAGCACTGAATATAGCATCTTCAATATCAAACGGATCTGCTTTCCCGTCTCCATTTGCATCGACCCCATAGCCGCCGTATTTTGCAATCACATCAGGATTTACTTTATCTTCTTCAGGAATATCCCCTTCCCCCAGTCCCGAGCAGCTCGGATGGGACCATCCTACCCATGTACATGGCATGAACTGCATATGACCTTCGGCACCTACCGGAGATATCAATGTCTTCATGGTCGAAAATCTCGTCTCGACTTTATGATGAGCGGCAAGAAGATACCATGGGACTCCGTACTCTTTTTCGGCCGCTTTATAGATGGGCATGTACTCTTCAGGCACATCCGTTTGAACGATCGAAGACAGCTTGTACGGATATTCATAGTAGAGAACGGTATAAAGTCCAAGAATGAGCAATGGGATCGCCAGGATCACAAGGATAGAAATTCTTCTCTTCTTTTTAGATTTTCTCTTTTGTTTAGCCATATCACTGATCCTTTATGTAATGATTGTCGGTTCTCCTCCATGTATCTTAATACAGAAGAGTGCACATGACAATCAAAAAAGAAAACCCGGGACCACCGTCATCTTTTTGTAATGGTGATCCCAGGCACCTTTTAGGTTATCTCATTAGCAAACAAATGCTGCTCCAACGATAATTAATAGGATGAATAATACTACGATTAACGCAAAGCCTCCAGCGTATCCGCCGCCGCCACCGCAGCCATATCCATAACCAGGGTATCCGTATCCGTACATCATCAGTCACCTCCAAGTATCTTACTACGATATCAATGTATGTAGAGGACAACTTGTAGGTTAATATCATCTTCAGTTTTTTTCTTCCGTCATTTATTCAGCCTTGTCATTCAAGGGTTCTGCCTGCCGCAAGATAAGAAAATTGAGGCAAATGACCAGAAAAAAGGACATCCCTTGACGGAATGTCCTTTCTGTAAATTACGATTCAGTTTTAGGCTCATCGGCATGTTCATGTTTCTTACGCCTTTTTTCTTTGTGCGGTTTAGGTTCCTTCGGTTTTCTAGGCTTAGGCTTAATATACAAACCAAGTTCTTTCTTTTCCCTGTTCAAGGATTTATACAGGGATGCCATCATCAGGGCGATGATCACGGAGAAAGGAAGAGCGGCTATGATCAGTGCATTTTGAAGTGCATCAAGCCCACCGCTGTACAAAAGGATAAGCGCGACGATGGATTGAGCAACACCCCATGTAAGCTTCACATAGTTCGGCGGGTTGTTGGATCCATAAGTGGTCTGCATACCTAGAACGAATGTCGCAGAGTCGGCAGAGGTGATGAAGAATGTACCAATCAAAGCAATCGCGATGATAGCAAGGATCGTTGTCCCCGGCATTCCGTTAAAGACGGCAAACAGGACCTCTTCCGTATTCAGTTTGGAGATATCGTTACTGACAGCTTGTTGAACATCGATGGCTGAAGTTCCGAATACGGCAAACCAGAAGAAGCTGACAAGGGATGGTAGCAGCAGAACTCCGATAAGGAATTCCCGGATCGTCCTTCCTTTTGATACCCTTGCGATGAAGATTCCGACAAATGGTGACCAGGAGATCCACCATGCCCAGTAGAAAATCGTCCATCCATTGATCCATTCCCTGTGCTCCGGATTAAGCGGGGCTATCCTGAAGCTCATGGAGACGATGTTTTGCATATAGGAACCAAGCGTATCAGTAAACAGATTCAAGATAAGTAATGTAGGCCCCATTACGAAAACAAGGATCAGCAATGCGACGGCAAGCACCATATTGGTGTTCGACAAATATTTGATTCCTTTACTCAAACCGGACCAGGCTGAAATCATGAACAGGACGGTAACGACAATTACAATGATCGTTTGGACCGTAAAATTATTCGGAATTCCGAATAGGTACGATAATCCTCCGTTAATCTGTGCTGCTCCAAAGCCAAGTGTTGTAGCTACACCCACAACCGTTGCAAATACTGCAAGGACGTCGATGATGGTACCAATCGGTCCCTTTACCTTATCACCGAGTATCGGGCGGAGGGTTGAAGAAATCAACGCAGGTTCATCTTTCCTGAAGTTGAAGTACGCTAGTGCCAGTGCAACGATGGCGTAGATCCCCCAGGCATGTATCCCCCAGTGGAAGAAGGTATAGCGAAGGGATTCTTTGATCGCTTGATCTGTTCCTCCTTCAGCGAGTGGAGGCGTCATATAATGGGAAAGAGGCTCAGCAGCCCCCCAGAAGACGAGTCCGATCCCCATCCCTGCGCTGAACAGCATGGCAAACCATGTTCCCCTGGAGTACTCCGGTCTGTCATCAGGTTTACCAAGCCGGATGGTACCGATCGGGCTGACGATGAGGAAAATGCAGAAAATGACGATGACGCTGACTAATATCAGGTAGTACCAGCCGAAACTCGATGTTATGAATGATTGCACGTTGGCTGTTGCCGTTTTAAATGTGTCTGGAGCAATGGCTCCGAAGCCCACGGCAACCACTACGATTGCCAGGGTAATCCAAAATACGTTTGAAATTCTTTTCATAAAATTCTCCCTTTCGATTAAATTGGTATGTACAAAAAACTCCCATGTAACACTATCAGAGGATGTTGACAATTTCAAATGAAGACACTTTATCAACAATCAATCAGATTATTGTTTGTGAATTTTGACACAAGGAGTGATACTTCTTACCCATTCCCGTTTTTCGACATCTATAAACCACGATTAAGCGAATGTTGTCGAGCTTTGCGCTATTAGTATGAGTGTTTTTGTATGAAACCATTCCTATTGAAGATGCCATGGGTCATTTTAATCAAAATAAAGGAGAATGCCATTTAGGCATCCTCCCCCGGATCATTCAATTATCTTCACTTTGATATCTTCTTTCACTCCGTATGCCAGCGCATCTTTTTCATGCTGCATATAGATATCGATCCGGTTTCCCTTTATAGCGCCTCCGGTGTCTTCAGCTTTAGCATAACCATATCCTTCGATATAAACCTTTGATCCCAATGGAATGACGGATGGGTCAACGGCGATGACTCTTTCATTCGGGTTTGCGAGTAAGTCAACCCCCGTTTTGGTAATACCGATGCACCCTTCACAATGTGCAGTGTAAGCAGTCGCTTTAACTGTTACAGTCTTCGCTATGTTTTCTTCTTGGGTCTCAGCTTTTGGCTTTGATGCAGTTTTTTTTTCCTTTTTAATCACAGGTTCGCTCCGGACGCCTTCTTTAAGGAGTGATTTACGCTCTTTGACTTCATCAACAGAATCCTCATGGCGTTCAGCGAGATCTGTGAAATAGTTATCCTGATCTATATGTTGGATATCAGCTAGGGCTAATTCCTTGGAATTTTCTTTGGCCGATACTTCTGCAAATCCAATGGAGAAAATGGAAGCGAGGGTAAATGTGGAAATAATCGCTTTTAACATAGATGTGTGATTCCTCCTTAGTTGTGGTCCTAATGAACCAACCAGAGGAAATAGTAACATAGTCATGCCTCATCTCCATGACAAACTGTTTATAACTCTATGACAGTTAGATGACAGAGATGTAATAATGGTAATTGTTATAAAACAGAGTATAAATGAGGAAAACGGGGTACCATAAAAAGAAAGAACCACCCATGATTTGGATGGTTCTCTGGTTCGATTCCTATTAGTCTAGTACTTTTACAGTTACTGTTTTACGTCCGAAGTCTCTTGCTTGGTCTTCAGAAGGGATGAATACGTCAATTTTATTTCCTTTGATGGCACCGCCTGTATCAGCTGCAGTCGCATAGCCGTATCCTTCAACGTATACTTTAGATCCCAGTGGGATCACGCTTGGATCAACAGCGATTACTTTTTGATCAGGGTTTTCCTTCAGGTTAACACCTGTGGCCGTAACACCTGAACATCCGGCACAATCAGCCGTGTAAGCAGTGGCTTCGACTGAAAGTTCTTTTGCCACGCTCTCTTCTTGAGCTGGTTCAGTTGAGGCTTCCTTGGCAGGTTCTTCTGCTTTAGGTTCTTCTGCTTTAGGCTCTTCAGCCTTTGGTGCTTCAGCTTCTGGAGCTACCTCTGCTTTTTCTTGGGCAGGTGCTGCCTCATCAGAAGTATTTACAGGGGCTGAAGGTGATTTATCTTCAAAGTTTATAACGAGCTCTTGGCCCGGAACGATTAGATCGTTGTCCAGTGCATTCCAGTTTTTAAGGTTTTCTACTGAAAGACCATAGTATGAGGAGATACCCCAGAGTGTGTCTCCTGATTTCACTGTGTAGTATTCTTTGGAAGAAACCGTCAGCTTTTGATCAGGGTAAATATAGTCGCTGGAAATGTTATTCCATTTTTTGAGTTGATCAACAGATGTACCATACTCCTTCGCTATTCCCCATAACGTATCTCCCTTTTTGACATCGATATCTTGTGCTGATGCGCTGGCACCACCGGCAACCGCGAGTGTGGTGAAAGCTGCTACAGAAATGATCGATTTCTTTAGTTTCATGAAAAATTCCTCCTTATGTAGCTAGCGAGTTTGTATTAGCTAACAGTGACCATACTAACATAGTAAAATCTCATTTCAATAACAGGAACTTTATAATAATAAGTCAAGAATATTTCAGTAATGTAATAGAGAGCGTTTTCTAAGTACATATTGGATTTTATGGAAAAATATAGAATTAAGAGTTAGGCTTAACAATCTTAGCCGCTTATATTAGAATAAAAACGAATGGAAGTAAGGAGGAACCGGTCATGTCTGAAGAGAAAATCGTTTTATATAGAGACGAACCTGATGAACACAGCGGTCGCTGCGAATGTGGCAATAACGTCTTTAAATCAAGGGTCGAAGACGGGAAGTTCTACCGAAAATGCCAGGAATGCGGCAAAACCAAAATCGTATAAATAGGAAAAGAGCGATCCCGCTTCTAACGGGATCGCTCGTTTTTATAATTGGGTCAGGATGATGGGTTCACCTTTGGTAATGACGATCGTATGCTCGATCTGTGCCACTTTACTTCCATCTGGAGTGATATAGGTCCAGCCATCCCCTTTTTCGATGACGTTTTGTGCTTCGGTAGAAACGAAAGGTTCAAAAGCAAGGACCATCCCCTCCTTCAGAAGGGCGTTATCCCATGGATCGAAATAATTCAGAACATGATCCGGCTTCTCATGAAGGGATTTCCCCACTCCGTGACCAGTCAGGTTCATGATGACGGTGAATCCATTCTTTCTTGCCTCATTGTGTACGGCCTTCCCGATTCCATTGAGCTTTGACCCTGCTTTGGCTTTACGCAGTCCAGCTTCAAATGATTTGATGGCCGTCTCACAAAGCTCTGTTAACACGGCTTCTCCTTGACCAACCACAAATGAGATTCCCGTATCGGCATAAAAACCGTTTTTTGAACCTGATACATCCACATTCACCAGGTCTCCTTCATTGATGACCCGGCTGCCTGGGATGCCATGCGCTACTTCTTCATTCACTGAAATGCATGTGTACCCCGGAAAATCATATTCTCCTTTAGGTCCGGAAAGGGCACCCGCTTCTTCAAACATGCGTCCTGCAATCTCATCGAGTTCCTTGGTCGTGACTCCCGGTTTTGTTTGTTTTCTCAATTCGTCCCGGATCTCCGCGACAATCCTGCCGATTTCTTTTAGTGCTTCCAGTTCTTCATCATTACGTACTATCATACAATCTTCCTTTACTATTTATATATTCTCCATCCCTTATCATACCTAAAGGATGACGTTTTTAAAAGCGATAGGATCAGGAAAAAAGGAAAAACAATAGAGGCAGGAAAATGGATAGCACCATGGACGCCAACGCCATGGCAGCTCCGCTCACGGCTCCCTCGACTTCCCCCTCTTTAAGTGCCCTTGCCGTGCCAACACCATGGGAGATGACTCCGAAAGTCAGACCGGTGACAATGGCATCTTCGATTCGCAGGATTTTCAACAGGGGAATGATGGCCATTGCTCCGAACATTCCTGTCATAATGACAACGGATGGGATGACCTCGATTTTTGCCCCGATGATGTCACCCACCCCGAGTGCGACGGGGGTAGTAATCGTTTTGATCATGACGGCAAGATTCCAATCTTCGGGTAAACGAAGGAACCTTCCCATATAATACGAAACGGTCATTTGTGCCGAACTGCCGATTACCAGACCGAGTACGATCGGCAGTGCGTATGCCTTCAGGTATCTCCTCTGGTGGTAGAGGGGATAAGCAAGTGCCACCGTTGCCGGTCCTAGAAGGTAGGTGACGCTTTTGGTCCATTGTGCGTACTGTGCGTACGGAAGCCCGACGACCAGCAGGATTCCGATGATGACCAGTGTGGACGTGAAGATAGGAAGCAGGAGCGGGTTCGTCCATCTTTTATACAGGAGATTGGCTAAAAGAAAAATCACCGCACTGCCTGAAATCGCCACGATCTCACCGGTCATGCTCATGGGAAGCACTTCCTTTCCGTGTGGCATACACAGCAGGGATTGAAGTAGCGACAAATCCTATGAAGCTTGAGATGATGAGTACCATAAGAAGCTTCCACCCATACAGATCCATGAATGGAATCAGGACGATGGCACTTACAGACAGAGGAAGGAAAAGAAACGAAAGATATTTCAAAAGAATCGATGCCCCTTGTGCAAGCAATTGATCATGAACGAGTCCTGTTGATAGGAGTATGAATAGGATTCCCATTCCTAAAATCCCACCGGGTATGGGGAGATGGAGAGTGGCAGAAAGCCATTTTCCGGTCTCAAACAGTAAGATCAGTCCAAAAATTTGAAAAGCGACCCGCATGTAGTACATGATTCATCCCTCCTGGATTAGTAAGAAAATTTTAACATATCCAGGTAGTCAATAGGGCAAAAAAAAGCCAAGGGGCTTCACCCTTGGCTTTTCACATCAAGATAACGCTTTGATGAACGCTTCTGCTGTCGATTGACTGGACTGAGGATTTTGTCCGGTCACAAATTTACCGTCCGTGATCACATAGTCACTCCACGGTTCCGATTTTTCAAACTTGGCACCCTGCTCACGAAGGCGTGATTCAAGAAGGAATGGCATAAGGGAATCGAGCCCTGTCTGCTGCTCTTCTTCGTTTGTAAAGCCGGTCATGTTCTTCCCTTCGACGAGCCATTTGCCATTGGAAAGCTTCGTTCCGACAAACCCTGCCGGTCCATGGCATACAGCTCCGATTGCCTTATTGTTATCAGCGAAATGCGCCAGCGCAGATTTTAATTCAGGACTGTCAGGAAGATCGAACATCGTACCGTGTCCTCCCGGAAGGAAAATCCCTACATATTCCTCCATGTTGAGCTGAGATAAAACGAGGGTTTGATCAAGCTCTTTCGTGACACCTTTCCATTTTTCGACGAGATCTCCGTCTTCAAGGCTGTTTGGGTCGAGTGGGATCCTGCCGCCTTTAAGGCTGGCCACGTCTACACCATATCCCTGATTCTTGAATTCTTCATATGGTTCAGCAAACTCTGAAAGCCAGAGTCCCGTTTCATGTTCGTCATCAATTTTGCTTGCATTGGTCAATACCATTAGAATCTTCTTCACATTAAAACCTCCAAGTTGTTGATCTGTCTCTTATGTTTTATCCATTTTCATTCGGATTAAACATGTTTTTGATCAAACCATCATGTTACCGGGAGGGAATGGATGGAAGTCACGTCACTCTACGTCAAATAGGAACTGTATATTCCTTGCTTGGGGATCCCATCCCAGATAGGCAGAGAATTCCTTTTCTCCTTTTTTGAAACCGTCAATCCTGTCCGTACGCCCATCTTTGAGGAGCTTCTTCACTTGGGCTTGGGGAATCGTTTTCGAGAGGATCTTCTTTGAAATGCTGAAGCTGCATTTGGTTTTACTATATTCACTGCATCCGTAGAACTTTCCTTTGGTAATGACTTTTCCTCCGCATTTAGGACAGGTGCCGACCGGTGTTTTTGCCCTGCTTTTTCCCTTGCCCTTCCCTCTTCCCCTCTGGATGGATGACGTATCAAGGTCGTTGAAATCCCAACGGTCGGATTCTTCGGTGGCCTGTTTGACAAGACTGGCACTGAGCTTTTTTACCTGCTCCATGAATTCAGGTGCCGAGGCTTGTCCCCTGCCGATTTCCTGCAGTCTTTGCTCCCATTTGGCGGTCATTTCAGCGGAGGCAAGGACGTGTGGACCGACCGCTCGGATCAGCACTCTGGCTTTATCGGTCGGATAGACAATATTCTTTTGGATGAAGATATACTGTCTGTCTTTCAGCATCGTGATGATCCCCGCCCTTGTAGCTTCCGTTCCAAGGCCTTCCGTTGCCTTCAAGACTTTTTCAAGTTCATCATTTTCAATATGTTTTCCAGCCGTCTTCATCAGGGTGATCAACTGTCCTTCCGTATACCGTTTCGGAGGCTGTGTCTTTCCTTCCTTAACAGAGGACTTCGTCACCCTTCCCTCTTGATTTTCTGAAAGAGGAGGCAGGATCACGTCATGGTCTTTTTCAGTCGGGACGATGACCTCCCTCCAACCTTCTTGAATGATCTGTTTTCCTTTTGATGAAAATTCTGCCCTTTCCTCTACGATAGTGGACACAGAAGTGTAATCGATGATCGCCTTCTCGTGATGAGCGGCAATCAGCCTACGGATCACCACATCGTAGATTTTCCGTTCTTCCTCAGAGAGTTTGGCAGGATCCTTTACCTGTTCCGTCGGAATGATGGCATAGTGATCGGATACCTTCTGATCATTGACGAAACGCTTATTGTTCATAAGGTTGGGTGGGGATTCACCGATCCATTGGGAGTATGGGTTGAACTTCCTCAGCTTAGCGAGGATTTCCGGGAATGCTTCCGCCTCTCCTTTCGTCACATGCTGGGAATCCGACCGTGGATAGGAGACGATTCCTTTTTGATATAGCTTCTGAAGGATATCCAGTGTTTTTTTAGGGGAGAACTTGTACATTTTATTGATGGTAGCCTGCAGTGAGGATAGGTTGAAAAGCATCGGTGGTGCAAATTCTTTTCTCTCTGTCCTCACCTCTTTTACACGGGCATTGCCCTTTTGACAGAACGCAGCAATTTTTTCAGCCATTTCCTTCGTCTGGATGCGAGTGTTCCCATCCTTGACCCAGGTTCCTTCGTATACGTTCCCTTCCATATTGAAGGTGGCCTTCACTTCCCAGAAGGGCTCACTTTTGAATCGTTCGATCTCTTCTTCCCTTTTTACGATCAGGGCAAGCGTCGGTGTCTGGACCCTGCCTGCAGAAAAAACGTCCGACATTCCTTGTCCCTGCAGAAGAAGGCTGTATGCCCTCGAAGCATTCATGCCGACAAGCCAATCAGCGCATGCCCGTGAATATGCTTCATGATAGAGACTTCGGGTTTCACTTTCATCCTTCAAATTCTGAAAGCCTTGAACGATGGCTTTTTCCGTCAGGGAAGAAATCCACAATCTTTTCATCGGTTTCCTGGCTTTTGCCATGGTGGTGATATTTCGGACGATCAGTTCTCCTTCCCTTCCTGCATCTCCCGCATGGATGATCTCAGACACCTCTTCCTTTTGAAGGAGACTTTTGATGATGTTGTACTGCTTTGCTTTGCTGCGCTGCACTTCATATTGGAAGCGATCGGGTACGATGGGGAGGGTCTCGAGGGTCCATTTCTTCCAAGAAGATTCATACTTCTCAGGGGATTTTAATTGAAGAAGATGCCCTACCGCCCATGTCACATAGGCTCCGTTCGGAAAAATAGGGTTGGGCTGGATTTCGATATAACCCTGCCTTTTCGTATGGGGGAATGGTTTTGCCAACGTGGCACCTTGGTCGGGTTTTTCGGCAATTACAAGTTTCATTGGCCTATCCTTTCTTATGTGAATATTTCCTTCTATTATATCATGCATCCTTCGGTTGGCATGAAAAAACCAGCAGGATGTTCCCTGCTGGTAAATAGGTCAATCGATGATCTGAAGTTCCTTCGGATAGGATGTGAGCGTTTCACAGCCATCCTTCGTAATCAGGACATCATCTTCGATTCGCACACCGCCGATTTCAGGAATATAGATTCCCGGTTCGATTGTGTAGGTCATTCCTTCCCGGAGAACTCCATCGTTGGTGTGGCTCATGGAAGGGAACTCATGGACATTGATGCCAAGGCCATGGCCGATGCGGTGAGGGAAGTTTTCTCCATATCCTGCATCTGTGATGATGGCACGGGCGATCGAATCAAGATCCCCTACGCGGTTGCCTGGCTTGCTGGCTTCCAGTGCGGCAAGTTCCGCTTTCAAAACCGTTTCGTATATTTCCCGTTGTTTATCCGAGATCGATTTGAACGCCACGGTTCTCGTAATATCTGACGTATAGCCATCGAGGACCACTCCCAGATCAAACAGAACGAGATCTCCCGCCTTTAGTGTACGGTCTCCCGGATTACCATGCGGATCACCGCCTTTTTCACCGAAGAGGACCATCGTGGCGAAAGACATTTCACGGACACCCTGTTTTTTTAATTCATACTCGATTGTGGCAAGGACCTCCATTTCTGAAATCCCTTCTTTAAGAGCAGCGACTCCGACTTCCACACCATAATCGGCCATCTTCGCTGCTCTCCTCATGATTTCGATCTCTTCAGTGGACTTGCAAACGCGCATGTCATTCAACCGGTCTTCAGCATTGATGATCTCCGGAGACTCGAATAGATTGAGGAATGCTTCACTTCGTGCATAGGTGACCACTTCTTTTTCAAAGCTCACCTTTTTAGCTTGGATGTTCCGCTTTTCCATAGCTTTTCCAACGAAGTCCCAAGGATCTTCATGATCGGAGTATCCAATCACCTCATATGGCCATCCGGCTTCTTTTACCTGGCGTACTTCCATCCCCGGTGCAACGAAGAATGGTTCCGCTTCAGGAAATACAAAGACCCCGACGAGACGTTCATGTGGGTCAGTCAGAAAGTTACTTAAGTAAAATACATTTTCACTTGAATTGATGAATGCTGCATCGATCTGTTCACGTTGCAGCCATTCTTTGAATTGTTCCAATCGGCTCATGATTCTTCCTCCAGTGCTGTTAAAGGTCTTTCCTTCTCTATGCTACCATATTTGTCGGTTTGATTGAATGGTTTGAGATTGGATGAAAAAAGAGCACCCCTTCAAGGGATGCTCTTTTGTTGCCATTATAGTACGGTGTCCACAGGTTTTGGTTTGCGGACAAGCGCCATGATCCCTGAAATCAGATAGAGGATTCCAGGAACGAATCCGGCACCGAACGTTCCGATACCGATAATCAAGGCCGAAACGATGAATAGTACTCCTGATAGAACAGGCTTTCGATTCTTCGTGATGAAGATGACCGCAAGCAAACCAATAATGGAAGCGACAATCCCTAGAATAATGAGATAAGTACTGGATGCTTCAATCATTGTTAGCATATCTTCTACACTCATCCCACCAGTGTCCGCCTGAAATTGAGGATCGTTTTCTGCTTCCTCCATTCCTCTTACAAAGTCGGGATTACTTAAAAGGACATTGGCCATGATTCCCATGATGGTAAAACCGAATGAGAAAATAATGCCGAAAATCCCCATTGTTACTTCCCCTGTACGCTTAATCATTTGATACTCTCCTTCTCGATTATGTAGTAGTCTGTTCCATTCTCCACTATAAAGAAGTGGATATTGCACGTTTTTCATTTTATCATGAAATTTTCACCATTTCTATAAGGAATATGGAAGGGATATCACCTTAGTGTATGAAGAATGATCCTCTCAATGGTCTTCCATGGTAAAAGCGATTTTACTAAAATCGTCACTCCCGTACCTTTACCGATTGCATACTTGAATCTTCGTTTACGTCCATTGGCAATGGCTGCGACCAGAGATGAAACATTCCGGGGGTCCCCATACTGTGCTCCTGATTCAACCAAATGGGCATTCAGCTTTTTCATTTGTGCATGATAAGGGGATTCTGATTGCAGGGATCGTTCTGTAATTTTCTTTCCTGTGGACCAGATGTTTGTTTGATACGAGCCGGCTTCAATCAGATGGACATCAATCCCAAACGGCTTCACTTCGAGCCTCAGACTCTCAGATAGTCCAGCGAGGGCATGTTTTGATGATACATAGGGGCTCAGACCAGGGAAACCGATCCGACCGCTGATACTGCCGATATTGATGATTTTTCCACTGCCTTGCCTCCTCATATAAGGCAGGATAAGCTGACTCACCCCGATCACTCCGAATACATTCGTTTCGAATTGTTGACGGAACTCATCCATGCGTACTTCTTCGAGGAATCCTCCCTGTGCAAATCCTGCATTGTTCACAAGCACATCTATTCTATCCAGAGAAGTCAGGAACTCCTTGAACGATTCCAGAGACAAGGCAGAGGTCACGTCCAGTTCCTGGATGAAAATCCGGTCTTCAACCTGTAAAGAAGACGCACTCCTAAGCAAATCCTCTTTCTTAGCGGTATCCCTCATGGTGGCAACCACTCTGAATCCATTTTTAGCGAGCTCTACGGCCGTGAGAAGGCCGAAACCGCTATTACTTCCTGTCACGATGGCCACTTTCTGATTCATATCATCCCTCCCATAATGCAAGTATATCAAAAAAAGAACGGCTCCCATCACGGGAGCCGTTCTTTTCTATGAGGGTCAATTTCATTCTTCATGGTAAAGACTTTTCCCCCTGCGTTCAATATCCATTTAAAGCGATGAAGCTTCGTTAAGAGAGATGAGACGCTTGGATTGTCAGAGTCTTTCACAAAAATGACCTTTTATATAATTCTAAGCATATTACTGCTGATCGATTGGTACGACAGCATTCTTCAATTCGACTTTCAGATCGTTGGTGAATTTCTCTTTTTGCTCAGGCGTCCAATTGAGCAATCCATTCATCATTTCAATTACAGGCTCGTGCCACTTGACGACCCACGCACGATCAAAGAATAATGCGCCTGTACGACGGATAAAGAAATCGACCGGCGTTACGGTCATCTCTTCCTGGATGGCATAGAGCAGTTGAGCATATAGGGAAGCAGGTACTTCTTTGTTCCCTGAGGTTCCAGTATACGCATGTGCAAGTTTGAACAGCTGATCCACATTGGAGCCGTACATGGTAGCCAGTTTACGTCCTTCTTCTTCAGATAGACCGTAGCGCACCGCTTCCTTCGCTTTCTCATCCACGAACGCAGGGAAGTTTTTGGATCCGCCGACATGGCCCCCGGAGATCGGCATATGTTTGGTAGTGGACTCTGGGAATTTACGCTTCACTTCTTCCTTCAATCGTTTTGCAACAAGGTCTACAACCGTTTCACCCATCTTGCGGTATCCGGTCAATTTACCACCGGCAATGGTGATCAGACCGCTTTCGGCTTCCCAGATTTCATCTTTACGGGAAATTTCAGAAGGATCTTTCCCTTTTTCAAAGATCAGCGGTCGTACACCAGCCCAGCTTGACTCTACATCATCGTTGGTGATGTTCACATCCGGGAACATGAAATGGATGGCATTCATAATGTAATCCCGATCTTCAGATGTCATGTACGGATGAGCCTTATCTTTATCAAAGATTGTATCAGTTGTTCCCACGTAAGCTTTTCCATCACGAGGAATCGCGAAGACCATGCGGCCATCCGGAGTATCAAAGTACACAGCCTGACGAAGCGGGAATTTGCTTTGGTCGATGACAAGGTGGACCCCTTTAGTCAAGCGCAGCTGTTTGTTATTCGTGCTGTAATCTTTATGGCGTACATCATCTACCCAAGGACCCGCAGCATTCACGACTTTTGTTCCTCGGATCTCATAGGTTTCATTGGTAAGCAGATCTTCCGCTTCGATTCCGACAACTTTCTTGTTATCGTAAATGAAACGTTGGGATTTTGTATAGTTGATGGAAGTTGCTCCGTGAGCGATGGCTTCCTTCATGACTTCGATGGTCAGACGTGCATCATCTGTCCGGTATTCTACGTAGTAACCTCCCCCCTTCAGACCTTGTTTCTTCACTAGAGGTTCTTTCGTCAATGTATCCGATACAGAAAGCATGGTCCGGCGCTCACTGCGTTTGACTCCTGCAAGGTAGTCATACACTTTAAGACCGATGGACGTACTGAATTTACCGAATGTACCACCTTTGTGCATCGGAAGCAGCATCCATTCAGGAGTGGTAACGTGTGGACCGTTTTCGTACACGATTTCACGTTCTTTCCCTACTTCTGCCACCATCTTCACTTCGAATTGTTTCAAATAGCGCAAACCACCATGGACAAGCTTGGTAGAACGGCTGGAAGTCCCAGCTGCGAAATCCTGCATTTCTACAAGCGCCACCTTCATACCGCGCTTGGAAGCATCAAGAGCAATACCTGATCCGGTGATCCCCCCACCGATTACGATCAAGTCATAGTGTTCATTTTTTAATGCATTTTTCACTTCTTGTCTGTGCGTGCTGGAAAAAGTCATAAGTGGTTCCTCCTAGAATGTATGGTTGTAAACGGTTAATGAGTAATCTCTCTTATACTTTAACCATAAAAAAAGAGACCAAAACCAGCATTATAGAAATAATCTCTATAAATGTGGAAATGGTCTCTCTTGGTCTCTAACCGTTTTATTAACTTGAGTTCATTATATCACAGGTTGATCTTATTTGAAAGCCATAGTTGCTTTAACGGCTTTTTTCCACCCGTTGTAAAGTTCTTCCTGTTTTTCTTGTTCCATATCCGGATCATACTGCTTCTCCATATTCCACTGTTGAGAAATTTCATCTTGATCCTTCCAGAATCCAACGGCAAGTCCTGCAAGGTACGCAGCACCTAGGGCCGTTGTCTCATTGACGACCGGACGCTCAACCGGAACGTCGAGGATATCACTTTGGAACTGCATCAAGAAATCATTTTTGACTGCTCCACCATCTACGCGAAGTTTCTTCAGAGGGATGTTTGAATCGGCCTCCATTGCGGTCAGTACATCTTTCGTTTGATACGCAAGGGATTCCAGTGTCGCTCTGACAAAATGCTCCTTGGATGTACCGCGTGTCAATCCGAATACAGATCCGCGAACATCGCTATCCCAGTATGGTGTACCCAAACCTACGAAGGCCGGAACTACGTATACGCCGTCTGTAGAATCAACGCGTTCTGCATAAGCCTGGCTGTCTGCTGCATTATTGAACATGCGGAGACCGTCGCGAAGCCATTGGATTGCCGAACCGGCTACAAAGATGCTTCCTTCGAGGGCGTATACGACCTTCCCATCGATCCCCCATGCAAGTGTCGTCAACAGGCCGTTGTCAGATTTCACAGCCTTCTCTCCAGTATTCATCAGCATGAAGCAACCTGTACCGTAGGTGTTCTTTGCCATTCCTTCATTATAACAAGCTTGACCGAACAAGGCTGCCTGCTGGTCCCCTGCAGCTCCCGCAATCGGAATTTCACGTCCGAAGAAATGATAAGGGATCGTCGTAGCATATACCTCAGAAGACGGTCTTACTTCTGGCAACATGCTCTCAGGAACTCCGAGGATATCAAGTAGTTCTTTGTCCCATTCAAGATCGTAAATATTGTACATGAGCGTACGGGATGCATTGGAATAGTCCGTTACATGGGCTTTTCCACCGCTCATCTTCCAAATGAGCCATGTGTCAATCGTACCGAAGAGTAGTTTTCCAGCTTCGGCCTTTTCCCTAGCTCCATCAACATTATCAAGGATCCATTTTACTTTCGTCCCTGAGAAATATGCATCGATCAACAATCCGGTTTTATCTCGGAACTTGTCGTTCAAACCTTGGGACTTCAGTTCATCACAGATTCCAGCCGTTTGTCTTGACTGCCAAACGATGGCGTTATAAACGGGATCGCCAGTCTCTTTATCCCACACCACAGTTGTTTCACGCTGGTTCGTAATGCCGATTCCTTCGATTTGCTCTGCTTTTACACTCGATTCTGATAAAACGCTTGCAATGACGGCAAGGATCGATCCCCAAATTTCATTGGCATTATGTTCTACCCAGCCTGGTTTCGGGAAGTGTTGAGTGAATTCTTTTTGTGCCGTATGGGCCGCTTCCCCTTTCTGATTGAAAAGGATTGCCCTTGAGCTTGTTGTCCCTTGGTCAAGGGAGAGAATGAATTTTTCCATGTTTTTGTTCCTCCATTCAATTTTCGTCTGCTAATAATGAAGCTTTTTCAGCAAGAGATTGTTTCCTGTCTGCCACATAGGCAAGTACCAATACTACTACCATCACGGCAAGGATGATCCAGAACGCCGATGTCATCGTTCCACTGAAGAATGCTTTGTAAAACACACCAGCGAATGATCCACCCAATAGCGGGCCAAGAACCGGAATCCAGGAGTAGCCCCAGTTGGATGATCCTTTACCCGGGATCGGCAGGATGAAATGAGCGATACGTGGACCGAGGTCACGAGCAGGGTTGATCGCATACCCAGTAGTACCACCAAGCGAGATACCGATGGCGATGATCAGGAACCCGACGATGAACGGATTCAATCCCTCTGCAAATGTATTCGCCCCTATTGTCAATAATCCTATAACCAATACGAAAGTTCCAATGATTTCACTTAAGATATTCGAGAAATAATGTGGGATTGCAGGACCTGTAGCGAACACGCCAAGCTTCACACCTGGATCTTTCGTTGCATGCCAGTGTGGAAGGAAATGCAGATAGATGATGGCAGAACCGATGATGGCGCCGATCATTTGAGCAAGGATGTACATCGGTACATCGCTCCAAGGGAAATCGCCATTGAAGGCAAGTCCAAATGTAACAGCCGGGTTTAAATGGGCTCCGCTGAATTGACCGACTGCATAGGCAGCCATGGCAACCCCCAAGCCCCATCCGAATGTGATGACGATCCACCCGGAGTTATAAGCGAATGATTTTTTTAAATTGACGTTGGCACACACTCCTGCACCGAAAACGATAAGCAGTGCAGTTCCCAACACTTCAGCTAAAAATGGAGACATGATACCCCTTCTTTCCAACAAGATAGTATAAGTCAATTCCATAGATGAATGATACCGTTACCCCTTTGATTGATTCCGCTTTCAACTTCTGGTATAACAATTGATCTATGGAACAACCAGTTCACAGACAAAAGACCCACAGAAATATCCCTTTTATAATGGCTATAAACGGAAAAAATCTTGTGAGTCTCTTAGGTCTCATTCACTGGTTATTAACTTAATTCCTATATTAAAATAACATGGAAGCGTTGTCAATCAGTTAATAAGATTTTTTCTATCATAATATTTCCAAAGATCGAGATTGGACGTTGTAATGGCCGTGGCGCCTGCTTCAAGGGATGCCTCTACTTCCTCCACGGTATCAATCAAACCGCCTGCAAAAATCGGTTTCCCCGTCTTTTCGCCTATCTCACGAATAATTTTCGGTACAACCCCGGGAAGCACTTCTATGTAGTCGGGGTCCGTCTTATGAATGAGCTCAATGCTCCTTTTCATGGCACTGGAATCAATGACGAATATTCGCTGTGTGGCATAAATCCCCCTTTGACGCGCCTTTTTAATGACGCTCCCTTTGGTGGAGATGATCCCGTACGGCTTGATTTCCTGACAGATGTATTCTGTTGCATATTCATCGCTCGATAAGCCATGGATCAAATCCAGATGGAGGAACATATTCCGTTTTTCCTTTTTAGCATAGTCGAATACGCTTTTCAGCATCCCTACGTGGAGATCCAGGAATACTCCGTATTGGAATGATGTTTTGAGCATTTTGTCAAAATCCTTCATCGATCTCACTGCGGGTAAAATACTTTGTCCTTCAAAACTCATTTTGCATCACCATTTCATTTGTAAATAGAAAAAGGGGGGCCTTTCTGTCATCTGACGTCCAGATTGGAAGTTGGAAGAGGCGGGCCCATTCCATCCTTCCATTCCTTATGTAGGAATGGCCTCCCTGTCCTTTTAGATTGCTTCGATTGCACTACCGCTATTCTTTGGGTTCGTTCCCCACTGATTATTTCCGTTCTCGCTATCGAGGCAGCAGAACACCAATAAAATGATTCCTCCTGCAAATGGTACAAAGTTGATGAAATACCATACTCCACTTCGGCCCGTATCGTGCAATCTTCGTACAGTGACGGCGAGTGTCGGAACAAATAGTGCAAGTACATAAATGATGAAAAGAATCAATCCGAACACAATCATGCCCATTGAATCCATAGCAATCCCAATGAAAAGTAAGGAATATAGAATGGCACCTAAAATGAAACTAAAAAGAGTAAACATCCAATATTCTTGCCTTCTTGCCCGCCCTCTAAAATCAGCGTATTGCTTCAATCCTTTTAAAAACCAGCTCATGACTCATCGCTCCTAATCATCTTATTTAGTTAGTTGGACAGTCTACCCTCCTTAAAAGTTGGGATATACAAAGCGACTGGAAAAATCGCCCTGTTTTTCAATACCTCAAGGAAGTTTGAACTAAACCTAAATTACCAGAATGTTTCATATTTTAATCCTTTTTCCTTAAATCAGAATGCCCAGTTCCCTTCTTTGAAAATCTGTACACTCTCTCCATCCTTGGTTACACCGACGATATCCATTCTCCCGGAACCGATCATGAAATCTTCATGAACCACGCTTTCGTTCAGTCCCCTTGCTTCTTTTTCTTCATCTGAGAGGATACTGCCATCCTTCATACAGGTAGGATAGGAAGAACCGATCGCCAAGTGATTGGATGCATTTTCATCAAAGAGGGTGTTGAAGAAAAGAATCCCGGAGTTTGAGATCGGTGAATCGTGGGGAACGAGAGCCACTTCGCCAAGAAAGGCCGCGCCTTCGTCTATGTCGATCATTTTTTTCAGGATCTCTACTCCTGTTTGAGCAGTAGCGTGAATGATCTTCCCATCTTTGAATGTAAGGGTGAAATCATCGATGACATTGCCGTTGTAGGCAAGGGGTTTTGTTGCACGGACGGTCCCGTTCACCCCGTTTTTGACCGGAACGGTATACACTTCCTCCGTAGGCATATTGGCGATGAAGTCCTTTCCATCAGGTGTCTTGCTTGCACCAGTCAGCCAAATATGGTCTTCATGCAGATGCAAGGTGAGATCTGTGCCCGGTGCAGCATAATGCAGTTCCCTTAAATTCAAATCGTTCAGTCTCTCTGCCCTTGAAGTCAGTTCATTGATATGCTTCTTCCACGCCTCGACAGGATCTGGTTCATCCATCCGTACCGATTGGAAGATATGTTCCCATAATGTATCGACTGCTTCGGAACCCTTTAGATCGGGAAAGACTTTCTCTGCCCATTCCTGGGAAGGGATTGCCACGATCGACCATGGGATGTGGTCGTTCTCTATGGCTTCATAAAATCGGTCCAGAGCATCTCCGCTCGCTTTTTCAAAGGCGGTGATCCTTTCTGCATCAATTCCCTTCAAAAGATCGGGATCTCCTGAATCAACCTGCAGAAAAGCACCTCTGTGATCGACCAGCCATTCGTGGGCAGCAGCCAGCCACTCAGGATACTCATAAAATGTCTCTTCCGGCGCAAGTTCATAGTGGGTCCTCAAAACCGCTTCATCGAACCACTGTACATGCACATTTTTCGATCCGGCCATGTAGGCTTCCTTCACCACCAAACGGACGAATTCCTCCGTCCCGAGGGGAGCACTGATCCAAAGTGCCTGTCCCTCTTGGATATTCACCCCTACCTTGACTGCAAGGGCCGCATAATTCTTCAAGTTACTCATTCGCTGCTCATTCATTCCATTCATCCCCCGTTTATGTACAGGCGTCAGCCACCCTATTACTGAATTCCTTCAAGTATCGAAGGTAATCTGCGCCTCCGTAATTATACCTTTTGTTATACATTTTGACAGCAACAATTTGATATTTCGGGATCACCAGGATCGTCGGTCCTGTCACGCCAAGAATCTGGTAGGAACCAGCAGGTACAGCATCCCCGATTTCACTTTTTATCCGCGGGATGTCCTGTACGTACCAAAACGCCCCGTTTCGTGGCAACTCATCCAGAAGCGATTCGGGCGTGTGGATGCTTGTAGCAAGATTGACCACTTCTTCTGGGACGATTTGACGGTTACCTACCTTCCCTTTATCAAGGTGCAGTTGACCCCACCAAGCGAGCTCCTTTGCGGAAACAAATAAGTTTTTCCTAGTTCCGTCGCTATCTGGATGAAGACCGTCCATAGGCTTTTCATCTCTGTTGCCGATGATTTTCACCAATTCATGTGAGGTTTCTGTCATCCAGCCCGTTTCCACCCACTCCAGCTGATTGAAGATTCTTCCCTGAAGGAAGGAGCTGATGGTCACACCGTACATCTCCATCACCAGATGCGCCAGTGTATCTACCCCAACATTGTTATAACTCCAGTTCTCTCCCGGAGTGAATTCCGTATACAGGCCACTGTCCCCTTCTCCGATGCCGTGAGTGTGGGTCAGGAGATGCCTGATGGAGACCCCCCTGAATACGGGATCCTTTACCTTTACATAATCGTGCACGGGTTGATCGATTTTGAGCAAGCCATCATACAGGGCATAAGCGACCATCAACCCTATGTAACTCTTCCGTGCAGATGCGATGTTAAAGCGTGATGTTGGATTCACCTTTTGGGCACCTGGTTCAAACGAGTGGTATCCGCCGTAATGTTCAAGAACGGTCTTCCCATCTTTCATAATATAGAGGGCGTGGCCTGAACTATCATTTTTGCGGGCGATATCCTCTACCCAGGGGATCAAAGAGGTTTCGAGATTGATTTTTAGAGTTGGAATGATGATTCCCTCCTTTTAGACAAGACTTCTCTACCCATTCGACATTCTTCCGACATATCCTTCTGTATCTGTCACAAACTGACTCGTCCCTCCCATTGAAACTATGGTAAAATAACGGGGTTGTAAGTCACTTGACGTTGGAGGTATACAGATATGAATGGACGTAAGACGGCATCCGCCCTCTTGGTATCCATGCTTGCCGTCGCCGGGTTTCAAGGTGAAGCCTTTGCGGCAGGGGAGCCGGAAATCCATGCGGATGCGGCCATTGTAATAGATGGAAACTCAGGAAAGATCCTGTATGGTGAAAATGAACATGAAGAGCTGGGGATTGCCAGCATGACCAAAATGATGACGGAGTATCTGGTTCAAGAAGCCGTTAAAGATGGGAAGATCAAATGGGATCAATCCTACAAGATCAGCGACAAAGTTTATCAGCTCGCCAATGCTCCCGGATTGAGCAATGTTCCTTTGAAGCAGGGCGAATCCTATACAGTCAAAGAATTGTATGAAGCCATGGTCATCAAATCCGGAAACGGCGCAGCGATCGCCCTTTCAGAAATTGTCGCCGGATCAGAAGGTGAATTCGTCAAGCAGATGAATGCAAAAGCGAAAGAACTCGGGATGAAGCATTATCATTTCGTCAATTCTTCCGGTCTCAGCAATGTCGATATGCTTGGGATGTATCCGGAGGGTACTGAACCGGATGATGAGAATGTCGTATCTGCAGAAGATATGGCCACCCTTGCCTATCGTCTGATCCACGACTATCCCGAAACCCTTGAAACATCCGGGCTTTCGTCCAAGAAGTTCAGACCTGGCACCGAGGAAGAACTGACAATGAAAAGCACAAACGGACTACTGAAAGGGAAATCCTTCTATTATAAAGGAGCAGACGGGTTGAAAACCGGGACGACCCCATTTGCCGGCACCACGTTCACGGCAACAGCCGAACGGAACGGAAACCGCTACATATCTGTCATCCTGGATGCTAAAGATGCTAATGGTCAATCCAGCAGTGCCGAGCGGTTCATTCAATCTGCCGCGCTTCTGGACTACGGATTCAATGAATTCGAGGAAGTGGATTTATCCCTAAAGGATGCAACCGCAGCACCTGGAAACATAAAGGTATACAACGGAAAAGAAAAAGAACTCAGTGTCGCTATAAAAGAACCGATTGCACTGACCCTTCCAAAAGAACAAAAAGAAAAAACCGAGGTGGAATTGGTCCTGGATCCCGACAAAGTAACGAATGACGGTAAGCTGATCGCTCCGATTGAAAAAGGGGAAAAAGTCGGCGTCCTCAAGGTGAAGAATCCTCCTGAAGAGGAGTATATTCCTGACGGGGTACCCGCTGATTACTCAGTGGACGTAACGGCTGATGAGACGGTTGAAAAAGCGAGTTGGGTTGTACGAAGTGCCAGGGGCATCAAATCCTTCTTCAAAGATCTTTTTTAACGATTGCAATTTACTAGTAAGTCTGTCAGGCTAAAGGAGGAGGTTTTCTGATTGTTGCCCCTCGGGAACAATGATGAAAAACCCTTTATGCCCTTTTCTAATCATGCGTGTGCCGGTCGGCCTGACAGATCTAGAAGAGAATTTTGAAAGCAGGTGTCAGGATGATTGAAGTGAAAATGTCTCCCGTCAGTGACGGGGAACTTAGAAGAGGTGTCTTTGCCAAACAGGACATTCCCAAAGGAGAGCTCATTCATGAGGCTCCGGTAATTCCATACCCTAATGAAGAGCATCACTATATTGAAAAGACCTTCTTGGCGGATTATGTGTTTGAGTATGGCATGAACCATACAGCCCTTCTCCTTGGTTATGGGATGCTTTTCAACCATTCCTATACTCCAAATACGATCTATGACATCAACTTTGATAATCATACATTCGATTTTTATGCGTATCGGGATATTAAAGCTGGCGAAGAGCTGTTTATCAACTACAATGGTGAAGTCGATAACGACGATCCTCTATGGTTTAACGAAAAAGAAAGTGACGAAGAAGGGACCTCCTAATGGGTCCCTTCTTTTCTTATCTGTATATGACCGGCTCTCCCCAGGAGCCTATCACCCGTTCCACCGTAAGAAGTTGCCAGGGATTGAACATCGTCTGTCCGTTCTTATTGAAAACAAATTCCTCATTCAACGCATAGCACGCATGGATGATCCTCCCTTCAGAATCCCTCCACACCAGGACCTCCTTTCCGGATATGTCCCCGACCTCTTCCCTACCGGCCATCAGATGGTTGAATTCCTCTGCCTGCATCCAATGATAGAGATCGGACGAAGCGTCGGTGGCGAATGCGACTGCAGCCAGGCAGTTGGCCCCGTTCCTGTCGGGAAAAACATCAAGATACGGAATAAGATGCGGATATTCCCGCTGCATGAATGTTTTAAAAGATGGAGGAGCCCCTTTCCATAATGGTTGTTCGTCTACCCACATTCGGCTGTAGGCTCTTAGAAACCCTTCCTTTTGATGCTCCTCAAGTGAACGCCAAAAAGCGATTGTGAAGAGTACGAGTTTCTTTCCGGCTCCTTTATATAATGACGGTACATGCTCACCGAACCATTCTTCCGTTTCTTCACGATCAAATACTAAGCCCCTCCCGAGTTCCCATTGAATTGCGGAGATTCTCTGTCTGGCTTCATATGATAGCTCCTCGAATTCGCCTGGGTGCATTTTTTTTACAAATACCCCTTCAGGAAGAGACCACGTCAGATACGACGTTTTGATATCCAGTGAGAGATTGGCTTTCACTAACACGTCCATCTCTCCATAAGGGAAGCATTCATCGTCCGTGAAGAAAAACCAATCCTCTTCCGGCAGGATCCGTGCTTTCCATTGCTCAAGGATGTTTGAGGATAGAGCGTACCCGTCAGTCATTCACCGTCCCCCCTCTGGAAAAGACCTTCACCATCGGCCATTTTTTGTTCCATCCTTTTTCCTGTATTCTCTTCTCATAAACCGTGTATCCATGTGGCGTTTCCTTAAAATGTGGGGTCGGCCGCACTTCCATGTTGACAAGATCCTTGATTCCCCAAGGAGCAAGCAATTGGAGAGCATTTTCATCATTCAATCTGACGGCTACACTCGTGGCTGTCTCAGGGAATTTCGAGATGGCATCGGCGGTGGATACATACGGCTCATCCCCATTCACCTCATGCATCCTTGCCTGGTTCTTCACAGACCAGGGAGCATGGGGAACAGACTTCAGAAGCTGAAGTTCGATCTTTTTCTCTGTCTCTTCGTCGGTGTCACTAGTGTCATAATATACCACATCGATATCATTCATTGGTTCCCATCCCCGATCATGGAGATGGTTCCACACCTTGTTTCGTACAAAGCCCGCGCATACCCAGCAGTCGGGGAGGTCTAATTCAGCTGTGACCTTAAGTATTTCTATCATCCATGAATCGTTTTTAATCATTTCGGTAATTTCCGACTCAGTTTTCAATACATTTCCCCCTTCAAGAGAAACAGGCAATCCCCTTATAGGGGACTGCCTGGTCATTCTTCAGTTTCTATAACTTCCTTGTCTGTTGATTCGCTGTAGTAGCCCTTTTTCTCGTATTCCTTTTTCAATTCAAAGTATTTGTCCATGGCTCGTTTGGCAATGGTTTTGTTGACATACGGGTCCTTATCCTGATGAGATGCAGGGAGTACTACTGCAAATGACACTTCAGGATGTGAATACGGGGCGTACCCTACCAGAGTCGTGTTATAGGTTTCCAGGTTTTTTCCGCGTTCAGGGGCATAGTAGAATGCTTCAGCTGTACCTGACTTTGCGGCGGCATCGTAAGGAGCGTTGGCAAAGTTATTAGCCGTTCCATTCGCACCATGGGCCACCCGGTAGAATCCTTGTTGGACGGAATGAATCTCTTCTTCAGAAGCATCAAGCCTATTTAGCACTTTAGACTCATGTTCGTATAACAAGGATCCGACTTTTTCACTCTCATAGTTCGGCTCTCTGATTTCCTTCATGATATGAGGCTGCATGCGGTATCCTCCATTGGCGATGGTGGATACATATTGAGCCAATTGCATCGGTGTATACGTATCGTATTGCCCAATGGCGAAGTCCATAAGGTTACCCGGCTTATACTCGGAACCCTGGAGCCCATCTGCTTCACCCGGAAGATCAATTTCCGTTTTGACTCCAAGACCAAACTGTTTAAAATGATTACGGAATGTATCAAAGGTTTCTCTTTTGATGTTCATCGGTTGATCTTTTTGATACGTTACGCCGGCTACTTTAAACGCCGTTTTCCACATGTAAGCATTTGAGGACCATTCAAGTGCCTGCTTATCCGTCATGTACATGGCCCCTCTGCTTTGGTTGAACCATGAGCGTTTGACCGGGGTATCTTTTATCTGGATGGCTTCATCCAAAAGGGATTCGCCGATGGCGAGACTGTCAGTCATATAGCCAGTCAACACGGTGGCCCCTTTCACAGCCGACCCCACTCCGTATTCCGAAGTGAAGGTCCCAAGTGCATCATCCTGGAGTTCCACATTTCCGTCTTTATCATGACCATATTTCTTCCCGACCATGGAGAGGATCTCACCGGTATAAGGATTCATCATAATAAGATAGGCACGATCAAGATACGGTGACTCCCATCGTTTGGCAGCCTGCTTGCTTAACTCCTCTTCCACGATCTTTTCCAATTCTTTTTGAAGCTTTAGATCAATGGTAAGGTAGACGTCCTTTCCGCTATGTCCTTCTTTAATCATCTGAGAATCAATGACGCTGCCGTTTTTGGTAATGTGTTCGATCTCCTCCTTTTTCCCTTTCAGGAGGCTCTCATATTCTGATTCAAAATAGCTGGTCCCAACCCGGTCGTTCATAGCGTACCCTTTGGATTTGAAGTCATCGACCAATTCGGTAGGGATTCCTTGTTCCGTCGTGGATACCTTACCTAAGATTGATCGCAATGTACTGTCTTGGACATACTTCCTCTCCCAGTCCGTAGTAACATTCACCCCTGGAAGACTTGACAGGTTTTCGCTTACCCTGGCCATCTCTTCATCACTGACGTTTTTATTTTTGACAATCTTCGGCGTCAGGGCATATCCGGTATTGAACTGGCGGAAGATGGCGAGTACTTTCAATTCTTGTTTTGAAATAGCCTTCAGTTCATCCTTAGGAATTCTATCGAGTTGCATTTCATACACTTTTTTGTTTCGTTCATCCTCGTTCATTCCTTCGTCGGCTTCCAGTTTAGCCAATTCATCCTTCGTAACGAGCCCAGCGGCTTTTTCCTTATTTCGGAGGAGCCAGTAATCCTGTTTGTCACGAGGGTTAATGCTCTCGATCACTTTTTCGTCGATATCGATCAATTTGGAGAGGTTTTCAGCTACTTCCAGCATTTCTTTAGATTTCGTCGACTGAGTGCTCGTATACGTAATGGCATTCATGGGGACGTTATCGACGATCACATTCCGGTAGCGGTCATAGATCTTCCCGCGGGGTGGATTGCCGTTATCCGACTTGACGTTTTCCGTTCTCGATACTTCCGCTTCATACTGACTTCCTTTGACAATTTGGACGACACCAAGTCGGAGAATGAGCATGGAGAACAGAAAAAACACGGAAACGAACAGCAGATTCATACGGACCGTCGTCTGATTTTTCTTTGCTTTCTTTTCCTTCATTCGATAACCCCTTTGTACGATATATTCACTACCTGCACGTTCGGCAGATAAGATTGCTTCCGATTCCTATTGTATAGAAAGTCCTTCTATTAATCTACCTCTATTTTACAACTATTCCATTATATTTTATATACTCTTTTGGGCTTTAACGTTAATCGAAAAATGTCGAAATTATAGTGTAGACATCATTGATTTCTTTCTTTACAATATAGCTTTGTTAGAGGATAATTCTGCCCATGAACAGATAAATATTATAAAGAAAGCGAGGGTGAGAATGATGTTTGCAAAGTTGATGTGTAAGATGGGGATCGGTGCTGCGAAGATCGATCTTGTACTGCATCGTTCTGCCTATTGTCCAGGAGAACTCATTAAAGGGGAATACGAATTGATCGGCGGTAAAGTCGATCAGAAGCTGAAGAGGATCGAGACAGATCTGCTGCAGTACAATGAAAAGACCGAGTGTTCATCCGTCCTTCACCAGAATACGATCCTGAGCTCTTCCATTATGAAAGCAGGAGAACAACGAAAAATTCAATTTGCCTGCCGATTGGCAGATACGTTCCCTCCAAGTAAAGAGGGGATTTCGTATAAATTCGTTACCCGTCTCATATTTGAGGAAGGCATGCATCGAAAAGATCATGACAGCTTCCAAATCATACCTGATTAAAAGCAAAGGGTGTTCCGTATTTAACGGAACACCCTTTTTAGTATGATCAGGAAGATGGCTCATCAATGGGTTTCCCGATTGAAAATCCGTCGAACAAGCGGCCTCCGAACGGACTGAGAGCTTGATCCACCAGAGTGGTCACCGCTCTTTTCTCCCCGTGTTTGTAATAGGAATCAAATGCATCGACAAAACGTAGTGCATACTCAGGGTCAAACTCCCTCAGGGCCCTCGTAATCCATTTTGAACTGCCGATCCAACATCCATTTGTCCTTAAAACAAATTCATGAAGCAGTTCTGCCAGATGACCGGCAATGAACAGTCCTTCTCCCCGGTCGGTACACCCGTTGAAATCATCAAGGGCATCTGTTAGAAAATACCGCTTCCTATCAATGGTATCTTCATCCCAGCTTTCCGGTCCGGCACTCAGCAGTCTGTTTGCGATAACCTTTAATGAGTCGAGTGTTTGATTACTTTTCAGAGGCAGCCCTTCTGCGATCATCCGCGGGAGTGATGGCCTGCCACGGAGGCAATCATCCTTGAAAAAATCAAGGATCCCAGTAGAGTTATGGACAAATAATTCAACCGGCCATCCCTGCCAGATCAGGCTTTCCCTGTAGGAGGAGGCGAGTTCATTATGTATCACGATGATGTCGAGATCAGAAGTCGCTGTCTCCTGTCCCCGGACGACACTGCCACTCAATAAGGCCGCGTGACAAGAAGGAAACCGGTCAAGGATCAACTCTTTGGCAGAATGAAATGCACGCTCGAGAGTCATCGCTGCACCTCCACTTGGGGAAGCGAATACGCGACTGTCCCTTCTATTCCTTTATCCTCCAAAAGCTGAACGACACTTCTCATGTCACGCTCTTCCGTGAGTACCACGTAGTTCGGCTGAAAGATGCCCCGTTTCAAGAGCAGGCTGACCTTATAGCTGTTATTCAACCGATCATCCAGACCATATAATTCATGCCACTTCACGATTTTTTCAACTTTGTACCCCTTCACCTTATTCCACGAGGAAAATCTCCCGTTCAAGATGACCCCATCATCCAACAGGTAGATGTTTCCCTGATGCCGGATCATGACCAAGAAGGTAAAAAAGATATAACCAAAATTTATGAATGAACCATGCAGAAAATCCATTCCGAATACTAGGATGAATAGAACGCTCATGAGCAGGATGACGGCAGGTGTTCCCCAATGGACGATCCGATAGGATTTAGAACGTTTATCAAGTGGGATCATGGGCTCCCACCTGTCAGGGACGATAATATTCTCTAATTTCGTTTGTGCTGACGGATAATGGGCTTCGGCTGAACGTTCAACCGCTTTTTTTATATTCAGGCGATAAGAAATCATATAAATGATACAAAAAAGATAGATGATGCTGAAACCGATGCTGATCCACATTTGTACTCCCCCAATTTATGTAATGTTCCTACATCTTTATACGGTTTAGCGATTGGAAAAGTTTCATTTAAGGTATCATCCATTTTTTAAAACTGTAGCATGTGCACAGACGCATTGATCGGACATGCATATACTGTACTAGATAACAAGACAGGAGGTGAAAATATGGGGATTTTTCTTGATGCACGTACCTCACAGAATGCGAGTACGTATGGACAGATTTCAACGCCAATCCTTGTAGGTCAAAATAGTCTTTTTGGAGTTGTAGGTCTGGACGTGACGAAAGCAACCGTTGGACAGATCAGGGTTCAGTTCGAAGGAACGATGGCTGTTCAGCTTCCTTTGCTTCCGATTGCGACGAACATTGATATCACTATCATCCGTGGTACACAGCAATCAGGTTTGATTACAGTGTATACTGCAAGGCAAGTTTTGGATTTATCCATTGTAGGTCCACAATTGATCACATTCGCTGGTGCTGACTTCAATCCTGGAATCCCTGCTAGTGGTCCACTGGTTTACTCCGCCTATGTCAGTGCCACTGCACTGGGGACGATTAGGGTAGGTCCTGAAAGTTTCACGGCATTGGCTACCGCCGGCTGATCCGTGTCTGGACAAGCAACATCAGCATAGAACATGCATTACCCACCTTCCTCCTAGATAAACGAACGGAACGGGGTGCTTCTTTCGCTGCAGAAGGGGCACCTCATAAAAAACCGCCAGACTGGGTATCCAGCTGGCGGTCTTTTTTGTTACACCTATTAGAATGTTTTCGCAAGATCTTTTGCACGGGCAATTCCGTTTTCTTTGATCTCTTGCGCTTTTTCTGGCATTGCGTTGTGTCCTTCGATGAAGAGACCTTCGAAGCTAGGCACACCGTAGAACTGCATGATGAGTTCAAGGTAGCGATGTCCCATTTCCATTGCAGCCGCAGGACCTTCAGAGTAGATGCCTCCGCGCGCTTGGATGTGAAGGGCTTTTTTATCTGTTAGGAGTCCAACAGGGCCATGCTCGGTGTATTTGAATGATTTTCCTGCAACTGAGACAGAATCGATATAAGCTTTCATAACTGGAGGGAAAGAGAAGTTCCAGAATGGTGTAACGAAAACATATTTGTCAGCTGCTACGAACTGATCAGATAGTTCGTTCAAACGGGCTACTTTTGCTTGCTCTTCAGCAGATAGTGCATTGAACTCGCTTCCGCTTTGGAGTTTGCCCCATCCGCTGAATACATCCGCGTCGATGTGAGGGATGTTTTCTTTGTAAAGGTCGATGTGAACAACCTCATCTGATGGATTCGCTTCTTTGTAAGAGTCGATGAATGCTTTACCTGCAGCCATACTGAATGATGTAGACTCATCATGTGGATGGGCAGTGATGTACAATACTTTAGACATGTGTGTATTCGTTCCTTTCTTTTCTAGGGAGTTAATATCTCGTATATCTTGAACTGAGATATTCTTAATTCGAGATTAATCATATAAGATATTCGCCACGATTGCAAGCCATAAGTTTGCGACGGGTTGGAATATGATTGAAATCTCTTAAGCAAGTACCCATTTTACCAACGATGCCAAAAAGAAAAATCAGTCTTTTGACTGACTCTTCTTCACCCATTTGCAGGATATTTGGTTTGAAGTTCATGGATCGACAACCGGATCAGTTCTTTCAGTATATCCGCGTCTGCGTCACTTAACCGATTGATATAGACGCAGCCCTTTCCGCTAGTATGTTTGCCGAGATTCGATAAAAGCCGGTCTTTCTCAGTTCCAGTACACCCTAAATAGATTGAAATCTTGGATTTGCGTGGTGAAAATCCTGCCAGTGCTGCATCTCCCTCATGGCCGCTTGCATATTTATAATGGTAGGATCCAAATCCAATGATGCTCTTACCCCACATCTTCGCCGCGAACCCTGAGGCTTCAGTAAACAGATCAAGCAGTTTGAAAGCATCTTCCCTGCGATTCTCAGGCACAGACGTTTCGATGTATTCCAGCACGTCCGCATCCGTTTCCTTCGTTTTCAATTCGTACATGCAATCCCTCCCTAACATGCATATACGACATCCCTCTCCTTTGCCCCTGCTTATCCACAAAAAAAGCCCGGAATGAATGTCCGGGCCTTCATGATCAATAAGAACGGAATTGGCCTAATTCACCTGTAATATAGGCGCGTTTCCCATTATAGATAACTTCCCAGTAGCCGCTAGGGCTATTTTTCCCTTTGACGGATCCAGCGACACGGATGGTCTGACCTTTATTGATGGTACCGAGATTATTGGAAGCAAGCCGATCCGGCCGGTCCTGTATGATGGCAGCGTTCGCAACTCCGATGATCGTGATTTCTCCAATGGCTTTGATCGACGGGGATGATGGGGGCTGAGGGGTACTGGTACCGGCACCGACGACTTTCACAAACTGAGGGGACGCCGTCACATAGTAGGTATTCCCTTTGGAGTTCTGCACTTCATACATCTGGGCACCTTCTACGTTAATCTTCGCTGTGATTTTAGGGAAACCATACCCAAATGCGAGTTTTCCTGCTACGAAGGCTTGGTTGAAGGTCGGTTTAGAATAAAAATTCAATTGATCCGCACCTTGGTAGATCGACTCAACACGTTTTCCAATCTCACTCCCAGTTACAGGCTTCTGGGTTGGGGATGGAGCCGGTGCAGGTGCAGGAGCGCTTCCTCCTACATAGGGCACACCGAAATACTCACAGATTCCCTGTGCCTCCTCGCGAGCTCGTTCCTGTTGGAATGTTTGATCGATCATCAAGAGGGATTCCCTTCGATTGTCCATAAAGCCGTTTTCAATCAGGATGGCGGCATTCTTGAACTCTCGGGTGATATGGAGGTTCTGTTCAATGATTCCCCTGAACTTCTGACGGGGATTTTGACGCATATATTTTGCTACTTTTTCTGCAAATTGCCTTCCGACTGCATCGCCCGGATAAATATGAATCGAATGCCCTTCCGGATCGTTGCCACCTGGGTCGAACCGGTCCTTCAGTGCATTGAAATGATTGGATACAAGTGCATCCGCATTCAGGGAGTTGGCGAGATCTGTCCTTTCTTTAAGAGGGGTATCTACATCTGTAGGAGCAGTCAAAACCGTTCTGAAACCACATCTTTCGAGCTCAATCTTAAGGTAATTCGTCACTGCAGCATTGAATTCATTTTCACGGATCTGCCTACCCAGGGATTCAATATAAGGGGTTCTTTTTCCCGGGGTTTCCATTCCATGACCGTCATCAAGTGCAATCAAAAAGTCACTGGCCTTAGCCATACTCATCACTCCTTTTACGTTACTATATGAAGAGCTCGTCCTTTTGGGAACGGCTTACATCCATTCACCTTACTATTTGACAAATTGAACATTTCTTCATATGATAATCTCAATTGAATCCCATAAAGGGGAGTAGCTTATACGATGAGGTCGTCACTACGGAGCAGAGTCTCCCGGCTTCATCGGCAACCGTGTTGCTAGCGAGACCTTTACCGGAAGAATGTGGCTGATTGTGACTTCTCTTCTTGGTAAAGGTCTTTTATGTTCATAAAAAAAGGAGGAGCTATATGCTACTGCGAAAATATATGTCACTGAATGGTGTCGGTTCAGCAATGATCGATCTGATCCTTCCAAAAGATCACTACCAAAAAGGAGAAAAATTGCAAGGTAAATTCCTTATAAACGGTGGGATCGTCGATCAGCTCCTGACAAAAATCGAATGTCAGCTTGTCATGATCTATCAAAACGGTAAGAAAGAAGAAATCTTCGATACGAGTGTGGTGGCGATCACTCAAGCTCTCGAGACGAAAGAGAAGGACATGTATTCATTCGTCTATCAGATTCCGAATGATCTGCCGGCTGAACCTGCAGGAGCAAGGTTCCTGTTCAGGACAAAGCTCAAGTTTGAGGAAGGACAAGATAGCGTGGATGAGGATTACGTCACGATTCATTAGCAATAGAAAAGGCTCCTGAAAGGAGCCTTTAGAAAAACTTATTATAGCTGCTTAGACATGATGATATTGGTCGTCTCAAACCCTGTGGCCGTATATAGTCCGATGGCTGTCTTATTATGACCGAAAACGTGCAGGGAAATTTTGTCCATACCCATTTCCCTGCTGAGCTCTTCGAGTGCCTGGAGTGTTTGTTTACCATATCCCATGGCCCGTTTGCTTTCAAGCATCTCAATATCAAAAATGTAATTTTCCTTTATCTCGTGATTGGCATGAAACCATAACATTCCAACATGTTCTCCCTCATCTATCACGGTGAACAGATAATGATCCGGTGTATCTTTTCCTTGTGGCAAAAGCTTTTGGAATTCGCTCTCAGACTGTTCAATCGCCGTCTCCTCCTTGAAGTTACCCGCTTTCACTTTCTCCCTTGCATAGGAAGCGACACTGTTTTTCCACCATGCAGTAAACTCTTTATCACTCATTCGCTTCAATACAACCATGTAGACTCCTCCTAGTTCTCATTTAAAAATAAACCGACCAGATTGTTGAACAGATCGTGATGGTTCCGGTCCATATAAGGACAGGTGTTCCGAGCCACTTACCGAACCTGTTGGCAGCAGCATACTCCGCCTCTTTATCGAAAGGAGCCACTTCGAAGAACCGATTGCTCGTGAGCTTCTTGAAAATGGTCTGGACCCAGAAGGTCATGAAGATGAGAATCCCTCCAAAAAGCAACCATTTCAGTAATAGTGGTAGGAAGAGGATTCCGGCAGAGGTGATGGAGATCATCTGTATATATGTCCGCAAGTAGGTTCCATTTCGCAAAAACGCCTTCAAACTTAGTTCAAGGATTCCGTTTTCAGCTGTCCTTTCCTTGAATATTCGTCTCGAATTCCTGAACAAAATGAACGGTCTGCCACGATTCCCTCCTTTTTCTTTTTCTATCTGAGAAGAAAGACTGTACACCAGATTCACATATTGATTCCTCTCCGATTGCTCGATCTCCACCTCGTTTTGAAAATCGGCTGTGCCTTTCACCCCTTTAAAAAAGTAAACCACTAAGATTATGAACAGGATCAATGATGCCATGGCTGCCAGCAGTGGTGAATCCCTTCCAGTTGTAATCAGAACAAAGGCTGCCAACATGAGAAGGATATAGATTCCCTTCTTCCACTTCCCCGCTATGTATTTCTTTATTAGCAGCACTGACCACTTCAACGAGAATAATAGAATAAAGATCACTGCTAGTGTGAAGGGGCGTTCATTGTATATGTTCAGGAATATAGGGAGAGCTAAAGCACCAGGCAAAACGAGTGACATCAAACTCTGTCCCATGGTGACCATGAAGCCCAGTCTTTTCATTGGCACAAAACGTTCCTTCTTCTCTATCAGGAACAATAGATCAGCCTCTAAGACATAAGTGCGTATATTTCCCCCGAGTGTCATGATGCCCAATATGGAAAGAAGGATCCATATCGGAATGCCGGTAGCCCAGTAGGATCCCGTTTCATTCCACCAGTCCCGATAGAAAAAAGGCACCATGATGGAAAATGGGATGACAAGGTAAAGGGCAATCGTCCAGTCGATGACCGAGCGGACCACCTTCCATTTTTGCATCCACTCATCCTTGAATCGGTGCCAAAAAATCGGCCAGGCCATCCTTCTCACCCTCCTCTGTCAATGCATCGAAACAGTCGAATAGTGTTCCATCAGGGAGTCCGCTCTTTCTCCGGATGTCCTCCAGGTTCCCCTCGACGATCATTTTCCCTTCAGCTACCAGCACAAAGCGGTCGCAGATCCGCTCGGCGGTGTCAAGGATATGGGTCGACATCAGGACGCCAGCTCCCCTTTCCCGCTCTTTTTCCAATAGACCGAGGAGTTTTTTTACGGCAGTCGGATCGAGCCCCATGAACGGCTCATCAATAATATACAGATCCGGTTCTTTCAGAAACGCCAGGATCAGCATCATTTTCTGCTGCATCCCTTTTGAGAACCGATCAGGATAATGGTGAAGGACGTGGGTCAATCGGAAGAAGCTGACCAGATTTGTCACTTTCTCTTCGAAGGCTGCGTGCTCCCCTCCCATGGTCGTGTACAGAAAGTCAATATGTTCCCGCATCGTCATCCGCTCGTAAAAAATCGGACGTTCCGGAATATACGCATAAGATGACATCTCGACTGTTCCCTTCACATGTTTCATAAGACCAAGGAGGGTCTTGATTGTGGTGCTTTTCCCCGCACCGTTGGGGCCGATCAGCCCGACAAGCTCCCCCTTACCGACCTCGAATGAAATACCTTGAAGAATCAAATCGTCATGTCCGTACCCTGCTTCTTGAATAATCGTGCTCAATATCATCGTTTTGCCTCCATTGACTGAGTATCCTTTCTTATTCTACCATTATCATCCAACGTTTGTGGAGTGAGAATTTTCAGGTAAAAGGAGATCTGCAGCAGACAACTCATGCGAGCTTGGAAGCCTGCGCAGCTTGGAGACACTTAACCAAAATATCGAAATAAAGATGATTGCGCCTGCTGCCGAAATAAAGATGGTCCCGCTCCCCCAACGATTGGCCATACTTCCGCCCAGCAGTGATCCAAGGGGCATCGCCATGGCACTCATGGACGCAACCACGGAAAAGACCCTTCCCATCAGATGCGATGGCATGATGGACTGGATGGCTGCCCCCGTTATGATATTCGTTGCTCCGATAGGAAGCCAGGCTATGCCAAATAATACAAGCCCCATTATGGAAACACCCGAGAGACCTGACAGGATCCAGCTGCCCCCGCCTATGAAAAACAATGTAATGGTTAACAAACCCAGCGGGAATCTGGTAAGAATAGGAGCAAGTGCTGCACCTGACAGAAGACCGAGTGAAATGGCTCCAAGGTACCACCCGTACCAGGATGCCCCTGCCGATTCACCAGTGTATACGGGCAGGATGGCATACGTAGCACCGATAGCACCATTTGCAACAACGGAAGCGACCAGAAAGATGGCCAAATACGAGCGAAAAACGATCATCACCCCTTCTGCCAACTCTTTCTTATACTGAAGAGTCGATTCCTTCAACGTCCTTTTCGTGGTACTTTTTTTCTCCGGCAAGCAAAGGGCGCTGTATACTAATGCGGCTGCTAAGAACACGGCAGAATCCATCATGAAGAGGATTATGGCACCGATCAATGGAAGTAGGATTCCTGTAAGGGCATTGAAGATCATGTCGACTCCCTGATAGGCGAACGTAAACAGAGCGTTCCCTTTTACAAGCTGTTCTTTTTTGATGATCCGTGGCAAGGCGGCTGTTTGGGCGGGATACGTAAACTGATTCATCATGGATACTACCGGCATGATCGTCAAGATCACGGCCACATTCAAATAGCCTATGAAATGGGCAACCGGAATCATCAGGATCAATCCTGCCTGAAACAGCTGTACGATGGTCAGCAGCTTCTTTGTACTGAAACGATCGACCAGTGGACCAATCAAGAACTGCAGCACCGTCGGCAGCATTGTGAGGAAACCGGCCAACCCCGTATAAAAGGCACTCCCTCCCAGTTCGTACACAAGCCACATGGCGGCTACATAGTAGATGCTGTCCCCCATATTCGATAGGATCCTGCCTGTAAACATGAAGCTGAAGTTTCGATTTCTCAACAAATGCTCTTTCATCTCATTCACCATCTCCTGACTGTAAGTTTTTTTTGACCGTCAAAGTAAAAAAATATACTCAGTTAAAATTATTTTACCGTTGTGCCAAAAGAAAAGACCTTCTCACTGGTCTTTGTCTTTTACTCTTTCAAAAACAGGCTCTTCTACCCGGAAACCGTAGTTGGATACAAAATATCTCTTTTTGCTCGACGCCTCTTCTGCTTCCGCGCGGCGATCAAGTTCTTCCATCAGTTTGAATTGTTCCTTGATGTACCACTTGAAGGAATCCTCAGACACTTGGAGTTCCCAGGAAGACGCTAACATATTCCACTCAGAAGGGTCACCGCTCGAATCAACGTCTTCGAGGGCTTCAGGTGGTGCCGACAAGAGTTTTGAAGTCGTTTGTTCCATCATTTCAAGCATGAGATATTGTTTCATATCGCTGATTTCCTTCGTGTGTGGGAAAAGACTTGAATGGGGATAGAACCCCGTTGCTACAGACTGATAGAACTTTTGAATGATGCCGTTTTTCTCTTCGGTTCTCACGATTTCGGCCAGACCAAGCTTTTCAAGCTCTTTCAGATGATAATGAATCCGGGCGCGTGACAGCTCGAAGATTTCCGATAGTTGCTGACCGGTATACGGCCTCTCGATCAGTTTGAACATCAGTCGGACCCGGAACGGATCGCTGAGAGCCTTAAGCTGATCGAGGTCTTTGATGATATAGATACCTTTCATCCTCACACCTCTTTTTTTACTCGGTAAAAAAAATTTAACTGTTAACACTACTCTAAATCTATAAAGATTGATTTGCAAGGAAAATATGGATATCGATTGAAATTCTTTCATCTGGATATAATGGTGGATAAACGAAAGAAGGTGTCCTGATGGTCCATGAATGTTCTTGCCCACACTGCTTGTGTGAAACAAAAAAAGAATGCGACTGCCCCTGCTGCTGCGAAAAATAGTAATCGATTATAATCACGTCATCTTAAATTGATAAAAAACTTTGACAACGGTCAAGAAATCATGTACATTACCAATGGACGAACATTTCATTTTCGTCCGACGATAATTATTCGTGTTTAGGAGTGTTCATGATGGAAAACGTGTTCGACTATGAAGATATTCAATTGATTCCAGCCAAATGCATTGTTAACAGCCGTTCAGAATGTGATACAGCCATCACATTGGGTGGACATACATTTAAACTTCCTGTGGTTCCTGCCAATATGCAGACCATCATCGATGAGAAGATTGCTATGTACCTTGCAGAACATAACTATTTCTATATTATGCACCGTTTCGAACCTGGGAAAAGAATCAGCTTCATCGAGGACATGCATGCTCGCGGACTGATTGCTTCCATCAGCGTGGGCGTGAAGGAAGAAGAATATAGTTTTGTAGAGGAACTGGCCTCTAAAGGGTTGATACCTGAATACATCACGATCGATATTGCACATGGCCATTCCAATGCCGTGATCAGCATGATCCAACATATAAAAAAACTCTTGCCTGAAAGTTTTGTTATTGCGGGGAATGTTGGAACACCTGAGGCGGTACGTGAACTTGAACACGCTGGAGCCGATGCGACCAAAGTGGGGATCGGTCCGGGAAAAGTCTGCATCACGAAAATCAAAACCGGCTTTGGCACCGGTGGCTGGCAGCTGGCAGCTTTAAGATGGTGTGCAAAAGCGGCAACAAAGCCCATCATCGCTGACGGAGGGATCCGGACGCACGGTGACATCGCCAAAAGCATCCGATTCGGTGCCAGCATGGTCATGATCGGATCGTTATTCGCGGGGCATGAAGAATCTCCTGGCGAAACGACCGAAATTGATGGGAAGCGCGTCAAAGAGTATTTCGGTTCTGCCTCTGAATTCCAAAAAGGCGAAAAGAAAAACGTCGAAGGGAAGAAAATGTTCGTAGAGCATAAAGGATCCCTGCAAGACACCCTGACCGAAATGGAACAGGATCTTCAGTCCTCGATTTCCTACGCAGGCGGAACGAAGCTCGATGCCATTCGGACCGTCGATTATGTGGTCGTGAAAAACTCGATCTTCAATGGAGATAAAGTATATTGATAGACTAAAAGAGTTGGGCCCTGTGCGCCCAACTCTTTTACTTTTTGTTCAGAACCGGTGCAGATCATGCTTGAATAATGCTGCCCATAGGCCTTCGGATTCAAATACATCCGGATCGCCGGTCCCGACCATTTTCCGTATCTCCACAGGGGTGAAGCACTCAAAGATCTGAATGAGCTTTTCCTCCGTATATCCCATCCCGCCATGGAGCGAACCTGTTCGGTAAATCTCCCAATCCGTGAGGGTGGCACCCCCGTACTCACCGTCTTCACAAAAACATGCAAGGCCGTAATATCCATCTTGCTTCAGCGCCCTCATGATCACTTCTCTGTACCGGGGTCTTCTGTGTGGAGCAATATGATGAAAACATCCCGAGTCATACACAAAATCATAGGCATCCTTTTCAATTTCATGCTCGAGGAGGTCTGCCTGGAAGAAGCGGATGGATGCACCCGCTTCCTCTGCTCGCTCCCCTGCCCACGCAAGGGAAGTCGATGAAAGGTCCATTGCATCGACCTCCCATCCGTTACTGGCCAGATAGATTGCGTTTCTGCCGGCACCACATCCAATATCCAGCGCCCTGCCCGTTCTCAATTGTCCACTTTTCACATACGACACAAGGTTCTCATCCGGTCTGTTTGTGAAAATAGGGATTTTTCGTTCACGATTCTCATAGAATCCTTCCCAAAAAGGTTTCGGATCCCTTAGCCATGAATCCAACATCTTCATCACATCGTTTTCATCTACAATCCATTCTTTCATCGTATCCCCCCTCCTATAATTGTACAGGATGGAAAGGATAGGCATGTTACAGAAGCATGAAACACTGATGTTTTTCATAGAGAAAGGCTTTGAACCTGAACCATATAAATCGTCCCTAAGCCCCTCTTCATCACCTTGATAGGTCAAAAGATGGGCCATGGATACATGGTGGCCGCAAGCCTTCCCACGTCTTGGAGGGCTTTCTGGGCCTTCCTGTAAGACGATCCGCTGCCTAGCTGAACATTTATATGACAATTATGACAAACAGATGACAGCTAGAAAGAGTGTACATAATCACCTATAAGCTTTCCCATTGTCCGAATCACCCTCCTGCCCTCCTCTGGAGCCGGCAACTCATCAGTCAGAACTGCTACATAAGCATACTTACCTGAAGCCGACTCAATGATAGCACAATCATGTTCGACGCCGGGTAGCTCCCCGGTCTTATTGAAGACCTTTACATCATCCCCGAGCAAGGCAGGAAGCTTATCACGGAATTGCTGGCGTGAGAGCATCGTAAGCATCTTCTTCCTTGAAGCCTCTTCAAAGGGGCCTTCGTTGATGAGTGTAAGACAGCTGACCACGTCCTCAGATGACGTCCAATTGTCTTTTCCCATTTCCAATGATGGGAAGTCCATCATCTTACGGTTCAAGAATGTTCCCTTTAAATTCCAGTCAAGACAGAACCTATTGATAGAATCCATTCCAATCAGCTCGATCAGCCGATTGGTGGCTGTATTGTCTGAGACAGTGATCATCAGCGTTAACAAATCTTCAATGGACAGCGTCAGACCATCGTGCAATCCATTCAAGACCCCTGCACCTTCCACATGATCTTCATGACGCAGTACAATCATGGCATCAGCCCGTAGCCTGCCTGTCTGAATCTGTTCATATGCAGCCATCAAGATCGGAAGCTTGATCAGGCTGGCTGATGATATACGTCGGTCCTCCTCCCACGAAAGAGATTCATCATCCAAGAGGACCGAGAAGCTCACTTTCCCGGAACATTCCTGTACGATCCCCATCATTTCCTCTCTCAAGTATTCCATGCCTGACGCCTTCATTTGGTTACGGCGACTTCGTCATGATCTTTGACTATGGTTTCATCGTAAAGGTGACAAGCCACATAATGGCTGGATTCGACTTCCTTCCAAGCTGGTTTTTTCTCGGCACATACGTCCATCGCGTGCGGGCATCGCGTTCTGAATACACATCCACTGGGGGATTAATGGGGCTTGGGATCTCCCCCTTCAGGATGATCCGTTCCCTCCGGTCTTCCACGTCGGGGTCCGGAATCGGGATGGCGGATAATAACGCCTGTGTATATGGGTGCAAAGGCTTTTTGTACAGTTCCTTACTTTCAGTCAGCTCGACGATCGATCCTAGATACATGACGCCGATCCGATTGCTGATATGCTTCACCATGGATAAATCATGGGCAATGAAAAGGAAGGTAATGCCTTTTTGTTTTTGTAGTTTCCTTAAAAGGTTGACGATTTGGGCTTGTACGGACACATCAAGGGCCGAAATCGGTTCATCTGCGATGATGAACTCGGGATCGAGGGCAAGTGCACGCGCAATCCCGATCCGCTGACGCTGTCCGCCGCTGAATTCATGCGGATACCGATTAGCATGATCCCGGTTCAGACCGACGTCTTCAAGCAATTGGTACACCTTTTCCAACTGTTCCTTCTTATCTTTATATAGCTTGTGGGACTCCATAGGTTCAGAAATGATTTCTTTCACGGTGGATCTCGGATTGAGGGAGGCGTATGGATCCTGGAAGATCATCTGGATCTTACGGTGAAACGCGTGCTGTTCCTTCGAGCTCAATGCATGCAGATTGCGACCCGCATATTCCACTTCCCCATCCGTACATTCATAAAGCCCGATGATCGTACGTCCTGTCGTTGATTTCCCGCAGCCGGACTCCCCAACTAGCCCGAATGTTTCGCCCCGGTATATATCGAAGGAGATGTCGTCTACCGCTTTGAGCAATTTCCCCTTTTCCAATCGAAAATGTTTTTTCAGCCGTTTTACTTGAAGTAGCTTCTCATTGGTCATCCATACCGCCTCCTAGTCTTTCCAATAGCGCCTTGCTTCACATAGTTCTTCCTCATAGTAGGTTCCCTTCAGTGAAAGAATCTCGATTGTCCTTCCGGTTTTCGGAGAATGGATCATGGCGCCATTGCCGTGATAGATTCCCACGTGATGAACCGCACCCTTTCCCTGCTCATATGCAAAGAACAATAGGTCCCCAGGTTTCAATGCATCCAATGATACCTTCTCACCGTGGATTGCCTGGTCGTTTGCATCCCTCGGGATGATCACACCGTTAGCACGGCACATATTGTAAGAAAAGCCTGAGCAATCATATCCAAATGCGCTCATACCTCCCCAAAGATAGGGAAGATCCAGGAATTGTTCCCCTTCCTTCACAATTGCCACGCCATCTCCCTGAACATCAGGTACAGTTCGTGAAGAGAAAACGATATCGTCCACTTGGAGGGTACCAAGGCCTTTCGGTGTCTGCACCCGAACGACTTCTTCCGTTTGATCGATTACCGGAAGGGCAGTCAGATAACTTAGTTTCATCCTGCCATTTTCATACTCCAGCTCAGTGAAAGGGACATTGACGATGGCATACCCGTCCTTCGGTTCCTTTCGTTCATCCCTGCTCAGCTGACAGCTCGGAATCCATCCTGGATATCCGTCTGCACATTTAGATGAAGGCTGCTCCGCCACGACCACTTCTGACCAGCTCCCATCCCTTCTCACCACGATTACTTCGGTTCCGAATAAGAGCTGTGATTGGATAAGATTATGGTCGCACAACTCAAGTAGCGATTCATAGTCCTGCGGGGCAATCCACTTCTCCATGTCCACAGGGTCAGACAAGATTTCTTCGTCACGTTTTCTAGGGGACTGAGGTGTCGTCCATAAGGTGGCTACGGCCACATTAACTACTGACCTTTCCTTCATTGGTTACCCTCCCTTTCTCCAAGTGTATGTGTTTGATCCCCAATCCGGGAACTTCAGGAAGTTTGATCTGTTTGCCTTCATAGATCGCCCCGCCTTCAAGGAAGTCGTGCGCAAGCATAAGGGGGGCGTCAAAGTCGTATCGGGTTATATTTCGGCTGCTGGCTGCAAAGTGAGCTGCCGCGGTGATCCCCAATCGGGACTCGATCATGCTCCCCACCATGCATTCCATCCCCGCTGCTTCTGCAAGGACGTTGATCTTGATCGCCTGATGGATGCCGCCGGCTTTCATCAGTTTGATGTTGATGAGATCTGCACAACGGTGCTTTACCACCTCCAGTGCTTGAAACGGACTGAACACACTTTCATCGGCCATGATCGGTGTATCGACATGGTCCGTTACCCATTTGAGTCCGTTCAGGTCATGAGCGGGGACAGGCTGCTCGATCAGTTCGATTCCAAGACCAGAGTCTTCCATTTTTTTGATGGCACGCACCGCCTCTTTTGCCCCCCATCCTTGATTGGCATCCAAGCGGATCTGTATATCCGTCCCTGCAGCTTCCCGAATCGCTCGGATGCGGCGGATGTCCTTTTCTATGTCGTCCTTTCCGACCTTAACTTTTAAAACGTCAAAACCTTCTCTTATGTATTGCCGTGCATCATCGGCCATTTCCGAAGGCTCATTGACACTAACGGTAAAATCCGTTTCCAATCGATCCTTGTATCCTCCCAGAAATTGATAGAGCGGGAGTCCACTCCGTTGGGATAACAAATCATAGATGGCCATATCAACGGCAGCCTTTGCACTCCCATTGCCGATCATGCATGTTCGGATGCGATAGAATAGCTCCTCATGATTCAATAGTTCGGTTTTTAACAAGGCTGGTTTGAGGTGATGGTGGATCGCCCCCTCTATACTTTGAAGGGTCTCCCCTGTTATGACAGCAGTGGGCGGTGCCTCTCCCCACCCGATCCGTCCGTCTTCACAGGTGATTTTCACAAGTATCGCTTCAGCGGCGGTCACGGTCCTCAGAGCGGTTTTGAAAGGCTTGATCAGAGGGACAAATGTCTGAAATGTTTCGATGTTCTGTATGATCATCTTCCTTACTCCTTTCGAAGGCCGGATTCGATTTTCAGGGAAAGGTCCGCCGTGTCCATGAAGCCCCGTGCTCCGAATGGAATGGCAAAGCTCGGTGAGGAATGACCGATCATGAATCCCTTCAGGGTTGGTTTACCAGCGGGGATGATATGATGCCTGATCACTTCGTCCAAGCTAAGGGACCGATCCCGTTTGACCGGTTCGCAATTTTTGAAATCTCCGATGATGATGCCGGATGCATCGGATAATTTCCCCGCCATCTTCAATTGATTGAGCATCCGATCCACCTTATAAGGTTCTTCATCGATCTCTTCTATAAAAAAGAGTTTCGCTTTTGTATCGATTTCGTGTGGTGTCCCCAAGGAATTGACCAGAAGTGTCAAGTTCCCCCTACAACGGCCCCGTCTGCTTTGCCTTCTACCAACGCTTCGATGGTTGATAGGGATCCAGGATAAATGACATCCTCTGTGTCAAAGAGCTGATCAAAGGATTTCTTTGTCCAATCCGGTACAGAATCTAGGCCGATATCCGTGCTTAGCATGGGTCCATGGAAGGTTACGAGACCAGTCTGCTGGAAAATCGCCGTATGTAAAAAAGTGATATCACTATAGCCCCAAAAGATCTTCGGATTGCTGCGGATCAGGTCGAAGTCAAGATCTGAAACAATCCTTCCTGTTCCCACTCCACCGCATGCACAAATGATTCCTTTTATTTCGGGGTCTCTGAACATGTCATGCAAATCCGCCAGTCGTTCTTCATCCTTCCCGGCAAGGTACCCATTTTTTTCATAGAGATGCCTTCCGATCACAGGTTCTAGTCCAAGCTCTTTCAGAAACGGCAATGCCTTTTTAAAGTTTTCGACGTTTGGAGGGCTGGCCGGTGCAATCACACCCACTTTATCTCCCTTTTGTAAAGGTGAAGCTTTCATAGGTAGCACATCCTTTTAGTAGAAAAAGAGGGAGGGACAATGAGTCCTCCATTGTCCTCCCCGCTCCTTTTATTTTTTATCCGCCCACTTGAGCTCCATATAGCCCACTGGATGACGGACGATACCTGACACATCTTCATTCTGCATATATACGTAGTTGTAGAAATGGACCGGGATGATTGGCATGTCGTCCATGAGGATTTTCTCGGCTTCATACATCATGTCGAAACGCTTCTGTTCATCGGCTTCGTTCAAAGCTGATTGAATCAATTCGTCATACTTCTTATTGCTCCAGGCGGTCCTGTTCATGGAATGACCGGTCTGGAAGTTTTCAAGGAAGTTGATCGGATCTGCATAATCAGCCAGGAAGGAGCTTCTGGAAAGCTGGAATTTACCGGCTTTTTGTTCATCTTGGAACACGTTCCATTCCATATTGGCAAGCTTCACATCCACTCCGAGATTGTCCTTGAACATTTGCTGCATGGCTTCGGCAATCTTCTGGTGGGTGTCACTCGTACTGTACGTCAAGGTGACGGCAGGAAGCTTTTCATAGCCTTCTTCCTTCATCCCTTTTTCCAGAAGGGTCTTGGCTTCCTCTACATCGGTCCGGGTAAGGTCCCCGCTTGTTTTTCGGAAATCGTTTCCGTCGGCATCATTGAAGCCGCTGGCGACAAAACCATAGGCGGCTTCTTCTTTGTTCTTGGTTACATAGTCGACCATCTGCTTTTGATCCACTGCCATGGAGAATGCTTTCCGGATATTTTTATTCTGGAACGGCTCCTGATCTAGATTGAAACGGTAGAAATATGTGCCTGCCTGATCTTCCACGTTAACTTTTCCATCTTTGAACAGTTCCTCGCTCAGGTCTGCCGGCACGTCTGCTGTATCAAGCTCGCCTGTTTTGAAAAGTTGATAATCGGTGTTGGAGTCATTGACCATGGCCCAGTGGACCTCATCAAGCTTTACATTTTCTTTATCCCAATATTGATCATTCTTCTCCATCACGAAATGGCTGTCGTGCTCCCATTCCTTCAATTTAAACGGTCCATTGGCCACGAAACTGTCTGCTTCGGCAAACCACTGGGGATTGTCGGTGGCGACTTTTTCATTGATCGGGAAGAATGCCGGGTTTGCAATGACGCTCAAGAAGTAGGCCTGAGGGCTCTTCAATGTCACTTCAAACGTTTTTTCATCCACCGCTTTCACTTTTACGTCATCTGCACTGCCCTTCCCGGTATTATATGCTTCACCGCCCTCGATAAAGTACCCGAGGAAGGATGCCGGTGATCCGGTTTCAGGATCAAGCAGACGCTTCCAGGCAAATACAAAATCATTTGCCGTTACAACGTCCCCATTGGACCACTTGGCATTTTCCCTCAGGTGGAAGGTATAAACTTTCCCATCTTCCGATACATCCCACTTTTCTGCCATGGCCCCTTCCGGCTCATGCTTGTCGCTGAGTCTCGTCAAACCTTCCATAAGGTTGTTCAGTGCCGTCCATGAATAGGAATCGAATCCGATCGGCGGATCAAAGGACGTCGGCTCCGCTCCGTTGTTCAAGTAAAGAACCTTTTCCCCTTTTCCGTCCTTCGGATCTTTTCCTTCCGAACTGCTTCCTGCGTCTTCATTCGCCGTACAAGCAGCCAGCATGACAAGGATGATCCCGAAAATAAGCAGCTTGCTCCATTTCTTCATCTGATTTCCCCCTTATTGTTTTTATCTATCAATCTGTGAATCTAACGGATTGTTACATTCACAGCTGAAAGCATTGCTTGTTTGGCCCGATCATCCTGCAGCCAGCAATCCACGTGATGATCCTCCGAAAGGCTGGTCTTTTGAGGATGGATCCTGTCGCACACCTCCATGGCCATATCGCATCGTGCAGCGAATGGACAGCCCGCAGGCGGGGCAAATAAATCCGGGGGTGAGCCGGGTATCGGAATCAAATCCTCCCCTACGAGATCGAGCCTGGGTACTGAATGGAGGAGTCCCTTTGTATAGGGATGCTGAGGGGTATAGAATATTTCCCTGCGGGTCCCCTCCTCCACGATCTTACCTGCATACATGACAGCAATCCGATCTGCCACTTGGGCAACAACCCCGAGGTCATGCGTGATCAAGATGATGGACACACCCGTCTTGTCCTGGATCTCCTTGAAAAGCTCCAGAATCTGAGCCTGTATTGTTACATCAAGGGCGGTGGTCGGTTCATCCGCAATCAGCACATCAGGCTGACAGACAAGGGCCATGGCGATGACGATCCTCTGCCTCATTCCACCCGAGAACTGATGGGGATATTGCTTAAGGCGCTCTTCGGGGTTCGGGATGCCCACCAGCTCCAGCATTTTCCGCGCCCGCACTCCCGCTTCCTTCCGTGTAACGTCCTCATGCTGCAGGATCCCCTCTTTGATCTGCTCTCCGATGGTCAGCGTCGGATTCAATGCGGTCATCGGATCCTGAAAGATCATGGAAATATCCTTACCGCGTATTCGACGCATCTGGGCCTCCGAGCATCTCAAAAGATCTTTTCCTTTATACAAAATGGATCCACTCCGTATCCTCCCCGGTGGATTGGGAATGAGCCTCATGATGGTTTGAGATGTCACGCTTTTCCCGCAGCCTGATTCCCCCACGATTGCCAAGGTCTCCCCCTGCTTTACCTGGAAACTCACGCCGCGTACAGCTTGAACTTCGCCTCCATAGGTTGAAAACGATACATGAAGGTCCTTCACTGTTAGAACTTCTTCCATGATGTTTTACCTCCTTAATTTCGGATCCAGCGCATCTTGCAGCCCGTCACCCAGGACATTGAAAGAAAACATGGTGAGGGAGATGAAGAGCGCCGGGAAGAATAACCTCCACCAATGACCGGAAAGGATCGTAGACAGCCCGTCATTGGCCATGACGCCCCAGCTCGCGTAGGGAGCCTGAATACCCAATCCGAGAAAGCTCAGGAATGCTTCTGCAAAAATGGCACTCGGGACGGTGAGGGTCATTTGGACAATGATCGGTCCCATCGTATTCGGGAGAAGATTCTTCCGGATGATTTTCCCGGTTTTCGTTCCAAAGGTTTTCGAAGCAAGGACGAATTCATAATTTTTGATTTGGAGCACTTGTCCCCGTACGATCCTCGCCATCCCGATCCATCCCGTCACGGTCAGAGCGACGATGATGGTCAACAATCCCGGTCCCATGACAACCATGAGAAGAATCACGACGAGAAGGTAAGGAAGACCGTAAAGAATCTCGATGATCCTCATCATCACATTATCCGTCTTGCCCCCCTTATAGCCCGATATCCCGCCATAAAGGATCCCGATGACAAAATCTATGAGGGCTGCCATGAAGCCGACGAACAGGGAGATACGAGCTCCGTACCAAGTTCTGGTGAAAACATCCCTCCCCATATCATCCGTTCCGAACCAGTGACCTGCTGAAGGGGGGAGATTCTGATCGGCCAGAATCTGTTTCGTGACATCGTGTGGAGAAATGATCGGTCCGAAGATGGCCAAGACAATCAGTCCGATCAGGAAGGATAATCCGAGCATGGCAAGCTTATTCTTTACCAGACGCTTCCACGCATCCTTCCAGTAGGAAAGGCTCGGCCTGACGACAGCCTCCCGTTCATTTTTATTCTTATCCAAGGGGGCAAACCATTCGTCAGGAACAGCGGTTACTTCTTCTTCTCGTTTGGGGATCGCCATCATCTGGCCTCCTTCTTATGTAGTTTGATCCGCGGATCGAGCAGTCCATATGCCACATCCACCAAGAACAGCATGACAATCAGGAAGGCGCTGTAGAAGACGGTCGTCCCCATGATGACCGGGTAATCACGCTGATTGATGCTCTCGACGAAATATTTCCCCATGCCAGGTATGGCAAAAATCTGTTCGATGACGAACGTACCCGTCAAAATCCCGGCTGCCAGCGTTCCAAGGATGGTCACAACGGGCAGGAGGGCATTCCGGAGGGCATGCTTGAACACGATTTTCCATGGTGAGAGTCCTTTGGCACGTGCTGTCCGGATATAATCCTGCGTAAGGACTTCAAGCATGCTCGATCGAGTCAGTCTCGCTATGATGGCCATTGGTCCGGTGGCGAGCGCCAAGGTAGGCAGAATCATATGCCTCCAGCTCTGCCAGGTAGCCACCGGAAGGAGCTCCCAGTTTACAGCGATTTGCTGGATCAGCATGGTGGCCATCACGAAATTTGGGATCGAAATCCCGAGTACAGCGAATGTCATGGCGACATAATCAATGAATCCGTTATGTCGGAGAGCTGCGACAATTCCGAGGATGATCCCGGAAATGACGGCAATGATCAACGTGATCATCCCAAGTTCGAACGAGATCGGGAAGCCCCTGCTCAGTAAATCATTGACCGTCTGGGACGGCTTGGTGATGGATGGACCAAAATCCAGCGTCATGAGCGATTTCAGATACAGACCGTACTGGACCATCAGCGGCTCGTCGAGGTGATAATGAGCTTCAAGATTTTTTTGGACGGCCTCGCTCGTATTGCGTTCTTCGTTAAATGGTGATCCAGGTATGGCGTGCATGAGGAAAAACGTCAAGGTGATGATCAGCCACAGGGTGATCACCATGGAAACCAATCGCTTCAATAAATATGTACTCATCAGCTTCACACTTTCTAACAGAATGTAGTTTTCATTGCGAGTTCGGTCATGACGATCATCGCCCTGTATGCTTCAAGGATATCCCTCGCATCGAAACGGACCGTCGTCGAATCCGGCTCCAACATCGTCCCCGGCATAGTGCTGGCCCATTCTGCCTGTCCGTAATTAGCGAATTCGATGCGAAGGACCGGATTTTCCGGGGGAACCAGGGGCTCTACCTTTAAACGGTTGGAAAGGGCCGACGCAGTTTGACGGGCAAGAAGGTCCGACGCCTTTTTCGGTGTAAGGCTTTTGGCGACCGACCTGGTAACCGCTTCTTTCACGATCGCCGTCGTCACATTCGGAATGAGCTCGTTTGCTTCAATCGCAGCCTGGTCATCACCTGATACCAGGAGGACCGGGACGCCATAATATCCCGCCACCAGAGCGTTGAATCCCATTTCCCCTATGGCCATATCATTGATGAACATATTCCTCACTCCGAAAGTCATGGAGTGGGACAGGACGCCCTTTTTCGATGCACGTGCATGATAGCCAATAAAAAAAGCACCCGAGAATGACTCGTCCAACCCCTGTACCATGGAAAACGGCTTTGCTCCGCCGGTGATCAGGGTTGTGTCGGGATGCAGCATTTCAATCATCAGATTATTCATTTGTGAATGGCTGTCATTGACGACGATGTCATGACATCCTGCTTCAAAAGCAGCAGTGATGACGCCGTTGGCTTCATCCGTCATGATCTTTCTTCCGCGTTCATAATTGTGCATCCTAGAATCGACATGGGTGTGATCCACTAGTCCCGAAATCCCCTCCATATCAACGGAAATATAAATCTTCATTGTGCTTCCTCCCTTCATAGGAAAATATTATTAAATTTTCTTAATATTATAATAATTAAAAAGGGAAGTGACAAGGTATTTCGTGAAAAAAAGGAATAAACTCCTAAAAATAGAGGTCGTCCCCACCTCCTTTTCACCTATGGACAGAGCATTACTATCTAAAAAGTAAAAAGGATTTTCTTTTTTAAGCATTTACATTAAAATAGAGACTATCACGTGACGGTTAGGAGGAAATCGTTTGGGACAGAGAAACTAAAAATTGGTGAGTTGGCCGAGTTGGCGAATGTAACAAAACGTACGATCGATCATTATACAAATATCGGGATCCTAAAAGTCGAACGTTCTCCTTCTAATTATCGCTATTATGATATTTCTTGTGTAAACATCATAAGAGAAGTCAATGATATGAAATCAAGCGGCATGTCTTTGGACATGATAAGGAAGAAAATGATTGAAAAAGATACCGAAGAAATCGACGTGCGGGCACTCAGATGGAAACTGAAAGACCTGAACACAGAAGTGACGGAGATTCTGAATCATAAAGAACTTCCGCAGGCAAAAAAAGATCTTTCAAAGGAAAGTCATACGCTGATCCAATCCCTCCTTCTGTTGTTAAACTAAATTTTTTATCGGGAGGTGAACGTCTTACACCTGTAAGACGATTCATTGGACATTGATTCATTATTATTAATTAAGTTAGCAGCAATTATCGTACTCATCGCCTTGACGGCCTTTTTCGTTGCAACGGAATTTGCAATTGTCAAGGTGCGTACTTCCAAGATCGACCAGCTGATCGCTGAAGGAAAGAAAGGTGCAGTCTCGGCTAAGAAGGTCGTTACACATCTTGATGAGTACCTGTCAGCATGTCAGCTTGGTATCACGGTGACGGCACTCGGCCTCGGTTGGCTTGGGGAACCTACGGTGGAAACCCTGTTACATCCGTTATTCGAGTACTTTCACTTGAACGCATCCCTTACTCACATCCTATCGTTCGGAATTGCGTTTGCACTTGTGACGTTCCTTCATGTAGTGGTTGGGGAACTCGCTCCAAAGACGATGGCGATTCAAAAAGCGGAAACCATTACAATGCTTTTCGCATCTCCGATTATCTGGTTTTACCGCATTATGTTCCCGTTCATTTGGTTCCTGAACGGATCAGCGCGATTCTTCGTCGGCCTTTTCGGCCTGAAGCCTGCGTCGGAGCATGAGCTGGCCCACTCGGAGGAAGAGCTTCGCATTCTTCTTTCTGAAAGCTATGAGAGCGGCGAGATCAACCAGTCCGAGCTAAAGTATGTGAATAACATCTTTGAATTTGATGAAAGACTTGCGAAGGAAATCATGGTCCCCCGTACAGAGATCATCTCCATTTCAAAGGATGCGACCATGGATGAAGTGATGGATGTCATTACGACCGAACACTATACCCGCTATCCTGTAGTCGACGGGGATAAGGATAATGTCCTCGGTTTTGTGAACGTAAAGGAGCTTCTGACCGCGTCCATCCAATCGGCTGACGGAATTGACAGCCTCGAGCCCTATGTGAATCCATTGATTCGCGTCATCGAAACCATACCGATCCATGATCTTCTCGTGAAGATGCAGAAAGAACGCGTCCACATCGCCATCCTCCTTGATGAGTACGGCGGGACGTCCGGTATGGTAACTGTTGAAGACATCATTGAAGAAATCGTAGGAGAAATCAGGGACGAATTTGATGACGATGAAGTACCGGAAATCAGGAAAGTAAAAGAAAATCACTACATCCTGGATGCCAAACTTCTAATTCAGGACGTGAATAACCTCCTTGGTACCGACCTCAGTGATGAGGAAGTGGACACCATCGGTGGATGGTTCCTTTCTGAAAACATCGATTCCAATGCAAGCAAGGAAATCGTCACTGAAGAAGGCTTCACCTTCAGGATCCATGATAATGACGGGCATCAGATACATTACCTTGAGGTTGAAAAAACAGTATAAAAAAGAAGGAGCAGGATACCTGCTCCTTCTTTTTTTAACTAGAGGATTGAGAGTGCAAACCATTGCTTGCTCAAGTGAAATTCTTAATGAATAACCTTACCACATCGGCTCCTCCGATGATCGTCCCCAAGGTACTTCCAAGGTTCGCCAATACAACAATCAGCAGGACCCTGGTCACCTTGTTGTTCCAAAACCCTTTCACGCTCAGGACATCCTCCGATAACGTATCAAAATCTTTTACACTTGGACGCTTAAAATATGCCTGCACAAAACCTGCGAACCACCCTGCTGCGAGGAGCGGATGCAAAGAGGTGATGGGTGCGGCAATAAAAGCTGTCAAAATGGCTAGCGGATGCCCCATCCCTATTAATACCCCAAGTGCTGAAAATCCGCCATTCCACAAGATCCAACTGATGGATTGGTCGAAGCCGGCCGAAGGGTTATTGATAAAGGTATAAACAATCAATGCGATGATGGCAAGCGGGATCATCCAACCGATGATCTTCGGTGCCTTAGATTTTGGAGGGCGCTCAGATAATCTTTTCAAGTCGTGCTCTTTATGGATTTCCTTGGTGATCCCAGGAACGTGAGCAGCTCCCAGGACTGCAACCACCTTTTCTCCAGGCGCTGTTCTGATCTTTTGGGCCAGGTACTGATCGCGTTCATCGATAAGGGGTGTCTTTAACTGCGGAAACACCTGAGTGAATTCATTGAGCATGGAGTCAAGCATATCCTTCGATTTGATCCTCTCCAGTTCTTCTTCTGTGATGCTTTCATCGCTGAAGATGCTGAAAATGATCTGGGTGAGCAGTTTTGCTTTACCGGTGAATCCGAGATTATTCCAGATCCGAGAAAACGTGACCTGAATGTTTCGATCGGCAAGTATCAGCTCTGCTCCCGTCTCTCTGGCAGACTCGATTCCCTGAATCATTTCCTGTCCTGGTTTGATTCCGAACTGCTTGGCCATCCGTTTTTGGAATGATCCAATGGCAAGATTCATAAGGAGCAGGGTTGCTTTTCTCTCTTTGATCACCTGGAAGATATCCGTCTGCTTCCATTTATCTCCTTCGACAATGGATTGATAACGCGGTTCATCCAGCTCAATGCACACTGTATCCGGCCTTTCCCGCTCAATAACCTGCTTCACCTGCTCGGCGCTTTGTCTGGAAACATGGGCCGTGCCGATGAGGATGAATTCTTTGTCTTCAATATGTATCCTGGTAATGTTCTGTTCTGATTCAATTGACATAGGGTACCTTCCTTTTCAAGCAATGGACATTCTCTATCATATGATAAACTAGTTTTGGCAAAATTTAAATAAAATCATCTTCTAGTTGTCTTCCTTCATTGACCCGCATGTCATTTGAAAACCCATTCTGTCTGCTTACCCGTTTTCATATCCTTTACCATGCATATCCGGTTTGAAACCTCCCTTTCTCCAATCACCGCTACAAACGGGATCCCTGCCTTATCGGCATAGTCCATGCTTTTTCTTACGGATCTTCCAGACATGTCCACTTCGACCCTGTTCCCCTCTTGCCTGAGAACCCGTGCCATCCGAAAGGATTCTTCCATTTCTTGGACCGGAATGATCAAGTAATCCACCCAAGGTTCGGGGTGGTTTCTTCCTTTTCCAAAAGGGCTGTCAAAATGACGTCCAAACCGAAGGAGATTCCTACAGTTGAATAGGATCCCTCCTCCTCCCCTTTCAATCCGGCAATGGCATTATTATAGCGACCGCCGCTTCCGATGCTCGACCGCAGGCCGCCGTCCTTCAGGAAGAGTTCATAGATGGTACCCGTATAAATGTCCAGTCCCCTGGCAAGGTATGGATTGAATTGGCACTGAGCTTTCAATCCCAAACCTTCAAGGATTTGCTCTAGCTCTTTCAGTTCCTCCAGCCCCTCAGAGATCAATGTGTTTTTTTCTATATAGGGTGAAAAGTACTCCAAGCAAGTGGGGGAATCCAAGATGAACTGCTTTGTTTCTTTTAATGCTACGACACTAAGTCCTTTTTTCTTCAGTTCCTCTTCACATGCTTCCAGGCCGATCTTCTCCAATTTATCCAGGACGAGGATCACTTCCCCACTTTTCTCAGGAGGGATGCCGAAGAATTCCAGCATGCCTGCAAGCAGCTTCCGGTTATTGTACTGGATGACCACTTCCATTTCCAAGCGGTCGAACGCATCCAGTGCCATCATGATAAGCTCTGCTTCCGCTGCACATGAATCGATACCTGTTACGTCTACATCACACTGAGTAAACTCCCTCATCCTGCCTTTTTTGATTGGCCCGTCTCTGAACACTTTACCGATTTCATAGCGTTTAAACGGCATTTTCAACGTTGGGTTCATGGCCACTACCTTCGCATAAGGGATGGTTAAGTCATAACGCAGGGCAAGATCGCGTTCTCCACGATCGCTCAGCATGTACATCTCTTTCAGGATTTCCGCCCCACCCCCATATTTGGAGGCCAACAGATCCGAATAATTGAGTATCGGCGTTTCTAACGGTTTGCAGCCGTATTGTATGAATACGTCTTCCAGTGTATTCCTCACCTTTCTTCGGATCCCTTCAGCTTCAGGCAAATAATCTGCTGTTCCTCTTACATTCTGATAATCCATCTTTCTCATTATGTCATCCTCCTTTTCAATTCAAAGGCCCCTTATCCAGAACACAAAAAACCGCAGCTGATCTAAGTAGAGACTAGAGTCAGATGCGGTTCATTAGGTAATAGCCTTCCTGATTTTAAAAACAACCAGCAAGGCTACTTGATATGATGATGGGATTGTGTCTGAATGAATAAATTCATAAGAAACACCTCGAATTTTCACAATAATAGCACAATGTGAATCATCAGGCAAGCTTTCATTTATATAGATTCGCAGGAATGATGCCTAGGCTGGTCCTGCCTTTCAACGTCCAGCTTTCTCAAAACACCCATGAGCTCAGGAAGTTGATCGATGATAGCATCTGCATGATCCGGAACGCTGTACCCATCACCCCTGAGCCAAATCGACATCATACCTGCCTCCTTGGCCCCCTTCACATCATTAATGGGATGATCGCCCACAAATGCGCATTCCTCAACCTTCACGCCCATTTTGTCGGCAATAGATTGAAAGATTCGTTTGTCCGGTTTACGCAGCCCTTCCGATTCTGAGATGAGGATTTCGTGAGCATATAAATGGATGGATAACGCCCTCAGGTTATCGGATTGAAACTGATGATATCCATTTGAGATGATCCCGATGAGTATCCCGCGTGCACGCAGTTCCTTCAACACTTCTTCCACTGGGCCCAAAGGGATGCAGTGATGGTGAAAATGGGTTAGATAATCAGACAGAAGCTCTTCTATGGTGCACCCCCTCAGGTCGAATTCCCAAATCAGGGTTTCATAAACGATATCCTTCCATACATAACCCCGATCATCCAACTCGATGAACCGATCCATGAAGAGGTCCTTTTTCATCTGATGAAACATACTCAGCCGTACGTATTGATCCTCCAGGAAGGAATGGAGAGATCCATCCCTGTCCAGAAGAGTGTTATCAAGGTCAAAACAAACCGCTTTGATCATTGTACAGACCTCCTATCCAGCATTTTGAACTTTTTTATGGCCTGTGAATACATTCCCGTTTGGAGTGTGTGGAAATCCCTCTTTGTCTACCATCAAGTACCTGCAAACCCCGAGACACGGAGTCATCTTTTTGCCGGGCAGCTGTCTGTTCAGGCTCTTTTGACGATCAGTATTCAATCCTTCGAGAACCGATCACACCTCTTTCAACGGCAAGTCAGCCTGACTTCTTCCGTCAAATCTTTACTCCCATCTAGATAAACGCTTACAATCTCCGTATCTCTATATCCGGTATCCATTTTGATTTGATTGATCCAGCGGCAAATCAGAAGCGGGATATCTGATCGTTTCCTCACATCAAATTCCCCGCCCTTTCTCATATGTATCCCATCAATGGATAGGACAAGATCCACCAGCACCTTCATTTTCCTGCACCTTCTTCGTCAGATGATGAAAGGCTTCCACGACGACGTCGGGTCGATCAAGATGTACCGCATGTCCTGATCCTTCCGCCACGATGAACCGGCTGCCTTCCGTCAGCCTTGTCTGTTCATACATCAGCTTTTCCCAAAGGGCTTCAAATATTCTTTTCTCCCACTCAGGGAGTCCATCTTCTTGCCGTATTATAGATTTTTTATCACGGGCAATGACCACTAAAGGGATTACAGGAAACCGAGGACCATTCTTAATTATCCATGCGTCCTCCTTCCACCATGTAACCTCCGAGTGCATGGCTGCATACATGAGTGGATTCCATTGGAAATCGCTGAGCTTTTCAAGCAACGGAGTGGGCAGACCAGAGTCCCAACCGAGGGGGATTACAACCTTAAGCTCTTCGCGAGTCTTCTCGCTATAGGATAGACAGGTTTCGAGCCAGGCAGCATCATTGTCTGCATCCATCACAGGGAGATCGAGATCGTCGAGTCGATGAAGGTTGACTGAGGTAGAATCCACCAGAAGAAGCGCTTTGATCTTCGAAGGGTACCATCGAGCAAAATGCTGTGCACACAGCCCTCCATATGAATGCCCGATGAGCATGATCGGTTCATGGATCCCTAGTAAAGGAAGCAGCTCATTCAGTTCTTCGGCAATGGCCCCCGTCCTTCGGGTATGATCCCCGATCTCACTCTTGCCAAGGCCAGGTCGATGAAATAGAATGACCCTGTGATTCCTTGAGAGAGCCTGCACCACTGGATGCCATTCCCAAATAGGCGAATTCATGCCAGTCAAGATGACCACGGGCGCACCTTCCCCCATTTCCCATACTTCCATAGCGGCACCCCGGACTTTTATGAAGCGAATCTGCTCGTTCATCCTGCTTTCTTCCTGACAAGGAGCTCAATGACGCCATGATAGTGGGGCTCGCCGTGTGTAAGATCCAAACGATAGGATTCTGTCATGATCAGAACGTCGAAATCTGTGAAATAGTCAAGGAGGGAACTCTTGGAGAAAAAATGGATGTACGTTTCATTCTTTTCTCTATAGAAAGTTCCTTCATCCACTTTTGCAGCCATCTTCTCATTCCTCGCATAGGCAGGATCCTCGCGACTGAAAGCTTGAATGTAGACCATTCCTTTCTTTACAAGACCGCTGATGGCCTTATGGAGGATTCGTTCGATTTCAAGCGGATGGAAGAAGTTCAGTACGTTGCTTAAGATAATCAGCGAATACGTTGAAGGAGGTACAGGGAAACGCGTTATGTCAGCGACAAGCGCTTCCATCTCCACCCCCGACTCAATGGCGATTTCCCCGCAGCGCTTGACGGCAGCTGAGGAATAATCGACACCGGTGACGGGATGTCCTTTTGCGGCGAAATAATACGCGTTCCTCCCCTCCCCCATTCCGAGATCTAAAATGGCGTCTCCTTCATTAAGGAGAGAGCTGTATTCAATAAGGGATCGATCAGGACGCTTTCCCCACAGGTTGTCCGTTTTTCGATATGCTTGTTCCCAACTGTTCATACCACCGTGCTCCTTCCGTCTAACTCTTCTTTCGGCGGTCGGCTTTCCATCGGAACCGGATCAAGGGTGATGGTGACGACCGTACCCCATCCGATTTTGCTTTTCACCTTCATTTGTCCGCTGTAATCAGCGATCAATTTAAAGCAGATGGTCAAACCGATCCCCGTGCCTTTTTCCTTATTGGTATAATAAGGCTCACCGATCCTGGACAGTCGTTCTCTCGCAATACCCCGACCATTATCGAGAATCCGAATCCTGGTCTTCCCGCTTTTTTCATCGATTTTAATCTTGATTTTACCCATTTTAGGAAGTGCTTCAAAACTATTCTTCAAAATATTGATGATCACCTGCTTGAAATGGGATTTCTCGAATCGGACCAGGTGTCCATGGTCAAGCGTATTGTGGATGCTGATGCTTTTATTTTGTTCCATGGCAATGGCTTCAAACAGAAGCTTGATGGTATTGACTTCATGCACGACGGATATGGAAGTGGAGCTATCACCGGTATCTTCCACTTGTGCTTCAGGTTTGGCGAGAAGCAATAATTCCTTCAAAACCTCATTGATGCGATCGATTTCTTCAAGGACGATATCTTCGTATCCATTTTCTTTCTGAACTTCTTTTGATAATTGAATAAATCCCCTGACCGTTGTCAATGGATTCCGTATCTCATGGGCGATGCTCGCTGCAAGTTCCCCGATGACTTTTGATTTTTCAGACGACAGCAACAAACGCTCATTTTCTTTTTGCTTTGAGAAGTCGATTCCGTAGAACAATGTGTGATATTCCTTCTCGGCTTGATCCAACTTTTGGAACCCCCACTGGATATAGTACGGCCTGCCTGTTTTATTAACGAATCTCTGTACGTCTTTACGTAAGGGGTTGATCGAGTAGGGAGGCTCTGCCAGTACGCTGAAATCTTTTCCCGTTAACTCGGTTTTGTCCACATCCCAGAGTTTTTCTGCGGAGTCATTAACCTTGATGATCTGATTTGATTGGTTCATGACGATCAAATAGTTCGGATTCAGATTCATGATGGCTTCCAAGAGCTCACTCTGTTTCGCCAGACGGGTGTTTGCCTGCTTTACACGCGCTGTCTGCATCTGAAAGAAACCGATGAATAAAAGGATGGCGACAAGAATGGAATTGAAACTTGAAAAGAATAAGGGGAATAACCCAAATCCACTTGTCACTCCATTCAAGAACACGAATAGTGCACCAATGATCAATTTTCCATAAAACAGCTTATAGATCGGGTCCTTCATCAAGATGGTGACCCTAAGAAGCAGGAAGGTGTGTATGAATACAAGGAAAATATTCAGGAGGAACGTCCAGTTCAGGGATCCATAGACCGGAAGCCAGTGGGTAGGGGAATATACCCTCCCCGGGGCTACCATATACGACGTGACTCCATATTCCGTGAAATTGATGATATAAACCAGAATACTGTATCCGATCATCACACTCAGGCTTGTTCGATTGATCCATTTCCTGTAGCGTCTCAACTCTTCATGTTCACTGACCAAATAGTAAATGAAATAATAGATGATCGGCATGATCAGTATCGGACCGACCCTGAAAATCCTGAATAAACGGTCAATCACCTGCTCTGACAGGAGCCCGTCTGCATAGAGGGACGCGATTTCAAGCTGCCATGCCCCGAGCAGGACCAGAAAGCAGGCAAGGGCAACGGAGACAGTGGATCTGGAGTAAATGATCAATGAAATCGAGATGATAAATGGTATGAATGCGATAGCGACTAACAGCATATACTCCATGCGTATCCTCCTCCACTAAAGGGTCATTGGATGTTTTCAAAGTTGTTTGTTTAATAGAATCTCGTCCCTAATGGGAATTCCGTTTTCAGCTATATATGGAATCGAAGGTTTATGAATTCTGGCTGTTTCCACAGCGTTGCATTTGAGGTCTATTAATTGGAAGCCCCTTCGCTGGTAAAACCCGAGAGCGTTGAGATTATCATTTGTCGTAATGACGGAAAGGGAAAGACATCCATTGATGACGGCTTCCTCTTCCACCCTTCTTAGAAGGAATGAACCGATGCCGACTCCTTCCCGCAAGCTGTCCAATGAAATGATTTCACACTCTTGATTTCCGTACACAAACGTAATAAGTCCCAGGATCTTGTTGTCTTCTAAACAAGCAAATCCGTCTAGGTTGACACAATCATGGATGCCTGTAGAGATGACCATCTCTGTACCTCCCCAATGCCTAAGGAAGAATCCGACTCGTTCTTTGACCTCTATCTCCTTAACAGGTACTACATTCAAGGCACTCACCCCCGTTTTTTCCATCCGTATAGTGCTCTCTTATAACTTACCATAAATATCCTTAAAATCATGGCTTATTTCATCTTTTTTTGACAAAATGTGTGTTTCATCCCCTATATTATGCATTTTTTTCACCTGTATGGCCCATTCGTCTCATTCCTTTGCAACACCTTCTTCTCAATGCATGATAAAAAGCCCTCCATATAGATGGAGGGCCATGCAGTGTACTGGTCAAATGGGTTCCGCAAGGCTTCCGATGTAGTGAGATTGCGGCCTGAATATCGTATTATCTTCGGATTGCTCGAGTACATGGGCCGTCCAGCCGACAGCCCTAGCAGCTGTAAATGTTGGGGTGAAGAGGTGATCAGGAAGATTGATGGCCCTCATGATCGATGCAGCGTAATACTCCACATTCGTATAAAGACCCCTGCCCGGTTTCAGTTCTTCAAGGAGTTTGACAGCGATCTCTTCAATCGCAATGGCGAGATCAAGCTCCTTATTTTCCCCGCGGAATTCAAGTAGTTTGCCTTTAAGGGCTGTCGCTCGGGGATCACGCGTCTTGTAGATCCTGTGACCAAACCCCATCAGTTTTTCCCCTTGGGAAATCTTCTCCCTGATTACGTTCTCTCCGTTTTCTTCCCTCCCTATTTCCTCCAGGAGAGCGATTACGCCTGTCGGTGCCCCTCCATGAAGAGGCCCTTTCATCGTTCCTATCGCTGAAATGACGGATGAAATCAGATCGGATTCAGTAGATGCCGTGACTCTTGCAGAAAAGGTCGAAGCGTTCATCCCGTGCTCCATGGTCAGTATCATATAGGTTTCGAGGGCTTGGGAAACAGCGCGATCGGGCTCGGCTCCTGTAAGCATATACAGATAGTTTGAAACATGCCCCAGTTCTTCATGAGGCTCGATAAAATCCAACTCCTTGAGATGACGTTCTCTGTATGCGATGATGGTCGGGATGAGTGCCGTAATCCGTACTGCTTGATTCAGGGTAGGCTTCCACCCATATTCGGATCCCCCTTCAGCTGACAAGACGGTCCTCAGCACGCTCATGCGATCCATGTTTTCAGGAAGACGTGTAAGGACATCCAGCATAGCTTCGGAGAGCGTTCGGTTGTTTTTCAACTCCTCCACCATATGTTCGCCTTCTTCTTTGGAAGGGAGTCTACCATACCAGAGAAGAAACGCTGCTTGTTCAAATGAACATTTTCCCGTAAGAGTCCGTACATCATGTCCTCTATATATAAGAATACCCTTCTCTCCATCAATATGGCTGATGGCCGTTTGAGCGGCTACGATTCCTTTCAATCCCGGTTGATACATGCTCTTCACTCCTCACTGGTTATTAATCTCAGTGTATAGTAGAGTATTAATTAAGAACATTATATTTATTTGAATGGATCAATTACTTTTTTTAATCAAGGAGTGATTCAGTTGGAGTTGAACTGGCTACGGACGTTCATCGCAGCTTCTCAGACACGCAATTTCAGAAAGGCATCTGAACAATTGTATATATCTCAGCCATCCGTATCGGTCCATATCAAGCAGCTGGAAAAAGAGCTGGGTGTGGCCCTTTTTGAACGGAGCAACAAGAAGGTGGCATTGACCGAAGCAGGTCGATACTTTGTGGGGGAAGCTAAAGAGATGGTGAGGGTTCATGAAGATGGATTGAAGAAAATGCGATCCTTCATGCAAGGGTATACCGCTGCATTGAAGATTGCCATCTCTCCCTTGATAGCCGATACCATCCTGCCTGCCGTATTGAAACGATTCATGAACGAATATCCTTACGTTGAAGTGGACGTGAAGATCATCGAGTCCAGTGATATTGAACGTGCCGTCATGAATGAAGAAGTTGATATCGGGCTATCCTGTCTTCCCTCCCTTCATAAAGAGGTAGGAAGTGAAAAACTCTACTCGGACAGGGTCATGCTCGTCGCGCCGCATGATGGGAGAGATTTTGAATCCGCCCTTCCCCTCGATGAAGAAGAAGTTCTCCACCATGCCAGGATCCTCACCCATAACCACCCAGGTTATTGGGAGGAACTGTGCGAGATCCTGAAACATTTTTACCCCAACTCCAAGATGATGAAGGTTTCACAAATCCACATCACTAAACGATTCATTGCCGAGGGGCTTGGCGTATCGTTTCTGCCTTCTTCCACAGTCAGAAGGGAACTCCTTGAAGGGAGACTGATGGAAATTCCAGTCCGTTCGTTTGAACTACCGGAAGCAAATGCATACTCCCTATGGAAATATCCACATGAAACCCAGCAGCAATTCCTTCAATTCTTGTCCCGCTTCCATTATTAACGTGCTCGTCTTCCCATGTCTCCTTCATGTGACAGTTATACTGACATCACCCTCGCAACCTCTCGATTCATTCCATGTCACATGTATCTCGAATGTACCTTTTTTCAAGAGGTAAGGGAATCGCCTCCTGATGGAAGCCTGCATAGGGAGCCCTGGAACGTCGGAGAGGGCAATCCACGTGGGAATTCCCTCCGCCGGGTTTTTCAAGAGTTCTCCGGAAAACTCAGTCGTAAGATAATTAAAGATGATATACCTTTCCATTCTTTCAGGGTTGACATACTCATAAATCCCTTTGTATTGTAGGTTCTTTACTTCAAGACCGGTCTCTTCCTTCACCTCGCGGATTGCGGCTGCGGTAAAGGATTCAGGAAACTCTACTTTGCCACCCGGAGGGATAAAACCTGTAAAATCATCGTGCTGCCGGTCGATCATCAAGACCCGATCTCCGTCCTTGATTAAGCATAGCGTCCAAAACTTTGTATGTATGATGGTCAACGGTCTCCTTCCACTATTTCCCTTATCACAGAATGACCCTTCGACCTTGCTTCATCCAGCCATTCCCAGTCCTCCTTCAGTTCAATTCTCCCATCATCCAGAAGAGTCGGAGTGGATCGACATATCCCCCCACGGATGGCTCCATCCACATTCACATGATTATAGCGGAAATCAAGACATCCATCATCGCCAACCAATCCGATAAGGAAGCCTTTTTGTATTTCCCCACCTTCATACGAACCAGTCAGAAGGTCTCCTTCCTGCTGGTATGTGAAAATGGTCCGTGTCGAGACCTCCCCGTTTTCAGAGTTTTCTACTGCAGTAAATGTTCGATTATGATAGTTGATCAACAATCTATTCCTCCTTCGACATGATTTTCACAGTATAACAACGATTGAGTGATTATTCAATATTGTCTGATAATAAATGGAGGACTGATTGAAAACTTGAGATAAAAAGAGGTTGAGGCAAAACAAAAAGGTGCCATTGAATGACGAACACTGGTAGCCCGGGCCTCCTCGGCAAGGCGGCGGGGTCTCCTCTAAGCTACTCTACCCGCAGGAGCTATTCCTGTGGGGAAAGTATGGACCTATTGCACAAAAAAAGATCCTCCTTTATGATGCAGGTGCGAAGCCACACACAAAAAGGAGGATCTTTAACATGCATGATAATCGAAATGAACGCATTAATCAAATTTCTGAGGACACATTGGTGATTGGCGTCGACATCGCCAAGTGTGTACATTATGCCTGCGCAGTGGATGAACGAGGTAGGGAGGTCAAGAAAAGCTTCTCATTCCGTCAGTCCAGACAAGGCTTTGAAACCTTTTACGCTACCATCCTAAAGGTGATGGAATCTCATCAAAAGAAGAATGTAGTCGTTGGATTTGAACCTACCGGTCATTACTGGATGAATTTATCCTCGTACCTTACGGATCGGGGCATTCGCTTTGTTCTCGTCAACCCTCTCCATGTGAAGCAAACCAAAGAATTGGATGACAACCTACAGAGTAAAAACGATCCGAAAGACGCTCGTGTCATTGCCAAGATGATACCGCAAGGCTATTACAGTATTCCTCGTGACATGACTCCTATTGAAGCAGAGTTGCGTCATGGTTCGGCATTTAGGGCTCGTCTGAAAAAACAAGGAGCGTCGACTCAAAACCGGATCAAGCGATGGATTGATCTATACTTCCCTGAGTTTATTTCGGTTTATAAGTCCATTGGAATGAACGCCTCCACTGTTCTTTCTTCTTATCCTCTTCCGGAAGACCTTGTGAGAGAAGATCCTGAGAAGCTCTTGGAGAACCTCAAGAACCTGGGAGGTAAGCATTTCTCGGTTAAAAACCTTACTAAGCTTCTTGATGTCGCGGCCACATCTATTGGCTATCAGGAGAGTCCTGAAATGGCACGGGCAGAAATCCAAATTCTATTGACACAGATGAAGCTGCTTGAAGAACAACTGGTAAGCATAGAAAAGCAGTTAGTGACGTTGGCGAAACAGATGACAGATTTCGATCTGTTCCTTTCGGTCCCTGGTATTGGAGAAAACACCGTAGTAGAGATCCTTTCAGAAATAGGAGCCTTTTCACACTATAAGAGTCCACGCCAAATCCTAAAATTAGCGGGTCTTACGTTAGTCACCAATTCCTCGGGAAAAAAAGAAGGGAACAAGCGATTGTCTAAACGCGGGCGGAAACGGCTACGCTCCTTGATATATAAGGCGATTTTCCCGATTTTACACGCCATACCAGCGTTTCGGTCCCTGTACGATTACTATAGTGAACATCGCGAACACCCCGTCGCTAAGAAAGAAGCGTTGTTAATCCTATGTCGGAAATTGATTCAAGTCCTTCATGGTTTAAGCAAAAGGGGCGAAACATTCAATGAAGAGCGTATGGTAGCTGATATCTCCTTCTTTGGTAATCAAGAAGCTGCGTAACATCTACGCTCGCTTAATTAAAACAACCTAGACACTGAGAAGCCGGCACACACAAGACTTTCGACGATCATCTTAGATCAGTCCATGCAGGAGCATAAGCTGGCCTCTGCGTTAAGGCGAGACCCAACGAAGGAATGTGAGCACATAGATGCCAGGAGATATGGGAGGGTGAGTCCCCTTAACAAGCAGAGATCAAAGGTGCCCATAAGAATTAAAAAGGGGGGATTTATCCAATCTCCTGACGCAACGCGTAGGCTCGATCCCCTTTATTTTGAATAAATGATAAATGAAGGAATGAAGAAAATCCGAAAGGATATTCAAAAAAATTTTTCACCTAAGAAAAGTGTTGGGAACACCCGTCATAATAACTTTTTCCGAGGGAGTCTTCGTCCTGCATTCCTATCAACCGCAAGAAACAAGAAAAACGGAATATTCATGAAACAAATTAAAAACCCGAATTCAATTGCCTGATCGTAGGCAACTGGATTCGGGTTTCGCTATGACTAAAACATTTTTGTCCCGGTCTCGCTTCATATCTATATACATTAATCATCAGCGGCCAAGATAATGCCTGATGTCTTCCTTTGCCATCTGGACTGCTTCATCAAATGTGTTTACATTATTTGATGCCCATGAATTGTATAATTTAATCAAATCGGTGCGATTATACACCTGTCCACCAAATTCCTCATAGAAATAGATCAACAGTACGTTTACGACTTCTTTTGGAAGCAGGTTTCGCTTTTCAATCCCTTTGAGTGAGATGATTTCAAGCCCCCTGAGGTCCTCTTTTAAGATTGACCGAGTCATCTCAAATGGATCTGCGCGATAACAGAGATCAATCTCTTCTGTGCTTAAATTTTGCAGTTGCATGGCCCCCTGCCCCTTTCTCTACCTATCCTGATTATATCAGATAGATGGGTAACGGTTCCAACTATAATGTGCAGTTGTAACTTAATTGTAAACGTTTGTTCACCCTTTGTTCATCAAACTCAACGACCTTTTCAGTCAAGGTTTACTTTTTTAGTCTTGCCTTTAATTCTTCCAATTCCTCCAGAGAAAGAGAAGGCAAAAGATGCTGAATTTCCTTTTCCAATACCTTTTTGTTTTTCTCCCGGTACTGCTGCCACCACTCCCGGAGTCCGTTCGTATGCTCCATGAGGTACTCGAGATCGATTTCTTCTACTTCATCGTCGGACAAATAGTGCAGGGTGGAAGCGAGCAGCCTCTCGAGGTTCTTATATTCCTTTTCCATATTCTCACTCTTTGATGTCATGAACGCATGCCTCCTTAATTGTAGTATAGCCCGCAAGATTCCGTTCCACACAAAAAAACGGCCAGGCTCACATAGGTGAGCCCGGCCCGAGATATTACTTCTTCTTGAATCGCTTCATCCACCTGTATGCAAAATAGAGCAGTACCAGTGCGATGAGTGCGTAGGCGACGTAAGAATACACGTCCATGTATTGAACGATCCTGTCCCATGAATCTCCAACAGCCGATCCCACCCATACAAGGACAGTATTCCAAATTAATGTACCGATTAGCGTGAAGAGAAGGAAGTACATAAATTTCATCTTCGCAACGCCTGCAGGAATCGAAATGAGGCTTCGGATCAACGGCACCATCCGCCCAAGCAGGACGACACGATACCCATAATGGTCAAACCATCGATCGGCTTTCTTTATATCATCTGGTTTGACCCTGAGGATATGGCCCCATCTATCAACAATCCGTTCAAGTTTGTCGGCTGAGAGTAACACCCCGATCCCGTAAAGGATGATGGCCCCCACGACAGACCCTGCCGTTGAAGCGAGAATGACCCCCGGAATCGTCATACTGCTCGTTGTGGTCATGAATCCTCCGAACGTCAGGATGATCTCAGAAGGGATGGGTGGGAAGATATTTTCAAGTGCCACCAATAAAAAGATCCCAAGGTAACCGTATTGCTCCATGCTTTCAATAATCCATTTTTCCATGATTCCCTCCAAAGATGGTAGATTCGATTGTTTAGAGAAATGTCACATCCAGATCGCTCTCTCTGTATGTACAGCTGGTATAATGAATAGTGTTCAATGAATAGTGACACATATTTTAACAGATTAAGAGGTCTTTCAATGTTTTTTCGTATAGTCTGTATGGCACCTGATCTTGACGGATGAAGGAATAGATGGATATCCCATTCTCCAGTGACAAAATGGCCCAGGCAAGTTCTTCCGGCGTCAGCTCTTTAGAAGGATGTACACTCCCAAGAAGCTTTTCGATTCCTGAAGCAATCTGATCGACTGAGGCCTGGATGAGGTCAGACCACTTTTCCTTTACGGATGGATCCCTCATGGCGTAAAGTAGGAACTCTATGTTTAGCAAACAGGACGATTGTTCGAGGAATTTGCGTTGTTCATAGTAGTGATTCATGGCTGTCACAAAGTCTTCAATGGACTCTTGTTGATTTAGGATCGATTCAATGTCGTGGACATATCCCTCCATCTGCTGCTGAAGGAGTATGAGGAATAGGTTTTCCTTAGAATCAAAATGGGCATAAAATGCACCTTTGCTGTATCCTGCTTTTTCAGAGATCTTATCAATGGAAGCCCCGTGGAAGCCCATTTGTGCAAATAATTCCACTGCTGCGCCCAGAAGTGCTTGCCGTGTCTCGTTCCTTCTTTCCTCTTGCGTCATTCTTCTGTTCATGATGTCCTCCTGATTTCTTGACAGTTTACGAATATACTATTAATATACCATATAGTATATATATTCTTTTCGGTATGTGCAAACCGAATTACTATCTTCATAGAATCCAGCTAAGCGAGATGATAATAATGAAAACTCAAGAGCACGTTTTACCAACGAAACGCGCATATAGTGAGGTCTTGACCCAAACCATCAAGACCGGCATCATCAAATCCAACCTGATTCCAATGGTCGCCGGATTGACACTGGCACTCTACATGTTCGATTTGAATCTGGTTGAGAACCTGCCCAATATCATTCTGGCCGTCCTCGGATCTGCCCTTGTGATCGGTGCTGCCGGTGCTTTCAATAATCTCTATGACCGGGATATCGATAGCCTCATGGAGCGGACGAAGAGCCGTCCGACCGTCACAGGTGATATCCAGCCGATGACCGTTTTGTGGATCGCCATCAGCATGGCCCTGGTAGGGTTGCTCCTTTTGGCACTCACGACACCGATGGCCGCTTTATTCGGTTTACTCGGTCTTTTCTTCTACGTCGTTCCCTATACGATGTGGAGCAAGAGACGGACGATCTATAATACGGAGATTGGAAGTATATCCGGTGCGATGCCCGTCCTCATCGGGTGGACGGCCGTCCATTCTTCCATCGATCATCCGGCCATTATCAGCCTTTTCGTCATTAGTATGATTTGGCAGATGCCGCATTTCTATGCCATTGCCATCAGGAAGCATGATGATTATAAAGCAGCTAACGTACCAATGCTGCCAGTGGTGAAAGGATTCAAGCGCACTGTCATTCAAACCAATGTGTATCTTGTGGTGTTGGCATTGGCCAGTCTCCTTCTTATGCCGGTGAGCATCACCCTTATGACGATCGGCCTTGTACTCAGTGCAGGATGGCTCGTTTTGAGCATCTACGGAAGACGTAAAATGGAACAGCGGCAGTGGGCAAATACAATGTTCTTCTATTCTTTACTTCACATGACACTGCTATTCTCCGCTGTCATTGTATTTTCCCTGCTGGGCATCATATTTTAAACGGTAAAGACCTGGACCAAGTCCAGGTCTTTTATTTATGGATCCTTAAATCCTATTTATAAGTCAAAAAGCCCGGAATCCTGCATACTTACAGGATTCCGGGCTTTATTTTCACTTAAACGAAGAAACTGATAAGGAATACAACACCGAATCCTACAAATCCGATGATCGTTTCCATCACGGTCCATGTTTGTAAGGTCTGCTTCTCAGTCAATCCGAAGAAACGATTGACGAGCCAGAAGCCTGAATCATTGACGTGGGAGAATACAGTCGCTCCGCTCGCGATGGATATGACAAGTAATCCAAGCATCGGCTGGGACACTTCCACCATTCCAAGGATCGGGGACATCAAGCCGGCTGCCGTGATCATCGCGACGGTGGCGGAGCCCTGTGCCACGCGGACGAATGCTGAAATAATAAATGCTACGACGACAAGCGGCAGATTGGAAGTTGCCATCATTTCACCCAGTACATCCCCTACACCACTATTGATCAAGGTTTGTTTGAACACTCCCCCTGCACCGGTGATGAGGATGATGATCCCTGCAGGTTCCAGGGATTTGGTTGCGATATTCTGAATATCATCCTTGGAATAACCTCTTTTCGTCCCAAGGAAGTAAAACGTCAACAACGTTGAGATCGTCAGAGCGATGAACGGATGACCAACAAACGTAAGAATCGATCTCGCGGTGTTCCCTTCTGGTAAAACCAGTCCCGTCACTGTATTGAGAAGGATCAGGAACAATGGAATCATGATCAGGATGAAAATCATACCGAAGCTTGGTAAATCCTTTTCATTCTTAAACTTTTGGAGCTCTTCCTGATCGATGAAATCCGGTACTTTCACATCGATTTTATTCCCGATGTACCGGCCGAATACAGGTCCTGCCAAAATCATGGCCGGAATACCTGCGAGACATCCGAATAGGATGACCCATCCCAGATCTGCATTGAGGATGGACGCAACTGAAATCGGTCCAGGTGTAGGAGGGACAAAACTGTGCGTCACGGCAAGTCCCGCCAGCAATGGAATTCCGAAATAGAGCGTCGATTTTTTTGCTTTCTGGGCAAGACTATAAACAATCGGGATCAAAATAACCAGTGCAACATCCAAAAATACAGGAATGGCTACAATGAACCCGGTCAAACCGAGTGCCCACTGGACTTTGTTATCCCCGAATTTATTCACCAGGGTAATCGCCAGGCGTTCTGCTCCACCGGAAACCCTGAGCATTTCACCGAACATGGCACCAAGGCCGACGACGACAGCGATGAACCCCAACGTTCCTCCCATCCCCTGTTCGATGGAGGCAATGACCTCCTGCATCTCCATACCGGATAAGAGTCCGATGAATAAGCTCGAGATGAGAAGGGCGACAAATGCCTGAAGCTTTGATTTCATAACTAAGAATAATAGCAGTGCAATTCCTAATACGGTTATAAGAATCAACATTGTTCCTGAATCCATGTGAATCCCTCCCTTTTGTCAGTTAACCTTTTCCTTTACCACTCGGCAATGGAGCCATCCTTGTGTCTCCAGATTGGATTATGCCAATCATGTCCCTCGGCCGCCATCTTCCTTACCACCTCTTCGTTCACTTCAATGCCCAGCCCCGGGCCTTGAGGGATCTCAACAAATCCATTTTCATAACGGAATACGTCCTTATCGACGATATAATCCAACAGATCGCTTCCGACGTTATAATGGATACCCAGGCTCTGCTCCTGGATGACGGCATTATGGGAAGTCGCATCCACCTGTAGACAGGCTGCAAGGGCAATCGGGCCCAAAGGACAATGGGGTGCTACAGCTACATCAAAGGCTTCTGCCATGGAAATGATTTTCTTGCACTCCGTTATCCCCCAGCGTGGGAAAGATCCGGTTGAATGATATCTACATATCCATCCGTCAACAACGGCTTGAATTGCCATCTGGAGAACATTCTCTCTCCTGTGGCGATGGGAATATTCGTATGAGCAGCAATCTCTCGGAGCGCCTCATTGTTTTCAGGCAGGACTGGCTCCTCGATGAACATCGGGCGGAACTGTTCAAGTTCTTTGGCCAGTATCTTGGCCATCGGTTTATGTACTCGTCCGTGGAAATCGATCCCGATGCCCACGTACGGTCCCACGCTTTCCCTGATGGCCGCCACCCTCTCAAGAACCTGATCGATCTTCTGATGGGAATCGATGTATTGAAGCTCCTCGGTACCATTCATCTTGATTGCTTCAAATCCCCGATCCACTACTTCTTTAGCCGCTTTTCCAACATCACTCGGGCGGTCTCCCCCGATCCATGAATACACTTTGATCGAATCACGACAGGCTCCTCCGAGTAATTGATGGACGGGTGTTCCGTAAAACTTCCCTTTTATATCCCACAGCGCCTGATCTATGCCCGCAATGGCACTCATCAAAATGGGTCCACCACGATAAAATCCCGATCGGTACATCATGTTCCAATGGTCCTCGATGCGGGCAGGATCCTTTCCGATCAGCGTCTGCATGAGTTCTTCGACAGCAGCTTTGACGGTTGCTGCCTTTCCTTCGATCACCGGCTCACCCCAGCCTGTGATTCCTTCGTCTGTTTCGATCTTAAGGAACAACCATCTTGGTGGTACTTGGAATAACTCATATCCTGTTATCTTCATGTTCTTACCCCTCTCATCATGGCCAGTTCCCTGAACCGTTTGGCCTTCATTTCAATTTCGTCTAAGAATGCGTCATCCACACATTCTGTTTTATGCACAAGTGAACTCCCGAGCCCTACACCGACAGCCCCAGCTTCCAAGAACGTTACTGCATTTTCTACCGTTACACCACCGGTCGGAAGGAGGCGGACTTGAGGAAGCGGGCCCTGCATATCTTTGATGAATGATGGTCCGAGGGCCGTTGCAGGAAACACCTTTACGATATCTGCCCCTTCTTCAAAAGCCGTCAAGATTTCAGAAGGCGTATACGCCCCGGGGATACTGACTACCCCGTACCGTTTCGCAGTCCGGATCGTTTCGACCTTCAAGGTGGGAGATAAAATGAATTTCGCCCCTGCTTCGATTGCTCCCTGTGCTGCGGCACCATCCAGAACGGTACCGGCCCCGACGGTAATTCCAGGCTCATTACACAATTCCCTGATGGTTTGGAGAGCATCGGGTGAATTCAACGTCACCTCTAAAAGGGTGACGCCTCCTTTTTTCAAGGCACGGGCAATCTTGACAGCGTCTTCCGTGTGGTAACCCCTGATGATGGCGATCCCTTTTCCTTCAAGGATTTTGTTAAGCGTTTTCATTTTCATCAGCCTTCCTTCTCATCTTTCAATGTCTTCCTTGTCTCTGTTTAGAAATGATTCCAAGCGCCGCTCATCCGGTAGACCTTCATAATCACCACTGACCATGGTGACCATGGCACCGACGGCGCAGCCCCTTTTTACGGCTTCCTTTGTTTTCAGCCCTTCGATCAGCCCTGACAAGAACCCCGCAGCGAATCCGTCCCCCGCTCCCACGGGATCGACCACGCTGGATACCGGGAATGGGTCGACTTGAACGGTCTCGCTTCCCGGTTTAGCATAGGCAGCCCCCTTTGCACCCTTTTTGATAACAACCAAGCGGGTCTGCTTGCTTTCGAATAATCGATGGGCAACTTCATCTGTATCTTGCGTCCCGAAGAGGAACATTCCTTCGGTGCCACCGATAAGGACGATATCAGATAGCTCACATAACGCTGTCAAAGTGGACCTTGCTTCCTCTTCACTCCACAGCTTCCTCCTGATATTCGGATCGAATACCACGCTTACTCCTGAATCCCTGGCTATTTTGATCGCTTCAAAAATTGTGTGTTTACACGTTTCGCTCAGTGCCGGGGTGATTCCTGTAAGATAAAGATACTTGGCCGAGCGTATGAAGGATGCAGGTAAATCGGCGGGCTCCATATGGGAAGCGGCAGATCCTGCGCGGAAGTATTGGACCCTGACCTCTCCGCTCCCGATGATTTCTTTAAAAAAGATTCCTGAATTGTGCATTTCATCTTTTTTTACATGAGTCGTATCGACTCCTTCACCCCGCACCGTGGCAACAATCCGCTCGCCGATTTCATCGTTTCCGACCGCACTGATCCATCCTGTCCTATGGCCCAGACGGCACAGTCCGATGAGTGTATTCGTTTCGGCCCCTGCCACTTTCGGCTTCAATGATTCAGCATGTCGCAATAATCCATTATGTGCTGGGGTCAATGATAACAGTGTTTCTCCTATAGCGACGACATCCATGGTTCCTATCCCTCCTTTCTTATCGAATGAATCCGATTTTTTGTGAGATTGCATGTGAGGTACTCAGTAAATCCCTGATGACATCATTGCCCTGGACGGTCATCCTTTCTTTTGGGCCAGCCACACTGATGGCTGCGATCACATCTCCCCTTGCACCATAAATCGGGGCAGCCACACAATAGAGGCCTTCTTCATTTTCTTCATCATCAATACTGTATCCCTGTTTCTTGAACGATTCCAACTGAGACAGGAGCTCCCGTCGGTTCGTCACGGTTTTTGGCGTAATCTGCTGCAGGGTCATCCCGTCCAATAGACGTTCCCTTTCCTCTTCCGGCATGAAAGCGAGAAAAGCTTTTCCGAGCCCCGTACAGTACAGGGGTTTGACATGGCCTGGTTCAGCTGTCGTCCGGATGGAACGATTGCTCAGGATCTTCGCTATGTAAACGAGCTCATTTCCGGAAAGCACAGACATGAATACGGTTTCATTCATGCGCTCCATCAATCCATTCAGATACGGGAGGGATACTTGATGAATGTCCAGACTTTCCATTGCTACAGTTCCCAGATTGATCAGTTTTGCTCCCAAGCGATATTTTTTCATCTCATCCTGATACAGGTATCCTTCTTGGGTAAGGGTCTTGATGAGATTAAATGTGCTGCTCTGAGGGAGCCCGAGCTTGAGACTAACCTCATTGATCGTTAAACCACGGGGGAAGTGCGATAGGATTTCTAAAATATCCAACGCCCTCTTTGCTGACTTTACAGACATACCTACCACCTCTTAATCACATATGTGATTTATAATTCTATTTGTGATTTTAATTGCCTTAACCGTAACATCAGAAAACGCTTCCGTCAATGAATAATTCTGAAAATATCCAATGTTTACACTATCAGCGTGACTTTTTTTGAAACAACTAATTCAGCGTCCCTTGCCATATCATGAATATTCTGTTATCATCAATTCAATCTAAAAGCGATGATGAGACGAGTAGGTAGGATAAAACTGTAAAGAGACCCCCGGCAGCTGAAAAGGGGGCTGTGGAATCCTATTGAAAAAAACCTCTGAGCTCCACAAGGAATTGAGTTCTCAAGGATGATGTGGCGGAATCCCCCGTTAAAAGGATAAGGTATCGCATAAAGCCGTACCTGATAAGGCCGGACAGGTGACTGTAACGGTAAACTGAGGTGGTACCGCGGATGGAAGCTTCCGCCCTCAAGATTTCGATCTTGGGGGTGGGAGTTTTTTTGTTGGAAGCTAGATCATAGAAAAAGGAGGATTTTCATCATGCACTGGGCTTTTGAAATAGCCGAAAGAATCGTTCTTACCGATCCTGATCTTGAAACTTACACGCTGGCATCCGGTATCAGTCCTTCAGGCACGGTTCATATGGGGAATTTCAGGGAGGTAGCAACGACTCATTTTGTGGCGAAAGCGTTGAAGAATATGGGGAAAAACGTCCGCTTCATCTTTTCATGGGATGATTATGACCGGTTAAGGAAGATCCCCTCCAATATTGATGCGGGATTTTCCGAACACATAGGAAAACCATATTCCGAAGTGCCTAATCCATTTGGACAGGGAACATGGGCCTCTCATTTCGAGAAGGAATTTGAAACATCACTCGAAATGTTCAATATACATCCTGAGTTTATTTATCAGCATAAGGAGTATACGTCTGGGAGATACCTTCCCTCTATCGAACTTGCATTGAAAAAGCGGAAGGAAATTTACGACATTCTTATGGAGTTCAAGACGAATGAATCATCGGAGGATGAGCGCGATGCCTTTTACCCTGCGACGGTTTATTGCAAAGTGTGCAGAAAGGATGACGTCCATATCGACTCATTTTCGGAAGAAGCTTTGACACTTACGTATCACTGCAGATGCGGAGTGAACGAAACTGAAAGACTCGATTCAGTTTTCCTTAAATTGAATTGGAAAGTGGATTGGGCCATGAGGTGGGCTGTTGAAGGGGTGAAGTTTGAGCCTGGAGGAAGGGATCATTCCTCCGAGAACGGCAGCTATACGGTATCAAAAGCGATTGCCGCCAGGATCTTTGATTACAAGGCGCCCCTCTATACCGCATACGAGTTCATCAGTCAGAAGGGATCTCATAAGAAAATGTCCAGTTCCTCGGGACAGGTCCTAAAGACTGAGGATCTATTGGACGTCTATCGTCCGGAAGTGGTTCTGTTCCTGTTCGCCCGTCACCGGCCGGAATCTGCTTTTCATATAGGGTTGGATGATGATGTGATCAAGAACCACTCCGAGTTTGAGAGAGTTCTCTCCGCCTATCAGGATGGGTCGCTGAATGATCCTGTCATGGAGCAAGTAATGGACCTTATCGCCTCCGATATTACGAGTCCAAAGGTCTCATTCAATCAAATCGCTGGCCTGCTCCCGTTGATTTCCTTCCGTACCGATCTGCTTGGTTCCATATTGAGCGATCAGGGAATCACGGTCCAATCTGGAGAGCTTGAGGAAATCAGCGCACGGGTCAAGCATTGGATTCAAAAATGGAACCCAGAGAAGGAACTCAAGGTAAATGGCAGCAAGCAGGTAGATTACTTCCTCTCGCTTCCTGATGATGCCAAAAGGCAAGTTCAACGATTCCGAGCCTCCATCGCTGCAGGAGCTGATCCGATGAATTCTGTTTATGAAATCTGTCGTCAGGAAGACAAAAAGAAAATGAAATCCGAACAAAAAGCTTTATTCCAATCGATCTACATGCTCGTCCTTGGAAAGAAAAGCGGCCCCAGACTGCCCCTTCTCCTTTCGGCTGTGGGAAAAGACCGCTTCATGGCATTGCTTGCATTTTGAACGTACAAAAAGACTGCAGGAGCACCTGCAGTCTTTTGTTACGAACGAAGGGAAACATACACTCTTTTAAGACCAAATGGACCGGAGTGCAGAAACCTTCCATTCTTTCAATACGACATTTCCCGTTAATGCCCTACATTCAAATTCTAAGCTTTCACCCTCCGGGAAGATCAGACTGGTCATCGCCAGTCTACCGTCTGTACTAAAGATCTCAATCGATGAGGTATCGATATATAGATGGAAACCGGCTTCTCCATCTCCTGCATATTCTGCCATTTGAACCGCTGGAAATGATGTTGAAAATGAATGGACTCCCGAACGGCGCCTGTCTAGTGTAAGGATTCCTTCACTAACGCGACAGGTTAAGAGTGACACTTCTTCCCTTCCATGCCGGATCGTGAGGGACCAAACCGAATTTGTATCTGCCTCCGTTTCAAAATGGAGATGAGCAAGATTTGTCTGCATTCGTTCTTGATAAGTTTCACCTTCATTTAATAAAAGAGGAGTTTTAGCAGCCGTTCCGTCTTCTGAGAGGTCCGCCAATTCACGCACTGGACGCTGAATGAGTCGATAGCCCGAAGGCGAGTTCTTCAAGCCAATCTCCCTTGGCAGCGTCATGGCACTCCTCCACCGATCGGTGGGGACATCATTTGCATAGCGCCAATTGCTCATCCATCCGATATAGATCCTTCTGCCATCCTGCAGATCAGACCAACTCACCCCTGCATAGTTATCCCTGCCATGATCCAGCCATAAAATGAGATCTGCGGGGTTCTCATTGGTAAAAGTCCCTCCATCAAAATCCCCAATAAAATACTGGGTCCTGGAACCTTCAATGTAATCAGGATGATCCCCTATGCTTACGAGCATGACCCATCTCTTCTCCCCATCACATTGAAGAGGGAATAAATCAGGGCATTCCCACACCCCTTCATGTGACCCTTCTTCATGACCGAATGTACTCGCATACGTCCATATCAGCAGATCAGGAGAATGATAGATGGTAATGGATTGCCCGGTTGCCAGGACCATCACCCATTTTCCGGATTCATCATGCCAGAAAACTTTTGGATCCCGATAATCCTGCAGTGATACATTCTCCAGAACCGGATTTCCTTCGTACTTGCTCCAAGTCCGTCCGTTATCAACACTATAGGCCACGCTTTGCCGCTGCCTGATCTTACCCGACACAGGATCGGTGTCATGATTTGTATAGATAGCCACCAGCCCAGGCTTTCCTTCTTGGAAGAATCCTGTGGAATTATGCCAATCCACCACAGCACTTCCAGAAAAGATCGTCCCGAGTTCGTCAGGATAAAGAGCGATGGGGAGTTCTTCCCAATGAACCAGGTCCTTACTGACTGCGTGTCCCCAGTGCATCGGCCCCCATGTGTTTCCATCGGGATGATGTTGGAAGAACAAGTGATACTCTCCTTCGAAATACACCAATCCATTTGGATCATTCATCCACTGTTCTCCAGGCGAAAAGTGGAATTGAGGACGGAATTTTTCCGTGTACATTTCCTTTTCAGTCTGATTCCTCATCTACATGACTCTCCTTCCTATTCCTGATTTCGATCATACCCGGCCTGCTTGATTTCCAACCACTCTTGGAGTCCAAGCCGGTCCAATTCCTTCAGGTACGCTTCCCACTCCTTATCGATCTTGCCGTTTGTAATCCATTCGGCTTTTTTACGGTTGATATAAGCAAAAAGATCTGTTTCAATCTTGGATAACTTATCGAGGTCCTCCAAGGAGAAGAATACTTTAGGGTAGATATTTTCTGCCTTCATATGAGGGACCATTACATCTTTCATTAGCCCCAGTCTCCATGCAGCATCATCCGGTTTGGTGGTCACAGGTCCGTAATACTCATCCAATATGGCAAGAGGACCACCGATGGAGGTTTTCTCACGGAGCTCAACAGGGGCCGTTCCTTCCAAAGGAAGGTGTTTCAATGCTTGATCAGCCTCATTGAATTCAAAAATATTCTGCTGTTTTTCATCACCATACGTTCCCCAATTATCCTGTACGGACTGGAGCGGGTCATATAACTGATCGATCCATTTTGCCGTAAGCTCCAGATTTTTATTCGCCGATGTGATGACCATTTTATTGCGGTCAAATCCCATATTATTGGTTCTCGTCACATTTTTCTCTCCATCTGGCCCTTCAAGTGGAGGCAGCAGGTCATACGTATCATTCATCCCGGTGATATTGGCCTTGTCCCAGGTGAAGTACATTCCATAACGCCCTTCTTTTCCTTTTGAAAGATAGGTATTCCAGTCTTGTTCAAATGCTTCTACATCGATCAGTCCTTCTTTGTACAGGTCATTCAAATAACGGATGGCCTCCTTATAGCCCTCTTCAGCAGCCGTCATTTTGATTTCCCCATCATCGGTCACCACAGTATGATCTCCATTTTCCCCGAGACCGAAGGCACCAAACAGATGAGAGACGTCTTCTCCTCCATGGTTGATGATGAATGACATCGGAATTTCGTCTGCCTTTCCATTCCCATTCGGATCTTGTGTTTTAAACGCTTTCAAAACATCTTTCAGCTCTTCAGTATTTGTCGGCATGTCGAGTCCCAACTTATCCAGCCACTCTACATTGATCCACGGGAAATCATCAACAGAGTGGATGCTTTCTTTTCCTGCACCAAGCTCCTCTATCCATGGGAAAGAATAGATATGTCCGTCAGGAGCCGTCATCATTGCTTTATACTCAGGGGCATCCTCGAGGACCTTCCTCAAGTTTGGCATATGTTTTTCAATCAAGTCTTCCACCGGGACAATCGCTCCGTCTTTTGCGAGTTTCAGGATTTCATAATCCCCGTACCCTGTGTTCATGATGGCGTCGGGCAAATCACCGCTTGCGACAGCAAGATTCCGTTTCTCATCGAAGGTTTCCCCTGCCGTATAATTGGTCCAATCGATTTCCACACCTGTTTGCTTCTGCAGCCTCTTCAGGATCAGTTTTTCATTTGGGTCATTCGGTGCCAATGGTGAACTGGACGTCATGATTTTCAGACTGACGTCTTCCTTCAATGGAAATTTGATGTCCTTCAGCTCGTAGTCTTCGGAAGATGCACTTTTACTGCTATTGCTGCAACCTGCAGTAACCAGGATTCCTGTCAATACTGCAGCTGACATTGTTTTTGACCATTTCTTCATTCTCTTTTTCCCCCTTGAGATTATTTTAATGAACCGACCATTACACCCTTTTCAAAGTACTTTTGGAAGAATGGATACATGATGATGAGTGGAAGACTCGCCAGCACGATGGATGAATACTTAATCATTTCTGAAATCCTCTGTAGCTCTGCGGCCGCCTGCTGATCCCCGATCATTCCTGGCTGTACCTCATTTTGAATCAGGATTGATCGTAAGACGAGCTGAAGGGGATAGAGGTCCCTGTCTTCAAGATAGATCATGGCATCAAAGTAGGAATTCCACTGACCGATGAACGCATACAGAGCAATGACAAAAATGATCGGTTTTGATAGCGGAAATACGATTTTCAGGAATATTTTAAATTCAGAAGCTCCGTCGATCCTCGCCGCTTCCTTCAGTTCATTCGGTATCGATTTGAAGTAGGTCCTTGAGAGGATGATGAACCACACATTGATGGCATTCGGAATGATGATTGCCCATACGGTATTCAGCATGCCGAGGTTCTTGACCACCAGGTAGGTCGGGATCAATCCACCGTTGAAGAACATCGTGACCAGGAAAAATATCATGATGAAACGCTTCCCGACCAATTCGTCCGATGATAGAGAATAACCTGCGAGAATACAAACCGTCACTGTCACGATGGTGAAACCCGCAGAATAAAGCATGGAGTTTATGAATCCCCTTACGATGGAACCATCTTCGAAAATCTTCCGGTACCCTTCAAGGGTCCAGTCGGAAGAATTGAACGACAATCCCTTGCTCAGCAGTACATTCGGTTCCAGAAGTGAGGCAAGGAGCACATAGAGTAATGGAAACAATACCACTACGACGATGCCGCATAACAGGATCTTATTGGTGAATAGAATGAATCGGTCTGACTTTGAATAGGTGTTCATCTGAATGCTCCCCTTTCTAAAGAAGTCCTTCTCCCTCATTCAACTTCTTGACCACCCCGTTGACGAAGACCAGTAGGATGACGTTTACCAGCGCGTTGAATAATCCAACAGCCGTTGCAAAGGAATAGTCCCCAGCTTGTAGTCCCCGCTTATACACATAGGTTGAAATGATTTCTGAAGAAGGGATATTCATAGACGTCTGCAGCAAGTATGCTTTCTCGAATCCGATGGCCATGATCCCGCCTGCAGCCAGTATGAATAGAACAGCCATTACCGGTTTTAATGTTGGCAAATCGATATGCCATATCCTCTGCAGAAGGGATGCTCCATCGACTGTTGCGGCATCATGGAGCTGAGGATCCACATTTGCCAATGCAGCCACATAGATAATCGACGCCCATCCCGCTCCTTGCCATACACCTGACCATATATAGATGCTACGGAACGCATCGGGGTCTGACATGAACGAGACCGGCTTATCTGTGAAGAAGGAAAGCATGGCGTTGATTGGACCGGTGGGAGAAAGGAAAAGAAAAACCATCCCTGATATGACCACCACGGAAATGAAATGAGGTGCATAAAGAACAAGCTGGATATTCTTCTTCACCCCCGCCCTCCTGATCTGATTGAGCATCAATGCTAGAATGATCGGGATTGGAAACCCGATCAACAATTCAAACGAGCTCAATTTGATCGTATTAAGAAGGATCTCCATGAAATTAGGGGAAGAAAGAAAACTTGTAAAATGCTTCAACCCCACCCATTCACTCCCCATGATCCCCCTAATCGGGCTGAAATCTTTAAAAGCGATGGATGCACCGTACATCGGTACGTACTTGAACACAATGGTTAACAAGATAGCTGGTGCCAATAACCAATAAAGAAGATGATTTCTCTTAACAGAAGCCCACTTGACCTTCCAACGGCTCTGCGGTTTCGCTGATACGGCAGTTTCGGTACCTGCCTTAGCTATTTCCTGCACATTAATACCCCCTTTTTCTCTTTAATGAAAGCGATATCATCGTCTACAAATCTCACTTTAAAGGATACTCTCATTAAAAACGTCCACTATTTTCGGCTGATACATTACAACATTTTCGGGTGTAAAGAAAAGCGGAGGGGGCTTGCCCTGAGGCGACAAGCATAAGGCGAAGATCTCGGAAAGGCGTCCTTTGCCTTTTTGAGATCTTTGACTTATGACCTCGAGCCTCAAGCACCCGGAGCTAGACAAGAAGAAAAGTGGAGGCGGGTCGGGCTGACCCGACAAGCATAAGGCAAAGGCGCCGGAAAGGCGTTCTGTGCCTTTTTGGGGACTTGGACTTATGACCTCGAGGGTCAACCCGCCGGAACTGGTCAAAGAAAAGCGGAGGGTGCTTGCCCTGAGGCGACAAGCATAAGGCGAAGATCTCGGAAAGGCGTCCTTGGCCTTTATGAGATCTTTGACTTATGACCTCGATCCTCAAGCACCCGGAGCTGGACATGAAGAAAAGCGGAGGCGGGTTGGGCTGACCCGACAAGCATAAGGAGGAGGCACCGGAAAGGCGTTCTGTGCCTTTTTGGGGACTTAAAAACAAAAAAAGAGACCCGGTAGGTCCCCATTCTTCATTGCTAACGTCTTTTATACCATCATTCTTCCATATCCTTGATGCCGTCCTCGATCTTCTTTACGGCTTCATCGGCCGCAGAACCAACATCTTTATTGGCGATTCCCACATCTTCAAACAAGATGCGCATGGCCTCACTCACTACAGGATAAGCGGCTGTGACTGGCCTGTTCCTAGAGTACTCCTGTGCCTGATGGACGAATATATTCTTGGGGTACTCTTTCAGCTCTGGAAAGCTTTTGGCAACAGAATACCTTGCCGGCACATCCCCTGTAATCTCAATATAGCGTCTTGAACCCTCATAGCTCGTCGCATATCGGATGAATTCCCAGGCTTCATCGGGATGTGACGCCTTCGACGAAAGACCAAGGGCCCACCCGCCATTTGGAACGACCCGCTGAATCCCTTTTGGTAAGGATGTGATGCCATATTCTTTTCCAAGCTTGAATTCAGGGTTTTCCTGTTCATAGCTATCTGTCATCCACGATCCCTGTATGACCATCCCCAACTGACCGTTTTCAAATGCATCCGGCGGCATTTCAACTTTCGCTATGCCCCGTTTTTGATACATATCCTGATAAAACTGAAGTGCCTGCAGGCTTTCGGTCGAATTCAGATACCCTTCTGCCGTATGGTTGTCAGGGTCCATGATCTCCCCTCCGAACTGCCAAATGAGCGGGATCTTGTAATATGCGGGGGATTCACCGTCGGGAAACCCTTGAGCGGGATCGATACCTATGATCTCATCTGATAGCGCAGAGATTCGTTCGGCGGCTTCGGCTACCTCATCCCATGTCATGGGATCCTCCGGGTCCTTCGAAGGAAGAGGAACGCCGGCTTTTTCAAATAGCCGGATATTGTAGAACAATCCGACGCTGGACTCCGCGATGGGAGACAAGTAGATGTCCCCCTCATACATCAATCCTTTCAAAGTGGGCTCAGCCAGATCCTCCACCCGTCCCTCCTTTTTCATATAATCATCGATGGATGTAAGGGCACCGGCACTCGCATACAGGGCCAGCGTCGGTGTATCAATCGTCATGATATCCGGCGGACTCCCTGCAGCAATGGCCGTCCGGAGCTTTAGTTCGTAATCCCCGTAAGGGATCTGGGTCATCTTGACCTGAATAGTGGAGTGCTCTTCGTTAAACGTCTTGACCAGTTCTTCATACGCCTGATTTTCAAGAGCCGTCCCCTTATTCCTCCAGAAGTTCAGGGTGATTTCAGGTGTATGCTTGGGGGCGGTTGCCACTTCTTTTCCTCCCTCATTGAAAATCGGTTCAATGGAAAGATAGCCGGCTGCCCCCAATACAAGGATGAGTCCCAATAGGATCGGAAGCTTCCATTTCACTTCTCTTCTCCTCCTTCAGTGCCCAGGCCTTTTCTGTAATCGATCGGTTTCACACCGAATTTCTTTTTAAACACCGTACTGAAATAACCTGAACTTGAAAATCCACAAATATGGGCGATATCAATGACTTTCAGCCCGGTATCAACAAGAAGTTCCTTCGCTTTTTTCATTCGCAGAGAAATCAGATAGTCCGTAAAATTCTGCCCTACCTGAGCCTTAAAGAGTTCCGATAAATAGGCTGCATTAATATGGAACTGACCTGCCAGTGTGGCAAGGGACATGTCAGTGGCATAGTGGATGTCCATATATGCTTTGACTTGGGAAACGACCTCTTCTCCATTAGCCGGCGTCTTGAGCTTGCTGGCCATTCTCATGATACGATTGGATAGCTCCGTCAATTGATGGATTACTTCCTGATATGAGGTCAACTCCCATATGCTTATCTGGCATTTCCAGACCTCTTCCCCTACCTCGGCCCTTTTGGGGTCATACTTTCCGGCAAGGAGATTGAGATGCAGGAGGATTCGATTCGCTGTCAGTGTAAAATCCATTACCGATGACTGTCTTTCAAGCAGATTCGTAAGAAACGACTGCAGAAGACTTTCATTACCCTGTTCAATATAAGCGTTAAGCACTTTTACAGCTTCATCGGGAAAATCGGGGTCATTTTCCCTCTTATTATCATCGATTAATTGTGATTCTATGTTGATCGAGCTTTGCCCCCATGCGAGGATGGAAGATTCATAGCCGGATTTAAGAGCCCTCTCCCCCTCACCGGCTTCCCTAATCCTATGACTGATTCAAGCCCGAGGAATTCCTTTGCAGCTCGTTGTACATCTGTTGCCAGTTTGTTCACATCATCGATCCTGCTTATGTAATGAACCATATGGGGATAGCTCGCGTCTACAAATGAAAGGGCCCTTTCCCCGGCAAGTTCCCGACAGATCATCCGGAAAGGCAGGAAGAGCGCCCTAAGGTCGGACCTGGACATGCTTCCCCTGATCTCAACTGACAGGAACCTCACTTCCTGGTTGCAAAATGCTTCCAAACCCAGGTACATCAACTTCTCTTCACTGATGGAGAGGCCAGCCCATTCATCCCTCACAAGTTGTAGGAGATATTGCTCTCTTATATCCGCAAGCTGATCTTCCATCAATTTTTTTGCTCGTTCTTCCCTATATTCTTCAGCCTTTTCACGGATCAATTCGTCTTTAATATCCTTTAAGGCTGAAGATAATTCCTCGGGATCCACGGGCTTCAGCAAATATCGCTTGACTCCCTCATGCATTGAGGCCCTGACATATTCAAAGTCAGCGTATCCCGAAAGGATGATGGTCCGGATCTTCGGATAGCTACTGGCCAGTTCTTTCACCAGCGCAATCCCGTCCATGATCGGCATCCTTACATCCGTCAAGACAATATCAGGCTCTTTTTCCTCCATGAGACGCAGAGCTTCTCTTCCGTTTGACGCCTCCCCGACAACTGTGAACCCTTCCTTCTCCCAATCAAGCTTCCATAGCAGCCCCTTTCGAACCTGAGCTTCATCATCGGTTATCAGCACCTTCATTCTTCCCTCTCCTCCTTCTCCATTGCAATTATAAGGGTGATCCGAGTCCCACCGGGATCCTTATTTTCAATCGAATACGAAAAGCGGTTTCCATAGGAAAGCTTCAATCTTCCAAGGACATTCTTCAGTCCTATGCTCTTGCCCCTGCTGTCGAGAACATTATTTTCGTTTCGATCAATCTTCGCAAGTTCCTTGATGACCGTTCCAGGTATGCCGATTCCATTATCCTCCACAATCAAAACCGCCTCATCTCCGACTTTTCGGGTGGAAATTCCGATGGAAGCCACATCGTTCCGTATAAAGCTATACTTTACTGCATTTTCGACGAGAGGTTGCAGGACGAACTTGATGATCGGTACATTATCGAGTGCTGGATCCTCTTCAATCAGTATATGTAGGGCATCTTCATGACGAAGTTTCAATACTTCCGTATATCGGCGCATATAGTTTATTTCTTCCCCTATTGTGACAACATCCCTTTCAGTATCAAGGGAATACGAGAGCATCCGCCCCAAATGGACGGTCACATCAATGACTTTACGATTTTCCCCTTGAGCGGATAGTCCTCCTATCACTTCAAGCGTATTGTTCAGGAAGTGCGGATTGATCTGTAGCAGCAGTGCTTTGTACTCCGCGTCCTTCCTCCTGATCTTTTCCTGATACTCCGTTTTGATCAGTTTGTCCAATGTCTTGGTTGTATTCTTGAATGCCTTTACGGCATAACCGATTTCATCGTTCCTCGTGCGGATCGCGGGAAACCCTTTTTCAGCCTCTGAGAACTTTCCCTTTTCGACAAGTTTCATAGATTCCGTCAATTTCCATAGAGGCTTGACGATATTCGAAGACAGGATGTAAGAAATCAAGATTGTCAGTAAAAAGATCCAGCCGCTGATCAATAAAAGATTCCTTTGCAGTGAGTGGACAGGCGCGTAGAGATCGGATTTTTTTATTTCGCTCATCAGGATCCAATCGCCAACCCCCATTTTTTGATAAAAGACCAGATGCTTGGTTTCCCCCTTAGTCACTTCCACTACACCTGTTCTTGCAGAATGATCCTTCATCTCGTGCAAGCTCATCTTCACGATATCGGATGATATATCCGGATTCCCTCCCAACACGTCTCTCCCTTTAGCATCCAGCAATGATACGTGCCCCTCATCTCCAAGCTTTACTTTTTCAAGTGACTCCTCTAGCAGGACGGTAGGAAAATTCACTTTGATGACGCCGGAGAGGTCCATCGTATTCAAATCAAAAAGAGGAAGAAGGTAACTGTTGACTTCATCCTCATTCCACTCATGATGTGACCTCATCCAACGTTGATCATAGTCATAAAATTCCTTGAACCAAACAATCTCCCTAAGAGGAGGAAGCGTCTGTGAAGTACCTGTTCCATCATTTAGATAGACAGATACAGACATTGATTTTGAATTATTCACCATCATCGACGAGAGCTCCGTTTTCAATTGATTCTTCATATAGAGTAGATCTGTGTCGGACTGCCCGTTTTCCTCTGAACGCACCCACTCCTGAGTAGCGGGATTCACAAGCACCTGTTTTCCAAGGTCTTCCACCTGAGAAGTCAGTGAATCGGAGTATTGAGAAAATTGATCCATCATTTCTACGGTCGCTTCGGTCGTTTTCTTTTCCATGATGGTACCGAACCACTCGGGGACGAGGAGTGATAGCGTAAGGAAAGGAATGGTCAGGACAAGTGTAAATATTAGTAGCAATCGAATTCTAAGTGAAATGTACATGGCCGCTCCCTTTCAACGTTTCTGTCTACTAAATGTATCATAGATCAATAAATTCCAGTAGATACATTTAAAGGGCGTGTTCTACCTCCGTGCTTCCATACATAGGATGGGATAATTGATTTTACGGGGAGGGCAAAGGATGAAAGGCAGCGTCATGGCAATGGATATCGGAGACGTTTTTTATGAAGGCGGCTACACAGGCACCGTGGTGGGATGTTGTCATGAACTGTCTCAAGCGGGAGACCAAACATTTTACATGATTCAAAACAATGACCGGCTGCACATTAATGTGGCTTCCAGTGAAGCAAAGGGTGTGCCCCGTTTCTATCAAACCCGATTTGACCTGCTTGATAGGGTACATCTGCATATGGCCGGAATGTTTAGGACAGCTATCATTAAAGGAATAGCACTAATCTGGCATGACAACGGCTCAAAGGTTACCTATCATGTGGAAGATGGAAACGGTACCCTCCATACCTATATACCTGAAGAGGATCTTTTGAATTGGGACGCGCATCATGCGCCATAAAAAAGAAGCTCCCATTCGAGGAGCTTCCGGTCACGCATTAAAAGAATGCTTTTTCCACATTGTATCTGGCTCTAAGCGCATTGATGATATATGTTTCGTAAATTTCGCGTTCCATTGCATCTTCCACAAATAAGACATCGATGCGATGAACTTCCTTCCTGTGTTCGCGAAGGGGCGATACTTTATCTTCCAGATGCTTTTTAACACGCTGTCTCAGCTTTCTGGCTTTTCCTACAAACAGAAGTTCGTCCTTGTTGTCATAAAAGAGGATGATTCCACCTTTATCACGCGGAATTTCATGAAGGTCGATGAAACCCTCGATCGGTTGAATTTTAATTTCTTCATTTTCGTTCTGTTTGCGTTCTGTAATGGATACATCCGCTTTTGGAATGGTAATATTGATCATTGAACGTCACGTCCTTTTTATACTGTAAGGGCTAATAGTATCATATAACAGGACAGAAAGCCATCTCATTCACAAAAAACGAAGCCCTACCCGGTTGTTGAAGGTTTGATTCTTATTCTTGAACACGAATGCATTCTTCTGAAAATCAATCGTAAGTTCATGATCATAGGCGTCTTCGAAATCGTCGTCCACAATGAAGGTGACACCCTTATAGTCAATGCTGCGTTCATGGTTTTGCAGCTCTCTTGGAGGGATCACTTTCATTTCGTATACATTATTCACGATATCACAACTCCCCCGGTCGAGGGCAAGCTGCACCTTATGGTCGCGGGGTATTTCTGATAGTTTCATTAAAGCTGGGTCTGTCAGGGTTAGATTCATGCTGATCCTCCTTATGGAATTCTGATTTTCAAGTGTCGAGGAAGACTTTTTACAGTCAACGGCAGTGTGCATCCTTCATCCCCATCAATATTCGCCTTCATGTCAAGGGATGAGGACGCTTCGATCTTGGTTGCTTTCAGGTGATGAACCTGAGGGCTTTCTGTCAGTTTACCCGCCAATATTTTAGGAAGCAATAAGAGGAACTTGGGTATCGGCATATCTTCGATGATATAGACATGAAGCGATCCATCATCGACTTCTGCTTCCGGGGCGATGGATTCGAATCCCCCGATGGAATTCGTCATGGCGATGAGGGTCAATAAGGAATCCCCCCTCCAGGTCTGCTCTCCTGACAGCTCTAACGGAAACGGCTGTTTCTCTTTCATTTTTTTCATACCCTCCACAACATACGCGAGAGGACCGAGCTTTGATTTCTGCTCTGCAGTCGTAGAGAATGAGGCTTCAGCCAATGCACCCACGGCGATGATGTTGATGAAATAGCGGTCATTCACCTTCCCGATGTCGGCTTCCCGGGTATTGGTTGATTTCAATACCTCGAGGGCCTCCTCAGGCTCGAGCGGCAGTGATATCGCCCTCGCAAAATCGTTCACCGTTCCCAGTGGCACCAGGGCAAGCTCTGGGCGGTGGGGTTTCTCTGCCATGCCATTGATCACTTCGTTTACGGTTCCGTCCCCGCCCATACATATGATCAGGTCAAAGCCTCTCTCGCAAGCTTCCTCCGCAAACAATGTAGCATCCCCTTCTCCCTTCGTTTCACGCACCAAGACCTCATAGCCTTCGAGATTATGTATAGCTTTTTTCTCGTAATCCACCGCTTCTTCCTTTCCAGAAGAAGGATTGATAATGATCATCGCCTCTTTCATGCCTTTTCCCCCTGACTGTCATTTCTCATACTATACCCCTTGGACCAATTGATAAATCCTTAAAAAATCATTGGTATGATGTTTACTGACATGAAAAGGAGGGTACTCATATTTAGGTTTGCAGATTTTTCGCACTACCTTCTATACATATGAAAAGAAATCATCTTGTTGGAGGCGTCAATCATGAAACATGCAATTGATATAAGCGGCTCTTTATTCGACTGGGATCTTGTGAACGGGGAAGTTCATTTTGAAAATGAACGGGTCGTATTGTTCTGGGTGGATACGGCATTCAAGACCCTTTTTGATACGATCGAAGAGATAGCAGGGCATAAAGAGTCAAGACTTGTACTGGAAACTTCAGGATACAGGACCGGAACCATCGTAAGTGATTTTTACAGGCGCTCCCTCGGGAAAGTAGATGACATCCTCGGCAAGCTTCCGACCACCTATGTGACAGCGGGCTGGGGTGATACAGAGATTGTATCCTATTCAAAAGAAGGGCTTCATGCCGTGATTCGCGTCCGGAACAGCTGGGAATATCAGGTCAATAAGGAGCAAGGAAAAAATCAAGAAGGCACATTCCTTCCAGGTCACTGGGCCGGGGTCCTGACGGGCTTATTCGGGGAGAAAATGTGGTACAAGGTGAACAGGAGCCAACTTGAAGGCGACCCATATAGTGAGTATGAATTCAATCACTCCGACATCACACCTTCATTGAATGTCAGCGCATTAATCGAAGAACAAACGAATGAAATGCAGCAAAAGATGGATCTTGCAGCAGCCGAGAGAACACATACCCTTTCCAGTATCATCAAGGAGATCTCTTCTCCGATCATACCCGTCCTCGATTCCATCCTGGTAGTGCCCTTGGTTGGTCGCTATGATGAAACGAGGGGTGAAGAGCTCCTTAACCGCACCCTCCTTAATCTCCCAGGATATAAGGCGGATTACCTCATCATCGACGCTACAAGCTTAATCGGGGTGGATGAATTCACATTGAATTTCATTCAAAAATTTGTCGCAGCCACCTCCCTTCTTGGGACTCGCTGCCTATTGGTGGGAATCTCGGCTGAATTCAGTATTCAAATTGCCCAAAGCGGACATGAAATCAAGCGGATCCCATGTTTTTCTGTCCTTCAGCAAGGCATCCATTATGCCCTCGGTCAAATGGGGCTGTGCATCACAAAGAAGAACCCCGTTTCTTGAACGGGGTTCTTCTTTTTAAGCGATGTCGATGATCAATCTATGGTCATTCAACGTTACTTGCTTTCCACCAGATAATGCTTCTACTTTCATCTCCTTCACCAAGACATTTTCACGTATCAGTGATTCATTGTGTTCGATCGCCTTCCGTATTTCCGGGTCTCCGTCCAACCGAAGGGAAATCCTAGCTTCTATTGGAAGGTCGCGCTCTTTCCGCTCGGTCTGGATGGCCCGTATGACTTCACGAGCCAGACCTTCAAGCTTCAATTCCTCTGTGATTTCCGTATTGAGGATAACCTGATAAGAAGCATTTGCGCCCATGGAAAGCCCCTCTTCTGCCACCCTCTCCACAAGAAGCAACTCAAATGGAACAGTCAATTGCTCGCCTTCGATATCCAGATGTAACGTTTCCGCTTGGACAATCTGTTCTGCTTCACTTTGACTTAATTGATCTAAATATTTCTTGACTGCGCCGACTTTTTTTCCTAATACGGGACCGGCTTTTTTGAAATTAAGCTTCACTTCATACGATACAAGATCATTGGATGTTTCCTGTACAAGGACCCGTTTGACGTTGATTTCTTCTTGAATGATCCTTTGATGTTTTTTTAACGCTTCACCGTTTTGTGGTTCAGTGGCAATGACGGTCATTTCCGATAGAGGTTGCTTCGTTTTGATCGATTTTGCATTTCTGACGCTCCGAGCGAGTTCAACCACCTGAAGGACGGCAGCCATTTCCCTTTCGATTGATGGATCGCTGTAACCTGTTCCCCCTTCAGGATATTCGGCGAGATGTACGCTTTTGCCCGTGAGGTTAAGGTGGATATCTTCGGCAAGGAACGGAATGTAAGGTGCAGCCAGTTTACTCGTTTCCACTAGTACATGATGGAGTGTGGAGAATGCAGCAAGTTTTGAATCTGACACGCCTTCCTCCCAGAAGCGATCCCGTGAGCGGCGGATATACCAGTTACTGATTTCCCCAATGAATACCTCAAGAGCCTGAGCTCCCTTGGTGAAGTCGTAGCGATCCAATGCTTCCCTCATGTTTTGAGACACACTGTCCAGTCTTGAAAGGATCCACCTGTCCAGCAGGGTCTTTTCTCCTTGGTCTAATTCTGAATAGGTGAATGAATCGATTTTCGCGTACATGGTGTAGAATGAGTGAACATTAACCAGAGTATCGACTACCTTTGATTTTGCTTCCAGCACCACTCTTTCAGAGAAGCGCTTGTTATTCCAAGGAGCACTGTCAGCAAGGAGTGACCATCTGAGGGCATCAGCACCGAATGCAGAGACAAGGTCCATTGGATTCAATGCGTTCCCTTTACTCTTCGACATCTTCCGGCCCTCTCCGTCTAAAATATGACCTGTAGCCAGTACGCGCTTATAAGGGGCCTTTCCCGTGAACAATGTTGAAACAGCCAATAAGCTGTAGAACCATCCCCTGGTCTGGTCTATTCCTTCACAGATAAAGTCTGCTGGGAATTGCTTTTCAAATCGATCCTGATGTTCGAATGGATAATGTTGCTGTGCATATGGCATGCTTCCGCTGTCGAACCAAACATCAATCACTTCCGGTACACGCGTCATGGATCCTTCACACTGATCACAGGTCAGATGAATGTGATCGACAAAAGGTTTATGCAGTTCAACGGAATCGATTTCTTCCACAGAACGGCTCCTCAGGTCATCCATGCTTGCCGGTGCGTATTGATGGCTGCAAGAATCACAGATCCAGACGGGTAGAGGGGTGCCCCAGTAGCGGTTCCTGCCGATATTCCAATCCACCATATTTTCAAGGAAGTGACCGAAACGGCCTTCTTTAATATGTTCCGGGTACCATTCAACATGTTCATTATTCTTGATGAACTGATCCTTCAACGCCGTCGTACGGATGAACCAGCTTTCAATTGCATAATAAAGCAGGGGTGAATCACAGCGCCAGCAATGGGGTAGCTGTGCTCATACTTCTCTTTATGGAACAGGAGCCCTTCGACTGCAAGATACTTCACGATGTCCACGTCGCAGTCTTTGACAAACCTACCTTGGAAAGGTGGGACGGCGTCCGTGTACTTACCTTGTCCGTCTACGACATTCACAAATGAAAGACCATGATCTTTCACCAATTGGTAATCATCTTCTCCGTAAGCAGGAGCGATATGCACGATCCCTGTTCCACTATCAGCAGTGACAAAATCCCCTGAAACTACGATATGCCCCTTTTCCGGGGTCACAAATGGAAAAGGAGGGATGTAAGGGGTGCCTTCCAATTCACTTCCTTTGAAACGGGATATGATGGTTGCTTCTTCTGAAAAATGCTTGTCTTTCAGACTTTCGGCAACGATATATGTATCACCGTCACTTTTCACCTTTACATATGTTAATGCCGGATTGACGGCGAGTGCCATGTTGGCTGGCAGAGTCCATGGTGTTGTCGTCCAGCCGAGGATGAATTCATTTTCGCTTCCCTTGATGCGGAATTTCGCTGTAGCAGAGAGATCCTTGACATCTTTATAGCCTTGAGCAACCTCATGGGAACTGAGTGTAGTCTGACAGCTCGGGCAATACGGCGTGACCCGATGCCCTTTATAAAGGAGATCCCGTTTGTGAAGGTCGCTGAGGATATGCCACACACTCTCGATATAGTCGTTCTCCAAGGTAATATAAGGGTCATCCATATCTACCCAATACCCTATGGCCTCCGTGAATTCCCTCCATTGTTTCTCATAATGAAAGACGCTGTTCTTGCATTCATTGATGAACTTTTCCACGCCATAGTCTTCGATCTGCTGTTTCCCTGAAATCCCTAGCTGCTTTTCCACCTCCAGCTCGACCGGTAATCCGTGGGTATCCCACCCTGCCTTGCGATATACCTGATACCCTTGCATCGTTTTGTATCTTGCAACAAAATCCTTGATGACCCGTCCCAGTACATGACCCGCATGGGGAAGACCATTGGCCGTTGGTGGTCCCTCATAAAAGACAAACGTTTCTTTACCCTCCCGCTCAGAAATGGATTTCCCGAACGTACCGGCTTCCTTCCAGTACTGCTGGATTCGTTCTTCACGCTTATGCGCCTTTTCTTTTACATCAACTGTTTTCATCGTGAACCCTCTTCCCTCTGAATGATCAAACAAAAAAACCGCCCCTTATAAAAAGGGACGGATGTTATTCCGCGGTACCACCCATCTTCCGCACAAATTGTACGGCACTCGGTCAACACATTAACGGCTGTGCACCGACCCTGCCTATGCTTCCTTCAGCAGGACTTCTCGGGGGTGATTTTCCGAAAGGTTCTCCACCGCTTCTCACCACACAGCGGCTCTCTTAAGGAGGTTTCCTTCTGTACTCTTCCCGTCATGGAATTTGAATATTTCCAAAAGGATACACCCTCATCTTGTAAAAGTCAATCATTTTTTCCTTATTCATCCTTTTAATATTTAAGGAAGGTGGTCACACTACGGTCAGTCAAATACCTCTTGGTGGCCAGGTCATTCAGCCATTTTTTTTGATTCAACTTATAGGTTCCATGCTGATCCTGATAAGTCTTTTGATGGAGATTCACCGTTACGGCTTCCTCTCTTCTATTCACGGCCACTCCTCCCTTCTTCCCTTCACAATATTCATACAGCTCGACTACATCCCCTATTGCCATGAGCTCATTCAACAACATTAATAACGGAAGGTCATCATCATACGCCTCATAGAGATACGGCAATGTGAAAGGTACATCTCCCCTATATTGTTCCGCGGATTTCAAGCCGATCCCGAACTCTTCTTCCCATCTGGTCGATTCGACATCTATATTCCTGATTGTGGCAATCAAAATGTGACATGTCACAAACATCTTCCTCTCACAATTTCTAATTATAAATGGATTTATTTCCATTATGTATGGAATGACCCGTTTTTTTCAAGTCATTCGTGCCGTCATTCATTACCATGTTTAACGTTGCTCTGGGGTGGTATCTTATCGGTATCATCAAGATTAGGAGGCTTTTATATGCCATTGCTTACATTCGATCTAATCGAAGGAAGAGACCCTTCGACAGTAAAAAAAATATTGGATAGTGCCCATCAAGCAGTCCTTGAGGCTTTTGGTGTTCCTGAAAGGGACCGCTATCAGATCGTTCATCAACACCCGAAGCACGAGATGATCATTGAAGACACGGGACTGGGCTTCAACAGAAGCGATGATGTGGTCGTCATCACCATCACGAGTAAACAACGGACCGATCAACAGAAAAAGAAATTGTATCAACTGCTGGCTGAAAAACTTGAGAAGGACTGCGGCATCTCACCAGATGATCTGATGGTATCGATTGTTACGAATCGTGATGCAGATTGGAGTTTCGGTGAAGGGGAAGCTCAATTTCTTACAGGTAAGCTTTAAAAGAGAACGATTCAAGAGGCTGTGCGGCTGCAGCCTCTTTTTGGTGTGCTCCTTTAGGTGATCGTAAATAAGAATGCCTACTTACAATCGACCACTCTGTCACTTGGAATAATTTAAGACGAATTGCACTCGAAGCCGTGCCGCATACTGGTAAGAAGGAACATTATTTGAGAAACCATAATGACTATGAGGTGTCAAAATGAACGATCAATCAAAAGTGAGTAACTGGTGTGTCGTCAGTATGGCCTCCATCCCACTCGTCATGACGCTGGGGAACTCCATGTTGATACCAGTACTTCCGATTTTTGAAAAGAAGGTTGGCATCTCATCCTTCCAAACCAGCATGATCATCACGAGTTATTCTATTGCTTCCATCTTCCTTATTCCCATTGCCGGCTATTTGTCGGATCGGTTCGGACGGAAAATGGTCATCCTTCCGAGTCTTGTGTTTTCTTTAATCGGCGGTCTGATTGCAGGCTACGCATCATGGAAAATGAATGATCCTTTCCTTTGGATCATTATCGGGAGGGTCCTGCAAGGGATCGGTGCAGCAGGTGCAGCCCCCATCATTCTGCCCCTTGTAGGTGATCTATACAAAGATGATGATGAGAAAACAAGCTCATGCCTTGGAATCATCGAAACGTCCAATACGTTCGGCAAGGTATTGAGCCCCATTTTGGGAGCGGCTTTCGCGGCTTTCTTATGGTTCCTGCCGTTTTTCTCCATCTCTTTTTTCAGCCTTATTTCCATCCTGCTGGTCATTTTTTTCATTAAAGTACCTAAAAAAAAGGATGCCCCTGTCGAACTTAAGGAGTTCATCAAGAAAACGAAAGGGATCTTCAAGGAGCATGGCAAGTGGATTTGCACAGTATTTACAATAGGTGCGTATGTGATGCTGGTCCTATTCGGCATTCTTTTTTACTTGAGTGATTCATTCGAAAAGATCCATCACTTATATGGTGTGAAGAAGGGGTTTGTCCTGGCGATCCCTCTGCTTGCCCTTTGTGTCGCTTCTTACATCTCGGGAAAGAACATCAAAGGAAATTTGAAACGAATGAAAGGGATCATGGTTGGCTGTCTTGCCCTCTTGACCCTATGTGTGCCATTCGTCGGTTTTCTCAGAGAACAGTTGGTCTTCCTGCTCTGCCTCACAGGTTTAATCGGGATAGCCATCGGTGCCCTTTTACCGACCCTCGATGCCCTGATTACGGAAAACATTGAAAAAGAAGAACGAGGGACCATTTCTTCGCTTTATAGTTCCTCCCGTTTTATCGGTGTCGCTGCAGGACCCCCTTTGGTTTCGCTGGTTATGAAAAATGGGTTGAATGTGAGTTTCATCGGTGCGGGACTTTTTGCGGTGATCATCATCATCTTGGTTCTGTTTTGGGTCCACACAGAAGAAAAAACGAACCCGCAACAGGCTGGAGGATCATCATGAAGAATCAATCAGCTGAGCCTTCTCTTTCCTGGTGGCATCTTTCCTTGATCGGTGCTGGAGGTACGGTTGGGACGGGGTATTTCCTTGGTACTGGAATTGCGCTGAAATCATCGGGCGGGTTCACCATCCCTGCGTTTCTTATCGCTGCGTTCGCAACCTGGATCGTGTATAAACGGCTTGCCATGATGACCATGGCCGATCCTTGCGAAGGATCCTTCTGTACCTATGCTGGAAAAGCATACGGAAGATGGGCGGCGTTCCTGTGCGGTTGGATCTATTGGATTTCCACCGTATTGATCATGGGAGGTCAGTTAACCGCCCTTGGGATTTTGTCCAGGTACTGGTTCCCTTCCATTCCCCTTTGGGTTTTCACCCTTATCTTTGCGGTGCTATCCATCACGGTCGTACTACTCGGAGCAAGGGGATTTGATATAGCGGAAGACTTTTTTTCAGTCATCAAGCTTTCAGCACTTGTGATCTTCCTATTCATCGGGGCATCACTGTTATCTGGAGGCAGAAACCACTTCCACCTGAATGGTTCAATGCCATTAGATGAAGGATTCAATCGGATGAGGACTTCCTTGATCTTTGCTTTCTATTCCTTCGCAGGCATCGAAGTTATCGGGCTGATGGCTTCCCGGCTCACGGAAACCAAAGACATTTTCAAAAGCGGGAGAGCACTGATCCTTTGCCTTGGCTCATTGTACGTATTGGCCCTTTGGGTGACAATGAAACTGCAGGCACCCACCCACTTTTCCAGTGAGGAGAGCCCATTTATATCCGTCCTGAATCGTGGACATGTCCCCATCGTTGCCTCATGTTTTAACGGCGTCATCCTGATAGCCGGTTTTTCTGCATTGGCTGCAGCGTTATTCAGCGTCACCCGCCTCCTTCGGTCTATGGCGGATGAAGGTGAAGCACCAAGGATATTCAAAAGAAAATGGAAGAGGGATATCCCTCTTCCTTCCCTCTGCCTCTCCGTTGCCGGTATGGGAATCGCCATCATTGCTTCTCATCTCTTGCCAGGGATCATCTTTGAGGCCTTCATCACTGCCGCAGGCATCCTGCTACTCTGTAATTGGGCATTCATCCTGCTTTCATCCTTCAAGCTACTTGACAAAGATGTCAGGAGAAACGGAGTGAGCCTGTTTGCATTGGCCATCCTCGTGTTGGCCATCAGCGGGACGTTCACACTGAAGGAAAGCAGATATGGATTCTATTTGAGCATGGTGCTTCTGGTGCTGATCAGTTTAGCCTCCCTGCTGTTCAACTATAAGTCATCCCGTCGTTTAGCGAAGTCGTGAAGACAGCAGCTCCGCTGTCTTCTTTCCATTCTGTATACAGGCACCAATGCCCACACCGTAATAGGAAGCGCCAGCAAGCATGACCCCAGGGAATTCAACAGCAAGGTTTGTTTCCAGTTGTCTCACTGATTGTGCATGTTCCATATTGTAATTCGGCATCAGGCCGGACCAGTCCGTTACTTCCTGAAGAATGGGCTGTTTGCCTTTGATGCCGATCGTCGCCTCTATATCCCGGAGTGCTATAAGAAGCAATTCATCTTGAGTGAGATCATGGATCTGTTCCCAATGTGGATTGGAATCCTTATAGAAAAGCCTCACAAGAAGCTGACTATTCAAAGAGGTATGCTTCCACTTCCTGCTGGTCCATGTGCAAGCATCACATTTAACCCCGTTTTGTTCTTCCGCAACGATGAACCCAGTGCCATCTGCAGGCAATACGGTGTCAGGGAGTTCAAATCCAAGGTATATACTTTTAAGGGATTTATTCTTAAGGAGTGAAAAGCCTTCATCCAGTACCGGGTGCCCCAAAATCTTCCTTGCCTGATCGTGCGGAATCGCCAGGACGACTGCATCCGCTGATATGATTTCACCATTGGTGAGCTCCAATGAATAAGTGCCACCGGCTTTTTGCAGACTTTCCAGTCCGTTCGCCTTGTACTTTTCTGAATGCGGCGTGCGCTCATCCAATCGATCGATGATGGCAGATAGTCCGGTTTTAAACGAAACAAATTTCTTATTGGACTTCCCCTGATGTTTTTCTCGGTTGATCCATAGACCCTTCATGATACTGCCATAGTCATTTTTATAATCTAATAGGTACGGAAGTGTGGAGGACATGCTCAGTGTGTATAAATCTCCTGAATATACACCCGATAAGACGGGTGCAATCTGGTTTTGAACGAGCTCTTTCCCCAAGAAGGACTCCAGGAAATCCCCGATGGAATCTTCCTTGGTGAACGTCTCATTCACTGTTTCGAAATCCCGGAGTGCAGCCCTTTTTCCGTCATCTGAAATCAGCGTACTTTCCATCAGGGAATCTATTGTCATGGGGATACCAAACACCGAATCACTTGGAATCTTATGTAATGTGTCCTGAGTATAGATAAACGATGTACCCGTTTCGTTGTACACAAGTTCATCCATAAGCCCTACCTCACCGATAAGCTCAAGTACCCCGGGATGTCTTGATACAATGGAATCTGCACCGGCTTCGATAATGAAGGGATCCGATGGAATCGATTTGATTTTACCGCCAAATTTATGTTCCCCTTCAATCAAAAGGAGCCTTACCTCTTCATCTTTTAAGTATTCCTGAAGGTAATATAGTGTCGTGAGACCGGTGATACCTCCACCGACAACTGCCACTGTCTTCATCCTGTTCACTCCAAACGCTTAATTCATTCTATTCATACGGTATCATGATTGGCCGGGATATTCGAGTGATTCACTCTAAGTTTGTGTGTCTGAAAACGCACATTAAACCAAGTTGACAACTTGGTATACTTGGTTTACAATATAAACAATACAATACTTATCAAGAGAGGTAGAGGGAATGGCCCTGTGAAACCTCAGCAACAGATTCCTTAATGGGAACACTGTGCTAATTCCTCAAGCAGCTGCTTGAAAGATGAGTTGAAGAGTCCGGGCAATCCTTCTTCTTATCCCGAAGAGGGATTTTTTTATCCTCTTCCTTACTATCCATGAGGAGTGAATACGATGGAAACTACGCAAAGAAGGAATGAATTGATCAATAAACTGATCGTCCATAAAGTGTACAAAAAAGGAGAAAGGCAACTGTTTGAACTGACCCTTGAAGAATTGGAAGAGGAGTTTCGCTGCGTAAAAAAAGAATGTCACCCACACACTGAGTCCGGCTCCATCCATTGGGTAAATGGTGCCAAAGCGACCCTTTAAACCGATCACGAACCCCCATCTGGTTAGGTTCAAGCCATTCAATAATGAGATATTGAATGGTTTTTTTATCGTCTGTTCCTTCCTTTCACTCTTTTCCTACTGCGGCAATACCCAATGCATGGTGCTCCCAAAGCATCTGGGTCACCCATTCTTCATCCTTGTTCCCGCAGTTGATGATAAGGATGATCTCAGATGGCTGAGCATGATCGGTGAGGATCTGTTTTCTCTCCTTGAACCTAACCAGGAACAGGTCTATAAGGAAACCAAGGACTAGTCCGCTCCCTGCACCAATCAATCCCCAATAGATCGGCCCCCATTCCAATACAAACCCACGACTAGTGGTTATGACCGAAAAGATGACAGCCAGGAACATACCTTTATTGAGAAGGGAATGGCCATCAGAATAATGGATGGAGTCAAACAGCCTTGTTTCTTTCTTCCTGCTTTCTAGGGGGATGGCATATAGATCATCCAATCCCCTCTCTTCAAGCTTGACGATGCTCATCTCAATGTAGGATGAATGATTGAACGATGCGATGATTTGCACTACCTGACCCTCCATCCTCTACCAATCAACAAAGATCCCTTCTGATAATACTTTTTTAGAAGAGCCGACTGTTCCCGGTCGAAAAGTTTATTGTTCTCTACAACCCCCACATACGCATCATATATGGTGAAAAAATAAAAGGACGGCATATACAATAACCATTGTTTATCAAGCACATTTATGGCGGTTTCCACTCTTCCTAAAATGAGATAATGAATTCCCTCCAACAGATGGGAGTGGTATACGTAAATTACAGTGGTCACCAGCGTGAAAAGACCGGATACAATCCGATGATTATAAAAATGCCCGACGCTCGGTATAGCCATCGACCAAAAAAAAGCTGAAACAGGGCATCGCTTGTCGAGATAGTTGATTTCTAAAGGATGTATAATGAGTCTCTGATTGATGCTCGACTTGTTTCCTATATGACTCAAATAAACCTTATTCAAGTCGACGGCGGTTCTATGGCTATCCCATATGGCAAACAAGTACACCGGAATATACAAGTGCATGAATTGTACATCAAGGACGCTTTTAGCTGCGTCGATATCACCCATGAACGTATAAACCATGGCTGTATTCAGATGGATGGTCTGGTTGATATAGATCTCCCAAATCACCAGGGCGAAACCTCTAAGGTATTTGGAAAGAAGGAGATGACCGAACCCCGGAAAAGCCATGGACCACAACGCGACAATCATGGGGTTCCTCAAATGAATCTGTGTGGTGCCGAAAATACTCACGTATGCAAGATTCCCTTGTTCACCGGCATTATTCAACCGTTTCATTTGATACTCCTCCCTGCTCCATTCTTTGGATAGTTTCTGCCATGGGAAGGGATTCATACCTGTTCAAATGAAATTAAATGATATGTATGAATACCGAATCATACAAAAAGCTGTCCGGACAGACCTAAAGTCGGATCTGTCCGGACAGCTTTCAGCTTATTTTTTGGGCTTCTTTGATTAACTCATTGATTTTCCCCGATAAAACCTTTGTTTCCGCAGTCATTTGTTCCTTGTCTTTTGCACGGACGGTGTATGGTTGGCCGATAACGATAACGGCTTTATGACGGTTACGCAATAGTTCTTTAAACGATGTAGGCCCGTGATAGGCTGCCGGTACAATGGGTACCCTGGAGAGGTTTGCAATGGTGATGGCACCGCGCTTTGCTTCCACATCCTCATCTGAACGGGTTCCTCCAGGGAATACACCTACAATCGATCCTGCCCGTAGGAGCTTAACGGGCTTCTTGATACTTGAAGGGGAAGGGTTCTCACGATTCACAGGAAAGGCATGAATCTTATGTAAGATATAAGCGGGAATCTTGCGGTCAAATAATTCCTTCTTCGCCATAAAGTGAACGGGTCCGGGCATACTGAAGCCTAGAGCGACGACGTCGAGCCAAGTTTTGTGGGAACACGTCACGATGTAACCCCCATCTTTAGGGAGTAGATGGGCATTTCGGATTTCCACTTTTCCAAAAATCAATTTTGCTAGGTTTGCGAGAAATGAGTACATGAAATCACCCCATCATCTAGTTTTAATACCTGGTACTAATTATAGTGGAAATCCGCCATTTTACAACTACTAATTTTTATGGGCAACTCTCTGGAAAATAGGCAAGGCAGCTGGTACGATGAAAAAGATGACCATGATGAATTCAAGGAGGACGCGGAATGGATCCACAAGGACAAGAAAAGTTTCTATCTTTCATTTTACAAAGGGTTCAAGAGGGCAAGGAAGAAGAGGCTAAAGAAATTTTAATGGAGAACTTCAAAAAACAGCAGAATGGGACCTTCTCAAATGAAGACGTCCACTCCTTCCTCCCAAGGATCACGGCATTACTTGAGGAGGAAAAAATCAGTGAGGTTCATGCAGTGGTAAGACAGTTTTCCATGACATTCAACAAGACTGGAGATTCCCGCTGAGTCATTGAAAAGGACGGTATGGAAGCATACCGTCCTTTTATCTTTCATCCCTCTCGAGGTCAGGTTGAAATTCTTCTGATGCTTCGGTTTGATAATCCTGACGATAAACGGGGACAGAGGACTCGGGCGAAAACACATTTTTCCTGAGATGACGGTGAAAAAACCACTCGAATGAGCTCACTGCCACTGCCGCCACAAAAGACCTTACAAGAAAGGTTTGAGAACCAGTCACCATGGCCGAACTGAGAAAATAAACCACGATGGAGCTCAAACCAAAGTCTGCAAGCACTGCCCAACCGTTCGTTGTTCTTGGCAGCAGGTACAAATCACCGAGGAGATAACCGATCAGGACGAGTACACCAGTCAATGCAATGATGGATCCCATAGTTAAATTTTGAATCCCTGCCAACACCGTGTAGAGGATCAGGAATGTGACGACCAGTTTTAATAGAAAAGCTGAAACATACTTCAAGAACATCCCTCCTGCCTTTAGGGTTTGCAGGAAAGAACGGATTATGTATCAGACTTCCTACTTTCTTATACCTTCCAATGTACTGAGCATGGTATCCAACAGTCGGTTTCCTTGTTCGTCTTTCCACTCTGACCTGATCCATCCTCTCTCAGCTTCAATCAGTCGCAGGATCTCACTGGCAGCCTGTTGATGAGTGAAAGGTCCTATGAGCCCCATGATTTTCTTCACATTTCCGACAAGTTGCTCAGGAAGACTCGTCTCAAGGGATTTATACCCGAGCTGTGCCCTCTCAGGCTTGTATCGTTGCAAAAGCACACTGGAGAAATTCCTCATTGTGTGCTGCAGCATTTCCGCGGCCCAAAGATCGTTTCCCCTTCTCATCGCTTTGAGGTATTGGAATAGGAACCAACCGGTGTCACCAGCGAATTCGTTGAATTCGGCATCGGATAATAAAAGGTTTTGACTTCTCTCGAATGGGCTCAACTTGCCTTCAGGGTCATAGATGACCTTGAAATAATCTTTCTGCTTGAATGTCTTTTCCGTGACCGTGAAGAGGTCGACATGAAGCAGGTCTTCATAAACTGCAATGATTTGTGGGGCGATGATGAACAAATCATCATGAAATAGGAGCTTCCCGTAGGCTTCCAGGTGTTGAAGCCGGTCCTGAAGGAATGACGTCAGATCGTGTTCCTCGACAAGGCAATAAAGGTCCACGTCGGAAAACTCATCTTCTTCTTCACGCCCCATCGATCCCTTTACATAAATGCTTTTCACCCTGCCATCTTTTTTCAGACTATCTGCAATGGCTTCGACAGCAATCTTTTGCTTCATCCTCCACACTTCCTCTTTTTTGATATTACGCCATTATATTCCTTATTCGTGTTTTCTTCAATTCTTTTTTATTTCTTCCCAAAAAAAGAACAAGCCCATGAGGCCCGTTCAATTGTTTACTTCGATTGCATCTTTGTGATAATATTCTGCAAAGATTTCAGCGAAAGCTTCTGTAGAGTTGTAAAGTTCCACCAGGTTATTCTCTACCCCGCCGAACTCAAGGAGCAGGGCCCTTTCGGTCAGATCCTGATTGTATACGCCATTCCCCTCTGCCTTTGTTTTGACGAATACCCCCCTGCTGATGCCCGGATAATCTTTTTCCAGCTTGGCGTGAAGATCCCTGGCAATTTTCAGGTTCTTTTCATAATTTTTATTTTCCTTCCCTACGATAAAGAAAAGGCGGGCATACGGTTTCCCGTTGATGGTTTTAGTGGTCACTTTCTTAGGCTGTGAGTCCCGGTGTACATCGATGATATAATTCAGATCTTCGTCCTGGGCGATGGCTTCTTGGACAAGACCCCTTGATAATTTATAGGATTCATAATAGGTCCAGCTCTTTTCTTTCAGTGCCTGATTCACATCGGTTTTGTCCTGGATGGTCCCGATGCCTTTTGACTCCAATTCCTGTTTCAGCTTGGCGCCGACTGCGATGACATTGACTTTTTCGTTCGTGCTGGCCGGATCGCTCGATTGATTATTCTTAATGAGTGGACTGAATGCTTCCCAGCTGTGGGAGTGATAAATGAATACAGACTTCTTGTCCACTTCTTTTACCCCGTCGTCCTTGGAGTCATTCGCCTGGTCGATCTGGTCCTGGTCCACTTCCTGATTGGTCAGCTGCTCATCGGTTGGGGCTGGTGATTCGTACGGTAGATTTGTAATATCTGTTCCCTTACCTGCTACCGCTATATGGGTATGATAATTTTCAATCCCGGGTATTTCCCTACCAAATAAACTCCTCGGATCCAATAGGGATACATTCGTGACACTTTCAAGCCAATCAAAATCATGATTGAGCTGATCTTCATTGGCTATCCTCAATCCCGTCATCTCCTGTGAAAGGAGCATAAGGAAGGTCTGTTTCGGAACCATTTCCGATACAGAGGAATACAGGAGGCTATCGACCTTCAGCTTGATGGCCATGGTGGAAATAAGCCAGATGGAGGCATACATCACAATGACTCCAATTACGACGACCCTTATGATAGCTTTCAATGAGACGGCGACGAGTGGAACTAAACTGTTTCGGTTTCTAGGAAAATTCGGCATCATAAGATCTCCCATTTTTTAGTTTTACTAGTTCAATCTATGCTCCATGAATCGATAATAGAAGGTTTTATTCCTCACAAAGGAAAAAAGCACCCCGAAGGATGCTTTTATACTAGAACCACCTGCAGCCACAGCAGCGGTTGCGGTTTCCACAGCGATTGCCACATTCATTGCGACCACGATCATCATTTGCCGGACGGACCCATCCGCTTCCCGGACTTACCCTTCTGCAATCAGGACGATTGATATCCCTTCCACAGTCGTAGTTTTCAACCACTGTTTCGTTGACCTCCCTCGTACGTACAGGGTAATAATTTTCATTACGGACAATGGTACGGTTGACGTTGATGATTTCAGTCGGGTGGATGTTCTTAACAGTGCGCGTTTTCGTACGGGTATTCACAACGCGCTGAGTAGGGTTAACGATGACTTCATCACGATCACGATCACGATCTCTATCGCGATCAGGTGAAACTCTTCTGTTGTGTTGGTAATTTCCCACTTATTTTTCCCCCTTTCCTACTAAAATACCTTACTTGATAGAGTATGCTTCATATAGGAAAAGGTGTGGGATAAGCTCCTATTTTCATAGATTTGGGTATGCTATCTTGCATTCAACTCGTAAGCGGCCCTGATTCCAGATTCGATAGCCCCTTCCATCCATCCGTGGAAGGATGAGGTATGCTCCCCTGCAAAATGAAGTCTTCCCTCAGGTTGCTGGATATAATCAGCAATATCCGTTTCCTGCCCAGGGGTAAATAACGTAAAGCAGCCCGCCGAAAATGGATTGACACTCCAATTGTATACTGCATATGAGCTGATTTCCGTGTAGACCCTGGGGCCATAAAACTTTTCAAGATCTTTCAGAACATTGGCAAGAACAGCTTCTTTAGACATGCTATTCAATAGAAGGGCATTCTGACCCCAACTGTAGCTCGCCAGAAGGACACCTGGCCGGCCACTGCCGATCCCGTTACTCGGCACATACGTGAACCGGGACGGAAGATCTGAGATGATATTACCGATCTTCATTTCCTCCCAGAACCTGGTTTTAAACTCTATACCAACCTTGACCGCAGGGACATTGGTCAATTCCGTTATCGCCTGCCACTTCTTAAAGGAAATAGACTGATAGGGCTCAATGTCAATCGTCTGTAAAACCGTGAAAGGAACGGTCACCAGGGCAAAATCCCCCCTGTGGACGCCAGGTGCTCCGGTACGTGTATATACTTCAACGCCGTCTGGTCCCTGCACGATCCGGTAAACCTGTTGATTCATAAGCAGGTTTTCTTTCAATTCTTCCTGGAAGGCATATGGAAGACGATCATTTCCTCCTGTGATCTGATTGAATTTCGTTTCTTTCCTGAAGATTGGATAAATGATATCGGTCAGAATGTCGGCAAACGAAAACTCCGGGAATCCTTCTATCCCGAGGAGCACGCTGATCATTCTGATGGCATTGAGAGAAAGGGGGTTTCCGTAGGGACTTTCCCGCAGGAATCTGCCCATTGAGTAATTTGAGAATTCCTCTATAAGGCGTTTGCGCTCCTCCCTGCTTCCATTTTGATAAGCATCGATGAACGGTTTGGTCGTTTCCAGGAAAAGCTGTTCCGCCGTCTTGCCTTTTTCTGATTCGTTCAGTGGAAACCCTAAAACATCTGGATTGTTCTCATATTCTTCAACCGTTTTATAGACCCCATTCACATACAGCTTGTCGTATGGCGTGGTGTTCAAAAAGGCATTGGTCGGCAGGTTGAACATACGGATGTACTCCATCACCAATCGATGGTTATCCGGAATCCTCATGGCTCCCATATCAAGATAGTTTCCCTTAGAAAAAGGTGAACGTTTCGTATACACCCTGCCTCCGAGCCGATTATTACCTTCCAAAAGTGTGACATCATGTCCAGCCTTCTTCAATAATGATGCTGACACTAGGCCACTGAGTCCTGCCCCGATGATCAAGATCTTTTTCTTCCCTTTTCCCCGCGGCAGCCCGCGTTTTATGATAGCGAGCATGTCGTCAGGATAGTCAGGAGACCGTGCCCCCGATCTGATTCCCCACTGATTCATATTCCCCTCCCCCTTTCTCCCATCATATGTGCGGGTGGCCAGCCCTATACGCAAGAGAACATGCGTTTCTTTTTGTGGATATCTCTGTTATACTGAGGATAGTCATTGGGTCTAAGAGACTGTATTTAGTCAATCCCTTTAGTGATCAAAGGGGGGAAATCTATGACACGTGATGTTGTAGTCAAGCTTCTAAAAACGATGAAGGAGTTCGATGAAAGTGAAATCACTCATACCTTCATGAGTGAAGAACCCAAAGAGATCTCCATTTCATTCGATAGGGAAGGGCAGCTGTTTCTACTGAAGACTGGTCCCCATTCTGTAACCTACTATTCAGACATCGAAGACCTCACTTCCATCATCCTGGAACTGACGTCATCCTCATAAGAACAAGTGGGCATCATGTTTAAGTGATGTCCTTTTTTATTATAAGGAGGTTTTTATGCATACGTTCAGCTATCTGAGAAGCATTATGTTAAAAAGAGAAGAGGTTCCCTCATTTGATCGATACCCATTTAATATCCCGAGCATCCGTACCCTCGACGAAATCAACCTGGACCGTGATGTGACCTTTATTGTCGGTGAAAACGGCATGGGGAAATCAACCCTTCTCGAATCAATAGCTGCTGCCATGGGATTCAACCCTGAGGGAGGCTCCCTCCACCTTCAGTTTTCAACGTATGATTCACACAGTGACCTTGATCAATATCTCCGCATCATCCGTGGTCCAAAAAAACCCACAGATGGCTATTTTCTACGTGCTGAGAGCTTTTACAATGTAGCCACCCAGATTTCAAAACTCGATGAAGACCCTTTTGGCGCACCGATCATCGATTCGTATGGCGGCAAATCCCTTCATGAGCAGTCCCATGGGGAAGCATTTTTCTCCACATTCATGAATCGCTTCCGCGGTCACGGAGTCTATATCCTGGATGAACCGGAAGCTGCCCTTTCCCCACTGCGACAAATGTCTATGCTGACAAGGATCCATGAGCTCGTCAATCAAAAATCTCAGTTCATCATTGCCACCCACTCCCCTATCTTGATGGCCTATCCCTCCTCAACCATCATCGAGCTTGGCGAAGACGGTGTAAGGGAAAGGAAATTGGAAGAAGTCGGACACTACCGCATCATGCAGCAATTCTTCAATGATCATAAAAGAATGATCCACCATCTGTTGAAAGACGATTAATCTTCCTCTAAAAAAGCTGGGACAAACTAAAAAGGTTCCATTATAGATTCTTTATACGCTCGTGCAAGACTTCGCATTCCGCGTGTAGCCCGTGAGCCTGCCGGGTCTCACAAAAGCTACACTTCCCGCAGGAGTCTTAGTCTTGCACCTCTATCAACCACTGAAAACAATGAAATCGGAATGGTCATGAAACAAATTAAAAACCCGCATTCATTTACTTTATTGCAGGCAAATGAATGCGGGTTTTACTATGACAAAAACACCTTTGTACGAGCCTCTTTATGCATTTACTTATTCATCAGCTGCTTCATCGCATCTTCCATCAATAAAATCTGTGCCTTTGACGAGGCTATGGAATCGCTTAGATTCCGTTCATGCAGAGCCAAAATCATTTGACCATAAGTGGTCCCGGGCACGGCCCATTTTCCGTTTAGATCTGTCCAGTCTCGGGCGATCCCCCTTTTCACAAGGGAAAAACGTGGATCGATGAGTGGAATACTACCCGGCAATGGGGATGTGGTCGCATAAGCGAATAGATGCTGAAGGTGAGCGTGGACGCCTTCCTCAGGGGTACTGAACTGTGCGCCATCCGCACCTGGTCCAGTCGTCCCGATCCCGGCATAATTATTCTGCGAAGCTTTAACTTGTCCAGTAAATCGGAAAAAGTTCGTTTCATGCAGTGCTTGGGCATAAGCCACATCACCCCGTATACCGTACAGTCTTCCGAGAGTGGCATAGTAAGCTCCGAGAAGAGGTGCTGCAGGGTTCACCTTCCTTGCAAACTCATCAAGTTGATGACCTTTCAACATACTTTCCCCCAGGATGGAATACCCCGGTTTTGAAGGAGATTGTGGCGGAGGGGTCGGTTTTGGGGCGGAAGTTGGCGGAGAGCTAGGTTTTGGCGTATTCGTTGGCTTTGGTGGAGATACGGGAGGCACGGATGAAACTGCGCCTTCAACGACCAGGAAAGCATCGATCTTATATCCCTTCAACGTTTGAACCAGGTTTTCAGCATTTGGCCGATCGGCAAATGCCCCTGCCTGGACCCGGTAATATGTTTTTCCATCAAGTAGTAAGGACGTGATGAAGGAATCGATTTTTCTAGCGGCAAGCTCTTCCAGCCTCTCTTCAGCATTTTTTCGATCGCTGAAGGACCCCGCAATCACTTTGAATGTTGCCTTTTGTGCATCAGGCAGCGCCAATGCTTTGGCAACGCCCTTTCCTAATCCGGAGACTACATCTGATCTGAACGCCGGTGACTGCATCAAAGCGACATCGGTATCACGATCGATGAATAGGACCTCCACTAATAGAGCGTTCATGGTTGTTTCCCTCAGTACATGAAAGTTCGCCCTCTTCTTTCCTCGGTCCACCACACTATGCTTGTTGATGGATGAGACGATTTCATTGTGGATGGTGGCTTGGAGGGATACCATATCATTTGATACCCTTCCATCATAAATATAGCTTTCGAACCCTGTCCCACCCCCTGCGTTATGGTGGATGGATAAAAAGAAATCAACTCCTCTGGCATTGGCAAGTCGGCTTCTTTCCTCTAAAGATAATTCCCGGTCGGATTCACGGGTCATGATCACGTTGACCTGATAATGTTTCAGCAGGAAATCTCTCAGTCCATGAGCTATGAGCAGATTATAATACTTCTCTTCATGGCCTTTATAGCTTGCCCCGGGATCGCTTCCACCATGACCGGGATCAATCATTATGACCTTCACTTGTTACATCCTCCTTTAATCGTTGCTACTATAGTATATGCAGGATTATACCAGCATGTTCGGACAAGCTGCCAATCATTTAGAAACGTAGAGGGCGTGTGGCAAAGCCGAAGTTAGCCATCCTCGGTATCTCCTTTGCCTTTTCCAGATCACGCAGGGGATCTGGATTCGAGGAAAGCGGGTTTCTTACGTGTTTCCAAAGTGCTTTCACAAGTCTATCACCTCCTCCTATACCATATGAGCCGGAGGAAGAGTTGGTGTGGATGAATGGATAGTTACTAGATTCGGAATTCTTCACGGTTTGGGGAAAAGAAAAAATCCGAGCAACCAATCGAAAGGCGATTGGTCGCTCGGATCAATGTGCTAGGTATCAGATTTCGTGTATTCTCTGTTACGCACTTCCCTTGATTCTTCTTGAACCGGGATTCCTCACAAAAAATGACAGGATCAGTGCCAAGATTGCGGTGATGCCCGCCACCACGAAGGAAACGTTCACCCCGTGGATCATGCCCTCCAACCCTTTCGTTGGAATGGCGCTTGTGGTCATGACGGTCACGAGCATGGCCGTACCCATGGCGCCGGAAACCTGACGCATCGTATTGTTCATGGCCGTACCATGAGGGATCAGATTCGAAGGAAGCTGATTGAGTCCTGCTGTTGTAACAGGCATCATCACCATGGCCACCCCGAACATCCTTACTGCATTCCAAGTTGCCAAGTAAGAAAATGTCGTTTCTGCAGATAAATTGGTGAACATGAATGTCGATAGGGATAAGATTGTAAGACCGATGATCGCTAGCCATCTGGCTCCGAACTTATCAAACAACCGGCCGGTTATGGGGTTCATCAGCCCCATGATCAAAGCACCCGGCAAGAGCATCAATCCAGATTCGAGCGCTGAAAAGCCTAACATGTTCTGCATGTACAGTGGAAGGACCGTAGCTGCACCGATCATGGCAATGAATACAATCATGCCTAATGCAGTTGTCAGCGTGAACATGGAATTTTTAAATACGCGGAATTGAAGCATCGGCTCTTTCAAGCGGAGCTGTCGAAGGATGAACCAAAGCAGCGAGAGTCCACCCACGATCATGGACAGATCCACCTGGTAGCTTCCCCATCCCTTGGAGCCTGCAATACTGAATCCATAAAGCAACCCGCCGAAACCGAATGAAGATAAGATGACAGACAGGATGTCCAATTTAGGGAATGTACGTTTTGTCACATTTTTCAATAGGAAATAGGCAACGATGAAATCCACGATCACGATCGGCAGGATCACATAAAACAGACTCCTCCAAGGGAGTTCTTCGACCATCCACCCTGAAAGGGATGGTCCGATCGCCGGCGCAAATGAGATAACAAGCCCGAACATCCCCATGGCCGCTCCCCTTTTTTCTACTGGATAAATCATGAACAGGATGGTCTGCATCAGCGGAATGATGATTCCTGCACCAGAGGCCTGTATGATTCTTCCTACCATTAAAAAGCCGAACGAAGGTGCGACAGCACAGATAGCTGTCCCAACCGCGAAGAGGCCCATGGCACTGAGGAATAAAGCCCGCGTCGTAAAACGGCCAATCAAAAATGCCGTAACCGGGATCATGATCCCGTTGACCAGCATAAAGATCGATGTCAGCCATTGCGCTGTACTTTCATCAAGGTTCAGGTCTTTCATGATATGGGGCAATGCCGTACCTAATAACGTTTGATTGAGAATGGCGGCAAACGCACCGGAGATCAATACGATAAGCAGTGGTGTTTTGTTGAATGTTTGTGTTTGTTGCGAATCCTCCATTTTTCATTCTCCCTTCTATCTTCTGGTCTTATTTCACAGAAGATCCTTCACATGGAAACCCCTTTCCTTATCATGTGGATCTCCCTATCATATTTATTCAGCGCTTCCTTTACAGTAAGTTCATCCGATATGCTTTTAACGAGGTTATGGAATGTGATCGCGGTGTTGATCTGGAGGAGATGATACAGATCCTCCCTTGTTTGGATGTTGAGAAGACTTCGATCAATCAGATGATACACTTCTGCATAGCGCTGATCCAACGTTTCTTTGGTCAAATGCTGGGTGAAGGTCTTTTCAATTTTATAATTCATATTCAGGAGGACATTCCGCATGAAACGGTTTTGGTCACTTGCCCTAGAATGCTGCAGGACCATTCTAAATAGTTCCCTGCTTGCTTCAAAAAGGTCGCCATTATGTTCACGCAATAAGGAGGTGAAGTGTTCAAACCTCTCCCTTGCATGTTCTCCTACCAGGTAGAAGAATGCGTCTTCCTTGTCCTCGAAATACTGATAAAAACTCCCCCTCGGTATCCCCGCCATTTTCAGGATATTTGAAATGGATGCTTCATAAAGGGATACTCGGGAAAACTCTTCACGAGCAGCATCGATCAATCTGCTCCGTTTCTCTTCACGCAAATTAAAAAAAGTCGGTTTGGGCAATTCGGACACTCCCTCTGTGACGGATGTATGCCAGGAAGAAAACTTCAATGGTCTATACCCGCATTGCTATAAAATAAAGACAAAAATCCTTCAGCGATTCCCCAATACAAAATGACACGATGTCACATGGAACCTTATCCACTTTATGTGACATCGTGTCATATGTCAACCACTTTGCTCACTCATGAGCAAAGTCGTTTCTTTTTATCTATTCTTTTTAAGTCTTTTCCCCTTCATACTGTAGATAACCCCGAGGATCCACATAAACAAGATGACTGAGCATACCACCAGGATTAAGGTACTTGGTTGGTTAAACGCAGTGAGTAACGTATAGGAGTTGGTAAGAATAATGAATCCGCCTACAAGCACACCCAGGAGAAATGAAGGAAGTTTCTTGACCAACAGTGCAGCAATAGGTGCTGCTGCTACGCCTCCTATAACGAATGCCGCCACCCACTGCCAATCAAAATTCCCCCATCCCAGGAACAGAATAAATCCGAGTGTAGCAGATAACGTCACAGCGAACTCACTCGTGTCCACAGTACCGATTACCTCCCTTGGCACTGCCTCCTTCCTGGATAATAGAACGGGTGTATTGATAGGTCCCCACCCACCACCTCCTATTGCGTCAAAAAAGCCAGCCGTGGCTCCAAGAGGCAATAAAATCCTTTTTCGCACATAAGCAGCGGGTTTCACGTCATGCTCATCACCAGACGAAGAAGGCCAAAAAAGGAAGCGGATGAAAATATACAACCCCAATAATAATAAGAAGGAAGATATATAAGGTCTAACCGCCTCTCCGGGGATACTGCTTAAAAATGCCGCCCCGATGAAGGCACTGATACTTCCCGGAATCATAAGGAGCAAGGCCATGCGCTTGTTGACATTTCCGAACTTCCAGTGTGCCATCCCCGACGCAGCAGTCGTTGCAATCTCAGACATATGGATGGAAGCAGATGCAATAGCCGGTGCAACTCCATAAGCCAGGAGCAGTGTGGAAGACGTCAGTCCGAAGGCCATACCCAAGGAGCCGTCGACAAGCTGTGCAAAAAAACCGACGATGGCAAAAATAATTAATTTACGCATGACGTTCATCTTCCACTTGATCGGCATATACAGGAATCCTATAAAGAATCGCCTCATTATTCCTTGTTCCATACCGTTTGAGACATTGCCCCATGATCATGACAGAGCCATCTTATAAAGAGCCAGCGTCTGGGAAACCATGGCATCCAATGTCCAGCGTTCATTGGCCCATGCAACCGCCGCATGCCCCATCCTGCAGCGTCGGTCATCATCATTCAGCAATTCCACTATTGCATTTTTTAATGATCTCACATCTCCTGTGGGAACAATCAAGCCGTTCAATCCATTCTGAATCATCTCTGGAAGTCCCGCAGCATCGCTGACAATCGCCGGCAATCCGGCTAACTGCCCTTCTACAACCGAAAGGGGCTGAGTATCCTGAAGACTCGGCTGGATGAGCACATCACCTTGAGCAAGGATGGATTCCATGCTCTGCAGGTGTCCGAGGAATGACACGCGGTCATTCAACTGAAGCCGTCTTGCTAACGCCTTTGCTTCCGGTAGGTAATCACCATCTCCGACAATTAGGCAATCCCAGTCTTCCCGGACCATGTTCACCTGCGATAGGGCTTCAAGCAGAAAGGTAATTCCCTTAAGATAGATGACCCTTCCAGAGAAGATGAGTATCTTTTTTTGACCCCTCTTTGATACCGGTGTGCCGATTTGCTTGTTATGGATTCCAAGCGGGTACGAAATGACCTTTGAAGGAGGCACCCGAAAATCGGCTTCGATTTGAGACTTCATCCACCTTGATTGGGTGTGAATATACTTGCTTCCCTTATATCCCTGCTCTTCAAGTTTTTGATAATACTTGAAGTCGCGTCCTGTCAGGATTGAATGTTCGGATAGCTGGGGATAAACGGATTTTAATACGAGGAATATCTCCTTTGTGAGACTTCCATGCGCACTTGTGACCAAAGGGATATGCCCAGGCTTCATAGTACCGATGATTTGAGCCGCGGTGACATCTTGTGCATGAATGATATCGTATGACTCCAATCCATATTCCCTTAATGTCATTTCAAAATTAAGACGATAGATCTCTGCCTTTTGAATGATTGAATGCTGATGGTGATACGGGCATTCTACGTTCATTCTGGCCATAATCTTCGGGCGCATCGCCTCCAGCATCATCCCGTGATCCAGATGATGCATACGATACCCACTCAAGTCGGGGCGCTGTGAAAATAGATCAACTTGGTGACCAAGGGAAAGTAGCTTTTGTTGAAGATTCGATACAACGGTCCATATTCCCCCAGCGTAAGGAAGGGGGTAGTAAGACACCAATAAGATCTTCATGCGGATCCACCTTTCATGTTTAGGTCTGTCTTCATTCGAACACTACTCGCTTTAGCCTGTTCCCTTGAAAGTTGAGGAAGTTTTCAATCTTAGGTATATAGTGATGTTTAATCATATAGGTTTCTTTCTTAATTCCTTCCTGGTTCTTACTTGTACCTTGATTGGGGTGCGCACGATAGTTCAATAAGACTTGGTCAAGATAGTAAAATGGAATGCCTTTTAGTAAGATGCGATACCACATTTCATAATCTTGAGTATAGTTGAACTCCGTAGAAAAATACCCTACTCGATTAAAGATTTCCCTGTGCAAGATAACGGTGCACCCGTTTATCGGGTTGGATGTCAAAAATGATCGATATACTTCCTCTGCGTGCTGGAACTGTCCACCGCATTTAGGGATTAGAAGATTATTATCAGGTCCGATATAATCATAGTTGGTAAAGCTTGCCTTCGCATGATGTTTCTTCATGAAGTGGATTTGTTGTTCTACTTTGTGTGGCAGGAAGACATCATCCGAACTCAGCCAGGCGATATACTCCCCATTTGAATGTTGGATGCCCGTGTTAATGGCAGATGCTGTCCCTCCATTTGCTTTCCTCACATAGTGAATCGAAGACAGATAAGGATGAATCCTTTCTACTTCCCGATCGGATCCGTCGTCCACCAGTATAACTTCGATGTTCGGGTATGACTGTTGAAGGGCGCTCTCGATGGCTTGGTCGACGAACGCACAGTTATAAAAAGGGATGATGATTGAAACCAAGGGCTGCATGAAAAATCCTCCTCATTCCGGACAAGTTTTTACATCCTATTCATCCCACGCTACATCTGATTAGACCTTTGCCCATACCTAAAAAAAACTGGCTGCGTTGAATGGAAATCATTCAACGCAGCCAGTAAAGATCCATGTTCAGTTCGGCTTAAAGTAAAAATTCACCCTGTCATAACGAGCATGATAATAAATGATCACGTAATCATCTTTTAAAGGTTCATTTATTTTTTTGCCGTGGGGAAGATAAGGATATTCTTCGATGATAACATCTTCCCCGGAAAAGTGTTCAGCAATCCATTGTTCAATGTCGTTCTTGATCGTATCCATCCCTCCACCCCTTCAGCATAATCTCCATTCATATCATACAATACCCCCAAGAACCCCTCTGAAACCCATTTACTGTACGGATAAGAGTTGAACGACTACAATGAAAGAAACATGTAGGAGGTAGAACAATGAAAGAATCGATCACATTGATTGAAGATACACGCAAAGAACTATTCGATGAACTACAAAACCTTTCAGATGAAAAGCTCAATCAAAGCCTTCATCCAAATCGCTGGACAATCATGCAGGTTGTCGACCATTTATATTTAATGGAAAAGGCTGTCACGGCCTCCATGATTAAAACACTAGAACACGGTGAAACCAGCATGATTGACGATAAGCCGGTAAACCTTACCGTCGACCGCTCAAGAAAAGTGCAAGCTCCTTCATACGTCGAACCTGCCGATGAAAAGAAGACGCTCGACGAGATGAGAGAAAAACTTAAAAACTCGCGCAAAGACCTACTTCATTTTCTCACAACAACCTCTGAGGATGAATTGAAATCAAAGGGAAATCCCCATCCTGTATTCGGAATGGTACGATTGGATCAGTGGGTTCCCTTTATCGGGTATCACGAAAAACGGCATATCGATCAGATTCGCGAATTGAAAGCAGAGCTGAGCTGATTCAGGAAAAGGTTGGGACAAAACGAAAAATGGACCATTTCATGGCGAACAGTATCAGTAAAGATTCTTTATACCGCTCAAGTTTTCCGTGTAAGCCCCCCCTTTCCGCTGATAGCCCGTGAGAGCCTCCTCGGCCTGCCTTCGGGTTCTCACATAAGCTACTCTTCCCGTTGGAAACAGTGAAATGGTCATGTTCATGAAAGAAACCCGAATTCATTTGTCTTATCGTGAGCAAAAGAATTCGGGTTTTACTATGACTAAAACACTTTTGTCCCAGCCTCTTTCACTCTTCCATCAAAATTTTCAAGTCCTCTACACTCCAGTGGTAATCTTGATCAATCACCTCGTGGTATAACGCCTTCTTTTTCAGCTGAAGCTCATTCATCTTCGCTTCAATTGTGCCTTTTGATAACAATTTAATCACCTGGACTTCTTTCGTTTGTCCCATTCGATGGGCGCGGTCCGTTGCTTGATTCTCCACAGCCGGATTCCACCACGCATCATACAAGATGACGGTATCTGCCCCTTGTAGATTCAAGCCTGTTCCTCCTGCTTTCAAGGAAATCAAGAAGAAATCACGTTCTCCCTCATTAAAACGCCTGCATAGATCCACCCTTTCAAGTGAATCGGTTTCACCGCTAAGATAGAAATACGGCGTGCCCTGTTTAAGCAACTCGCCACCAATGATTTTCAGCATACTTGTAAATTGGGAAAAAATGAGGACCCTTCTCCCTTCCGATTTGGCATCCTTTATCAGTGCAAGAAGATGAAGGAGTTTAGCAGATCCTCCTTGATAGCCCTCTACAAAAAGAGCGGGATGACAGCAGAGTTGGCGGAGCCTTGTAAGACCCGCAAGGATTTTGATGCGATTCTTATCCAGTGTATGGCGATCGAGATGCTTCCATTCATCATGCTTGAGTTTCGCAAGATAGGAAGCATACAATGCCTTTTGTTCAGGTAAGAGGTCAATCATTTCTACCGACTCATGCTTTTCGGGCAACTGTGTCAGCACATCCTTTTTCACACGCCTCAAAATGAACGGGCGCACCTTCCTTGAAGCTTCTTTAGGCTGAAGATGGCTGAAATCTGTGATCCCCCCTAGTACACCTGGCGAAATCACGTGAAAAATCGACCATAATTCCTCCAATGTATTTTCAATGGGTGTACCCGTCATAGCGAAGATCCTCTTAGAACGGATTTTCTTCACCGCCCTGCTGGTCTGTGTGTATGGATTTTTAAAGGCTTGGGCTTCATCCAAAAATACCGTATGAAATTTCACGTTTTCATATTGCCGATAATCCATTCGTATGAGGGGATAAGATGTAATCCATACATCTGCCCCAGTATCCAGCATGAGATTTTTCCGTTTTGTTGAGGTCCCTTCGATCACCCGCACCCTCAAAACCGGGGCGAATTTCTCCAATTCCCTTTGCCAATTATGTACCACAGAAGAGGGGCATACTACCAGGATCGGATCTTCGGAATCATTGATTTCTGCTTTTTCAGAGAGGATATAGGCGATGGCCTGCAGGGTTTTTCCGAGTCCCATATCATCAGCCAGCAATCCACCAAAACGGAATGAAGCTAAATATTTCAGCCAAGAGTATCCTGTCTCCTGATAGGGCATCAAAACCCCTTTTAATTCTTGTGGAACAGGATAATGCAATGTTTCAGGATGATGGATCCCCTTAATGAATTCAGCATATGATTCATCTAGATGATAAAGGTCACTATCTTCAACGAGATCAAGAAGCTCGGAAGTTGGCGAGACGACTACACCCATTCCATTCAGAAGGTCATGGCGATCGGCCTCGACGGTGTGAAGAAATTTCTCCATATCTCGAATTTCTTTCGTTTTCAACGATAACAACGACCCGTCACCCATTGGATAATAGGTGCGTTTTTCTTCCAATGCCTGCAATATCCCTTCAATCTGTTTCTGCGGAATCCCATTCATATCGAATGAAAAATGAAGCCAGTTGCCCCTTTCCTTATTCACCTTCACTCGAAGTCTAGGCAAGGCCTTGCGTTTATATAGACGATTGCGGACGGCAGTCGTCGCATATATGTTCATGTACCCTTTGAGGTCATTCACCCCGTAGGTCAAAAAATCAAATTCCAATTCTTCATTTTGAAGGTATAAGCCTTCTTCCGTGCGGGTGAAAGGAATCTGATCGATTTTTTCGAGAATAAGCTGCTCCTGGACACGATCCCTCAGGAATTGTCCATCGTCCTGAACAGAGGCAAGCGGATTGATTGAGAGATGCCCATATTGAAATTCCAACCCGGCCAACAGCCTGTTCCCTACCCGATCAAGGTAAAGCTTCGCTTCCAGTGGGGTGTGGGTGATCAACGTCATCATCGTTTCAGAGAATGTAACTTCCCCCAGGTCTTTTAACCCTACTGCCACCTTTTCAACAAACAGATTGATCTGAGTGTGGGGAATCCTGATCACATCAGAAGATGACGTAAGCAACTTTTTCATCTCTATCAGTTTGCGCCCATTGGGTGCAGGCAATGTCCTGAAGATCCCGTCATCCATGACCAATTCATAGGGAGGAATGACCTGTAGATCTCGGACACCCTTGATATGCAAGGTAAAACCTTGTTCTGTATGATCAAAATGAAAGCCTATGTCCGGCATGTCTTTGGAGACAGTAAATCCTGTCCGCTCCCCCGTTGGATATTCGAAGGAAGCCTTAACGTACGTAAGGAGAGGTTGAATGCCCCTCCATGCAGAAGGCGAAATAATAAGTGATCCCGTATCCGGATGTCCTTCCCTACTATGCTCTAGACAATCCAACAGCTGCATGTCCTCAAGCTGAAGACAATGGGAGGATGGAAGATAATCGAAATCGTTGGAAATCCTGTAACGCTTCCCTTCTTTAACCGCTTCAGTGAAGCCATGGATGTCAAGAATTTCCCTTCCTTCTATAATAAGATACAGATACATGGTTTCTTCGTACCTTAGGAGCCAGTGAAGGTGCAGGACATCCCTGGTTTCGAAATGCGCTTTTACAGTAGGGACGCTTTTTTCCTCATTGAAGAGTGCGATTAGTCCATCTGCGGCAGCCTCATCTTTCAAAGCCAGCCACACCGCTGCAATATGCTGGCATTCCTTCTTGAATGATGCCAGTTTGGGACATGAACAGGAGGCTCGATCATCGCTCAGGTTGATCGTCACAGAGAAGTCTTCATCGCCCTTCACCGTTGCGCTCACATGTTCATCCCGTTTAGAAAGGATGTGTACACGATTGCGCCTCACATACTCTTGTCCTTTTTTATATGATTGATCTCCGCATCGATCTTTGATCATGCGGTCTGTCAGTCTGTACATATCTCGATTCCTTTCAACATTCTACTCCTCATGATACCAACTATCGGCTTGGAACGGAACCTACCCACAAAAAAATGGTGTCCTTAAAGGACACCATTCCTTATCACCAGAAATATCCTGGTCTTGGCCTGCAACATGGACGTGGTGGGCACGGACGAGGCGGGCAAGGTGGTGGGCAGTGATGCATCGGCATCTGTTGTTGCGGCTCTGCGCATACATGTTCTTCCGAAACGGAATTGACCACCGATTGTGTGTGTGGATAAGAGTGTACATATTTATAATGAGTGTGATTCACCTGAGTGGTGTGGCTTGGATGAACCATAGGGATTTGGACTTCCTGATTAACGTTTTCGGTGAATTGTTTTGTTGGGCTGGTCTGAGCCGGCATCATTTGTGTCGGTTTGGTTTGGGCTGGAGAAACCTGCGGATACCCGCAGTTCATCGGCTGTTGCCCGCTTTGGGCACCTTGAACTCCTTTATTTCCTTTATACATAATCTGTATCCTCCTCTCTTTCTCTGGGTCTAAGATAGTATAAGCAGGACAAGCGTCCATTGTCTGTATGAATACCCATTTCGTAAAAAGATTTTCGAAAAAAAAAAAAAACAGCGATGCCCGCTGCTTGACCATAATGCCTGCTCATACTCATCAACTTCTACTTGAAATAGTATTGTACATGACACAACAAAAATTTTTGTTTATTCATTAAAAAACACCTTCTTATTTCAGAAGGTGTCAATCAATACCGCATTACTTCTTATAATCAGAAAACATGTCGGTATTGTCAGGCACATTAGCCAGATAAGTGATTTTTCCTGATGCATCTAGTTTGGCAAAATCTTTCCCTGTCTGGGTGTAGACTTCCCCCGATTTGCGTTTTCCGCAGACTGCCCATGGTGTTACATAAAGATCTTCTTTCTCATCATATACCCAGCCTTCAAACATATGCTTGAGGTCGACATTTTCCTGGAACACCATCTTTACGAATTGATTCCATTGATCGATGCCGTGTTTTTCATGTCCATTCAATACAAACGTCATGTCCTCTGTGAATAGGCTGCTCAACTCCTCAAACGCTTTTTCACTTGTTCTGGATTGATCGAACAGATCAAAATATTTCATTAAATTTTCCATATCCTTATCCTCCATTTTCCCAATAAAAAAAGCAGCTCCAAGAGGAACTGCTTCTTATCGGTTCATTGATTAAGAAAGCTTCAATTCTTGTCCTTCGAACATGCGCACTGCAAGAGGGCCGGCAAGGAATGCCTGGGCTTTAGCACCAAATGCCTTGAAGTGCTCGCTATTGTTATGGCTTTGGACTGCGTCCATATCCTTCCACATTTCAATCATAGTGAAATGATTCGGGTTTTCAACATCGCGTTTAAGCGAGTAGTCCACGTTTCCTTCTTCTTGTTTAGAAGCAGCGATCAGCGTACGGATCTCAGCCAGGAATTCTTCTTCTTTTGCAGGGTTCACTTGTAGTTCAGCGTGTGTAATAATCATGGATCATTCTCCTCTTCTTTGTTGGTTTAATACATTCAGTGATGGTCGGATTGGATTATTTCCATTCTGTGATTTCATCGATTGGAAGGCGGACAGACTGGTAACCAGCGTCTGCAGCTTTACCGATTGAAATCAACATAACTGGATAGTAGCGTTCTTTATCCATTCCATAGACTTCGGCAATTTGATCTTTTTCATACCCACCGATTGGATTTGTATCATATCCGTGGTGACGTGCTGCAAGCATCAGTTGCATGGATACAAGACCTGCATCGATCAGATTCATTTCACGCATTTCCTGTGTAGGAACCTGGCTTAGCATCCCTTTGATTGCAGGAATCTGTCTGTCTCTCACGTCTGCAGGCATAAGGCCTTTTTCCACAGCATCGTTATAGATACGGTCTGTGTAGTCAAGGCTGTTCATATCCACGAATACGGCAATGACAGCTGAAGATGTATTAACCTGTGTTTGGTTGAATTTTGCAAGTGGTGCAAGAGTGGCTTTTCCTTCTTCACTATCGATGACAAGGAAGCGCCATGGTTGAAGGTTCACAGAAGACGGAGCAAGTGTTGCTTCAGTCAAGATCTCCTTCATTTCTTCTTTGCTGATTTTCACACTCGGATCGTAGTTCCGGATGGAACGGCGTCCGGTAATGAGGTCTTGGAAGTCGTTGTTGCGAACGGAATTCATGATGGTATTCCCCTTTTCTTAATAGTTGATTTTATTGACGTTGTCCTGGATCCTAGAAAGATTGGAGGAAAGCTCCTTCATCTCAGCCTCTGAAAAACCGTCAAGGACCCTACTGATGAATTGTTCTTTCTCACGTTTAAAGGAATCGATTTTTTCTCTTCCCTCTTTCGTCAGGCGGACGAATGTAAAACGATTATCTGCAGGATTCTTCCTGCGAGATACCATGCCTTGTGCTTCGAGCTGTTTCAAATGTCTTGTAACGGCTGCGCCATCTATACAAACCTCTTTTTGTAATTGGGTCTGACTGATTTCGTCAACATCAAATAATTTATGGAGAAGCTCGAGACGTGATTGACTGATACCGGTACAGCGTTCGAACTTGGGACTCATTAATTTATAGATGTCATTCAGCTGATAGATGATCTTACCTTCTTCTGAACAGTGATTCGGCAAAGCATCCCCCTCCTTTAACAATTGATCACTCAATAGTTGATACATCAATTAATATACTATAAAGCGACCTGACTGTCAAGGATGCAGCCCATATTACATGACCCGTCAATCATAACGTGTAATCTCTTTAAAATCTTGTTTTAAAAGGTTACAAGCAAGATCATACTACGATACATTTGATGCGTCAACTAATAAGTTTCATCCAATTAATCAATCATTGATATATCAATTGTCTTCTCGTTTAATGATGAGGTTTGTGCAACAACAGTCTCTAGTAAAATCACATGACAAAAAATAAAAACCGGACGATCTCGATGTGCATCGATTGATCGTCCGGTCATGTATTGTGTTTGTCACGGCAGGCCTTCTATTATGCCATGGCTTTCTTAATTTGTTTACTGCGAAGTTGACCGCAGGCAGCATCGATATCTGAACCTTGTTCCACACGCACACCGCAGTTGATCCCATTATCCAGGAGAGTTCCGTAGAACTTCACGATGGCATCCTTCGTACTCCTTTGATATTGATTATGCTCATCAACGGGGTTATATGGAATCAGATTGACGTACGATAGATGTCGCTTGTCCTTCAGAAGCTTGGCAAGTTGCTTCGCTTCTTCCACATGATCATTCACATCACTCAAGAGGATGTACTCAAACGTAATCCTCCTGTTCGTTTTCTCCAGGTAATAATCAATCGCCGGCATCAATTTCTCAAGTGGATAAGCACGGTTGATCTTCATGATCCTGGTCCGTAGCTCGTTGTTCGGCGCATGAAGGGAAACAGCCAGGTTGATCTGGATATTTTCGTCGGCGAACTTGTAAATCTTATCGGCTAAACCACTTGTTGATACGGTAATATGGCGTGCACCGATGGATAGGCCCTTCTGGTCATTCACGACACGGAAGAAGTCCATCATATTATCATAGTTATCAAATGGCTCGCCTATTCCCATAACCACGATGTGACTGACCCTCTCGTCCTTGCCGGCCGCGTCAAGATGATGCTGTACATTCATGATCTGTTCCACAATTTCACCGCTTGAGAGATCGCGATTTTTCTTCAACAATCCACTTGCACAGAACGTACAACCGATGTTACAACCCACCTGAGTGGTCACACAGACGCTAAGTCCGTAATTAAAACGCATAAGAACGGTCTCAATCAGGTTTCCATCCTGAAGTTTGAAAAGGAATTTGATCGTTCCGTCCTTGGACTCCTGCTTAATTTCCTGTTGAAGAGTTTGGATGTGGAAATGGTTGTCCAACAGTTCTACACAGGCACTATTCAGGTTTTTCATTTGAGAGAAGTCCGTTACTCTCTTCTTATATAACCAGTCCCAGACTTGAGCAGCACGGAATTTCTTCTGGCCGTGCTCAACTAGCCAATCTGTGAGCTGATCTATCGTTAATCCGTATATGGATGTTTTCTCCATTTTTATACCCTCATTTCGAAACAATACGATTTTCTACTTATCTATACTACTGAAAGTATCGTAATGTTTCAAGGGATTTATACACTGTTCCTTTGGATTACGACTTCATTCTTTCTTGAAAATCGTGTAGCCTTTCAAGACTTTTCACTTGGGTATTGCACACCACGCTATCCTGACAAATATAATTACCCCTATTCACATAGGTTCCTTGCTGGGATTTTTTTGATTCTGACATGAACATTCCGATTTCACTGAATGAATGACAGATGGCACAGATCCCCTTTTTATTAGAAGGAGTGAATCTGCCTTTTAAACCTGTCAACTTCCCGTCTCGTTCGACCACCAAGTATTTGCGTTCCTGACCGTAATCATTCCAGCCGAGATAAGTGAGATTCGTTTCGTTCAACTCTGAAAGATCCGGCATCTTCAGCTTCTTCACTTTTGGAAACAACTTCTTCAGTTTCGCCTCGGTCATCGGTGGAAACGGAAGAATATATGGTTCAAGTCCTAAAAGGAAGTCCTCTGCCTGTTCAGAATCCTTCACCTCCTCGACTTTGGAAAGCATCTCCTCCTGAGAAACTGTCAGATCGGTAAACAACCCGTTCACTTTATCTTTCACTAATCCCCTCAGTGCATGCAGTACGTTCAGATCATTCACAGTTGAATATCCATTCAGCAAGATTTGGGCTTGATTCGATATTTCATTATATTGATCATTTCGTATAAAGCGCTCCATTACGATCTCTCCTTACCTCATTTCAGTTCTACTATAACGCATTCATTCATTTGTTCATAGGTAGAGAACAACGTTAGAAAGAACTCCACCTTTCATGAACGATAAGAAAGAAAGGAGATGATCTAACTTCCCCGGTTAGGAAAAAGGGTTGTTTTTCATATGACTATTCTCATTTGTAAAAAAAACTCGCTTTGACATGATTGGTCAAAGCAAGCTGTTTTCTTTTGAATGATTGATTTTCCTGATCTATCTTCCATGGACCGCCTCAGCGTTTTCCATAAACGATTTTCTTTATCGTCTCGATGGATAAGTAATACCTATCTGAAATGGAAGCAATTGATTCTCCGGCTGTAAATGCTTCTACTATTGAGTGATTTCTCCGTTGGAGCGCTTCCCTTCCACCTGATTTAGAGCCCCAGGCATCATATTCTTCTTTTCGTTTAGGGATATAAATGCTTTGTCCCTGAACATAGTTCTGTAATTCTCTCATTAGATAATCCGGAATTTGTTTGACTGTTTTCATCCGTGTCAGCTCCTTATCGTTGTTGGATCAATAAGGTACAAAGCCGACATATGAATGGCGATTTCATCTACCACCCCATGCAAAGGATCGCCGAATCATACAGGCTTTGCATGAGATGCTGCGGATTTTGGAAAACGGATTTCCATACGATCACCTCCTGCTTTCAGTATACTGATACAGGCAGTATAATTTCTATAATAAATTTTATGTGGTTTACATAATAATATTATAATAACAATCGACTTCTATTATGTTCAACCTTCTATTTGAGAAAATAAGTGACCATTCACCTATCATATTAGTCTTGTCACGGCCCCCAATCATGAAACATTTCATACCAAGCGGTCATTTTGTTGAATCTTTCAATAAATGAGAGGTTATTCAGTTTTCAATATAAAATTTATACTATTCAGTAATTTGTCGCAACCTGCTAGAATCCTAGGTAATAAGGGTCACCTACATATCTATCATTTAACACAACGGCCTTTGTTCATCTCGATTTCTGAAGGGAGGATCGACCTGCTAATTTGTCGTCATAAAAAAATAGAAAATGGAGGAATGCTTTTATGAAGTTCAAAAAAATAGCCGCTTTATCCTTAGCAACTTCCCTTGCTTTATTCCCTGCCTTCGGAGGTAGTTCACTTGCCAAGGAAGCACCGAAACCGTTCCAACCTGTCAATAAAACAGTGGACAAAGATGCTTTCGAATCCGGTGAAGTCATTGTGAAATTCAAGGATGGTGTTTCCGAAAAGGCACAAGGATCTGCTTTGAATAAAGCAAAAGCAAATGAACAGAAAGCATCTGCGAAAGATCCATTTCAGGTATTGGAAGTAGTGGACGTCGATCAGGCTGTAAAGGCCCTGGAAAACAACCCAAATGTAGAATACGCTGAACCAAACTATACATTCCAAGCGACATGGACACCGAATGATCCTTACTATTCTACGTACCAGTATGGACCACAAAACACTTCAACCCCAGCTGCCTGGGATGTAACCCGTGGAAGCAGCACTCAAACGGTGGCTGTGCTTGATTCTGGGGTAGATTATAATCACCCTGATCTTGCCAGGAAGGTGATCAAAGGATATGACTTCATCGATAGAGACAATAACCCAATGGATCTAAACGGTCATGGAACTCACGTAGCCGGTACTGTTGCTGCCGATACGAACAATGGAATTGGCGTAGCCGGAATGGCTCCTGATACGAAGATCCTTGCAGTGCGCGTACTTGATGCCAATGGAAGTGGTTCACTCGACAGCATTGCCTCAGGAATCCGCTATGCTGCTGATCAAGGAGCAAAGGTACTCAACCTCTCCCTTGGATGCGAATGCAACTCCACAACTCTTAAAAGTGCCGTCGATTATGCTTGGAACAAAGGAGCTGTAGTCGTTGCCGCTGCCGGTAACGACAATGTATCCCGTACATTCCAGCCAGCTTCTTACCCTAATGCCATTGCAGTAGGCGCCATTGACTCCAGTGACCGAAAAGCCTCATTCTCCAACTACGGGACTTGGGTGGATGTCACTGCACCAGGTGTGAACATAGCATCAACCGTTCCGAATAATGGCTATTCCTATATGTCAGGTACGTCCATGGCCTCTCCTCACGTAGCCGGCTTGGCTGCTTTGTTGGCTAGCCAAGGAAAGAATAACGTACAGATCCGCCAGGCCATTGAACAAACCGCTGATAAGATCTCTGGCACTGGAACAAACTTCAAGTATGGTAAAATCAACTCAAACAAAGCTGTACGATACTAAAAGATAAACAAGAGCCCACCGTTCGCGGTGGGCTCTTTCATTGCGTTCACTACTGTTTTACGATTTGGCCGTTTTGGTTCAGGTACACACTCTGGATGATGGTTCTATTGAACGGTTTCCCTTTATAATCAGACTCAATATCCGTTGTCAGGTTATAAGTTCCTTCTCCTGCATTTAACATTGCCCCAATCCCTTTGACAGACTGAGACACCGCTTTCCCCTTCGGATAGAACTCAAACATTGTATGCTGGGTGACACCACTGATCATATTCGATTGAATGCTTACTCCCTTCTCCGTCGTTGTTACCCCCAAGTCATCATTCAGTGGACTTGTGAATCCAACATTCAATAAATACGCTCCCGGTTTTTTTGATAATGATGACACCTTCCACTCGCCTTCAATAGGGGTTTCTACCGTGCCCACGTGATGAATAGCCCCGTTGAAGTAACTTCCCTGATCCTTTCCTGACGGTTTCAATTCGGTTACTTCTCCATCTGGACTTGTAAGATAAACATCCTCAATTACGTTCGTTGCCAACCAGTCAATATTAATCCGTTCTGCACCGACCTCTACCCAAAAGGATTCCTTCGAATGCTTTGTGTACTCACCTCCGCGGATGAAGGATGACGTGTTGGCCTTGAGAGCCGATTCCTTCCTGGATCCCACATCATGTGTGGGGGAAGAAGATAATAATGATTGAAAAATAGAAAATGTAGAAGATCCCTCTTTGACGGTTTTATGATCCCACTTTCCGATTGCCACCTCCTGTGCATTTGGCAATCGAGAACTTGCTATGGTCACAGCTCCATCGTTGCTTCCATATCCCGAAAGGTAAAGTCCTCCCCAGTACAGAGATCCGCCGAATCCTCCCCAGGAAGTACCACCCATCGTATAAAAAGGGATCATCCCACTACTTCCGTCAGTTTGCGACCTGAACTGACTCATATATCCGGTTTGTAAAGATGCGGTCGCCTCATTTTTGCTTCCGATTATGGCAGCCAGCCAGCCGGCCCAGTTGCTGTAGGCTAAATCTGCCAGCTGTGACCCATGATGGGGGCTCGATAGCGTAATCACTTTGGAAACATAACGGTCAGCCCCATAGTGGACGAGAGCAGATTGAGTATCGATCCCTCCTTTACTATGAGCAACCACCACCACTTTTCCCCCAAAATAATCATGGATTTCCTTTAATTTCGCAGCCAACAATGCACCATTTGCCCACATATCCTTTTGTGGATATAAATCAATGAATGCGGTCTTATAGCCACTGCGATAAGCAACATTATACATATCATTTTCATTCCACCAAGTATTCGATGAACTATTCAAACCATGCACAAACAAAATTGGCTGCTTGGCTGCGGCTGGATTCGTCCCGACATACCACTCACCGGGATTTCCAGAAGGATCATCTTTACCAAAATCACCCGCCAACGTCCAAGAAGGAAACAGTAACATTAGAAATAAACAGGAATAACTAATCTTCCTTTTCAACTTCCTCACTCCTTTTTCTAAATATTCTGTCCACTTACTATTATCGTCTATTTTTTGCCAATATGTTGAACGAATATAGAAAAGAGAAGAAAGAACTAGCTAATCTTGATCATTCCATCCCATGGACCTAATAAAGCCCCTACCTACAGGTAGGGGCTTTATTCGTATCCTCTCTACGTTATGCGATTCGATATACCGACCACACAATTCCTTGGCCAGCACCGAGATTCAAGTTGACTGTGAGACCGTCGGATACATAAAACAATCCAATTGTATCGTTTGCATTCAGCTGAACATCCCCAGCCAAAGTTACAGTCCCATTTCCAAGAATGGTCCTTAGTGTCAACACCAATGCAATGTTCACATTGAGCACCGGGAATAGTCCTGATACCAGAGTCGTACTGTCCGCGATCCTCCTTACAACAAATGATGGATTTATTCCACCACCCAATGTTACCGAGATGGCTGCCGTCGTCGTATAGTTGATGGTTGCTTTGATTGAATATCTTCCGGTTGCAGGTACTGTGTATGTCCCGGTAGTGGCATTAAAGTTTACGTTACTGTAATACGGAGCGGCCACAGAGAAGTTCGCAATCTGTTGCGAAGCTGCCGTCGTAATTCCATCCGCTCTGCCCGAAAAACCTTCTGTCGCGAAAGCTGGTCCCTGTGCGCCCTGCACACCTTGTGGTCCTTGAGTACCTTGTGGACCTTGTGCCCCTGTTGCGCCTTGATTTCCTTGTGGTCCCTGGGCTCCCGTTAATCCTTGCGTACCTTGTGGTCCTTGGGTTCCGGTTTGGCCTTGCGTTCCTTGGGGTCCTTGAGCCCCGGTTGCGCCTTGGTCTCCTTGTGGACCCTGAGCTCCTGTTAATCCTTGAGTCCCTTGTGGACCCTGAGCTCCTGTTGCGCCTTGATCTCCTTGTGGACCTTGAGCTCCAGTTAGACCTTGAGTTCCTTGAGGGCCTTGGTCTCCTTGAAGACCTTGAGTCCCAGTTGCACCCTGGGTTCCTTGTGGACCTTGTGCCCCGGTTAATCCTTGAGTCCCTTGTGGACCTTGAGCTCCCGTTGCGCCTTGCGTCCCTTGTGGACCCTGAGCTCCTGTTGCGCCTTGATCTCCTTGTGGGCCTTGTGCCCCGGTTAATCCTTGCGTCCCTTGTGGTCCTTGAGCTCCCGTTGCACCCTGATCTCCTTGCGGTCCTTGAGCTCCGGTTACACCTTGAGTACCTTGTGGACCTTGTGCCCCCGTTGCGCCTTGGTCACCTTGTGGGCCTTGTGCCCCGGTTAATCCTTGCGTCCCTTGTGGTCCTTGAGCTCCAGTAACACCTTGGTCTCCTTGTGGTCCTTGAGCTCCAGTAACACCTTGGTCTCCTTGTGGTCCTTGAACTCCAGTAACACCTTGCGTCCCTTGTGAACCTTGAGCTCCCGTTGCACCCTGATCTCCTTGCGGTCCTTGAGCTCCTGTTACACCTTGAGTCCCTTGTGGACCTTGTGCCCCCGTTGCGCCTTGGTCACCTTGTGGGCCTTGAACCCCGGTTAATCCTTGTGTTCCTTGTGGACCTTGAGCTCCCGTTGCGCCTTGATTTCCTTGTGGGCCTTGAGCCCCTGTTGCGCCTTGGTCTCCTTGTGGTCCTTGAGCTCCCGTTACACCCTGATCTCCTTGTGGTCCTTGAGCTCCGGTCGCACCTTGATCTCCTTGTGGACCTTGAGCCCCGGTTGCGCCTTGATCTCCTTGTGGACCTTGGGCTCCTGTTGCGCCTTGATCTCCTTGTGGACCTTGGACTCCGGTCAGACCTTGAGTTCCTTGAGGGCCTTGATCTCCTTGTGGACCTTGAGCTCCTGTTGTGCCTTGATCTCCTTGTGGACCTTGAGCTCCTGTTGCACCTTGGTCCCCTTGTGGGCCCTGAGCTCCTGTTGCGCCTTGATCTCCTTGTGGACCTTGAGCTCCTGTTGCGCCTTGATCTCCTTGTGGACCTTGGACTCCGGTCAGACCTTGAGTTCCTTGAGGGCCTTGATCTCCTTGTGGACCTTGGGCTCCGGTCAGACCTTGAGTTCCTTGAGGGCCTTGATCTCCTTGTGGACCTTGGGCTCCGGTCAGACCTTGAGTTCCTTGAGGGCCTTGATCTCCTTGTGGACCTTGGGCTCCTGTTGTGCCTTGATCTCCTTGTGGACCTTGAGCTCCTGTTGCACCTTGGTCCCCTTGTGGGCCCTGAGCTCCTGTTGCGCCTTGATCTCCTTGTGGACCTTGAGCTCCTGTTGCGCCTTGATCTCCTTGTGGACCTTGGACTCCGGTCAGACCTTGAGTTCCTTGAGGGCCTTGATCTCCTTGTGGACCTTGAGCTCCTGTTGCACCTTGGTCACCTTGAGCACCTTGAGCTCCGGTTACTCCTTGATCTCCTTGTGGTCCCTGGGCTCCGGTTAGACCTTGTGTTCCTTGGGGACCTTGAGCCCCGGTTGCGCCTTGGTCACCTTGTGGACCTTGAGCTCCTTGAGGGCCTTGGTCTCCTTGAAGACCTTGAGTCCCAGTTGCGCCTTGATCTCCTTGTGGCCCTTGGGCTCCGACTTCCCCTTGAATTCCTTGTACACCTTCTGGCCCCTGTGCTCCTGTAGCCCCCTGTGGTCCCTGTGGTCCTGAAGAAGACCTTCTTGGAAAAATAGATGGACAGCCCGTGGGAACATAATATGGATCTAAATTCGTTGATTTCACATAATCAAAACTTTCGTTCACATCCCATGAAGGGTTGTTTTTAAAATCACCATAATTTTTCATAAACAATCCCCCACTAAACAGTTTCATTATTCTATTCAAACGAACAAAAATAGCTTGGATATCTGTCATGGAAGAGAATTTTTTTCAACTGCCCATTCAAAACACAGATTATTAAGTTTTTGTAAAGTTTCTTGAAGCGTATGGATATCCACCCTTCCCCTCTGTTACGATATCAATATCGAATTCCGATATCGATATTCAATATCGGTAAGAGTAAGGTGGTGAAAAGCTTGGAAGATCGCGTATTAAGGAAACTCTTTCTCGGCTTCATTCATATACACATTCTTCACCATGCCAAGGAAGAACCCATTTACGGAACGTGGATGCTTCATGAACTTCAGGAGCATGGCTATCAAATGAGTTCGGGTACCTTATATCCTATCTTTCACTCTATGGAAAAAGATGGATTGTTGGAGCGTGAGGATAAGAAAGTGGAAGGGAAAATAAGAAAATATTACAGCATTACCCCTAAAGGAATCACCGTGCTGGATGAAGCAAGGAATAAAGCTTATGAACTCTTTAAAGAAATAAAGGATTAACGAGGTGATAAGAAAAATGAAATCAAAATTCATGAATTGGATGGAAATATTACTGGTCTCTACCAGACTTGGATTGACTTCTTTTGGTGGCCCGATCGCCCATCTGGGTTATTTCCATGAAGAGTATGTAAGGAAAAAGAAGTGGATTGATGAAAAAACGTATTCAGAATTGGTTGCCCTTTGCCAATTCCTCCCTGGACCCGCAAGCAGCCAGGTTGGGATCGGAATCGGTATTTTAAAAGGGGGTAAAATGGGGGGAATCATTTCCTTCATCGGCTTCACTATCCCCTCTGTAATCGTGTTAACACTCTTTGCCATCTTTCTTGAAAATACTGGGGTGAGTGATGCAGGGTGGTTAAGCGGCTTGAAAATCGTTGCCGTAGCTGTCGTTGCTCATGCTGTATTGGGGATGGCATCGAAGCTTACTCCAGACTTGACAAGGAAAGCGATCGCCCTTCTTTCCCTCCTTGTCACCTTATTATGGGGCTCATCCTTTTCTCAAGTTACCGTCATCATCCTCGCCGGAGCATGCGGCTTCTTCTTACTCCGCAAAGACGAGGACATGGCCGAACAGAAAAACCACTCACACTTTTCCATTAGTAAAACGTTCGGTTCGGTGTGTCTGGTTCTTTTCTTCGGATTATTAGGAGGGCTTCCGCTACTTAAAGAAGCGACCTCGACCATGGCAGTGACCTTATTCGATAGCTTCTACCGGGCAGGGGCATTGGTATTTGGCGGTGGGCACGTTGTACTTCCACTTTTGGAAAAGGAATTGGTTCCAACGGGAATCATATCCGGTCAGGAATTTTTAGCGGGGTATGGTGCTGCCCAGGCCGTCCCCGGTCCATTGTTTACCTTTGCTGCGTTTCTTGGAGGGGCAATCGGCGGCTGGGAATATGCCTTATTAGCGACAATCGCCATTTTCCTTCCGGCTTTTCTTCTCATCTTCGGCGCTCTTCCTTTCTGGAATGCTCTGAGAAGGAATCCAGGAATGAACGGTGTTTTGATGGGAGTGAATGCGAGCGTCGTCGGGATATTGATCTCCGCTTTCTATGAGCCGATCTGGACAAGTACGATAACCTCTCCCCTGCATTTCGGCATAGCCGCCATTCTCTTCAGTATGCTCATGTTTTGGAAGCTCCCTCCTTGGGTGATCGTAGTAGCCGGGATTATCGCTGGGTTTCTATTTTTATAGCAAAAAGAGCATGATCCATCGATCATGCTCTTTTTGCTTTCATCTTTTAACAAATCTGTATGCAAGGTAGGCGACGTAGAGGGGAGTCGCGATATAGATAAGGTAGGGGAATTGCTCATACGTACCTTTATAGATTACATATAGCATGGCCCCCAAAAAGACGGTTACAATCGTCCCGTACTTTGGCAGAGGAACCTCTTTTAAACTCGGTATGCGGATCCTGCTCACCATTAGGAAACACATGGCCGTGAAGATCACAGTGATGACGATATTCGGTATCATCGAACCGAACAACGTCAATATGGCGATGATTCCACCGGCAGCGGTGATCGGAACCCCGACAAAATAATGAAGAGATGCTTTCTTTGGACTGGTATTGAAACGGGCAAGCCGATATCCGCCAAACAACGGGAACAGTCCGGCAACGATGAATCCCAGCAACCCATAATGGTAGAACGAGGTATAATACACAAGGAAAGAAGGAGCCACCCCAAACGTCACGATATCCGCCAATGAGTCCAATTCTTTTCCGAGCTCGCTGTCGGCGTCGAGCATCCTGGCAAGCCTTCCATCCATGCTGTCAAGCATCATTCCGATGATGATCAAGACGGCAGCATTTTTGAATTGGCCACTCGCAGCAAAACCTATCGATAAAAATCCACAGTACAGATTCCCAAGTGTAAACATATTGGGTATCATTTTTTTAAATCGCATAAATGCCCTCACAATTCTCATTTTTAGTATTAGCATATCATGAAACCGCAGCAAAAGTTCAGGATATCCGATTAATTATGAAACTCAGAATGGCTCTGATTCGTAGAAATACATGAAACCACTGTCTACTTTACAGAATTGTCTGCTATACTCTTGTTAACAGATAAAAAAGCTAAGGAGGAATGGACACATGACCGGCACAATTGCAGTAATCATGGTTTTCGCCATACCGATCATTGCGATCATCTCAGATCATTTCACAAAACAAACAAAGTATAAACAAAAAATGCTTGAAGATCAGCTCAAACTTGAGCAGATGAAACACGAGAACTTTGTCCTTGAAACGGAAAAAATGAAGCTTGAGCTGCAGAAAATGGAATTGAACAGCCCACCGTCCAAAGAGGATCGTATCATTTGATAAGCATCGTATTTTGCGGTGCTTATTTTTCTTTTATGAGGTATTCGTTTTCAAGTACCTCACTTCTGTACCTGGCCATCCCTGTTTTCATCGGTAACAGGCCGTGTTTTTGATAAAATTCTTCATTTCCTGTCGTCGCAATCAGATGAACACATGAAATTCCCTTGAGCCGATCGAGTAAATGGTCCATTACGCGTTTTCCAAGCCCCTGGCCATGAGCTTCTCTATGGATCACCACGTCGTAGATGGCCGCGTTGAAAACCCCGTCTGATAAAGCTCTCCCTACCCCCCTCACCCGTCCGTCCACATACACCATACATACAATGTTACTTTGTCGATAGATTTCTTCTATTACGTCCAATGAGTGTTTATTCCACCCCACGGACTGGTATACTTCTTGCATTTCCATCAACCTTGACTTGTCAAAGGCCCTTGTCACAACGATTCCGTTGAACGGTGGAAGAATCATGCGGATGAACTCATACTCTCCTCCATTGGTCTCCTGTAGAAATGTTCCATTCCGTACAAATCCCATATGAGAATAAAGAGAGATGGCCCGTTGGTTGAATGATGCCACCGAAAGGCTCAATGCATGGAACGTGTACCGAGACTGGATGAACGAAAGGGCGGACTGTAAAAATCCACGCCCGTTCCCTTTCCCTGTCCAATCAGGCTTCAGTCCGAGACCAATATCAATATTCCCCTCTACAAAATCCAAGGTGAGAAAACCTGTGAGCTTTCCTTTTACGTACGAGGAAAAAACGTGCTCTCCCCTTTTGCTTCCATCTATAAATTCGAGCAGATCTTCTTCGTCTGCCGTCATGTCATAAAATGAAAAAACACCGTCGTATTTCCAAGTATAGGCGATCTCCTCTGCCTCTCTCTGAGTCATGCGCTGAAATTCAAACATTACTCTTCCCCCCATATCTATCAGATTAGTTTAAGGTAAAATAATCCAACTGTAAAGATGGCTAAAGTAAAAAACACAGACTTGAAAAGAAAAAAAGCTGCCTATGCACGGCAGCTTTCCGATAGTTCACATGAAAAAGATCAGGATGACCGCCACTAACACAAGCCTGTAAATGGCGAAGGGGATCAGTTTGATCCGGCTGATGACCGTTAAGAAGAATCTGATCGATAAATAGGCGAAGATGAATGCACTGATGAACCCTGTAATAAGGAAAGGAGCAAATTCCGGTGTCATATACATCCAGTTCTTCAATAAGGAAATCCCGCTCGCGCCTGCCATGATAGGCACAGCCATGATGAACGTGAAATCCGATGCTGCCCTGTAGCTGAGACCGAAGAGGACGCCGGCTGAGATCGTTGAACCCGATCGTGAGAATCCAGGCCAAAGGGCGATACACTGCATGAGACCGACCATGATCGCTTTTTTATAGGTCAACTGGTCGACGGTCTCGATAACGGGAACCTTGGGGCGAAACAGGTCCGCTGCTATCATCAGGATCGATCCCGCCGCAAGGCCGATGAGAACCGTTTTAAGGGAAAATAAATGTTCATCGATAAAGTCATCGAATAGTAGACCGAGGACCATGGCCGGCAGAAGGCCAACGATGATATGACTGAGCTTTAATGTATGTGTTCGTTCTTTATTTCGTCTTAAACCGAGCATCTCGATGAATCGATCTCTGAATACGATCACAACGGCCAGGATGGACCCGAGCTGGACCACGACTTTAAATGTATTAGCCGGGTATTTGCCCAGGATTTCCTGTGATTTGATGATCAGGTCATCCACCACGATCAGGTGCCCGGTTGACGAAACAGGTGCAAATTCGGTCAATCCCTCGACCATTCCAAGGATAAGTGCTTTCAACAGCGTCAACCATTCCATATGTCAGTTCTCCTCTATTACCACATAATAAGTAAGACTTATATAGTTTACGATTTTAGGAGGCACTGGGCAATAAGAATTTTGGTCGAAGTTGTGAATTAATGAATCGCCTTCTTTTTGAATCTTCCACCCTTTACTTCTGCGATATCAGCGATGGCAAGGAACGCGGTAGGATCGTGTTCCGAAACGATATCTTTCAGTTTTGCCTCTTCAAGTCTTGTGATGACGCAGAAGATCACTTTTTTGTCGTCTCCGGAAAATGCGCCTTCCCCGGCGAGATAGGTGACTCCCCTGCCGAGCCTTGAAAGGAGAGCATCACCGATTTTTTGATAATTATCACTAATGATCCAGACGGATTTAGACTCATCGAGTCCTTTGATGGTAATATCAATCATCTTGAAGGCTACAAAATACGCAAGCAGTGAATACATGGCCCGATCCCAACTGAACACAAAACCGGCACTGGCCAAAATAAAGAGATTGATGAACATGATAATTTCGCCGACTGAAAACGGTAATCGTTTCGTGAAGAGGATGGCGAGGATTTCCGTTCCATCGAGGGATCCTCCATAGCGGATGACCATCCCGACTCCGATTCCAAGAACGACTCCCCCAAACAAGGTAGCGAGCATCACATCGCTTGTCAGGGCGGGTACAGGATGGAGGAAGGTGGTAAACGCTGATAACACGGCAATGCCGTATAAAGTGGAAAGGGCAAACGTCTTCCCGATCTGTTTGTACCCAACGAAGAAAAAAGGGATATTCAGGACGAATATGAACAGACCCAGCTTGAAGCCTGTTATATGGGCAAGCATTATCGAGATGCCCACAATTCCTCCGTCTACGACCTGGTTTGGCACGAGGAAGATTTCCAGCCCTACGGCCATGATAATGGCTCCAAGGGTTATGAAGATTCCCCGCTTGATGATTTCCTTCATCGGAATTTTTTTATGGTTAATCGGCAGATAGTCTATTTGATTTTCCATAGGACCTCCCAGTAAAGTATCGGACTCGCTCTGCAAGCCGCGGTTCTCTATTAATCTATTCTCCCTGACACATGGAAATTCCTTCATTTTTCGACAAATCTCTTATGAAAAACACCTTTAGTTAACATAATATAATTACAGTCAAAAGCTCTTTCCGCTATGGAAAGAGCTTTTGTGTTTATTCCGATTTTAGGAACCGCAGCAGATCTCCATAAATGATATCATCTGAAAGCCCCAGTTCTTTCCTTACAATTTCTTTATAAGGATCGCATTTGCCCGTATCTTCACTTTCTTCGGACTCCCTATTGTAGCAAACGCTGTTTTTATATAGGAATTTTTCAGTGATGAAATCACCATTCCTAAAGATCACCGGGTGATTTTCCACCCTGGTGAAGAGATTATGCCCGAACGACAGATTTGACTGGGATTCGATTCCCATCAGATGAAGAATCGTCGGTCTAATATCAATCTCTCCCCCCAACGTATCAATCGTTCGTCCCTCCTCACCCGGAACGTGGATGATGAGAGGCACCTGCTGAAGCTTCATATGGTTGATGACGGAATCCTCCATCCCAAGGAGTTCAAATGCACCTGCTTCATATTTTTCGGAGATTCCATAGTGATCACCGTAAAAAACAAAAACCGTGTCATCGTAGAGTCCCCTCTCCTTGAAATCTTCTATGAGTTTCTTGATGGCTTCGTCTTCATATCTAACAGTCGTCACATAACGATTGACCACTCCTTCACTCGTATCCGCTTCTTCTATGAATTGATCCTCTTTATCGAGAAGAAAAGGAAAGTGATTGGTTAGCATGAGGAACCGGGCATAAAAAGGCTGAGGAAGATCATTTACATAATCCATGGACTGCTGAAAGAACGGGATGTCTTTGATACCATAATTCACTGAATTATCATCCGTCACTTCATACTCCTCTTTAGAAAAGAATCGGTCATATCCAAGGGCCTCATACATCTTATCCCGATTCCAGAAGGTCTTATCGTTTCCATGGAAGACAGCTGTGTAGTAATCCTCCTGTTCATCTAAAAGGTGAGAAAGGGCCCGGTAGGTATTGTCAGGCCTTTGCACAAACGTAGACCCGCTGGCGAGGGGATATAATCCATTATCCACCATGAATTCCGAATCGGAAGTCTTTCCTTGGGCAGTTTGATCATAGATTTGACTGAAATAAAAGCTATCCTTGATCAACGAATTAAGAAAGGGAGTAATTTCTTCTCCATTTACTTTTTGATCGATCACGAAATTTTGAGTGGATTCCATACTGACCAGAACGAGATTTTTGCCTTTGGCAATTCCGAATAAGTCGGATTCTTCATTATCATTGGAGTCGATGTATCGAATGGTTTCCTTTGTATCTGCCTTTGTGGCCAGGGTCCTTGAAAACGGCTTTCCTGCTGCTATGCCAATATCGTATAGGTGATAATTATAAGGTCCGATTGCCTTTACCATTTGTTCCCGATCGTAGGCTTCAGCGAACATATAAGGCGACTTCAGCAGACCGATGCCGATCGTGACGATCAAGACCAGGCAACTCCCGATGACGTACACTGCTTTTTGCTTTTTTTTCACGTCCACGTTCACTGCACGTGTCTTCCAAAGGTAAACGCCCACCACAATCAGGTCTAGGAAAAAGAGGAGATCCCAGCCACTGATCAATTCGAATGTACTGGGTCCGATCCCCCGACATTTTTAAACTGGAACAGGATGGGGACTGTTACATAATCAGAGTAAAAGCGGTAATAAAGAAGGTCCCCATAAAGGATGCCGCTTGCAAGGATCATTACGAGAAAGATGGTGAATCGGTTGATTTTTTTTGTGAAATAAAAGCTTACTCCCAGGATAAGGAGGATCGATGCAATCGGATTGATCAGCACCAGCAGTGCATCATGGACATTGTCGATGTGAAGGGAAAAACCGACGAAAAGCACGATGACCGTTTTTACCCATAACGCAAACCCAGATATGAGCACCGGTTTGAAGGTAAACTTCCATTCTTTCATACTATTCCACCGATCACCCATGTGTGGCAAGCTCCCTGCGATAAGCGTCCATACATGTCTTGATCCGATCAAGGGCTTCATTGACCTCAGATTCCTGATAGTTCCCCATCAAGGCAAGCTGGATCCAATTCCGCTTTAGGAGATAGTCGCTTTCATAGCTCAGGATCAGACCCGCTCTACGGCATCTGTCACCAAATTCCCTTGAAGGGATATCAGGTGGCAATGCCACCGTAATGATTCCTGGTGAGTAGTCCTCATCCCCGATCACATGAAAACCTGCTTCAATCAATCTGTGCCTGAGAATCTCCATTATCATAGGCCTGGAGGCTGTATCCACTGCACCCAGCGCCGTATACAATGCCTGCACCAGATTGGAAGAGTGGGTATACGGAATGCTTGCATTCTTATCGTACTGACCGATATCCAGGTAGCGAGGGATCCGGCTGTCAGGTCCGATTGCCTCACGGTGGAATACAATCGCAAGCCCAGGGTAAGCTCCAATCCCCTTCCCGCTCACACTGGTGGCAAGATATGCACGGCCAAGATCAGAGGGAATGACCCCAACGGAGCTGCAGGCATCGATGCACAATTTTACATCATAGCGATCTGAAAGGTCACAGAGCCTTTCGACATCATAAACGAAACCCGTTGATGTTTCACAATGCACCGTCCATATCCACTGAATGTCACAATTCTGCTTCAGGATCTCTTCCACTTCTTCTGCACGGACGGGTACTCCCCACTCCTTTGAAATGGTCATGTACTCCAGGCCAAAACGGTCGGCATGATCCTGTAGCCTGTAGCCAAATTCACCATTAGACAGGATCAGCCCAGGTCCTGGAAGGACGGAAAGATGTGCAGCCACCATATCGTTCGAAAGGGTTCCCGTCCCTACCGAAACCAGTACATGATTCACATTCACAAGTTCTTTCAGTCTCAATCGGACCTTGCTCATACATTCAATGAACTCATTATTCCGGTGGGAGACTGTTGCTCCCTTGAATGCATCCGTCACTTCTTTTCTCATTGGCACCGGGCCAGGAAGGAAAGACAGTTCTCTCACACGGTTCTTCCGTTCCATCATCCGTATAAACGCCTTAGTGGATGACTCGAAGCTTGCTTTTGTCAGATACATCGGCTGATAGACGGCATCCCCACTTCCAACTCGTTCACCGAAGGGAATGAATCCCATCCTTCTATAGAGTTTCAGCTGTCTGACAGTACCGGATATAAGAGCCATATCGTACCCTCTCTCAAGACAATGAGTCACAAGCTGATCGCAAAGTGAAAAGAATACCCTTGTACTTCTGAATTCTTCTTTAACCGATAGTAAACGGATTTCACAGGTGCTTGAATCCTTTGGTAAAAATTGATCAAGGTCCTCGATTTTGCTGTCAAGGGAGTATGGGCGATTGCTTCTAAGGGCGATCATGCCCACTACCTCGCTTCCCCATTTGGCAATAATGTATGTATTCTCGTCATGAAAACGATCCACGAGCGCCTTCTCCTCATTGGTGGAGTGCTGGGGGATTTCTTCTACAAACGTCCGGTAATTCAACCGGTTGATCTGATCCATCTCTTCTTTTTCAGTTGCCAATTTATAGATGAGAGAATGGGTTTCCATTCTGATTACCTCCTACGCTTTCACTTGATGTGATGGTTTCAAATGCATGATTATTACCACTATGAATAAACCTGCCAATGATAGTGATATCACTAAGGGATCACCCGTTAAGCAGGACGTGACCGGTATGGAGGCCATGGCGATGAAGCCGGCGACCTTGTATTTCTTCAAACTGAAATAGCCGATCCCCATCAATAGGATGAAACCGGCGATGGCCACCGGGGATAGAAACAAGGAGGCCGCAAGATAAACAACGACTCCTTTCCCTCCGTGGAATCCCAGTTGCAAAGGGAATAAGTGACCCAGCATTAAAAAGAATGCCGAACCAACAAGGTACCCATTTCCGGTCGTCATGGCATTCACAATGAATAAGACCGTCATCACCTTGGCAATATCCAATAGTACGGCCAGGACGAATGCCCTTCTGCCTGAAACCCGCAAGGCATTGGTTGCCCCAACGTTTCCGCTTCCCTCCTGTCGAATATCAACGCCCGATCCCTTTACAGAATAGTGGGCACCCATGATACCCCCTCCAAAGTAGGATAGAACGGCTACTATGATCCCGATGATAACATTCATGATAAAACGCCTTTCTTCTCAAAATAGTAGACGAAGAACGAAAGAAAAAGTTTCCTAATTTAGCAAATTCACCTTTTATTATAAAGAAAGAAAGGTAGGTACAAAAGCAGAAAAACAAAAAAAGCAACAAATTCCAGGGAAAGGAGATACCACGGATACGGACCCAGGTAGTCGATTGGACTCATATTATATGGTTTATGTGCAAGGAACATATAATTGGCACCCGTGATACGATCGATGAAGTACACCATCAGCGCAATGGCGTTCAGAGAAATAAATGCCCTGATGACTGACCTGAACGTGACGTGGAAGCCTTCCATCCAGATCATATAAAAGGCAGAAAGGATGATGGCCGCATGGGCGATGAAGAATTGAAAGTACCGTATATGCGGAAAACCATAAAAAAGTTCGGGTGTGATCACGGCAATGAGAGCCCCCGCCATACTGGCAAAATAGGTTACCTCAAAAAGCCTGTAGCTTCCCATCAAAAGCATGATCACACAAAGATAAAGTGAAAGGGAACATAATTGGAACGGGAGATTCGTTTCGATTGTCCATTCCCCTCTTAAGAGATACCACAGTTGGAACGTCAATTCAGATAGGAACAGGCTGGCGATAAGACCTACCTTCAAGACCAATTTCCCTTTCGGAGTGATTCGGTTCCGGACCAGGAAAAGGAACAGCACCCCGACAAGTGTCAATATGATCGCAATGATATGGGAAATGGAGAATAACTTAAATGGATAGATGATTACAAGCATGACAGCCCCCCAGATGTGTATGATGTGCATCTATTCAACCTGACTCTCAAGATAAATGAGCCCAACCATTCTGCCCTTCAAGTTGAGTTTCACGATGGACCGATTATGTTTATAGTAGCACAAAACCCTCTTTCCACTGAAAGAGGGTTGAATAAAACCTACCTATTATTTTTCTTCTGCGGGGGCTCTTCCATCCACCCCCTTCTTACAAGTAGGTCCAATCCGGTTGACCCAAACTTTAAGATCTCGGTCACGAACATGGCAAATTGTACTCCGAGGTCTTTCCTTGTGGACATGGTAATGGCATGACACATCGTACTAAGTCCCACTGCGTTCGAGCTTGTAATAAAAAATACGAGAAGCTTATCGGAAAATGGTGATTCTGTGGAGTTGGTCACTTCCATGGTCATCGGATACGTAGGGAATGCATCATCTTCCATAATAATCTTGTTGAATGCTGTGATCTGTTTTTCACTAAGCTTCTTTCCTTTTCTAAAATAGTCACTCACTTCCCGATCCTTCACAACCTGTAAGAAACCCTTTAAAAGGACAAGACCGATACAATTACGTTCGATGATAAAAAACAGTTCGCTCAGTTCAAGTACATTCAACGGCCGGTTTTCCCCTAGGAGCTGACCGATCAGGGAAGGGTTCTCTTTGACAAAACCAACGTGATCGGGATAGGGAATCTTAGGAGGTCGGTCATATACACCTTTTTCAAGCATCAACTTCAACGATGACTTATATAAATTGACACTTTTCGCCAAAGACGCCTCAAAAAATGCTAGCACATCCGCTCTTGCCACCGTCTCAAGCAACGAAGTGAAATGCTCGTTCGTCACCTGCCCCCCTCTGTACACAAAGCTCAATACAAAGATATCGGTAAAGAGAGGGGGGGCAGTGAGATCCACGTCACTAGAAGAAAATCCTTTCGGTACGGGGAATCCTTCTTTTTCGAATATTGACGTTAATTGCTGGATCCACGTCGCATTGGCTTCTGCATGCTGAACGAGAATGTCCTTTATGGAATCATCATCCACATGAATAAGGAAATGCTGATAAAAGCAATCCATGGCCGAACATTTTATATACGTGGTCCATAGGGCAGCAATCTCAGCCGTTGTGAGTTGAATGTTTTTAGTGCTCATAGGGCCCGCTCCTTTATCATTTTTTATAGTGTTATCTTATTCCCCCTATGTATTCGTATCAGTTGCATCATAAAAAAGGCGCTTCATGAAGAAGCACCTTTAGTCTATCGTTTGTTTGTGGGAATCTCGTAGCGCACAAAGGTCGGAAGTGTGAAGGTGATACAGAAAACCACGACCAGTGCGACTCCGAATGTCATTGGTTTGGACCATCCATTGATAGGCGACAGATAGAAAATGACGACCAGTGCCAGAAGCAGCACCAGAAACGAAACGATGAATTTTGAAGTGAAGTTGATGGTATGTTTGGTGTTGCAATGACTGCATGTGATCGGTTTATACGATTGCCAGATGGAAAACAGAACATCTTTCCACCGGAATGACCGACCGCATTTTTCACATTTTTGCATGGATATTGAAGCCTCCTGTAGTGGTACTCTCTTCTTAAATTGTATCATTACAGGACGTTAAGGGGTAGAAGGAATCCTGACTCACACCTTATTTTACAAAGTGGTTTTGAAACCACCTGGCTGCCTCATCGACTTCTTCTCTTCTCAGTTCATGACCTCCATTCGTCCAATACTCTGTCACATCGGCCCCGGATTCCTTCAAATGCAGTATCAGCTCCTCGGTTTCCGATTTAGGGATGATCGGATCCCTGGTGCCTGCGCCGACAAAGACAGGAAGGTTTTTGAGGGCAGGGATATCCACTCCCCTTCTCGGTACCATGGCATGGAAAAGAATCGCGCCTGCAAGAACATCTTCATAATGATACACCATGCTTCCGGCAATATTCGCTCCGTTTGAGTATCCGAGTGCGACCACCCGATCCCGATTGAAGCCATGCTCGACGGCACTGTTATCGATAAAGTCTTTCAATTCTTTCGTCCTGAATACGAGATCTTCTTCATCGAAGACCCCTTCTGCCAGACGGGCGAAGAATCTCGGCATCCCGTTTTCGCTCACGTTCCCCTTTACGCTAAGAACAGATGCGCCCGGGGCAATCATGTCTGCGAGGGGCAGCAAATCACGTTCATCCCCTCCTGTTCCATGTAAAAGTAGTAGTGTCGGTGCGTTTTCATTTGTTCCCTTTTGATAAATGTGTTTCATGGTTTCATCTCCTTAAGTTAAAGGTTTTAATGACTTTTCAATTTCAACACGTCTTGACTCGAGATGAGGTGGCAGAGCCAGTGATTCTCCAAGCGAGTCCAGCCCTTCATCCAGATCGAATCCCGGTCCTTCAGTGGCCAATTCGAATAAGATCCCATTCGGATCTCGGAAATAAAGGGACCGGAAGTAGTATCTGTCAACGAATCCGGAATTGACATATCCTGATTCATTGATGCGATCAATCCATCGGCGCAGGTCACTTTCATCTTCTACCCTTAATGCAAGATGGTGAACGCTGCCCCGGCCCGGTCTTTCACCTGGGATATCTTTTCGTTCTTCCAAGAAGATCTCACTTCCCGTGCCGCCCTCTCCTGTTTCGAATACCCTGATGTCGTTCTGGCCATCGACTGGTGAAGGGAAAGCCCTTGTTTCCTTGTAGCCCAGGATGTCCGTCAATACCCGGGCAGTCCGTTCGCCCCTTGATACCGTCAGCTGAACTGGCCCCAATCCCATGATGCCAAAGTCAGCAGGCACCGGCCCTTTTCTCCATGGAATCCCTCCAGGCACACCCGCATTATTTTCATCCGATACAAGCATCAGCCTCTGACCCTCCGGATCGCGGAAAGAAATCGTCGAACGCCCCGTCCGAACGGAAATGCCCTCATGTTCCACACCAAGCTGAGTGAATCTGTCTTCCCAATAAGCGAGGGCTTTATCGTTCTTGACCCTTAGAGACGTCAGGGAAATACTATTCGTACCAAAGTGGGTCCTGGCCGCCGGAGGAATCTCAAAAAAAGTAAAATCTGTACCTGGATTCCCCATTTCATCCGCATAAAACAGATGATAAACCGATGGATCATCCTGATTTACTGTTTTCTTGACCAACCTCATACCGAGGGCCTTGGTATAGAAATCCAGATTTTTACGTGCATTCGCTGTGATGGCTGACACATGGTGATGTCCTTTGATCGCTTTTACCTCCATGTTGTCCCCTCCTTTTCCTAAAAGTATAACCGGAAATTATCTTTAATTCAAGATATACGAATTCAAAATAAAGAGAAAGCAGGGCTGCTTTCTCTTTTAGCATTTATACTCAAAGTCTGTTCAGGGCCTGGGAAAGGGTTGAAGTGATGGTAAGGTTATCAAATTTCAACCCCAACTGTACGGCCGTCTGCGCGATCTCAGGTCTAAGTCCAGACAGGATCGGTTTGACCCCTATGAGTTGAAGTGCATCCATCAGATTGAAAAGCTGATGCGCGACCATGGTATCAATTAGCACCACTCCCGACAAATCAATAAAGAGTTGGGTGACACCCTTCTCAACGCACTGTTCAAGGGCATTTTCAAGAATGTATTCAGCCCTCGTCGGTTCGATATTACCCACTAGAGGAAGCAGGGCCGTGTGCTCATTCAGCTTGATGACGGGCGAACTCAGCTCATTAATGACTTCTTGCTGAGCTTGTAGCTGTTTATTGACAACAGCTGTCTGCATTTCTACGAAACGGACCATCGCGTGATCGAACGACTGAACCAACAATTTCCACCACTCGTTAAAGACATCGAAACCGTCTTCTTCAGAGGACATATCTTTGAATTCTTGTAAAAAGCCCAGGTATTGCTCCCTTACCCTGACAAACTCCTTCAGGATATGGTGGTTCGGCGTGTTGATATGTTCTTTGTCCTCAGCAACGGACAGAATCCATTTATCCAGTTCCTGCTCGAATGCAAGACGCTCTGTGATAAATATGCTGCAAAGTATCCCATGGAATTCAAAATTTTGCTGTTTAAGTGTTTCGATCACTTGCGGATTGGATGAAGTATACACCCCTGATGTGTTGCTTTTATCGAGTGAATTATACCAATCGTCCGTCAACTGTTTTGCCCTCTTGATTAAAAATTCGTAAAAATCCTGATTACTTGGCATGGTGCTCCTCCTTTAAGGCAGCTCTTACTGAAACCCTTTTGCAGCAGTCAAGGGGTATTCCCTTGTCATGTATGTATGATATGTATAAGCAGTATGGCTTTTATCATCCACTCTGAAGGTCCATTATACGAATCGGTTTCATGATATTAGTATATCCGATGTCTTTCACATATTACCAGTTTCAAACTCTTTCATACCAGTCTCATAACGACATTTCGACAAATTTTTTTCGAAATCGGGAAAATATGAAAATACTTCTCTACAATTCCAATTATAAAGTATATAATAGAAATAATAGATTGAATATTTAAACGAATCCCTGAATGGTGTTTGATGATACCTTTCCTTCCTGCATCGGGGTAGCTCTCCATCCTGTAGACGGCCAATCAATTGAAGGGGGATGAAACGAATGAAAGAGAAGCTGTCGAGACACTATATCGAATTATTGGCCATCCAAAGCGCCTGCCGATTTTGTAAGTCGCTGGATTTAGCTCCCACCCTTGAAAACCTCGCGATGATCAGCGGTTTTTCAGAAGAAAAGATTCTGATCATCATGGAAACATCGTATCAATTACAAGAGTATCCAAAACTTCTAAAAAAGAATTTGACATCCCACTGACCCCTTTTCACCTTCCTGAAGCATCATATTCCCTATTAGAAAATTACAATTATATTGTGTTTATTTGTTCACCCGACGGGTATAGAAAATGAGAGATCAAACTCTATACGAAAGCGAGAGACATATGGACACAAACCTCATCCATCAACATCTCACCCTTGAATTAAGCGAGCGGATCGCAGAGGAGTGGGCAAAAGGTTCACCTCAAGGCGACGACCTGAAGGAGGGACTGATCGAGTTCATCCTTCTCCTTCGTTCCATGCCTTTCCCATCCGATGATAAGATTATACGCTGGGCTGAAAAGGCTGCCGATGAAAGACTCGACTTTGCCAGGTCACCCAGCTTGGAAATTTCCGAATTCAACAGGTTCAAACGGATCTTTATGGACAATGTGAAAGAAACATTGCCTGATGAATTTGTAGGCTCCCCCGGCTTCCTGGTTTGGTTGATTGGCACCATTCAAACCTTTGACATGGTGACAGATGAGTTTCTAAAAACCTTTGAAACCCATTCCGACAGGATACTATCCGGTCAACAGGAGCTGATCAACGAATTGAGCAGTCCTATCATAGAGGTCGCTCCACAAGTCGGCATCCTTCCCTTAATCGGGGACATCGACACCCACCGTGCAAAATCGATACTTACCCATTCCCTTCAGGACAGCTTAAAAAAAGAACTGGATTTTCTTTTCATCGATCTATCAGGCGTGGCGATCGTTGATACGATGGTAGCTCAGCAGCTTTTTCGTATCATTTCCGCCCTGAATCTCATCGGAGTGGATGTCATATTATCAGGTATCAGGCCGGAAGTGGCTCAAACGGCCATTCAGATGGGCATCGATTTTTCGTCTTTGGAAGTGAAGCCAACCATCGCCATCGCCCTACAGGAAATGGGTTTTACATTCGTACATAAAGAAACGGAAATCCTTTAAAGGATTTCCGTTTCTTTTATAGAACATTAAAATATCTCGCTTCCGGATGGGCGAATACCATGGCAGTGACCGATGCCTCAGGTTCCATCATACATCCATCGGTGAGATGGATCCCTATGCGTTCAGGATGAATCAGGTTGAAAAGCTTGCTCTGATCTTCCAGGTCGGGACAGGCGGGATAGCCAAAAGAGAATCTTTGTCCCTGATATTTTGTCCTGAATCGATCCTGCATGCTCATATCGACCGGATCAGGGAACCCCCATCTGCTCCTCATCATTTCATGCACCCTTTCGGCCAGGCCTTCAGCGGTTTCCAGTGCGAGAGCTTGAAGGGCATGACTTTCCAGGAATCTTCCTTCGTCTTTCAGTTTTTTGGCCCACTGCCTGATACCATATCCTGCTGTGACGGCAAAGAAGCCTACGTAGTCCATCTCTCCACTTTCGACCGGCCTCAAGTAATCAGAGAGACAAAGATGTTGATTCCCTTTTTGTCTCGGGAAATGGAATGTTTCGATTACCTTCTGAGGATTTTCCGGATCATAAATCAGTACGTCATCCCCCGAAGCCTGCGCAGGGAAGAACCGATAGAGAGCAGACGCCTGTATCAGACCATCCTCTTTGGCTTTTAAAAATAATTCATCAACCATCCTTTTAAGTCCGACCGTCCTCTCGTCGCCTTCAGCAAGGAGCCTTGTGATCTTCCCCTTTATTCCGAGATGGTGACCGAGAAGCATTTGCTCATTGATGTATGGCCGGATATGATCCAGGGAGAATTCCCGGATGATATGATCGTTATAGTCTGCGGGGACGAAGACATCGACGTCTGTCGATACTTCCGACCGGACTTTTACCGCAAGGCCCCCACCTTCCTCCTCCTTGAGGACTGCCGGTTCAGAATGTGAAGCAAGGTCCAGTGTACGCTTTTGTTCCAGCTCTTTTCTTTTTTCAACATCTTGAATGCCATTCATGATGCTGAGCCCATCCATGGCATCCTTGGCATATAACACAAGTCCGGCATATTCCTTGGCGATTTTTGTGGAGGTGAATTTCCGGGTCAGTGCGGCTCCTCCGACAACAATGGGAACGTCGATCCCTGTCTGCTTCATATCATGTGCTGTGATGACCATCTGCTGAGCAGATTTAACGAGCAGCCCTGACAAACCGACAATGTCCGGTTTTTCTTTTTTGATGACCTCTATGAGCTCCTGGGGGGCCACTTTGATTCCAAGGTCATGCACCTCATAGCCATTGTTACTGAGGATGATGTCTACCAGATTCTTGCCGATATCATGGACATCCCCTTTCACGGTAGCAAGGATGACCTTGCCCTTAGAGGAAGAGGATTCACTTTGTTCCATATGGGGTTCGAGGAAGGCAACCGATGCTTTCATCACTTCTGCACTCTGCAGTACTTCAGCAACAATGAGTTGGTTATCGTTGAAGAGCCTTCCCACTTCACTCATGCCGGCCATCAAAGGACCATTTATGATGGACAGGGGGGAATCATACGTTTGCAAGGCTTGCTCTAGATCAGGCAACAGGCCTTCCTTTGTGCCTTCCACTACGTAGTGACCGAGCCTCTCTTCAAGGGTCATGGTATTGATAGGTACCTTGGATTCTTTCTTCTTCCCGCGATAGAAGGCAGTGAATTCCGCTAGAGTGGCATCAGTTGTATCAAAAAGCAGCCGTTCGGCCATCGCCACCTCTTCTTCAGGAATAGATGCAAACCGCTCAAGTTTTTCTGTATTGACGATGGCGTAGTCGAGTCCTGCCTTCGTGCAGTGATAAAGATAGACGGCATTCAGGACCTCCCTTCCAACCGGCGGAAGCCCAAAGGACACATTGCTCACACCGAGAATATGCGGACACTCGGGTAGCACCTCTTTGATCCTCCTGATCCCTTCAATCGTTGCCGAAGCCGAACCGATATACTGTTCGTCCCCGGTTCCTACTGGGAATACGAGGGGATCGAAGATGATATCCTCGGAACGGATTCCGTATTTACCGGTCAAAAGCTTGTGGGATCGCTGGGCAATTTCCACCTTGCGCTCAGCACTGACGGCCATGCCCTCCTCATCGATGGTCCCCACCACGATGGCTGCTCCGTATTTCTTCACAAGGGTTGCCACCTTTTCGAAACGCTCTTCTCCGTCTTCCAGGTTGACAGAATTGATGATCACCTTCCCTTGAATGAACCGGAGGGCCCCTTCCATGACCTCTTCATCCGTTGAATCGATGACGAGGGGAACCTTCACTTTTTTAACAGCTTCCTGTATGAATACGTTCATATCTTCGGCTTCATCGCGGTCAGGATCGGCCAGACAGATATCGATCACTTGAGCACCATTCTTCACCTGAGCCCGGGCAATCTCAGATGCTTCTTCGATCTTCCCTTCTGAAATCAACCGCTTGAACTTCCGTGATCCGATCACATTGGTTCTTTCCCCTACCAGGGTGGGGCGGTTATCGGGATCATCATAGATAAAGGGCTCGATGCCAGAAACCGCGTGGGGATGAACCACTTCCGGTTGCCGTGGCTGCAGGTCCTTCACCGCTTCACGAATGGCATGGATGTGTTCAGGCGTCGTTCCGCAGCAGCCGCCGACAAGATTCAACCAGCCTTTCTCGGCAAATCCTCTCATTTTGACACTAAGGGATGCAGGTGTTTCATTATAATGGCCCTCTTCATCCGGCAGCCCCGCGTTGGGATAGCAGCTCACATAAGAGGATGAAAGGCCTGATAGGGTCCTCAGGTGGTCAGTCATGAATTCGGGTCCCGTGGCACAATTCAGACCCACAACTAGTGGATTCAAATGCTCCAGTGATAAATAGAATGCTTCAATATTCTGACCGGCAAGCGTCGTGCCCATCGGCTCGATCGTTCCGGAAAGAAGGATCGGGATCTCTCTGCCAGCAGTGGAAAAGGCCTGTTTGATCCCTATATTTGCCGCTTTGACATTCAGGGCGTCCTGACTCGTTTCGAGAAGAAGGACATCTACTCCACCAGCTAGTAGGCCTTCTGCCTGCACTCTGTAATCATCGGCCAGTTCATCGAATGTGATCCCACCCGTGACAGATAGTGTTTTCGTGGTCGGTCCCATTGCCCCGGCAACGAATCTTGGCCATTCCGGTGTGCTGACCGCATCTACTGCCTTCCTTGCAAGTTCAGCAGCCACCCGGTTGATCTCATAGGCTTTGTGCCCGATCCCATATTCATCCAGGACGACCGGGGTCCCTCCGAATGTATTGGTCTCTACAATATCCGCCCCTGCTCGCAAGTACTCGGCATGAATATGGGTAATGACGTCTGGTGCCGTCAACACCAGATGTTCATTACATCCGTCCAGTTCTTCCCCTCCGAAATCTTCCGGAGAGAGATTTGCCTGTTGAAGCATCGTCCCCATCGCTCCGTCAAGAATCATGATTTTCTTCTTGAGCTGTTGTTCAAACAATGTTGTGGTCATATGGTACTTCCCTCTTTTCCTTTTCTATGACATTCGCATGCCGGATCAATTCTACGCTCATATCGTAGCGCATGAACGGAGTGATGATGTATAGACCGTTGAACAGCTCCATTGCCGTTTCCACTAATTCTTTTGCAATCCCCATTCCGACCGCTCTGGATTGGAGAGGATCTCCCTCCGCTTCTTTCATCAATCTTCTTGCCTGATCGGGCACCTTGATCCCAGGTACCTCATGATGAAGGAACTCGGCATTTCGTGAACTGATCAAGGGCATGATCCCGATGAATAACGGTGATTGCAAATGCCTGGTTGCCTCTGCAATTTGAACGAGATGTTCACAGCTGAAAACCGGCTGCGAAATGAAGTAGTCTGCTCCTGCACTCTGTTTTTTCTCCAGACGTTTTACGGAAGCGTCCAAATGCCTGAAATTTGGATTGAAGGCTGCACCGACCGAAAAGTTCGTCCGTTGTCTCAAAGATTTTCCCGAAAAGGATAGGCCTTCATTATTCTGCTTGATCAGCTCGATCAGTTCGATGGAGGAAAGATCGTACACCGATGCAGCACCTGGAAAATCACCGATCTTCGCAGGATCCCCTGTTATCGCCAGAATATTATGAATCCCCAGGGTGTGAAGGCCCATCAAATGGGACTGCAGGCCGATAAGGTTACGATCCCTGCACGTAATATGCACGAGGGGGTCAAGGTCGTATTTCTGTTGAACAAGGGTCCCCATAGCATCATTGCTGACCCGTGGGGAAGCAAGGGGATTATCAGCGAGGGTTATGGCATCGATTCCTTCTTCTTTTAATGCTTTTGCCCCTTGGAAGAACAATCCGGTATCCAGATGCTTCGGGGGATCCAGTTCGACAATGAGTGTTTTTTTCACTTTTACTTTATGGTGGAGCAGGCTTTTTTGGAGTAGGGGATCTTTGAGCTTGATCAGCTCCTGTCTTTTCACCTTTTTTTCTTTTACCGGCACCCTTGAAATCATTCGTTCCTTAACGGCTTTGATGTGTGCTGGAGTCGTCCCGCAGCAGCCCCCGATGATTCTGGCACCCTGAAGGCGCAATTCATTGCTTATATCTCCAAAATAGTCAGGCTCCGCAGCATAGTAGAACCGTCCTTCTTCATAGTTTGGTAGACTTGCGTTCGGATAGACCGACAAAAAAGACGACTTGGGCAAAGGAACTCCTTCCAGGGACTTTACCATATGGAAAGGACCCATCCGGCAGTTGATCCCGACGATATCGGCTCCGAGGAGTTCCAGTTCCCCAAGGGCGTCCTTAATATCCATCCCGTTTTGCAATACCCCGGTTTCATGCATGGATACCTGTGCGATGACCGGCAGATCAGTTTCTTTCTTCACGATCTGCAACACAGTCCTGAGCTCTTCAAAGTCATAATAGGTTTCCAGGAGGATCCCGTCGACTCCTTCGAGGAGCAAGCAGTATAGCTGTTCGCGAAAACCCCGTTTCACTTCCTCCAGGCTGATATGCTGATTGATGGCCCTGATCCCCCCTATGGTCCCGAGGATATACGTCCCCTCTTTCGCTGCCTTCTTCGCCAGCTTGACGGCCGCTTCATTGATTTCCTTCACCTGATCTTGCAGCCCGTACCTTGAAAGCTTTGCATAATTGGCGCCATACGTATTGGTCTGGATGATATCAGCGCCCGCCTCGATATATTGCTTATGCACATTGATGATTTCTTCGGGATGGGATAGATTCAATTCTTCAAAACATCGGTCAACCCCATACGAGTATAGAAGGGTTCCGACCGCACCATCCGCAATCAGTATGTTTTCAGATAGTGCATCCAATAGAGTGTTCATCCTGTTCACTCCCTCCTACAAGTTAATGATTCTTGATGGTTTAGTTAATTTTATGGCATCCAGTCCTTTGGAAAGATCCGCAATCAGTTCATCGACATTTTCCAGTCCTACGGAAAGTCGGAGAAGACCGTCTGTAATCCCCCTTCTTTCCCTTTCTTCCCGCGGCATGGAGGCATGTGACATCCTTGATGGATAGGATAGAATCGACTCCACTGCCCCAAGGCTCACAGCAAATACAGGAATGTTGATATTGTCGATGAGCTGCTTTACTTCCTCTGCTCCCTTTAGCCGGAAGGATAGCACCGCTCCCGGTCCTTCAGCCTGCCTTACCTGGATCTCATGACCTTGGTGATAGGTGAGGCCTGGATAATAAACATGCTCCACCTCCCCCCTTTTCTCCAGGAATCTGGCTATCTTGAAGGCGGATTGGGACGACTCTTTCAATCTCACATGAAGGGTCTTCATGCCGCGAAGCAGCAGCCAACAATCCTGCACACCAAGGACTGCTCCAAAGGAATTCTGTAAGAATGCAAGCTTTTTGGCAATCTCTTCGTTCCCTGTCACGGCGAGTCCCGCCAGGACATCACTGTGACCGGCAAGGAATTTCGTCGCACTGTGGAGGACGACATCCACTCCTAGACTGAGCGGCCTTTGGAGAAGGGGCGTCATGAATGTATTATCAAGGAACGTCATACATCCATGTGCTTTGGCTAGCTTGACGACACCTTCAATATCGGTGATATTGAGCAACGGATTTGACGGGGTCTCCATGTAGATGACCTTCGTATTCGGGCGTATGGCACACGCTACCTCATGGAGATCCTTCATGTCGACGAATGAATATTCGATCCCGAATTTCGTCAGTACTTCCGTAATCATCCTGTATGTGCCGCCATATACCTCTTCCGATACCAGGACATGGTCACCACCGGATAACAGAAGGAAGCTCGTGGAGATAGCAGCCATACCCGATGAAAAAGCAAATCCTTTCACTCCGCCCTCCAGTTCCGCGATGGCTTCTTCGACTTTTTCACGGGTGGGATTACCTGAACGGCTGTAATCGTAGTTTCCATACTGATCAAAATCCGATTGGTGGAACGTGGTCGCATGATGGATCGGCGTACTGACCGCGCCGGTCTCTTTATCTACTCCGTTACTGTGGATAAGGGACGTCTGGATGCTGAACTCCTTTTTATCACTCATGTGAATACACCTCTTCCTCAAGATTTGTCAATACCTGTTCAAGGTCTTGAATCAGATCGCCTGCATTCTCGATACCTACTGAAAATCGTAAAAGTCGGTTGCATATTCCCAGTGCGATCCGTTCTTCTTCCGGAATGTCCGCATGTGTCTGAGTAGCCGGGTATGTGATGAAGCTCTCCACCCCCCAAGGCTTTCAGCGAATGTGATCAATTCCAGACGCTCCAGGAACGGTCCCACCCACTCCTCTTCTTTCAGGCGGAACGAGAGCATCCCGCCCTTTCCCGTATAGAGAACATCGATGATGGAAGGATGACTTTCAAGATACGAAGCAATTTGTTTTGCATTTGATTCGTGCTGTTTCATCCTCAGGCCAAGCGTCTTCATTCCTCTTATCAAGAGCCAACAGTCCAGTGGTGCAAGTGTGGCACCGATTGAGTTCTGTACCGTATAAATTCTGTCGGCGAGTGGTTCGGAGTCGACTACCACTACACCAGCCAATACATCATTGTGGCCTCCGAGATACTTCGTCGCACTATGGATGACAATATGGGCCCCCTCTTCAATCGGACGTTGAATGACCGGGGTATAAAAGGTGTTGTCAACGATGAGCAGGACATCATGTTTCCTTGCCACCCGGCTGATTTCCTTGATGGGTGCTTCATTCATCAGGGGATTGGTCGGCGTTTCGACGAAAATCCCCCTCGTGGAAGGACTGATTGATGCTTCCACTTCCTCGATGGATGCTGTATCGATAAAGCGGAACTTCATTTTATACTGTGCTTCGTACTGTTTAAATAGCCTGTAGCTTCCTCCGTACAGATCTTTGGAAACAACCAGTTCATCCCCGCTTTGAAACAGGGACAGGACGGCATGGACAGCAGCCATACCGGATGAGAAGGCATATGCCTTATGCCCCCCTTCCAACTGGGCAAGGATTTCCTCCAGTGTACTTCTCGTTGGGTTACCCGTCCGGGAATAATCATAGCCCGTCGACTGCCCGATGCCCTTATGTTCATATGCTGTCGATAAGTGGATGGGGAGACTGACAGCACCCGTTCCTGCATCCTTCCTGTTCCCTGCCTGCACCAGTAATGTTTCAATATGTCGGCTCATCGCGACCTCTCCTTTATCCCTATTTACATCAAAAAACCTTCTTATACGTATAAGAAGGTTTGAATGGTTAAAATCCCTCTTATCGCCCAAGCCTGAATCGGCTTGCTGGAATTAGCACCATACCTTACTTACGGCTGGTTGCTGAGGTGTCATCGGGCCAGTCCCTCTACCTCTCTTGATAAGAATTGCATATATGATTGTTTAATGGCTTTCCCATAATTTATACCAGTATAGGGAAAATGTCAATGCGAATTGACGAATTTAAACCAAAACTCAGACTTCTTTCACAGTCATCGAAGTGTTCCGTGTGCTCCTTTCCAATAATGAGGGACTGAAGCTTTTCAAAAGATGCCGTTCCTAGGTTTAATGCAGGCCGGTTATGTCTAAACATCTACAATAATCTTACAAAATGTGAATGGAGTGACAATAATGAAAGCAGTAACGTTCCAAGGCAAGGAAAATATGACGGTCAAGGAAGTGGCCACACCCGATATCCAGGAAAGCACGGATATGATCGTACGAATCACGGCAAGCGGAATTTGCGGATCGGATCTGCATCTATATAAGGCAGGAATCGAGCCGCCCCGGGACTATATAGTCGGTCACGAGCCAATGGGAATCGTCGAGGAGGTGGGCGAGGCCGTCAAAACTTTGAAAAAAGGAGATCGGGTCGTGATCCCCTTCAATATCGGCTGCGGGGAATGTTTCTTCTGCCAAAATCAGATGGAAAGTCAATGTAATGAGTCAAACCCTCATGGTGAAGTCGGCGGGCTGTTCGGTTTTACCGAGATGAACGGTAACTACCCTGGCGGACAAGCCGAATACCTGAGGGTCCCCTATGCAGATTTCACCTCTTTTAAAGTTCCGGAAGAAAGCGAACTTTCTGACGAGAGTGTCCTATTCCTTTCAGATGTCATTCCTACTGCTTATTGGAGCGTCGAGAACAGCGGGGTGAAGGCCGGTGATACCGTCATTATCCTGGGAAGTGGGCCAATCGGGCTCATGGCTCAAAAATTCGCCAAATTAAAAGGGGCAATAAGAGTCATTGCCGTGGATCAGGTGAAGCACCGGCTTGAACATGCCAAGAAGACGAATGGAGCAGAAATCTATGATTTTTCCCACAACCCGGATATCGGCCAGTTGCTTCATGAAGACACAAATGGCGGGGCGGATGTGGTGATCGACTGCGTCGGGATGGACGGCACTGTAGCTTCCGATGAATCATTCGGATCTGACTTTGATAATCAGTTTGGAACGATCCGCCCCATCATCACCGCTTCCCAGGCTGTACGCAAGTTCGGAACCGTCCAGTTGACGGGTGTCTATGCGACTGAGGCGAACCGTTTTCCGATCGGGGACTTCTTCAGCAGGAACGTTTCACTTAAGATGGGACAAGCACCGGTGATCCATCTGATGCCGAAGCTCTACGGCATGATCGAAAACGGGACCTTTGACCCGACTGATATCATCACGCACTCCCTTCCACTGGAACAGGCAAGCGAAGGGTACAAAATCTTCGATGAAAAATCAGATGGGAACATCAAAGTGATCCTTAAGCCTTAACGAGTCATACCCGGTCAACGCAATCAGCCCGGGCGCCCACATAACCAGGGTGTCCGGGCTTTTGTATTGCTTGGTGTACGTAGTTAAAGGATCCCTACCTTTTTTTTGATTTCTGCAAGGAATGGAGAAGTTGTCTCCCTTGCTTTTCGGGCTCCACGGGCGAGGATTGCGTCCATTTTTTCCGGCGATTCTATCAATTCCAAGTACTTTTCCCTTGGGCCGGCCATCGTTCCGTTGATGGCTTGGAACAATTCCGCTTTCGCCTCTCCCCAACTGATTCCTTCCATGAACCGCTCCTTCATCACATTGACCTCTTCTGGAGAGGCAAATTCCCTGTACAAAGCGAAAATTACAGATTGATCAGGGTCCTTCGGTTCTGTCGGAAGCGAAGAATCGGTCTTGATCTTATTGATCAACTTCTTAAGCTTGGCGGGTTCTTCGAAGAGAGGAATGGTATTATTGTAAGATTTACTCATTTTCCTTCCGTCCAAGCCCGGTACAATAGCGGACTGCTCCTGGATGAAGTGCTCAGGGAGTTTGAAGGTTTCTCCATATTGCTTGTTAAAGTATCCGGCAATATCCCGGGCAATTTCGATGTGCTGCAGCTGATCTTTCCCCACTGGCACCTTGTCTGCCTGGAATAAAAGAATATCCGATGCCATGAGGACGGGGTATGTGTAGATCCCCATGTTTACACCATGGTCGATATCCTGTCCCGCCTGCTGATTACCATCGGTCATCGCTTTATAAGCATGTGCACGATTGAGAAGCCCTTTAGGTGTGACGCAGGAGAGGATCCATGTGAGTTCGAAAATTTCCGGTACATCCGACTGTCTGTAAAACGTCACCTTTTCAGGATCGAGACCCAGTGCGAGCCACGCTGCCGCAATCCCCCTTGAAAGGTTCCGCATTTCCTCCGCATCCTGCACTTTGGTCATCCCGTGATAATCGGCGATGAAGTAAGAAGCCTGATATTCCTCTGATTCCGCCAGCTTCAGTGCAGGCTTGACGGCTCCCACATAGTTACCCAAATGAATTTTTCCGGTAGGCTTGATTCCTGTCAACACCCTGTGTTTCATCTTTAGTCTTCCTCCTCAGTGATGGTCTGTAAATGTTCTGTAAATAAAAAAGTCCCCCGTCCTCTGTAAAGGACGGGAGACCCGTGGTGCCACCTTCGTTCATGCGTCAAGCATGCGCTTATCGGCCAACGGTGACCATTCACCGTCGGACTCCCTTTTATCGGTGGGAAATCCGCCCGTACCGGGAAGCTCCAAAGTCCATTCAACGGTCATCTGCACTGATTCACACCAACCATCAGCTCTCTGTGGCATCTGTTCCGTTTACTCCTCTTTATCAACGCTCAACTATCTTTTTTTATTATCATACAGTATCGTATTTAAACAGTCAAACTTTTCCATCATTTCAGATTTCTTTAGAGGATATGGGGAGGAATAGTTTCACTCCTTTTTTATTGAAAGGGAGGAATTTCATATCCCCGATCAGATGACTGATATAGCCGATCATGGATGCCTGAAACAACCCATCCACCCCAACAGCATCCTGAAATGCCAGAGCCACAAAATAAAAATAGATGATGCCGAGGAGAGAATGAGTGTATGTACGGTGTGAAACCAGCGAGGCGATGATCACGTAGATCCCCATCAGCCACATCCAAGATGTATCAAGCTGGAATCCGCAGGCCGCTATCCCTATGCCAGTGATGGTAAGCATCCTTCTTTGGGTGATGAACGTAGAGAAGATCAAGACGACTACACCGTATCCAATCCCCAGCCATCTCTCATTCCCTGATCCTTCCAAGTAGCTGTATAGCATCACCAATAGTGCAACCACCTGGACCGCAGACCTCACCATTTTCGAGGAAAAAGTGACTTTATTGCTGAGCTTGCCATTCACATCAAGGTCCGGAATAAGCGCAGCCACCCCGCCCGCAGCAACCAGTGAGGCAGTATCAACGGCATCCGCACCGTACGTTTGGGCAATGATGAAGCCGACAGCCGCTCCAACTGTCATATGTGCCGTTCCATTCAAGTCGTTTCCCTCTTTCGCTGTAAAAAATATGTATGACTACCCTCTTAATCTATCACGTATTCGATCAATCACTTGGACCATATAAGAAGCTTCGTGAGGTACAAATGCATTCAAAGCAACCTTTGAACTGATGAACTCCTTCTTTCCTTTTCGAATCCTGAATCCATCCACTGGAATCGAATCCTTCTCTCCTTCGATCAATTTCTCCACATCATCAAGACCTGCTGCAAAAATCCCTGCCACTTCTTCTTCTTGAAGCTGAAATGCTTCAAATGGAACATGCTGTTTAAGGAGAAAAACATTCGCCCATTCCCTATCGATCAATGGACCGTCAATCAATTCCTCTTTCAACGCTCCCAAAGGATGAAGATCCTCAAATGCAAGCGTAAGACCGAGCTCCTCGTACACTTCCCTGATCCCATCCGAAACTGCCTCATGGTCCAGCAGATGTCCGGCTGCCGTAATGTCAAGCAGACCCGGAAAATCCCCCTTATCCATGCTTCTCAGTTGAAAATAGACGATATCCCTTCCCTGATCATGGAAGGCAACCCAACAGTGAAACGTCTCATGCCAATATCCTTTTGAGTGGACGTCTTCACGATCCGCCTTTCCGATGCGTTCGTATTGATCATTAAATATGGAAAGCATCTCCTTTTCCTTCATACTGCACCTCTTCCCTCATCGCTTTTAGGTAGGCTTTCAGTTCCAGGGACCTTGTCAGGAGAACATCCGCCCCATCCTCTGAACCCGTTCCCCCGATACATACGGTAAGACAGCCCATTTCTGAGAGCTTTGATTTACTTCCCCCTACAAGAATACCCGCTGAACAATCCGTTAATTCAGGTGGCAGAGAAGCATGCCTATCATAGAAACCGTCTACGCACCCCATTAACCCAAGTTGTTTCATATAATTTTTTGCCTGCTCTATCCCTGGACAGTTCATGACCATTATTTTGTATCCGCGCTCAGAAAGGTAGTGAATAAGCTCTGGCGCTTCTTCTTTCCACAGCTCCTGCCCGCCGTCCTCTCTCATAAATGTTTCCTTCATATCAAATATCACTGCCGAGTCCATTCAAATTCTCCTTTGTTGCGTTTCAATCTTCTTTCTGATCCCGTCCATGCAATTCACGGGCAGAAAAAACCATTGTTACATTGTAACACATTTCCTTCTAAAAGTAGCGAAAAACCCACTTTGGTGTGTACTCCAGACCTTTTTGCCACAGGGGAATTTCTTCAAAGTCCTTGAATGATAGACGACGGCCATCCTCCATATCTTTTAGAACCAATTGTTCAAGCTCTGTTACCTTATTCCCTTCGATTATACAGTTGCTCTCATCATTCAAGAACAAGCTTCGCGGGTCCCAATTCGCCGTTCCAAGATCTGCCCATTGATGGTCGATGATCATGACCTTCCCATGAAAAAAACCTTTCTCATACAGGTATACACCCGCTCCTGCCTCAAGGAGTTCTTTTTCGATTTTATAGCCCGGGGGTTTCGTGAACCACGCATCCGTTTCATCCGGTACGAGGATGCGCACATCCACTCCCCTGGAGACGGCATTTTTCAGTGAAGTCACGAGGAAATCCGTCGGAATGAAATAAGGAGTGGCGATGATGAGGCTTTCCTCTGCTCCATCTATCCATTCGCGCATCCTCCCTTCCAGATCCCCACCTGTATTGAACAGCAGGGAATAGCGGGAATCACCGGAATGGATAGTCGATTTCCCTTCAGATGTCTTCCTTCCCTTGCCGCCATCTTCCTTCCAATCACGGTTAAATTGAAGGGCGGCTTCTTTGGCCACGTCACCTTCGATCCGAAGATGATAATCCCTCCAGTAGCCAAGGTCAGGATCTTTCCCGATATATTCTTTGCCCAAATTGAATCCACCGATATAGGTGATGGTATCATCAATGACGATGATCCGCCTGTGATTTCGATGATGCAGACGATAAAATACATGTTCAGGTTTGACAGGTCGGCTTTTGAGGAATTTCACACCGCTCGCTTTCAGGCCTTCGATCGTGCTGCCTTTCATATCCGATCCGACAGCGTCAACCGATAACCGGATATCGACCCCTTCTTCCGCTTTTCTCTGAAGCAAAGAAAAGAAGGGGCGGGTCACATCATCGTCCCGTATAATGAAGAAATGGATGCTGACCGAATGCCGGGCGTTCTCGACGTCTGTTGTTAAAGAAGAGTAAAATGATTTACCATCATTCAGGATCGACGCCTTTCCATCATAGAAGGACGTCTGGACCGGTGGATGATTTCGTTCATATTCTGCCGCTCCTTTTTTCACATCCACATTCATCAGCCAGAGTATATACGAAAGGAAAAGGCAGAGACTCAGAGTCCAAATCATCCATTTCTTCATTTTATCCCTCCTCCTTTTTCCTATAGCATTTGTCTTAAGGAGGGGCGTGATACATAACAAAGGAAGGCCGTAGTCTACGGCCTTCCTCTTCTCCAGTTGTTCTTTATTATTCTATATAGGCTCTGGCCTAGCCCAAACAAGAGGACCCCCATCAAGGCACCCAGGGTATTCATCATCCAATCGTCGATATCTGTCGCCCTTCCGAGAGGGAATGTATACTGACATGCTTCAATGATCAAGGACAGTAGTGCACCAGCACCCGTCACTTTCAACCACAATGCCTTCTTCCTCTTCATCCACCAGGCTGCGAAAAAACCGAATGGGACGAACAACAGGACATTTGCCAGAAGATTCCTTATGGGAACTTCCACATGCGGGCCATGAAGGTTCAACTTCAAGTTTGAAAATGGCTCAAGATTGGTTTGGCCTTCCGATATATTCGGTCCATCCAAAGGTGTCAATGTCAGGAGGCAGACAGCCCCGATTGAGAGAATCGTGAACACTTTCGGGAGAAGATCCCGCTTGCGGGACCGGCCTTGATTCGTGATGATGATCATGATCAAGGCGGTGGCGGCGGTTAGCAAGATCGGCACCGACCAGCCGAATGATCGCCAAAGCTCCATCATATTACTTCATCACCATCCTCACTTCTTCTGCCTGAAGCGAAAAATGAACACTCCGGCCATGATGATAAAACATAATCCAAACAAGATCCCTTTTATGACCTCGCCATTCATAAAAGCATTCAGTCCCCAAAGAAGAATAAAGAACGTTATAAGACAATCCACAATAAATATACCCTTATTCCTCATGTTCCTTCACCTGCGCTTTTCAAACTATCTTCATTACTCTATCACACCGAAACCGGAACCTGCCACTTTTACATCGTCATCCACTATCCAGTCTATGTCGGGTCCCACCATGATAGAAATCTCTTTCAAACATATGAAAAAGCGGTTGGGACAAAACTAAAATCGTACCAATTAATGACCAGTATCAGTATCGGTTCTTTATACCGCTCATGATTTCCGTGCAAGACTTCTCTTCCCGCGGGTAGCCCCTGAGCCTCCTCCTTCACTCCTAAGCTACTCTTAACGCAGGAGTCTTCCTCTTGCACTCCAATCAACCGCTAGAAAATGAAATCGTATTGATCATGAAACAAATTAAAAAACCCGAACCATTCTGCCTGATCGTAGGCAAATGAATTCGGGTTTACTATGTCTAAAACACGTTTGTCCCAGTCTCTTTCAGGCTTATTTTTCCCCTTCTTTTATAAGGGCTTTTATATCGGAAACCATTTCGTCATATGGAACATCCGAATTCCCACTGTAGGTTTTCACGACGGTCCCTTCTTGGTCAACCAGATAGAAACTGGTCCCATGAATCTTTTGATCCGAATCCGAAACATTGGCCACGACTGACTTAAAGGAGTCCTCGGCCAGATTTTTGATTTTGTCGAATTCATAGCCTGTAAGCAGATCCCATTTATCGGTATTTGCTTCAAAGTTGCCTATGTACTCCGTTAATTTATCAGGGGTATCATTCTCGGGATCAACGCTGAAGGATACGATGCGATAATCCTCTACCCCTTCCTCTTTCAAATCCTTTTGGAGCTTGGTCAGATTGAATGTCATCGGTGGACAGACTGTCTCACAATTGGTGAAGATAAAATCGGCGATCCATACCTCCCCCTTCAGATCATCCAACGTCACTGTTTCGCCCTTTTGATTGATGAATGAAAAATTCTTCACTTTGTAATTGGTATCTGCTTGGAAACCGCTGTTGCTGCAAGCTGACAGAAGGATCATGATGAAGCCGATCACTAATAAAAACGCTTTCCTTTTCAAAACCATACCCCCTCTGATTCTGTTCTCCATATTCTATGTTAGTAAAGAATGGGTGCAAATACAATCACCGCCAACTGATTATCAATGACCATTTTGTGAATTCAAGCCTTGAATATATGCCCCCAGCGCCCCTGCATACCCACCTTTATCGGGGAACAAAGGCGTGTACTTCAGCCATTCCCTGAAACTTCCCAAATCCTCTTGAAGCGCCGCATTCCCCTCAACGCCATTTCCCACAAACACTAGAAAGGGCTTGGATGTTTGGGGAGCGATGCTCATTGATAAAAGGATCATGGTTTCCGCCATCATATTCGTCAACGACCTCAGTTGATCACCCGGACTTTCAGCCGATGAAGGGGGTTTTCCGAAGTTTGACGCCGTTAAATGCGGTGCGATGCCCACCTCTTCTTCCCTGTATATATCCCCGACGAGCAGGTCTGAGTTCTTGCGTGTCCCCTCTTCGGCGAGCCCCGCCAAGTCCTCAAAGTCTGTCACCCCTGTCAATCTCCTGCCCAGTCCCATAAACATTCCCCCGCCGATCCCGCTGCCTAACACTCTCTCGTACTCGTCCTTTTTCACTCGGAAGAAGGACGTCCCCGTTCCGATATTCACCAATATGAATTCGTCCAGGGAATTCCCTTCCTGTTTCAGTAGCTCTCGGGTCCCAAGTGTGACGGCATCAAACTCATGAAGAGGGACGTTTTTCATGTCCCTCCATAAGTCTGCCCTTCCACCGGTCACCACGACCGAATCAACAGGATCAAGCTTAAGCAACTGTCGGATGAAAAGATGATCATTGGTTAGGAATTTCTTGTAGTGCATTCTTCCATCCTCTTTATAAACCAGCTTGGTCAACGTGCTTCCTGCGTCTACACCGATCACCCTCTTCATCATATGCCCCCTATCCTGAAATTCTGAATTCCGTGCGGCTCCCGTTCTGGGAAGAAATGACCTCCAGTCTTGCATCGATCCGTTCTTTTAATTCAGGTACGTGTGAAATGATTCCAACAAGTCTTCCGCTGCTTTGAATATCCATCAGAGCTTCAATGGCATGATCAAGGGATTCAGGATCCAGGGTTCCGAATCCTTCGTCTATGAACATCGTTTCAAGGGACACGCCGCCAGCATGCTGTTGAACGATATCGGCAAGTCCCAAAGCCAGTGCAAGAGACGCTTTGAAGCTCTCTCCACCAGAAAGTGTCTTCACATGTCGTTCCTGTCCTGTAAATTGGTCGAACACCAACAATTCAAGCCCGCTCTGGACGTTCCCTTTGCTTCTGTCATTCTTCCTGATCAACTCATACCTGCCCGATGTCATTTTCCTCAGTCGTTCATTTGCCACCAATAAGATATCTTCCAGGAAGGAGGCGAGGACGTACCGTTCAAACGTAATACGATTGGTGTTCTGTCCACGTGCGATCTCCGCCAGGTGACCCACGGTAAGATATTGTGCCTCCAGCTCCTTGATCCCCTCATTGATGTCATTGACCCGGCGATAGATCCCTTCATTCTGTGATATATCCGTCTGAATGCGATTAAGTTCTTGATTCGCCATTTTCAACTCTTCAGTACAGAAGATGATGCTTTGATTCAAGGACTCGAGGTCAGGGCGTTCTCTCCCATCAAGATGCTTTCCGAGGTCAGCCAGTCGATCATAGACCGACCGCATTTCTTCTCCGTGCTTTCTCACCTGATCAGTAAGATGAAGAATTTGTTCTTCGTTTCTTTTGGCCTCTATATAAGCACCATAATCCTTGAAGCCCTGCTTGTCCATCATGTCTTTGAACTGTTGCCTTTCTTCCTTCATTTCTTTCTGCAAGGAAGTGAGCAATTGGTGTTTATCGTTGATCTGACCCTGTTTGATCTGCTCTTCGTTTTGAAGTCTGTTAAAAGCTTCCTGGGCCTGCTCATGAGCTCGTTTCAGTTCTTCCTTCTTCCTTTTGGCATTGGATAGTTCGGTCCTGAACGCATCAGGGGAGCGAAGATTTTCCGGTATGGAGGAGGTGATTTCCGCAAGTTTCGCATGAGAAGAAAGGTACTCTGATTTTGCTTTTTCCAAGCGGGCCTCTGCCTCTTGGATCACCTCATGGAGTTCTTCAAGCTTCAATCTCTCCTGTTTCACTTCGTCTTTTAGAACCTTCACCCTGTCTTCGCGGGATCGCAACTGGTTCAGGTTCAAACGGAGATTCCTTATTTCTTCACGGATATCATGCAATGTCACTTGGGTGTTGTCCCGATTAAAGGAACCCATCCGCTCGTTCAAGCGCTCTGACCTGTCACGGCACTGATCCTGGATTCCCTGGAGCCTGCCTTCTTCCCTACCGATTTCTATGGATAGCCTTCCCTTTGCTTCTTCAAGCTCTTCCTTTGCTTTCCTTGCCGCTTCAAGCTCTACCTCTGAAGGTAATTCCGATTGCCCTGTTGCAGGTTCAGGGTGGTGAAGGGACCCGCAGACCGGACAAGGCTGGTTCGTTTCCAATAGAGCAGAAAGCCGGTCTGCATGAGCGGAGTTACGCTTATCCTCAAGATAGAGATAAGTGGACCGTGCATCGGACAAACGGGCATCATTTGCAGCCTCGTCCCTCCTAAGGGACCCGACTGAATTCGATAGTGCTTCTTCTTTTTGAATAAGGATGGACAACTCTTCCAATAGGTCCTGTTTTTCTCTTTTCTCGCGAATCGTCTCTTCAACACCATGAATCTCTTCGAAAAGATCATCCGCTTTTTCAAGCTCGGCTTCCCGTTCTTTGATCCCACCCCTGATGACCTCCGCCTGCTTTTTGTTGGTGTGGACGTTTTGAAGGCACTGATCCTGTTCTTTCTTCAAGACGGCTGTGTCCCTTTGAAGTTCGTCGATCGATTGGATCTGCTTTTCCATCCCTTCAAGCTCCAGCACATACCGTGCCACCTGGTCACGCTCTTCCTGTCTTCTGGCCTCTTCCTCAAAATACGCTTTGGCCTTAACTAGACGGGCTTCAATCTGTTTCTTCGTTTCCATAAGCTGCTCAAGTGTCGCTTCTTCGGCTTTCAGCTTTTTGTTCAATTTTTTACAGTAATCATCCTGCTGTACCAGGAGTGCGGCATAGTTGGCCCGTTGGATTTCCCTTTCAGCCTGATCTATACGCGGTTTTTCCCCTTCCAATTCTCCTTTCTTCTGGAGGAGGGCTTCTTGCAATTTGAACTGCTCATCCAGCGACCTGGCCTCGGCAAGTTCCCGTTGGAGGGCATCCCTTTTCTCTTGGATTTCCACCAGTTTTTCTTCTACCTTTCCCCTTGATCCGTTCAATGATTGAATGTGGGTCGGGAGAAGCTCCATGATGGTCTGATCCTTCAGCGGATCGGAGAGGAGCAGCTCACGCATTTCCTCATTGTCAACGTAACGGATGTTCAAAAGCTCCCTGGTGCGCTCTTCAACGGATGATGAAACCCGATGCTTGAGGAGGTCGGCTTCTTCCTTCAATTGTTCTTGAACAGCTCTGTATAATTCAGTATGGAAAAGCCTTTGAAGAATGATTTCTTTATCTTTACTGTCCGAAGTGAGAAGCTTCCTGAATTCCCCCTGTGGGATCATAAGGATTTGACGAAACTGATTGGCGTCTAGTTGGATCATACTGCGGATCTTTTCATCTACTTCCCGTACATTTGCTGCTAGCAGTTCTTCCCCATCACCACCCAGCCGATAAAGCTCCGAGCGTGCATTCATGGTGGTGAACCCTTCTCCTCTTGCCTTCTTTTTCTCTTGCTGGGGAGAGCGCCAAATCTTGTATGTTTCTCCGCGCAGGGTGAATAGAAGTTCCACTTCCGTTAACTCATCTTCCTTCGCAAATTGACTTCTCAGATCGACCGGACTGCGGTCTTCCCCACTTGCTTTACCGTATATAGCATATGAAATCCCATCAAAGATCGTCGTTTTCCCAGCACCCGTCTTTCCGGAGATGACAAACATCGTCCTGTTCTCCAGTTCACGGAAGTCGATGACTTCCCTGGAAGCATAAGGACCGAATGCCTGCATGGTCAGCTGTAATGGCTTCATCGCGCTTCAACCTCCTTTGTGGCTTTCTCCAAGGCCCGTTGGATGAGGGCTTCTTTTTCATCAGTGAAATCGCTACTGGTCATTTCGTTATAAAAGTCTTTGAACAGTTCGACCCCCGATGTCTGCTTGTGCTGTTGAAGACGTACGGACTGCTTCTTCTTTTCGTCTGTACGTTCAAGCTTCCGTTCGAGATGAAGGACATTCGGATATACTTGCCGCAGCTTATTGATCGGGTCGATCAGGGCCCCCTGGTCTTTCAGCGTTATTTTTAGGTAGTCCCTTACTTCCTGTTCCACATAAAAGGCAGGATCGAGGAGCTCATCCAGATACCCTTCCAATTCCCTCATGTCATTCCGGGGTTTTAGGATCTTTTCCTTCAATTGAAATCGCCCATCGGGATCCATCTCTACTATGGTGACGCATTTTCTCTGTGCAGCCTCTGAAAATGAATATTTCATCAAGGACCCCGAGTAGCGGATTTTATCATGCTTAATGGCATCAGGACTGTGGAGATGACCAAGAGCCGTGTAATCAAAGGCATCAAATAACTCAGCACCTACACAGCCTGAACCTCCCACTGATAATATCCTCTCTGAATCCGTGGTTTGTCCGCCGAGTACGAAGGCATGACCGACCAGGACATTTGGGCCGTCTCCCAAATTTTCTTTGATGCGCGACACGATTGCCTGCATGGCGGTGTGATGAGAAGTAATATGTTCATCCTTAAGTTGATGTTTGACCGTCCCTGGCTCACAGTAAGGTACACAGTGAAAGTGCACCCCGTTAATCGTCACAGGGGTGAAATCGTCCGTCAGTTTACCCTTCAAGTGAAAACCGCTCTGTTTGTACCATGAGGAACCGAACGAAAGCCTTTCTGCACTATCATGGTTACCCGAGATGGCGACAATGGGGGTATTCAGCTCCACATTGATTTTATATAAGGTTTCATCCAGCAGCTCGACAGCTTCTGTCGGGGGTACGCTGCGGTCGTATAAATCTCCGGCGATGACGACGGCATCAGGCTTCTCCTCTTCCACAAGCTCAACGAACCGGTCGAGTACGTAGCGCTGTTCTTCTGTCATGTAGATACCGTGTACAAGCTTGCCCAGATGCCAATCGGCAGTATGTATGAACTTCAAATGATCTCTTCCTTTCTATCAATCTGATACCTCAAATTATATCAGACAGCACAAGCCCCTGTCCTTCTATCAGCCAGCGGGCATAGTAAAAAGGGGAGACCATTACTCCCCTTTTCAATCCTTCATCCGGTCGGGCAGTGTCTGCAACGAGGTAATGACAGCATCTAGCTTTGTTTCGATCCGATAAAGCAGATACATGGTTACGACGATGGGAAACCCGACTTCCGAAATGAATGAAATGAACGCATCCATCATGAACACCTCCTTTCCTTTACTATAGGAAGGATTCTCCATAGGAGGTACCCCTGGAACAAAAAAAGGACCTTCCTGCAATAGGAGGTCCCTTCTGTATTAACCGTTCAGATCCGTTGCAAGGCTTGGGCTTGACAAGCCTTCATCTTCAAGGATTTTGGAAATTTGAGATTCTGCATCTGTGAATTTCTTATCGGCTTCTTCTGTGTTGGCATCATCTTTAGCCAATTCTTCAGACTTCATTTTGTAGGATTCAGCTAGGGTAGATTGGAATTTCTCCAAATCTGCCTTTTGGTCTTCAAGTTCTTTCGGGATGTCCATACCTTCTACCGCTGTGGCTGTTTCTGAAGCCGATGCAGCAGCAGCGTCCTTAAGTTTTTTAAGCTCTTCGCCTTTAGGAGGCTCTTCACCTGCAATCGCACCCTCATAAGCGTTCAAATCTCCATCCACACCATTTACAGTCGTGGTCAGATTCAAATAATAATCCATTAGATCGCCTTTAGCGTCTGCTTTTTCTTCTGTTTTGTTTGTGCTTTCCTTTTTGTCTTCATCAGCGTTGGAACAACCGACAAGTGCAAGTGAAAGTCCCAATCCTGCAATCAACCATTTTTTCATGTTTATTTCCCCTCTCGTACATTCATATGTAAGGTCTTTCACTATGTTCATCAGCTGCCTGATCCTGCACTGGAACATTGTGTAAAGTCCACAAAATGTATAGTATCATGGGGTCAGAGCTGAAGTAAAGGAATATTTCCTAATTTCTCCAAAGTTATAATTTTAAGAATATTCAATTCATACATGGTGTGAATCAAGACCTTTTACCCATGCTTATTATCACCGTACCGATGTTTGAACATCGGCTTTTTCGCGTTTTTTCCGGATGGGAGGACCCGCGGACTCAAAGGTAAGGAAAAATTTAGTCCCTTCTCCAGGTTCGCTGTTCACTCTGACATCTGCACGGTGATCCCTCAAGATCCTGAGGCAGATCGTCAACCCCAATCCTGTCCCCTTCGTTTTCGTAGTGAAAAAAGGTTCGCCCAGCTTATCGAGGATATCCCGCTTCATCCCGACCCCCTGGTCTTCAAACGTCAAAACGACCTTGTTGTGCTTGTTCAGGAGCCCTTTCAGCGTGATGGTCCCTCCTCTGGGCATGGATTCAATCCCGTTTTTAATAAGGTTGATGAACACCTGTTTCAACTGATTTTCATCCCCTTTAATAAAGAGATCGTCAGATGAAAAATCCGTCCGGATATCGATATTATAGAGGATTGCATTGGTATTCAACAGCTTCTGTACATGTACAAGCGTTTCTTTGACATTGATATGGCGATACGAGACGGTCTGGGGCTTTGCTAGGATCAACAACTCACTCAGTACCAGTTCGATTCGCTTGATCTCTGAAAAAATGATTTCAAGGTAGTCCTTCGTCTTTTCATCGGCATCATCCCTGATAAGCTGCAAAAATCCGTTGATGGAAGTAAGGGGGTTCCTTACTTCATGGGCGATTCCGGCTGCGAGCTGCCCGGCTACTGATAGCTTCTGGGACTCAATGGCCAGCGTCTCATTAAGCTCCTTCAATTCTTCTTCGGTGTGGATGCGATCCGTCACGTCTGAAATGGTTCCCACGGTCCCCACCAACCTGCCTGCCTGATCATAGCTCAACTTGATGTTCATTTCCCCCCAGCGCTGTGTACCGTCGCGCTTCTGATAGGAAAAATCCATTTTGAATTTTGGTTTGCCTTGATCAATATGCTGTCTGATCATCCGCAGCACTTCATGCCTCTCATGGAGGGAAATGAAGTGAAGGGCATTTTTATGAAGGCTTTCCTTCACAGAATATCCGCTGAAATCCGCCCATGATCTGTTAAGAAATTGAAAACACCCTTTGGCGTCCGTATGAAAAACAACTTCTTCAATGCTTTGAAGCACATGCTGCATCTCTTCATTGATCATCTTCATCTCATCTTTACTATCTTTGTAGGATGCTATCTTCTCTGTTTTTTTGTCCAGATATCCGCCAGTCCAATACAGGACGATCAATAAGATGCATGAGAATATGATATTTAACAACACATCCATCTTTAGATTCATTTCGATGTAGTAGACTATATCCCATATTAGAATGAAGATGATACCGATCAACGTCATTAATACCCTTCCCCGATACTTCATCACAGAACGACTCCTTCTTCTAACACTTCGCAGATTAAAAAATGTCATTACTAGAAAGAATTTACATGAACACTAGTATCAGTATATCATTTCTTATTAAGAACATCATACTATTCGTCGAATTATGCGCATCATCTTGTCACATTTCCCCAGCTTGATTATAATAATGTAAGGGAATACACGAATTGTTGAGGTGATCACGTGCTTGAAGGATGGTTTCTCTACTTTATTTTATTTTGGGTCGTATTTCTGACAGCTTCATTTGCCATCGGGGGATTTTTCATGTTCAGGAAATTCCTTAAACGGTTTCCTAAGGAAGATGGAAAGTCAGATATGGATTGGGAAGAGCATTATGTGAACGAAACGATCCATTTGTGGAATGATGAGGGAAAGAAAATGCTCAATGAACTCGTCACTCCGGTACCTGAGTTGTTCCGCGATGTGGCGAAGCATAAAATTGCAGGCAAGATCGGAGAATTAGCCGTTTCACAACATGCGGAAGACATCTCGGAGGATTTGATCATCAAGGGCTATATTATGGCGACCCCGAAGAGGGATCATAAATTCCTTCTGAAGAAACTGGATGAAATGAAGATTGACGCATCCCCATACCGGCACCTGTTTTGAATATGGGCCCGATCCTTCTTATACCGATCTTACTCTATCTGCTTATCCTCACTTCTGGGGGAATCTTCTTCTATCTGAAGATCAAGAAGGGCAGGAAATAACGAAAAGGCTGTCGCAACTGGTTGCGACAGCCTTCTTTTTTAAATCGTTGAGAAGTTCTGGTGTTCCTGATGGATCTTCTTATATTGAATATACATGACTATGCGCCAAGGGACGATCATTCCGAATGCAAGGATCCAGAACATACCGCTTAATTCACCATAGTCGATGGAGGTGCTCAGTAAGACTTTCCCGACAATCCTGATAATCAGCAAACCGATTAAAATAAATGCAAACGCCTTCGACCGCTTAAGATAGATATCATCATCCCTGATCTCAAATTTAGACGTTTTGATCAACAGGATGGAAAATACCATTCCCACAGACAGCGCCTCTATGATTTGAGGGGGATGCACCCTGAAGAAGGGGAAAATAAACATAAGGGCCCCTGTACTCATGAATACCGGAGGCAGTATGATTTTTTTTGCACTTACAGGTTTCTTTTGGGCTTTAGTGCGGATAAAGATCACCATGAACCCCATAAGAATTGCTGCTATGGATGAAGCAATCACCATAACCATCATCATCCTTTATCTTCTACTTTCTAGCTCTTAAATAGTATAACATGATTCTTCCATAAAACGAAAACACTTCAGCTGTATTTTATGTAAACCCTTACGAAAGTATGCGGCTTATTGCCTCTAAGACCCTGTTTTCTTCAAAGGGCTTGACGATGAAGTCTTTCGCCCCCGCTTCGATTGCATCCATTACCACCCGCTGTTGGCCCATGGCAGAACACATGATGATCACAGCATCGGGGTATTCATCCATGATTCTTCTTACCGCTTGAATCCCGTCCATCTCCGGCATTGTGACATCCATGGTGACAAGATCAGGTTGAAGGGCCTTGAATTTTTCTACCGCCTCGAGCCCGTTCTCCGCTTCCCCCACCACGACATGTCCTCCGGAGCGGACCATATTCCCCAAGGTGACCCTCATGAACTTTGCATCGTCCACAATCAGAATGCCTGCCACATTTCGCCCCCCCTTCTACCTTGTTCGATCTAAATGTGTAACTTATTGGAATTTACCGTTTTCACTATATCATAGTTTGGAATGGATTAGAAGCCTGTGAAATCAAAGACGTAGATCAGGTATCCAAGGAGTTTGGTCATCCAGTCGAAGAATAACATGATCCCCACAGCGATCATGATGTACCCGCCGATTTTCATGATCCGGCCGGTGTTTTTTCTGATCCACTTCATTTTTCCCAGGAAGAAGGACAAGACGAAGAACGGAATGGCAAATCCAAGAACGTAGGCCATCATATAGATCATCCCCGACCCTGGATTGCTCGATGCCAATGCGATAACAGAAGCAAGGATCGGTCCTGTGCAAGGTGTCCAGCCGGCAGCAAACGCCATCCCGATCAAGATCGATCCTAAAAATCCTGCAGGACGATTCTTGAATTCAAAACGTCTTTCCTTCATCAGACTCTCAGGCTTGAACACACCGATCACCATCAAACCGAAAATCACAATGAAAATCGCACCGATTTGACGGATGAGATCCTGATACTGTGTGAAGAATCCACTGACAAAAGAGGACGTGAATCCGATGGCAATGAAAATCACGGAAAAGCCGATCAAAAAGAACAGCGTATGGAGCAGGCTCCTTTTTTGAAGCATGGCGTTTTCGGCTTTCAGCTCGCTTACACTCATTCCGGTTATGTATGAAAGAAAAGCCGGATAGAGCGGAAGGCAACATGGGGAAATGAAGCTAAGGACCCCGGCGCCGAACGCAAGAAAAATATTTACATCAGACAAGTTGACATCCCCCTTACATTTATTTTATATTTCTATTCTATCAGACAAAAATGAACTTTATGAGAAATGTTCATGTGAAAGGTTTATGTCGATATGGTTACAGTGAAGAGCAATAATAACAAAAACATTAAAGGCTCTTTTCTTTTTCATAAAAACGAATTTTTACTTTGAAAAAAGTTTCGTTTTCCGATATACTAATAAAAAAGTTACAGTTATTACTAGTTTTGTATAGACCTTGTCAGGTTATACAAAAGAAAGGAAACAGCCGTGTCTAAAAAAGAGCTACTTGATCGAATTGAACTCAAACGCGCCCAACTCATTGCCATCGTCGCCGAGAATGGATTGACATCCCCTCAAGCCATCCAGTTCAGCCAGGAACTCGATCGACTCTTGAACCGTTATAATGCGCAATACATAAAAAATGCTGTTGTCCTTCATTGAACCGGCCATCCCTATCATCATTTCCATTAATAGTATTCTAATATACGGAAAAACAAGGCAGTCCCGACCGGGGCTGCCTATTTGATTTCTATCAGCCTATGGCATCTTCCATTCCTTCGACCATCCCATTCTGGAGCAAATACATTTTGTGATAGATTCCTCTTCCATCCAGTAATTCCCTGTGGGTACCCCTCTCCACAATTTCTCCTTTGTGGAGTACAAGGATCAGATCGGCATCCTGAATGGTGGAAAGCCTGTGGGCGATCGCGATGGTCGTGCGGCCTTCTCTCATTTTGGAGAGAGCTTCTTGGATGGCCTCTTCGGTCTCTGTATCAATATTCGCCGTCGCTTCATCCAATACGAGGATCTTCGGCTTGGTGGCAATCGTCCGTGCAAAGGCGATAAGCTGTCGTTGTCCACTCGAAAACGTCGATCCCCTTTCGACCACGGGATCATCATACCCCTGCGGGAGCTTTTGGATAAAGCTGTCTGCCTGGACGAATTCTGCTGCCGCCTTTACTTCATCATCCGTCAATTGCTCGTTGTACAAACGGATATTCGTTTTCACATCACCGTAAAAAAGAAACGGATCCTGAAGGACGAGGCCGAGCTTTTTCCTTATTTCGTGAACGGGATATGACTTGATGCTCTGTCCGTCAATCGTGATCCTTCCCCGCTCGAATTCATAGAATCTCATCAAAAGATTAATGATCGAACTTTTTCCGCTTCCCGTATGACCGACTAAGGCGACTGTTTCCCCCGGGTTTGCTGTGAACGAGATGTTCTTCAGCACATCCTGCTTCCCGTCGTACGAGAAAGAAACGTTGTCAAACACAATCTTGCCTTCTGTGATTTCCGACGATTGTCCGTCTCCCCCCTGCAAAGGACTCACTTCTTTTTCATCCAAAAGCGTGAACACCCTGTTCGAAGCAATGATGGCTTGTTGGAACAGACTGAGCCTCATCATGATTTGATTGACGGGTTCAAAAAATCGATCAAGATAATTCACAAATGCATATAAAACACCGATTTCAATTGGATGATCCCATGATGCCACCCCGAAATAGGTCAACACGACCATCAGTGCCGCTGCATAGACCAAATCGATGGCCGGTCTCAGAAGGAGGCCATCCACTTTGATATTTCTCATATTCGCCCGAAAATGCTGTTCATTGGTGTGGCCGAATTCTTCCCTCATTCTCTTTTCCTGCCTGAATATTTGAATGATGGCCATACCCGAAAGGGATTCGCTCAGCTTTGCATTCAACTGGCTCAACCTCTCCCTCATATCCTGATAGAATACGGAACTATACTTCCTGTACAGACTCATGATCCAGATCAAAATGGGCAGGATGAACAAGCAAAAGACTGCAAGCTTTGCATTCAGCACAAACATGGCAATGAAGATGCCGATGATCAAGAATCCTCCCTGGATGAAAGAAGCGAGGACGCTTACGAACATATCCTTTATCGCTTCCGTATCATTGGTGACTCTTGAAACGATGCTGCCCGCAGGAGTTTGATCAAAATATCTCATCCCGAGCCCTTGAACTTTTGTGAATACATCGACCCTCAGCTGCTGGATGATCTTCAGAGCGATTTCCTGGAACTTCAGCAATTGAAGGTAGGATACAACGACATTCCCCAGTTGAATGAGCAGGTAACCGGTGCCCAATGCGACAAGGGGACCATAAGGGAAGACACCGGGTGTCAAATAATCATCAATGAACACTTTTATGAGGATGGGCCCGAACACATCCCCGATCGTTGTCAATAAGAGTAAAAAGAATGCCAAATAAATCGTCTTTCGATGCGGCGTTGCATACCCCATCAGGCGGAAAAAGATCTTTCGCTGATCCTTGGGGCTAAGTGCAGGTATTGGTTCCATCTGCTCACCCTCCATATTCTACAATATCCTCTAATTGCTGGCGGAGATACATTTCCTTGTACCAACCGTCTTCCTGCATCATCTCTTCGTGCGTACCCCTCTGGGTCACCCTGCCCCCATCCATGACCAGAATCAGATCGGCGTGGACGATGGCACTCAGGCGATGGGATGTGATGATGGTGGTTTTCCCTTCGCGCTCTTTCCTCAGGGATGTGAGGATTGCTTCTTCCGTCTTCGCATCGACGGCAGAGAGGGAATCATCAAGGATCAACAATTCCGGCTCCATAAGCAAAGCCCTGGCTATGGAAATCCGCTGTTTTTGTCCTCCTGAAAGAGAGACCCCTCTCTCTCCCACAACGGTATCGTAGCCTTGAGGGAACCCTTCTATGTCATGATGGATCTGGGCGGACTCCGCTGCCCCTTTCACCTTCTCCATGGATGCCAACGGGTCGGTGAAGGCGATATTTTCCTTAATCGTGGCCGAGAATAGGAAGTGATCCTGAGGAACATATCCGATTGATTGCCTTAGTGAGTCCAGTGCATACTGTGTGATCGGTACACCGTCAAAGCGAACCTCACCGGAATAACCTTCAAACTCCCTGAGCAGGAGTTTCAGAAGAGAAGTCTTTCCTGCACCGGTTTTCCCGACGATCCCGAGGGTCTGGCCTTTTTTCAACGTGAATTGGATACCCTTCAGGGCCGGATCCTTCTCTCCAGGGAATGCGAACGATTCGATGGCATACTCGATATCTCCTCTCGGCTTCTCCATTACCGTTCCATCCACGATCTCAACTTCTTCCCTCAATAATCTCGACACCCGGTCGTATGAAGCCCTTCCACGCTCGACAATATTGAATAACCACCCAAATGCAAGCATCGGCCAGATGAGTAAACCCAGATAGGTTGTGAATGATATGAGCTCTCCGATGGTCAATTCACCGCTCAGGACAAACTTTGATCCGAATACGATGGAAAGGAAAAACGAGAGACCTACGATAATGGAAATGGTGGGATCGAATAATGAGTCTACTCTGGCGACACTCATATTTTTTTGCACCACATCTTCCGACTCACGCCTGAAGGATTCGATATCCTCCTTCTCCTGCCCAAACGTCTTCAGGACTTTGACTCCTGTCACGCTTTCCTGGGTCTTATCGTTGAGTGAAGAGAACGCTTCCTGGGCTTTATGGAAACGTTTATGAAGAAGTGTTCCATAGTAACTTGTCAGAATGGCCATGAACGGCATGGGGATCAATGCAATCAGCGTGAGTTTCCAGCTGATCGTGAAGGCCATGGCGATAATGACGAACCCTCCTGTCGACAAGGAATCAACGAGGGTCAATACGCCCGAACCGGCTGTTTGCTGGATCGCCTGGAGATCGTTCGTTGCATGAGCCATAAGGTCCCCCACACGCCTTTTCTGAAAAAACGAAGGAGCCATTTTGGTGAAATGATGATAAAGCTGGTTCCTGAGAAGCTTCGATAGCCGATTCGCCGAACCGAATATCATGATTCTCCAGACGTATCGCAACCCATACATGGCCACTGCCGTTCCGGCCAGAATAAGCATCCACCTTACAATATCAGAACGCGTCAAGGTGCTATCCTTGATCCCATCCACAACGATCCCAACGACTTTAGGAGGGATCAACTGCAGAAAGGCTACCATCAAAAGGATCAAAATTCCGGTTATATAGGATTTTTTCTCCTGGAGAAAAAACCATTTTAAATCTAAAAATACCCTCATATCTACTCCCCCATAATTTTCTTAAGACTCTTTATTTTACCAAATACTCAGACAGTAATAAATGAAAAAAACAGACCCTTTTAAAGAATGTACACTCCTTTCATCAAATAAAAAAAGCACCTCCGAAGAGATGCTCATTGAATGTCGACAAAGGGTTCCTGATCCACTTCTTTTACAATCGTGGCCTTGACCCCTTTAGGTGTTTTTACGTATACATATACCGGGATATTAGGGAAATAATCGACGATCTCGGGGCCGAACACCTGGGAGAACCCGATCAGTTCCGTCTCCTTGACCATGCCCGTGTTCACCTCGATCACAAGCTTGTTGATTGAATCACCGGAGTACAGTGCTTTCCCGACGAGCTTGATATCCTGGTGTGAGAAGTACTTGGACACCTCATCTTCCAGGTTCAATAGGTTCTTCGCCAAGTCCCGGTTTTTCTCTTCCCCTTTATCACTTGGGAAATAATAGTATTTCTCATCAAGGTCGTTCCATTTCTTGATAGAATTGTCATTCCCGTCGATGAATGCCGTGGTGAAGTAATTTCCCGGCACGACGCTATTGGTCGGCTGAAGTTTATAGAGGGAGATCATAATGGGAACATCTTTTAATTTTGAATTCTTCCTGATTCGCTTAACAATCGTTTCGGCGGCCTTTTTTCCATAAGCGGCCATTTCTTTTGAACCGATTTGCTTTTCATCAAAGTGCATGAGTTTCTGACTGTCCTGCACCCTTATGTAATCCACAGAGTTCATGGCGAGCCCCAGGGAAATCCCCTGAATGTTCCCTTTTGAATCTACGTAGTTCTGTTCATGAATGTAGGCAAGATATGCAGGGTTGTCCTTCTCCAATTGCACCTGCTCTTCCCATCCCATACCGTCCTCTACCTTCAATTCGGGATTCAAACCTGTTTTGTTTGAAGAAGACTTTCGTTTGATCCAATCATTGATATTGGTCAGGTATTGACCTTCCTGATAGTTCACTTTATCCGGAGAAAAGTGTTTGATGGACTGTGACATCAAGCCCGTTTCGATTTCATCCATATCGCTGCGGTTATTCACCGTTTGCGTGATCAGTCCACGATTGACGGACTTTTTTTCTTGATCGATTTTATAGGTTAAATATTCACGCGCCTTACCGGCTGCCTTGCTTTGTGCTTCAAGTGTTTCATCACTGACTACTTCAGATGGCTTATTCGCGCATCCTGATGCGAAGATCAATAGTGAAAGAGAAGCAATCATCCATTTTTTCATACAACAACCTCCGGACTATAGTTTACCACAAATCAAATCGGTTGAAGAATGATAATCATACTAATTTGTGAAATCCATCATTTTAACAGACATTCATCTTTCCACCCCGCAACAAAGCCACTTCCCGATGGGAAGTGGCTTCGTTGCGATAAAACGGATAAACCAATCTGACAGCATTTCCAGTAGAAAAGTCTTACTCTCCAATAAAGGGTAGCGAAATGATTTATCTCAGTCCCATCATACAGGGATGATTATTTCATGTTTTTGTTCATTGCATTCATCATTTGATTGATCTTTTTCTGAGACGGTTTCTGTCCCATTTGCATCATCATCATGCGTAGCATTTGTTCGTTAATCGGCGGGTTTTTCTTAAGATAGCTCATCATGTACTTACGAGCGATGAAGAACCCTAGCGCAACTCCGGCAAGCAGTGCGATCACGCCGACCAGAATAGCTATAGCGGTCGTTGACATACGATTACTTCCTCCTTCATGTTGTCCTTATAAAAGTGTACTAAACCAAAGAAGATTATACAATATTTCTGTCATAATTTCTTAATTAATATATAAATTTTCTTTGTTTTATCGGCTTTAACCATCCAAACCGTTCATTTTGAATGTCCACAGCCAATAAGTATCCCATATGTCTCCTTAGAATTTCAAAGAAAATGTACTCTGATTCATCGGTTCCCCATGCATGAATCGTCAACATTCTCTCTTTTAATTCAAGAGAGACCCCTGATGACTCCAGGTGAATCACGGCCCTATCATCGTCCCATCCGGAACCATTGACCGATAATAACTCATTTTGTATGAAGCGTCTCGTTGGGAGGTATGGAATCGGTCTTGTAATATACTCTACCTGCTTGGAAATGATCGTGTGCAATTCCCCGGAAGAACTCTCCATCTCGTTGAAAAGCTGGTGAAACATCCGTTCCCTACCGTAAAAATGCTGGGCAAACTCCTCTGCAATCCAATAGACCTGATAGCGTCGCACAGTTACTCCCCCTCCCATTATACTATTCAGTATACCCAATCATAGGAAGAGGAGTTGTCAGAAATTGTTGAGAAGATGGACTAGTTTTGTCGAATCACCGTTTCAGCCCAATTCTTTTTTCAGCATCACCATATCCAAACCTCTTATTCCATTCTCATAGAATGGCTCCGGATAGGCCAAGAAGAAATCTTTTTTGATGGATTCAAATCGAAAACCGCATTTTTGATAGAATATCAGGTTGCCTATGGACGAATTTGACGTCCCGACCAGTATGGTTCGATACCCTGAATTCTTCACCTTTTTTTCCATCTCCTTGATCATCTGTCGGCCGGTCCCCTGTCCACGCGCTGAATCTACCACCGCCATGTTCTTAATCTCGATGGTGGATGAATCCACTGCCACCATGAGCATAATCCCTACGGTCTCTCCAGCGTTTGAGAAGGTGTACACTTCCCCATCTTCCAGATAGCTTCTTACTACGGCTTCCGATTCATCAGCCAGCATCAAAAGGGGGATGAAGGCGCTTCGGTCTTTTTGCTGTTCATAAATGATTTCCATCTATTACACCACCTAAAAAAGCCGGCTCAATGGATGAGCCGGCTTAAAATGTCTTACTTTTGAAGAAGGGCTTTGATACGGGATACAACATTATTTGTTGTAAATCCGTACTCTTCCATCACTTTTTCTCCAGGAGCTGAAGCACCGAAGCCGTCAATGGCCAGGATGTCACCTTCGTCACCAACGTAACGATCCCATCCGAGTGGTGAACCCATCTCGATGGCAAGACGTTTCTTCACGCTTTTCGGAAGGATGGACTCCTTGTATTCCGGAGATTGCTTTTCGAAACGATCCCAAGACGGCATGCTGACGACAGATGTATTGATTCCGTCTTTTTCGAGTGCTTTTTGAGCGTCCAGGGCAAGACCCACTTCTGAACCGGTAGCAATCAAAATGGCATCAGGCTGTTCTTTGCCGGCAGGAGAAGCTACATACGCACCCTTGCTAACACCGTTATATGCTTTATCAGCAGATGACTTCATGGTAGGCAGGTTCTGACGCGAAAGTACAAGCATGGTCGGCTGATCTTTCGACTCGACAGCAAGCCTCCACGCAGCGGCTACCTCATTGCCGTCTGCAGGTCGAATGACAGATAGATTCGGCAGGGCACGGAGTGATGCAAGCTGTTCTACAGGCTCATGTGTAGGTCCATCTTCTCCGACTGCGATACTATCATGGGTGAAGACGTATGTGACCGGAAGTCCCATCAAAGCTGCCAAACGGATGGCAGGACGCAGATAGTCACTGAACACAAAGAATGTTCCACCAAACACTTGCAGTCCACCGTGCAGAGCCATACCGTTCATGGCTGCACCCATGGCAAATTCACGGACACCGAACCAAATATTACGTCCATCATACGCTTCTGCAGAGAAGTCTGCTTCGCCTTTGATGTTCGTTTTGTTGGACCCGGCAAGGTCGGCAGATCCACCGATGAAGGTTGGCAGGTTTTTAGCGATGGCATTCAGCACGTCTCCTGAAGAAGCACGGCTTGCCAATGAGCTTCCCTCTTCGTAAACCGGGATTTCTTTGTCCCATCCTTCGGCCAAATCGCCTCTGATCGCTGTTTCCAGCTGAGCAGAAAGCTCTGGAAGCGCATCTTGATACGCAACGAATTTCTTCGCCCATGCTTCCTCTTTTTCACTACCTACCTGTTGGATTTTCTCTTCAAAACGGGCGTAGACTTCATCCGGAACATGGAAGTCTTGTTCGAACGTCCATTTATAGTAATCCTTCGTCAGTTTCATCTCGTCTTCCCCGAGTGGAGCACCATGAACAGCAGACTTACCAGATTTATTAGGTGCACCGTAGCCGATGACCGTTTTCACTTCGATCATTGTAGGGCGGCTTGTATCACCTTGTGCTTCTTCGATGGCTTTGGAAATCTCATCAAGATCATTTCCATCTTCCACGCGGACATATTGCCAACCGTAAGATTCGAAACGGCCTTTGACACTTTCAGAGAATGACTTATCAAGTTCCCCGTCAAGGGAAATATCATTTGAATCATAAAGAACGACCAAGCGGCCCAATTTCAAGTGAGCAGCAAGTGAGGCCGCCTCAGCTGAAACGCCCTCCATCAAATCTCCGTCTCCACAGATGGAATATGTAAAGTGATCGATGATGTCGTGGCCCTCTTTATTATAAGTGGCTGCCATATGTCTCTCAGCCATGGCCATACCAACTGCCATCGCGATTCCTTGTCCAAGTGGACCTGTTGTCGCTTCTACACCTGCTGTATGTTTATACTCAGGGTGTCCTGGTGTTTTACTGCCCCACTGGCGGAAATTCTTCAGGTCATCCATGGAAACATCATAGCCTGAAAGGTGAAGCAAGCTGTATAAAAGCATTGACCCATGTCCTGCAGAGAGAACGAAACGGTCACGGTTAAACCAATGTGGATTTTTGGGGTTATGGTTCATGAAGCGTGTCCATAGAGCATACGCCATAGGAGCTGCACCCATCGGCATTCCCGGATGACCGGAGTTTGCCTTTTCGATCGCATCGATCGATAACGTTCGGATTGTGTTAATTGCTAATTGATCTGTTTTATCAAACATGTCAGACATCCTTCCTTTTCAATCTCTACTTAATATTAATCTTCTTTGGCTGTTTATACAACTATCTTGAATGATACCACGTCTTCCTTTTTGTTAAAACTGATATCCGTTCGGAATTACTGGCACTTTTTTTGCATAATAAAAAGGATCACGCTTTGAAGTCCGCGTGATCCAGTATTGACTACTGAGAATCAGTGTTTCTTTTTGTTTTGAATTTCCTGTATCTTCTTGGGCGTCACTTCATTTCCATCGGGATCAAAGATCCTGGTGTTTTCAATGGTCCCTTTCATGGATTGGCGGAACGTCTCAAGATATTCTTTCCTCAATCTGGTCTGTTCCTTCGCTTCATCTGCTGAAAGTCCGGTAGACTTAGATTTTTTGGATAATTCATTGATCCGGTTCATCTTTTCTTTTGAAAGCATCTATAAAACCCCTTTGATTTCGGTAACGTATAACGACATGTTACTAAATATAATAGGGGATGACAAGGGTTACGCTTGATCGACTGCATCCATATGCTCTTTATAACGCCTATGAACGGTTGCCTTCGAAACATCATAGCCGAATCCCCGAAGAGTAGCGGCAATCTCTGCAAAGGTCAATTCATTCTTGCGCAGCCTGACAATTTCTTCAACGGGGACTTCCTTACGCTCCCTACCCTCAATATTCCCCTTGTTCTTCAAATTCTTCTGGGGACGGAATCCGTTCGCCACGGCCCGTTTCATGCCTCTTTTGATCTTCAAATTATGCAGCTTGCGCTGATATTCCTCCACCATGCTTACGATGTTAATGACCATGGAGTCAGAGTCCGACAGATGCAGCTCCCCGCTCTGGGACTGACTGATAATCTTGACATCCTCCTTCAAAAGGCAATGGATCAGGGCAATCTTCGCATTTCCCCTTCCGATCCTTGTCTCATCCTGGATCAACACTGCATCGATCGCCTGATCCCTTACAAGATCAAGCATCTCGAGAACGCCAGGCCGGTCAAGGTCATAGCCACTTGCCTGATCCCTTATGACCGATGAAACCTGCATTCCGTACTCCCGTGCAAGTTTCGCCAGCTCTTCTTCCTGACGCTCGAGTGATGTTTCCTGTGTATCCTTCTTCGTGCTCACCCGACAGTAGATGATTGCATTCATTCAAAACCCCTCTATTCCTCGTTCATGACATACTGATAATCCCCGTTGATCCCGAGCTTTTTTTTGACTGGGAGCACAAGGGAATCACCCGCAGAAATTGTATAGGTGGCCAGATTATTCTGTTCACCCACCCATTTGATAAATTCATCGGTGGACATGGAAGAGTCGCTGCTGTATTGATCTGCAATGGTCCAGAGCGTATCGCCCTCCTGCACCTCTATACTATGATAAGATACTCCGTCTTCCATTTGAAGAATGAAATAGATTGATGCCACAAGTGCCAAGCCAAAAAATACAAGTATATATGAGTAATTCGCCCAAAGTTTCCCTGCCATAATGATTCCCTCCATACGAATGTTTGTTCTATTTGTTACATCCATCATAATACGAACATCCGTTTGGAGTCAATCAAAAATTCGAACTTATGTTTGTATCGTTCCCACCACCATGTTATAATGGGAACATAAGATCGATAGATAGAGGTGCGTGACTATGACAAAACTATCCAAACGGCAGCAGGATATCTTGGAATATATCAAAAGCTCCGTGAAAGAAAAAGGCTATCCGCCTTCCGTGCGCGAAATCGGGGAAGCGGTGGGACTGGCTTCAAGTTCTACTGTCCACGGCCACCTGGCCCGACTTGAAAGCAAAGGTCTCATCCGCAGGGATCCGACCAAGCCAAGAGCCATTGAGATCCTCGACCTTGTGGAAGACTCGATCCCCCGTCACAATGTCGTGAATGTTCCCCTCATCGGGAAAGTCACGGCGGGTCAACCGATCACAGCGGTTGAAAACGTCGAAGAATACTTCCCTCTCCCAGAGAGAATGGCTCCGGCTGACGAGCATATCTTTATGCTTGAAATCATGGGTGACAGTATGATTGAAGCCGGGATCCTCGACGGTGATTTCGTCATCGTAAGGCAGCAGCAGACAGCCAACAATGGTGAGATCGTCGTCGCCATGACTGAAGAGGATGAGGCGACCGTGAAACGTTTCTTCAAAGAAAAGGATTTCGTAAGGCTCCAGCCTGAAAACTCTTCCATGGACCCGATCATCCTCCGCAATGTATCGATCCTCGGGAAAGTCGTTGGTGTCTACCGGCAAGTTCATTAATGATATCTAGAAAAGAGCTCCGGTCACATGTGACCGGAGCTCTTTTTTGCTATCTTTCGAGATATCGGTAGAGGGTGGACTTACTGATGCCCGTCTTCTCTTTGATTTCTGAAAGACTGTAGGTTTTCGTTTCGTACATGTCGATCGCCTTTTTTACATTTTCATCCGGCTTGCGCGGCCGTCCCGTACTGACTCCCTTCTCTTTCGCTTCACCTATGCCTTTTTTTGTCCTTTCACTGATCACATCGCTTTGAAAGCTTATAAGATGCTCAAGGACTTCCTGAAAACGGTACGACTGCCCCGGACTGGTCGACAGCCCTTCTGATATAGAAATGAAGCGTGTACCTTTCGCTTCAAGCTGGTTCAATAGCTCCAGTAACTGTCGGCTGGAATCAGCGAAGTCGATTAAGGAAGTGACCACGACCGTATCTCCTTCCCCAACTACGGCTAGCAGTTCTTCCAGTTTTACCCTTCTCTTAGGTGAAGAATGTTCCTCCCTGTATAAAACCTTGCATTCTATCTTCAGGAGCTCTGTTTCCTGTTGCCGTCCTTCTGGATCCTCAAAGCTCGGTCTGTAGTATCCGATGATCATAGGCGTCTCTTCCCTCCCCAACCTATTCTTGAATAACTTTCCCAAAAAGGTTCACTTTTGGGAAAGTCGGTGATAAACTGTTTTTTATTGAACGTAAATTTACGATTTCTACGAGGTGACAATATGAAGAATACCATAAAACAGCAGTGGTTTTCGAATGTCAAGGGAGACATCCTTTCCGGGATCGTCGTCGCACTTGCCCTCATTCCGGAAGCCATTGCCTTTTCCATCATAGCCGGTGTCGATCCCATGGTCGGGCTATATGCTTCTTTCTGCATTGCCGTCATTATTTCCTTTGTAGGCGGAAGACCGGCCATGATTTCTGCTGCTACCGGTGCCATGGCACTCGTCATGGTCCCGCTTGTCAAAGATTACGGGTTGAATTATCTGTTGGCGGCCACCATCTTGACGGGAATCTTCCAACTCCTGTTCGGTGTATGTAAAATCGCGAGACTCATGAAATTCATACCCCGTGCTGTGATGATCGGCTTCGTGAATGCACTGGCCATCCTGATTTTTTCGGCACAAGTGCCTCACTTCTTCAATATCAACGGGATGACCTATGTATTTGTGGCGGTGACGTTGGTGATTGTGTATGTACTCCCACGGTTCGTCAAGTCCATCCCTGCACCACTTGTAGCCATTGTGGTACTAACCGCCATTGCCTTGTTTTCACAAGCAGACTTGAGGACCGTAGGAGATCTGGGGACGATAAGCCAGACCTTGCCTTCGTTCTTCCTTCCTGATGTACCGTTTTCATTTGAAACATTGAGCATCATTTTCCCCTACTCACTCGCCCTAGCGATTGTAGGACTGCTTGAATCCCTCATGACGGCCTCAATCGTTGATGACATGACGGATACGGACAGCAATAAAAATCAGGAAGCAAGGGGTCAGGGAGTCGCCAATATCATTAATGGATTCTTCGGTGGGATGGCCGGATGCGCGATGATCGGTCAGTCGGTGATCAATGTAAAGTCCGGAGGACGCGGGCGCTTGTCCACATTCGTAGCCGGGGCCTTCCTGATGTTTCTCATCATTGTACTTGGGGACCTTGTTGTGAAGATTCCCATGGCCGTTCTTGCCGGAATCATGATCATGGTCTCTGTCGGTACCTTCGACTGGTCTTCCTTTCGTTATATCTGGAAAGCCCCTAAAGGAGATGCCGCAGTGATGCTCATCACCGTGGCGATCGTGGTTGCCACTCATGATCTATCAAAAGGTGTTATTGCAGGGGTATTGCTGAGTGCCATGATCTTTGTGGCCAAACTATCAAAGTTGAAGGTTACGGAAGAAGTGGATGGTGTTAAGCGCAAGTTCACGGTTGAAGGCCAACTATTCTTTGCATCAGTGGATACGTTCGTAGGCTCCATTCAACTGACCGGCGAAGTTCAGTACGTTAAGATCGATCTTTCCCATGCCCACATCTGGGATGAATCTGCAGTAGCAGCCATCGCGAAAGTCCTGGCCAAATGCAAAAATCAAGGCTGTAAAGTGGAGACGATCGGACTAAGCTCTACAAGTAAAAAGATTCAGGACTCGCTTCTACTGCTGACAGATGATAAAACTTCTTTGACAGCCTGACGGATGGATCATGGCCATGATCCTATCCAAGAAAACGTTTGGTTCGAGAAGGGTTAATCCCTTCCCCAAGAACAAAGGTATGTTTTCCCATGGAACCCGCCATCGGTGAAGATTGCGCTAAGCTCATTCTTTCAATCTACAAAAAAGACCCCGGAAGGATTAAATCCTTCCGGGGTCTTTTTCAATAGATTAATACATTTGGATATATTGCTCGCGCTCCCAAGGATGAACTTGTGTACGGAACATATCCCACTCGATTTCTTTCGCTTCTACAAAGTGTTCGAAGATATGCTCACCAAGAGCACCAACGATGACTTCATTTGTTTTCAGCTGTTCAAGTGCAGCATGAAGGGTTGCCGGCAGATCTGTGATTCCTGCTTCTTCACGCTCTTTTTTGTCCATAACGTAGATGTTACGGTCAATTGGCTTAGGTGCTTCCAAGCTGTTCTTGATTCCATCAAGACCGGCGGCAAGCAGTACACTCATCGCAAGATATGGATTGGCTGCCGGATCGACGCTTCGCACCTCAACGCGCGTGCTTAGACCGCGTGATGCCGGGATACGGATGAGCGGGCTGCGGTTACGCGCAGACCATGCAACATAACATGGAGCTTCGTACCCTGGAACAAGACGTTTATAAGAGTTGACCGTAGGGTTTGTAATGGCCGTGAAGCTCGTTGCGTGTTTAATGATACCGGCAAGGAATTGACGCGCTGTATCGCTCAATTGAAGATCGCCTTTTTCATCGAAGAATGAGTTCACGCCGCTTTTGAAAAGTGACATATTGCAGTGCATTCCGGAACCATTCACCCCGAACAACGGTTTTGGCATGAAGGTAGCATGCAGTCCGTGTTTGCGGGCAATGGTCTTAACAACGAGTTTGAATGTTTGAATGTCGTCACAAGCCTTGAGGGCATTGGCATATTTGAAATCGATCTCGTGCTGACCAGGAGCAACCTCATGGTGGGAAGCTTCGATTTCAAAGCCCATTTCTTCAAGTTCAAGTGCGATATCGCGACGGCAGTTTTCCCCAAGATCCGTAGGTGCAAGATCGAAGTATCCTCCGTTATCATTCAATTCGAGGGTCGGTTCACCATTCACATCCAGCTTGAATAGGAAGAATTCCGGTTCAGGCCCGAGGTTAAAATCAGTAAATCCAAGCTCTTCCATTTGGCTCAGAATACGTTTGAGGTTATTACGCGGATCTCCTTCGAACGGAGTTCCATCTGGGTTATAGATGTCACAGATCAAACGGGCAACCTTCCCTTTTTCGGCTGTCCAAGGGAATACCAACCACGTATCAAGATCCGGGAATAGATACATATCGGATTCTTCGATCCGTACAAATCCTTCAATGGAAGAACCATCGAACATCATTTTGTTGTCAAGCGCCTTTTCAAGCTGACTGAAAGGGATTTCCACGTTTTTGATCGTTCCCAGGATGTCTGTGAACTGGAGACGGATGAATTTAACACCTTCTTCATTCGCCAATCTTAGTACATCTTCACGAGTATACTTTGCCATTTTGCGTAATTCCTCCTCAGGTTTAGTAAAGGTTTATTTAATGAAAGAAGCGTGACATGTCACCTTGACGAAGAGATGTTTTGCTAAAGCGCCCGGAATGCATCAATTCATTCCGGAGCAGCTTGCGGAGATCATCGTCAGAAAGATCCTGCCGTGCTTTTTCTTCCTTCTTGCCACTAACGTCAGATGCTACTTTCGTTTCCTGACCCGAGACAGCGAAAATCCTTTTGATGCCGGCCATGTTGATCCCTTGTTCCAAAAGATCCTTGACCTCCAGGAGTTTATCGATGTCGTTCAGGGAGAAGAGCCTTCGATTTCCTTCCGTACGGGCCGGATTGATCAATTCATGCTCTTCATAGTATCGAATCTGACGAGCCGTCAAGTCCGTGAGCTGCATGACAATGCTAATTGGGAACAATGCCATCGTTCGACGAATTTCACTTCCGCTCATCGTGATTCCCCCTTTGTTGTTCGTTCATGTGTTCATTATATTCAATGTCAGGAATTCTGTCAATAATATGTTAGATTACCTTACATATTTTTTGATCATCCATTTTGAATAGTGTGATTCTTTTTGCGGTATGTTGTGCTCGGGTCAACAACAAAAGGATAGTCACTGATCGACTATCCTTTTGTACTTATCATATTAACCTTTTAAATGGGGCATAAAACCTTTTTCGATCAATTCATCGACGGCCGTGCACACCGCGATCTTCACATGGGAATAGGTCAGTCCCCCCTGTACATATGCAACGTATGGAGGCCTTAATGGTCCGTCAGCCGACAATTCGATGCTCGCCCCCTGAACGAACGTGCCTGCAGCCATGATGACATCATCCACATATCCAGGCATATAGTTGGGATATGGGGTGAAATGAGAATTCACGGGTGAAGCGAATTGAATAGCCTGACAGAAAGCGACCATCCGGTCCCGATCACCGAATTGGACAGATTGGATCAAATCGGTACGGGGAGCATCAGGGGCTGGATTCGTATCCATCCCGAGCTCTGTCAGGAAAGCACTAGTAAAGACGGCCCCTTTCAAGGATTGCGCCACCACGTGGGGAGCGAGGAAAAATCCTTGATACATTTCCTGAAGACTGTAGAGGGAAGCCCCCGCCTCCGCACCGATACCCGGCGACGTCATGCGGTACGAACACGCTTCGACCAATTCCTTCTTCCCTACGATATATCCTCCCGTTTTCGCAAGTCCGCCCCCGGGATTCTTTATGAGCGATCCCGCCATAAGGTCGGCTCCGACATGGCATGGTTCACGGTCTTCAACAAATTCACCGTAGCAGTTATCAACGAAAACGACGATCGATGGATCGATCTCTTTGACGAAATCAATCATGGCTTTGATCTCTTCCACTGTGAAGGAAGGACGGTTGGCGTATCCCTTCGAACGCTGGATCCCCACCATTTTCGTTTTGGTGCCCAGCGCCTCTCTTACTGCACCGAAGTCTACTTTACCGTCGGAAGTAAGGTCGATGCTCCGGTAGTCGATATGGAAGTCCTTCAGGGAGCCTGCACCCTTCCCTCTGATCCCGACAATTTCTTCAAGGGTGTCGTAAGGCTTTCCTGTTATGTATACCAATTCATCTCCTGGACGGAGGATGCCGAAGAGTGCGATGGATATCGCATGTGTGCCCGAGATGATCTGGGGACGAACGAGCCCCGCCTCTCCGCCGAACACATCTGCGTAAATGCTCTCTAAAGTATCCCTTCCTGCATCATCGTACCCATACCCTGTCGAAGGGTTGAAATGGGAGTCACTCACACGATGCTTCTGAAAAGAAGTTAATACATTGAATTGATTTCGTTCTGCCCGCTCATCAATGGCTGCATGGATATGGGCTATGGATTGTTCAACGGATCGGGCAAGCGGCTGCAGGACCTCTCCGTGTTTTAATTGATCAAACATGTCTATAAATTCCCTTCTGCTTTTCGAATTCCTTTGCGCCGGCTCACAGTCTCACTTAATACTGCAGACCAACAGACCAATCATATCAAATATTCCTCACAAACACTACGGCAAAAATGGTTGCAAATCCATGTTGCCGTGATACAATCAGATAGGTTTAAAGAGTACGATCAGGAGAGGAAGACCAGGGTATGACATGGGAAGTATTGAGTATCATCGGCACTGTTGCCTTTGCGGTGTCAGGTGCGATTGTTGCGATGGAAGAAGAATATGACATACTGGGTGTATACGTACTCGGAATCGTCACGGCTTTCGGTGGCGGAGCGATCCGGAATTTATTGATCGGCGTACCCATTTCCGCACTCTGGGAGCAGGGTATGCTATTTCAGATCGCCCTCCTCGCTATTACGGCCGTCTTTCTTTTCCCCCACAATCTATTGAAGCACTGGAAACGGTGGGGTAACTTCTTCGATGCCATCGGCTTGTCTGCATTTGCCATACAGGGGGCCCTGTATGCCGTCAACATGGATCATCCCATGAGCGCAATAATCGTGGCCGCCGTTCTGACGGGTACGGGAGGCGGGATTGTCAGGGACCTGCTAGCCGGCAGGAAACCCCTCGTATTCAGATCTGAGATCTACGCGGTTTGGGCCGTCGTCTCGGGGATGGCTGTCGGATTCGGCATAGCAGAATCACCGATTGAATTATATGCCTTATTTGTCATCACCACCGCGTTACGTGTGTTTTCCTATCTATATAAATGGAAGCTGCCGAATAAAAGGCTCCAATCGGAAGCCTAAAAAAACATGCATTCTTTACGAATGCATGTTTTTTCAATCGCTGTCCTTCCGTGTGAAGACAAGATCGTTGCTCCTCAGGGTCATTAATTCATGCCGGTCATAGTTATTTTCCATGAGAAGACGCATGGCATGGGCCCGGATGGATTTCTCAAGGATGTTCCGTACATATCGTCCATTGGAAAATGCATTCGCCGTAATGGCATTCTTCACCCCGTGAAGGTGCTCACGTATTTTCCGTTCGGCATCGTGGCTGAGCATATATTCCTTTTCCTTAAGCATGAGCTTACTGATGTCCATCAGCTGGTCGACGGAATAATCGGGGAAATGAAACACGAGGGGAAACCTTGATTGAAGCCCGGGATTCAGCGTAAGAAAATGATCCATTTCCTTTGAGTAGCCGGCAAGGATCAAGATGAACTCATGCTGCTTATCCTCCATATGCTTCACCAGGGTATCGATGGCTTCTTTCCCGAAATCCTTCTCTCCTCCCCGACCCAGAGAATAGGCTTCATCGACAAACAGGATCCCGCCCAACGCCTTTTTGACAAGGTCTCGGGTCTTCTGAGCTGTATGCCCAATGTATTCACCTACCAGGTCCGCTCTCTCTGCTTCTATAAGATGTCCTTTCGACAGCACATTCATCTTCAGGAACAGCTTGCCTATGATCCTGGCCACGGTTGTCTTACCTGTTCCGGGATTCCCTTTGAACATCATATGAAGGGCTTGTTTCCCCGCTTTCAGTCCCATCATTTCACGTTTTTTATTCACGTATATCCAAGCATAGATCTCCTTCACCATTTTCTTCATTTCGTCCATTCCGATGAGTGTGCCCAATTCTTCTTCTATTTCTTTCAAAGCAGCATGCTCCTGGGGCATGGACTGAGGAATGGATTCCTGTATCATCGAATCCCGCAGCGGATTCCGTTTTTGTGAATTGAGGACGATGCTGATCTGACCGTTGTTCTTCATTCGCATCGGTTGTTGGTCCAAAGGGTTCACCTCGCCATTCTATATGCAAACACATTCTGCGGATTTTCACCCCCGGTACGCTTCGACAAAAGAACATTCTTTTGTCAATTCCTGCGCTTTCCCGAGAAATAAATCGTCCGTCATTCTTGATCAAGGCAGCAATATCGTATCCCCCTCATATCATTCTATTCAATAGATGAGGATTCATTAATCCTATTTTCATCAGAAATTGTATTTTCCACGGGTACAACCGGCCGGTATGAATCCGTAAGGCTTATCGCGCCATTTTTTGAAAATGAAAAAAGGACCGCTGAGCGGCCCCCATTTCTGAACTATGATCACACGTTTTGCTCATCGAAATTCAATTGAACATTTCGCTGAGGTGCAAAAGTGGAAATGGCATGCTTATAAACAAGCTGTTGCTTCCCTTCCGTTTCAAATAACACGGTGAAATTATCAAACCCCTTCACCTGACCTCGGATTTGGAAACCATTCAATAGGAAAACGGTAACTGGTGACCCATCTTTACGCAGTTGATTCAAGAATTGATCCTGAATATTAATGGATTGTTTCATCGAGCATCCTCCTCTATATCTCTATATACTAATTATTCGACTCTAATCCGAGCTTTCCTGCAATGAATTTCGAAATGTCAGCGATTATTTCATCACGGTGCTCCGATGCAGTCATATCGAACCAGTCGACTTCCATCTTATTCCGGAACCACGTGAGCTGACGTTTGGCATACCTTCTGGAGTTCTGTTTCAGATTCTCCACTGCTTCTTCAAGGCTTACCTTGCCGTCAAAGTAGTCGTAAATCTCTTTGTACCCGATTGCCTGAACCGATTGGACCTCCCTGACCCCATCTTCATACAGGGATCTGACCTCGTGCAAAAGCCCTTCGTCCACCATCATGTCCACTCTGAGGTTGATCCGCTCATAAAGCTTGTCCCGGTCCATGGTCAAGCCGATGAGAGCCACATTATACTGAAGATCCCGGGATTGCTGCTTTTGATACTCTGTCATGGTCTTTCCTGTGGTGTGGTGGATCTCCAGGGCCCTGATCACCCGCCTTATGTTGTTCGGATGGATCTGAGAGGCCGCTTCATGGTCCACATCAGCCAATTTGCGATGCATGGCTTCATGACCGATCTGATGGGATTCTTCTTCCAATCGCTCCCTGAACGCTTCGTCTCCCGGCGTTTCCGTGAATCGGTAGTCATAGAGAACGGACTGGATGTAAAGACCAGTCCCGCCGGCGATAATCGGCATTTTCCCCCTGGCATGGATCTCTGTGATCAATTTCCTGACCGACTGCTGAAACTCAGCAGCCGAATACGATTCCACGGGATCTTTGATATCAATTAGATGGTGGGGGATCCCCTCCATCTCATCATGGCGGATTTTCGCCGTTCCGATATCCATCCCCCTGTAGATCTGCATGGAGTCCCCACTGATGATTTCGCCATCGAATGCCTTCGCCAATTCGATACTCGTCTTCGTCTTCCCTACGGCCGTCGGACCGATCAGGACGATTAGCTTTTCTTTGTTCAACGTCTATCCACTGCCTTCTATGTAGTCATTCCTCATTCGCTATCGTACCATAATGATACGTAAAGATGTATTATATCTTCAAATTATCGTCATGATTGTGTAAATTGATACTCTTTCCCCTGATGGAAGAAGTCATATAAACGGCAAAATCCGTCAAAGAAGCCTCCTCCTCAACGGCTGTTTTCCACGTTCTCCCTATTGCATACGCCTTCAGTGCTTTTTGGATGATGGGATGAAAACGAACCGGCAAGGATTGGAGTCCCCATTCTCCTCCCTCTTTTTTAGAAGCGACAGACTGGTTGATACAAAATTGATACACCCGGCATAAATTAAGGATCATATAGGTTGGCTGTTTCAAAATATCCGTTTCCGCATCTTGAATGTCGTAATAAATGGCCCGCATGTAGATCGTATGAGGAACGGGGGCGAAGACCGATTCGATCGGCTCACCAATCAATGCCCTCCCCCGCGTGCGGATGACGGCGATATGGGCTGCAATGTCAGGGTCTGATGCTGGGAAAGTAGCGTCCCCCCGTCTTATGGCGTCTATATGCATATCTGAAAAATGATAGTCGAAAGGCGTCGGATATAGCAGGGGCCGGACATTCCCTCGTGTAATGACGCTGACTTCCAACCCTTTTGCAGGAAGGTGATCACCTCTGTATTCCTTCAGGAACAAGTCATCGAGGGCTTTTTTTTCATCTTTACTTATTCCATCTTCCACGATGATCAGAAGATCGATATCACTGATTTCCGGATTGAAGCAGTCCATGGCCAGCGAGCCGTGGAGATAGACCCCCGTCAGTTTATACTGGAACAGCCCACTGATCCGTTTTGCAAGTGCCGTTGCATACTCTTCCATCATACTTCCTCCCATTGGACAGGGGCCGGACTATCCGGCCCCTGTTTATGTTTCCGGTACCAAGCGAAGCCGTTTGCCGTCCGCAGGTGGCTTCAAGGTCGTTTCATGATACTTTCCTTCTATCCAGTCATCGATTTGATCATCATACCACGTGCTCTTAAAATGACCGGACTGACCAGGTCCTACGATATGGTCGGCCTTGGACATATCTTCCGTATCGATGATGAATCGCCATGAGCCCCCGTGATTGACAATCCCATCATCGGTATAGCTTGCGGCACCCACTGTGACCCGACTACCGCCGACAGGTTCAGGGCCTCTGCGGTTCAGGAACCATTCAAGGATGGATGAAGCAGAGGAAAGGGGATTTTCAAAGTAGACCCTGTGGTAGTCCCCCCATGCCCACCCGTTCATATCTGAACCGTATTGATCAAAACCATCCTCCAGTGTATCGGACAGACTTTCGGCTAGAAATGATTCGAATCCACCATGCTCAGTAAACCATGGTGAAACCTCCCCTTTCGCCGCCTTCCTGATCAGTTCGTCCACCACGTTCTGTTTTCCTTCAAAAAGCTTCAACATATCGGTCGGGATGCTGTCATCAAAAAGGTCGTTGCTCATCCGGTCCATCCACTGATGGAATAGAAGCGGGGCGGCCTCATCGGCCTCATCATCAAAATCCCAACCTGCTAGGAGGTCGAGGGCTTCCCGGGATTGAACGGAGAGCTCATCTCCTTCCAGAGCGTTCAGAAGAAGCGGAACAAACTCCCTTGCCTGGAGATTCATGTGATCATTTTGCAGGTCCTTCATATCCTGCTTCGTCAGCTTCTCTTTTGCTTCAAGGACCTCGCTGATCCTCATGTACCGATAAGGACCCGCCCAATGATGACTGATATGATAGGGATAGTCATCTCCTATCACCTTATTATTTGCCGTTGCGATGTATCCTTCGGCAGGATTCACGACTCTGGGCAGTTCATCATACGGAATGAATCCGGTCCACTCATAGTCCGATGTCCATCCCGGTACCGGCAGGAGTCCGTCCCCCTTCTTCCGGATGGGGATTTTGCCGTTTGCTTTGTATGCGATCGTCCCATCTTTGTCAGCGAATACGAAGTTCTGGGTAGGCGTATGAAAATCTTCCATTGCCCTTTCGAATTCGGTCCAATTGGACGCTTTATTCATGTCGATGATGGCTTGCAACTCGAGACTCGGATCCAGAGCCGTCCATCTCATGGATAGAGCGTTTTCGCTATCATCCTGATTCGCGAATTCCGATACGATGGGGCCGTGTCGTGTAACCGTGACTTCATACGGAATCGTCTCGCTGTCTTTTACAGCAATGGGTTCCTTGATCACCTTGGCCTCCTCCCATTTCCCGTCATAGAGGAAGTGATTCTTTTTCTCTTTGTGGCGCTTTTCAATGTAGAGGTCCTGAACATCCGGACCGGTGTTGGTCACACCCCAGGCAATCGTTTCATTATGACCGAGTATGATTCCAGGAATCCCCGCAAAGATCACCCCGCTCACATTAACGTCCGGCGATTCAAGATGCATCTGATACCAGATGGACGGACTTCCCAACGAAAGGTGGGGATCATCCGCGAGCATGGGATGCCCGCTTGCCGATTTCGAGCCGCTCACTACCCAATTATTGCTTCCGTTCATCTCAGGTGGAATGACAGGCTCTGCGATGGCATTCCCCCATTTCATGGAAAGCTCTTTCGTTTCATGTATGATCGTGGGAGCATCTTGCGGATAAGAGGGGAAAAGATCCATCGCCTTTTCCTCCGGTAACGATTGCAATGCCCAATACCTGAAAGCCTGCCCTTGCCAGTGGCCGCCGAGATCAAAGGCCATGTACTTTCCGATTGTCAAAGAATCCACTTCCGTCCATTTCTCAGGTTCATAGCCCAATAGGGTGAACTCGGCCGGCAAGGACTTGTTCTTCTTCGATTCTTCTATATAGGCATTCACTCCATCCGCAAACCAGGTCAGCACCTCCTTGACTTCAGGTGAATATCCTTCAAGGGAAGCTTCGGCAGCCCGCCTGAGACCGAGGGTACGGAAGAACTTGTCCCGGTCAACTGCCTTTTCCCCCACCACCTCGCTCAATCGGCCTGATGCCTGCCTTCGGCTGAGGTCCATCTGGAACAGCCGATCTTGCGCCTGAATGTATCCTTGCGCCAAATAAAGGTCGCGGTCATTGGAAGCAGCGAGATGGGGGACGCCTTTGCTGTCCCTGACCACCTCTACCTCTTCAGAGAGGCCGGGAACGCTCAATTTTCCTTCGATCTGAGGAAGTGAGCGTCCAATGAACGAATCGGCATAAAGGATGAGAGAAGTCATGCATAGAAACAGGAAGGCGATTCCACCTATGATGATTGTTCTTTTTCGATTCTTCTTGAGTTTTATCTCCAAGATAACACCTCCCTATCTCGCCTTTGCGATAATCCCGTTATGCACTTTGATGTATCCATGCTGGAGGATGTCGGCCCCGTTTTCATACAGATAGAGTCCCATCTGTTCTACAGTCATGAGCTCACGGTACGTATGGTTCATCACATCTGCCATAAGATCGTAATACACCTTTGACTTCCACTGGGCTCTCGGGGTCGTCAGGATCATATATCCTCCAGGCTTAAGGAATTTCCGGTGCCAATCGACGACTTCAGGCTTATGTTCATCGGGGAAATGCTCCAATAACCCGACACTCAGGACGATATCGAATTCCTTGCCATACGGAAGTTCCCTGATATCACTGACTACGTAGTCTGTAGGAAAATCGCTCTTATGGTAGACTTTCATCCCCCCGGTGTCTGGATTTTCCCCGAGAAATGGATAGGATTCTGGGAAATCCTCATACCGGGTGTCCTTACAGAAGGGATCATAATCCACCATTACGATGCTGCTTCCCGGGTACATGGCGGCCAACTGCATCGCCTCATACCCTTCGGCAGCACCCAGGAACAAGATTTTCGGTTTGAGCACATCCAACCCCTTGAACAGCTCCCGTTTCCCCCTGGGATCCCATATTCCATCCTGGATCCGATGGACATAATTCCATAAGTGCAGACGCAAATGGTCTTTCATCGCTTCAACGGATGAAGTCAGATGGAGCTTCAAGGTCTCCCCCACAATCTTCTTTCTGTTCTGACTCAGACTTTCCGGCACATCCTTCACGAACCAATCATGGAAGGAACGATTGAACATCTCCCAGGAAGCATGGACCGGCAGGGTCTTCCCTTCCCTCAGCTCCCACTCTTTCTTCTCTTTGGAAAACCGGTTCACCTTGAACGGTCTACCCACCTGATCCCATGTGACTCCTGACCAATCCCCCACACCTTTCAGCTTAACAAACCGATCATGCTCCCTTTTCGTAAAGCTACGCTTGTCCACTCGATAAGAAGGTTCCAAATATGTATCTTCCATCGTTGCTTTCATCCTCTCACGCTTATATTAAAACGCTTTCATTCCTTCTATATACTATTACCCTTTCATTCTCAAAATTCCTTCAATGAAGAGAGAGAACAATCCGTTTCTTCCTTGCCGGTATGGGGTAAAAGGACCGTAGGAGGTGGAGTGATGGCTTTTGACTATTCCCTAGACTATAAACAGATTGATTTCAGGGAGTCCCCTGAGCTTTATCGCGTCGGCCGGGGGGAACAAGGAGTCCTGATGGTCGAACCATATAAAAGCGAAATCCTGCCTCATTGGAAGTTCAAGACACCTGCGATTGCAAAGGAATCATCAGACAAGATCCATGCGATGTTTCTGGATTATCAAAAGAAGGATGATTTTGTGGGGATGGATATGGCGCGGAAGTTCCTGCAGATGGGGTATACAAGGTCCAGGAGATATGCCAATTACCCCGGAGGCAAGAAATATGACAATGATGGAAATGTGAATGATAGGGAAATAGATGATGAAAAAGCTGAATCCGCTTCTATCTTCGAGAAAAAGTGGATCCAGGTAAGAGAAGATCCGGATTATCTTAAGAGGAAGAAGCAGCATCAGAAAAAGTACGGATGAAAAGAAAGCAGGGAGATGCGCCGCATCTCCCTGCTTTCTTTTACATGATCCGCTTAAACATTTTTTCCATCTCATAAACGGAATAGTGAATGATGATCGGTCGTCCGTGCGGACAAGTGAACGGATCCGACGTACTTCTCAGCTCATCAAGAAGTGAAAGGATCTCGTCATTGCGAAGGTGATGGTTCGCCTTGATGGACCCCTTACAGCTCATCATGATGGCCGCTTCTTCTCGCAGCTTCTTAATATCGATGCGGTTCATTTTCAGGACCTGCTCAATCATATCCTCGATCGTTTCCTGCTCTTCACCCTTAGGGAACCACTGCGGGTGAGATCTGACGATGAAGCTGTTATGACCGAAGTCCTCAAGGAAAACCCCGACCTCTTCGAGCATACCCCTGCATTCATTGATCTTGATGAATTCATCAGTGGAAAACTCCAGGGTCATGGGCACAAGCATTTCCTGCAGCTCCTTGGCGACTTGACCCACTTTTTCTTTAAAAAATTCATATTTGATCCGCTCCTGGGCGGCATGCTGATCGATTATATACAGGCCCTGGTCATTCTGTGCAAAGATATACGTTCCATGCATCTGTCCGACCGGATACAGGGGCGGGACCCTTGATTGATCCTTGCTTTCATCCGGCTCCACGGATGGTTCAACCGGAACGGTGCGAAAGGGTGTCTCCGTCTCATGAGGGACGTCCATGGAGGCTGGCTCTGAATACGCCTCCTCCTTGATCTCAGTCTCCACCATCACCGGCTGCCGTTCCTTTACCATCTCAGGAATAGTCGGCTTCGGGCGAGAAACATGGTCGAGGGTCATGAAGGTTTGCTCAGACTTGGGTGCCATCGATTTCGGTGCGACAGACCCGGTCGGAATGAGTTCCTTCTTTTTGAATACGGTTTTGATCCCCTCACTGATCAGGGCGTTAAGCTCCTGCTCCTTGCTGATCCTTACCTCCATTTTGGAAGGATGGACGTTGACATCCACGAGGACCGGATCCATGTCAATATTCAACAGGACAATGGGATGCCGGCCAATTGGTAAAAGGGTGTGATATCCTTCTGCGATTGCTTTGGCCAATGCATAATTCTTAATGAAGCGCCCATTGATCATCGTTGAAATATAGTTGCGGGAAGCTCTGGTGATCTCCGGCATGGACACATAGCCTGTGACCTTGAAATCCAGGGATTGTACATGGATCGGCACCATATTCTTCGCAATCGCGAGTCCGTAGATCGATGCCAGGACCTGCCTCACATCTCCGTTCCCGTTCGTATGGAGGAGGGACTTTCCATTATGGAGGAGCTTGATGGAAATCTCAGGGTGAGACAGGGCAATACGGTTGACCACATCGGTGATATTGCCGAGTTCCGTATGAATCGTCTTCATATATTTCAACCTTGCAGGTGTATTGAAGAACAGTTGGGATACAGTGATATCCGTCCCCTTTCGAGAGGAGGTCTTTTCGAAGGTTTCTTCGATCCCCCCGGCAAGCTCGATTTTTGTACCCGGTCCCTCTCCTGTGCAGGTCTTCATCGTGAAGTGGGAGACGGAGGCGATACTCGGCAGTGCCTCACCCCTGAATCCGAGGGTGCGGATACGGAAGAGATCGTTCTCATCCTTGATCTTCGAGGTGGCATGGCGCTTGAATGCCGTCTTGACATCTTCTTCGTCGATCCCATCCCCGTTATCTATGATCCTGATGGAGTTCAGTCCCGCTTCTTCCACATGGATTTCAATGATCGTTCCACCGGCATCGATACTATTTTCCAGTAGTTCCTTTACCACGGATGCAGGACGCTCCACCACTTCCCCGGCTGCTATTTTATTTGATAGGGAGTCATCGAGCTGAAAGATCTTCACGATACTGCCTCCTTATTTCTTCAGTTTCTTATGGATTCCGTAAAGGGTGTTCATGGCATCAATCGGAGTCATATCAAGAATGTCCAATTTCTTAAGCTCATCCAGAATTTTTGTTTCCTTTGTGGATAGCTCTTTTGCAACGGTCTTCTGTTTCTTTCCTTCTTCGAAAAAGGAAAGCTGGCCAGGCTCATCCTCCTTTACAATGGTCGCTGCTGATTCTTCCATCCCTTTTTTGCTTTCTAGGGTCGAAAGGATCTCATTGGCTCTTGTGATGAGGATCTCTGGAAGCTCGGCAAGTTCCGCCACATGGATACCGTAGCTTCGATCTGCCGCCCCATCTTTGATTTTGTGAAGGAACACCAGTTTCCCACTCTGCTCCATGGCACTCACATGAACATTTTTGACTTTAGGCAGTTCGGTTTCCAGTACTGTCAGTTCATGATAGTGAGTCGAGAACAACGTCTTGGCACCAATATGCCCATGGATGTACTCGATGATCGCCTGTGCCAGGGCCATTCCATCGTAAGTGGACGTCCCGCGTCCGATTTCGTCAAACAGGATCAGACTCGCCTCCGTCGCATTGACGATGGCGTTCCTGGCTTCAAGCATTTCCACCATGAACGTGCTCTGTCCAGATATCAGATCGTCTGCCGCTCCGATCCGCGTGAATACTTGATCGAATATCGGAAGGTCAGCTTCAGCGGCCGGGACATAGCAGCCAATCTGGGCCAGGATGCTTGTGAGGGCGAGCTGCCTCATATACGTACTTTTCCCGGACATGTTCGGTCCAGTGATCAGGAGGATTTCACGCTCGCTGTCCATGTAGGAATCATTGGGCACATATCCATCTGCTCCCATGACCTTTTCAACGACAGGGTGACGGCCATCCTTGACGGCGATCCGTCTTTGTTCATTGAAGACCGGCTTGCTGTAGTGCCTTTTTTCACTGACCGTGGCAAAACATTGAAGAACATCGAGTTCACTTACAACCTTAGCCAGGCGCTGAAGGCGCGGGATGAATTCTTTCACTTGCTCCCTGATCCCGATGAACAATTCGTATTCAAGATCGACGCTGCGTTCATCTGCCTGCAGGATGAGCGCTTCTTTTTCTTTCAGCTCCGGGGTAATGAAACGCTCAGCGTTCGTGAGCGTCTGCTTCCTCTCATACCTTCCTTCTTCAAGGTGATGAAGGTTGGCTCTTGTTACTTCAATATAATAGCCGAAGACACGGTTGAAGCCGACCTTCAAGGAACGGATCCCTGTGCGTTCGCGCTCGTCCCGTTCAAGAGCGGCAATCCACGACTTTCCGTTTCGACTGGCATCACGGTATTGATCAAGCTCTTCATGATAGCCATCCCGGATCAAGCTGCCTTCCTTGATGGAAAGAGGGGGATTTTCCACGAGGGCAAGTTCCAGGAGATCCGTCAGATCTTCACAAGGATCCAATTCTTTACTGTAGCGGTCGATGGAATGATGATCCAGTGAGGCGATGAGGGATTTCAAAATCGGAATCTGCTGGAGGGATTTCTTCAACTGGATCAAATCCCTTGCGTTCACGTTTCCAAACGCCACTCGTCCTGCAAGTCTTTCAAGGTCATAGACTTCTTTCAGCCTCTCCCTCAGGTCCTGTCTTTCAAAGAACCGTTCAAGGAATACTTCGACGACCATCTGCCTCTTTTCAATCTCCCGGCGTGAAATGAGCGGCCGGTCGATCCATTGTTTGAGAAGACGCGCTCCCATAGCGGTCATCGTTTCATCCAGGAGCCAGAGAAGAGATCCTTTCTTTCCTTTGGAACGGATGGTTTCCGTCAGCTCAAGGTTTCTTTTGGAATAGTAATCCATTTTCATGAAATGGTTCAAATGATAGGTTTCCACCTTTTGCAGATGGTCCAGGCTCCGCTTTTGAGTCCTGAATAGATAATGCATGAGAAGGGCTGCCGTCTGTTTCAATTTTTCCTGCTGAAGTTCTTCCAGTAAGTGCTCGAATGAAACAGCTGATCCATGCCCGACCTCAAAAGAAAGGGTCACTTCAAGGCGTTCTTTGAGCTTGAGCTGGTGCTCCTCCTCCAGATCCGGCGCTACGACTACCTCCTTTGCCCCGATCGTGGACAGCTCATTCAATAGCTGCGCCATGCCGTCGGCTACAAGGGTGACGTTGGTTTCGCCCGTTGACAGATCGCTGTAGGCGAGGCCGTATGTGCCATCATCAAAGGATACCACGCTGGCGATATAGTTGTTCTCTTTATCGCTCAACCCTTTACCTTCCATCACTGTACCAGGGGTGATGAGCTGTACGACTTCACGTCTTACGACCCCTTTTGCATGCTTTGGATCTTCAGTCTGTTCACAAATGGCGACCTTGTATCCTTTGTTGATCAGTTGCTCTATGTAATTGGGAGCAGAATGGTATGGAACTCCGCACATCGGAATCCTCTCCTGTCCTCCCCCATCTCGGCTTGTCAGGGTGATTTCCAATTCCTGAGAAGCTGAGATGGCATCATTGAAGAACATTTCATAAAAGTCCCCTAAACGAAAAAATAAAAAGGCATCCTGATATTCTGCCTTCACCTGTAAGTATTGTTTAATCATTGGCGTGTATTGAGTCATGGGTTCATTCAAACCTTTCCGTATTCTGCTAGACGTCTCATTATATCATATCTAACCATGAGGTTTCATGCCGGAAACAATGGAAACAGGCGGATGGAATGAACCCATCCGCCTAAACCAATCATGATCAAAATGAACCGCTCAGTTCCTTGCCATCAATCTTCCAACCCGAGATCCCTTCTGCTTGGTGAAGGTTTAATTTCATAACAGAATGATGGACTCTCCGTTTCCCGTCCGTCCACTTCACCTTGGCAGTGACGCTGGACAGGAACGGGTTTGTTTCCTTCACTTCGAAGGAAGATATCTTCATCGTTTCCACCTTCTTCAGAAGGGCCTCCGACTCCATCCCACTTCCTTCCATGAGCATTTTTCCGAGCAACTCTTCATCTCGTTGTTTCACTGCCATCTCAACTACCCTCATTGCTCCCTCTGGTTTCAAGGACGCAATGAACTCCGGAAGTTCTCCGGCAGCTTTATGGATCATCAGGGTATGGGCGAAATCCGGACGCGGCGTCTTATGGGTCGTACTTCCAAGGAAATGGACGCAGAAATGTCCCGGGAATCCATTCTGAAGAGCTCCTCCCCCGTGAGGCATTCCGTTCATGGAAGCAGGAATGAGGAGGCTTCCCGACTTCACCAGGATCGCCCTCCTGTTCCAGCTCCAATGTCCTCCGTAGATTTCTTTCATCACCTTCGTGTCCTCTTCAGTCACCGGTTGGACATCCGCATGTTTATTCCCCGCCCGTCGCTGGACTTGAAACGTCTTGCCTGTCTCCACATCGATGAGCTCGAAATATGAATACTTGGGAAGAAGCAGGTTCGTATCCTTCCACGAAAGCGTGTCCGTCAAATAGTCGACTCTTAAAGGCGCCGCACTTAATATGGATGCGGTCATGAGTACTTTCATCATCATCAGTGCCATCAAATGCCCCCTTTCTTATTGATTTCTTCCGGACGCTTGCCCGTACTCTTCCTCATACTTTTTCGTTAATTGAGCCGTTCCATAACCATTAATTTTTGGTAATCATCCTTCCCCCGTATGACCGTATACGGGGGGACCATACTAAAAGGGAAAGGGTGATAATGATGGCTTGGACCACTTTTTTAATTGCTGCCATGATCGGACTATCGAATCAGCAGCCCCTTGAACTTGATACAGGGGATGAAATCATTACGGTCAAGGAGGAATCTCTGGCTCTTCCCTACCTTGATCTACCGATACTTAATGAAGACCATTTTAACCATCTTGTTTCCCTTCTGCAGGAAAAGACGTATAAAGCGCCCATCAATGCCAAAATTGATGAGCATAATCGTATCATCCCCGGACAAACAGGACTCATGCTTGACCGCAACGGCTTAAGAGAAGCCATGATGAATTATCTTTACAAAGGAGTGCGCTCCACTGATGCTCCGACCCTGAAAACCTACCCTAAGGTTGATACAGAAATCCTTGCCCATATACGCACGAATCGCATCGGATCCTATGTAACGTATTTCAATAAAAAAAATGAAGAACGAACGAATAATATCATCCTGGCTTCCGGGCAAATCAACAACACAGTCGTCTTTCCCGGCGAGACGTTCTCATTCAACAAGACGGTGGGTAAACGTACAAAAGGAAAGGGTTATATGAAGGCTCCCGTTATCGTCAAGGGAGAATTATCGGAAGATATCGGGGGAGGGATCTGCCAGGTTTCATCTACTCTCTTCAATGCCGTTGATCGTGCAGGGGTGACGATCGTGGAGCGCTATCATCATTCCAAAAGGGTCCCGTACGTCCCGAAAGGAAGAGACGCGACCGTCAGCTGGTATGGACCCGATTTTGCATTCCGCAACCCTTATCATCAGCCCATCCTGATCCGGTCCAAAGTCGTAGGGGGACAAATGATCGTGACCATTTTTTCATCCGATCAAGTGGAAGCCGAGAAGAGGAGCGTTCCAGGTGCATCGCCTGCCAAACCATCTGAAAAACGGCACTGATCGTGACCATAAAAGCCCTCGCAACTGCGAGGGCTTGATCAATCTTATAGACGATTGATCCCTTCAACAACGGTATCAAGCATCAGCTCAAGATCGTCCTCCTCAATCACAAGGGGAGGTGAGAGGGCAAGGACGTTATTGAATCCCGCTACCGTGGCTCCATTTTTACCGATCAGGATACGTTTTTGCTTACAATAGTCCACTACACTGCTTACAGATTTCCCGTCTAGCGGCTCTTTGGTCGACTTATCCTTCACCAGCTCGATTCCAAGGAGGAGTCCTTTTCCTCTCACATCACCGACCCGAGGATGGGCAGACAGTTTTTGGCGGAGAAAATGTAAGGCCTTTTCACCCAGTCTTGCAGAGCGGTCAATAAGCTGCTCTTTTTGAATGATATCGATATTTTTCATAGCCACTGCGCATGAGGCAGGACTCCCCCCGAATGTATTGATATGCCGGAAGTAATCGTATTCCTCACGACCCTTGAACGCCTCGTACACATCTCTCCTGACAGCCGTCGCAGAAAGAGGGAGATACGCTGAGGTAATCCCCTTTGCCATCGTGATGATATCCGGTTTAATCCCGTAATGCATGAATCCGAATGCTTTTCCCGTGCGTCCGAATCCTGTTATGACTTCGTCCACGATCAGCAGTGCCCCATGGGCTTCACATACCTCCTTCGCTGCCTTCATATATCCATCCTGAGGCATGACGATCCCACCGCCTGTGATGATCGGTTCCATGATGACAGCTGCAATCGTTTCACTGAGTTCCCATGTCAGTGTTTCATTGAGCGCCTGGACGGCAGGGAGGTCTTTTCCGGTTGATCCCGGTTCATCCCTGTAGGCATCGGGTGGCCTAACATGGATGAATCCCGGTGCCAGTGGTTCGTACTTATATTTCCTCTGGGCCTGTCCGGTTGCAGATAAAGCCCCGAGGGTATTCCCGTGGTATCCCCGGTATCTTGCCACGATCTTATACCGATTGGCCTCCCCCTTTTGCTGATGATATTGACGGGCAATCTTGAATGCCGTCTCGTTTGCCTCTGAACCGCTGTTGGAAAAAAAGAACACATAGTCATCCCCGATAAGCTCGGTCAGCTTCTCCGCCAGTTCGATTGCTGGCCGATGACTTTGAGTGAGGGGATAGTAAGGCATCTCCTTCAATTGTTCGTAAGCGGCAGTCGCCAGCTCTTCTCTTCCGTATCCTATGTTCACACACCATAACCCAGCCATTCCATCGAGGTAACGCGCGCCCTCATGATCGGTCACCCACGCACCGGCTGCTTTGGTCACGACCATGGTCGCATCTGGATTATAAGGCTTCATGGAATGCCATACCCTCCGCTCATCTTGTAACAGATCCTTGTGTTGATCCACCACCATCGCTCCTTTCTGATTGGTCTTCCCCTACTCATCTTTATTCGGGGCTGTCCACCTTTAGAAGCAGTGGTTTCTGAACCGGTTCTCCTGTTTAAGGGCTTCGGGGATAAACTGAAACACGTTAAGAAGCCGGACGGTTTGACTAACCGTCCGGCTCTTTGATCCAACCCCTTATGAATGAAGGGTTCCAGGCTTGAGGGAGCGGACGGGCCGGCTCATCTTCCATTGACGAAGGAACCAGATCAGGACCGCCGCCCAAATCACCGATCCAAGGATCATGGACAGCTTATAATCAAGTCCGAATCCTTCAGGTGCATAAAAGATATACACACTCACGACCGCTGTCATGAATAAGGCGGGAATCGTACAAATCCAATGGAAGGCAGCCTTCCTGAGTAAATAAATGGAACCTGTCCACAGCATGACAGTTGCCACCACTTGGTTGGACCATCCCACATATCTCCATAAAAAGCTGTAGTCGATCTGAGTCAGGAGGAATGTCGGGAGTGCAACCGGGATGACCAACAGGACAGGGAGCCACTTATTGTCCGTGTCCCGCTTTCGGATATCGCGGATCAATTCAGCCAGCATCATCCTCGAAGAGCGCAGGGCTGTGTCCCCTGTCGTAATAGGGAGGATGATGACCCCCAAGATGGCAAATATGCCACCCACGGTACCAAGGGTTGTGACACTGATCTCATTGACCACACCAGCAGGCCCCCTGTGGCAAGAGCCTCTTGAAGACCCGGCGTTCCGTTGAAGAAAGCCATCCCGGCTGCCGCCCAAATCAAAGCGATGACACCCTCTGCCACCATGGCACCGTAAAATACCTTCCTCCCCTCGCTCTCTTTCTTTAATGTTCTTGAAAGGATCGGACTCTGTGTGGAATGAAACCCCGAAATCGCGCCGCATGAAACGGTTACCATCAACAGCGGCCAGATGGGTAGATCTCCCGGATGTAAATTTTTCAGGGTAAGGTTCGGGATCGGATGTTCAAAAAAGAATAAACCAATGCCGATGGATACGGCCATGAAAATCAAGATAGCCCCGAAGAATGGATAAATCCTTCCGATGATTTTGTTGACAGGAAGAACTGTAGCGACAACAAAATAAATGAATATGAGAATGAGACATGTCATGAATGATAAAGGAGTCAGCTCTGTTAGAAGCTGGGCAGGTCCGGCTGTGAAGGCTGCGGCTACGAGAATCATGAGGACGATGGATAGGAGATTCATCGCCACCTTCACGGGTTTCCCGAGATAATTACCCACGATGGCAGGGAACTGTGCCCCTCCATGCCGCAAAGACAACATCCCTGAAAAGTAATCATGTACAGCCCCTGCAAACAAACAGCCGATGACGATCCAGATGAATGCAACCGGACCGTACAGAGCACCCATAATGGCACCGAAGATCGGTCCAAGTCCCGCTATGTTCAGAAGCTGGATGAGGCTTGCCTTCCACCAGCTCATCGGTACGTAATCCAAATCGTCCCGTTTTGAATAAGCCGGGGTGATCGTTCGGTCGTCGATGACGAAAATCTTTTCGACCACCTTTGAATAAACGAAGTAGCCTGCAATCAGAATGAATAATGCCGCGATGAACGTGAGCATGTGCCGATCCCCCTTTATGTATGAATATAACCGCAATCTTAATATGATTTGACAGACAAATCAACCAAATATTCAAAATAATGAAACTTATTTCTTTTTACCCATAGAAAAAGACGGTCCAAAGACCGTCTTGACAGTTATTGATCAAGTTTCAATTTGGCAAGGGCATCGGCGAGAGCTGTATTCACCGGTTCATCTTTCTGCTGGGTTTTCAAGTATTGATTGACATCCCTTTTGGTTGCTTTTCCGCCCTTTTCCTTCTTCCTCCGCTGATTGAAGGTAGAAAGCTTTTCTTTGTGACCGCACACACATACGAACAGTTGTCCATCGCCTTCTCCCTTAAGTTCAAGGCGCTTGTGGCAGTTCGGGCAGCGTGCATTCGTCTTTTTACTGACGTTTTTGCGATGTCCACACTCACGATCCTGACAAACGAGCATTTTCCCATTACGATTCTTAATTTCAAGCATGAGATTCCCGCAATCCGGGCATCTCGTTCCTGTGAGATTGTCATGGGAGAATTTTTTAGTGGATTGCTTGATTTCATGGACCGACTTTTTCGTATATTCCTTGATTTCCTTCATGAATTCTTGTTTGCTCAGTTTGCCACTGGCAATCTGCTCCAGCTTCATTTCCCATTCTGCAGTGAGTGTCGGAGACCTGAGCTCGGAAGGTGCCAGGTCAAGTAGCTGTTTCCCTTTGGACGTGATGGTGATTTCTTTCCCCGTCTCTTCGATGAGCGCCGTGTGGAATAGTTTTTCAATGATGTCGGCACGGGTCGCCACGGTACCGAGTCCCCCGGTTTCCGAAATGGCCTCCAACAGGTCTTGATCGCTGCCTTTCATATACTTCCGCGGATTCTCCATGGCGGTCAGAAGGGTTCCTTCATTGAATCTTCCCGGCGGCGTGGTTTTCCCTTCCGTCTGCTTTACCGACAATAGCGGCAGACTCTCCCCTTCGGCTAGCGTTGCCTTCAGGCCTTCGACGCTTTCCTTCTCATAAACGGCCTTCCACCCTTGATCCAGCACCCTGTTTCCTTTGAGCTGGAATCGGTTCTGACCGATATTTCCCGTGACGGTGGTCTGCTCATAAGAATACGGTGCATAGAATGCCGCGACGAATCGCTTCACGATCAGATCGTAAATTTTCCGTTCCCTGTCTTGGAGTTTCTGGAGAAAAGGTGTTTCCTCCGTTGGAATGATGGCATGGTGATCACTGACCTTGGTGTCGTCAACATACGCTTTTGAAAGGGTAAGCTTTCCTTTCATTGCATGATGGACGATGCTTCTGTACTCCTGGACATTGACGGCCATCAGACGATCTTTCAGTGTGTCGACCATATCACTCGACAGATGCTTGCTGTCGGTCCTCGGGTAGGTGACCAATTTATGCTGTTCGTACAATTTCTGCATGATTGACAGCGTTTCTTTTGCCGAAAAGCCGTATATCTTGTGGGCATCACGCTGTAGTTCAGTCAAATCATAAAAAGAAGGGGCAGGATTTTTTTTCGTTGCTTTTTTGACAGTATCGATCGTAAGCGGTTTTTTTTGAGCCTTCAAGGCAGCTTCTACCTGATCCACCTCTTCTTTTGAAAACGACCTTGACTCCTGACCTTTTAGCCATGTAAAGGTCCCTTTTGCGGTGACCGCTTGAATGCCATAGTATGGGACCGGCTTGAAGTTCCTGATTTCCTCTTCCCGCTGAGCGATGATACTAAGCGTCGGGGTTTGTACCCGGCCGCAGGAAAGCTGGGCATTATGTTTGGTCGTCAAGGCCCTCGTGGCATTCATGCCGACATACCAATCCGCTTCGGACCTTGCCTCTGCAGCTCTGTAGAGGTTTTCATAGGCTTTTCCATCCTTTAACCGGCTGAAGCCCTGCTGAATGGCTTTATCGGTGACGGATGAGATCCACAGACGCTTCAACGGTTTTTGCGGCTTCGCCTTTTCCAGGATCCACCTGGCGACGAGTTCACCTTCACGCCCGGCATCCGTGGCAATGACGATTTCTTTCACATCTGGCCGATTCATCTGGGTTTTTACGGTATTGAATTGTTTGCCTGTTTTTTTGATCACCACCAGCTTAAGATCTTTCGGTAGCATCGGCAGGTCTTCTATCTTCCACGTTTTGTACTTGTCATCATAGGTTTCGGGGTCTGCAAGGGTAACCAGATGCCCAAGGGCCCAGGTTACGATATACTCTTTCCCTTCCATGAATCCGTTTCCTTTTTGTGTGCAGTTCAGCACCCGTGCGATATCTCTTCCGACAGAAGGCTTTTCTGCCAGAACCACTGTTTTTTTCATCGTTAAAAATCCTTTCGTGATCGGTCTTCCCACCCATTTTAGCATACTTACATGCAATCGGGCAGTGGCGTTCCACAAAGAAGAAACCATCCGGTTGGATGGTTTCAATAAAAAAACTAGGAAGAGGCCGTCTTCCTAGCAATCTTTACTCTTCGATGCCTTCAAGGAATTCCGGATCCAATTCTTCAAACTCTTCGTCATCCAGGTCGCAGTCCCAATCATGATCATCACAGCCGTCAGGATTCACCAGGACGCATACTTTCGTTTCACCGATCACTTCCACCAGGAATTCACGTTCTACATGAACGATGATTTTATTCCCATTCGGTGAGATGACCGCTTCGCAGCAGTTCGGCTGTTGGAGTACGCGTGCGCACACTTCAAGATCATCCGAGCAATCAGGATCGCGGTATTTCAATTTGATGACGTCTGTATATTCGACTCGCTCAGTAACCACGGACGTTTTCGTGTTATCACTGTGGGAGTACCATACGTTGATATCATAACAACCCTGAATCTCTACTTTTTTCCCTACTTTGTGTGCCTTGTACTCGTGATTGATGATCCAGCAGCCTAAAATGCTCGATGGGTGATGCGGCGGGCAAATCGTATGATGGGACTGAGTGAATTTGCGTCCCTTCGCTACGACCGCTTTTGTAATGATCTCTCTATATTCTGCCATTCGAGCGTACCTCCTCATTCATTTTCAATTCATCTTATGCGATGACTTAGGTGTTTGTGCGAGTAAATTGGATTGCATGAAAGGATTGTTGCGAGATACTGTATTGTATGCGAATACCCAAGGGATGTTACGAAAAGGAGAGCGGATGCGAGGCGAAAAGATGGACGAAGAAAAAAGCGGTTGGTACAACAAATAAAGAGACGATTTGATGACGAACACAATCAGTATAGGTACTTTATACCGTGCATGATTTCGCTTTTCGCGCGTAGCCCGTGAGCCTCCTCGACATGGGTCCCGCATACCTACGCTTCTTGAAAGAAATGAAAGCGTAATGGTCATGAACCAAATAAAAAACCCGAACGATCTTAGGCAAGATCGTTCGGGTTTTACTATGATTGGACACAATTGTCCCAGCATCTTTGAATGGGAAACTTACGAGCAGCTGCCAGGCATGGAATTGCGGACCTGGGATCCGGTTTCTCCCCTGAGGACGTCACCGCCTGTCGTTTCGATGATGTGATCGGTGACATTGTTGGAGATGACAGATGCGACGATCTGAAGCAGATCATTCACATCCTCCTGGGATTCTTTAAATTGCTGGACGATGGGAATAGCGTCAATTTCTTTTTCCAGGTTTTCGATTTTTGCTTCAACCATCTTCAGTGCTTCGCTTTTACCGTAGTGTTGGAAGTTGACCGCCTGCTTCTGAAGACTCTTGATGCTTGCAATCATTTCTCTTACTTTTTGATTTTCATGGATCTGTGCCTCTGCACGTTTGAAAAAATCCACTTCTTCAGTATCCGCGATCATCTGAGCAAGATCGCCTGCATGTTTGATAATATCATCTTTTGTATATTTCGCCATATCATTTCACCTCTGCCGGTATTTGAAATTCAGATCCGATTAAGCCTTCTTCGATCATTTCCCCGTCGAGCGACCAGCTTTTAGTATCGGTGATCTTCACCTTCACGATTTTGCCGATGGCCGTCTTGGGCGCTTTGAAATTCACTAATTTGTTCCTTCTTGTGTATCCGGCGAGGACCTCCGGATTCTTCTTGCTTTCTCCTTCCACCAGGACTTCCACGATTTCGCCTTTATACGGAAGGAGGGCCTTGCCAGACAATTCATTCACCACTTCGTTCAGCCTGCGTAATCGGTCTTTCTTCACATCGTCAGGAACATTATCCTTCATTTTGGCTGCCGGGGTCCCTTCCCGTGGGGAGTAGATGTACGTGTAGGCCGATTCGAAGCCCACTTCCCTGTACAAAGAGAGGGTCTCTTCGAATTGTTCTTCTGTTTCATTCGGATAACCGACGATGATGTCGGTCGTCAGGGCTACATCCGGCATGGACGCCTTGATTTTCGCCACGAGGTCAAGGAAGGCCTCACGGGAATACTTTCTGGCCATGATCTTCAGGACAGGGGTGGAACCGGACTGAACCGGAAGATGGATGTGTTCGACGAGGTTCCCTTTCTTCGCAAGGACTTCGATGAGATGATCATCAAAGTCGCGGGGATGACTGGTCGTGAAGCGGATCCTCGGGATATCGATCTTCCTCAATTCATCCATGAGGTCCCCGAGTCCGTAGTCAAGGTCTTCAATGTCCTTGCCATACGCATTGACATTCTGACCAAGAAGGGTGACTTCCTGGTACCCTTGAGCGGCCAACATCCGGACCTCCTGGATGATCTCTTCCGGTCTTCTGCTCCGTTCCTTCCCACGCGTGTAAGGAACGATGCAGTACGTACAAAACTTATCGCAGCCATACATGATGTTCACCCAGGCCTTGATATTCCCTCTGCGGACCTTCGGAAGGTTCTCGATCACATCCCCTTCCTTGGACCAGACTTCCACGACCATGGCCTTGGACATATAGGCCTCGGCAAGGATCTCTGGGAGCCTGTGTATATTGTGGGTGCCAAAGATCATATCCACCTGCTGATAGGTCTTCAGGATCTTATTGACGACCGATTCTTCCTGGGACATGCATCCGCATACGCCGATGAGCAGTTCAGGATTCTCCCGTTTCAGTGCCTTGAGATGACCGAGTTCACCGAACACTTTGTTCTCGGCGTTCTCCCGGATGGCACATGTGTTCAGAAGGATCACATCCGCATCATCCGTCGTGTTCGTGGCTTCATAGCCCAGGGCCATGAAGATCCCCGCCATGACCTCGGTATCGTGTTCGTTCATCTGACAACCATATGTACGTATGTAGAATTTCCTTCCTGTTCCAAGGCCTTTGAATTTATCATCAATGGTGAAGTCATTATGATACTGGACTTCCTCTTTCCCGCGTTTTTTGGCTTCTTTCAACGAAGGCGGAATATAGACGCTCTGAAAATATTGACTGTAATCCTTCTCGCCTTTTGGTGAGGTGGGATTCGCCTGCTGTCCATGTTTTCGCTGTTCCTCATTCATGAGTAGTCCCCTTTCAAGCTTTGTAACCTGAGAACGACCTCCCCGGACTGTAACCGCTTCAATAAGAAGGTATTCTGCTTGTTTAAGTATATCGGTTTTTGGAAGATCATACAATAGCTCCCTGCATCTATCGACCATGCAAACCCGGTCACCATGCAAATTAGGCATTCTCACCGGTTGCGCCTCGAGGATGGGTGCATACGGTAAAAATAAACAATGATGAAGGAGGAGAAAGCTATCAGACAGGGAGATCAAGAACCCTCGTATTATATTGAAAACGGGGAAACCATCTTTTTGAAATCGCAGCTGCATCTGTTGAAACGAGAGATTGCACGTCTGAGTCGAGGGGCACTATTTGCAGAAGCGGCATTTTATAAAAAGCGCTTATCGGAAGTTCAATCACAGTGGGAAACATCTCAGGAAGAAATTGAAGCACAACAGGCAATAGAGGAGGATTTGATCAGGGATCGGAATCATTACTTCCATAAATCAGAGGAAAACGCCATGGAATCGCGCAATCTTAGGGAGCAACTGTTGACCACTGAATCGTCCTTACAGGAATGGAAGGAAAAATCTTTTACCCTGCTGGCTGAGGTCAATGCACTGAAGGAGAAGAATGCCCATTTGATCCTGGCTCTTTCAGAACGGGAACAGGAAGCTTCGGCGCTTTCGGATGAGAATGATACACTGAAAGAATGGTATGATCGCATCAAGACCGACGCGTTGAAAAAGGATGAAAAATTGCTCAATCAACAAGCTCATATCGATGACTTGCGGAACGCATTGGCTCATTCGGAGGATTCCAAAAATGCGCTATTCACAAGCTTGCTTATGAAAACAGAGCAGTTCGAGGAATTGGTGTCGGAACGGACCATCGCCCTTTCTACCCTTCAGCAGGCAAAAGAACGGCTGAAAGAGGCCGAAATTGAAAAAATGACGATCATCAAGGAAATGATGCTGGGGATCCAGCAGGAAATGAAGGATTACGAATGGCTCATGGAATCAAGATTCGGTGATATAGATCAAAAGCGAAAAGAGCAGGAGGACCGAATGGATGAAATGGAAGCTCTCCAGTTGCTCGGCATCCAGCGTCAGCATGTATTCATGCAGGAGCTGATCGAAGAAACGGATCGTCGATTTTTTGAAGAAATCCAGACCATCCGTTCGACGAATCACTCCCTTTCGTCTCAAGTCCAGGAGCTGAAGGGAATGATCGAGCATCATCGCAGGCGCCAGATCAGACCCAAATATCTCGGGGCCACCAAATCCGAATCATAACAAGCAGCCGCCCCGATTGATTTCAACCAGGGCGGCTTTATCAAAATGTAATGAGGATTTTGTTTTGCGATTGAATCTGAAGATTCTCTCCTTCTACATAAACAAACCCTGCGATCGTGGCTGCTTTTTGCTCGTTCAGTGCTTCGATCGAGAACTGGACACCTTCAACCTTGATGGTTTCCCCAGGAGCCAATTGAAGGGGCTGAATCGATTCAATCCAGTATTCCCCTGTTTCGTACGCCTTTTCCAACCAGTCCTTTCCTGCATACTGCCATCCTTGCGCTCCGGTCTGACCCTGAAGGGAGAAAAGTTCACTCATTTCGGGAGGAAGGATCTGACCGCCGATTTCGACCCGGTCGTGAGGATCGACCCGAAAACAGAGCTTTGGATGATCAAGGACGACTGTCCCAGTATTCTTAATGAAGAAATCCGCTTTTACCGTATACTTATCCAGCTTCCGATTCGGCATCACGTTATAATCAAAGTATGAATGGGCACTCACGATTTTCTCGGCGCGCTGCCGCTGTTTTCTTCTTTTCGCTTCCTCATAGTCCCTGTCCTCGATCTCCTGTACCCTTTCTTCTTTAACCGGTGTCTTCACCCTCTCCATCGGGATCGGCTCCCTTCCAGTGGACAGAAGGGTCAGATATGGAATCAAATCCGCCTTCAGGATGGATTTCAGAATGCAGTTGGCCACAATGGTGGGCGCTTCACCTGTAAGGAAGTCATCCCATTCCATCCCCTTGAAAACAAAACGATATCGATGGTCAAAGGGTCGACCCTGCAGCACGTTGATGCTTCCGAATTTAATTTCCCCTTGATAGATTTTGATGAGACTTTTCACATCGACTGCCTCGACGGCATTGGAAAACCCAAACGATAAGGATCTTTCTTTATCTTCCGTCTGAACAAATTGTACGTCGATGAATTTGTCCGGTGCCTCCCCTTCCCTGGTTTCCTTAGAACGAACCTTTATCCCATGGACCTCCATAAGGGATTTGAACATGCGAAAAAAAGCTTCTTCTTTGATCCCCGTTACAGCGACCTCCACTTTTTTTCCAAACAATGGTGAGAATACTTCCATTTCTCCTGATGGATCCCTTCTATACTCGAACTTATACTCTGCGCAGAACCATTGAACAAATGGAAGGAGGTGATCGGCAAGTTCGCCCATCTCTCTCCCGTCCACTTTCCATTTCACCATGTGCATCACCCAATACTCATCTTATGAACTCCTTTTGCGACTTATGTTAATTGCATGATTCACGGTCGGACCGGAGCGACATACACTGATTCAGAGGCAAGTAGCAAAGGAGCGTCGATATGAGCAGGCATATACCCAAAGTTTCCGTTGTATTCCCTGTGAAGAACGAAGGCAAGAATGTAAAGATGACGTTGGATTCCCTTTTCAGCGTCAAGACAAATGTCGAGGTCGAGGCAATCCTTGTGGACGATGCCTCCACTGATGATGGCTTCGCCTTCCTTTCCACCTATGAACATAAACAAAAAGTGACCTATGTGCGGGCAGAAGGGGTGGGGCCATCTGTTGCCAGGAATCTGGGGGCGGATGCTGCCAACTACCCCTATATCGCTTTTTGCGATGCCCATATGACCTTTGAGAATTTCTGGTTGGACCGCCTTGTCTATCCGGTGGCAAGCGGGGTAACCGATGCCGTTTGTCCAGCCATCGGTTCGCTGGAGGACCCTTCCATCGTGGGCTACGGCCAATCTCTGACTCCTTCCCTGAAAATCAAATGGAATCCCAGGGGCCGTGCGCTTTTTGAAACAGCCATCCTTCCCGGTGCGTGCATTGTTATGAAGAAAGAGACGTTTGACGATATTGGCGGATTTGAACCCGGATTTTATTCGTGGGGGCACGAAGATGTAGAAATTTCGATCAAACTGTGGCTTTTCGGTTACCGTTGCCACTGCGATCCCACGGTCACGATCCTTCATTTGTTCAGGACGGCCCATCCGTACAACGTAAACTACGAGGGAATCTACTACAACCTTATGAGAATGGCCTATCTCCATTTTGACGATGCGCGGATCGAAAGGGCCAAATCTCTCATTGTTCATGGTTCTCCCATCAAGATTGATCGAAGGGTGCTCCAGGATGGGGTTCTCAAAAAACGAACAGAGTATATGAAGAAGAGGAAGACCAGTATTGAAACACTGTTCAAGAAATTCTCCATCTACTTCTGATTCCTATGGAACGGCAAAAAGGTAATCGTCTCCGATTACCTTTTTGTTTTATTCATATAGTCATGGATATCTGCAAGCGTCTGCTTGAACGGAATAACTGGTTCCCACCCCAACGCCCGGATTCCCCTCGTGGAATACACTTCCTGGAAAGTGTGCTGAAAGGCGTCTGTGGTGAAGGAGATTCCGCTACCGGCTATATCCCTTGTTTCCCTTGCCACTTCCAGGAGGGTCCGGTTCCGACCGGAGGCTACAGTATAATCCCCTTCGCGCTCACCATCTGTAATAATCCTTGCATAGGCACGAACCGCATCCCTGACATCCAGGAAATCCCTCTGATCGAGTATATTGGAAAAGTGAAATGCTTCCTTCCCTTCAACACAGCTTCTGGCTAACAGGGAACAGATGCCCGTGGATTCACCAGGACCGCATAAATTAGAAGAGCGGGCAATTCGCACATCCAAGCCGAATAGCTGTGACCAAGAGGAAGCAAGGGCTGTCTGCATGACCTTCGATACGCCATAGGGATGGGCCGGCATGGAGCCCGCGTTCCATTCAAGTACCGATCCCGTGACCAGCATCACGGAATCTGGTGCGCTGATCCTCAAGGCTTCCAAAAGATTCAGGGTACCCACTACATTTATGCGGAACGTAAGAGCAGGTTTCTCCCAGGATATACCACCATGATTTTGCGCAGCCAGATGCAGGGTGATGTCGGGTTTCACCTCTTCCACCACCCTCTGGACCTGCTGTTCATCCATGAGGTCACAATGAACTAGCGTCACGTCTTTCATCATCGTAGGTGTCCTTACAAGGCCGTATACAGCGTGACCCATGCTAGCGAACAAGGCACAAGCATGACGCCCGGTGAATCCCGATGCCCCTGTCACTAGGACGCGTTTCATTTTTGCCGCATCCATTCGACCATTTCTGAGAGCATGCTTTTGTAGTCCTGAACGTGAAAATGAACGTCGTTTCGCGTATGAACAAGCGTTTTATCATGAACCGGTGTCAAAGAAGGGGTAATGGTCACATCATCTTTTTGAAGAGTTTCCTTGAAAAGCTGAAGCAGCTCATACTTGCTGATTCTGCCCGGCGTGCATAGATGATAGAGTCCTGTTGCACCGGCTTGGATCAGGTGATCGATTGCCTTGGCAAGTTCCAGAGTGGTCACACCGTTCCAGAACACATTCGCGTATCCTTTTATTTCCCCTTTTTGCTTCATGAACCAGTGAAAGAGGCCGATTCCATTCTCTTTTAATTCAGGTCCGATGATCGAGGTCCTGACCGTCAGATGGGGGGACCGGGTCACCTCACCGATCGACTTCGTCTTCGAATAGGCGGTGGTGCCGTCCTTTTCATCATCCTCGACATAGCTGCCCTTTTCTCCTGAAAAGACGCAGTCCGTACTGATATGGACAAGTTTCCCTCCATATTCATCAAGGACTTCCGTCAAATAATGGGGCAGGAGCCCGTTCACGATGATGGCATCCTTCAGCCTTGCCTCTGCATCTTCATTCAGGAGACCGACGGCGTTGATGAGCACATCCGGCTTGTGGCTCAGGATGACATTCCGTACACCTGCAAGGCTGGTTACATCAAGTTGGATCCCATCTTCATTCCGTGTGGTGTACAGGACATCGTGTCCCTGCTTTTTCATATAGGAAGTGATGACATGGCCTGCCATGCCCCTGCCTCCCAATACGAGGATTTTCATTCCAAGAAGCCCCCGTCCTTCAGCATGGACTTGATCTGATCGTAATTGATGATGTTATCGCTGGAAGAATACGTATCGAGATCCACCTGTGGAAAATCTTTGTAGAATTCCGTCAGCCCTTCGATATGGATCGTAGGTAAAATCACGAAGTATTCGTTGTCATATACAATGGTATTGTGACTTTCAAATTCCGTCAGAAGTAATTCATGCAGTTTTTCTCCCGGTCGGATCCCGAGTTCTTCCACTGTCACTTCCTGATCAGGTGAATATCGATCGATGAGTACTTGAGCCAGATCCATGATCTTGCACGTCGGCATCTTCATGACGAAAATTTCTCCTCCGTGGCTTTCATAGGTGGCCTTGAACAACAGCTTGATGGCGTCTTTGATCGTGAGGAAGAAACGGGTCATGTTTTTATCCGTTATCCCGATTTTCGACTTTTCCTTGATTCCATGCTTGAAGACGTGGATGACGCTTCCGTTTGTCCCCAGTACATTTCCTCCCCGTACGCACACAAATTTCGTTTTATCGGTCAGGACATTGGCATTGATGATCAGTTTCTCCCCCATGGCTTTCGTAAAACCGTAGAAATTGGAGGGATTCGCCGCTTTGTCAGTGGAGATATTGATCACTTTTTCCACTTCATTCTCAATGGCGGCATCGATGATATTCTGGGTACCCATCACATTCGTCTTCAGTGCCTCAAGAGGCTGATGCTCGCAGACCGGTACATGTTTAAGTGCAGCAAGATGAAAGATATAATCGACTTTCTGAGCCGCCTCCATCACCGCCTCCTTATCCCGCACGTCCCCGATCAGGAACGTCAGTCGTGGATCGTTCTCGAATTTCTGCTTTGTCAGTACCTGACTCGTTTCATTCCGGGAGAAAATCCTGATTTCCTTCGGATTTTTCTCGAGAAGCTGGGATACGAGCTCGTTCCCCCATGATCCCGTTCCTCCCGTCACTAGGATTGTTTTATTAGTAAACAATTTCTGTACCTCCTAAAAGTATATTGATCACTTTATCCGACACATGTTCATCCAAGTATTCTGCAGGACAATGCCAATTTGCAGCCTTGGAACACATGACTTTGACACCATTCACGATGTTTGCTTCCTCCAGGCCGGAAATGAAGTTGCTGCCACAATCGACGGTTTCCGGTCTCTCGGTCGTCTTCCTGACTGTGACGGCCGGCACATGGAAGATACAGCATTCTTCCTGGACAGTCCCGCTGTCGGTCAAAACGCAGTACGCCTTTTTTTCGAGCTGAATAAAATCAAAGAATCCGAAAGGCTCATGGAATTCAATTCTCGGATCGATGGATAGGTGGGGCATGGCCAATAACTTGGAACGTGTTCTCGGATGCGCGCTGAAGATGATTCTTTTTTTGTAGGTGGCAGCTATGCGGTTCATGGCTTGGATGATGGAGGTAAGATGGTCGGGGTTGTCTACGTTTTCTGCCCTGTGGATCGTGGCCAAGAAGTAGTCCCTTTCTTTCAATGAAAGGCCTGTAAGGATGGTGCTGTCATCAATGTTCGATTCATAGTGCTTCAATACTTCATAGATGGGGTTGCCTGTTGTGATGATTTTGCTTGGTGTCATTCCTTCATTGAGAAGATTGGTTTTGCTATAAGGGGTATAGACAAGATTGAATGATGAGACAGAATCGATGATCTTTCGATTCTTCTCTTCCGGTACATTCAGATCGAAGCAGCGGTTCCCTGCTTCCATATGGACGACAGGAATCATCATCCGCTCTGCCAGGATGGCACTCAGCCCGCTGTTCGTGTCGCCAAGCACAAGCACTTTATCCGGCTTCTCACGGATCAGAATGTCTTCGAGTCCTTCATAGAGGGCGGATAGCTGCTTTCCGAGGGACTGCTGCTTATCCGACAGGACGTAGTCGGGTGCACGCAGACCAAGCTCCTGATAAAACACCCCGTTCAGTGAGTGGGTGAAGTTCTGCCCTGTGTGCACGATGACATGCCGATCGGCAAGCTGATCAAGCTTTTTCATGATGAGGCTCAGCCTTATGATCTCCGGCCTTGTCCCCAGTACTGTAACGATTTTCACCTGTGAGCTCTCCTTTCTGTTTCGTCTTAATACATTATGATAGAAAGCGGGAGCTGTCCTAGACTCTTCTCACTGTTTCAATAAAAGGGCGGATAGATCAGGTCTTGATGTTCGTGTTCATCGCTGACTGATAGAATGCTGAAGCATTCTCAATGAGAGATGCAAGACCCCATTTTTCCCTGCTCATTTTCCATGCCTGCTGTCCCATCCGGTCCCGCTCTGCAGGGTGACGGATGATATGATCCAATGCCCTGGAGAGCTGATGGCTATTCGCTTTTTCCACGATCAGGCCCGTTGCTTGGTGCTCCACCATTTCAGGAAGTCCGCCTGCATTGGATGCAATCACCGGTACTCCCATCATTTGTGCTTCAATAACCGCAAACGGCTGATTTTCCTGGAGACTCGGAATCACCAGAACATCCGCCATCTGCAGGATTTGTACAACATCGTTCCGATTTCCAAGGAAGTTCACCTTTGAATCGATTCCAAGCTGTCTAGCCTGGTCCATCAGTTTATCCTTCATCTCACCCTCCCGAGGATCTGGCATTCCCAATCCAACGACGGGGAGAGCATTTCTAGGGACTCAAGAAGGTGATGAAGGCCTTTGAGGTAGACCAATCTGCTGATGGCCACAATCGTGCATTTACCGGATGGACGCTGTCCCGAGTATGCAGGGAACTGTTCAATCGGGACCCCATAGTTGAAGGTCATGATCTTACGAGAGGGAACGCTGTATTGATTCAGCAGGATCCCCCGCATCCATCTGCTTGAAGTATGGAGGCATGCACTGCTGTCATAGCCGATTTTTTCCAATCTGGCGTAGTACTGAAGGACGAAACTGTTCCAGATATCATCATCGGCGATGCCGGGATTAGTGGCTTTGATTTGATGGAAGATCGCCCCGGACAAAAAACCGTGGATGGACGTGACCATGGGGGTACGTGCAGGTTTCATCCTGCTGATCGATACCGCAGAAAGGACATCCTGACAGTGGATGAGGTCATATTGTGACAAATCAAGCTCTGTCAGTCCCCTTTCAAATTGATACCTGTTCACTTCAGCATGATAAACCCATGGGTGCTGGATCAATTTCGGAATGGACTTCCTCAGCTTTCGCTCAATCATGGGACGGAAGGGCACAAGTTCGACTGTATTCCCTTTTAAGAGATTCAATACCTGTGTATTGGTGTGGTTCGAGCAGATGATATCGACGGAGTGTCCTTGCGCGACAAGACCATCATGAAGGTGGGACACAAATGACCAAATACCTCCCCCCGGTAATGGGAAGATGGTAGCGATCAAGATTTTCATCGTTCACCACTCCCCTGCATACCGGTCGAGCACTTCTCTCAACCTGGGATCGGGGATGGCATATCTCGGAGGGGTATTCGTTTGGGGTTTCGGTAGCGGTTTTTTAGCTGAAATGGGAACACTCCTGCCGGGATGTCGGTACGTATTTTTTCTGGGCAACAACTCTTCCACTCTCCTTTAATCAGCTAATAGAATAGATGGCATTCATATCATAAGGCTCAAGATCCTTCTCCCACATCAAAACCATTTCCTTGATGTTATAACAGGCTATTCGGGTTGGAAGGACACCATGCTGCCCGTAATATTCCCTGGATCCGTCTTCATTCACCCTGCTTGACGGTCTGATCCGTGTGAAGCCAACAAGGATGATATCCTCTGTAAGCGGTCTGATGCCCCTGCACCACCCCAGTTTTTCCTCGTGTGAAGCCACGGTTGAGAGGTCGATGTCCTGAACGACCTGCAGGCTCCCTGCATTCACTTTGATAATGTGGCCGTCCACCTGCGTGAAATAAAGATGGTTCTTATAAAGGACTCCGTCATGGATGAGCTGCCTGCCGATCGTTATCTCTTTCCAAGGATCGGTCAAACAGATCGCGTCTTTCTGCAGGCATCTTGTCACCCATATTTCATCGTCCAGTTCAAACACAAAGTTCGGATGATGTTTATGGGGTTTGGTGGTAGGGACTTTCCGGTAGTCGATCGACGGATCAAAACTTTTCCATGGCCCCCCTCTGCCTACATTCCATTCGTTCAGGATCACACCTTTAGGGGACGTCTCGATCACCATATCAAGCCCGGTGTTACAAATAAGCAGATTCCCATTGTTTCTTGGATACACGTGATGGACATCATTCAATGAAGGATATGTGAAATATTTCTCGAGCCGATAGGTATTCAAATCGTATACCAATATTTCGGTATGCGTTGGAACATAGAGCTTGTTCTTCCTCAACGTGGCAGCCGTGAACGATATAGAGGGCTCATCTTCTGCACAAACTTCCTTTGGGGAGGTATATTCAATCACCTTTTGTATCTGCTGGGTTTTGGTGTGAAACGAAAGGACCAGGCCTTTTTTAAACTGTTCCCAATCCTTCTTAAGTCCGGATTTCTGGGTGGCTCCCGATAGTATAAGCTCTCTCAATCCTCTTCTCTCCTTTTTTCTCGGTATAGCAGCTGCAGATCATTCATTTCCCTACGGATATCGGCCTGATGGTTCATACTGCCTGACGCTGGATGGGTGCGATACTTAATAAGCGGCCGGTGAATGTAACCAAATGAGTATCCCTTCAACATCAGCCGCATCCACATATCATAATCATGGGTAAAGCGGTACTTCGGTTCAAAGAATCCGGCTTCCCTGAAGATCGTCCTCTTCATGAGCATCGTTGATCCATTAATGGGATTCCGATACGACAGCACGTCTTTAAGCCCTTTTATTTCCTCAAAGGATTCATTGACCGACCACATCCATTCTGTTCCTGCATCCGTGATAAGAAGATAATCACTGAAGCAGAGGTCGATCCGATTCCGCTCCATATACTCTACCTGCAGGGAAATCTTCTCCGGTAGGAATAGATCATCTGAACTCAGCCAGGCGGTATAGGTCCCGGAAGCGGTATCCATTCCCCAGTTCAATGCCGTTGCCGTTCCTCCGTTGACTTTATGGAGAATCGAAATCCGATCTGCATAAGGTTCAAGCTTTTCCAGATGCATGGTGGAGCCATCATTCACCACAATCACTTCGATTGACGGATATGATTGATTGAGGGCGCTTTCGATTGCCTGATCCACGTAAGCACAATTGTAGAACGGAATGATAATAGATACTTTCGGAATCATAACCATCCTTTCACCCCCTCATAAGCTTTTCTTCTCCATACTATGTCATGCTTGTATCCGTTGACAGTAAAAACAGGGATTTCAATGGTTATTCCCTGAATGTCCTGTACAACTTCCCGCATTTTACATATACCTGATAATAAGGACCAATGAGTCCATTCGGTTAAAGGAGGATACTATGTTAAACGTTTTATTTGTCTTCTATGTACCCAGCGGCGGTGTAGAAACGCTGAATCGACAGAGGGCTGCCGCATTAAAATCTGCAGGGATTCAGTGTGACTTCCTCTACTACAGCAAGAAACGGGATCTGTTGAACCATGAAGAAGCCAATGTATTTATAGCCGATCAGGATGCCGACATCCAGAGGATCCTGAAAAAAGGCCGATACGATGCCGTCATCATCACTTCTGATTACCGGGGAATGGAACGTTTCCGGAAACTTGGTTACAAGGGGAAGATCCTATTAGAAATCCAGGGGTATGGTCCCCAGGCAACAGCGAGGGCTGAAATGAGAAATGCGATCCCCTATGTGAATCAATTCTGCGATGGGCTGCTCTATCCGAAAACCCCGCATATAGGTGCCATATTCAATGAGTTTTTCCCCGGGACCCCAACATTCGGATTCAATAACTGCTTTGATGCGGATGCCTTCACCTATAAGGCGCTCCCGAAACATCCCTCCCCCATCATCGCCTGGATCGGTAGGTTGGAAGATAATAAAAACTGGAGGGAGTTCCTGCATATCGGTCACGAAATGATCAAGAGGAAGCCGGGAATCCAGCTATATATGTTTGAAGATCCCAGCCTTTCCACACCTAAAGAACGCCAGGATTTCAATACACTGAAATCCATCTATCATCTTGATGCACACCTTCATCTCCTACAGAATGTACCACATTCCCAGATGCCCCATTTTTTCTCGAAGATCGGAGATTCCGGAGGGTTTCTATGCTGCACGTCCAAGGTCGAAGGGGCCCCTTACTCACCTTTGGAAGCGATGAGTTGCAGATGTCCCGTCCTCACATCAGACTCAGATGGGATCAGGAGCACTATCCTTCATAACCAAACGGGAAAATACTACTCGATCGGCAATGTTCAGACAGCAGTCGAGCAGGGGCTGAAACTGATGGATGATGGACAATTGCGATCGTACATCATCGAAAACGCCCTTCTCCATCTTAAATCGCAGTTTGGTCACGAAGCATATAGGATTCACTTCAATGGCATGCTCAGAACTTTAGGCATCTAAAACGACTTTTCATGGGCGTGCTGTTCAACCCGAATCAGCTTCTTTGCATAGTGTATTAAAAACAGAGGTGAACACTATGAAAAAAGCAATTGTAACCGGTGGAGCAGGTTTCATCGGCTCCCACCTGGCCGACAGCCTTATCAAAGACGGCTTAGACGTCCATATCATTGATGATCTGAGCAGCGGAAAACTAGAGCATCTGCCTGATGCCGCTTCGTTTCACCAATTGGATATCAGTTCTCAAGAAACAAGGGAACTGATCACTTCCATCAAGCCGGATGTCATCTATCACCTTGCAGCACAAGCAGATGTGAACCGGTCATTGGAAGACCCGCATACGGATATGTTGGTGAACGTGGGTGGAACCATCAACATCCTGGAAGCATGCAGGAGCCTGTCACTGAAAAAGTTCGTCTTTTCGTCCACTTCCGCTGTCTACGGGAATTCACCTGAATCGGTCCTCACTGAGGACCTTCCCGTTTCTCCCCTTTCCTACTACGGGCTTTCGAAGCTGGTGGCTGAGCGCTATATCACACTCTATCACGACCTCTTCTCCATTCCCTACACCATTTTAAGATATGGGAATGTGTATGGTCCCAGACAGACGGCAAAAGGGGAAGGCGGAGTCATCGCCGTCTTTACCGAAAAACTGTCAAAAGGAGAACCGTTAAAGGTGAACGGAGACGGATTGCAGACGAGAGACTATGTGTATGTGCAAGACATCGTTTCAGCCAACAGGGCGGCCGGGGATATTCAGGATGTAGGCACATTTGTCGTAGGGACCGGTATCCCCACATCACTCCTCGAGGTCATCAAGACCCTTGAAAATCACACGGGTCAATCCATCCCCTATACGCACGGTGCGGATCGCCCCGGCGATATTAAACACAGCTGTCTGGATCCGGCTTTGATCAACCGGACCCTTGGGTGGGCTCACCGGTATGATATGGACATGGGCATTTCTGAAACGCTCCGCCGCCGATAGAAAGAAAGAGGTTGCTAGAAACTAAAATGGGATTATTTAATGACGAACACTATCGATGTAGGTCCTGTATACCTCTAATGATTTCCGTGCAAGACTTTGCTTTCCGCGGGTAGCCCGTGAACCTCCTCGGCATGCCTGAGGGTGCCGCTCTTCCCACAGGAGTCTTCGTCTTGCACTCCAATCAACCGCTAGAATCTAAAAGAGTAATGGTCATGAAACAAATTAAAAACCCGAACTATTTTGCCTGATCGCAGGCAAATGAATTCGGGTTTTACTATGACTAAAACACGTTTGTCCCAGCAGGCTCTATTTATTTTTTCCGTTTGGCAGATTGGAAAAGCTTGCTGTACGTTTGTTGGATCTGTTGTGCTTCATTCGCAATACCGCCTCCGAAACGGGCCGTACCCATCCCAGGGTGAACTCGGTACAGCACAAGTGATTCATCGAAATAGTGCATGTGAGTGAACAAACTGAGGCGGCACCACATTTCATAGTCCTGGGCATATTTATATCCTTCGTCAAACCAGCCTGCCTGCTTCATGAGGGCAATCTCTGCCATGACCGTGCATCCATTCACTGGACACCCTTGAAGCAACCGCTGCTTGAATGTCCCATGTCTCATGGGTGCAGAACGTATTTCGCTAATAATCGTATTGTTTGAATCCACGGTTTTAAAGGCCGTATAGGAGAGTCTTGATCCGTTCCTCTGCATGAACGTCACTTGCTTTTGTATTTTATCTGCGACAAATTGATCATCTGAGCTCAGCCAGGCAAAGTAATGACCCGTTGCATGCCGCAAACCTTCATTAAGAGCTGAAGCCGTTCCACCGTTCGCTTTTCGGATGTATTTGATTCGATGTTTATACGGTGCGATCTTCTCGGTGAACTTGGTAGAACCATCGTCCACTACAATGACTTCAAGATCAGGATAGGTTTGGTGGATGGCACTCCGTATCGCCTGATCGACATAGGGACAATTGTAAAATGGGATGATGATTGAGACTTTCACATAATCACCTCTTTCCTGCTTGTCTCTCTATACTATATGCATACAGGAGAAAACCGCTTGTGCGTTTCACCGAATCTCGTAATCTACTCTTTCAGTTAGGAAGACAAATGGGAATAAGAGTGCCATTGCACTCTTATTCCACAATGATGGTCAGATGTGTGACCTGTCTCCCCCGGATTCTGTAGCAACGGATTCCTTCTTCCGCGCCACCGACGGAAATAATGAAGTAGAATACATCTGGTGCATGATCGATATCATCCTGCGAAGGGACAGGCAGGCCATTCGGATGAGAATGGTACAATCCGATAAATGTCTCATTGCGTTCATGCATATCCCTAACAGCACGTTCCTTCTCCGATTCATCTATGGCAAAGGAATAGGGGGATGGTTCGGTATTTCTCATCGGCCAAACCCCCGTGCATCGTGAACCGGTTCCGGATAGGAGTCCGCATGCTTCATTCGGCATGGAAGATTTCGCTTCCAGGATCAATCTGCTATAGAGATTCCTTGAAAGAATGACTGATTCTTTATGCGTTGCACCCACACCCTTTAAACTTGAACTTGGTGCGCTCTGCTGCGATTTTTTCCCTTTGTTCTTTTTTAATGCCGATGGGAATGCTCTTTTTCTGTCTGTAGATTTGGTTTTGATCTTTCTTCATCATGATGTTTCACCCCCTTCCATGGGTCATCGGAAGTACTTTTGCGGATTGAACATCGTCCTCTTGGAATCGGAGGGCAGGGGAATGTTTCCATACTCATCGAATTCCGGGTTCACCTGCGGGACTTCCTCTTTCTTCTGGGTCTTCATCTGCTTATACAGATCATTTTTTTTGTTCGATTGTTGCTTGATTTTACTCCTTAATGATTCAACTTCAGCTTCCAGTTCAAGCTCCCTCGCACTTTGTTTGGGGGCATTTTTTTGCTGATCATGCAGAAGGGTGATTTCCCGTTGGAGCTCCCCTTCCCTCTCCTTGAAATGGTCGATCTGCTGCTTCAGGCTTTGGATCTCTTCCTCATAATAGCTTTCAATCTTATTGATTTCTTCCTGGATCTTCTTCACTTCAGTGAGATGGTTTTGAGCGGAGTCGTTCCTGCTTTGCTGTTCGGCTATCGCTTCCTTCACTTCCATAAATTTCGATGAGTATACACGAAGCTGCTCATCGATTTCTTCCAACCTCTGTAAAACCTCAGCGTTCATTTCGGCGTGCTCCTTACCGGATAAAAAATTCCACATCGTATATCTCCACCTTTCTGTATAGGAATTCATCTGTTTATAAAAAAGCTCCACCATCTTTTTGTTCGTCTCTAAACCCATGAGCATACTATCGCAGTCGATCCTGACAAATGAATTTCTGGATGGTGCCTCATATACGACTTTCATAACCCTTTCCTTCACCGCTTTCAGCATGTGCGGACCCTTGTTCTCGATCATGATGACTTCCACTGAAGGGGACGATGGCTTCACGCTCGCAACTCGATCATGATGGATCTTCTCCTTGAGCTGTTCCATTTTTCGTTTAAGGACAAGGATCACTTCACCTTGCTCCCGTTCCCTGGTTTTCCATTCTTTCAGTTGAGCCTGGAGGGATTCCACGATCCTGCGGCCATCTGCTTCCTCCTGCATCCTTGCCTTCTCCATGCGGCCTGGACCGCGTTCTGTCAATTCCCCGAACAACGACTCCACTTCTTCCGATATGACCCGAATATCGTCCAATGCCTTCAATGCCTCACCATCGTCCCTTTCCATCATCGCCAACACCCCCATTGATCCTTTTCTTTCATCATATGTACAGATTCTTTCCATGTTAAAAAAAGGAGGGAGAGTTTCCTCTCTCTCCCTAATCATTAGCCGTTCAATAGGTCATTGAATGTTTGACACTCGCTGAATTCAACGAGAGCTTCTACTACTCCACTGTCGAAAATGACGGCATTGGCAGTGTTACGAAGGATCAGGCGGAAGCCTTCAGCAATCGGTCCAAGCAAGCCTGTGAAGATTTGAAGTTCGTAGAACAATTGCTCAGGGGCGCCGTCGAAGTAGCGGATCCCTTCTCCGACAGCAGTCAATGCGTCTGTTCCACATGTTACGCGGTCAATGGAAGACGGGTTGAAGCTGAAGCTGAAGTCCGGTTGGAATCCAGTTGCAGTAGGTGCAGGAGTCGGTCCAACTTCCGTATCAACAAAGGAGTAAGACCATGTGCTGTCCCCAAGGGAACACTCTTGACAGATTTCCGCTCTGAGAGTGGATAGACCTGTAACAAGTTCAGCCGCTGCTCCAGTGCCGAATGTGGCTTCGGTATCTTCATTCCTCGCAAGAGCTGTACCTTGACACTCACAGTTTGCAACAGGGAACAAGCCAGGGCATTGACGAGGGAATTCAAGAAGGCTCAAGTCACATTGAAGCTGCTCTTCTGGTACTGGAATGTTGTTTGGACGCGGGAAGCAGAATTTAGCCAGTACTTCCAACTTTACAGGGAATTCCACTTGAACATCTTTACAAAGGACAACACGAAGCGGAATCATCGGTCCGAATGGATCTGGTCCCATTAGGACGCCACCGGAAGACGCGATGACTTGCGTAGCACGGATGTTCAGGTTGGCATTCGTGATGCCAGTCGGCACACAAAGCATGATCTCATCAGTGAATTGAGTCCGAACTGTGAACGTACACGCTGGTACACCTGCGATGAGGATAGTGACTTCTACTGGGACTGTCCATACGATCAGGACGCGGCCCGGGTTTCCGTTTTCAAGGATGGTACCAGTCACACTGACACTTGCAGGATCAACCGGTGCCGTTTGTACTTCCACACGTTGGCCGGCCGCTAGTGCTGCACTGACCGCTGCACGGCAGTCTTCATCAGGGATGAAGTTTTTGTTTTCGTATCGATTGGCATAAAACACCCAATCATATACTTTGTCGACACGAATACATTCTGGAGCAAGATCATTGGGATCCAATGGAATAGGAGATGGTGATGGTGTTGGCGTAGGAGTCTGGGAACCCCTAAGTTGTTTACGCTTATTCAAACAAATCCTTCCTTTCGTCTACATGAATATTTATTTAACACTATATCCTATGGGGGCATCGCGAATCGGTATAGAGAAAACACCTAGATTCCTCAAAAAAATATAACCGGCATGGTATTCCATATAAAAAAAAAGGCGCAGGCCCCCTGACACCTATCCAACAATTTTCCGATGGACGTGCATAGGATGTAAAAGGAAGGTGAAGAGCAACCTCTTATGAATGCATTCCATACATGCGCCCGCATCGGAAACGGCAATGGACGCATCATTCAAAGAGATTTTGAGATTGATTAAGTAAGAATCAAACGTTTACGCTTAGAATGAATATTCGTGTGCGGATAAAAATATAGAAAGAAAGCCGTGTAAACGCTGGGAAGTTTACACGGCTTTATTCATTGGATGGACGAATGACCCGGTTCATACATATATATAGAAGTAAAAGAAACCGAAACGAAAGAGAGGTGACCCGCATGAATCGGCTCGATCCCATCCAGCTCAATCAGCTGATCATCCATTATAAATCGGAAATGCAAAGGTTCAAACAGGAATATGAAGCATTGGAGTCCACTCAGTCAAGAAAAGCCATCCTGACCCTGAAGCGCCAAGTCGAGGAGCTGAAGGAAGAAAACAGGCGCCTGAGCGAGCGAATCGCAAAGGAAGACGTAGGACGCCCCAGCCTCTCATTCCTTATCAGGGATAATGAAGGCATCTTGAAGAACGATACCACTGAAGTCGAAAAGCTGAAAGAAAACGTCATGCAGCTGGAATCAGCGCTCGTGAAGGAACGTCACAAAAAGGAAGCGGAATTCGGAGAGTTCACAAGGATAATTGACGAGAAGAATGAAGAGATCAGGAAGCTGAACACCTCTATATATGAGGAAAAGAAAAGGCAACTTGAAGTGGTCGCGGCACTCGAACGCTTGAAGAAAAGGTTCCTGGATCTAAAACGAGGCTACGTGAGAAGCATGCAGCGTGGACATCAATGAATAAGGCAGGACGCTCCCGTTCCAGCACATAAAAAAACCGGACTCTACCGCGAGAGCCCGGTTTGTTTTACATAAATTCCTTCACCAATTGATCGAAGGTTTCTTCTTCGAGACGGATATCATGAGAACTCAGTGGTTGTTCTGAATAGTCAGGGATCAATTGCTGATAGGAAGGTTGATCGCTATTCTGATAGATGAGTCCCGTCACGAGCCCCTGCTTCTCCATAAGGAGACTCATGGCCTGCTCCCTGTTCGAAGGATCATATCCTTCCACGTCGGATAGCTTTGTGAGGTTCTCTTTGAACCAGTCGTACGTATTGATCTTATTATAGGTCACACATGGACTGAATACATTGATCAAAGAAAACCCTTCATGGTTCAACCCTGCTTCAATCAGTGCAGTTAGTTCCTTGAGGTCAGAAGAAAAGCTCTGTGCAACAAATGTGGCACCTGCGGTCAAAGCCATCTCCATTGGTGCAAGAGCAGGTTCGATGCTCCCTTGTGGAGTGGATTTTGTTTTAAAGCCGGTTGACGACCTCGGGGAAGTCTGCCCTTTTGTCAATCCATAAATCTGATTATCCATCACGATATACGTGATGTTGACGTTCCTCCGGATTGCATGGATGGTATGGCCGAGGCCGATTGCAAAACCATCACCGTCGCCTCCGGAAGCAATCACCGTCAACTCTTTATTCGCCATTTTTAAGCCTTGGGCAATGGGCAGGGAGCGGCCGTGGATTCCGTGGAAGCCGTATGAATTGATATAGCCGGAAATCCTGCCGGAACAACCGATGCCCGAGACAACGGCCAGCTGTTCCGGGTCCAGTCCTACATTCGCAGAAGCACGCTGTATGGCGGCCTGGACAGAGAAGTCACCACATCCGGGACACCAGTTCGGCTTGACATTATTCCTGAAATCTTTAAATGTTGCCATTTTGCGTCAGCTCCTTACATCTTTCATGTATTTCATGCGGGAGGAAAGGCGTCCCGTCATATTTAGTCATATTGACGACCTTTTGGCCATAGCCTGCATTCATCTTCAGGATGTTCGCCAGCTGTCCTGTAGCATTATTCTCGATCACAACCACTTTTCTCGCCGATGCAAGCTGAGGCTGTATGGTTTCCGTGGGGAAAGGATGGATGAGGCGGACATGGGCATGGTTGACTGAGATCCCATCTTCCTCCAAACGCACCATGGCTTCCTCGATCGCTCCCCTGGTGGAATTGAATCCGACCAGAAGGACATCCGGTTCCTCATGGGCTGCATGAATATGAACCGGCGTGTCAAAGCGGATATCATTCAATTTGCGCATCCTTTTATCCATTTGGGCCTGCCTGTTCACTGGGGATTCAGACGGTTTCCCTGTTTCATCATGCTCCACCCCGGTAACATGGTGAATACCGTTCTTCATTCCGGGGATCACCCTTGGGGACACGCCATCGCCGGTCACTTCATAGCGCTTGAAGTAGTGCTTCGGCTCAAGTTCATCCAGCTCATTATCCGCAAGCTTCCCTCTCCTGATTTCCACTTTTGAATAATCCAGCGGCTCCACCGTCTGTTTTCCTAATGAAAGCTGCAGATCGGAAAGAATGATGACAGGGCACTGATACTCCTCTGCCAGATTGAAGGCTTCAACCGTATCATAAAAAGCTTCCTGCACCGTACTCGGAGCAAGGACGATTTTAGGGATTTCGCCGTGTGTCCCGTAAATCATCGCCATGAGGTCGGACTGTTCCTGCTTTGTAGGAAGTCCTGTGGAAGGCCCTCCCCTTTGTGTATCCACGACAACAAGGGGCTGTTCGGTCATCCCCGATAATCCGATAGCCTCCATCATGAGTGAGAGACCTGGTCCCGCAGATGCCGTGAATGAACGGATGCCTCCATAATTCGCACCGATCGCCATCGTAGCGGCAGCAATCTCATCCTCGGTCTGAATCACGGTACCGCCAACGAGGGGCAGCTTCTTGATGAGGTACTCCATGATCTCTGATGCCGGCGTAATGGGGTATGCAGCCATCAAACGCACTCCTCCTGCAAGGGCACCAAGGGCAATGGCATCATTTCCAATCATGAACATACGCTTTTTCCCATCAGCCGCTTCCAGCTCTAGGGAGCCTGCTTTTTCACCAAGATCGTCCTTCATCTTGTCATAGCCCTGTCTGATCGCTTCCATGTTCTTCTCGACGACGGCATCCCCTTTACGGCCGAAGATCTCAACGACCACTTCTTTGAATACAGAAGGGTCAAGGTTCATCACTGCACATGTTGAGCCGACCGCCACCATATTCTTCATCAGGGACGTTCCAAGCTCTGTGGCAAGCTCCGTAAAGGGGACCACATATAGTTCTGCAGCTGTATCTTCTGGTTTGACAGGCTTGAACTTCGCATCGGCAATGATGATTCCTTCATTATGTAATTCCTTATAATTCACATCAATCGTTTCTTGATCGAATGCAACGAGAATATCCAGATCGTCGGCAATCGCTCTTACCTGCGTCGTAGAAACGCGGATCTTGTTATTTGTATGTCCTCCCTTGATCCTAGAGGAGAAATGACGATATCCATATAAATAATAACCGAGACGGTTCAAAGCCATGGAGAAGATTTCTCCTGTACTCTCAATCCCTTCTCCCTGTTGTCCGCCGACCTTCCAGGAAAGCTGATGCTTCATTCCATTCAATCCCTTCCTTAGCAATCTATTATAGGGGGAAACGGTCTCCCCATATGCCTGACTCACTTAATCAGTGTATCACTTTTGCCTGAAAATCACTACCTGCAATTCGCACCATTCCACTATGGATTACAGGATCACGGGAAGTCTTTTCAGAACATTTCCCCCAATGAATTTTCTCACTTGGGCATCGGAAAAATAGCGCAAGAGCATCCCGATCAGCGAACCGTAATCGGTATAGCGGCACAATCCGCTCACCGTTTGATCGATTCCGTCAAAATCAGACCCAAATCCGATATGGTCCTCTCCTCCAAGACTGCACACATGATCGACATGACGGATCACATCATACATGGAGGCCTCTTTCGCTGTATTCAAGAATGGAGGGACGAAGGTGATGCCGATGAATCCGTCCTTTGCAATCAGCGCCTCTATTTGATCATTCTTTAAATTTCGTGGGTTTTGACAAATCGTATAGGCATTCGAATGGGAAGCGATAGGATGTTCGGCAAGTGGCAGGGCATCCCAAAATGCTTGTTCACTGAGATGAGACATATCGGTCCACATACCGTGATCATTGAGGAATGTGATGATTTCCTTCCCGAAATTCGTCAGACCCGCCCCCCTCGGTTCAAGTGCACCGTCGGCTGCGGCATTGGCCCAGTTCCAGGTCAGACCGACAGACGAGACCCCGAGGCGATAGAGGATCTCCAATTTCTCCATGTCTTCCTCGATTGCTTCAATGCCTTCAAGAGTGAGCATGGCACCGATTTCATCTTCTTCCAAGGCGAGAACATCCTCTCTTGAACGTACCATCACCATCTTATCATTGGGGGAAATCACTTGACGGTGAAAGAGATTGACCATCGTCAGGGCAGCCTGGAATCTTTCCCCCGGCTTCAGATGGGTGGGGATGAATATGGCGAAGAGCTGCACCCGGCTGTGTTGCTGCACCAGCTGTGGGTAGGTGATCATCAATCCACTCTTCGTATTGAATAAATACCGACCCTGATGCATATATAGCTTCATAAGTACGTCGCAATGTGTATCGATGATCATACTTGCACCTCCCGGTTGTTATCTTTATAGTAATCAACGAAATAAGGGCTGTCCACCATGGCGGACAGCCCTTATTGTTCATTATCTTGGTTCTACAATCAACTTGATCGCGGTTCGTTCTTCCCCGTCGATCAGGATATCTGTGAATGCCGGAATACAGATCAAATCTAAACCACTCGGAGCCACAAATCCGCGGGCAATGGCTACGGCTTTTACAGCCTGGTTCAGCGCACCGGCACCGATCGCCTGGATTTCAGCTCCCCCTCTCTCACGAAGAACACCGGCAAGTGCACCTGCTACAGAATTAGGATTAGATTTTGCTGAAACTTTTAATATTTCCATTCCTTTTCCTCCTTGTCATTTCCCCTATACCGTATGCTTGTGGTAAAGAACAAACTTGGTATAAACAATTCCACTGCTACTATATTCAGGAAATGGACAAATCATTCCGGTATGGAGGAAAAAGGAATGAATTTTAGTATTCGGTCATGAACGGATGATCTTGATTGATGAGGATGCGTTCGATTTTCGTTGCTTTTCCCGTTTTATGATCAATATCGATCAAGCAGGCACTCAAGGTTTTCCGACCGGTTTTAGGCACTTCGAAGCGCACCGGCAGACTTGTCTGGAACCGTTTGATAACCGAGTCCTTGCTCATGCCAAGTACCTCATCGTAAGGGCCCGTCATGCCGACATCACACATGAATGCCGTGCCATTCGGTAATATCCGGTTGTCTGCCGTCTGTACATGGGTATGCGTCCCGATGACGGCGGACACCCTTCCATCCAAGAACCACCCAACCGCTTGTTTTTCACTCGTCGCTTCGGCATGGAAATCAACGAAAACGATCGGCGTCCGTTTTCTTGCTTCGGTCACCAAGTCGTCCAGAACGGCAAATGGATCATCAAGTGGCGGCATGAATGTCCTTCCCTGTGCATTGATCACGGCAATTTCCTTGCCGTGAACCTGGGCGAATACCAACCCTTGTCCCGGCGTACCCTCTGGGAAGTTTGCAGGTCGCACAATCTGTTTGGCTCCGTCGATGAAATCAAAGATGTCTTTATTATCCCAAGCATGGTTCCCAAGCGTTACCATGTTGGCGCCGTCCTGAATGAATTGCTTATAAATCTTTTCCGTGATGCCCCGGCCTGAAGCGGCGTTCTCCCCGTTCACGATCGTAAAATCCGGCAGATGTTTTTTCTTCAATTTAGGTAGATATTCAGAGATCATCTCCCGGCCCATTGAACCTACGACGTCTCCTACAAATAATAATTTCATAAAAAAATCCCTTCTGTTTGCTTCATTCCGTTATTGTATCACATATGGATGCATTTGAATCAATAAAAAAGCTGACTCAGAAAGGGGAGCCCCTTCCTGAGTCAACCAGTTATTTTGCGTATTCTACTGCCCTTGTCTCACGAATTACCGTGACTTTAATATGTCCCGGATAATCCAGTTCACTTTCGATCCGTTTCCGGATGTCCCGTGCCAGTCTGTGAGATTCCAGATCATCGATGGCTTCCGGCCGGACCATGATCCGGACTTCGCGCCCTGCCTGGATGGCGAATGATTTCTCGACTCCTTCATAGGACTCTGAAATCTCTTCCAGTTTCTCCAAGCGTCGGATATAGTTCTCAAGGGTTTCGCTTCTTGCACCCGGTCTTGCTGCAGAAAGTGCATCTGCTGCAGCGACGAGTACTGCGATGATGGACGTCGGCTCGGTATCCCCGTGATGGGATGCGATACTGTTCACGACGACCGGATGTTCCTTATACTTAGTGGCAAGCTCGACGCCGATTTCAACGTGACTGCCTTCCACTTCGTGGTCAATGGCCTTCCCGATATCATGAAGGAGACCAGCCCGTTTAGCCAAACGTTCATCTTCACCAAGTTCTGCCGCCAATAGCCCGGATAGATGAGCTACTTCGATGGAATGCTTCAAGACGTTCTGTCCATAGCTCGTACGGTACTTCAAGCGACCGAGGATCTTGATGAGATCAGGATGCAATCCGTGGACACCTACTTCGAATGTGGTCTGTTCACCAATCTCGCGGATATATTCATCCACTTCACGACGGGATTTGTCGACCATTTCTTCGATGCGTGCCGGATGAATACGACCATCCTGGACCAATTTCTCCAGTGCGATTCGAGCAGTCTCCCTGCGGATCGGATCGAATCCTGAAAGAATGACCGCCTCTGGGGTATCATCGATAATGAGATCAATTCCTGTTAGTGTTTCCAGAGTACGGATGTTTCTTCCTTCCCTTCCGATGATACGACCTTTCATCTCATCGTTAGGCAGGTTCACGACGCTGACAGTCGTTTCGGCCACATGTTCTGCAGCACAACGCTGAATTGCGAGGGATAGGACCTCCTTCGCTTTCTTGTCTGCGTCTTCCTTTGCACGGGTTTCGTGTTCGCGAACCATGATGGCAATATCATGGGACAATTCGTTTTCCACACGCTCAAGAATGATGCCCTTCGCTTCTTCTCGCGTCAGGCTCGAGATGCGTTCAAGCTCCGTTTGCTGCAATCTTACCATCTCGTCCACTTTGCTTTCCATCTCTTCAATATGTTGTTGTCTCTCGTTTAGAGTACCTTCTCTGCGTTCAAGCTGAGATTCCCGTTTATCGAGTGTCTCATCTTTACGGTCCAGATTCTCCTCTTTTTGCATCAAACGATTTTCTTGTTTTTGCAGTTCATTTCTTCGTTCACGGAGTTCATTTTCCATTTCAGTGCGAAGTTTATGATTTTCGTCCTTTGCCTCAAGCAAGGCCTCTTTTTTCAGAGCATCCGCCTCGCGCCTGGCCTCTTCCAAAATCTGCTCTGCGGAACCTTTGGCCCCTGCAATCTTCGCTTCGGCAATGGATCTGCGAATAAAGTATCCAACAACGACACCGACGATAAGGCTAAGCAAAATGGAGATGAGTGTTATAGGTTGCATCATTTCACCTCCTCTTGCTATCACTTTCATCATGTTTTTTACATGTCGGCTTGTACATTGCACAAATTGACCTCAACATACAGCGCTAGGCTTTCAAATGTCATTCGAAAATATTGTAAAATATACATGTTAATTTTAAATCTCAGAAAATTTATTGTCAAGGGGTTGGGACCTTTGTGTCCAGATTTATCAAGCAATCCCATCAATCGGCACGTTTTATACCTTAAAATGAATGACATTAGTATCATTGTGGTCAGTTCCCGGGCAATTCATTCCTTAAAAAGCAGAAAAGCAGACTGGCCGTAACCAGTCCGCTTTTCAAAAGGCAGTGTGATCTGCATCATTTCGCTACATGCAACGATCCCCAGTCGGCGAAGGTAATGCAGCCAAAGCCCGGCAGGAAAGCATCAGTCGTCTAACAGACTCATTTCTTCCATATCCTCTGTCTCGGCGCGACCAGTATCCAAACCGTAGTGATCACGGATCTTCAGCATGATTTCATTACGGATGTCCGGATTCTCTTTGAGGAATACTTTTGCGTTTTCACGTCCTTGACCAAGACGTTCTTCGTTATAGGAATACCAGGCACCACTCTTAAGGATGATGTCGAGTTCAGAACCAAGGTCGACGATTTCACCTTCTTTTGAGATCCCTTCACCGTACATGATATCCACCTCTGCAACCCGGAATGGAGGAGCGACCTTGTTCTTGACGACTTTGATCTTGGTCTTATTCCCCACCATTTCATTCCCCTGCTTGAGGGTCTCGGCACGACGGACTTCAAGGCGCACGGAAGAGTAGAATTTAAGGGCGCGTCCACCAGGTGTCGTTTCCGGGTTTCCGAACATAACCCCAACCTTTTCACGGATCTGGTTGATGAAGATGGCGATGGTCTTCGATTTATTGATGGCACCAGAAAGCTTCCTGAGGGCCTGGGACATGAGACGTGCTTGGAGCCCCACGTGTGAATCCCCCATCTCCCCTTCAATCTCGGCTTTCGGAACAAGTGCTGCCACGGAGTCGATGACGATGGCATCGACGGCTCCGCTTCGGACGAGGGCCTCGGCGATCTCCAATGCCTGTTCCCCTGTATCCGGCTGCGAAAGAAGGAGCTCATCGATATTGACCCCTAATTTCTGTGCGTAGACAGGGTCCAATGCGTGCTCTGCATCGATGAAAGCTGCCTGACCGCCCTGTGCCTGTACTTCTGCAATGGCATGGAGGGCAACGGTTGTCTTACCGGACGATTCCGGTCCATACACTTCAATGATTCTTCCACGTGGATATCCGCCTACCCCAAGTGCTGCATCAAGGGCAAGGGATCCACTTGGGACCGTCACGATTTCCCTGTCGGTCTTTTCTCCCAATTTCATGATGGAACCTTTACCAAATTGTTTCTCTATTTGTTTTAACGCCATATCCAAGGCTGCTTTACGTTCACTCACAAATGATTCCTCCTTCAGAATGGTTAACTGGTTAACAATCTATACGCTTGTCTCACTTCCAACCTATCTATAACTATAAAGGTTTTTTTAATAGAAAACAAGCAAAAAGTCGAACATTCATTCGGTTTTTTTGTCCTTCGCTATTTCCCATGATTCTCTCACTGTTTCCAATCCTACAAAAAAATGGGCACCCAGTGGGCACCCATCCCGTTTCTTATTCATTGCATTCCTTCACCAAATAATGCCACCCATACTTCACCGTCCGGCTGCGGTTGCCGTTCCGGCTTCCGGCCAGAGTGAGCTGGTATGCCTTCGGCTCTTCCTCACCAGCGGCTATGCCGATCCAGACGGTACCAGGAGGCAGATCCCCCTGCGCTTCAGGTCCTGCTACGCCGGTAAAGCTGATGCCGATATCGGTTTTGAACAGTGACCGCACATTTGCTGCAAGCTCAATGGCACATTCACGACTGACCGCACCTTGGTTCTTCAATGTTTCCTCCCGTACGTTCAGCACATTCCTTTTCACAGAATCCTGATAGCACACCACTCCGCCCTCAAGGACGGAAGAAGCTCCTGCAATCGAGGCGAGGCTGGATTGGAACAAGCCTGCCGTCAGGCTCTCAGCTGCCGCAAGGGTCAAGCCTTTTTCTTTCAGGAGTCTGAAGCCCACCCGTTCGAGTGAATCTTGATCGTATCCATATAGATACTCCCCGACGGTTCCGCGGATTTCTGATTCCAGCTCATTCAGAAGTGTCTCCGCGACATCTTTTGATTCGTGCTTGGCCGTCAATCGCAAGGTCACTTCACCGTCACCTGCAAGAGGTGCGATCGTCGGATTCGTCTGGCGGTCGATGAGTTCTTCAAGGTCGGCTTCTAGCTGCGACTCGCCGATTCCGAAGAAACGGAGAACACGGGAGTGGATCACCTCTTTTCGTTTCATGAGGTTCATGACGGCAGGAATCCCGTAGGTACTGAACATCGGCCTCATTTCAGAAGGCGGGCCAGGCAACAGGATATATGCTTTACCCGCTTGTTGAAACACCATCCCGGGTGCCATGCCAAAATCATTTTTCAATGGTACCGAACCCTCGAGTATCAAAGCCTGCTTTTCGTTGTTGGGTGTCATCACCCTGCCTACTTTCTCAAAATAAGCCTTGATGGAGTCCATGGCATCTTCATCCATCGAGAGGCTGACGCCCAGACTCCTTGCAATGGTCTCTTTGGTGAGATCATCCTTGGTCGGTCCGAGACCTCCTGTAAAGATGAGCAGATCCGCCCTCTCTTCAGCATGCTTGATGACTTCTTCAAGTCTTGCCGGGTTGTCTCCCACACTTGTATGATAAAACACATTCACCCCTACTTCGGCAAGCCTTTCTGAGATGAACTGGGCATTGGTATTAGCGATCTGCCCCAAAAGTAATTCCGATCCGACTGCGATAATTTCTGCATTCATGATTATTTCCTCCCAGTGAAAGAAGAAAGGGATGATTCCAATTGAATCAACCCCTTCCTTACATTATTTAGAATTAACAAACGCTTTGCGATTATGGTAAAAATAGTCCCAACCGGACCAAATGGTGAAGAACATGGCAATCCATAGGGCAATGATATCAAACGGCAGGTTCATGAGTTCGAAGATGGCATTATTCAACAGCAATGCCGATATGGCGATGATCTGTGCCCACGTTTTGATCTTACCCAGCTGCCCAGCAGCCACCACTTCCCCTTCTCCTGCTAGCACAAGGCGAAGGCCGGTCACGGCAAACTCACGGCTGATAATGATGATGACGATCCAAGAAGGAGCCACTCCCATTTCAACCAGTACGATCAAGGCTGCAGATACAAGAAGCTTATCCGCTAGGGGATCAAGGAACTTCCCGAGGTTGGTGACAAGATCCAGCTTCCTTGCATAATATCCATCGATCCAGTCCGTCGTCGACGCGATGATGAATATGAGAGCCCCCACGAATTGGCTGACAGGAAGATCTGCCCCAAGGAAGCGCATATCCCCCCAGTTCCAGGGAACCAGCATGATGATGAGAAATAACGGGATCAGGATGATCCGGGAGATGGTGATTTTATTTGGTAAATTCAAATGTATTGCCTCCAATCCAGTGCACTAGCGGAAAGGGAACTCCCTTTCCTTACTCTGAAGATTCTTTGCTGTAATTGATGATAACATCCTGCCTGACGACATCGGTCGGGATTCCGTACTCGACCTCATCCCCATTGAGGGTGATCACTGTGTTGGCAGCATTCCCGATGATGAGGTAGGCCTGGGACTCTCCTGAGAAATCGAAGTCCTCTTCGCTCCCTTTCGTCAGGGTGCCTTCAAACAACACCTTATCATCTTCATTATATACACCGATCCATGAATCACCGTCAGCAGATAATGTAAGATCGAATTGATCTGTCCCTTTCAATTCATAGGTGGTCTTGTATCCCTGGACAGAAGTCTGCTCAAGTGTTTGTGCGTCTTCTTTTTTAGTATCGTTTGAATCCGCTTCTTTATCCTGCTTTTTGTCCTTATCGGCTGCAGGTTTTTCTTTATTGTCAGCTGATTTTTTTGAATCATCGGCTTCCTTCGGTACATCCTTTTCATCCACCGCTACCTGGCTGTTTTTGTTCGTATCATTGTCAGCAGCGTCATTATTGCCCATTTTCCCGGACAAGAAAAACCACGCGATAAATAAGATGCCGATGATCACCACTACAATGAGCAGCGTCGGGATGAAATCGAGGACCTTCGAGGAACTTTCGGAGACCGTCTTCCTCGTCTGGACCCTTGAAAGTGAATCAGGGATTTCTTCGTGCTGCGTGACAGGAATTTCGGACTTGTACTCCTCAAAGATTTCTTCAGGAGGCAGCCCGACTGCTTCGCAATACTGTTTGATGAAGGCCCTCACATAAAATTTACCGGGCATGGAATCGTACGAACCTTCCTCGATTCCGGTCAAATAGCGTTTCTGGATCTTCGTGATCCGCTGCAGGTCATCGAGGCTGTAGCCTTGAGACTCCCTTGCATCTTTTAAACGTTTTCCTAATTCAGACACTTTTTAACACCTTCCAATATCAAAAATCAAAACCGCCGAAATCGGAATTTTGAAATAAATTATTTTGTTCGACCAACTCATATGTAATTTCCTCTTCGGGATTGTTTCGCAATTCGATGATGTAATCAAAATCCTCCAGGGTATACTCGGAATTTTGTACAAATACATCGGGATGTTCGATCACTTTGACCGCCGGCATGCGCATGATTTCCCTGACCAGCTGCCAATGCTGTTCATTTGCCCTTCGAGTGGATACGATCCCGTCGATGATGAAGAGATTATCGTCGGAGTATTCATCTTCGATCAGCTTGCTTCTGATGGTCTGCTTCAATAGTGTCGATGAAACGAAGAGCCATTTTTTATTGGCACATACGCTAGAGGCGACAATGGATTCGGTTTTCCCCACGCGGGGCATACCGCGCAGTCCTACTAGCTTGTGTCCTTCCTGCTTGAAAAGCTCTGCAAGGAAGTCGACAAGGAGCCCGAGCTCATCCCGCACGAAACGGAACGTCTTCTTATCATCTGCATCCCGCTGGATGTAGCGGCCATGCCTTACAGCCAGACGATCCCTCAGTTTCGGTTCTCGAAGCTTGGTCACATTGATGGTATCCATTGTCTGCAGGATCGATTCGAGTCTGCCGATCTGCTCATCCGTGTCAGCAAGGAGCAGCATCCCCCTTCTCCCTTCGTCCACCCCGTTGATGGTGACGATATTGATCGAGAGCATCCCAAGCAGGGAAGAAATGTCCCCCAACAGGCCGGGTCGGTTTTTTTGAATCTCGTATTCCAGGTACCACTCTTTCCTTTCCATCGGGTTTCCTCCTTCAAAGGCGATGATCCAGACTCGGGGATTTTTGAACTCTAGGTATTATAATAAAGTATTTTTTTCTAATATAAAAGAAAAACCTACATATTTGCCTACATTTTCTCTATTTTCACGATTGAATGGGTCAATGTAAAAAAGAGAGGGAAAATCCCCTCTCTTTAGCGAGTTCCGTTATTGTTGACAAGCTTAACCATCATGTTGGCGATAGCATGCTGCTCATCAGGTGATGCTACAGACCAAAGATCTGCAAGGACTCTTTCTTGATCATTCTTAGCTTCCACCTGTTTGGAAAGATAGTCACCGATTTGATAAGCAAGATCATTCACGGTTTCATTTTCCATTCCGCTGTGCTGAGCCTGGTGTAAGCGATCACCCAAGAAGTTTTTCCAATCAGACCAGTTTTCTAAAACTGACATGTCATATGACCTCCTTTATTGAGATACAAGCTTAGTTTGCATCTTTTCAAAGGAATTATGCGTACGGTCTCAAATTCCATTGGGCAACTTACGGGTCGGTTCTCCCCCCGATCCGCTTTTCTTTTTGTCCAGCTACTCCGGGGTGACCCTCGAGGTCATAAGGTCCTCAGTCCACGAAGGCAAAGGACGCCTTTCCGGGCCGGGAACCTTATGCTTGTCGGGTCAGACCTCCCCGGATCCGCTTTTCTAGGTATACCAGCCTCCGTTGACGGACAGTGTTTGGCCGGTTATGTAGGCTGATTTCGGTGAAAGGAGGAATTCGACGGCGTCTGCAATTTGGTCGGGATGAGCGAGTTTCCCCATGGGAATGTCGTCTTTGATTTCCTGTATGTCCTCTTCTGAAAAATCCGAAAGCATATTGGTGCTCACAGCACCGGGGGCCACGGCATTGACCCGGACGCCGCTCAGGGCGACTTCTTTGCTCAGGGCCTTTACGAATGAAAGCTGGGCTCCTTTCACGGCTGAGTACACGACTTCGCAAGAGGCACCCGTCTGGCCCCAGATGGAGCTCATGAGGACAATGGATCCCTTTTTCCGGAACAGCTTCGGCAACAGTGCTTGTACCAGAAGCATCGGACTCTTCACATGAAGGCTGATCATCTCGTCCATGCTTTCTTCCGGCTGATCCTGGAACATCCCCCAGTGAGACGTTCCGCTACAGTACACAATGGCATCCAGATCAAAGATCTGTTCGGTTAATGTCCGCACTCCTGCGGAAGAAGTAAGATCCGCCTTGACGGGGATCACGTCCACTCCTTTAATCTCCTCCATCAGGGTAGTGATGGCTTCTTCATTCCGATGATAATGGAGATAGAGACTCCATCCTTCACTGGCAAGTTTCTTTGCCGTGCTTTTACCGATGCCTCCTGAAGCTCCGGTAATGAGAGCGTATTTCATGGTCATTCCTCCTTTACGTAAGAAGGGGAACTGCCGGTGATGGACAGTTCCCCTCAATCATCATGAATTTGGTACCACCTGGCACACCGTCATCCTTTTTTCATCGATCAGACCTGCCGCTGCATTGGTGATGTCGTCCACTGTCAGACTTTCAAGTGTCGGTACGACATCGAAAAGATCCATTTCATTGAATGCATATCGGGTGAACTGATTGGCGATGAATTCCGGCGAATTGATGGCGCGGAGGAAGGCTCCGATTTTCTTCTTTTTCGTCCTCGCCAGGTTTTCTTCGGTTACGATCGGCTCGTTCACAGCCTTCAGAAGGAGCCCCTGGATGCGCTCGGATAACTCATCCGGCTTTTCCGTATCCCCACCGGCAGTAAGGAAACCAAAACCATTTTCCTGGGTATAATCGTAGCTGAACGTCTCATCGATCAGCCCGTCATTATAAAGATCCGAGTAATGACTCGAGCTCTTCCCGAACAGTATGTCGAGGAAAACATTTATGGACAGTTCCTGCTTCAGCATTTCTTTCCCTTGCTGATGCGGGTTGGATGCCTTCAGGCCAACCAGGCATTTGGGACTTTGAACGTTCATTTTCAAGACTTTTTTCTTTTCTGCCACTTCATCCGGTTCCTGCTCGAATTCCCTTTTGATCTCAGGCATCTTTTCATAATCCTTTTTGCCCTGATTATCCCTGACTTGATTCATAATGGCTTCAGGATCGACAGAACCGACGACGAATAGCAGCATGTTACTCGGATGATAGAACGTGCCGTAGCACTGATAGAGCATGTCTTTCGTGATCGGGGTGATGGACTCGATCGTTCCTGCAATATCGATTTTTACAGGATGATTTTTGTACATGTTTTCAATGACGCCGAAATACAGGCGCCAATCCGGGTTATCATCATACATCGTGATTTCCTGTCCGATGATCCCCTTTTCTTTTTCAACCGTTTTTTCCGTGAAATATGGATCCTGGACAAAGTCGATCAATGTTTCCAGGTTACCCTCCACGTTGGTCGTACTGGAGAAAAGATAGGCTGTGCGTGTGAAAGAAGTGAAGGCATTGGCAGAAGCGCCTTGCTTACTGAACTGCTGGAACACATCTCCGTCTTCTTTTTCAAAGAGCTTATGCTCGAGGAAATGCGCGATGCCGTCTGGGACCTTGACCAATTCTTCTTCTCCAAGAGGGGCGAAGTGGTTATCGATGCTTCCGTATTTCGTCGTGAAGGTCGCATAGGTCTTATTGAATCCTTCCTTTGGAAGGATGTACACATCCAACCCGTTTGCCATCTTCTCATAATAAAGGTTTTCCTGCAGCTGATCGAAGGTAATCTTCTTCATATCATTACCCCTCCGTTCCTGTTAAAAAGTAAATCGTATCCAGTTGGACTTTTTGGGCAGCCTTCACCACTTCATCCTTTGTGGCCGCGTCGATTTTTGAGAGCCAGTCATTCAAGCCGATATCGATTCCGGCGAAGGCATTTTGGTAAAGGACTTCCACAAGACCACGCGGGGTATCGATGGTTTCAAGCATCTGATTGCGCATGACTGCCTTGGTCTGTTCCAGTTCGTCACTGGTGAAATCCCCTGACTTCATGGCCTGAAGCTGTTCATCGATGATTCCCACCGCTTGATCATAATTCTTCGACTCGATTCCACTCATCACCATGAGAAGCCCTTTATGACTTTCAAGGCGGCTTGCTGCATAGTAGGCAAGACTTGCTTTTTCACGTACATTGATGAACAGTTTGGAGTGGGAGAACCCTCCGAATATCCCGTTGAACACCTGAAGGGCAAAATAGTCCTCATCCCCATATTGAGTGTGGGTGCGGTAACCGATATTCAGTTTCCCCTGTTTGACATCCTGCTGTTCCTTGATGACATTTTCTTTCTTGATTTCCTTTTGAATCCCCTGGTCAACGCGCTCAGGATCCCGGTCGGTAAGATCCATGAGACCATCGCACAGCTTTTCTACTTCATCCGCATCGACGTCGCCGATCACATAAAGATCGAACTGATCTTCCCTCATCACGCGCTCATAGTAGTCATAAAGCGCCTTCGGGGTAATGGCATCGACCTCTTCCTTCTCCCCGTTTACGTGAAGGGCGAATCGCTCGCCTTTGCACATCTCCTCCACCAGACGGGAGTTCGCATACCTCATTTTATCATCGTAGACCGATTGAATTCTGATCTTTTGATTGCGCTTTTCTTTCTCGACCGTTGCATGGTCAAATTCATCAGTGGCATGGGGATGGAAAAGGACCTCAGTCAAGAATTCGATCCCCTTTTGCAGAAGAGGCTCGGAATCAGCAAGGAATTTTTCATTGGCAATCTCGACAGACATGCTGACGATGTGGTATTCCCCCTTCTTTCCAAGGTCGACAAAAAAGTTTGCCCCATAGAGTTCATCGAGGTGGGAGCGCAGTTTCGTCGTGGAAGGGAAGGATTTTGTACTGCTTTGCATAACATGCGGAAGCAGTCCTCTCAATGTCACCGTATCTTGATCCAACGGCGCCTTCATTTTAAAGACGATGCTGTTCGTTTTGAATTTTTCAGTTTTGACGATATGTAGCGTATATCCGTTTTTCTTCTTGATTACTTCATTAATATCAGACATTCGGCTCAAGCCTCCTTCATATCTTGCATAAACACCTTTATTTTGCGGGTATTTACGTCTAACTATACATGTTTGCCACACGCGTTTACAAGCATCTTCCTCCGTTGGTAAAACCTTAATGGACTATTATATGTGTTTATCGCTGTAAACATGCAAAAGGAGCCCTTGTTGAAGGGCTCCTTTTCATTAACGACTTCCTTTGATATACGGTGTTCCAAGGGCTTTCGGTGCATCTGCACGTCCGATGAACCCTGTAAGCGCCAGGATCGTGAGGACGTAAGGCGCAATCAAGAGATAGACGCTCGGTATATTCTCGAATAGCGGCAGGCTGCTTCCGATGATGCTGAGGCTTTGGGCGAATCCGAAGAAGATCGCTGCACCCATGGCGCCTAGCGGATGCCACTTCCCGAAGATCAGGGCAGCCAGGGCCATGAAGCCTTGTCCACTGATCGTAGCATGACTGAAATCGGACGAAATGGACTGTGCGTATACCCCTCCCCCGATACCAGCGAAGGCTCCGGAGAGGATGACGCCGATATACCTCATGCGCGTCACATTGATACCCATCGTGTCGGCTGCCATCGGGTGTTCACCAACGGATCGCAGGCGCAAACCGAATGGCGTCTTAAACATGATGAACCAGACGAGGAATGCAGCGATGATCGCCACAAAAGGCGGCCAGTACGTGTTGCTGAAGAAAATGTCGCCGATCACCGGGATCTTATGGAGCACTGGCACATCAATCTTCGAGAAACCTTCTGAAATGATGTCTGTTTGCCCTTTTCCATAAATGCGCTTTACAAGGAAAAGTGTCAGTCCAACGGCAAGGAGGTTGATCGCCACACCGGAAACGGTCTGGTCTGCCCTGAAGCTGATCGAAGCGACCGCATGCAGGATGGAAATCAATGCCCCGGCAAGCATACCCACAATAAGGGATACCCATGGGGTGGCGGCACCGAACGTATCGGCAAACGCAAGGTTAAAGACGATGGAAGAGAAGGCTCCGATGACCATCAATCCTTCGAGGCCGATATTGACGACCCCAGACCGCTCTGAAAATGCTCCACCCAGTGAAGTGAAAATAAGTGGTGCTGCCCATAACAATGTTGATGGAATAAGTATGGTTAAGATATCAATGAACCCCACTTATTTCACCCCCTTTTTTCTGAATCGTTGAATCATATAACGAATGATGTAACCTGATGCCACAAAGAAGATGATGAGGGCGATAATGATATCGACAAGCTCATTCGGAATTCCTGCATCAAGCGGCATATTCAAGGCTCCTACTTTCAAGCCACCGAACAGGAGTGCCGCGAAGATAACCCCGATTGCTGCATTTCCGCCCAGAAGCGCGACTGCAATCCCATCAAATCCGACCCCTGTGAATCCTCCCTTGATGGAAGCGTACCCGAATGTCCCGAGTGCTTCCATGGATCCGGCGAGTCCCGCAAACGCTCCTGAGATGACCATGGAGAGGATGATATTCCCATTTACGTTCATTCCAGCATATTGAGACGCATTCTGGTTGAATCCGACCGCACGCAGTTCATATCCGCGAGACGTCTTCTCAAGAAGGAACCACATGATGAATGCACACGCGAGGGCAATGATGATCCCCCAGTGGAGCCGTGAGAAGTCCGTGATGGATTCGAGGAATGGCGACTTGAGGGAAGCTGATTCCGCTACATAATCGGTCCGTTCCTTCCTGTCTGTCAATACATCACGCACGATGGCATTCGATGCCTGCAGGGCAATATAGTTCATCATGATGGTTACGATGACTTCGTGCACCCTGAATCTGGCTTTCAAAAGTCCTGGCACGAATCCCCAGAGGGCTCCGGCCAATGCCGCTGCGATGACAGCGAGAGGCAGATGGATGAACTTCGGCAGATCGCCAAAGGATGTTCCCACCCATACGGCGGCGAGCCATCCTACGATGAGCTGGCCTTCGACCCCGATATTGAACAAGCCTGTCCTGAATGCAAATGCAACGGCTAGACCCGCCAGGATCAGAGGCGTCATTTGACGGAGGGTTTCCCCGACGAAGTAGACTTCCCCGAAGATCCCATCCCACAGTGCGGAATACCCTTCAATCGGGTTATATCCGCTGACGAGCATGATGATGGTTCCTGCAAGAATGCCAAGTACTACCGAAATGATAGGGATCAATATATTAGTTAGACGATTAGACATGTGATGTTTCCCCCGTTCCTTTCCCTTTCGAACCAGCCATCAGGAGACCGAGCTCCTGTTCCGTCGTTTCTTTCGGATCGACGATTGCGACAATCTGCCCTTCATAGATCACAGCAATCCTGTCGCTTACATTCAGGATTTCATCGAGTTCGAACGAAAGCAGCAATACGGCTTTTCCATTGTCCCGCTGTTCAATGAGACGCCTATGAATGAATTCGATTGCCCCAACATCGAGGCCACGGGTAGGCTGGGCTGCGATGAGAAGATCCGGATCTTTATCGACTTCCCTTCCGATGATCGCCTTTTGTTGGTTCCCCCCGGACAATGATCTTGCCAGTGTGTATTCCGACGGCGTACGAACATCAAACTCTGCGATGATCTTTCTTGCATGATTGTAAATATTCTTATAGCTGAGAATCCCTTTATTTGAATACGGCTTTTTATAGTAGTTTTGAAGAACGATATTTTCACCGATCGGGAAGTCCAGTACCAGCCCGTGCTTATGGCGATCCTGCGGGATATGTCCGACACCCGCTTCATAGATTTTCCTCGGTTTCATATTCAATATCTCTTTGCCATTCAGTTTGATCGAACCGCTGTCTGCTTTCATGAGCCCGGTGATGGCCTCGATCAGTTCACTTTGACCGTTTCCGTCAACTCCTGCAATGCCGAGGATTTCCCCTGCTTTCAGGTCGAGATTCAATCCTTTGACGACCGGTACATTCCGGGAGTCCTTCACTTGAAGGTCGCGAACTTCGAGAACCACATCCTTAGGGGACGCAGGAATCTTTTCCGTTTTGAACGTGACTTCCCTTCCTACCATCAGGCTCGCCAGATGGTTCGGATTCGTGTCTGACACACTGACAGTCCCGATCCCTTTCCCTTTTCTGATAACGGTTACATTATCGCACACTTCCATGATTTCCTTTAGTTTGTGAGTGATAAGGATGATGGATTTTCCTTCTTTGATCAACGTCTTCATGATCTGGATCAGCTCTTTGATCTCCTGCGGCGTCAGGACGGCGGTCGGTTCATCAAAGATGAGGATTTCAGCACCGCGGTAGAGCGTTTTGAGAATCTCCACCCTCTGCTGCATCCCGACTGAAATATCCGATATCTTCGCAGAAGGATCGACCCTCAGGCCATACTTCTCTGAAATGTCCGATATCTCTTTTTCTGCTTTTTTGATATCCACCGTGGCACCGGATTTTGGTTCCCGGCCAAGGATAATATTCTCCGTTACAGTGAACGTATCAACGAGCATGAAATGCTGGTGGACCATTCCGATCCCGAGATCATTGGCAATGTTGGGATTCGTGATGTCCACTTTTTTCCCCCGTACGCGGATCTCACCCTGTTCAGGTTGATAGAGGCCGAACAACACGTTCATCAACGTGGACTTACCGGCTCCATTTTCACCAAGAAGCGCATGAATTTCACCTTGTTTGAGCTGGAGAGTAATATTGTCGTTAGCTACGATGCCAGGGAACTCCTTTCGGATATTCAGCATCTCGATTACATAATCCATTTTATTCACTCCTTGCGATAGGCTAGGGACAATTTATCTAGTAGTTAGAGGTCAGACCTTAAGATTGATTTCCCTTGTAAAAAACTAAGTGAAAGATAGAATCGGTTTCTACCCTTCAATTAGATTTTTAATTTTCTTATATTTTGCTGCAAAAAAGGGATAAGAGACCGGCTATCCTTGGCCCGCTTATCCCCAATGAACTACAATCAGTTGGCTTTGAAGCTTTCAGCGTCTTTGATGGAAGAAGGTACTTCCACGTCACCGCTCTTGATTTTTTCTTTCCACTCATCAACGGCTTTCACGACTTCGTCTTTGTTGGAAAGTTCTTCGTTCACTTCCGCAAGACCTACACCGTCTTCTTTAAGGCCGAACAGGATTTCTTTCCCACCAGGGAAATCTCCGTCCTTCGCTTGAGTCGCTACATCTTTCACTGCATTGTCCACTCGTTTAAGGGCAGAAGTCAGGACGATATTGTGGTCGCCCACTTTTCCTTCGTCTACCTGGTCAGAATCGACACCGATCGCCCAAAGCTCACGGGAAGGATCTTTTGCTTTCAGATCACGTGCTTCTTTGAATAATCCATTACCTGTTCCACCAGCTGCGTGGAAGATGACATCTACTTTAGAAGAGTACATTTTTGAAGCAATCGTCTGTCCAAGCTCTGCTTTATCGAAAGCACCAGCATAGTCTGCAACGATTTCTGCATCAGGGTTGCTTGCTTTGACACCGGCGATGAATCCTGAATGGAAACGCTCGATAACCGGGCTCTCCACTCCGCCGATGAATCCGATTTTATTGGTTTTGGTAGCAAGACCAGCCGCTACTCCTGCAAGGAAAGAAGCTTCTTGCTCTTTGAACATGATGCTGGCAACATTCGGTTGTTCTACAACTTCATCCACAAGGGCGAAGTGAGCATCCTTCTGTTGGCTGGCGATATCTTCGATCGCACCTTTCATCATGAATCCAATTCCATATATCAAGTCAAAGTCTTGGCGAGCCAAGTTGTTCAGGTTGGTAGCATAATCAGCATCGGATTGGGATTGAAGGTAATCGAATCCTTTTTTCCCTTTTTCCAAACCGTTTTCTTTCCCATAAGCTTGAAGGCCTTCCCAAGCTGATTGGTTGAATGATTTATCATCAACACCGCCGACATCTGTTACCATTGCCACTGTGAAGTTATCATCCTTGCCTTTACCGTCACTTGCATTATCTTTGTCATCGCTTGTCCCACACGCACCGAGAATTGTTCCTGCAGCCAACACGAATGACATCGCCAAACCAAATTTACGCTTTTTCACCTGAGTACCCCCTAGTATTGTTATAAATTAGTAGAAAGGCGGATCATACACGCTTCCTAAGCACGTGAAAGCTGAACTTATCCGAGCGGAAGTAGTTCACCGAGTAGAGGATCGGTTCATCATTCTCACTGAAGTGCATCTGTTTCAGCACAAGGAGTGCCGTTTCAGGCTCGCAGTTCAAGATCGGGGAGATTTTATCATGATATCCGAGAGGCTCGATATGTGCGCCCGCATATGTGATTCTCTTATTCTCCCTTTTCTCCAGAACAGAGAAGATGGAATTGTCTTCATGGGTGAAATTCCGAGGCATGATTCTCGCCGGGATCTTATCCATGCAGTAGACGACAGGTTCCCCATTCGCCGTACGCACCCTCTCGATGAGGATGACATCCTCTGGTTCTTCCAATGAGAAGCGTTTCATATCTTCCTCGGTTGCTTCCTGGGTCGTCGAGCTCAAAAAAATAGTCCCCGGATCCATCCCAGCCTGCCTGATCATATTGGTCACGCTGCTGAGCTGTTCGATACCCGAAGTGAAAAGGGGTTTGGCATTGACAAATGTACCGACTCCATGCCGCCTGACGATGACACTCTCTTCCTCAAGGATCCTGAGTGCCTCCCTCAGCGTAGCGCGGCTAACGCCGAGCTGTTTGGAAAGGTCGAATTCGGAAGGAAGTTTTTCTTTCTCTCTGTACATCCCCGCTTCGATGTCTTTCTTCAAGCGATCAATGACCTGCAAATACAAATGCCGATTGTCTGTCTTAATTGTCAACGGAACCACCACCAAATTTTCTCAAGTCATCAGACCTCTGATGTATATCTTTCCTACTAATCGAAAATACTATAACACTTTTCAAAACATAAATAAATAGCATTGTGTGATTTTGTCGAAAAAAATGATTTATTAAAAAATTTATCTTCCGACTGTCCTGTATTATGGAAAAAACGCTTGATTTTTTCATGTTTTTATCATTTAATCCTTTGTTTTTTACGTTTAGGACCCTGATATGTAGCAATCTTCATATTAGTGAAATAATACGTTCTTAAAGAAAGCGATACCAATAGTATAACCCATTGGTGGATAACTTTTTTGATCGGACAAAAAAACCGCTTGAGCAGGTGCTCAAGCGGGGTCTTTCAGCTCATGTTTCAAAAGGTATGGGCTATTAGGAGGATTGTTCTTCAGATGGTTTACCCACGAGTACGCTTCGGGGCTTGCTTCCTTCATATGGCCCGACGACTCCCCGCACCTCCATTTCATCAATGATCCTGGCGGCTCTCGTATAGCCGATCCTGAAACGTCGCTGCAGCATGGATACAGAAGCAGTCTGCATTTCAGCAATCAATTGGACTGCATCATCATACAGCTCATCTTCCGCTTCCCCACTGCCGGATTCTTCCTGGACTTCATCCGGGATCATTTCTTCCTGATACTGTGCTTTTTGTTGGGATATAACGAAGTCCACGACTTCTTCGACCTCTTCATCGGATAAGAAGGCTCCCTGTACCCTGGTTGGTTTGGAAGCCCCGACAGGCATAAAGAGCATATCTCCCCGCCCAAGGAGTTTTTCTGCTCCGCCAGAATCGAGGATGGTTCTTGAATCTGTCATGGAGGATACAGCAAAGGCAATCCTTGAAGGGATATTCGCCTTGATGACACCTGTGATGACATCCACCGACGGTCGTTGTGTGGCAATGATCAAATGGATCCCTGCAGCACGGGCCATCTGCGCAAGACGGGTAATGGCATCCTCTACATCGTTCGATGCAACCATCATCAAGTCGGCAAGCTCGTCGACGATGACCACGATATAAGGAAGAAGCGGCTGTTTATCTTCGTTCTCAAGGTTTTGTCTTTTGACATAGTCATTGTACCCTTCAATATTCCGCGTCCCTGTATGGGAGAAGAGCTCATATCTGCGCTCCATTTCATTCACGACTTTTTTCAATGCCTGAGAGGCACGCTTTGGCTCCGTCACGACGGGCGCCAGCAAGTGGGGAACTCCGTTATACACATTGAGCTCCACCATTTTGGGATCGATCATCATGAGTTTCACCTCATGGGGCTTGGCCCTCATGAGAATACTCGTGATGATGCCGTTGATGCACACACTCTTCCCGCTACCCGTGGCTCCCGCTACAAGGAGATGGGGCATCTTATTCAGTTCGGCAAGTACGGCTTCCCCTGTAATATCCCTGCCCAATCCGATCTGGAGTTTTGAATCAGGTTTGTTTTTTTCCTTTGATTCGAGCACTTCCCTGAGGGATACCATGGCCACTTCCGAATTCGGCACTTCGATTCCTATGGCCGATTTCCCCGGTATCGGTGCTTCGATCCTGATGTCTTTTGCAGCGAGCGCCAATGCGAGATCATCGCTGAGATTGACGATGCGGCTCACCTTCACCCCGACATCCGGGTGCACTTCATATTTGGTTACGGCAGGCCCAAGATGGACTTGAGTCACCTTCGCTTTGACACCAAAGCTTTGGAAGGTGCGTTCGAGCTTTGCGGCATTCGCGTGGATCAGCTGGTATTCGTTGCTCTGATCTGTCTTTTTCGGACTTTTCAACAGAGAAATCGACGGAAGCTTATAATCTTTATTTTCAACTTCGGTGAAGGTGATCGGAGGAGCATCATCTTGAACGCCCTTATCAGTTGAATCATCTTTCGGCTCCCCTGCTACCGGCTCTTCTTTATCGGAGCGTTCATGGGCATAGGCCTTCTCGGCAAAATTCGATATGATCGGTTCAAGGGTATCGACCTGAGGCTCAACATCTGGTATCGGATCGACGGAAGGCACCTTCGTTTCCTTCTCCTGCATTTTCTTTTCAACAGCTGGCTTTTCCAGCTTCTTTTTCGCTTTTTCTTCTTTCCATTCTGCCATATCCACCTTGAATGCTTCCCACTGGGAGGTGATGAATGCCCCGAATCTTTTTCCGATCCGACCGAGTACATCCCCAAGGGATCGACCGGTCACCAGGATGATCCCGATGATGATGAAGGTCGCACTCATGATCCGTGCCCCCTGTGAATCAAAGAGGAAATAGGACACGGCGAACAGGACGCTGCCGATCATCCCGCCTCCGATGTCGGAGGTGCTGGATTCTCCCCTGATATCCATCCAATAGAGATCCCATGTGTTCATGATGACACTCGGATGCTCAAAGGCCCCATCATTGCTCAGCAGATCGAAAAGCTTCACGTGGCTGAGGAGAAGGAAACTCGCGACGATGATATATATCCCTACCAATCTCCTGCTGAAGAGAAGCGGTACTTCCCGTTTCACCATCAGGTATCCCGCGATGTAGATCATGAGAAGCAAGGCTGCCATATACCATTCTCCCATGAAGAACCTGAAGAAATGGACGACGGCTCTTCCCACCGCCCCCAACTTGATGACGGAGATCAAACTGAGCGTCAACAGCATCAAGCCGGTAATTTCGTATTTTATGGTCTGCTTCAGTGCGTTGGTGTTCGATCCCTTTTTTTTCCTTTTCTTTTTTTTCGCCAATTGAATTCACCTAAATTCTTAAGAAGTCTTTCGGATTATGTACGTGAAGATGAAGAAAGGGCTGACCCTTATCGGCATCCTTCGTCGCCACAGGTGTCAGTCCCCATCCGTCAAGTTCATCTTATGTCTCTTCTTTAGTATACCATACCCTTCATGGTGAAAGAATCCTCTTTATGCCTTAATTACCAAGGATCATTCCGGGAGAGAATCGGCTATCGAGGAAATGGGAAGGATCACTGCTCATCACTCTTAACACACGGTAGTTCTCCTCTTCCTTCTGGACCATCAGCGGCACTCCTTCATAGTCGATCATCATCTGGGAGGCATAGACTTCCGGATCTGTCGCGAATACGGCTTCCTGGGGGATGATGGTGTAGAGGATCATTGGATCAATCCCTCTTCTTCATCTGTTCGGTTCAGTTCGATCAGCTCATTGATTTTTTTGATTGCCTGACCGATCCCTCCGATTCCATTGATGAGTCCGTATTTGACCGCATCATCACCGACGACGTTCGTTCCGATATCACGGGTCAGATTCCCCTTTGCAAACATGAGGTCCTTGAAATCCGATTCGGAAATGTTGCTGTGCTTGGTTACAAAGCTCACGACACGATCCTGCATCTTATCGAGATACTCGAAGGTCTGCGGCACCCCGATCACGAGACCAGTCAATCGTACGGGATGGATCGTCATGGTGGCAGTGCTTGCGATGTATGAATAATCACATGAAACAGCAATTGGGACTCCTATGCTGTGCCCTCCTCCGAGAACGAGGGATACTGTCGGTTTCGACAGAGAAGCGATCATCTCTGATATGGCAAGACCTGCTTCCACATCTCCGCCTACGGTGTTAAGTATGACGACGAGCCCTTCAATTTTAGGATTCTGTTCAATTGCTACGAGCTGAGGAAGGATATGCTCATATTTCGTTGTTTTATTTTGTGGGGGGAGCTGCATATGACCCTCGATCTGTCCCACAATCGTCAGACAGTGAATATTTGAATCCTGTGAAAGCTGGGGCACATTCGTTTGCCCAAGCTGCTGGATCTTCTCCATCAAGCCTGACGGTTTATCTTTATCATCCTTGCCCGGCTGATCTTCCTGTTCCATTCTTGTATCCATTCAGTCCAACTCCTTTTCGCTCAGTGCTTACCATTATTATTTAATAAAGGAGAGGATTTATACCCGTGCGTAAAACGGAAAGGCTATCTGCATGGTCAACAGATAGCCTCTTCGGATTAAACTTCCATGATGATCGGGAGAATCATCGGTCTTCTTCTCGTTTTATTGTATAAGAAGTAGTTGAGCTGGTCCCTTACATCCTGCTTGATGGTCGTCCATTCGAATGACCCTTTCTGGAGATAATTATGAACCACACTCTCGACGATCTCTGACGCTTTTTCAATGAGGGCTTCTGATTCCCTCACATAAACAAATCCTCTGGAGATGATTTCCGGTCCTGCAACAATGCTCTTTGATTTCCGGTTGATTGTGACGACGACAGTGAATACACCATCTTCAGAGAGGAGTCTTCTGTCCCTGAGGACGATATTGCCGACATCCCCCACTCCTATCCCATCGATCAGGACATTACCGGCCTGGACCCTGCCACCCATCCTCATCTTCCCGTCTTTATACTGGAGGATATCTCCCTTGTCGAGGATGAAGATCTGCTTGAAAGGAAGACCGATATCATGTGCGATCTTACTATGGGCAATAAGCATTTTATATTCCCCTTGAATCGGGACGAAGTATTTCGGTTTCATGATATTGAGCATAAGTTTCAGGTCTTCCTGTGAGCCATGGCCGGAAACATGCACCTTCTTATCAGCGGTCAATACTTCCGCTCCCGCTCTGTACACCATGTCGATCGTTCTTCCGGCTATCACTTCCATGCCCGGTGAAGGTGTCGCCGTGATCAAAACGGTATCTCCCTTCTCGATGTTCACATGCCTGTGGGAACGCTTGGCCATACGCTGAAGGGCCTCGAATGGTTCTCCGTGTGAGCCGGTGGCAAGGATGACCACTTCATCACTTGAATAGTCGCCAATCTGGTCGATCCCTATGATCAAGTCTTCCCGTACATGGAGATACCCAAGCTTCAGGGCGACATCGTACACTCGCTTCAGGCTTTTACCGACGACCACGACTTTCCTCTTGTTCTGTTCAGCTGCATCAAATACCTGCTGCAGCCTGATGAGATTCGAAGCGAAGCATGCTACGATCACCCGGCCCCTTGCTTTTCTGAACGCACTGTTCAGATGCGTTTCAATGACGGATTCCGAAGTGGTGAAACCAGGTCTCTCTGCTTCAGTGCTATCCGACAGAAGACAGAGGACACCCTCCTCCCCAATCTGCGCCATCTTTCCGAGGTCCGGGCGATAGAAGTGCTTGGCGGACTGATCGAACTTGAATTCGCCTGTATGCACGATGGCCCCTTGGGACGTATGGATGCAAACACCGACTGAGTCCGGTATGCTGTGAGTCGTCTTGAAGAATGTCACATCCACACCGTTGAACTGAAGCCTGCTGTCCGAATGAATGGTGTAGAACTTTACGTCTGTGCGCACCTGCTCATCTTTCAGCCTTGCCTTCACGAGGGCATTGGTCAATCTAGTCCCGTAAACCGGTGCCCGTACCTTATCCAGTAGGTAAGAAATGGCCCCGATGCTATCTTCATGACCATGGGTCAGGAAGATCCCTTTTACTCTTCCCCGGTTTTGTTCAAGGTATTGGATATCCGGTATCACGATATCGATCCCGAGCATTTCATTTTCAGGGAACATCAGCCCCGCATCGATGACGAAAATATCTTCATCGACTTCTACAATATACATATTCTTACCGATTTCCCCTACTCCGCCCAAGGGGATGATTTTGATTTCCTCGTGTTTCACTCTGCTATTACTCACCATTATGTCCTCCTATGTTGTGCTTTCCCCGATCTTATATCAGTTAGGATCATTATAAAGGAAACCCTTTTCATAATACAACCAAAATTATCCTCTACCTTCTGGCTGACGTCTATGTAGAAAAGTGCACGTTCGAATATGTACTATTTCGTGAATGGCCGGTAGGAATCCTCCTTTGCCCTTGAAATTTCTCTCAGAGAACACCCTTATATGACGAATGGCCCCGGCAAACATGCCGGGACCATTGTTTATTCATGATAAAAGTTTGCTGAGGCTCTTCCTTTCATCTTCCGTCAGTGGAATCAACGGAAGACGGACGGAACCGACATCAAGACCCTTAAGCTGCAGGGCGGTCTTGACAGGTCCAGGGCTCGGGGTGGCAAATAGCCCTTCCATCAAAGGCAGCAACTCTTGATGAAGTTTCGCTGCCCGACCCGTATCTCCGGAGAAATGGGCCTCCGTCATCTGCTGCATTTCTTTCCCGATGATATGGGAAGCAACGGAGACGATCCCATCGGCACCGATTGACAGCGCAGGCAAGGTCAGACCATCATCCCCACAATACACGAGAAAGTCGTCAGCAGTAGACGCGATGATCTTCGTCATGGCACCCAGATCGCCGCTTGCTTCTTTCACCGACATGATATTCGGCACTTCCGATAATCGGATGATGGTATCCGGTGAAATGGTGACAGCGGACCTGCCAGGAACATTATAAAGCATGACAGGCAATGCGACGGCGTCTGCGACTTCTTTAAAATGACGGAACATGCCTTCCTGGCTTGGTTTACTATAATACGGTGCGACAAGCATGATGGCGTCGACACCGATTGCTTCCGCTTTTTTGGATAGATCGATGGATTCTTTTGTATTATTGCTTCCGGTACCCGCGATGACAGGGATTCTGCCATCTGTGATTTTGACTGCATGGCGGAATAATGCCAGCTTTTCTTCCTTTGTAAGCGTCGGGGATTCCCCTGTTGTCCCGGCAACCACGAGGGAATCAGTCCCATGTTCGATCAGATAGTTGATCAACTGAGTTGTTTTATAGAAATCGATATTTCCTTTGCGATCAAACGGTGTGACCATCGCTGTTGATACACGGCCAAAATTCACAACTATTCACTCTCCTCAAATTGATGCGCTAACCAGGCAGCATCCCTCTCTTGCAGTTGAAAGGCATCATGAAGGGCATTGATGGCATTCACAAGATCATGTTCTTTAACGAGTACCCAGATGGTTGTATGGCTGTCTGCAGACTGCAGGATCCTGATACCTAAATCAGATAGAGCGGACACGATGACGGATGTAATTCCCGGCACACCTGTCATCCCCGCTCCAACCACTGATACCTTCGCACATTCCCGTTCTACATGGGGAAAATGACCGAGCCCTTTCAAGACGGCTATGGCACGGTCGCTCAAAGTCGAAGATACCGTATAAACGACTCCACGGGGGGAGATGTTGATAAAATCCACGGAGATCCCTTCCCTCGCCATCGCCTTGAACACTTCCGCCTGCAGATCATATTGATCCTTGCGGGCGAATACCTTGATCTGCGTTAGGGACTGTACATGGGCGATGCCAGTGACGGGGTGACTCCTGAAATGTTCATGGTCCTTCATGGAACCAGGCGTGGTGACGAGGGTACCCGGGTCTTTAGAGTAGGTGGACCGGATCCTGATGGGCACATTCGAGTTCATGGCGATTTCAACCGCTCGCGGATGAATGACCTTTGCCCCCTGGTACGCCATATTGCATACTTCATTATAGGAAACGACCTTGATGGGCCGCGCCCTGGATGAAATGCGCGGGTCCGCCGTCATGATCCCCTCCACATCGGTGAAGATATCGATATACTCGGCCTTCAGGGCGACACCGAGGGCTGAGGCGGATGTATCGCTCCCGCCCCTGCCGATCGTCGTTATATCCCCACCGGAGGTCGCACCTTGAAACCCGGCTACCACTACGGCGTCATGAAGATCAAGCTCTTTTTTGATCCTTTCGCAATCCATCTCCATGATCCTGGCGTTACCGAAGTCATCATTGGTTCGAAATCCTGCCTGGGCTCCGGTCAGGGCGGTGGAACACACCCCATTCTCCAGGAGCATATTGGAAAAGACGAGACTTGAAATGATTTCACCGCATGATAATAATAAGTCCTGTTCCCTTTTGCTGATCCTTGTGCCTCCTCCCCCTATGAGTCCGAGGAGGGAGTCTGTTGCATACGGCTCCCCTTTTCTGCCCATGGCGGAGACGACCACGACCACCTTATACCCTTCACTGATAGCTTCCTTTGTATGGGCGATGGCTTTGAGCCTTGTTGATTCATCCCTTACGGAAGTACCCCCGAATTTCTGGACGATCACTTTCATGTCTACACCTCTTCATCAATGGTCAAGAGGTAGATGGGGATGATTGCTTGAGTTAGTCGTCGTCTGTTGCTTCGTTCCTCTTCTGCTTATTTTACCAGACCCAATTTCAATAGGCTTTCAGCAATCTGCACTGAATTCCAGGCAGCGCCTTTCAGAAGGTTATCGGATACGATCCACATATGGAATCCGTTGTCCTCATCAAGGTCTTTTCTCACGCGTCCGACAAAAACATCCGGCTTCCCTACTGCATCGGCAGGCATCGGATATATTTGTTCCTCAGGAACATCCTGAAGGGTGACCCCCGGAGCTTCCGTGAGTTGCGCATGAATATCCCCCACCGAAATGGAGTCCTTTTCAATCTCAATATATACACTTTCAGAGTGACCTGTTACTACTGGAAGTCTGACACATGTGGCTGACACCTTCAAATCAGGTTGATGCATGATCTTTTTCGTTTCATTGATCATCTTCATTTCTTCAAATGTAAAACCGTTCTCCTGGAACAGATCAATCTGAGGAATCACATTATACGCAATCTGATAATGTTTTTTATCCCCTTTGACCGGCAGGACGCTCGGTTCGAAGGATTCTCCCGACAGGATGGCCTGTGCCTGATCATTTAATTCATCTATGGCGACTGCACCGGCACCGGATACAGCTTGATACGTGGACACGATCACCTTCTTCAGCCCATAGGCTTTACGCAGTGGCTCGAGTGCGGCAACCATCTGGATTGTTGAACAGTTCGGATTGGCGATGATGCCTTTATGACGTTTCAGATCCTCTTCATTCACTTCAGGTACAACCAGCGGAACTTCGGGGTCCATGCGGTAGGCACTTGTATTGTCGACTACGATCGCACCCCTCTTCACTGCCTCGGGGGCAAGAAGCTTGGATACACTTCCTCCTGCACTGAACAGGGCAATATCCACCCCTTCAAAGCTCTCGGGCTTTGCTTCAGCCACCGTATATTCTTTTCCTTTAAAGGAGACTGTTGAACCTGCCGAACGGGCAGAAGATAGTAAGATCAGATTTTTTATCGGAAAATCCCTTTTCTCTAATGTTTCCAGCATTTGCTGCCCGACTGCCCCGGTTGCACCGACGACTGCCACGTTTAATTCCGTTGTTTTCAAAATCCTCTCTCCTTCCAAAGCATTCATAATAGCAATTTAGCCATTTACTATAATAAAGTATATTCTAACATAAAGAATCTTCTTTCAATAGACTCTTTTTCGTACAAGGAAAAGAAGGCTACCCAACCGGAAGCCTTCCCTTGCTATCAATCCAGATATCGTTCGATTACGACAGGTTGAAGCTGCCTTCCTTCCATCGCGGCTTCAATCGTCTCCTGGGTCAGGCTCATCCGTGCCACCATGGATTTCGGCTTTTGCTCCGGAGCATCCTGGCCGAATGGGATGAAATAGATATCCTTTGTGGAAATCAGCCTCATCAGATTGATACCGTTAAGCCCCAAGGCATCATTCGTCGAGATGCCAAGTACAACGGGACGATGGTTCCTCAATGTCGCCTTTGCCGCCATCAGGACCGGGGAGTCGGTCATGGCGTTGGCAAATTTACTCATGGTATTGCCTGTAAGGGGAGAAATCACCATGCAGTCCAGGGGAATCTTTGGACCCAGTGGCTCTGCCTTCACGATGGAATCTATGACTTTATGGCCTGTTACGTCTTCGATTCTCTTGACCCAGTCCTCCCCTTTTCCAAACCTTGTATTCGTGTTCATCATGGTCGACGAGACGACAGGCAAGACATCCGCACCGCCGTTGACCAGCTTCTCGATTTGAGGAAATACTTCATCATACGTACAGTGCGAACCAGTCAGACCAAATCCGATTCTTTTTCCTTTAATGCTCACGTAGAACTCCCCTTTCCTTTATTTCGATCATCCATCAGCTTGCAGAGAACATTGGCCAGGATCTGACCTGCCGTCTTCGGTGCCACGATTCCGGGGAGACCCGGGGCAAGGAGCGCCTTGATGCCACGCTTCTCGGCAAATCTGAAATCGGTCCCTCCCGGTTTTGAAGCAAGGTCGATAACGAGGATATGAGAGGGCATCTTTGCAATGACCCCGGGTGTGATGATGGGAGCCGGAATGGTATTGATGCAGATATCGCATTGTCCGATGTGCTTATCCAACTGATTCAATTGGAAGGAATCCAATCCCATCTCTGATGCCCTTGCCAAGTGCTCGGTTTTCCTTGCTCCCACCTTCACCCTTCCTCCAAGATGATGGAAGGTCCTTGCCACACTCATCCCCACCCGTCCAAGCCCGAGGATGACGATGTTCGAACCGTGGATGGTGAAATCCGTATGTTGAATGGCCATCATGATCGTGCCTTCTACTGTCGGGATGGAATTATAGATGGCGACGTCATCCCTTTCGAACAGCTGAATGAGATCGCGTTTTGATGCATCTACGATCCCATTTAAATAATCGTTGGTGATCCCGGAGTAGATCGTGCAATGGTCAGGGGTCCTGCTTAGGATTTCTTCTGTCAACACGACTTTTTCATTCGAAAAGATGGTTTCGATCTCCCCTTGAAGATTCGTTCCCGGAACCGGTAAAATGATGGCGTCCATCATGGAAAAATCAATTTCACTCATTTTCTCTTTCGTAGCCCCGGTGAATGCATGATCCAATTGTTCGAAACCGACAAGGGATATCTTTGCATCCAACTCAGTAAGTTTACGGATGATCTCCAATTGGCGAGCATCTCCACCCAGAACTGCGATGTGCATTCCGGTCAACATCAGTGCTTTCACCTACTTTTACCATAATCGCATCTTCTTTATGCCTCTCACTTCTTCAGTCTATGTATAGAGCACGTACAGGGTGAGCAGATGCCTTGTGCCTTCCTTTCTTTCACCCTTATGATCCCGTCCTATGAAAACAAAAAAACGGGTTTCCCCGTTTTTTCATTCCCTGGCCACTTCCAGGATGATCATATCCGTTCCGATGGTCCTGATCATATGCCAAGGGACGCGGATTTCACCGCTCTGCTTGCGCATCCACTTGCCCATGGGAATGATCAAGGCATCGATCTGACCCGATCGATGATCGAATTCCAGGTCTGTATGTCCCAGGACCCCCAATCTTTCGGCCCTGCCGTAATCCACGATTTCCTTTCCGCTCAATTCACTCAGTCTCACTGGCTTCCCCTCCCTGTATTATTAATGTATACAACCCCCTCCTAAATCAGAATCAAAAAAACAGGCCAGCTTTTGCTGACCTGCATTCATCATGTTCTCATATTGGACGGCAGAGTCCCATCAGGACTGATCAATGCCGCTGCATAGTCGTCCGTAAAAATCTCATGAGTCAATTGATTCACCTTATCGATGGTGACGCCATCGATTTCATCGACAATCTCATCCAGCGTCCGGTGCTGTTTCAACAACAGTTCATTTTTGCCGTTACGGCTCATCCGGCTGTTGGTGCTTTCAAGACTCAGCATCAGATTCCCCTTCAACTGTTCCTTGCTGTTGAGGAGTTCTTTTTCCGTGATGCCCTCTGCCTTGAGTCCTTTCAGTGTGGAATCGATCGTATCGAACAGCTCATCAAGCTGGTTCGCCCCTGTCCCTCCATAGATGGTGACCATCCCACTATCTTCATGGGAGGAATGATAGGAGAATACAGAGTAAGCCAGCCCACGTTGCTCCCTTACCTCCTGGAACAGGCGCGATGACATGCTGCCTCCGAGTACATTGTTCAGAATGATGAGGTTATAGATATCGGGATGACCGATTTGAAGGCCGTTATACCCAAGGCATAAATGGGCCTGCTCCGTATCCTTCTTACGGGCAAGTTTATTATAGTAGAATTGAGGTTGTTCACGCTCATCGCGGCCCTTTCCCCCTTCATAGGAACCGAAAAGCTTCTCCACCTCTTTGATGAAGGACTCGTCTACATTTCCTGCAATGGAGACCACTACCTGGTCAGGGGTATACATGTCATGCATATACTGTTTCAGCTTTGCCTGATTGAACGTATCAAGTGTCTCTTCCGTTCCAAGGATCGGATAACCCAGTGGATGATCTTCATAAACCGCTTTACTCAGTAGATCATGAACGATGTCATCAGGCGTATCTTCGTACATTTTGATCTCTTCGTACACCACATTCTTTTCCTTTTTCAATTCCTCTTCCACATAAGTGGAATGGAAGAACATATCCGCTAGCGTATGTAAAGCATAGCCGGCATGGTTATCGAGCACCTTCGCATAATAGCATGTGTATTCCTTTGATGTGAAGGCATTTACCTGGCCGCCAATACTGTCGAATGATTCGGCGATTTCCCTGGCCGACTTCGTTTTCGTCCCCTTGAAAAACATATGTTCAAGAAAATGTGAAATCCCGTTGTTTTCTTTTGTTTCGTTGCGTGAACCTGCACCGATCCAAACCCCGATGGCGACTGATCGGACCGTCGGGATTTGTTCGAGCACAATTCGCAGTCCATTTTGGCAAGTATATTTCTTAATCAAAAAAGTTCCTCCTAGTCTTGATGTACCTATCCTTACTATATCCTCTCTCAAGGAGAATTATCTCCCCCCTCAAGGATTCTTTCTTCTTTCACTAAACTCGAGACCGTCCCGAGCCTTAATTCCTTTTCTTTGACCTGGACGATGAGGGCGTTCAGGGCGTTTGCGGTAGACGCAGTGGGATGCATGAGCACTATGGCCCCTTTATGCATTTTCCCCATCACGCGGTCGATCAAGACATCCGGACTCGGCTTTTGCCAATCGATCGTATCCACACTCCACATGATGGTCCTCATATCCATCTCATCGGCGATTTCCACCACTTCGTCCCGGTAGCTTCCACTCGGAGGGGCAAACCATTTGACCTTTTCCCCAGTGGTAACCTCGATGATATCATTCGTGCGCTTCAGTTCATCCCTCACCTTTGAGGTTTGCAGGGATTTCATATCGGGATGGGAATAGGAGTGGTTTCCTACTTCATGTCCCGCTTCGACAATCATCTTGGCAAGCTTTGGATTATTCTTCACCCAGCGCCCCTCAAGAAAGAAGGTGGCATACACCTGGTGCTTCTTGAGGGTCTCCAGAATATCAGGGATATACTCATTACCCCAGGCAACATTGATGATGAATGCAGCCATCGGTTTCTCTGGATTCCCTCTATACACAGGAGAAGGCGGGAGGTCTTCCAAATGCTTCGAAGGCTCCAACTGCTTCCACACAAGTTTATCATCATCAAAGGTTCCTGTCTTCTTCATTTGCTTATAGGAAGCCTCTATATCCAAATCGAGACCATTATAGCCGGGTGTCGCCTTCCACACCGGATCAATCACGGCGTCTTGTGGCTTGATCTCCTTGGATGCCTTTTGCTCGATTTGCTGCATAAGGTCGCTCTTATTGGAAGTTGCCGTCACCGACTGGCCTTTAAGATGCGCAACATATTGATTGGTCAAAGGGTTTTGTACAGCCGCTAAAGTCAGAATAGCAATTACAGGTAGTGCTATCAAGTATTTTCTCCCCATTTGCATTCACCGTCCTCCCTTTATAGTATGAAAGGATGGGACAAGGTAGAACGCGCAAAAAGCCGCCTTGCGGGATGTGATCCCAACAAGACGGCTTGATTGACAACATTATGCCTGGTTTTGCTCTTCTTTTTCACGCTGTTCCTTGAGGACGGCCTTCCTTGATAGGTTGACACGACCTTGATTATCAATATCCAACACCTTCACAAGGAGCTGATCACCGACAGCGACAACGTCTTCGGTTTTACGGACGCGCTCTTCAGCAAGCTCGGAAATGTGGACAAGCCCATCTTTTCCTGCAAAGATTTCGACGAATGCACCGAACTTCTCTACGCGCTTGACTTTTCCAAGATACATTTGGCCAGGCTCTACTTCCCTGACAATATCTTCGATGGTCTTTTTCGCTTTTTTGTTGCTCTCTTCATCGGTAGACGAGATGAAGATGGTCCCATCCTGCTCGATGTCGATCTTCACGCCGGTTTCATCAATGATCTTATTGATCTGTTTACCGCTTGGTCCGATGACGTCGCGGATTTTATCCGGATTGATGTGCATCGTAAGGATCTTGGGAGCATAAGCGGAAAGGGACGTCCTTGATTCTGAAATCGTCGCAAGCATGCTGTCCAGAATCTGCATGCGCCCTTTTTTCGCCTGTTGGAGTGCTTCTTCAAGAATTTCCCTTGAAAGGCCATCGATCTTGATGTCCATCTGCAGGGCCGTTACCCCTTTGGATGTACCCGCCACCTTGAAGTCCATGTCTCCAAGATGATCTTCCATGCCTTGGATATCGGTCAGGATGGAATAATGATCGCCCGATTTGATCAGACCCATCGCAATACCTGCAACCGGTGCCTTGATTGGAACACCTGCATCCATCATCGCCAGGGTGCTTGCACAGATACTCGCCTGGGATGTAGATCCGTTGGACTCAAGAACTTCGGATACAAGTCGGATCGTGTATGGGAAGTCGGATTCATCCGGGATGATCGGATCAAGGGCTCTTTCACCAAGGGCTCCGTGCCCGATTTCACGACGGCCAGGGCCACGGATCGGTCCGGTTTCTCCCACGCTGAATTGAGGGAAGTTATAGTGGTGCATGAATCGCTTGGATTCTTCGATGCCCAGTCCATCAAGGACCTGGACGTCACCAAGGGCACCCAGTGTACAGATGCTGAGGGCCTGGGTTTGTCCACGTGTGAACAAGCCGGAACCATGCGTTCTCGGAAGGAGACCCACTTCAGAGGAAAGGGGACGGATTTCATCCACTCCACGCCCATCAGGACGGACTTTATCTTCCGTGATCAAACGGCGGACTTCATTTTTCACAAGCTTGTCCAGCACCTTTTTGACCTGCTTGAGCGTATCGTCATCTGCTTCTTTTTCTTCATAAACAGAGATGACTTTATTTTTCACTTCTTTGATCGCTTCTTCGCGTGCATGTTTTTCTTGGACCTGGATGGCCGGGATCAATTCGCTCTCACATAGGGAGCGCACTTCCGTTTCGATGACTTCATCCAGTTCGAACAGTTTGATTTCAAGTTTCTCTTTACCCACTTTTGCGATGATTTCTTCCTGGAAGGCAATCAGCTTTTTGATCTCTTCATGTCCGAACATGATCGCTTCAAGCATCGTCTCTTCAGGAACTTCGTCTGCCCCTGCCTCAACCATGTTGATGGCATCCTTCGTACCAGCTACAGAAAGGTGGATTTCACTCTTCTCAAGCTGCTCCACAGTTGGATTGATAATGAACTCTCCTTCGATCAGCCCGACGACAACTCCTGCGATCGGTCCTTCGAATGGGATATCCGACACAGATAGCGCCAGGGAAGATCCGAACATAGCAGCCATTTCGGATGAGCAGTCTTGATCGACACTCATGACCATGGAAATGACTTGCACTTCATTACGGAAACCGTCGGCAAATAGTGGACGGATCGGTCTGTCGATCAGTCGGCTGGCAAGGATTGCCCGCTCACTCGGACGTCCTTCACGTTTGATGAAACCTCCAGGGATCTTACCTACGGCATAAAGTCTTTCTTCGTAGTTGACTGTCAAAGGGAAGAAATCTAACGGTTTCGGTTCCTTTGAAGCTGTTGCACTGCTCAGTACAGCGGTATCTCCATATCTTATCAGTGCAGCACCATTGGCTTGCTTGGCAAGCTGGCCGACTTCGACGGTCAATTCACGTCCGGCCCAATCAATGGAAAATGTTTGTTTAGTCTGTTCCATCTTTTGTACCCCTCTCTTTATATATCACTTAAAGGCATCAATGACGCATGCCTGTATGATTGTTACGTACATTTTTTATAAAAAGGAGCCTCGTCACCTCAGGTACGGTTCAGGCGGAAGGCTTACCTCGTTCATCCTATTATGTATTGTAGACAAAACCGTTTGCTTTCTTTCATGATGAATGGATAGGATTATGAAAACTAAAGAAAAAGCGGGAAAAATTCCCGCTTCCTTTTGTCTGATTATCGACGTAAACCAAGTTTTGTGATTAACTCACGGTAGCGTTGTACATCTTTCTTACGTAGGTAAGATAGAAGATTACGACGGTGACCTACCATTTTAAGAAGACCGCGACGAGAGTGGTGGTCCTTCTTGTGAACGCGCAAGTGCTCGTTCAGGTTGTTGATTTCTTCTGTTAGGACAGCAATTTGAACTTCTGGAGATCCAGTATCGTTCTCATGTGTTTTGTACTCACTGATTAGTTCGTTTTTACGCTCTTTAGTGATAGCCATCCTTTTCACCTCCATTCATTTCTTTCAAATCCCCTGTTACCCAGCAGTCGTTGGTGAATCGATGTGCCAAGCAAAGGTTCATTTCATACGCTTTTAAGAATACTACTATTCCAGTCAAAAATCAAGGGCAATCTTAAATTCCCTTAAAATAAGCAATGGCTGATTCCTTATCTTTCTGGATCTGGGCGATCAATTCCTCAATTCCATTGAACTTCTTCTCATCCCTGATCCACTTATGCCACTGAAGATAGATTTCTTCCCCGTAAATGGAAGAGTCGAAATCGAACACGTGGGTTTCAATCGAAAGACTGTATTCATCGGGATTTTTGAACGTAGGTTTGTACCCGATGTTGCACACTCCGTCATACCACCGGCCTTTGATCTTCATCTTGACGGCGTATACGCCCACCTTAGGTGTGAGATAGTCATCGGCCAGGTCGATATTCGCCGTGGGGAACCCGATCTTCCTTCCGCGCTTTTCCCCGTGGACGACCATCCCCCTCATCGTGTAGGGCCTTCCGAGAAGTTTATTCACTTCACCGATGGCTCCTTCATCGAGTGAATGACGGATCAGGGTCGAGCTTACCTTCGTATCGGATTCACTCAGCTTATTCACTACCGTAGAGCCGAATTGATCCCGGGAATGGAATGGAAGGCTGTCCATCGATCCTTTGCCGAGGCGGCCGTAGGAATAATCGAAGCCGGCCACTACGTGGATGGCATTCATCCCGATCAGATACAGGTCCACGAATTCCTGCGGGGTGAGATCGGCGAACTCGGAGGTGAACCGGACGACAAACAGATAGTCCACGCCCAATCCTTCGATCTGCTCAATCTTGTCTTCCATGGGAGTAATGTATTTAATGTGCTTCCGTTTATGGCCAAGGACGACGGAGGGGTGGGGATCGAACGTCATGACTGCACTAGAAGCCCCTAGCTCCCCTGCCTTTTCGACGGCCGTCGTGATGACCTGTCGATGCCCCCGGTGAACCCCATCGAAATAACCGAGAGCCACCACGAGCGGCGGAAGGTTCAGCTCATCGAACGTTGGGGGATGATGTAGTGTTATCACTTTCACAGCAGTTCACCTTTTTCATTAGTCATTGAACAGGACTTTGACAGGCTTGATGATTCCATCCTTGGACGGATGACGCTGATAGATGGCGATCGCTTTTCCTTCATGCACCATCATCACCTGTTCCTCTTGCGGCCATTCAGCCGGTTCTTCCAAGCGTGCCCCGTTCTTTACTTTCAATGCTAATGTATCATTTATCACCCATTTCGGCAAATGAGAAAGCCCGTGTTCAAGAGGGATTAACAGCTCTTCCGGTGTGCTTGTTCGCAGGGCTTCTTCTACCTGGGCAAGACTCATGCAGTCCTCTTTGACAAAGGATGCCGATCTTGTACGGGTAAGGGATGACATATGCGATGGGTAGCCCAGCCGCTGCCCGATTTCGACGGCAAGCGTCCGTACATAGGTCCCTTTTGAACACCCTACCTTGAACGTGAATGATGGATGCTCACCCTCGAGGGTATCCCATTCGCCGATGATCTCGAAATGGTGGATCGTCACTTCACGCGATGGTCTTTCCACTTCAATCCCCTGCCTGGCGTATTCGTAGAGACGCTTACCGTTCACCTTGATCGCCGAGAACATGGGTGGCGTCTGGCGGATGACCCCCGTCATGGCGCTGAGGACCCCTTCTACTTCCCTGCGGCTGATGCTCCTGTCCACCGGGATTTCTTCCACCTTTTCACCGGTCGCATCCTCCGTTGTCGTAGAGAAGCCAAGCGTCACTTCTCCCACATATTCCTTACCTGAATCCGTGATGTATTCTGCAACCTTGGTCGCCCTTCCGATACAGATGGGGAGGACACCATCGACTTCGGGATCAAGCGTCCCCGTATGCCCCACCTTTTTGGTACGCAGCAGCTTCCTTAGCTTGAACACACAATCATGCGACGTCATCCCTCGTTCCTTCCATAAAGGCAAGATGCCATTCATGTTCCTTCAACTCCTTCATAGGGAAAATGAAAGGGCTGATCCGATTTGGATCAGCCCCATGCATTACTTATCGGTATTCGTTGAATCTCCTGGTTCGTCTTGAACGCTTTTCAACAGGGATTCGATATGATTGCCGTAGTCGATCGATTCGTCGAACTCAAAAATGATCTCTGGCGTCTTCCGGAGCCGGATCCTTTGTCCCACTTCGGAACGGATGAAGCCTTTTGCTTTGGCAAGACCTTTCAAGGTATCTTCCCTTTGAGCTTCACCACCAAGGACGGTAATATACACTTTGGCCTGCTGAAGGTCCCCGGTTACTTGAACATCCGTGACCGTCACAAACCCGATGCGCGGATCTTTGATCTTACGCCCGATGATATCACCCAGCTCTTTTTTCATTTGTTCGCCAACTCGATTAGCACGATGGCTCATACTATCACCTCAAAAAACGGATTATGATGAATCACTGGTGCTACAATGATTCGATTGTTGTATGCAGTCTCTCCCACTCAGGGAAGGAATCGACAAAGGCAAGGGCCCTGTCCACTTCCTTTTGACTGGCTGCTTTCGTGGAAGCCACAGAGACGATGGCAAGGGACGTCCTCTGCCACGCATCCTGATGCCCCACTTCAGCAACGGAGACATTATACTTTTGCTTGAGCCTGGTCATGATCCTCTGCAGGACCGCTCGCTTTTCCTTGAGCGACCCTGCTCCATGGATCATGCATTCGAATTCGGCGCAGGTGATCATGAACGGGAGATTTCCTCCATGACGAAGGCTTCGATGACGTCGCCTTCTTTTACATCATTGAAGTTTTTGATGGTAATCCCACACTCATATCCACGAGCTACTTCCTTCGCATCATCTTTGAAACGCTTGAGTGCATCAAGCTCCCCTTCGAAGATGACAATTCCATCACGGATCAGACGCACGCCGCTGTCACGGGAAATCTTCCCTTCTGTTACATAGCTTCCTGCAATTGTACCCACTTTGGATACTTTGAAGGTTTGACGCACTTCTGCCTGACCGATGATTTTCTCTTCAAATTCAGGATCGAGCATCCCTTTCATGGCTGCTTCGATTTCTTCCATCACTTTGTAGATGATACGGTGAAGACGAATTTCAACACCCTCTGCTTCGGCCGTACGTTTAGCATTCACATCCGGACGGACGTTGAACCCGATGACGATGGCATTGGAAGCTGAAGCAAGTGTGATATCAGACTCATTGATGGCTCCAACACCGGTATGGATGATGCGGATATTGACACCTTCCACCTCGATTTTAAGGAGGGATGCTGCAAGGGCTTCAACAGATCCTTGAACATCTGCTTTAAGAACAAGGTTCAAATCTTTCATTTCCCCTTGTTTCATTTGTTCAAACAGGGTTTCCAGGCTGACTTTGGATTTTTCGCCGCGCTGTGCCTGAAGGGCCTGTGTTGCACGCGCCTCACCAACTGAACGGGCCGTCTTCTCGTCTTCGAATACGACGAAGCGGTCCCCTGCTTGAGGTACATCGTTCAGACCGGTGATTTCGACAGGCGCAGATGGGCCTGCATCCTTCACACGGCGTCCGAGATCGTTGACCATGGCACGAACGCGGCCATACGTGTTCCCTACTACGATAGGGTCCCCGACTTTAAGCGTTCCATTCTGTACGAGAAGTGTCGCGACGGAGCCGCGTCCTTTATCCAACTGGGCTTCGATGACCGTACCAAGGGCAAGGCGTTTAGGATTTGCTTTAAGCTCCTCCACCTCGGTCACAAGGATGATCATTTCAAGAAGGTTGTCGATCCCTTCTCCAGACAGTGCGGATAGCGGAACGAAGATCGTATCCCCACCCCACGCTTCCGGAACCAGTTCATACTCTGTAAGTTCCTGCATGACGCGGTCAGGATTAGCTGCTTCCTTATCCATTTTGTTCACGGCAATGATAATCGGAACTTCAGCGGCTTTCGCATGGTTGATCGCTTCGACCGTCTGTGGCATGACGCCATCGTCGGCAGCTACTACGATGATGGCGATATCGGTCACTTTGGCACCACGTGCACGCATCGTTGTAAAGGCTGCGTGTCCAGGGGTATCCAGGAATGTGATTTTCTTGCCTTCCACTTCCACTTGATAAGCACCGATATGCTGGGTGATCCCACCAGCTTCTCCTGCCGTCACCTTCGTATTACGGATGGAGTCAAGGAGCGTCGTTTTCCCGTGGTCAACGTGTCCCATGATGGTCACGACCGAAGGACGTTCCTGAACCTGCTCTGCATCATCCTCTGTGAAGTAGACTTCAAGATCCGTTGCATCGATCCTGATTTCCTCTTCGACTTCCACTCCGTACTCACCGGCGATCAATTCGATGGAATCTTTGTCAAGCTCCTGGTTGATCGTAGCCATGACTCCGAGCATGAAGAGTTTTTTGATGATTTCGGAAGGCTCTTTATAAAGCTTTTTCGCAAGCTCTGCTACCGTCAGGGAATCCGTGAAGGTAATTTTGGCAGGAAGCTCTTTTTTCTTCACAGGCTGTTGCTGTGGAGCAGGCTTCGTGTTGCGATTCTGTTTATTTCGGTTGTTATTATTCTTGTTATTGCGGTTGAAATTGTTCGGACCTTTTTTATTATTGTTGTTGCCGCGGTTCTGTGGTCCTTTGTTGTTTTTCTGAGCCGGAGCAGGCTTTTTGCTGTCGCCTTGGCCAGACTGGGCTGCAGGTTTCTGATCTTTGCTGCCTGCTGCAGGCTTCTTGCCTTCGTACGTTTTATCTAGTTTTTTGATTGTACCGTCTTCTAAAGTTGCCATATGATTTGATACCTCAATATTCAATTCCTTTAATTTGTCGATCACGTTTTTACTTGAAACATTATGTTTTTTCGCATATTCATATACACGGATCTTGCTCATATGTTCACCCCCACTGAGATTCATCGAGCATTTCGGAAAGCTTGCCGGCAAACCCCGCTTCCATGACGGCGACGACCACCCGCTGATCCTTCCCTATGGCCTGGCCAAGAAGGGATCGATCCGGGGCGAACCGGACCGGGACCTTATAGTAGGTACATTTATCCGTCACTTTCTTTCGGGTGTTCTCGGAAGCATCCCGGGCCAGGATCACAAGCTTCGTCCGCCCACTGCGGACTTCCCTGATCACCAGTTCTTCACCGGATACGGTCTTACGTGCCCGATTGGCCAATCCTAAAAGGGACATCCAACGATTCTGTTCCATACGCTAAATGTTACTCCTTTTCTACAAGACGTATTAATTCATCATACAATGAATCATCTATCTTCGCTTGAAGTTGATTGGCTAAAGTATTCTTCTTCTTCGCTTGCAAAATGATCTCCCGATCTTTTGAAAGATAGGCGCCGCGCCCGGACTTCTTACCAGTCGGGTCGACGGATACCTCCCCCTCTTTGGATCGGACGATACGGATCATGTCCTTCTTCGGTTTCATTTCACCGGTCGCTACGCATTTGCGGAGCGGGATCTTCTTATTGGTACTCATGTGTCCACCTCTTAATCTTGATCGTTAAAATCAATATTCAAAGGCTCATCCGCGTCGTACTCTTCTTCCTCTGGGAGGAAGGACTCCTCGCGGGGATAGAGACCAAGTTCCCTGGCATCTGTTTCACTTTTGATATCGATTTTCCAGTTTGTGAGCTTGGCGGCAAGACGTGCATTTTGACCGCGCTTCCCGATGGCGAGGGAAAGCTGATAATCCGGCACGATGACGCGTGTGGACTTCTCTTCCTCATTCACCTGTACATCAAGTACCTTGGAAGGACTCAATGCGTTCGCAACGAACGTGACAGGATCTTCGGACCATTGCACGATATCGATCTTCTCCCCTTTGAGTTCGTTGACGATGGCCTGAACCCTTGCACCCTTTGTTCCGACACAGGCACCGACCGGATCGATTTCCCCATTTTCGGCGTGAACGGAGATCTTGGAACGATCACCGGCTTCGCGTGCAACGGATTTGATTTCGACCGTACCGTCGAAGATTTCAGGAACTTCGATTTCGAAGAGGCGTTTCAAGAGACCAGGGTGAGTGCGGGAAACAAAGATCTGTGGACCCTTTGTCGTCTTCTCGACCTTGGTGATAAAGACTTTGATGCGGTCATGAGGCTTGTAAGTCTCATTCGGCATCTGTTCGCTTACTGGAAGCAACGCTTCGATTTTACCAAGAGCCACATAGATGAAGCGGTTATCCTGACGCTGGACGATGCCTGTCATGATATCTTCTTCACGATCTACGAACTCAGAGTAAATGATGCCGCGCTCTGCCTCGCGTACGCGCTGTGTGACAACCTGTTTGGCCGTCTGGGCTGCGATCCGTCCGAAATCCTTCGGAGTGACCTCAAGCTCCACCACATCCCCTACTTCATAGCTTGGATTGATGTCTGTTGCATCCGGCACGGAGATCTCAAGACGGGAATCGAATACTTCATCCACAACTTCCTTGCGGGCGAAGACCCTCATGGTACCTGTGTCCAGGTTCAAGTCCACCCTTACGTTCTGTGCCTGATTGAAGTTCCGTTTGTAGGCCGATACAAGAGCGGCTTCGATCGCTTCGATGATCACATCTCTCGCAATGCCTTTTTCTTTCTCTAATACAGTTAGAGCATCTAATAGCTGCGTGCTCATGACGGTTTTATCCCCCTTTATTTTGCGGTTGTTCAGTTAGGAAAAGGTTACGGCAAGCCTTGCAGCCGCCACTTTATCCATCGGTATTTCAACCTTCTTCTTACGCGTTTTGATCGTCAGTTCAAGTTCTAGCTTCTCGGGCGTATATGATAACAGCAAACCTTCGAATGCTTTTTCTCCATCCATCGGTTCATATAGTTTCACGTATACATTCTTTCCGATGGACTTTTCAAAGTCCTTCTCTTTTTTGAGAGGGCGCTCTGCTCCCGGTGAGGAGACCTCCAGGAAATAATTGTGCTGGATCGGATCGAGCTCATCCAGCTTCTCGCTGAGGCGTTCGCTGACGATTCCGCATTCCTCGATATCAACACCGCTGTCCTTATCGATAAAAATGCGGAGGAACCAGTTTGATCCCTCTTTCACGTATTCCATATCGATCAGTTCCAGAGAAAGATCATCCAATATGGGTGTGACAAGTTCTTCTACAAGTGTTGTAATTTTACTCATACTTACCTCCTGGTCTATATGAAAAATCTTGCACCAAGACTATAAAAGATAGAAAAAATCTCCAAGTAATAACGAAAGAGTGGGGTGCGACCCCACTCTTCGACGTTAGAGCTATCCTTAGTATTTCCAATAAAAATATACCATAACCGATATTTTTATGCAAATAAAATTCCGTTTCATCCTGGTCAGAACAAGGACAGCTGGTTTTTCTCAGGCAAGGACTCCAGGCATCCGTGATTATCCAGATATTCGATGATGGTCTTGGATACCCGGCCCCTTTGCTGCAGATCCTCTTTGGAGAGGAATTCTCCATTTTCCCTCGCCTTCACGATATTGAGGGCGGCATTTGTCCCCAGCCCCGGTATCGCATTGAATGGCGGGATGAGGGTGTCGCCGTCGATGACGAATTCGGCTGCCTCCGAGCGGTATAGATCCACCTTCTGGAATTGGTAGCCCCTTTCACACATCTCAAGGGCGAGTTCAAGGACGGTGAGGGTGTTCTTCTCTTTCGGTGAGGCATCCAGTCCTTTGGCATTGATCTCTTCGATCTTAGCCCGTACTGCCTGCGAGCCCCTCACCATGGCTTCGATGTCGAAGTCCTCTGCACGAACGGTGAAGTAGGCGGCATAGTACAGAAGGGCATGGTGGACTTTGAAGTACGCAATCCTTACTGCCATCAGAACGTATGCGGCAGCATGGGCTTTCGGGAACATGTACTTGATCTTCAGGCAGGAGTCGATATACCAGTCAGGGACACCGTTATTCTTCATTTCATCCACCCATTCATCCTGGAGCCCTTTTCCTTTACGGACGAACTCCATGATCTTGAATGCCAATGAAGGATCGAGACCCTGATAGATGAGGTAGACCATGATATCATCCCGGCAACCGATAACCTCACTCAGATTGCATATTTTATTATGGATCAATTCCTGTGCATTCCCCAGCCATACATCGGTCCCGTGGGAAAGACCGGAGATCTGGACAAGTTCAGAGAATGTTGTCGGCTTCGTATCTTCAAGCATCTGCCGGACAAATCTTGTACCGAACTCGGGAATCCCCAAAGTACCCGTTTTACACATGATCTGCTCCTCGGTCACCCCGAGGGACTCCGTGCCGCTGAATATCTTCATTACTTCAGGATCATCCGTCGGGATCGTCTTGGGATCAATGCCCGATAGGTCCTGAAGCATCCTGATCACCGTTGGATCATCGTGCCCTAGGATATCGAGCTTAAGGAGATTATCATGGATGGAATGGAAATCGAAGTGAGTGGTACGCCACTCCGAATCACTCGCATCCGCCGGGAACTGAATCGGCGAGAAATCATAGATGTCCATATAATCCGGGACAACGATGATCCCCCCAGGATGCTGCCCGGTAGTCCGCTTCACGCCTGTACACCCGCTGACGAGGCGATCGACCTCTGCCCCGCGGATCTGCAGATTGTTGTCACCGGCATACCCTTTGACATATCCATAGGCTGTTTTCTCGGCTACTGTACCAATCGTCCCCGCACGATATACGTTGTCTTCTCCGAAAAGCACCTTCGTGTAATCATGGGCTTTAGGCTGGTATTCTCCCGAGAAGTTCAAATCGATATCGGGAACCTTGTCCCCCTTGAATCCGAGGAATGTCTCGAATGGGATATCGTGGCCATCTTTTTTGAATGGCATCGCACAATCCGAACAATCCTTATTCGGCAGATCGAAGCCCGAACCAACGGACCCGTCATCGAAGAACTCCGATTTTTTGCAGGACGGACACACATAATGCGGCGGCAGTGGATTCACTTCTGTGATCTCTGTCATCGTGGCGACGAATGATGAGCCGACGGATCCACGGGATCCAACAAGATATCCATCCTCCAGTGACTTCTTAACGAGTTTGGCAGAAATGAGATAGATGACGGCGAACCCATGGCCGATGATGCTTTTCAACTCTTTTTCAAGGCGAGCTTCGACGATTTCAGGAAGGTCTTCCCCATAAATGCTCTTGGCCATCTCATAGCTCATGCGACGCATCTCCTCATCTGCCCCTTCGATCTTAGGGGTGAAAAGGTCATCTTTGATCGGTTTGATCGAGTCGATCATGTCGGCGATCTTGTTGGAGTTCTCGACCACGATCTCCTCGGCCTTCTCTTTTCCTAGGAAGGAGAAGGCATCCAGCATTTCATTCGTGGTGCGGAAATGCACATCGGGGAGCTCATGGCGATTGAGGGGATTCGCCCCTCCTTGGGAGCTCACAAGGATTTTTCGATAAATCTTGTCGGTTTCATTCAGATAATGCACGTTACCTGTCGCCACAACGGGCTTATTGATCCGTTCTCCGAGATCGACGATATTCTTGATGATATCCTCCAGGTTTTTCGTGCTCTGCACGAGATCCAGTTCGATCAGGTGCTGATAGACTTCTTTCGGGTGAACCTCGAGGTAATCGTAGAATTCAGCTGTTTCAAGCACTTCTTCGATTCCTTTTTGCATCATTCCTTCGAACACTTCCCCTTTATCGCAGCCCGATCCGACCAGGATGCCGGCACGGTGTTTCTGGAGCTGTGACCGCGGGATGCGCGGTACCCGGAAGAAATAATGCATATGGGAGATCGATACAAGCTTGAACAGGTTCTTAAGCCCTTCTTCCGTTTGGGCAATCAGGGTACAGTGGTATGGCCTTGAACGTTTATAGGCGTCCCCTTTCCCCATGTAATCATTGAATTGGTTGTGATTCATGATTCCCTTCTCAGATGCATCCTTCAGCATTTTGAGAAGGAGGTACCCAGTGGCTTCCGCATCATAGATCGCCCTGTGATGCTGGGTGAGTTCGACATCGAACTTCTTCGCAAGGGTATTCAAGCGGTGATTTTTGAATTGAGGGTAAAGAAGCCGTGCAAGCTCCAGCGTATCGATCACTGGATTGGCCGCTTTGGGAAGACCCGCTTTCTTGTATCCTGCATTCAAGAACCCCATATCGAATGATGCATTATGGGCAACAAGGATATCATCCTCCACCCAGGTATGGAATTCCTTCAGCACATCATTGATCTCAGGTGCATCCCTCACCATATCGTCGGTGATACCCGTCAGGTCGATCGTTGTTGTGGAAAGGGGGTGATGGGGATTTGCAAAGCGCTCAAACTTATCAATCACTTCCCCGTCTCTGATCTTTACGGCTGCGAGTTCGATAATGGTATCGTATACGGCGGAAAGACCCGTGGTTTCCACATCGAATACAATATAGGTGCTGTCTTCCAGCATACGGTCCCTGTCATTATAGGCGATGGGCACCCCGTCATCGACTAGATTCGCTTCGATGCCATACAGGACCTTGATATCATTCTTCTTGCTCGCACTGAACGCTTCCGGGAAAGATTGTGCTACGGCATGATCGGTGATGGCAACCGCTTTATGCCCCCATTTCTTTGCTTGTGACACAAGGGAACTGACGGATGATACAGCATCCATCTGACTCATCGGGGTATGCATGTGGAGCTCCACCCTCTTCTTGTCTTCAGGTGCCGTATCGAGTCTCAGTACCGGCTTGATTTCATTTACATCATTGGCGATCATGACGAGGTCGCGGACGAATGTATCATTTTGGATGCTTCCCCTGCAGCGGACCCACATCCCCTTCTTCATCGTATTCATGATGGCTGCATCATCTTTGTCACGGGAGAACATCTTCACGAGGATCGAGCTAGAGTAATCCGTCACCTTGAATGTGAGGAGCGTACGGCCACTTCTCAGCTCACGCGTTTCACAGTCGAATACATAGCCTTCGACGGCAATGCGCCTCTCCTCATCGAGGATGTCTTCGATTTTCCTGAACTCTGCGTCGTCCTTGATCGACAACCCGAGCATGAAGGGTCCGCTTGGAATCCCTGCGGCCTCTTCTTTCTCAGCCTTCTCCATTTCGATGAGTGCCTGTTTGGCCCGTTCTTGGTCTTCCTTGAGCTTTTCTTCAAGGAATTTCTCGTAATCACTATTTTGAGCCTCAGCCTGTCCTACCTCGGCATCCAGCATGAGGCGGGGAAATCCGAACTGTTCGAATGCAGAACAGATGATGTCGCTATATTTTTTCTTCAGCTGTGTCGCCTCTGTATCATTGGAAGCCTGCACGACGATTTTATTGCCCTGTATCTTCGGCTTCTGCGTATTGAGGATCTTCAGCAGAGGCGGTGATATGCCCTGTACTTCTTTGATGCATTCTGTCCAATAATCCAGGATGTGCTGTTCGGTCGCTTCCGTGTTGAGGACCTTTACCGAAAATCCCACCTGGGCGATATGCTTGAACGAAGACCTCAGAGCATTTGAAAATTGGTTCATCACCTTGCATGGGATGATCTGATCCATCGCGAAATGAAAATGCCATTTTTTCTCTTTTCTATAAACGGACAATTTTTCAATTTCAGCATTGTTGAAGTACTGAACCACATCATCACCTGTCATCCCAAGCTGGGATAGTAGCACTTGAAATCGTTCTTTTTTGCTCAGGGATCTCTCTTCCATTTCTCTCACTCCCCCTTTAATGCGTTTCTATATCCTCAGAGGAAAAGGGCCGACGGCAGAGGTACAACCACTGGAGTCAAGCCCTTCATCCCTTTAATTCGTTTCAGAAAGTTCTTGAAGTGTTTTCACTAATTCATCTTTATGAACTTCAAGCATATCACCTGTTTTCCTGACTTTCAATTCAATGATTCCTTCAGCAGCCTTCTTGCCGACCGTGATGCGGTACGGAAGGCCGATCAGATCAGAATCGGCGAATTTCACGCCTGGGCGCTCTGCTCGGTCATCCATGAGGACATCAAATCTTGCTTGCTTAAGCGCACCGTATAATTCTTCAGCCAGCTGTCTCTGGGCATCATCTTTCATATTGACCGGAATCACATGGGCGTCATACGGCGCGAGATTCGTTGGCCATACTAGGCCTCTGTCATCATTGAACTGTTCAGCAACCGCTGCAACCGTCCTTGAAACCCCGATGCCATAGCAACCCATGATAATGGACTGTGAACGGCCGTTTTCATCGAGATAGGTGCTGCCCATGCTGTCAGAATACTTGGTTCCAAGCTTGAAGACATGCCCGACTTCGATCCCCCTTGCGAATTGGATCGTTCCCTTGCCGTCTGGTGACGGGTCTCCTTCTTGAATGAAGCGCAGGTCTGCGAAGGTGATGGCCTCCACATCTCTTTCCACATTCACATTGATGAAATGGAATCCTGTTTCATTGGCACCCGCTGCACCATTGCGAACGTATTTAACAGCCTGATCGGCCATGATTTTCACTTCAGCAGGGATGGAGAAAGGACCGACGGAACCTACTTCGCTACCGAGTACGCTCACCGTTTCTTCAGCGGTGGCAAGCTCGACTTGATCAGCACCGAGAAGGTTCTTCAGTTTGATGTCGTTTATTTCATGGTCACCGCGCACAAGGACGAGCACATACTCTTCATCCGCCTTGAACAGAAGGCTTTTGATGCACTCTTTCGGTTGCTTATCAAACACCGTGCAAACATCTTCGATGGTCTTCGTATCAGGCGTTGAAACCTTTTCAAGATCCAGCATGTCTTCATGTGAAAGCTCATACGTATCAGCGACTTCCGCCATTTCAATATTGGCAGCGAAATCGGATGTATCGGAATAAGCGATCGTGTCTTCCCCGATTTCTGAAAGGACCATGAATTCATGGGTATCCTTCCCACCCATGGCCCCTGAATCTGCGATAACGGCCCTGAAGTCCAATCCACAACGTGTGAAGATATTCGAATAGGCCTGGTAGAGTCGGTCATAGGTTTCATCGAGACTCTCCTGTGAAGAGTGGAAGGAGTAGGCATCTTTCATGATGAATTCCCTTCCGCGCAGAAGGCCGAATCGTGGACGCTTCTCATCACGGTATTTCGTTTGGATCTGGTAGAGTGTCAAAGGCAATCGTTTATACGATTTTATTTCATCCCTGATCAGGCTCGTGATCATTTCTTCATGGGTTGCTCCCAGTGCGAACTCGCGGTCATGCCGGTCATTCATCCTCATCAGTTCAGGCCCATATGTCCCCCAGCGTCCAGATTCCTTCCAAAGTTCAGAAGGCTGCAAGGCCGGCATCAGTAATTCTGCTGCACCCGCTGCTTCAAGCTCCTCGCGGATGATGGCTTCTACCTTCTTCAGTACTTTCGTTCCGAGTGGCAGGTAGCTATAGATTCCGCTCGCATTTTGCCTCATATATCCCGCTCGCAGGAGAAGCTGATGACTTTTGACTTCTGCATCGGCCGGAACTTCCCTCAAGGTCGGGATCAATGTTTGTGATTGTTTCATTCTGAGCACCTCAGTTACCATAATATTTTTATTGTTCATTCATATGTACTCGATTTTCTCCGAGCAATGCAAGAGGCAGCATCACCCAATTGGATGAAACTGCCAATCATACTAATTCTGTATAAAGAATCGTTGTATATCATTCCATGTGACGACGAGCATCAGGACCATGAGGAGCGCGAACCCTACAAAATGGACCATTCCTTCCATCTTGCGGTCCACCGGTTTCCCCCTCAGGGCTTCAACTGCGAAGAACAGGAGTCTTCCTCCGTCCAGGGCTGGAATCGGCAGGAGGTTCATGATTCCAAGGTTGATGCTGAGTATGGCTGCCCATCTCATCAGGTCATAGATACCTGACTGTGCGACGACATCGGTGGATTGATAGATCCCGACCGGTCCGCTGAGGGCATCGATGGAGAATTCACCCGTCACGAGTTTGCCTAAGAGAACGAAGATGAGCTTGCCCATTTCATAGGTTTGCTCCGCACTGGAAGAAACGACCTTCAACGGTGATTTTTCCATCGGGTTGTGCACGCCGATCTTACCGATTTCTTCTTCCCCTTCTACCTTTTGAGGCTCAGGCGTAACAGAGATATCCTGTGTCGCCCCTCCTCTTTCGACGGTGAAGACGAGTTCATCGCCGGGGTGCTTCTGGATCACACCGACAATATCTTCCCACGTGGAGATTTCACTGTCGTCGATGCTCAGGACCACATCGCCTTTTTGAAGGCCAGATCCTTTCGCTGCACCATCATCCGTCAGATCACCAAGCACGGGATCATTGGTCGGTACCCCTTGCAGGAACCCCACCAGAATGAAAATGAAGAAAGCCAGAATGAAGTTGAACAGTGGACCTGCGAAGATGGCCATAGCCCTCTTCGGCAGTGATTTCGACCCGAATTGACGATCCCATGGTGCTATCAGTGACTCTGTACCGTCTTCGACGATGACAGCGTTCCGTGCAATCGGGAATGTCCTTAATTCTTCTTCATCATCTTCATACCCCTTGATGATCAGCTCTCTTTCAAGATCCGCCGTTTCCACTTCAATGACGCGGATGTTCGGATAGCGGTCCTTATTGTTCAATACGATCTTGGAAGCTTTTTCATCCTGATCAAACAGAAGACCGATCCGGTGTCCTGCCTTCAGTTCGACCATTTCTGGATCTTCTCCAGCCATTCGGACGAATCCCCCCAATGGAAGCAGGCGGATCGTATAGACGGTTTCATTTTTTTTGAATGAGAACACCTTTGGACCAAACCCGATGGCAAACTCCCGGCAAAGAATCCCTGCACGCTTGGCAAAAATCAGATGCCCCAACTCATGGAAAAAAACCAATGCCCCGAAGATCACGATAAAGGCTATGACTGTTTGCATGTAAATAACCACCTTTGCAACCTGTTAAACTACACAGATTTAAATGTAAATGAAGGGTTGTACATTATCATCATACGTATCATCGCGGGAAAACATACCCTTTACACCCAGGAATCGACCAGCTTCCTCGTGTTCCGGTCGATCTCATGGATCGTTCCGAGGTCCGGCCTTTGGATCGTGACGTGGCCATTCAATGCCCGCTCGACGAAGTCATCGATTTGCAGGAATGAAATCGCCCCTTTTAGGAAGAGCGCGACCGCTGCTTCGTTTGCTGCATTCAGCACAGTCGGCATGCTGCCTCCTTCTCTGCCGGCTGCATAGGCAAATCCAAGGCATTTGAACCGATCCGTATCCATCTCTTCGAAGTGAAGCTTCCCGATTTCCACAAGGTTCAATCTCTTCCCATTTGGGTGAGGCATCCTGTCTGGATACGTGAGGGCATATTGGATCGGTACCCTCATATCCGGTGTGCCCAGTTGGGCCATGACCGATGAATCGTGGAACTGAACCATGGAATGAATGATGCTTTCACGGTGCAGCACGACGTCGATCTGATCATACGGCAAATCAAACAACCAGTGGGCTTCGATGACTTCAAGACCTTTGTTCATCATGGTTGCCGAATCAATGGTGATCTTCGCCCCATAGACCAGTTCGGATGATTCAGCGCATCGTCTACCGTCACGCCGACAAGCTCATCCCTTGATTTATCACGGAAGCTCCCTCCGGAAGCGGTAATGATCAGTTTTTCGATATTTTTTGTATGTTCCCCTTGAAGCGCCTGAAAGATCGCAGAGTGTTCGCTGTCGACAGGAAGAAGATGTACGCCCTTCTTCACAGCCGCTTCCATGACCAGGTGCCCTGCTGTTACGAGGGTTTCCTTATTGGCGATGGCAATCGTCTTACCGGCTTCAATGGCCTTCAAAGTCGGATGTAGGCCTACGCTACCGAGTACCGCATTGACCAGGACATCAGCATCCTGGAAGCACGCCGTCTCGATCAGCCCATCTTCTCCATGGAGGATGGTGATATCGCCGTATTCTGCACGGAGTTTCTCTGCATCCTCTTTCAGTTGGACAGAGACAAGCGACGGTTTGAACTCACGGATGATGTCCCTTGTCTTGTCCATGTTCCGGCCAGCTGATACGGCCGAAAGACGGAACTCTTCAGGGTGCTGCCGGATGACATCGAGTGTCTGGATCCCGATGGAACCGGTGGCCCCCATTAAACTAATACTCTTCAATGACTCCACTCCTTACAGATATGTTGCTCTCTTTATCTTTATAATAGAAAATGCAGCAGTGGGAGGACGAATAACAGGCTGTCGAAACGATCGAGCATGCCCCCGTGTCCCGGAAGGAGATTACCGGAATCCTTGACGCCGTAATGCCTTTTAAGGGCAGATTCCACCAGATCTCCCATTTGACCGAATATGGAGAGTATCGCCGTGCTGATGATCAGCTTCGGCATCGAGATGCCAAGGTCGGTGAAAAATGTGATGATGACCCCGACGATGACAGCCGACACGATCCCGCCGATGAATCCTTCCACCGTTTTATTCGGAGAAATATGCGGCCATAGCTTTTTCTTCCCCATGGCCCTTCCGATAAAGTAGGCTCCGGAATCCGTAGCCCAGATGATGAACAGGGCATAGAAGATAAGCTGAGCGCCATTTGACAGCATGCGGATCTCGATGAAATAGAAATATCCAATTCCTACATATAATAGACTTAATAAGTGAAAACCGACGTCGTCATAGGTGAAGCGATTCTTCGTGATCACCGTATAGACAAGCAGTAATAATACGGCAATGAACGCAAACTCCATTTTGGAGTATCCGAAGTCCGCAATGACATCGATGGTTTCATTCGGGATCAAAAAGATCCATAGGAGGGCAAGGGATAATAAACCTGGTATCGTCATGATCCCGTGGCCCCTCATTTTAAGTGCTTCATAGAGACTGATGGATGCAATGGCATACATCAGGATGATGAATGGTATCTTACCAACCAAGATGATCGGCAAGAAGATCGCCGCTGCGACGACCGCTGTAATAATTCGCTGTTTCATTAGGACTCCTCGCTTTGTAACCCGCCGAATCTCCTTGAGCGGCCCTGATAGGCCTCAATGGCTTCCACAAGCTCTTCCTTGCCGAAGTCTGGCCACAATACATCCGTGAACCAGAATTCAGTATAAGCGAGCTGCCAAAGCATAAAATTACTCAAACGTATTTCTCCGCTTGTCCGTATGAGCAGATCGGGATCCTTGAGGTTCTTTGTCATTAAATAAGTGGAAAACACCTCTTCTGTCAGTTGTTCTTCATCCAGTATTCCACTTCTTACATCATTTAAGACATGCTTCACCCCATCGAGGATTTCAGATCTGCTTCCATAATTCAAAGCGAAGTTCAAGATAAGGCCGTCATTCTCTTTAGTCTCTTCAATTGCTTTCTGTACAGCCCGCTTCGTGTGTTCAGGGATTGCGTCAGTCGCACCCATCATCTTCACCTGTACATTTTCCTCGATTAACTCCGGAAGGAATGTTCCAAGAAATTCTTCGGGAAGTTTCATCAGGAATTCCACTTCCATTTTCGGACGCTTCCAGTTTTCTGTCGAGAAAGCATATAAAGTCAAAGTGCCCACGCCGAGCTCATTCGCCAGCCTGGTCACCCTCCTTACACATTTCATTCCTTCATGATGGCCGGCAACTCTGGGCATGGCCCGTTTCTTGGCCCATCTCCCGTTACCATCCATGATGATGGCGATATGTTCCGGGATCGGGTGATTCTTCAACTCCCTATACCGTTCATCATAGTCTTCTGAACCTTGCTGCCGCTTCCATTGCTTAAGCTTGTTTAGCATAAAAATCCTCCACCAACAATCCTAAAAATATTTACCTCTACTATCATAACAAAAATCACAAAAGATATCTCCATGAAATTCGATTATACCATTCCCTGCCAATCCTGTTCAGATATTTTTCAAGGGAAAAGATCCAAGGGAAGCCGGTGGGTGATCGATCATTATGTAGTGTAAAAAAAGCCGACCAAGCGGGTTTCGCTTTGAGGTCGGCGGTACTCTTGCATTATACTTCTAGCATTTCCTGCTCTTTATCTTTTGCAATTCCATCAATCTTCACAATGCTCTCATCCGTTGCCTTCTGTACATCTTCAGAGTAGCTGCGAAGATCATCTTCCGTGATCTCGCCCGCTTTTTCCTGTTTCTTCAGTTCTTCGTTTGCATCACGGCGAATGTTACGGATGGCCACTTTCGCATCTTCCGCTTCTTTTTTCACGCGTTTGACCAGTTCTTTACGACGTTCTTCGGTCAAAGCTGGAATGATGATGCGGAGGATATTCCCGTCGCTATTCGGGGTGATGCCGAGATCGGATTTGAGGATCGCTTTCTCGATATCGCCCAATGCTGTTTTATCATAAGGTTGGATGACAAGCATACGGGCCTCAGGAATCGAGATACCTGCCAGTTGGTTCACCGGTGTAGGCGCACCATAATAATCAACGGTGATCTTATCAAGAAGGGATGCGTTCGCGCGTCCCGCCCGGATTGTCGCCAGTTCACGTGAATACGTTTGGATTGCTTTAGTCATTCTTTCTTTTGCGTTTGAAATGATTGCTTCTGCCATTATTCTTTCCCCCTTACGATTGTACCGATATTTTCGCCTGTTACGGCTTTTTTGATGTTTCCATCTTCCATAATAGAGAATACAATAAGCGGTATATCATTGTCCATACATAGGGATGAAGCAGTTGAATCCATGACTGCCAAACCTTCCTTCAACACATCAAGATATGAAAGCTTGTCATATTTCACGGCATTGGCATCCTTCATCGGATCGGCGGAATAGACGCCGTCCACATTGTTCTTCGCCATCAGGATGACTTCTGCTTCGATTTCTGCAGCACGTAGAGCCGCTGTAGTATCTGTTGAGAAGTAAGGGTTACCGGTACCGGCTGCAAAGATGACTACCCTCTTCTTCTCCAGGTGGCGGATCGCCCTTCTTCTGATGTATGGTTCGGCTACTTGACGCATATCGATGGAAGTCTGAACCCTCGTTTCGACACCGACCTGCTCCAGGCTGTCCTGAAGGGCCAATGAGTTCATAACCGTTGCGAGCATCCCCATATAGTCGGCAGATGCCCGGTCCATACCCATCTCACTGCCGATTTTGCCTCTCCAGATGTTTCCGCCGCCAACGACGACTGCGACTTCCACACCGAGTTCGGCAATTTCCTTTACATCTTCCGCCACGTTTTTGATCACGGACGGGTTGATGCCGAAGCCGTCTTCACCGGCTAGGGCTTCTCCACTTAATTTAAGCACGACACGTTTATATTTTGGAACGCTCATGGGAACCTCCGTATGTAAATAAGATTTTTCTTGAAAAATAGGGAACACACGATGTGTTCCCTACAGCGAATCGGTTAATTATTTCTTCACTTGGCTCATAACTTCTTCAGCGAAGTTTTCTTGACGTTTCTCAAGGCCTTCCCCTACTTCATAGCGGATGAAGTCTGTAAGGGTCGCTTTGTGAGATTCAAGGAATTGACGTACTTTTTGATCTGGATTCTTAACGAAAGGCTGGTCAAGGATACAGATATCTTCGAAGTACTTGCTTAGGCGACCTTCCACCATTTTTTCAACGATGTTTTCAGGTTTGCCTTCGTTAAGTGCTTGTTGTTTAAGAACTTCACGCTCATGCGCCACTTCTTCAGCAGACACTTGATCACGTGAAACGTATTTAGGGTTAAGAGCCGCAGCATGCATAGCAACGTCTTTTGCTACAGCAGCATCAGTCGTACCTTCCACTACAGCAAGAACAGCGATGCGTCCACCCATGTGGAGGTACTCACCGAACGCTGCATTGTCATCTTTGGTGCGGATTTCGAAGCGACGAAGAGTGATTTTCTCTCCGATTTTCGCGATTGCCGCATTGATGAACTCACTAACAACTGAACCGTTTTCCATTTTTTGATCCATTGCTTCTTCAACGGAAGCAGGCTTGGTAGCCAATAGGTGAGCAGACAGTTCTTTAACAAGGTTTTGGAAGTTTTCGTTTTTCGCAACGAAATCTGTTTCAGCATTCACTTCGAGGATGATTGCCGTGTTTCCTTCGCTTGCGATGAACGTTGTACCTTCAGCTGCGATACGGTCAGCTTTTTTAGCTGCTTTCGCGATTCCTTTTTCACGTAGGAAGTCGATTGCTTTTTCCATATCTCCGCCAGTTTCTGTTAGCGCTTTTTTACAGTCCATCATTCCAGCGCCGGTTTTTTCACGAAGTTCTTTAACCATTTGTGCAGTAATTGCCATAGTGGGTTTCCTCCTTAAATTATCTATCGCAGGTTTCCCTGCAGTGAACTACCATAAAAGATAGTCTGATTCCTCTTTAAAAAAAGGTGATAAGGGTAAGCCCTCTTATCACCTTTTCATCATTACTCAGCTGCTACAGCTGCTTCTTCACCTTGTTTCGCTTCAAGGATGGCATCTGCCATTTTTCCTGTAAGAAGCTTAACCGCACGGATCGCGTCATCATTCGCAGGGATGACAACATCGATTTCATCCGGATCACAGTTTGTATCAACGATACCTACGATAGGGATGTTAAGCTTGCGTGCTTCCGCAACAGCGATACGCTCTTTACGAGGATCGATGATGAATAGTGCATCAGGCAGCGTGTTCATATCTTTGATTCCGCCTAGGAATTTCACAAGACGTTCGTGTTCTTTTTTCAGTTGTACTACTTCTTTCTTAGGTAGTACTTCGAACGTACCGTCTTCTTCCATCTTTTCGATTTGCTTAAGACGTGAAATACGTTTTTGGATTGTTTCGAAGTTAGTAAGTGTTCCACCCAACCAACGTTGGTTGATGTAGTACATACCAGCGCGCTCTGCTTCATCTTTAACAGATTCTTGCGCTTGTTTTTTTGTTCCTACGAAAAGAACTTTACCGCCGTTACCAGCTAGTTCTTTCACGAAGTTGTACGCTTCTTCAACCTTTTTAACGGTTTTTTGAAGGTCGATGATGTAGATGCCGTTACGCTCTGTGAAGATGTATCTCTTCATCTTAGGGTTCCAACGGCGAGTTTGGTGTCCGAAGTGTACACCAGCTTCAAGCAATTGTTTCATTGAAATGACTGACATGTGTGGTTCCTCCTAATGGTTTTTGTTTTTATCCTCCGTCTCCATCATCTTGGAGCAGAAACTATTAAAAATAGCACCATCTGCCTCAATCAGGAAACGTGTGTAATCACACCATGAATACTATAGCATACCTCTTTTATCCAATCAAGGGCTTGATGCGATTTTAGGAGAAAATTATTCGGTATCCCTGTTGAACTTCAGGAAAAGCTCCACTTCCGTCTTTCCTACGCCAGAGGCCCGTGCGATTTCATCTATTGAAACACCCGCGCGGTACATCCTCACTATATCGGGTTCCGCTGCATCGGATTGATCCGTCGGGTCAATTGACGGGGCCGACTGATAAGCGTCCATTGCCTTTTTTCGAACCATGGATGGGGGCTCTGTCACACTCTCCACATCAGCCGGCACATCATTTGCCAAGGAACGCAGAAAGGTATCATTCTCCTCCTTCAATTCCGCCATATAGGCAGACATGAGTTCCTCCATTTCTGTCACCCTTCTCTTTTGCTGGCTGTCGAGGGCGAGGAGGCGGTTCTGCCTGACATATAGGAGGATGATGGCAAAGAGGGCCACGAGATTCAATAAGATTGATAGTACAATTAAAAACATCATAAATGGATCTCCCTGTTATCATTCTTCATTTTCCACTTCCATAATGGCACTACAAGGAAAAACTGCCCCGGTCTCCTCCGGAACAGTCTTTCCATCATCCACTGTAATCGATCGCTTTTCCTTTGAACGGATGATGCCCTTCCCGTTTCCCATCATCCGAAAGGGGATCTTTCCCGCTGCGTGCCAAGATAGCCTTTCCTTTCGTACGATTGACCGTATGGCGGTGCTTATATGTCTCCTTTTGCATCCCGAGGGATGCGCCATGATTGATTGACTGACCGAGCTGCTGCGCTTGTTCCGTCACTTTCCCTGCTTCGAATGTCCTCGGGAGCGCCACCTGAAGTTCGATCGCCTTGAGAGTCATCCTATCATCCCCCTGCTTCAGGTTTCAGGAAATTCCTCAACTTGAAAATGGCCTTTGAATGGATCTGCGAGATTCTCGATGTGGATAAATTCATAACATGACCGATTTCCGTCAAGGTCAATTCTTCCTTGTAAAACAAGCTTAGCACGAGCTGCTCTTTCTCTGATAGTTTTAGAATCATTTTTTCAAGCTCTTCCATGTTTTCTTGTTTGACGGTCGCTTCCTCCGGTGAAAAGACCCGTTCATCCTTAAGAGAGAAGGAGGAAGATTCACTTTCATCCGCCGAGAGCTGTTCATCCATGGATAGGACATTTGCAAAGAAATGCTCATTGGCTGCCTGATAGACTTCATCTGTCGTCATTTCAAGGGACGCGGCGACTTCTTCCGGTGTCACATGGCGTAAAAGGGATTGCTCGAGTTCCACTGTCCTGGCTTCGATCTTCTTGGCCTTATCCCTTGTGGACCGAGGGAGCCAGTCTTCTTTCCTGAGGCCATCGAGGATGGCTCCCCTGACCCTGAAAGAGGCATATGTATCGAACTTGAGATCTCTCGTGGGATCGAATTTTTGCAGTGCATCCAATAGCCCCATAAGACCAAGGCTTTTGATATCTTCTCTTGAAACGTTTTTCGGGAGGCCGACTGAAATTCGTTGAACATGATATGAAACAAGGGGCATATATTTCTTGACGAGCATATCCCCTGCCTCTGTATCTCGGTTGTGGATCCATCTATCCCAGTATGGTTGTTCTTCGTTCCGATCCGGTTGTCGGGACATATTACCCCTCCTTTCCAAGGACCCGTCCTGGTCCTCACATTTCCTTTGTTCCTTCATACACCGTCCTCACTTGCAACATTCCGGTTTCAGGGAAAAATTCAATGGTTCTTCCTTTATTGCCCCCGAGGTCTTCAGCGATGATTCTGATATTCAGTCTGTCCAGCTGTTCTTTGACTGCTTCCACGTTCCTCGGGCCGATTCGCATGATATCGCTCCCAGATGCCGCCTGGAACATCTGAGCTCCGCCTGCCATTTTGCAGACGAGTCTTGAAGGATCCGCACCATGTCGATTCATGAGGTCTACGAGACCCGGTATGGCCAGATCTGCATATTTGCCGGGATTGACTGTCGTTTCTTTTGTGAAGGATGAGTCCGGAAGCATGACGTGGGCCATACCCGCCAAATGGATCCGTCCATCATAAAGGACAAGACCGACACAGGACCCGAGCCCGGTCGTTCGGATCGAACCTGTCCCCCTGACGAGTTTCATTTCGGCAATCCCTACTTTGACGACCGAATCCGTCCCCATCACGCGTCGACTCCCAACGAGTTGAAAACGATGGAGAAGGATTCAGGATCAAGAATAAGGTAGAAGTTCCCTTTGATGCCCTTTGTCCCTTCTTCATTAAGGGCTGTATCGATGACGAGGGCATGATCACCGACCCTCGATATCTCGAGAAGACCGTACCCGACCATGGCACCTGCCATGTCGACCGAAACGGCCGGCACAGAAGGATGGATCGATAATCCCGTGAAGTCGGATAGGGAAGACAGATATGCGCCCGCTACAATGTTGCCGAGCTCCTGGATGGCAGAAAGGGCGATATCTTCATAAGGCGGTTTCTGGAATGTATAGGAGGGGTCCTTCAACATGATTTGAACATAGCGGGTGGCCTGTTCAAGAGGAAGAAGGAAGAACATATTGCCCGTTACCTCTCCCTGGATCCTTAAAAAGATTCCGACAACAATCGTTTCAGCCCCGCCCGCAAGCTCCGTCATTTCATCAAAAGACACCATGTCGACTGCAGGAACCTTCATATCGATCTTCTTATCAAGCAGGGAAGATAGGGAGGTTGCTGCATGGCCCGCCCCGATATTCCCTATCTCCTTCAGTACGTCCAGATGCCCTGTTGTAATGTTGTTGTATTCCACGTCAAAGTGCCTGTAGGACCTTATCCAGGTGAAGGAGGATCAAGAGCCTCTTATCCAATTTGACAACCCCCGCCACATAATCCGCTTCCTGAACACCGGCCACGTCAGGTGAGTCTTCGATATCTTCTGTGCGGACATCGAGGACGTCGTTTGCAGCATCGACGATGAGCCCCACTTCCTTGTCCTCGAGAATGACCATGATGACGCGTGTATGTTCCGTGTCCTGAACGGATGAAAGGCCGAAGCGCACCCGTAGGTCGACGATGGGTGTCACTACACCCCTGAGATTGATGACGCCCTTTACATATTCCGGTGTTTTCGGTACCCGGGTGATGTGCTCCAACTTTTCAATGGAGCGGACATTTTCCACTTCCAAAGCATATTCCTTATCATGAAGCTGAAACACGATCAGTTTGGTTTGTTCTGTCATGACCTCGGTCATAGAGCAGACCTCCTTAATGGATTAATGCGTTGCAATCGATGATCAAAGCCACTTGCCCATCTCCGAGAATGGTGGCACCGGAAATCGCGAAGATATCGTTGAGATAATGTCCAAGGGATTTCAGGACGACCTCCTGCTGCCCGATGAATGAATCGACGACCAGTGCCGCCGTCTTCTCGCCTTTTCGCACGAGTACGATCGAATATTGATCGGCTTCATCCCCTTCAGAAGGGACTTCGAATACTTCTTCCAGGAAAAGTAGCGGAACGACCTTGCCCCTGAAATCGATCACCTTTTGATTGTGCGCGTGGAGGACATCTTCCTTTTTGATGATGGCCGTTTCGATTATGGACGACAGAGGAATGGCATATTTTTCGGACTTCACATCGACGAGCATGACGGCGATGATGGACAGTGTAAGGGGCAACTGGATCGAAAATCTTGATCCCTCTCCGACAGTCGAATCAATCGTGATGGAACCTCCAAGCGATTCGATCGTAGATCTCACAACATCCAATCCTACTCCACGCCCGGAAATATCCGATAGCTTTTCCGCTGTTGAGAATCCTGACGAAAGGATCAGCTCATAGATTTGTCGGTCAGAAAGCGTCAGAGCCTGATCCGAGGAGACAATGCCTTTATCAATGGCTTTTTGAAGGACTTTTTCTTTATTGATTCCTGCCCCGTCGTCTTCCAGTTCGATGAACACATGGTTGCCGCTATGATAGGCTTTCAGTTTGACTGTTCCAAAAGGCTCTTTTCCGTGCTTCGTTCTGACTTCCGGGGTCTCGATGCCGTGATCAATGGCATTCCGGATCAAGTGGACGAGCGGGTCACCGATTTCATCGATGACGGTGCGGTCCAGCTCCGTCTCAGCCCCTTCGATTTTCAGTTCGATCTGCTTGTCTAGATCCTTGGCGAGCTGACGTACCATACGGGGGAATCGGTTGAATACCGTCTCCACCGGTACCATCCTCATGTTCAGGATGATGGATTGCAAGTCGCCTGAGATCCTGGTCATCCGTTCAACCGTTTCATTCAGTTCCGGATTATCGAATTGTTTGGAAATCTCCTCAAGTCTTCCCCGGTCGATGACCAGTTCCTCGAATAGATTCATCAGAATATCGAGCCTGTCGATGTTGACCCTGATGGTCTTTGAGGAAGGGGCAGCCTTCTTCACGTTTTCTGCATTCTCTTCCTTCAACCGGGGAGTTGACTCCTCCACAATCTCGTGCTGAATTTTCTCAGGAGAAGGCTCCGTGAAGGTGTCTTCTGAACTGCGGAAGGTTCCCGTCTCAATAGGAGAAATGCTCACCCGGTCAATCTCGGAAACGCTCTCTACTTTACCGGCCATGCTTTCAGCCGATTCCATTGTAAGGATCGAAACCGTGAAATCCCGATCAAACCGTTCTTCTTCCAGCTGATCTACTGGAGGATCCGACTTGATTACTTCCCCGTCTTTCTCAAGGAGTTCGAATACCATATATACACGCGCGGCCTTCAGGAGGCAGTCTTCCCTAAGGGAAACCGAGATTTCAAAGCATTTGAAGCCTTGTTCGATCGCTTCCTCGATCACGGTCTGTTCGTACGCTTCATATGTAAGTCGTGAGGGAAGGGCCGTTGCCGTTGCAGCCACTTCCTGTTCCGCTGCTGTCCCTGGGGCATCTCCACTCTCGATCTGTTGCAATAAACGGACTACATCTGACACATCCCGCTTGCCGTCGCCGCCATCGGCAATGGAGAATACCATTGCTTCCAGATCGTCCACGGCCTGAAACACGACATCCAAAATCCCGGGTGTCACGGCCAGCACACCGTTCCTGATTCCGTCCAGGACGTTTTCCATCTTATGAGTGAGATTCGCTAGATCGTCGTACCCCATCGTTGCAGCCATTCCCTTAAGTGTATGAGCTGCGCGGAAGATCTCATTGACAATCGAAAGATCATTCGGATGCTTCTCCAGTGCCAGCAGCTGTTCATTGCACGCCTGAAGGTTTTCTTTGCTTTCTTCTATAAATATTTCCAGGTATTGACTCATCTCCATCAGCTTTACACTCCCTTACCTCAAATAATTCAGGATGGACTGAGAAATCTCTCCCAGTTCCACCGATCGATCCACATATCCTCCGGCCACGGCGGCCTTAGGCATTCCATACACGATGCAGGTTTCTTCCGCTTCGGCGATGACCCTCACCCTGCCCTTTCCTTTCAAGGAGGCAAGTCCCTTCGTTCCATCAGAGCCCATGCCCGTCATAATGACCGCGATGGTGTTCTGATGGCCAAGGTCGGCGATGGATGCAAATAATACATCAACGGAAGGGCGGTGCCCATTTACGGGCTCTCCCCTATCAAGCTGGGCGAATAGACCGTCCCCTTTCGACACGATTTTCAAATGTTCACCGCCCGGTGCGATATACGCCGTCCCCTTCTGCAACTTCTCTCCTTGCTCCGCTTCCTTAATGGTAATGTCACTCAGGCCATCGAGCCTTGCAGCAAGAGATTTCGTAAACCCGGGGGCATATGCTGCACAATGACGATGGGAGCGGGGATGGAACGCGGGAGTTCCGCGAGCACCTTTTGGAGAGCCCGCGGCCCCCCGTCGAGGTTCCGATGGCAATCAGGGCGTCCCCATCAGCCAGCCCATTCATCTTCGGCACTTCAACCGGCATGAAACGCTTCTGATCGAAAACCATTTTCCCCATGTTCACCTTGCTCGCTTCAATGACCTTTCTAACTATATCGGATTGGACTTTGTACAAATCAAGGGAAATCGTCCCTGAAGGCTTGGCAAGGAAGTCGACAGCTCCGATGCTCATGGCTTTCACCGTTTCATCAGCGCCTTCTTTGGTTGTCGAGGAGAGCATCACGACGGGGACAGGGTGCTCATCCATGATGACCTTGAGTGCTTCAAGACCGTTCATGACGGGCATTTCGATATCCAATGTCACGACATCCGGTCTCAGCCGTTTGATTTTCTTGACGGCATCCTCCCCGTTGCGCGCGGTACCGATGACTTCAATCAAAGCCTCGGACCTGAGGTAGTCGCTGATCAGCTTCCTCATGAACGCAGAATCATCCACCACCAGCACCTTAATCAACTGCATCAACCCCTTTGAAAAACGTTCGGAAGCCTTCTATAAAGGATGATTTCTTCACCTTTACCCCCGTCGGAATCAGGACATCCAGCACGTCCTTGAGACTTCTTGATACTGCTGAAGCAGGATATCCGATGACCAGGGGCACCTGATTCACCACAGCTTTTCGCACAGTCGGATCTTCAGGGAGGAAGCCGAGGTCCGTTACCTCTTTTAAAAGGAATTTTCCTACCGTGTGTTTAAGCCTGATGAGCGTTTCCCTTCCCTCTCGTTTCGTCGAAGCCCGATTGCATAATATCGAAATCTCCCTTGAGCGGTCTCTCAGGAAAATATACTTCATCATGGAATATACGTCGGTCATGGCCGTGGGTTCAGGTGTGGTCACGGCAATGATCTCATCGACTGACAGCAGGAACTCGATGGACGCACTCGTAGCCCCGGCGCCCATATCGAATAAAATATAATCATAGTGCCTCATGAGCTCTTTGAGCCCTTCAAAAAAGCGGTCCATCCGTTCGCCGTGCCATTCCACCAAGTCCTTCAATCCGTTGCCCCCGGATATATAGGAGATACCGTGCACGTCTTTGCATACCACGTCGTGAATCGTCTTATTCCCATCCTCGATATAATCCATCACGGAGTATTTCCTGTGGCTTCCCAGGAGAAGATGCACATTCCCCATTCCGATATCCATATCGAACAGCAGGACCCGTTTCCCCCTTTTCCCCAGAAGGATGGCCAGGTTCGTCGTGATATTCGACTTCCCGACTCCACCTTTACCGCTCACGACAGCATACGTCCTTGCACTTTCATTCATCCTTTGTCTGAGTTTATGTGCCTGATCATTCATGGTCGGATCCCTTTCATCATCAGCCGGGCAATGTCCCCGGCCCCGAGTGGTTCGATGTCTTCCGGCACATCCTGACCTGTTGTCACGTACGCGGCACCGATTCCCGTCTCAAGGATGAGGTTGAAAATCGATCCCATGCTTGAAGTTTCATCAAGTTTGGTGAATATGAAGCGGTCGATCTTCATAGACGAGAACGCAGTAGCGATCTCTTTCATATCTTCTTCCTTACTGGTAAGGGAGAGAACGAGGTAGGACTCCATATCGGTACTGAAGTCAATCAGGTTATTGAGTTCCGTCACGTAATGTTCTTCCCGGTAGTTACGGCCCGCCGTGTCGATAAAAATATGATCGCAGTCCCTAAATTTCTCCATTGCCGCCCTGTAATCTTCCGCCTTATAGATTACTTCAACCGGTACGTTCAGAAGGGATGCATAGGTTTTTAACTGTTCGATCGCAGCGATCCGGTATGTATCCGTCGTCAGGAAGGCCACTTTTTTTCTTTTCTCGATCACGGCTTCAGCCGCCAGTTTCGCAAGGGTCGTGGTCTTTCCTACCCCGGTCGGTCCCATGAGATTGATATACTTATGAGAAAAGGTCATCCCACCCATAGCAACACTCTCCAAGCGCTCGGTAAGGTAGGCTACTGTGCTTTCGATGTAGGTTTCTTCCGGAAGCCGCTGAAGCCGGTTTCCAAGTTCCAACAGGTATTCTTCCTTCACCCCCTGTTTTTTAAAAGAATCCAGGATATCCGATACGGGAGAAGGGAAATGATCCGTCATCGACGTAGATAATGCGGCGATCATGCCTTTCAGTTCACCGAGCTGCTGATTGATTGCAGGCTGGGGGGCGGGATCTTGGACCCTTTCCACTTTCACGGGAGCCTCCTCCTCCGAGTGATCCGGATCGAGAGCAGCGATGACCTCCACGCCCCTTTTTTTGAAGAAGCCGAGTATGCCTCCCGTTTGGATCTGTTTCGAATGGAGAATCACTGCATCTGAACCAAGATCCTTCCGAACCTTCGCCATGGCGTCGTTCATTGAGTCGGCTCTGTATTTTTTGACCATCATGAAATATTCACCACCCCTAGACTTTGTACTTCAACGTTTGCTTCGAGCTCATTATAAGAAAGGATCGGAACCTGCGGGAAGTAGCGCTCGGTCATCTGCCTGACGTACATGCGGACAGCAGGAGAGCAGAGGATGACCGGTGATTCTTCCATGAGGGAAACCTGTTCGACCTGTGACGCCACGCTTTCAAGAATCTCCTGTGAGTCACCGGGATCAAGGGACAGGAAGTTTCCATGCTCTGTCTGTTGTATACTATCGGCAATTTTCTTCTCCACCTTGCCTGATACGGTCACAACCTTAAGCATGGCTTCATCTCCTGCGTACTGGCTGGTGATCTGTCTTGCTAGGGCTTGTCTTACGTACTCTGCCAACAGGTCGGTATCGGAGCTCATTTTTCCATAGTCGGCGAGGGTTTCGAAAATCACCGGAAGATTCCTGATTGAAACATGCTCTTTCAATAATTTCGCCAGTACTTTTTGTATTTCACCTATGGAAAGTGGATTCGGCGTCACTTCCTCCACCAGGATCGGATACGATTCCTTCAGATGATCGATCAACTGCTTCGTTTCCTGCCTTCCAAGTAGGTCATGCGCGTGGGTTTTAATGATTTCCGTCAAATGAGTGGATACGACAGAAGGCGGGTCGACCACTGTATAACCGAAGATTTCGGCCTGTTCCTTCATTTCTTCTGAGATCCATTTTGCCGGGAGTCCGAATGATGGTTCGATCGTATCGATTCCTTCCACCGATCCATCGTCGATCCCCGGACTCATGGCGAGATAGTGATCAAGGAGCAGCTCACCCTTCGCCATTTCGTTGCCTTTGATTTTCAGACGGTACTCATTCGGCTGCAGTTGAATATTATCCCTGATCCTCACAACCGGAATCACGAGACCCATTTCGATGGCAAGCTGCCTTCTGATCATGACGATCCGGTCAAGAAGGTCCCCTCCCTGATTGGAATCTGCAAGGGGAATGAGCCCGTACCCGAATTCGAATTCGATTGGATCTACATTCAACAGGTTCACGACACTTTCAGGACTTTTCATTTCCTCATGTTCCAATTCTTCTTCCATCTCCATCACATCTGCTTCATCCTGCTTCGGCGTCCTGGATACCATGTAGCCGCCAAGGGCAAGGGCAGCTGCGATCGGCACGGTAACGAGGAATGAAATCGGTGTGAACACACCAAGTAAAAAGATCGTCGATGCCGCCACATAGAGCATGACGGGATAAGCGAGGAGCTGATTCATGATATCCTGCCCTAGGTTCCCTTCAGAGGCAGCACGGGTGACGACGATCCCTGTTGCCGTTGAAATCAATAGGGCCGGGATCTGACTTACGATCCCATCACCGACGGTCAAAAGTGAAAATTTTGTAGCAGCCTCTGCGATGGGAAGGCCCATCTGGGTCATCCCGATGATGATCCCCATGATCAGATTGATCATGACGATGACGATCCCGGCGATGGCATCCCCTTTAACGAACTTCGATGCCCCGTCCATCGCACCGTAGAAGTCGGCTTCTCTTCCGACTTTTTCACGGCGTGTGCGGGCATCCTGTTCCGAGATCATCCCAGCATTCAGGTCGGCATCGATGCTCATCTGTTTCCCGGGCATCGCATCAAGGGTAAACCGGGCGGCCACTTCTGATACACGCTCTGACCCCTTCGTGATGACGATGAATTGGATCACGATCAAGATGACGAATACTACGAGCCCGACGAGGACGTTTCCTCCGACTACGAATGTTCCAAATGTTTCCACAACGCCCCCTGCTTCCCCTTTACTAAGGATCGACCTCGTTGTGGAAACATTTAGACCAAGTCTGAATAGCGTCAGCAGCAACAGGAGCGACGGAAATATCGAGAATTGCAATGGTTCATTCATATTCATGGAGATAAGGAGCACAAGGAGGGCAAGTGATATATTAATGATGATCAACACACTCAGCAGCCACCCCGGAAACGGGATGATCAGCATGGCGACGATCAAGATGACACTCGCTAAAACGGATAGATCTCTTGCTGGCATATTACTCACTCCCTATGTATGGCATGTGATTTTTTGGTTCTGTATACGTAGGCAAGGATTTCTGCCACAGCTTTGAAAAATTCTTCCGGGACGGCATCCCCTATATCTGCTGCATCATAGAGGGCTCTTGCCAGCGGTCGGTTTTCAATGGTGACAACACCATGCTCACTTGCGATGAATTTGATTTTTTGTGCAAGGAAGTCGACACCCTTTGCCACAACGTACGGCGCATCCATCTTCTTTTCATCATATTTAAGGGCGATGGCAAAATGCGTTGGATTCGTGATGATGACGTCCGCCTGGGGAACCTCCTGCATCATCCTCCTCATGGCCATCTCCCGCTGTCTTTGTTTGATCTTCGATTTGATCAGCGGATCGCCTTCAATGTTTTTATGTTCATCCTTCAGATCCTGCTTCGACATCCTAATATTCTTCTCAAAGTCATATCTCTGATAGAGGAAATCAAAGAGGGAGAGGAACAGAAGTGCAATCGAGGCTGCGATGCCCATCTGGACGGTAAGCTTCCCCATGGTCAGCAAGGAATCACCCACTGATTTAAAGGAGAGGCTCAATACCTTATCAATATTGATCCAAAGGACCACGAATGTGATGGTTCCAACGAATCCGATCTTAAGGATGGATTTCACGAGCTCAACAATCGCCCTCAGGGAAAAGATCCGTTTAAATCCTTTGATCGGATCGATCTTTTCCAATTTTGGCTGGATCGGCTCTACCGTGAACATCACCCCCACCTGGATATAGTTGGCCACCAGTCCGGCAATCAACGCGACGAGCATGATGGGTCCGAGAAGCAAGGCGAGTTCTTTCATTATATCGAGGGTGATTACACGGATGCTCTTCTCGGTAAGGTCCATGAGCATATACTCCTGAAACGTCTGATGGAAAAGATCAAACACCACATCCCCTAGAAATGAGGCGCCAAAGAGCATGAACATGAATACCGACAGGAGAATGATCGCCGTATTCACATCCTGACTCTTGGCGGTCTGACCTTTCTTGCGGGCATCGTCCCGTTTCTTAGGCGTTGCCTTTTCGGTCTTCTCCCCACTGAAAAACTGCAGGTCCAGTTTCAATTGCTTCAATTTAAGTGCCTCCAATGATGTTCATTAAGTCCCTCATGGTAACGAGCATCATCCCGAACAACTTCTGCATCACCGCAAACATGACGCCCATGACAATGAAGAGAATGATGAACGATACCGCAATCTTGATGGGGAATCCGACAACAAAGATATTGAGCTGCGGAACGGTACGCGCTACGATCCCCAGTGCCACATCGACAAGAAAAAGTGTCGCAACGACAGGTATCGACATTTGGAAGGCCACGATGAACATGGAATTGAACGCCTTCAAGACGTAATCCACCATATCCTCGTTCCCGAACGGGATCCACGCCTGATCGATGGGGATGAGCCTGTAGCTGTAGAAGATCCCATCCAACAAAAGATGATGACCGTTCAACGTCAACAACAATAACAGGGCGAATGTATAAAGATACTGCCCCATGAGGGGGCTTTGAGCACCCGTTTGAGGGTCAATTACATTCGCTATGGCAAAGCCCATCTGAAAATCAATCAATCCCCCGGCAATCTGCACGGCGGATAAGATCATGTAGGCGATAAACCCGATCAGAAGGCCGACAAGCGCTTCCTTCATGATCAACAAAATGTACTGACCGTTGATGTCAAACGCCGTGGCTTCCACGGAATAATACATCACCCACGAAATGACGGCAGAAAATGCGAGTCGATGCTGAGCCGGGATGGTTCTGTAGGAAAACAGGGGCATGGTGATGAAAAAGGACGAAACCCTGACAAATATCAATAAATAAACCGATAATAACGGGACAAGCTGCTCCATGCCCTTAGCCTACGAACCTGGTTAAATCTGAAAATATCTGAGATGTGTAGGTCAACATCTTCGTCAGCATCCAAGGGCCGAAAAAGATGATCCCGATGAGCACGGCCACAATCTTCGGGATGAAGGCAAGTGTCTGCTCCTGGATCTGTGTCGTTGCTTGGAAAATACTCACGATCAGCCCCACGACCAGTGCCAATAACAGCAGTGGTCCAGAGACGATCAAAGTCGTATAAATCCCTCTTTCTGCCAAGGAAATTACGGATTCTACACTCAATTACTTCACCTTCTTAAAAACTTTGTAGGAGCGATTTCACTACCAGATACCACCCGTCAACAAGTACGAACAGGAGGATCTTGAACGGAAGGGAGATCATCACCGGTGGAAGCATCATCATACCCATGGACATAAGGATGCTCGCTACCACCATATCGATCACCAGAAATGGTATGAAGATCATGAACCCGATCTGGAAGGCGGTCTTGATTTCACTCAGGGCGAAAGCCGGTACCAAGGATGTAAGAGGAATGTCTTCAATCGACTCAGGTTGTTCAGCACCTGAGTAATTCAAGAACAACTCCAAATCCTTTTGCCGTGTGTGACTGCTCATGAATTCCTTGAACGGCACCGAGGCCCGGTCATATGCCTGCTCCAAGTTGATCTCTTCATTAAATAATGGCGTCAAGGCATCTTCATTCACCTGCTGGAACGTCGGGGCCATGATGAAGAACGTCAAGAAAAGCGAAAGACCGATCAATACCTGATTCGGAGGCATCTGCTGGGTCGCAAGCGACGTCCTGACAAAGGAAAGAACAATAATGATCCTGGTGAAACACGTCATGAGGATCAGAATGCTCGGTGCAAGGGACAGCACCGTAAACAATAAGAGAAGTTTGACGCTTGTGGAGACATTATCTGCTGAACTGGTATTGAAGAACTCCATGAATTCATTCATCTGACTGATCCCTCTTCTTCTTCCATTCCCCAAGCGTCGTCTTGCGTCCCCGCTTCATTTCTTCCAGCTGCTCTTTCAGATGGGATTGAAACGATCCTGTCCCTTTCTGGTTCGTGAATTTTGACACCCAATTGACGGGAGAGACCGGTTTATCTTCATAAAAAGAGAGGATTTTCTCCTTTTGAGAGGGATCCTCTACCTCTTTCAACAACTGGATATTTTCACCGACCCCGACCACGAGGATCTCATCCCCCACTTTTATGAGCTGTACGGAACGATTTCCTCCCAGGGTGGTACCCCCGAGGTTATGGATCAATTTTGATTGCTGATACGATCTGCCCTTTTGATTGATGAACTTCAAAAGGCCATATATCAAAGCGATGACAAACAGCAAGGCACCGACCATTTTTACATAGTCCATAAATGTAACAGACGTATCGCCTGCCAAATTGACGGGTGTTTCATCGGATTGATTGCATTTATCCGGATTCTCGATGCAAAATTTCGTGCTGTCCTCCACCGCATAGGCCGTTTGCCCCCAGATGGCCACCAGGGCCATCATGATGCAAAGGGTTAGTATTAGTTTTCTCACTGCATGCACACCTTCTTAAATCCTTTAGCTTAATGCTTTTTGAATGGCTTCGATTACGCGGTCTGCCTGGAATGGTTTCACGATGAAGTCCTTTGCTCCCGCCTGGATGGCGTCGATGACCATTGCCTGTTGTCCCATGGCTGAACACATGATGATTTTCGCCCCTGGATCGCTTGCCTTGATTTCTTTCAACGCTGCGATGCCATCTTTTTCAGGCATGGTGATATCCATCGTCACCAAATCAGGCTTCAATTCTTTATACTTATCCACTGCCTGGGATCCGTCTGCCGCTTCCCCTACTACATCAAAACCATTTTTCGTTAAAATATCCTTGATCATCATTCGCATGAATGCTGCATCATCTACAATCAGTATTTTATTAGCCATTCTGGTCTACCTCCATCATTCTATTTACTTTAATCGTTTTAGACGATCGCTTTGACTGACGATATCGGTGATCCTCACGCCGAAGTTCTCATCGATGACTACGACCTCGCCCTTTGCCATAAGCTGGCTATTGACGAGGATATCAACCGGTTCCCCTGCGAGCTTATCCAGCTCGATGATGGAACCTGAGGACAGCTCAAGGATTTCCTTGACGGACCGGTTCGTCCTTCCGAGCTCGACCGTCACCTGCAGCGGAATATCCAAGAGCATATTCAGATTCTTGGCCTCATGGGCTCCGAGCTGCGGTGACTCGAAGTCTGCAAATGCTGCAGGCTGCACGTTCACACTCGGTTCCTCCACCCTCGGCGCTTCCACTGTATGGGATGCCGCCACTTCTCTTTCGGCCTGATACGGTTCCTCCATTTGTACAGGGGGAATATGTATGTCCACTTCTTCGGGAGCCATAAGCTCATCCACCAGACTTTTGGCGAATTTCAATGGCAGGAGCTGCATGATGCTCGAATCGATCAGTTCCCCGATCTTCAGGGCAAACGATACCTTGACCAGCAGGTCTTCCTCAGGAAGATTTTCTTTTCCTTCCCCTTTAGGGATAAACATGAGATTGATGGAAGGTGGTGAAATATCCACCTTTTTCCGAAACACCGTCGACATGGACGTGGCAGCAGAACCCATCATCTGGTTCATCGCCTCCTGCACCGCACTCAGTTGGATCTCTCCAAGGTCCTGTGACGGGGAAATGCCATCACCGCCAAGCATCAGATCCGCGATGATGGATGCATCGGACTGTCTGATGACGAGAAGATTGGCGCCAGAGAATCCTTCCGTGTACTGTACTTGAATCGCAACATATGGATGCGGGAATTCTTCCTCAAGCAGGTTACGGTCAACGATCGATACCTGCGGGGTTGTGATTTCCACTTTTTGATTCAACAGAGTGGATAATGCCGTAGCTGAACTTCCAAAGGATATGTTCCCGATTTCCCCCAATGCATCGACTTCTACTGAAGAGATGTGATCATCCGTCCGGATCTCAGGTTTTTCATTCGTTTCATCGGATTCGGCAGAGCCCCTTAGCAACGCATCAATTTCGTCCTGTGATAGCATGTCACTCATCACCGTCTCCCCCTTTCACTGTTTCCAAAATTTGTACAGCCAGTTTCTTCTTGGACCGGCCAGGTTGTGCAATGAATTTCGGCACATTCCCGACGCAGACGGTCAAGGGATCTCCTATACCGGTTCCTAGATCGATGACATCCCCGACCCCCATGGTTAGGAAGTCCTCTATGGTGACCTCTGTTTTCCCAAGCTGGGCGACAACCGGTACCTTCGCTTTCTTGACGCCCTCGCGTAGATGGGTCACTTCTGTCGAACTGCTCTCCTTCCGCTTGCTCTCCATCCAGTAGCTTCCTGACAGCTTCGGCAGGATCGGCTCGAGGACGACATGGGGGATGCAGATATTGATCATCCCGCTCGTTTCTGCAATCGTCGTGTTCAACGAAATGACCACCACGGTTTCATTCGGAGAGACCATCTGGAGGAACTGAGGATTCACTTCGAACTCATCGAAAACCGGATCAACATCCACGACGGTACTCCAGGCTTCCCTCAAACTTTCGAATGCTTTTTCGAAGAGCTGACTCATGATAGTCGTTTCGATTTCCGTGAGATTTTCCACCTTGTTGATCGAGACTCCTTTACCGCCCATGACGCGGTCCATCATGGAGTAGGCGATATTGGGATTGATTTCGATCAAGATACGGCCATCGAGTGGAGGCAGTTCATACACATTCAATATCGTCATTTTAGGTACGGATCGAATGAACTCCTCATAAGGAATCTGATCGGCCGATGCGACATTGATGTGGACGTAGGTCCTTAGCTGAGCTGAGAAGTAAGTGGTCAGGATGCGGGCGAAGTTTTCGTGGATCCTTGTTAAGCTTCTGATCTGGTCCTTCGAAAACCGGAGAGCCCGTTTGAAATCGTAGACCTTTACTTTCCGCTCTTCTTCTTCCTTTTTAAAATCATCTGCACTCATTTCCCCGGTATTGATCGCGGAGAGGAGGGCATCGATTTCACTTTGTGATAAGATTTCATTGGCCAAATTCATTCACCTCCCTACCAATCAAAACAGGTGTCCCTATTGGATCATCATCGATGTGATATAGACTTTTTCGACGGATCCTTCCTGCATAAGGGAGTCGACTCTTTTACGAATGGTTGTTTCGATCAGTTCTTTGCCTTTCTTGCCTTTCAAATCGGTTGCATTCAGCTCAGAAAGCTCCTCGATGATGATATTGTTCACCATGAAGTCCCGCTGCTGTAATTCCTCTTTTGCTTTCTTTCCATCCGTCTGGATCTTGAACGAGATGCGAATGAAATCATTGCTCGACAGATTGGTCGTCATCTCCGGTACATCCACCGAATAAGAGAGCACCTCTTCGATGCTCGGCTCTTTGGCTTCCGCTTTCGGTGACATCTGTTTTACGACCACCCAGCCTACCGCCCCTAAAAGGACGAAAGTGACGACCATGATCATGGTGATGGCGACGGCTTTATTCTTCATCATTCATCCCTCCCTTGAGCCCACTCCCGAGGAGCTGGACACGTCGATAAAATTCTGTTGAGAGGGCTTGCACCTCCATCACCGACTCTTTGACCACATACCTTCTTCCATTGGTGAGAAGGATGGCTGTATCCGGAAAAGATTCGATGGTTTCAATGTATAATGCATTGATTGTGAGCGCTTTGCCGTTCAACCTAGTTAACGTAATCATGTTATCGGGCCAAGGGAAACCTCAGCCCTTCCCTCCTTCTGTCAGATGATTATCGTTTCAGGTTCACGAGTTCCTGAAGGATTTCATCCGAAGTGGTGATGATTCTTGTATTTGCCTGGAATCCACGCTGTGCCGTGATCATTTCGGTGAATTCTTCAGAAAGGTCTACATTGGACATTTCCAATGAACCTGCCTGAAGCAACCCGCGACCATCCCCGGGTACCCCTGTATTCGGAAGCCCGGAGTTATTCGAAGCCTGGAATAGATTGCCCCCTGCTTTCATCAGTCCTCCCGGATTCGAGAATGTCGCAACCGCGAGCTGACTCAGAACCCTTACTTCCCCGTTCGAGAATACGCCGTTCACTTCTCCCGATGACCCGATATTGAAGCTTTCCAGGTACCCTTCTGCATTTCCATCCACCGTGTCGGTGTTGGCAGACGAAGAGCTATCGAACTGGGTGATTTTGGAGAAGTCGAGCTCGATAGCCTGGGTTGGATTCGCTCCGGTCGTATTGGTGAGGGAGATGTTGGAAGATGTCGGATTCGTCAGCTTTCCCTGGTTATCGAATGTGAAAGTCCTTGTAGTACCCGTTGCCACGGTCACACCCGGTGTAGTGCTAGAAATGACCACATCCCATTGATTATTCGTCCCTGTCTTCGTCATTTTGATATTCAAAGATACGTCTTTTCCAAGTGAATCCTTTACCTTGGTTTCCACTTCGACTTCGGTTCCTTGTGCGGCACTTGCTTTTAAATTACCGTTATACGTGGCAAGTGAGGATGCTTGAGGAGCCATCGTTGCATTGGTATCCACCTTGATATCAGTTGCTGCGCTGCGGTTTACGACACCCTGAGCATTGACGGGATACCCTTGTACGAGGTTACCCTGAGCCGTGACCAGGCTACCGTTGGAATCAAGATAGAAATTCCCGGAACGGGTATACATGGTGTTGTTCCCTGTCTTGACTACGAAGAATCCGTCACCGGATACAGCCACATCGAGGTCCCTTGCCGTCGTTTGAAGGCTTCCTTGGGTCTGGATCGAGTCAATGGTTGCAAGTGAACTCCCAAGACCAACCTGCTTCGCATTCTGACCCCCGCGGTCAATTGTGGCACGGCTGGCACCGGAAACGGTCTGGCTCATGAGATCCTGGAAGGTGACCCTGCCTTTTTTGAACCCGAACGTATTGACATTGGCGATGTTATTACCGATTACATCCAGTTTCGTCTGGAAATTTTTCATTCCACTGATACCTGAGTACATAGAACGTAACATGTTTTATTTCCCCTCTCTTATTCTCTTTTAGGCTTTAGGCGTCTCGATTGCCGTCAAATCGCCTGACTTGATCTTTTCTCCAGAGGCCAAATGGATCCAAATGGCCGAATCCTTCTTGGAAACGGACTGGACCACTCCTTGCTTGACCTCTTCCCCTTCTTGCCAGGATACCAATTTACCGATCAGCATCGTGGCATTTACGAGAGTGGTATCACCGGGTGCAGTCTGGTTCACCTGTGAGATATTGGCCGGCGTCAGGATACTATCGTCTTCCATGATGAATTCAACCGATTGGTTCTTGAAACGCACTCCCTTGATGATCCCTTCCCCCTGCTCGATGGCAGCATCCTCTCCTTCACCAGACAGCTTGTGCCAGGTGACCTGCTTCCCGACGAATGAATTGTATGAAATCAAACGGCTCTGTGCTTCCGCTTCAACAAAACCTTCCATCGTCTTATTCAGATTGGTCATCTGCTCCAAGGACGAGAATGTAGCCATCTGTGCGATAAAATCTTTGTCCTGCATAGGGTTCATGGGATCCTGATTCTGAAGCTGGGTCATCAGGATTTTAAGAAAGTCATCCTTGCCGAGAATATCATTTGCGCCTGAACGCTTCTCCGGTTGAAGATTCGAGTAAAGTAAACCGGGATCGATTTTCGTCATGTTATCACCTGTTCATTCTTTATGAGTAACTCTTTGAAATCCGTATCTGAATCTGGTTCCCTCTCCTGTCCGTCCTGTTTCTGTCCGTGTTCTTTGGACTGCTGTTGTGATTGTCCCCTGAAGGCTCTTTCAGGATCGCTCAGACTCTGTGACAGTTCGATTTTATCCACCTGGATATTCTGAGAGTGAAAAGCCTGCTTCAATCCCTGCAGATGGGAATCGAGCATCTCCTTGGCCGATGCAGATGATGCCATGATCTTTGCGGTCATCACACCGTTTTGCTGAAGGAGCTCGATCCTCACGGAACCCAGATGTTCAGGATAAAGCTTGATGAACAATTTGCTCATCGAACCCATCGATGAAAACTGGGACTTGCCCAAAAGGTTCTGAAACTGCTGGACAAAGCTTTCAGGCTGTTCAGGTTTCAGGAAAAGACTTGCTTTCATTGTGGCTGTGCCTTGGACAGAAGTGGATGGTTGGAATGCATTCACACCAGATGGAACCTCACGTACCATCTTTTCCACCTGATTCCCGGCCTTCAATTCGGATTCTTTCCGACTTGTCCCTTGCCCGGACCCTTCCATCCTGACCAGAAGTTCTTTAAGGGCCTCTTTAATCTGGATCGACTCATAAGTGCTGTTCCACTCGGATTTGCCCGCGGCACTTAAAAGTTCCATTGCCCTGATCAGCTTGACCGCCTGCTCAAGCGGCTGCGACTTCATTTCTGTCGGCAGCTCCTTTGAAAGCTGAAGGATCCCGGCAACGAGCTCTCGAAGATCATCAGGGGGTTCAATCTTTCCAGGCATGACATGCATCTCTTTCAACAGATCAGCATGATAGGCCTGGAGAGTCTCCACATCGATTCCAAGAATCTCTGCCATGTCCTCCATGGTGATCTCTTCATGCCCTGACTGTGCCTCTACCTCTTCTTCGGAGATTGCGAGACTTGACAGGCTGTCTGTCTGAAGAAGCAGTTGAAGACTCTTCAGGAGCGAAGGCTTCTCTGCTGCATCGGGCATCATTCCGCCCTCCTGTATTTGTCCGAGAAAGCCCAGAAGCTGAGAAGTGAAGATTGCCCCTTCTCCTGCTGCCGTCTCTCCTTGCGCTTGGGAGGACGAGGACAGGGCACCCAGCTGGTTCATCAGTGGATTGATCTGCATCATCGGTCTCCTCCTTCTTCCGCCGTGATCATGCCCGTGTACTTGGCTGCATCAGCCGGGGGCATTTTTTCAAGGATGGACGCCAATGTCGCCGGCTTGATGCTCGACAGAATCTTGACGGCATCGTCATCTTTCATATTCAGGATGACAGGGGCTGCATTCTTTGCCGACATCGCTTCATAGGTCGAGATGATCTCTTTGAAGGAACGCTTACTTTCGTCGCCGGTTTGACGGAGTTCCTCCATTTCGGAAGACTGTTGCTCCATGGATGCATTCAACCCGTCCACTTCTTTTGTTTTTTGCTCAAGAGAAGAGCTCAGCTGAGCAATTTCGGCTTTTTGATCTTCTATGACCGCCTTGAGGGCATCCGTGTTTTCTTTCTCGGTATCAGCGGACGCCGGTTCCTTATCGTCGGTAAACGGGATGCTGATTCCGAGGGATTGTGCTTTTTCGAATACGTTTGTTCCTGTTGCCGTCAAAACCACCAGCGTGACGACAATGATGAACAGGATCGGGATCAGGACGATGAATACGAATTTTTGGAATCGCCCGTGAGGCTGAGGGCCGTCGATTTCGTTTGATTTAGCCATTTTTTCGTCACCTGACTTCCTGCTTCATGTACTGGGTTACGGAAACTTCATCCAACTGCTTGTTTTCTTCCGCCTGAAGGTTTCCAAGAAAGGCTTTAAAATCCTTTTCTTTCAACCTTTCATACTTCTTTACTTCGATATTCATCTCGATCATTTTCTCTTCAAACCAGTTCATCCTGTTTCTTGCCTGTACCACAAGGTTCTGAAAGTAAGAAATGGTCTTCTCGAGATTCGTGATGAACTGCTGATGATGCCTGATATCGAGGATCGATAACCCGGTAGAAAGCTTCTCAACCTGCATGGCCTCCAGGGTCTCTTTCTTCTTCAGCGCCTCATATAATTGTTCCGCAGCTTCTTGGAATTTTGACACACTGGATTTGTACTGTTCTTGCATCTCTTCTTTTTCCTGCTCCTTTAAGGTAAGGATCCGCTCGAATCGATATTCATAGTTCATGCTTTCATTCACCCGTTTCCGCCAGCTGTATTAGCTCTTCTACACTTTCCTTGAAAGAGCGCTTTTCCATGACATCCTGTTTCAAATAAGAAATGATGGCCGGATAATAGTCGATGGCTTCATCCACTTCCCGAGAAGAACCCTTTTTGTATGCTCCGATCTGAATCAGGTCTTCCGATTTCAAATACGTACTGAGAAGTTCGCGGATCCGGGTTGCAGCTTGTTTGTGCTCAGGATCCGCAAGATGATTCATCAATCGGCTGACACTTTTCAGAAGATTGATAGCCGGGTACTGCCCTCTATTGGCAATATCCCGATCCAGGACGATATGGCCGTCCAAAATTCCACGCACCGTGTCGGAAATCGGTTCGTTGAGATCATCCCCATCCACCAGCACGGTGTAAAAAGCTGTGATGCTTCCATTTGTATTGGTTCCGGTCCGTTCCAAAAGTTTTGGAAGGATGGCGAATACGGACGGAGTATACCCTTTCGTGGTGGGTGGCTCGCCTACAGCAAGACCGATTTCACGCTGTGCCATCGCCACCCTTGTAGCAGAGTCCATCATCAGCATCACATTCATTCCCTTGTCACGGAAGTATTCAGCGATGGCCGTGGCGGTAAAAGCTCCTTTGATCCTTTTAAGAGCTGGCTGATCTGACGTTGCGGCAACCACGATCGTCCGCTTCAGTCCTTCCTCGCCAAGGTCTCTCTCAATGAATTCCCTCACCTCTCTGCCACGTTCCCCCACAAGGGCGATGACGTTCAGGTCGGCTTTCGTATTCCTGGCAATCATTCCGAGCAGGGTACTTTTTCCGACCCCGCTCCCTGCAAATATACCGATTCTCTGCCCCTTGCCAACTGTGAGCATACTGTCGATCGCCTTCACACCGACCTCCATGACTTCATCAATCGGAGGACGTGACAGTGGATTTGGGGATTCTTTTTCCGTGTGGACAGAACTAAGTCCATATGGAAGGGAACTGCCGTCAAGGGGATTTCCAAGGGAGTCGATGACCTTCCCGATCAATGACGGTCCGACTTTGATCTCAAGCGGTTTTTCCGTGGCTTCCACCAGGCTGCCCGGAGCGATGTCCTGCATACTCGTATACGGCATCAAAATGACCAGGTCCCCATTGAATCCGACCACTTCTGCAGGAATGATTTTCTCTTTCCCCCTGCTTTTCATATGGATATGGCACACTTCACCCACAGAGCTCTCAGGTCCTTGGGATTCAATCATCAGGCCTACTACGCGATGGACTTTTCCGTATTTTTTGAATGTGGGGGTCTTGGGGATGAAATCCAGAAGTTCACTCGCTTTCATCCTTCCTCCTCCATCCGCTCAAGAAGCTTCCTTTTCAATTCCTCAAGCTGGGAATCGACGGAAAGGACGATTCTACCCTGCTTTGTTTCCATGTAACACTCCATAGGATCGAGATCATCGTTCGCATAGACGAATAATTGCACTTCTGCGGGGAACATCGCTTCCAGTTCACTTTTATGCTCCATAAGAAGGGGGTGCCTGGATGGGTGGATATGGATCCGCACTTCCGGCAGATCCCTGACTTCCTTGAGTCCTCTCTGAAGGAAGGGGATGAAACGCTCTTCATCTTCGAGTTCCTGATGGATGATTGTCCCAGCACACTTGACACCAAGGGACAGGATGACCTTCTCTGCACGCTCAATGTAAGAGTAATAGTTTTCTCGGTTGTGCTCGACAATCCGGTTCGCTTCGTCGATGATTCCGGTATAAGCATTGTAACCAGCTTGTTTTCCTTCCTGTTCCCCCAGCAAATAGCCTTCATTGTAAGCTTCTTCCATGAGGCGTTCCCTTTCCTTTTCCCACTCTCTCCTGGCCGTTTGAATCGATCCCTGGATCCGTTGGTGTTCACGCCGTGCATCGTCAAGGAGAAGATCCGCTTCCATTCTTGCATTCTCCAGAAGGGCATCAGTATCTGCGCCGTGGTCTGGTGTATCACCCACGCGCGAGAGGATCTTTCTGGGTTCGATGATCTTGCTGCCGTGCTCGGCGGCATTTTTGATGATCTTAGACAATGATATCGTCTCCCCCGCCTCTGGCGATGATGATTTCTCCCGAGTCTTCGAGTCGTCTGATAATGGACACGATCCTTGATTGGGCTTCTTCTACGTCTTTCAAGCGGACCGGCCCCATGAATTCCATCTCTTCTTTGATCGTTTCGACCATGCGGCTCGACATATTCTTGAATACGACATTCTTGACGTCATCAGCCGAGACTTTAAGGGCAAGGAGCAGGTCTTCATTCTCACAATCCCGTATGACGCGTTGGATGGAGCGGCTGTCAAGGGTCACGATATCCTCAAAGACGAACATCCGCTTCTTGATTTCTTCAGCCAACTCGGGATCTTGTATTTCCAGCGAGTCGAGAATCGTTTTTTCCGTGGAACGATCTACCCCGTTCAGCACTTCAACTACCGCCTCTACTCCGCCTGTCTGCGTATAATCCTGTGTGACGGTGGCTGACAGCTTCTTCTCAAGGATGGCTTCGACTTCACTGATCACTTCAGGAGAGGTGCCATCCATCAAGGCGATCCTGCGCGCAATATCCGCTTGGACCTCTTGAGGAAGTTCAGAAAGGATTTGTCCTGCCTGTTGCGGATCAAGATAGGAAAGTATGAGCGCAATCGTTTGAGGATGCTCATTCTGAATAAAATTCAGGATTTGGGCTGCATCGGCTTTGCGGGCAAAATCGAATGGTCGAACCTGAAGGGAAGACGTTAAACGATTTATGATGGCTGTTGCTTGATCGGCTCCCAATGCCTTTTCTAAAACGGTCTTCGCATAACCTATACCGCCCTGTGAAATATAATCCTGGGCCATGGCAATGTGATGAAACTCTTCCAAAATCCCTTCCTTCGCCTCCGTCTCCACCTTTTTCACACCGGAGATCTCAAGGGTGAGCTTTTCAATTTCTTCTTCTGAAAGATGCTTGTACACCGATGCCGATACATCCGGCCCAAGGGAGATCAGGAGAATCGCTGCCTTTTGCTTACCTGTTAGTCCTTTTTCTCTTCTCATTCCGATCCCCCTATTCTTCCGCTAACCACGTGCGCAGTAATTTTGCAAATTCTTCAGGTTTGTCTTTGGCCATCTTTTCAAGCTGCTTCCTCCTGATGGTGGCCTCTGTTTCCTGTTTCGGTTCAATATCCGGGATGGGAGCCTGTTCCAATTTCTCTTCCACGAAAAGCTCTTCCACTTCTTCTTCTTTTTTCCTTGAGCGAACGATCATGATGACGAGGAGGATGATCACAAGTAGCAGCACCCCTCCGACTGCATAGATCCACCAAGGCAGGCCGGTGGTTTTCTCGTCGTTCAACTCCACCTTGCCGTTGAAAGGCTGTACAGACACGACGACCTTATCACTCAGTTCCTGATCGGTCAGATCGGGAACTTCATCTTTGTCGATGGACGTACGGATGATCGTTGACAGAACCTGCTGAATATCGTCAACCCTTGATTGCGGAAGTGAATTCAAGTTGTCTGGCTCTGGTGGTTCGACCATGACCTGTATTCCGATATCCCTTACCTTATATGGACTCTCTGTGATTTCTTTCTTGATTCTGTTCACTTCGTTATTAATGGTTTCTTCCATTTTTTCGTAGTCACCATTTGACGCACTGCCTGATCCATATGTGATACCGCTGTTTGTCGGTTCATTGCCGTCACCTGCACCAGGTGTACCCCCGTCGGCCGCACCTTCACCGGAGTATGTTTCATTGATCCGCTGTGCACTGACTGCAATTCCTTCCATATTTTCCTCATCTACAGGAGTTACGAGGTTTTCCTCCCTATTTTCCTGGGTAAAGTCAATATCAGTTGTAACGGACACGACGACCTTATTGAAGCCGATCATCGTTCCAAGCATATTTTGGACCTGTCGCTGAAGATCACGCTCCACTTCCTTTTTGATCTCCATTTGCCCAGCCACTGCGCTGCTTCCTGCATTTTGTGAATCAAGATCGAAGTACTCGAAATTTTGATTCATGATCACGATATTATCCGTAGGAAGCTTAGGTACACTTTTGGAAACCAGGTGATAAAGGGATTTGATCTGTCTCTGGTCCATTGTGAATCCCGGATTGGTATTCAATACGATGGACGCAGAGCCCTGCTGATTCTCATCGCTCACGAATACCTGCTCGGCCGGCATGTTGATCATGACCTTTGCATCTTTCACGCCGTCGATGCTCTTCATAAGATCTGCCAGTTCGGTCTGCATGGCATCCAGCTTCAATACATTGAATTCATTATCCGTCATACCGAATCCGGCGTTTTGACTAAAGAAGGAATAATCGATGCTTCCTGAATTCGGGATGCCTTCCGCGGCAAGCTCCACCTTCAATGTATCCACCTGTTCCTTCGGGACCATGATCGTCGTTCCACCGTCGGAAATTTCCGAAGTGATCCCCCGTCCATCGAGGTTTTCCTTGATCGTCCCTGTTTCCGATACGGAAAGATTACTGTATAAAGGCACAAGATCTGTTCTGGTTGCAAAGAAACTGATGATGGCAATCAAGATGAGGATGAGCAGTAAACCGATCCCCATTCCGGCTTTTTGTTTTCGGGAACGACTGACCCAAAACGTTTTTATCTGATCTTTATATTTCGTAAGCGATTCATTCATTACAATCCTCCGGTACTAGTGCCAAACGACTTACATTGGCATTCTCATGATTTCCTGATAGGCTTCAATCACTTTGTTTCTCACTTCCATGGTAGTCTGCATGGTGATGCTTGCTTTTTGGGATGCAATCATGACGGAATGCAGATCCACATTTTCCCCCATCACCAGTTTTTTTGTCATTTCATCGGATTGAAGCTGGCTCTTGTTTACTTCATCGATCGTATCCTTCAGTAACTTGCCAAACCCCGCTTCTCCGGTTTTCGTTTCATTTATCTTGACTGACGGTATCATCATACCGCCTTGTACAGAATTGACTCCTGAGATCGCCAAGTGCTTCCCCTCCCTTATTTGCCTATTTCAAGTGCTTTTGACAGCATGGATTTATTGGCATTGAACACCGTCACATTCGCCTCATAGGAACGAGTAGCCGAAATGAGATCGACCATTTCACGCAAAGGATCTACATTCGGCAGCCTTACGTATCCTTCAGCATCGGCATCCGGATTTTCCGGGTCATACTGCATCTTATAGGGCGTTTGGGTATCTTCTTCTATCCTAGAGACCTGAACACCGCTCCCAGGGGAATCAGTTTTGCCCATTGCCTGGTTCAAGAATGAAGTGAACCCTCCGCCTTTACTTTCCATCACGACGCTCTTGCGCGTATAGGGTTGCCACACGCCGTCAACCAGCCTCCCCCTCGTTGTATCCACATTGGCCATATTGGACGAGATCGTGTCCATCCTAAGCCGCTGTGCGGTAAGGGCCGACGCCGTGGTATTCATTCCTGCAAAGATGGTCATACTTATTTCCCTCCTTTAATGACTGACTGGAGGCTGTTGAATTTACCGCTCAGTCTATCTGTTACGGCATTATAATAGATTTGATTGGAAGCAAGGTCTGACATTTCCTGATCCAAGTCGACCCCATTCCCGTTATGATTGTATTCATTGGGTTGTTTGATTGAAATTCGACTGCTAGAGGGCTGTGAGTGAAAGGCGAAGTGCCTTGAGTCCGTCCTGGTTGCTTCCAGCGCATTCATGGAATCCTGAAGCACCTGACTGAACTCTGCTTTTTTCGCTTTATAATTCGGGGTATCCACGTTGGCTATATTTTGTGATATGGTCCGTTGATTCAGCGAAGCATAGTCAAGACCTCGTTCAAGAACTGAAAATGTATTGGAAAAAATGTTCACTATATCCACCTCTAACTAGTTATTTTACAAATTACTACTTAGTTTGACATATTTATCATGCAACAGTATTTATTGTAATGTTTCGTACAGGTAGTGTCTATGAAATTTCCGTAAAAATGATAGAACTTTGTCGATAATTGAAAAAAATATGACTTATAGACTATACAAAAACCTTTTGTTGCCAACCTGCTGAACAAGCGAATCTGGGCTAAAAGAATATAAAAGATCCCTCACCCCTTATTTCATCCGGTTTTGTGACATTGAATGCCCATTTACTTATTGTAATAATTGTAAATCATCGCCTATTTCCGTCGAATGCCGTCGTTCTTGGAATTAATTTAATTGTACTATTCAACAAATGTTTAACAAGGGCTTAAGATTCACCTCACATAGTACTTTTGTTTTATTTTTGGATATTTGTTTATCGTTCTCTGAAGGGATTTACGGGGTGGAAGCTGAATGAAGGCTGTCATAATGGTCATATTCCTGACAAATTCCCGAAAAAGTTTTCTAAGCATATATAGTGATTTTCACAACGCAAAAAAACCCCATCACCGGATAACGATGAAGGGGTTCCACTATTAGTTGGTGCGGAGCTTATCCAATTCAACAAGGAATTTATTGTTTAGCACTTTAATGTACGTCCCTTTCATACCTAGGGAGCGTGACTCAATAACGCCGGCACTTTCAAGCTTACGCAGAGCGTTGACAATCACTGAACGGGTGATCCCTACACGGTCAGCAATCTTGGATGCCACGAGCAATCCTTCGTTTCCGTCAAGTTCTTCGAAGATATGTTCAATTGCTTCAAGCTCACTGTACGATAGGGAGCTGATTGCCATTTGAACAACCGCTTTACTACGTGCTTCGACTTCGATCTCATCCGCTTTTTCACGAAGGATCTCCATTCCAACGACCGTTGCACCATATTCACCGAGGATGAGGTCATCATCTTCGAATGAAGCTTCGAGGCGGGCAAGGATAAGGGTTCCCAGTCGCTCTCCACCACCGATAATCGGAACGATTGTGGTCAAGCCGCTGTTGAATAGTTCTTTGTTCTCTACAGGGAACGCAGTGTACTCACTATTCACATCAAGGTTTGGAGATGTTTCCTGTACATTGAAAAGATTTTGCGTGTACTCTTCAGGGAATTGTCGATCTGCGAGCATCTGTTTCATACGCTCATTTTCAATCTGTTGATTGATTGCATAGCCTAGAAGCTTCCCTCTTCTGCTTACAACGAAGACATTCGCTTCGATGACCTGGCTCAATGTTTCGGACATTTCCTTGAAGTTAACTGGTTTACCTGCTGCATTTTGCAGCATGGCATTAATGGTTCTTGTTTTCGCTAGTAAATTCATACGATTTCCTCCTACTACGGCTAAAGTGTTTCTTCTTCAATATATATTGGGATGAATTCATGGTTCTTTACCCATATTCAATCTAAAAAAAACTTATAGAATAAATTGGCTAAGATCCTTATCTTTTGCGATGGCCTTCAGTTTTTCGTCGACATAGCCCGGAGTGATTGAAACGGTTCCCATCGATATATCTGGCGCTTCGAACGATAGATCTTCAAGTAGTTTCTCCATGATGGTATGGAGCCTTCTTGCACCGATGTTATCTGTTTCCTGGTTCACGTCATAGGCGATTTCGGCGAGTCTACGAATAGCATCGTCAGAAAATTCGATTTGTATACCTTCTGTTTCCAGTAACGCAATATATTGCTTGATGATCGCATTATCAGGTTCAACCAGAATCTTCACGAAGTCATCCGTGGACAGCTTCTGAAGCTCGACTCTGATCGGGAAACGCCCCTGAAGTTCCGGAATGAGGTCAGACGGTTTGCTCATATGGAAAGCACCGGCTGCGATGAACAGGACGTGATCCGTTTTCACGGAACCATACTTGGTTACGATTGTGGAACCCTCGACGATCGGCAGGATATCACGCTGTACACCCTCCCTCGACACATCGGCTGACGACTGACCGGAACTCTTGCTCGCGATCTTGTCGATCTCATCGATGAAAATGATCCCGGACTGCTCTGCCCTGAGGACGGCATCCTGCGTCACTTCATCCATGTCGATCAGCTTTTGGGCCTCTTCACTCGTCAGGACGGCACGGGCTTCCTTCACCTTGAGCTTCCTCTTCTTTTTCTTTTTAGGTACAAGATTGCTCAAGGCATCCTGCATATTCATCCCCATCTGTTCCATTCCGGACCCTTGCAGCATATCGAACATCGATGCCTGCTGCTCTTCCACCTCGATGGTAACGAACTCTTCTTCCAGTTCACCGTTGCGAAGCTTTTCCTCAATGACCTTCCTTTTTTCCTGGAGGGACATTTCTTCCTGCTTATCCTGATCATCATCAGAAGATTGGGTTTGATTCCCTCCGAAGATCATTTCGAAAGGGTTTTTATAGGATGAGGACTTTTTCTTTGAAGGAACGACCAGTTCGACGAGACGCTGATCGGCATTTTTTCTAGCGGCCTCTTGCACACCCGCCATCTTCTCTTCCTTCACAAGACGCACCGATGTTTCCACCAGGTCCCTGACCATCGATTCGACATCTCGTCCTACATAACCAACTTCAGTGAATTTCGTTGCTTCCACCTTAACAAACGGTGCACGCACCAGCTTCGCGATCCTTCTGGCTATCTCGGTTTTCCCGACTCCCGTAGGACCCATCATCAGGATATTCTTCGGGATCACTTCGTCCCGCAACTCATCTGAGAGAAGACTTCTCCGGTATCTGTTGCGAAGAGCGACTGCTACAGCCCTCTTGGCATCCTTTTGACCGATGATGAATTGATCGAGACGCTCAACGATCTGCCTCGGCGTTAAATGTTCCGAATTCTTCATTCTCTACACACTCCTTTGCCCCATACGGGAATCTATATCAAAGCTCTTCAACAATGATTTGACTATTCGTATAAACGCAAATTTCAGCTGCAATATTCAGGGATGACCGGGCAATTTCCTTTGCCGTCAGGTGCTCACCGGCATATTGCTTCAATGCGCGTCCCGCAGAAAGGGCATAATTGCCCCCTGAGCCGATAGCAAGGATTCCGTCATCCGGTTCGATGACTTCCCCGGTACCCGAAATCAACAAAAGGTGGTCCTGGTCCATCACGATAAGCATGGCTTCAAGCTTTCTCAGGATTTTGTCGCTTCTCCATTGCTTCGCAAGCTCGACGGCAGCCCTCGGTAGATTCCCGTTGAATTCCTGGAGCTTCCCTTCAAACATTTCGGAAAGTGTGAAGGCATCGGCAACCGATCCGGCGAATCCTGCAAGAACCTTGCCATTGAAAAGCTTCCTTACTTTCCTGGCCGTATGTTTCATGACGACCGAATTACCGAATGTCACCTGACCGTCACCGCTCATGGCACACTGACCGTTATGTTGAACGGCGAATATCGTTGTTGCATGAAATTGTTCCATCCTACTCATTCCCTTCTCCATTATGCACGTGGATGATGCGCGAGGTATGACTTCCTCAATTGGTCTTTCGATACATGCGTATACACCTGGGTGGAAGAAAGAGAGGCGTGCCCAAGGAGATCCTGCACGGCCCTCAGGTCCGCCCCGTTATTCAATAGATGCGTGGCGAATGTGTGCCTGAGCATATGAGGGTGAATCTTTCTGGTCAGGGAGGCTTTGTCGATCAGCTTGGTCAGGATCAGCCTGATCCCCCTTTGCGTCAACGGACCTCCCCGATGATTCAGGAAGAGGTGTTTCTCTGACGCATGATTGGCCAAAGACGTCCTCGATCGGTTTATGTATTCCTCCAGTGCATCATGGGCAAAACTCCCGAACGGTACGTACCTCTCCTTGCCACCTTTTCCCCGGACCAGCAGGATCGATAGGGAGAAATCCAGATCATCCAACGTAAGACCCGAGCATTCACTTACCCTCATGCCGGTTGCGTACAGCAGCTCGAATAGTGCCCTGTTCCTGATCTCGAGGGGAGTGGAATCCCCACAGGCATCAAGGAGTGCTTGTATTTCTTCTTCATAAAAAAACTTCGGCAGCCTCTGCTCCCGCTTCGGAAGATTCACATAAGAAAAAGGGTTCTCAAGGACACGGGCTTCCCTGTTCAGGAAACGATAAAAGCTTCTTATGCTCGATACTTTCCTCGCGACAGAAGCTCTTTTCAAACCTTGATCATGGAGTTTGGTCAAAAACAGCCTTGCATCAGAATACTCGACATCTTTCAAAGAACCTAAACCCTGTTCTTTCATAAATACGTAAAACTCTTCAATATCATGACGATAATGTTCAAATGTATAAGAAGAATAATGCTTCTCTATTTTCAGATAATCGATAAAGGATTGTAGTGAACGTTCTTCATTCATTCGTTAAACACCTCACAAGGGCTACTAAATAGTAACACAACCCCCTGGGGCTTGCAATTCATTTCACCCTTTTTTCACAAAGTTCTGAATTGTTTATCCCATTGGGGGACCTTTTTACATTCAACCCCTTAAAACGGGGCCAACGGGCTGGTCATCCACCATGAAGAATTGTACACCAATTGCGTAAAATAAAAAAGTTTTAAGTATTTTGTAAATTTATGTATAAGGTGGAAACAACAAAAGAACTGACCTGAATGGCATTGAGCTTTCAGGACAGTCCCTTGTTTATTCTATGCTTTTGGAATCCATTCTTCAATAGGAAGAATGACCCTCCGATTACTTTTGTTCTTCTTCCTTATAATCGCAGTTGACACATTGGATCTGATTTCCTTTTTTGAGCTTCTTCTCCACGAGCATTTCGGAACATTTCGGACATTTCCGTTCAATCGGCTTATCCCAGGAAAGGAAGTCGCATTCCGGATATTGATCACATCCGTAGAAGATTCGCTTCTTCTTGCTCTTCCTCTCAATGATATTCCCTTTTTCGCACTTCGGACATTTCACGCCGATTTCCTTGACGATCGGCTTCGTGTTGCGACAGTCAGGGAAGTTGCTGCACGCCATGAATTTTCCGTAGCGTCCCATTTTGAATACCATCGGATGGCCGCATTCTTCACAGTCTTCACCGGCCGGCTCATCCCGGATCTCGACTTTTTCCATTTCATTCTCGGCGATTTCCAGATGCTTCTCGAAATCTTTATAGAAATGCTCGATGATTTTTTCCCATTTTTCATTGCCCTCTTCGATATCATCCAGGCTTTTTTCCATATTGGCGGTAAATTCCACGTCGATGATATCGGGGAAGAATTCCCGTACAAGCTCGAGGACGATCTCCCCGAGTTCGGTAGGGATAAACCGCTTGTTATCAAGGGATACATATCCCCTTCTCTGGATGGTATCCAATGTCGGTGCATATGTGGACGGACGACCGATCCCCAACTCTTCAAGGGTCTTGACGAGTCTGGCCTCGGTGTATCTTGGAGGCGGCTGGGTGAAATGCTGATTCGGGTCGATGGCTTCGGAGGTGACTTTATCCCCTTCTTTGAGGGCGGGAAGGATATTGTCCTTCTCTTCCTTCTGGTCATCCGATCCTTCTACGTAGACCTTCATGAATCCAGGGAATTTCACTTTTGAGCCCGTCGCCCGGAAGAATACTCCTCCATTGACCAGGTCCACACTCATCGTATCCATGACGGCTGGTGCCATTTCACTAGATACGAACCGTTCCCAGATCAGCTTATAGAGCCGGTGCTGATCCCGTGACAGGAATTCCTTCACCGAAGACGGATCCCTCAGGGTGCTGGTAGGCCGGATGGCTTCATGGGCGTCTTGGGCTTTCTGTTGTTTCTTTTCCTTACGGGGACTGGTTTTGAGGAACTCCTCCCCGTATTTTCCGACGATGTACTCACCGGCTTCTTTTTGAGCGACTTCGGAAATCCTGGTCGAATCGGTTCTCATATAGGTGATGAAACCGACGGTCCCTTCCTTGCCGCCCATCTCGATTCCTTCATAGAGCTGCTGGGCGAGCATCATGGTCTTTTTCGCCCTGAAGTTGAGCTTACGGGCCGCTTCCTGCTGAAGGGAGGAAGTGGTGAATGGAGGTGCTGGATTGCGCTTCCGTTCCTTTTTGGTTACCTTGTCAACAGAGAATGACTTTCCTTTCATCTGTGAAAGGACTTCTTTCACTTCATCTTCATTCTTCAGTTCCACTTTTTTGCCATCGATCCCGTAGAATGCTGCCGAAAAGCTGTCTTTCCCTTTTTTGAACTGAGCATCGATGGACCAATATTCTTCAGGTGTGAACTCTTTGATTTCATTTTCCCTGTCGATGATCAATCGGACTGCAACCGACTGGACCCGTCCAGCGCTCAGCCCCTTCTTCACTTTTTTCCATAAAAGCGGGCTGATATTGTAACCGACTAGGCGGTCGAGGATCCTTCTTGCCTGCTGTGCATCGACAAGATCCATATTGATGGCCCTCGGGTGCTTGAATGACTCCTTGATGGCATCCTTCGTGATTTCATTGAATACAACACGGCAATCCGATGCGACATCAATGTCCAGACTATGGGCGAGGTGCCATGCTATGGCTTCCCCTTCCCTATCGGGGTCAGCTGCGAGATAGATTTTCTTCACTTTTTTCGCAGCGGTTTTCAATTCTTTCAAGACGGGGCCTTTCCCGCGGATGGTGATATATTTCGGTTCGAATTCGTGTTCAACGTCGACACCCATCTGGGACTTCGGTAAATCCCTGATATGCCCCATGGATGCACGCACTTTATATTTTTTTCCTAAGTAACGCTCGATTGTTTTTGCCTTTGCTGGCGATTCTACGATTACCAGATAATCTGCCATTCATGGGCCTCCTTAAAGAGGAAAATGATCCTTTTTCAATCTTAATTCCCTAAATCTCCCTCCACCAGACAGGTAAGGGAAACGTTTTCAGCAATCGTTGCAGAGCTGAAACGGGGATCCGATTTCTTCATTATGTCTCTCTTCTATTGTTTTTGATACCTGATGCAAAATGTATAACAGTTTCATCATAAATGCAACCATTTTGTACAAAAACCTGTTAAATCATCACGCCATACGGACCGGTGACCACTAGGACTGCGATAATTCCTGAAGGATATCCTCTGCTGAAATCACCATTCTGGCCCCCTCCTGAATGAGGCTGTTCGTCCCTTCGGACATGGGTGCGAATAGCGGACCAGGGATGCAGAACACATCTCTCCCCTCGTTCAGTGCATAATCTGCCGTACTATACGTACCGCTTTTCCGCTGTGCCTCCGTCACCAGTACGGCATGACTCAAGCCGCTGATGATCCGGTTCCGCAGTGGGAACTGCCACTTTTCCGGTCTTGTATCGGGAGGATATTCACTGATCATAAGATGGTGGTCCATCATGTGGCTGGCAAGGGCCGCGTTTTCCTTCGGATAAATATGGTCGAAGCCCCCTGCAATGACACCGATGGTTTTTCCACCGCTGCGGATAGTGGTTTCATGGGCAATCGTATCAGCACCCCGGGCAAGCCCCGATATGACCGTTACGCAGTGTTGGGAGAGGGATGGGATGAGCCGGGTGAGGACCTTTCCAGTGTAGGGGGTGCACTTTCTTGCCCCGATGATAGCTAGTTTCATAGGGGTGTGTAGCAGTTCGGTCCTCCCCTTGCAGAACAGGAGCAGGGGTGGATCATAGACTTCCTTTAGCAGGTCAGGGTATTCTTCATCATGGATGGTCAACCATTCAATCCCTTTATCGGCATAAAGCAGTTTGAGTCTGGCATAGGGGATGGAATGGAATTCTTTATGGAGTTTTGTTGCTTTGTCAAAAGGGATGGAAAGCAGATGTTGTAGTTGAGCGATGGAGGGTAGGGCGGGTGAAGGGTGTTGAAGGGAGGAAAGCAGCTTTAATTTTCGGGTAATGCCGATCTCTCGGCAGTGGGACAGGCGGAATAACGCTTCACGTCTTTTCAGTGAAAGGACCTCCTTTTATGGGTAAGGGAAAAAGGGCTGAGTCCATCAGCCCTTCCCTCTTGATTAATGAGTTTTACATTTATCGTAAATGCCTTTGTCCTTCAGGACGGATATGAGGGTTTCTCCCATGTCGGATGGAGTCGGCGCCACTTCGATTCCGCACTCATTCATGACGCGGATCTTTTCGTCTGCCGTCCCTTTCCCACCTGAAATGATTGCCCCTGCATGTCCCATACGCTTTCCTGGAGGCGCAGTGCGTCCACCGATGAATCCGACAACCGGTTTGGTCATATTCGCTTTGACCCACTCAGCCGCTTCTTCTTCTGCTGTTCCACCAATTTCACCGATCATGATGACAGCATACGTTTCTTCATCTTCGTTGAAGGCTTTCAACACATCGATGAAGTCCGTTCCATTGACCGGGTCTCCGCCGATTCCGACTGCCGTCGTTTGACCGATGCCGGCTTGTGAAAGCTGATGAACCGCCTCATACGTCAATGTACCGGAGCGGGAAACCACGCCCACGTGACCTTTTGTATGGATATAACCAGGCATGATCCCGATCTTACATTCATCCGGTGTGATGACACCAGGACAGTTAGGACCGACCAGGCGGGTCTTCTTGCCTTCCATATAGCGTTTCACCTTCACCATATCCAGTACCGGGATATGCTCTGTGATACAGATGGCAAGATCCAGTTCAGCATCAACCGCTTCGAGGATCGCATCTGCCGCGAACGGAGCAGGCACATAAATGACAGAAGCATTGGCATTGGTTGCCTTTTTCGCTTCTTCGACTGTATTGAATACAGGTACGCCTTCGACTTCTGTTCCGCCTTTACCAGGAGTCACACCAGCTACGATCTGAGTACCGTACTCAAGCATTTGCTTCGTGTGGAAAAGCGCTGTTGAACCGGTGATTCCCTGTACGATGACTTTTGTATCTTTATTAATAAATACGCTCATTTTTCTCCCGCCTTTCTCAGCCTACTTGCTCAACGATTTTTTGTGCGCCGTCAGCCATTGATTCGGCTGCAATGATATTCAAGCCTGATTGATTCAGGATTTCTTTACCCAGGTCTACGTTCGTACCTTCAAGACGCACGACAAGAGGAACGTCCAGGCCGATCTGTTTCGCCGCTTCCACGACACCCGTTGCGATGACGTCACACTTCATGATTCCACCGAAGATATTGACGAAGATCCCTTTTACGTTTTCATCGGAAAGGATGATTTTGAAGGCTTCCGTTACTTTCTCAGCCGTTGCGCCGCCCCCAACATCAAGGAAGTTGGCGGGATCTCCACCATAGTGCTTCACGATATCCATCGTGGCCATGGCAAGGCCAGCTCCATTGACCATGCAGCCGATATTTCCGTCAAGGGAGATATAGCTTAGATCATATTTTGATGCTTCGATTTCTTTTGCATCTTCCTCTTCCAGGTCACGCAGGGCAAGGACGTCTTTTTGACGATAAAGAGCATTGGAATCAAAGTTGAATTTTGCATCAAGCGCCATGACATTGCCGTCACCCGTGACAACTAAAGGGTTGATCTCCACAATGGAAGCGTCTTTTTGCAGGTATACCTGATAAAGCCCGAGCATGAACTTGGCTGCTTTACCGACCAATTCCTTCGGGATGTTGATGTTGAATGCAATGCGTCTTGCCTGGAATCCAGTAAGACCCACTACAGGATCGATATACTCTTTGAAGATTTTTTCAGGTGTTTGTTCCGCTACTTCTTCGATCTCAGTACCGCCTTCTTCAGATGCCATGAGCACCACTTGTGAAGTTGCACGATCAAGAACAAGACCGACATAATATTCTTTTTTGATGTCGCAGCCTTCTTCGATAAGTAAGCGCTTTACTTCCTTCCCTTCAGGACCCGTTTGGTGTGTCACCAATGTTTTTCCTAGAAGTTCATCGGCATATGTACGAACATCATCCAAGCTTTTCGCGATTTTGACTCCGCCCGCTTTTCCGCGGCCGCCCGCATGGATCTGAGCTTTTACTACATACACACTTGATTCGAGTGTCTTTGCAGCTTCAACCGCTTCATCGGCAGTGAAGGCCACTTTACCGTTTGGTACGGATACCCCGTTATTTCTGAGGATTTCTTTACCTTGATATTCATGGATATTCATTTTCCATCCTCCTATCGAACTCTTCAAAAAATAGACTGCGCTTTCATTGTATAAAATGATAGATTAGATGTCTACCATTATACTAAAAATATTATATTAATTTAAAAATTCCAACATTTCAAGCGAGGCGGATGCGCCTGCCGAGGAAAGGCGCTTTAAGAATATATTATACTTGAAAACCAATTACTTGCCTCCGCTGAATGATTTATCCACGCGATAAATGAAAGCGAACACTTCGGCAACCGCCCCGTATAGTTCTTCGGGGATCGACTCCTTGACGTCAAGCTGCCCCAGGAGATCCACGAGGGTTTCATCCTCCTGGACAGGGATGTCATGCTCTTCAGCCCTTTTGAGAATCTCTTCGGCAATCAGCCCCTTCCCCTTGGCGATGACACGGGGAGAGCCGTCCTGAGTACGGTCATACCCAAGCGCTACTGCCGCTTTGCGCTTTTGTTCCCTGCTCATATGCGGATATCCACTCCTTTGTGCCCAGCCGGGTGTTGATCGGTCACGGTCCCGGGTCCGGGACGTGATTCCGGGATTTTAAAGAGTATGGAGGAAAATGTATATCCGTTTTCTTCCACTCCCTTTTTGAGGGCCGGCAGGAATTCGAGGGCAAGATCCTTTAACCCCGGGTGCTCATTCCAGACGACGATCTGCAGGACCCTCTGCTGAATCTGCAGGTCGACGATGGTCTCGTCCAGATTCCCGAGATGAAGGTAGAACATCACTCTGCAGTGGCTGCTGTCGATCTGGCCATCATCGGTTTTCTTCCCGCTCCACTGGATGGTCATGTCCGTCTGACCTGCTGTGTGATAGAGGGGGATCTGATGGACGATGGTGAGAAAGCCGGATTGATCTTGTGACACAAGGGAAGGATGGTTCATTTTCAGGACGATTTCGTCGGCCCTTTCCCTGATGGCAGCCGATGGGTGACTCTGGCTGAGCTGGATCAGCTGCCGTTTGGCTGAATCCACGAGGGGATCGGATTCATAATTCAGCCCTAGGGATGAGACTGCCTTCTTTAACAGCTGGGAGATGTCCCTTCCGTGAATGACTTCCCTCAGTTCCTCAAGCACGATGGAGCGGAGCTGTGAATGGAGCGAGTCCTTGTTTGTCCCATCACGCCCTTCAAGTTGTCCTGCAGCGGTTCTAACCTCTATGGGTGAATGTACAGATGAGATGAGATCTTTCTTTGCCGTAATGATGGCATCGATTACCCGACGGGCAAAGGAGGTAAGCTCCTCAGAAGAAGGAGGGGCAGAAAGGCGTCTCATGGATGCTGCACCATCTTCCTTCATTCCGGCTCCAAGCTTGGTTAACCCTTCTTCAGCAGCTGCTGCGTCCGGAAAAGATTTCAGCATCGTTTTCACCAGTTCTTCCTTCCATTGACCCATCCTGCTGTTATCAGGCAGGACACCCAGCTCCTTTAAAAGATCGAGTGCTGCCAGCCGGAGGGGGAAAGGCTTGGCATCGTCCGCCAGTATCCACAGGGCACGGTCTGCCACCTTCCCTCCTGCCAGCGTTTCAAGGGGTGCCTGAACGTTCTTCATGAGCTTCTCAGCTTCTGAAGTCGAGCCTGCTGCCATCAGTTCATTTTTCAACCCCTCAATGCCGGTCAATAAGGAACCCTGCTTCCCTCCTGCTTCAAGGGATCTGTATATCCGGTCTGTAAATGGGAGATGCTGCCTCTCCATCCTTAGGAGTATCTCGGGGTTCAGACGGTTCCCCATCGCTTTTGCAAAGTCGATCATGGTCTTTGTGATCGGAACATTCAGACGCAGGGCCTCTCCAATCAGCTCTCTTACCGGCCCCTCTCGATTCAGTGCATAATGAGAGAGGAGGGCATCCAGGATTTGACCACCATCTCGTTGGGGTCGTCCCGTAAGAACAGAGAGACCGATCCCGTCTCCATTCTGCTTGGTCTCTACCCAATAGCTTTCACCGGCTTTTAACCCGGTCTGGACGCCGGCAATGAAACGATGCCCCCCGGCAGACACTTCAGCTGTCCCGTCTCCGAGCATGCGGTTTACGCGGATGAGCAGGACCCTCCCTGGAGAAAAGGTCAGGGGTTTGGGTTCATTTCCCTGTATCTGTTCTGTCCTTCCCAGTATCCGCTCCATAGCATCAACTCCCTTTAGATCAATTTCTCTTTAACCGGTGCGAAACTGGCTCTATGTATGGGTGTCACGCCGTACTGGTCCAACCCTTTCAGGTGATCCGCCGTACCGTACCCCGCGTTCTTTTCAAAGCCGTATCCGGGATAGGTGACGGCATACTCCTTCATCAGACGGTCTCTTGTCACCTTCGCGATGATGGAAGCAGCCGCAATCGAGATGCTGGTCGCATCTCCCTTGATGATGGATCTGCTCGGGTATGGTGTCGTAAGCGGCATGGCATCGATCAATAAGTGATCAGGCTTTACCGAAAGGTCCTCTATTGCCGCACTCATTGCTTTTTTCGTTGCTTCATAAATGTTGATTTCATCGATTACTTCCGGGCCGATGATACTGATGCCGACCGCTTTTGACTGCTCCATGATCGTCGTGTAAAATGCTTCGCGTTTCCGCTCCGGCACTTTTTTGCTGTCTGTGAGTCCCGGGAGGTGGAAATCGTGAGGAAGGATGACAGCAGCGGCCACTACGGGCCCAGCAAGTGGTCCCCTTCCGACTTCGTCGATTCCGGCAATATGATCATACCCGGCGTTCCATAATTCGTTTTCATGGATGGACATGCGCGTAAACTCGGCAATCTCCTTCGCCTTTTTCTCACGGGAGGCTTCCGCACTTTTGACCAACTGACGGACACCCTTGCGCGGGTCGAGCTTCAGTTGGTCCCAGAGGGGATCATCTTCTGCCAGTTGTTTAAGTGTTTCTTTTATCTCGGACACTGTCATATCAATTCGTTCCATCGTTGTACCTCTCTTCTCTATATCGGTTGGATCTTCAGCAAATTAAAGAGACTGCAGCAGGGTCATCCCTTTTGCAGCCTTTTTATCAATCTTCGACCTTGACTTCCACACGGTCGAACGTAATGGGACCGAGTTGAACGTTCCGTATATCCCTGACGATCACTTCGGCCGTCTTATCATAGTTGATTTCTCCTCCGGCCATGAGACAACCCCTTTTGGCACCGATATGATTGAAGCTTTCCACCACATCTTCAGGGATCTCCTTGATCCCATATCGCGACTCCAAACGGTCGGGATAGGTTTCTTCCAGGAACCTTAGGGCATAGACCGCTATATCCTGCAGATTGAGGATGGTATCTTTGATGGCTCCTGTGAGGGCCAGCTTGTAGCCTACTTCCTGATCTTCGAACTTCGGCCACAGAATCCCCGGCGTATCCAGGAGCTCCAATTCCTTGCCGACTTTGATCCATTGTTGGGCTTTGGTTACTCCCGGTGTGTTCCCGGTTTTGGCTATATTCTTTTTCACGAGACGGTTGATGAGGGTCGACTTCCCTACATTGGGGATGCCGACGATCATCGCCCTGATGGCCCTCGGGCGCATGCCTCTCGACTTCATGCGGTCGAATTTTGCCTTCAGGATCTCTTTCGCACCACTCACGATCGCTTGTAGCCCTTTTCCTGCCTGGGCATTGACTGCTAAAGCCATGATTCCTTGTTCTTCAAAATAGTGAATCCACTGCTTCGTTTTACCCGGATCCGCCATGTCGGCTTTATTCAAAAGGACTAGTCTCGGCTTTTCACCGATGATTTCCTCTATCATCGGATTTCGGGATGACAGGGGGATGCGTGCGTCCACGAGTTCAATGACGATGTCTACGAGTTTCAGCTTTTCCGTTACCTGTCTTCTTGCTTTTGCCATATGGCCTGGAAACCATTGAATGGTCATATGACCACCTCCAAATGTTCTTTGCTTATTTCACCATGCCCATGTCTTTGATGGGCCATACCACTACGCTTGTAATGCCTACCACCTCTTCAAGGGGCACTGTGCCGATATGACGGCTGTCTTTGCTGTATCTGCGGTTATCGCCCATTACGAAAATTTCTCCGTCGGGAACCGTCTCTTGATCGATGATCTCGTCCAACGTGAAATCATCCGTCAAGAGACCTTCTTCGAGACGGGCCCTGCTATCTTCCAAATACGGTTCTTCATATGCTTTCCCGTTAATATACAGGGTATCATCTTTGTATTCGATTTTATCTCCAGGCAGACCGATCACGCGCTTGATATAGTCTTTGCGCTCTGGTGCATGGAAGACCACGATGTCAAACCGATCAGGGGTGCCGAACTTGCTGACGATCATGCGATCTCCATTATGGAGTGTCGGAGTCATCGAAAGGCCGTCCACTACGATGGGCGCGAACAGGAAATACCTGATTACCACTACCAGTATCAACGCAATGCCCAAGGCTTTCGCCCATTCCCGCCACTCACTATTCTCCTTTTCCACATTCCCACCGCCTTATGTATGGATACCATCTTTTGTTTATTCTACTAGAAAACCACCCCGTTCTCATTAAAAAAGAGAGGTTTAGTTCCAAATACACAGAAAGCCGGCCTCAGGAACGGGCTCAACGGTCCATCCAACGCCAGTAAGACCAAAAAAACCCTAAAGAAAAGGAGCTTGTCTCCAAGCTCCTTCTTCTTCGTTCATTATCGAATTTCTTTAATCCGAGCCTTTTTACCACGTAGGTTACGCAAGTAGTAAAGTTTCGCACGACGGACTTTACCGCGACGAATGACTTCTAGTTTAGCGATTTTTGGTGTGTGTACAGGGAATGTACGTTCAACACCTACACCGTAAGAAATTTTACGAACTGTGAATGTTTCGCTGATACCGCCACCGCGGCGTTTGATTACGACACCTTCATAAACCTGGACACGTTCACGAGTACCCTCCACGATGTTAACGTGTACGCGTACTGTATCACCAGGGCGGAAAGATGGTAGATCAGAGCGAAGTTGTTCTTTCGTAATATCTTCGATTAATTTGTGCATCTTATTCAACTCCTTCCAACAGATGCTCTTACAAAAGCGATGTATTGCAGCGGAACATCGGGATCAGTGGTCAAGCTTTCGCTCAAGCCACAAAGAATATAATAGCATAAACCATTGGGCGTTGCAATAGGTCACTTCGACTTTTTCAGCTCTTCCACCATGGCTGCCTGCTTTTCGGTGAGAGGGTAGTCTTCAAGAAGATCCGGACGCCTCTCAAGGGTCCTTCGGAAGCTCTCCTTCTCCCTCCATTCTTCAATCAGCTTATGATTACCGGATAACAGCGGCTGCGGGACTACCATTCCCCTGAAGTCAGAAGGCCTCGTATAATGGGGGTGCTCAAGGAGACCTGACGAGAAGGAATCGAGCACAGGTGAATCTTCATTCCCGAGTACTCCCGGGATCAGCCTCACTACCGAATCGATCACCACCATGGCCCCCAGCTCTCCACCGGTCAGTACATAATCGCCGATGGAAATTTCATCCGTCACGACATGCTCCCTGATGCGCTCATCATACCCTTCATAGTGACCACAGATAAAGATGAGATGCTCTTCCTGCGCAAGCTCCTCGGCCTTTGCCTGGGTATATCGCTCACCCTGAGGACACATGAGGATCACACGCGGCTTCGAATCCCCCTTCAGGGAATCGACGGCATCGAATACAGGCTGTGGCTTGAGGACCATTCCTGCTCCACCACCGTATGGATAATCATCCACCTGCTTATGCTTGTTGTCCGAGAATTCGCGGAAATTGACGACCTGATAGTTCACGGCTTCCTTTTCAGCGGCTTTCTTCAGGATTGATTCACCGAATACCCCTTCAAACATGGAAGGGAATAGGGACAGCACATCGATTTTCATCATGACAGAAGCCCTTCCATCGGTTCAATGATGATTTCCTTTTGAGAAATATCGACTTTTTTCACAATGTCCTCGATATAAGGGATGAGATGCTCTTTACCACGGGGAGCTTTGACCACCCAGACATCATTTGCTCCGGGGCTGAGGATCTCCTTCACGACACCGAGCTCATCTCCTGACGTGGTCCTGACCACGCATCCGATGATTTCATGAAAATAGAACTCTCCTTCATCGAGGTCTTGGAGCTGACTTTCATCGACTTTCAGGATCCCCTGCTTGAATCCCTCCACCTCATTGATGTCACTATAGCCTTCAAACATCAACAAATCGAAATTTTTGTGCCTGCGGTAAGAAGCGATCGTCAGTGGCTTCGGCTCTCTTCCTTCGATGAAAAGGGTCAGCACATTTCCTTTTTGGTACCGCTCTTCAGGAAAATCGGTCATGGAGAGGACTTTCAGTTCCCCTTTTATCCCGTGAGTATTTACAATCTTGCCGACATTGAACCATTTTTCCATATCCATTCACCTCTTGCATTTAGCGTATTTCTTTAATAATCCCATCTTCGATGATGATCGTCCTTGAGATTTCGTCATTCCAATTGTCACCCACCTGCACCCTCGATATACCCTGAACTTCCTTCTCTTTCAGTTCACTTCCGAGGGGCAGAAGGTCCAGCTGATCAAGCTGGAAATCCAGCAGCTTGATCTTCTCGGCACGCTCATCCAGTTCTTTATCGAAATGCTGTCTGAGCTTTTCCGACGGATATTTCTTGGCCCGTTCGATCTTCTTCATCTCGAACCTCAGCTGATCGCATTCCTTCGCTAGTTGCGCTGCCTGTTCTTGATAGCGCGTCACGAGACGCCCCTTGCTTGTTTCAGTCAGGATTTGTTTAACCGTCACCTTATGTATGATATCCAATCGGCCACTCCTCCTCCTTGATTCCGCCGCATCACCAAGAACACCGGCGAATGATAAAAAAAGGACTGACAAAGTAGGGGCAAGCTTTCACTCCTTGGCTGGTCAGTCCTTTGTTCCCCGGAAGCGGGACCCGGTCATCACCGGGTCATTCCACAATCTCCAGGAAGATTTTCTTCTGTTGTGAAGATCCTGCTGCAGCGTATACCACAGTTCGAATCGATTTTGCTACGCGCCCTTGCTTGCCGATGACTTTACCCATATCTTCCGGATGCACCGAAAGCTTGTATGTCATTCCATTGGGTCCTTCCTCCATCTCGATCGAGACAGCGTCAGGATGGTCGACCAGGGGTTTCACAATCGTCAGAATAAGATCTTTCATCAAATCAGTCGATTACTTGCTGTTTTTGGCATTGTGGAATTTCTCCATGATGCCTTGTTTTGAGAATAGGTTACGAACTGTATCAGATGGTTTCGCACCATTTGAAAGCCATTTAAGAGCCAATTCTTCGTCGATTTTCACTTCAGCTGGTTGAACAACCGGGTTGTATGTTCCAACTGTTTCGATTTGACGACCATCACGTGGTGAACGTGAATCTGCAACTACGATACGATAGAAAGGAGATTTTTTTGCTCCCATACGTTTTAATCTGATTTTAACTGCCATTATTAAAGCACCTCCGAATAGTTTCACACAAGATAGTATGATATCAAAAACCTAATTTGTTTGTAAAGGGTTTTTTCTTAACAGTTCTTTTTTTCTTCAAAAAAAGTGCTAAGATCGGTTACATGAACGGGAATTTCATTCCCTTTTTCTTGCCTTTCCCCTGCATACCGCTCATTTGTTTCATCATTTTTTTCATATCTTCAAATTGCTTCAGCAAACGATTGACCTCCTGGATGGATGTCCCGCTTCCTTTCGCAATCCGTTTGCGCCTGCTCGCATTGATAATTTCAGGATTGGTTTTTTCTTTCTTGCTCATGGACTGGATGATTGCTTCCACATGGACGATCTGTTTGTCATCCACCTGAAGCTTATCGAGCCCCTTCATCTTGTTGGCGCCGGGCATCATCTTCAGGAGTTCATCCAACGGCCCCATCTGCTTCACCTGTCCGAGCTGTTCGAGGAAATCATCGAACGTAAAGGACATGGTGCGCATCTTTTGCTCCAGTTCCTTCGCCTTCTCTTCATCGACGTTGGCCTGTGCCTTCTCGATCAGGGAGAGGACGTCACCCATTCCGAGGATCCTTGATGCCATTCGCTCAGGATGGAACGCCTCGAGGGCATCCATCTTCTCACCCATACCGACGAATTTAATCGGCTTTTCTGTGACGGAACGAATGGAAAGGGCCGCTCCACCACGGGTATCCCCATCCAGCTTCGTCAGGACGACCCCGCTGATGCCAAGGGCTTCATTGAAGCTTTCGGCTACGTTGACGGCATCCTGACCGGTCATGGCATCGACAACGAGGAAGATTTCATCCGGGTTTGACAGCTCTTTGATATCCTTGAGCTCCCCCATGAGGTTTTCATCGATGTGAAGACGGCCGGCCGTATCGATCAGCACATAATCATGGTGTTCTTCTTTCGCCTTTTCGATTGCCTGTCTGGCAATTTCGACGGGGCTGACCTGATCTCCCAGTGAGAATACCGGCAGATCAAGCTGTTTACCGACGGTTTCGAGCTGCTTGATGGCAGCCGGACGGTAAATATCAGCCGCGACAAGAAGAGGTTTTCGATTGTGTTTCTTACGAAGCAGGTTCGCAAGCTTCCCGGTGGTCGTCGTCTTACCGGCACCCTGTAGTCCCACCATCATGATGACGGTCGGAGGGCGTTTGGAGACAGCAATCTGACTCTGCTCGCCGCCCATCAGTTCGGTCAGTTCTTCCTTGACCACCTTGATGACCTGCTGGCCCGGTGTCAGACTCTTCATGACTTCCTGCCCGACGGCTCGTTCGCTTACTTTTTTGACAAATTGCTTGACCACTTTAAAGTTAACGTCTGCTTCCAAAAGGGCGAGACGGACCTCACGCATCATTTCTTTAACATCCGCTTCGGAGATCTTCCCCTTACCGCGGATTTTCTGTATTGTGCCTTGCAGTCGGTCGGCTAATCCTTCAAATGCCATTCATGCCGCCTCCTAATCCAAAATTTCAAGGTCGTCAATCAGTTTTAAACAGTCCGCAGAGTCGATATCCGACTCTTCAAGGCTTTTTCTCAACCGATTCAGGATGAGATTCCGCTCTTGGAACTTGTTGAATAATAAAAGTTTCTCTTCATACTCTTCCAGCATGGCCTCAGTCCGCTTGATATTATCATAGACCGCCTGACGGCTTACGCTGTACTCCTCGGCAATCTCTCCGAGGGAGAAATCATCGAGATAGTAAAGGGACATATAACTCCGTTGCTTGGGAGTCAGTAGTGACTGGTAGAAATCGTAGAGATAGTTCATCCTGGTCGTTTTCTCCAGCATGTTCATCCCTCCTTGTTAAGTGAAAAACCTTTACATATGAAGAATACAGATTTCAAGCGACTTTGTCAAGGTTGCCCCATGAAAAACTTTCGCTTTTACGGATAAAAAAGTCCGGTCGAAACATCAACCGGACTTTCCTTTATTCTTCATTGTTGTCCACTTCATTTGAAAACAGGCCATATACATATTTTTCGGCATCGAACGGCTGCAGATCGTCCATCTGTTCACCGAGGCCGACAAATTTCACCGGAATATCAAGTTCGTTCCGGATCGCAAGGACAATCCCGCCCTTGGCTGTCCCGTCGAGCTTCGTGAGGACGATCCCCGACACATCAGTGGCTTCTTTGAACGTTTTGGCCTGTACCATGGCATTCTGACCCGTCGTCGCATCCAATACGAGCAGGACCTCATGCGGGGCTCCCGGAACTTCACGTTCGATGACGCGTTTGACCTTCTCTAGTTCCTTCATCAGGTTGACCTTATTCTGAAGCCGTCCCGCTGTATCGCAGATGAGGATGTCGGCCTTCCTTGCCTTAGCCGATTGCACAGCGTCATACATGACAGCTGCAGGGTCACTTCCCGCCCCCTGTTTGATGACAGGTACACCGACACGCTCACCCCACACTTCAAGCTGCTCGATAGCCCCGGCCCTGAAGGTATCCCCTGCTGCAAGGATGACATTCTTCCCTTCGCTCTTGAGCATATGGGCCATCTTGCCGATCGTCGTCGTTTTCCCTACACCGTTTACTCCGACGAACAAGAGAACAGTCAGTTCGCCTTCCTGGATACTCAGATCACTTGATACCTCTGCATCACCCTGATAGATATCAACCAATTTTTCAGAAATGACGGATTGGACTTCTACGGGATCAGAAATATTCCTTCTTTTGACCTCCAGCTTCAGTTCATCGATGAGCTCCATGACCGTATCAAACCCGACGTCCGCGCCGATGAGGATCTCTTCCAGTTCTTCAAAGAACTCCTCATCGATCTTACGGTATCTCGCGACCAGGTCATTCACCTTCGAAGTGAAGTTACTGCGGGTTTTGCTCAGCCCGTCTTTAAACTTTCCCGTCACACTGTCGCTTGATTGTGTGAATTTGTCTTTCAGCTTTTTAAAGAAACTCACGTTCCATCTACCCCATTCTTTAGATATTCATTTCGGCCTGCTTGGCGCGGCCTTTACGCCTCCAATAGCTCCTGGGTTTCCTGGAGCCTCACGGAGACAAGTTTTGAAACCCCGGACTCCTGCATGGTCACGCCATACAATACATGGGCTTCCTCCATTGTCCCTTTGCGGTGGGTGATGACGATGAACTGTGTATCATCACTGAACTTGCGCAGGTACTGGCTGAAACGCTGCACATTTGCTTCATCGAGGGCTGCCTCCACTTCATCCAGGATGCAGAATGGCACCGGTCTTACCTTCAGGATGGAGAACAGCAGGGCGATGGCCGTAAGCGCCCGTTCACCACCCGACATCAGTCCGAGGTTCTGAAGTTTTTTGCCCGGCGGTTGGGCCACGATATCCACCCCGGTCCGAAGAAGATCTTTCGGGTCGGTCAGTTTCAGCTCTGCACGGCCTCCGCCGAACAACTCCCTGAATACTTCGCCGAATTGGGACTGGATCGACGCAAACGTTTCTCCGAAGCGTTTCACCATCTCTTCATCCATTTCATGGATCACCTGATAGAGGGTATCCTTTGCCTCGGTGAGATCATTTTTCTGATCCAGGAGGAATTCATACCTTTCCTTCACCCTGTCATACTCATCGATGGCCCCGAGATTGACGGTTCCCAGTTCTTCCAGGGCAAGCTTGATCAGCTTCACTTTTTTCCTCGCTTCATCGATGTCGACGGTCAGTGGGTAATGCTCCTTGGCTGCCTCGAATGACAGCATATACTCTGTACGCAGGTGCTCCAAACGATTCTCAAGCTCTACATCGAGACGGTTGATCTTGACTTCCTCATCCTTCAGGGCATTCAAGAGGCCTTTGTGCCTGCGCTTCAGCTCTGACAATTTCACATCTTCCTCTTCTGCCTGTTGCTGAAGACGCGATCGCTCATCCCTTCGTGACGTGATGAGCTCAGACGTTTCCCGTTTTTGAGCGGCGCATTCTTTCGCCTTCACGGTCAAATCCTCTTCACCCGAGAAGTTGTCCTTCATTTGATGCTGAAGCCATTCGAGATCATCCAGGAGGGCTGACAGTCGTTTCTCAGACTCCACAACGGCTGAATCCACCCGTTCCAGACGGTCCACAACGCTTAGAAGCTGCTGATTCTTGCCCGCGAGATGGGCTTTCAGATCGCTTATGGCATTTGTAAGAACATCCTTGGATGACCGGTCACTGTTTTTTTGACGCGTCAATTCTTCAATTTTCCCATCAAGCGCCGTAATGTCCTCTCCGATTTTGACCAGGAGTGATTCTAGTTCTTCTCTCCGTGCGTGATGGCGCTCTTCCATGGAACTGAAATCACGCTTTTCCATATCGTAGAGTGACAATCTCTCATCGAGATTTTTCGTGCTCAGTTCGTTCTCGCGGAGCCTGGATTGAAGATCCTGTTCCTGCAGTCGCAGTTTTTCTCCCTTGACACGGAGTTCTTCAAGCTTTTTCGACCTGTATGCTGTCTCTTCCTTCAGATCCTTGACGGACTGCTGAAGTGTACGGGTCTGCTCTTCCATACTCTCGAGCTTCACCTTCATTTCTTCCAGCTCGGTTTTCCGTGATAGAAGCGAGTTTTTCTTTTGCTTGACCATTCCGCCCGTCATGGATCCCCCAGGATTGACAACATCTCCTTCAAGGGTCACCAGCCGGTAGCGATACTGGATGAGCTTTGCTATTTCATTGGCACCCTTGAGGTCCTCGGTGATGATGACATGCCCGAGGAGATTGGAGACGATCCTTTCGAAGCGCGCATCATACTGGACGAGATCACTCCCGATGCCCACAAACGAAGGGTGGCCTTTCAGCATGGAGAGCTGTGCCGCCTGCAGGGATTTCCCCTTGATGATATTCATGGGAAGGAAGGTGGCCCTGCCGTACTGGTTCTGCTTGAGATAGGCGATGGCTTTGCGCCCGTCCTGCTCGGTTCCGACGACGATATGCTGCATGGATGCACTGAGGGCCGTTTCCATGGCTGCCTCATATTTCTTCGGCACGGAAATGAGCTCTGCAACGGCTCCTTCGATTCCGGCCAGAACCCCGTCTCTTGCCTTCAAGACTTCTTTGACTCCTTGGAAGAAACCACTGTAGTCATCTTCCATTTCCTCGAGCATTTCCTTTCGGGATTTGGCCTGTTGAAGGTACTGATAGGCTTGATAGAGCGTTTTTTCCTGTTTCTCATATTTCGCTTGGGCTGATTCAAGATTCCGCTTCTCGTCCCGGTACGACTGGATATGCTGATCCATATCGATTTGACGGCTCTCAAGTTCTGCTTTCAGCTTTTCATGATCGCGATAAAGCTCTTCACGCTGGGTGATGTATTTTTCGTTTTCCGCTTCGAGTCTCCCGCTTCGTCCCGATTGTTGCGTGAGCTGCTGCTCGATGTACTGGATCTCGTTTTTGGCGGATGCCTGTTGATTCAATTTTTCAATGTAGTCACTTTTGTGGGATTCGATCACGTCTTCAATATTTTCACTGAAAAGGGAGAGCTGATTCTGCTTCTCCTTTAGTGCCGACCTTGATTCGTCGACTTCCACCTGAAGCCCGGTCCGTTCTGTTTCGAGACGCTCTTTCTCCTGTTTCATTTCACGGATTTGATCTTCAAGCTCCACGATGGACTGTTTGAGCTGTGTTTCGTTCGTGGAAGAGTTCTTTTTCCGCTCTACGAGGACCTGCTTCCTGCCTTCCAGCTTTTCAAGTTCCTCGCTTGTGGACAGAAGCACCTCCTGAAGTCCGGTGATCGATTCATCCAGAGCAGAGATTTTATCCCTTGTCTCAGACAGTTCCGCTTCCTTCCCTTGGATGACAGCCGACAGGTCGCCTTCTTCACTTCCATGCCTCTCGAATTCTTCACTCAGGGATTCCCACTGCTTATGTAGATCTTCAATGTCATAGACCGTTAAGGACACTTCGAATGTTTCGAGCTCTTCCTTTTTCTCCAAAAAGTCCTTCGCCATGGAGGCCTGGATCTTAAGGGGTTCTACCTGCCCTTCGAGTTCATGGAGGATATCGTTGACACGATTTAGGTTTTCCTGTGTTTCAAACAGTTTATTCTCGGCTTTTTTCTTCCGGGTTTTATACTTCAGGACCCCGGCCGCTTCCTCAAAGATCGTCCGGCGCTCTTCAGGCTTACTGTTCAGGATTTCCTCGACCTTCCCCTGGCTGATGATGGAGAACGCTTCCTTCCCGAGTCCGGAATCCATGAATAGTTCAATGATATCCTTCAGTCTGCATGGCTGCCTGTTCAGCAGGTATTCACTGTCCCCCGACCGGTATACGCGCCTTGTGACACTCACTTCACTGTAATCGATCGGAAGGGTCCCATCTTCATTGTCAAGTACCAGGGTGACTTCTGCTATATTGAGAGACTTCCTGGAGTCACTGCCTCCGAAGATGACATCTTCCATTTTCGAGCCCCTCAGGCTCTTGGCCGACTGCTCCCCGAGAACCCATCTGACTGCATCGATGATATTGCTTTTACCGCTTCCGTTGGGTCCGACTACCGCCGTCACCCCTGGCACGAATTCCACAGAAATCTTTTCTGCGAATGATTTAAACCCCATCACTTCTAGTTGTTTGAGGAACATCTTCTTTCCCCCTATTTCACATCAAGCTTTTGTTTTAACTTTTCGAGCGCTTTCTGGGCGGCCTTCTGTTCTGCTTCTTTCTTAGACCGGCCTTTGCCGACCCCGAGCTCCTCGCCGTTCAAGCATACCCGTGAAATGAACTCACGGTTATGGGCAGGACCGCTCTCATCAAGGATGCTGTACATGATCGTACCCGCACTCCCCCTCTGTACGAGCTCCTGCAGTTGACTTTTGTAATCCATCACATGAGAAAAAGCACCGGCATTGATCTTCGGATAAACCACCTTTTCAAGAATCGAGACAACCGTGTCGAGCCCCTGATCGAGGTAAAGTGCCCCGATGAAGGCTTCGAATACATCTGCCAGGAGGGCGGGACGTTCCCTTCCCCCGGTCATTTCTTCCCCTTTACCAAGGAGGATCAATTCCCCAAAGTTCATTTCCCTGGAGAACTTCACTAGGGACGGTTCGCATACGATCGCTGCCCTGAGCTTAGTCAGTTCCCCTTCACTCATCATGGGATACTTTTTGAAAAGGAATTGTGATACGGTCAATTCCAGTACCGCATCCCCAAGGAACTCGAGGCGTTCGTTGTCTTCATAAGGCTTCCGGCGATGCTCATTCACATAAGATGAATGAGTGAACGCTTGCTTTAATAATTTTTCATCTGAGAAATGGATTTGGAGTTCATCCTGAAAGGCTTTGAACTTTCCATCATATTTGTTTGCTAATCCTTTATTTCTGCTTTGTTTGCGCATGAGGCACTCCACCTTGCTATAAATGTTCTCACTATATACTAATCAAGTTTATGCTAAAAAAAACATTTTCGCAAAAGTTAATTTCACGGGGTTGCCGGACATAAAGAAACTTGGTAGAAAGTAGCTTCTACCAAGTCATTGTGTCTTGTACCAAAGATTTATGAAGTTCACATGAAAGCAAACCATCTTGGTCGACCCCAAAATTATGTGTTTGCTTTTATGTAGTTCACAGCATCACCGACTGTGCCGATTTTTTCAGCATCATCGTCAGAGATTTCCATGTCAAACTCATCCTCAAGCTCCATAACAAGCTCAACTACGTCAAGGGAGTCAGCTCCAAGATCTTCTTTGAAAGAAGCTTCAAGGTTCACTTGTGATTCGTCTACACCAAGACGATCAACGATGATCTTTGTTACGCGATCTAGTACTTCTGCCATTATTGTCACCTCCCCTCAAGGTATTATAGTGCATAACCTCCCCGATTGAAAAGGAGAATATCAATTTTTCCGCAATTACATCACCATTCCACCGTCAATATGAAGGGTTTGACCCGTCATATAGGCAGCAGCATCGGATGCGACAAAGGAGACGGTCTTGGCAATGTCCTTCGGTTCGCCGAATCTGCTCAAAGGAATTTGGGAAAGCATTCCTTCACGGATGTCTTCTGGCAGTTCGTCTGTCATATCCGTAGAGATAAAGCCTGGAGCGATGGCATTTACCGTAATGCCGCGCGGGGCAAGTTCACGGGCAGACGTTTTCGTAAGGCCGATCACACCGGACTTCGCTGCCACGTAGTTTGCCTGTCCGGCATTGCCGCTTACGCCCACGATGGATGAAATGTTGATGATCCGACCGCTGCGCTGCTTCATCATTTGACGGGTGACTGCCTTCGTGCAGAGGAACACGCCTTTCAGGTTGATGTTGATGACATCGTCCCATTCCTGTTCCTTCATGCGCATAAGCAGGTTGTCACGTGTTACCCCTGCGTTATTCACAAGGATATCAATGCGCCCGAAGCGTCCAACCGTCTCCTTTACCATCGCCTGTACCGCATCACTGTCCGACACGTTGCATTGATAGGCTACAGCATCCCTGCCAAGGGCTTTGATCTCATCTACAACAGCATGGGCCTTTGCTTCGCTTCCGGCATAGTTCACGACAACGTTACAGCCTTCACGCGCAAGCTCCATGGCGATTTCCCTGCCGATTCCCCGGGAAGCCCCGGTAACCAGTGCCACTTTACCTTCTAAGTTCATTGTGCTTCCTCCTTCAATGCTTCAATCGTCTGGATGCACGTTTCCTCATCCTGAACGGCATATGTCTTCACTCTTCTATTTACTTTCTTGATAAGCCCGGACAAAACTTTACCTGGGCCGACTTCGATGAAGGTGTCAACGCCGAGGTCCAGAAGCTTCTCGACTGTATCTTCCCAAAGGACAGGAGAGTATAATTGCTGAACAAGAAGGCCTTTGATTTCTTCACCGTTTGTCACCGGTTCAGCGGTCACATTGGCAATGACCGGAACGACCGCTTCATTGAATGTTTTACTGTCCAGCACACCTTTGTAATCTTCTGCAGCGGGTTTCATCAGGCGGGAATGGAAAGGACCGCTTACTTGAAGCGGGATCACCCGTTTCGCCCCTGCTTGCTTGGCTTTTTCCGAAGCGAGTTCCACTCCTTTGACCGTACCGGAAATCACGATCTGTCCCGGACAGTTCATATTGGCGAGATCCACGGCATGTCCTTCAGCCGACACCTCTTCTGTTACCTCTTGAAGGGCAGCGCGGTCCATGCCGAGTACTGCGGCCATCGTGCCCTCACCGCTCGGTACGGCTTCCTCCATGAGTTCACCGCGTTTCCTGACGGTCACCACGGCATCCTCGAATGAAATCGCACCTGCAGCCACGAGGGCTGAATATTCACCAAGGCTGTGTCCAGCGGTGAAATCAGGGCGGATGCCTGCAGATGTCAGGCGCTCCAAGATGGCCATGCTCGTTGTGAGGAGGGCCGGCTGGGCGTTGAATGTGGCAGTCAATGTATCCTGAGGTCCATCGAAGATGACAGAAGACAGATCGATGCCGAGAGCTTCGTCAGCCTTAGTGAAATACTCCTTTGATTCAGGATGGGCATCGGCTAATTGCTGCCCCATCCCTACTGTTTGTGATCCTTGCCCTGGAAAAACGAAGGCGATTTTACCCATGATTTTCTTCACTCCCTATTACAGCTTCTTTTATCGTTTGTGCTACCTGATGGCGCACCATTTCCCTCGCCTGTCTCATGGCGTTATAGAATGCGGTCTCATTCGAGGAACCATGTGCTTTGATGACAGGGGCTTTCAGACCGAAGAGTCCGGCTCCACCGTACTCTGAGTAATCCAGCATATTTTTCAGGCCTCTAAGATCGTTTTTGATCATACCTGCTGCAATCTTGTTCTTCATCGATGATGTCAGTGTCTCTTTAAGGAGGGAGAAGACCGACAGTGCTGTTCCTTCAATGGTCTTAAGGACCATATTCCCTGTGAATCCGTCTGTCACGACCACATCGGCGGGCCCGTTCAAAAGGTCGCGGGATTCAATATTCCCGACGAAATTCACCGGTGCCTCCTTGATGAGCTGGAAGGTTTTCTTCGTGAGTTCATTCCCTTTTTTATCTTCGGTGCCGATATTCAGGAGACCTACCCTCGGACTGTCGATCCCCCTGACCTTCTCTGCATAGATGCTCCCCATGATGGCATATTGAACGAGATGTTCAGGTTTTGCATCAACATTCGCCCCAAGGTCCAACATAAGGAATCCTTTCCCGTCAAGAGTCGGGAGTGTCGGTGCCAGCGCCGGTCTTTCTATGCCTTCGATCCTTCCGACGATAAAGAGCCCTGCTGTCATCAACGCTCCCGTATTACCTGCTGAGATACATGCATCGGCATCTCCATCCTTGACGGCTTGGGCCATCAGGACCATGGAGGCATTCTTTTTCCTTTTAACGGCACGGACCGGTTCATCCGTTCCCTCGATCACTTCATCTGTATGTATGATCGTCAAGCGGTCGCCTGGTGTGATCCATTCTTTGATTTGTGATTCATTCCCATATAATAAGACTTCGATATCATCGAATTCTTCCAGTGCACGTTTCACACCCAGTACGATTTCTTTAGGTGCATGATCTCCACCCATCGCATCAACGGCCAGTTTCATTCTTTCATTCACTCCTTCTCCGGTTTGGTGGAGTGATACATATCAAATTCACCCGTGAACACCAATTCTCCGCCAACGAAGCTATTCACTTCCACCATTGTGCGGTCTTTTTGATCATGGGCATGTACCACTTTCGCTTTCGCTACCACGCGGTCCCCCTGTTTGACGGAACGTGTGAACCGGATCGATGACTTGGCCGTCAGCGCCAAGTCATCATTGATCACGGCAACAGCCAATGAATTCGCCTGGGCAAACAAATGATGTCCCCTGGCAATTCCGTTCCTTACAAAAACGTGTTCGGGTTTTACGTCAAATATGGAGATGGCACTGTCCCCCAGATCGATATCGATGATTTCCCCGATGATTTCTTCGATCGGAAGTGCCTTTACTTCATCTTCAAAAGACTTCTCAGCTACATGTTTAATTCGTTCCCTGAGTTCAGGGATGGATAATTCCATTCGATCAAGGCGGATCGTCTGTACGCTGACCCCAAACCGCTCGGCCGATTCTTCATCGGTGATGAACGGATTTTCCTTGATTGTATTCACAAGTGCATTCTGCCGCTCTTTCTTAGAAAGTCTCATTATATACACCGTCCAGTATTAGTACTAGGTACTAATAGTAGTATATAGACAAAAAAAGCAGATTGCAAGAGATAATCTTGCAATCTGCCCTGTCTAATCAAGCTTCTCTCCTTCAAGGATCCCCGAATCTTCCAGGTACCTTCTGAGAGGTGCATATTCGTCGTCTTTCCAAAAAGCGTCTGAATTTGCGAGCGTTGCCGCATCGTCCCTTGCGACCTCCAGTGCTCTATAGTCATGGATCATATCAGCTACCTTGAATTCAGGCATGCCGCTTTGTTTCCGGCCGAAGAAGTCGCCCGGTCCGCGCAGTTCGAGGTCCTTTTCACTAAGGACGAATCCATCATTCGTCTCGGTCATGATTTTCATCCGTTCCTTGCCGACTTCGGTCTTAGGGTCTGCCAGGAGAATGCAGTAGGATTGATCATCCCCGCGCCCTACCCGTCCCCGCAGCTGATGAAGAGTCGAGAGACCGAAGCGCTCTGCGTCATAAATAAGCATGAATGTGGCATTCGGAACATTCACCCCGACTTCCACCACCGTCGTGGAGACGAGGACTTGTACTTCATTTCGACTGAAGCTCCTCATGACTTCTTCTTTTTCATCAGGGTGGAGTCTCCCGTGCATGAGGCCGACGGAGAACCGCCCCTGGAAATGCTGACTGAGCTGATTGTAAACATCGATGGAGTTCTGTACGTCCAGTTTGTCCGATTCCTCAATAAGGGGACAGATGACGTACGCCTGCCTGCCGGCTTTCAGTTCCTTTTCCATGAAGGCAAGGACCCTTGTGAGCATATCTTCCTTTGCCCAATAGGTTTCGATGGCTTTCCTCCCTGCAGGCATTTCATCGATGATACTCACATCCATCTCACCGAAAACTGTAATGGCAAGCGTCCTCGGAATCGGCGTAGCCGTCATGAACAGCACATCAGGACTCCCGCCTTTTTCCCTGAGCACGCGCCGCTGATTGACGCCGAAACGATGCTGTTCATCGGTGACGACAAGACCCAGGTTCTCGAATTCCACATCTCCCTGGATGAGGGCGTGGGTGCCGATCAGGATATCGATCTCCCCTTCCTTCAATTTTTCAAGGAGTAGCGCCCTCCGTTTGCCCTTCACCGAACTTGTCAACAGGGCGACGGAGGTCCCGGTCGGTTCAAGGAGCGCACTGAGGGAGTCAGCATGCTGCTCTGCAAGGATCTCAGTCGGAACCATCAGGGCACCCTGGTATCCTGCTGTAACCGAGGAATATAGGGCGATGGCAGATACGACGGTCTTACCGGAGCCCACGTCCCCCTGAAGGAGCCGATTCATGCGGTAAGGGCTTTTCATATCCGCTGAAATCTCATTGACCACCCGCTTCTGAGCATTCGTCAGCGGGAACGGCAGGGTATCCGTGAAGGATTGGATCTTTTCGATATCATACTGCTGGCTGATCCCGTTCGAATGTTCCCGTTCGAATTTACGCAGTGCCTGCATCTTGAGCTGGAATAACAAAAATTCTTCGAACACGAACCTTCTCCTCGCCTGTTTCATGGCTTGCGGAGAGTCCGGAAAGTGCATCTGATAAAGGGCATCAAGGCGTCCTGAAAGCTTATATTTTTCAAGATAATAGATTGGGAGGATCTCTTCAATCAGTTCACCGTATTCATGGAACGCAGCCCTGATATACTTGGTCAGGGCATTCCCTTTGATCGTACCCTTCAATGCATAGACCGGTTCGAAGTCTCCCTGCTTGTTATGCGGTCCTAGCTGATGGCTTTGGACCGTGATGATTTGACGATTCTTATCCCATTTCCCTGTGACCGTCACGGTATCATGAAGGTTGATTTTCTTTTTCAAATAAGGCTGGTTGAAGAATACGGCCTGAACGAGGACCCTTCCTACCAGGATCCTCAAAGTAAGGCGGGATTTTTTCCTGCCGTAAAACATCAGGGCGGGTTCCGAGTGCACTTTCCCTTCCACGGTGACGCGCTCGTCATGAGCGACCTCTTCGAGATCCCTCAATCTGAAATCATCATAGCGGTACGGAAGATACTCCATCAGATCGACCACGGTCCGGATGCCCATTGCATGTAATTGAACCGCCGTCTCTGACCCTATCCCTTTGAGGGATTCAACCGTTGGCACTTCACTGCGTATCGTCACGTTTATTCAGTGCCACGCCAAAGATTTTCGCCTCAAGTTCCCGCCCGGTCGGTGTTGCAGCCAAGCCTCCCAGTGCCGTTTCACGGAGAGCGACCGGCATGGTCTGACCGATCTTATACATGGCATCGATGACTTCATCACACGGGATCCTGCTCGTGATGCCTGCAAGGGCCATATCCGCAGCCACCATTGCATTGGCCGCTCCCATTGCATTCCGCTTCACGCACGGAACCTCAACGAGCCCCGCTACCGGATCGCATACAAGCCCCAACATGTTTTTCAATGTAATCGCCATGGCTTCGGCAGACTGGCTCGGGGTCCCTCCTGCCATTTCGACGATGGCGGCCGCTGCCATACCGCTCGCAGAACCGACCTCCGCCTGACAACCTCCTGCTGCACCGGATATCGAGGCGTTGTTTGCCACGACAAAACCAAATGCTCCGGACGTGAATAAGAAGCGGATCATTTCTTCCTTCGTAGGATTCAGTTTGTTTTTGACGGCAAACAATGTGCCGGGGACGACACCGGCTGAACCCGCAGTCGGCGTGGCACAGATCGTGCCCATGGCTGCATTCACTTCATTGGTGGCGACAGCCTTACTCACGGCATCAAGGATCGTTTCACCGGTCAACGACTTGCCCGATTCTATATACTTTTGAAGAAGGACAGCGTCCCCTCCGGTAAGTCCTGAGTGGGATTTGACGCCTTCCAGCCCCGGGCAACGGCTTTTTCCATTACTTCCAGATTGGTTTCCATCTGCTGATAGACTTCTTCGTAGGTTTTACCAGTGAATTCGATCTCCTGTTCGATCATGATATCTGAAATCTTTTTATTTTGGCTCTCTGCGAGTTCAATCAACTCTGCGACATTTCGAAACATAAGTCTACCTCCATAATGTAAACGCTATCATATTTCAATTCTTCAATCGGTGATTTTGGTCACCTGGGTAATATGGGAAAGAGACGACAGTTCTTTGAGCACAGCCTCATCAATTGGCTGATCCACTTCGATCGTCATCAATGCCATCTTACCTTTTTCCTTCCTAGATACATCCATGTGCCCGATGTTCAATTCATGCTTGGCAATGATATTAGAAACAGCGGCAATCGCACCGAAACGATCATCATGGACAACGAGAATGGCCGGATGATGTCCTGAGAGCTTCAGTTCGAACCCGTTCAATTCAATGATCTCGACTTTCCCGCCGCCGATGGATATTCCGACGAGCTCAATTTCCCCTTCTTCATCCCCCATGTGGATCCTGGCTGTATTGGGGTGATCCGTTATGGCCTCTTCTTCCCTGAATCTGATCTTGATTCCTTTTGTTCTGGCAGTCTCGATTGAATTGATGATCCTTTCATCGAATGTATCATAATCCAGGACCCCGCCGATGATGGCCACGTCGGTACCGTGTCCTTTATAGGTTTTTGCAAATGAACCGTAAAATGAAACATTGACCCATTTCGGTTCGCGACGGAACAGCTCCCTGGCAAGTCTCCCGATGCGTGCGGCTCCCGCAGTATGAGAACTTGATGGCCCGATCATGACCGGCCCGATGATATCAAATACGCTTTTATACTTCATCGTCCTCTATCCCTTCATTTTGAGATAATTGAAGGGGACGAGCCCAATCGGACTGTCCCCTTCCTTTCATCCTATTCGACCGAGAAGATATAGGAGTAAAGTGGCTGCTTCCCGTTATGAACTTCCACTTCCACTTCCCCATATTTTTGTTCGATATCCTCTTGAAGTGCCTCGACGTCTTCTTCAGAAACGTCTTCTCCATAGATGATAGTCAAAATCTCAGAATCTTCATCAAGCATTTGCTCAAGCAGACCGGTTGCCGCCTTCTTGAGGTCTTTCTCTGCAATCACAATCTTTCCTTCATCGATCCCCATGAAATCATCTTTGGAAATCGTAATGCCGTCGATGCTTGTGTCCCTGACAGCAAATGTCACCTGACCGCTTTTCACCTGTTTGGCTGCTTCAGACATCCCTGCCTGGTTTTCCGAAACGGATGCACCCGGATTGAATGCAAGGAGAGCAGACATTCCTTGAGGGACGGTCTTGGTCGGAACGACCGCAACTTCCTGAGAAAGGACTTCAGCCGCTTGCTCCGCTGCCATGATGATGTTCTTGTTATTCGGCATGATGATGACTTTTTTGGCATTGACTTCTTCCACTGCCTTGACGATATCTTCCGTACTTGGATTCATCGTCTGTCCGCCTTCGATCACCACAGTGGCACCGATGCTCCTGAATAGTTCAGCCACACCTTCACCCATGGCGACGGTCACGATGGCAAAGTCGACTTCCTTTTTAGGGGTATCGGCCTTTGCAGCGGGCCGTGATTCACCGACGATGGAGCTGTGCTGCTCCCTCATGTTTTCAATCTTGATCTTGATGAGGCTTCCGTATTGATGACCATAGCTGAGGACATTCCCCGGTTCCTCCGAGTGGATGTGGACTTTCGCCAATTCCTCATCGCTGATGACAAGAAGGGAATCCCCGTACCCGCTGAGGTCCTGACGGAACGCTTCCTCATCGAACGATTTCTTTCCTTCTTCAAAGCGCACCATGAATTCGGTACAATACCCGAATTCGATATCTTCCGTGCTCATGAAGTCCTGGGCAGATTTGTGATGTTCAGCGCTCACAAGATCGTTCATGGATGGAAGGTTCACACGTTCAGAAACCTTCTCCCCCTTCAGCTCTGCAAGAAAGCCTTCATAGACGAACAGCAGTCCTTGACCGCCACTGTCCACAACTCCGACTTCCTTCAGGACAGGAAGGAGATCCGGGGTCCGGTCCAATGACGCCTGCCCTTCCTCGACAATCGCCTGCATCACCTTAATGAAATCGCTCTCGTTTTTCGCAACGGAAACACCCTTTTTCGCCGCATCTTTCGCCACTGTCAAGATCGTTCCTTCTACAGGTTTCATGACAGCTTTGTAGGCTGTATCCACTCCTGCTTGGAGGGCTTGGGTGAACTCTTCTGTCGTAAGGCTGGATTTGCTTTCAATCGCCTTGCCGAATCCCCTGAACAACTGGGAAAGGATGACGCCAGAGTTACCGCGCGCCCCCATCAGCAGTCCCTTAGAAAGGGAGGTGGAGACATTTCCGATATGGGATTGTATGTTTTTTTGAACTTCCTTCGCACCGGAAGTCATGGATAAATTCATATTTGTTCCGGTATCTCCATCAGGAACAGGAAAAACATTCAGTGCATCAACAAGTTGTGCATTCGCAGACAAAAGACTTGCCCCCTGAAGCACCATTTCTGCAAAACGTTTTCCTTCCAAAGATGTAATCGACACGAATCTTCCTCCTCACTACGGGTTCGTTACGCGAACCCCTTGTACAAAAATATTTACTGAATCGACCGCCAAGCCGACGGTTTTATCAAGGGTATATTTAACCTTGGATTGTACGTTGTGAGCAATCTCGGAAATCTTCGTACCATAACTCACAATAATATACATATCAATATGTACTTCCTCTGCTTCCTGTCGAACGATCACTCCGCGAGTGAAGTTCTCCTTGCGCAGAATATCGGTGAAACCGTCCTTGATCTGGTTTTTTGAAGCCATCCCAACAATTCCGTAGCAATCCACCGCTGCACCTCCAGCAATCATTGCAATGACATCATTTGTAATATCAATTTGTCCGTACTGCGTTCTCATTTCGATGGACATGGAATGTGATCCCCCTTCGTTTACATGCTTGGCTACAAACATTTTACTATATAATACCCTATTTTAAAAGCTAAACTGTCATGGCGTCGTCCGCGACACCCTTATCTCATTATCTCCAAGCATCATCAGGCGCCAAACATGAAAAAAAGACGTCTAGCTGCTAGACGTCTTTTCAACTTGATTATTAAACGCGTTCAACTTTACCTGATTTCAACGCTCTTGCAGAAACCCAAACCTTTTTAGGTTTACCGTCTACAAGAATACGAACTTTTTGCAGGTTAGCACCCCACGTACGCTTATTCGCATTCATCGCGTGAGAGCGAGCGTTACCTGAGCTAGCTTTACGGCCAGTAATTACGCATTGTTTCGCCATAATATATTCCCTCCTCACTAACAAGAAGCTGAAGTAAATTTCAGATTCACATTTCGCTTTTTTTTCATAAAGATACCTTAATAATTTATCACACAACAAACGACAATGCAATACCACAATCAAAACCTTTCAAGAAAAAATACTTTACACACAGAAAAGCGGAGGGGGCTTGCCCTGAGGCGACAAGCATAAGGCGAAGATCTCGGAAAGGCGTTCTGTGCCTTTTTGAGATCTTTGACTTATGACCTCGAGCCTCAAGCCCCCGGAGCTAGACATCACGAAAAGCGGAGGCGGGTTGGTCTGACCCGACAAGCATAAGGCGATCCATCCGAAAAGGCGTTCCTGGCCTTTTTGAGCTCCGATCTATGTCACCTGGACTCCAAGCACAAGACCGGGTATTAAGCTGCCCTGCGGCAATGCATAACTCTCTCTTCCATCCCATGCTGAACAGACGACAACTGCAGTTAAACAACTGCCTTTGACTCCCCATTTCTACAGAAGACAGAATAAAAAAAGAGACGGTTTCCCGCCTCCATACGCTATTCTTTCTTGAACGTCCCCAGCATGGCCCTGACAAGGCCTCCAAGAAATTTCGGTAATTTGATTGTATAGAAACGCATTTTCAAGTCCCTCCCCACAATCTATAGAACATACTCGTTACAAATCGCTTATACAAGCCGATCTACACTTTTGGGTCAAGAAGCATCCCTGCTTCTTATCACCATTATTATGCCGTCGGAAAAAGAAAAAGTACCATGCGATTGTATAAGTTCATTACTAATACATAGTGTGGATCCCCAGAAAATATTCCGGTTGGTGAGGGGATATTTGAAGCCGGACAGGGTCAGTCCCTTCACAGCGGGGCTGATCGGTATGAATGAAATATAGGTGTAGCGGGGACTAGCTTCCACCACATGCTCCCCCGGCCTTATTATGAACATTTCATTCAGGGAATCAACCAGGCGCACTGTGATTCCCTGAATCTCATCTTTAAGAAGAAGCTGCACATTTCCCATGAAATGATCCAGCCGGCCGCCGGTTGCTCCGTAAATGGTGATTTCCTCGGGTCCCTGCTCAGCTGCCCAGTTCAAAGCGAGTTCGAGGTCGGTTTCGTCCTTCTCCGGGCGAAAGCGATTCACTTCTTCGACGCGGGAAGAAATCGCATCCCATTCCACGGGGCTGACTGAATCAAAGTCACCAAAGGCCACGTGAGGCTCGATCCCCTTTTCCAGGAGGGTGAACACCCCCCTGTCCACCCCGACCCATTTGTGGCCATCTGCAGGGTCCGTGTTAAGGGGCGGAAGGTACTGAGTCGGTCCTCCTGCCAAGATTGAGATTTTCATAGGGTCCCCCTTTCCAGTAGGGAGGCTACTCTGCTTTCCCTGCAGAAGCCGCTGCTTTAAGGTCTTCAATTGCTTTTTTTCGATCGCTTTGATTATAAATGGCTGATCCTGCCACGAATACATCTGCTCCGGCTTCGGCACAAACCGCGATGGTCTCGGGATTGATTCCACCGTCTACTTCGATTTCAAGGGATGGATTCAGTTCATCGGCCAACTCCCTGATCTCTTTGATCTTAGTGACAACGGATGGAATGAACGCCTGACCGCCGAACCCTGGATTGACCGTCATGAGGAGTACCATATCAAGATCGGCAAGGACCGGCTTGATCAGCTCTGCCGGTGTGCCTGGATTCAGGACGACGCCTGCTTTCACTCCCCGATTTTTGATCATTTGGATGGTCCTGTGTATATGGGGATCCGCTTCAACGTGCACGGTGATATAATCTGCCCCTGCGTCGACAAACGCGTCCACATACTTGGCCGGTTCCGAAATCATCAGATGGACATCGAGGGGAAGTCCTGTAATCGGACGGATGGCTTTGACGATCGGTGGTCCCAGCGTGATATTCGGTACAAAATGACCATCCATCACATCCACATGGATGTAATCCGCTCCACCCGCTTCAACCTCGCGGATGTCCTCCCCTAACTTAGAAAAATCTGCTGATAGAATCGATGGTGCAATCTTCATGATTAATACCTCGGCTTTCTTTCTTTGATTTCCTGATGAAACGATAAATAGTGGTCGTATCGGTAGGCAGGGATCGTCCCCGCCTCCACTTTTTCTTTCACTGCACACTTTGGTTCATTCACGTGCAGGCACCCCCTGAACTTGCATGCCTCAGAGGCAGCTGCCATTTCGGGGAAACATAGCGGCAAATCGGATTCATCAAGCTCCGTGAAGTCCAGGGAACTGAAACCGGGGGTATCCGCCACGAGCCCTCCGTCTACGTGGATGAGCTCCACATGTCGCGTCGTATGCTTTCCCCTTCCAAGATGGCTTGAAATCATGGCGGTCTTCAGATCGAGTTCGGGATCAAGCGCGTTGAGCAGAGAGGATTTCCCGACGCCGGATTGGCCCGCAAACACCGAAATCTTATCCCTGAGATACGGGGCGAGTTCTTTTACGCCCTGTTCCGTTTTCGAGGAAGTCGTCAGCACTTCATACCCCATCCTGCGATAGTCGTCTGCGTACTGGAGAATCTTGTCCGTCTCCCCTTCTGAAAGAAGGTCCATTTTGGTGATACAGATGAGCGGGTCGATCTCCTTACTCTCGATCAGTACGAGGAATCGATCCAGGAGTGTCGTGCTGAAATCCGGCTCACTTGCCGAAAAGACGAGGATTGCTTGATCCACATTGGCAATCGGAGGCCGGACGAGCTCATTCTTCCGTTCAAAAACCTTCAATATGTATCCGTCGGTCTCATTTTCCGCCTGAAATTCAACGTGATCCCCAACAAGGGGGGTGATTTTATTTTTCCTGAAGTTCCCCCTGCCCCTGCATTGAGTGACAGTCCCTTCAGAAAGTACATAATAGAAACCGCTGAGCGCTTTCACAATTTTCCCTTCAGCCATTCGCTACCTCCGTTCTGGTTTATACCCTCATTATAATCGAAAATAATGGGACTGTCCCGTCTAAGACGGAGACAGTCCCAACGAGGACTATTTCTTATCAATCATTAGGATATTCCACTGTACCTTCTTTATACTCCTCGCCATCGAGAAGGATTTTATACTTACCTTCTTGCCCCTCTTCAAGGGTGAAGGTCAATGTAACAGAGGTTTCTTCCGTGATGGCCAGAAGCTGGTCGCTGTCATCCAACTTCTTGTTGGCATCCTCTATATAAATATCGACGGATTGAGGGGTCCCGTCTTCTTTTTCATAGGGGATCGAAAGCTCAAGAGGCACTTCTTTCGTCGTTTTTGACGCAGCAGCCTCTTCCTCTTCCTTCTGTTGAGCCGGGTCCGGGCCTTTTGAAATCGTCACGTAAATGACGTCACCTTCAAAGATCGGCGTGCCGGCTTTCGTTTCCTGGGAGACGACGCTGCCTTCCGGGATATTATCCGAATAAGCCTCTGCGCTCTTCTCAATCGAGATGCCTCTTAAATCCTCGTACTCTTCAAGAAGCTTGCTGTCGAAACCGGTCAAGTCCCTGAGGTCGAATGACACAGGGCCCAAGCTTACGGTTAGTGTGACCGTGGTTTCATCGGGGATGACCTCCTCACCTTCCGATGGATCCTGTCGAAGGATGGTCCCTTCCTCCGCCTGATCATTCACTTCTTCCTTCTCGACCTCAAACCCAAGCTCCTCGAGATCCTTTTTTGCTTCATCATACATGGCGTCTGTATAATCCTTCATCTCGATTTTTTCTTTTCCCGAGCTGACAAAGAGATCGATGGTCGAGCCTTCTTTAGCCGTCCTTCCGCCCTTCGGATTGGTTTTGATCACTTCACCTTCAGGAACGGTCTCGCTCGGCTGTTTTTCTGTCTTGCCTACCACAAACCCTTGAGACACGATGAGGGATGCCGCTTCAGCTGATTCCTTGCCGGATACATCCGGAACCTCGATTTCCTTCGGTCCGAGGAGACCCGGAACGAAGTAGACGGCTGCTGCACCGAGAAGAACCAAGAGGAAAAAGAGGGAAACGATCAGAATCGGCCACTTCTTCTTATTCTTGTCTTTCGGTTTTTTCTTTTTCTTCTTATCTTTCTTGCCTTTCTTCGCTTCCACCACTGGTGCTGAGGGCTTCGTTTCCATCTCTTCAGGTGTTGATTGATGATGGACGATGGTATCGTCAAGATTGGAGTGGGCATTCTGGTCGGTTATGACCGGGATGGCCTTCGTTGCCTCATCATCCAGGGGTACGCTGAATCTCGGTTCGTCCAGACGACCGGGGTCAAGGCATGTCTTAAGCTCTTCCTGTAGCTCATCGAGGTTTTCATATCTTCTGAATGGATCTTTTGCCGTAGCCTTCAGGACGATATTCTCGACGCTTTGAGGGATATGCGGTGCCCATCGTTTCATGGAAGGCGTCTCGGATTGCAGATGCTTCAAGGCGATGGATACCGCCGATTCACCTGAAAACGGCAGGCGGCCGGTCAACAGCTCGAACATGACGATCCCGAGGGAATAGATATCCGATTTCTTTGTCGCCATCCCTCCCCTTGCCTGCTCAGGGGACAAATAGTGAACGGACCCGAGAACAGAGTTTGTCTGGGTGATGGAAGTGGCACTCAATGCCATGGCGATTCCGAAATCGGTGATTTTGACATTGCCTTCTTCGTCGAGAAGGATATTATGGGGCTTGATATCCCTATGGATGATATGATTCTGGTGGGCGTGTGCGATTGCCATGGTCAACTGCTTCATGATATCGATCGCTTTTTCCACATCCACGGGAGAATGTTGCTGTATGTACTGCTTCAAGGTCATGCCATGCACGTACTCCATCACGATATAGGACAAGTCGTCCTCTTCACCAACGTCATAAATGCTGACGATATTCGGATGGGTCAGGCTTGTGGCGGATTGGGCTTCCCGCTGGAAGCGCTTGATGAACTCCTCTTCATTGGCGAAATCCAGCCGCAGCGTCTTGATGGCGACTTCACGGTCAAGGATCATATCATGGGCAAGATAAACATTGGCCATGCCGCCCCCGCCGATCAGTTTGATAATTTTGTAGCGGCCACTGATGCGCTTTCCATTCATCATACGATCACCCGCTTTCCGTTACAGCGGCATACTCAACGATCACTACAGTAATATTATCTTCTCCGCCGTATTCATTGGCGCGATGTACCAGAGCTTCCCCTTTATCCGAGAGTGGATGATCTTCAACCAAAATCCGCTGCATCTCTCTTTCCGATACTTTATTGGATAGTCCATCGGAGCATAATAGCAGCACATCTTCTTCTTCAAACATGATCGTCTTGATATCCATGCTGATGGTCGCTTCTGTGCCGATCGCCCTCAGGATGACATTCTTCCTTGGATGATGCTCCGCATCTTCCTTCGTGATCTCTCCGCTCCTTACAAGCTCGTTGACAAGGGTGTGATCCTCTGTCAGCTGATGGAAGCCGTTTTCGTTGAGGATATAGCCCCTGCTGTCTCCGACATTCACCACAGTGGCGAAGAGGGATGTGCAGATGGCTCCGACAAGTGTCGTCCCCATTCCTTCACAATCGGAATGGGATTGAGCATACGTGAAAACTTCCCGATTGACGTCTGCAATGGTCGCCCTTAACCAATTTTCTGCTTCATCTGCCGTATGGAACTTTTCCGTCTGCCCCCAACGCTCATCGAGGAATGATATGGTCAGCTGACTGGCAACGTCACCTGCACGATGGCCGCCCATCCCGTCCGCTACCACTGCCAGGTAGTCTCCATGTCCATTGACAAATACACCTGCACTGTCTTCGTTAAGCTGTCTCACTTTCCCTTTATCCGAATAATATACCGTTTTCACATAGGTCACCTCGTCTCTACTGGCACTTCCCCGTGAAGGAAAGGGGCTTCCCCTCTTTCCTCCGTCAAAGAAGGCTTTACTACTCTTACGACTCCGATGGCGAATTTTCCTGCTTTACAAGACGCTTATCCATTTTTCTTCCTGAAGCATGAGATGAAGAATCCATCCCCTCCGAAATCCTGCGGGAATACCTGCAGCAGATGACCCTGTACGAATGGTTCTACCGCTTCCGGCATCCCATCAAGGGGATGGGGTTCAAATTCAGGGTGTTGACTCAGGAATTCCTTCACGGTCCCCTCATTTTCATTTTGGTCCACCGTACACGTACTATATACAAGGATCCCGTCCTTTTTCAGCAGTCTGGATGCAGCATCAAGAATATCAAGCTGGATCTTCTGCAGGGAGTTCAAATCCTGTTCCTTCTTCGCATACTTGATATCGGGCTTCCTTCTGAGAACGCCAAGTCCTGAACATGGAGCATCCACCAAGACACGCTCAAAGCTCTCTTCTTCAAATACTTCTCCGGCTTTCCTGCTGTCAAGGGTGCGTGCATGCACATTGGCAAGACCGAGTCTACCGGCATTTTCAGCGATGAGCTTCACCTTATGGGCATGAAGGTCAAGGGCATGCACCTCACCTGTATTCTTCAACACCTCGGCGATATGGGTCGTTTTCCCACCTGGTGCCGCACAAGCATCGAGTACCCTCATGCCTTCTTCTAATTTAAGGGCATGAGCCACGAGCATGGAACTTTCATCCTGAACCGTCAACCTTCCATTCCGGTATTCATCCGTTTTCGCCAGGTTTCCCCTGAGGGACTGAATCGCTTCAGGAACGATGGGACTTTCTTGAGCGGAGTGCCCATTTTCGGTGAGGCTTTCCAAAAGTTCTTCCCTTGTCCCTTTCAGCGGATTGACCCTTGCCGTCTGATTCGGTGCGAGGAGATTCGTTTCACACATGGCCTTCGTTTTCTCGAGACCGAATTGATCGCTCCATCTTTTCACAAGCCATAGTGGGTGACTTGTTTCAACGGATACTCTCTCAATGGGATCCTGGATGTCTTCAAGGGACGGGAGCCCCTTCCGCTGGACCGAACGGAGCACACCGTTCACCATCCCGGAGATTCCTTTGTGTCCTCGTTTTTTAGCAATTTCTACTGCTTCATAGAACACGGCGCGATCTGGGATACGATCCAGATACACCAGCTGATAAAGAGACATGCGCAGGAGCTGCCTTACCCAGCTTTCGACCTTCCCTCTCAAGAACGGCTTCAAATAATAGTCCAGCGTCATCTTCCGCTGGATCGTTCCATATGTAAGCTCGGTGAGGAGACCGACGTCCCTTGATGGGATATCGTTCTTCTCGATTACATGGTTGAGCAGCAGATTGCTGTATGATTGATTTTTTTCAACGGCTTCAATTACTTCCAGGGCGGCTTCCCGGACGGTCTTCTTACTCATGGACTTCACCGAGCCTGTTCCCGACTGCGAGGTGAGAACCCGCGCCCCTGAGATAATCCTTCGCACTCATCCGCTTTTTGCCCGAAGGTTGAAGGTCGGTCACTTTGATGGATGTATCATCACCTGTTGAAACGATGAATCCATCCTCTTCGATGGCGAGGACCTCACCGGGTTCCGACGCACCATGCCCCCTCACCTTTTCACCCCACCAGATTTTCATAACGGCTCCAGCAAGGGTCGTATACGCCACGGGCCATGGGTGCAGACCGCGGATATGGTTGTATACTTCACTGCCAGGTTTTGACCAATCGATCTTTTCCTGCTCACGCTTGATGTTCCACGCAAACGTAGCCTGTTCTTCTTCTTGTTTAACAGGTGTCACGGAGCCGTCCAGTAGCTTCGGGAGCGTCTCGATCAGAAGTGCTGAGCCCGCTTCGCTCAACTTATCATGGAGGGTCCCCACGTGATCCGTTTCTTCAATCCCGACTTCGACCTGACTGATGATATCACCTGCATCCAGTTTTTCCACCATATACATGATGGTGATGCCAGTCGATGATTTCCCCTGAAGGATGGAGTAGTGGATCGGAGCCCCTCCCCTTAGTTCAGGAAGCAGTGATGCGTGGACATTGATACAACCATGCTTGGGTGCATCGAGCAGACGCTTCGGAAGAATCTGGCCGAATGCTGCGGTTACGATCAAATCAGGTTCCAGCGCGAGAACCTCTTCCAGTTCATCGGAATTCTTGATCTTTTCGGGCTGATAGATGGGGATACCGTGTTTTTCAGCCTCTACCTTGACGGGCGGAGGCGTGAGGATGCGTTTTCTGCCCACTGGCCGGTCAGGCTGGGTTACAACGGCGACCACTTCATAATCGTTCTCGATCAACGCTTTCAGGACGGGGACGGAAAAATCCGGGGTCCCCATAAAAATCACTTTGGTCATTCTTCTTCAAACCTTTCTAATTCATCTTCCGTCAGGAGCTTTTCGGTCTTTGTATTGAAAAGGACACCATGCAAATGATCGATTTCGTGCTGGATCGCACGGGCAAGGAAGCCTTCAGCCCTGCCTTCAAGCCATCTTCCCTTCCGGTCCTGGGTCCTGAAGGAGATGCTGTATGGACGGCTCACTTCCCCGAAAAGACCCGGGAAACTCAGGCACCCTTCAAGATCGGTCTGCTCGCCAGAATGCTCGAAGATTTCTGGGTTGATGAGTTCGATCGTGCCTGACTCATCCCCAATATCAACTACGGCCACTTGGAGATCCACTCCCACTTGAGGTGCGGCAAGTCCGACACCATCTGCTTCGATCATCGTTTCATACATATTATCAAGAAGCTTCTTCAATTTTTTATCAAACTCCTTCACCGGCTCACATCGCTTTACGAGGATCGGATCGGGATGCATGACGATCGGTAATACAGCCATTCAAATTCCAACTTTCTATATTTGTTTCGCCGGTAAGGTCACATCATGACGTATGGATTCACGTCGATGCTGATTGTGAGGCCTTGTGAGGCATATTGCTGATGAAATTGTTCCAGCAGCGTCTTGAGCGTTTCCGCCAGTCGCGGTTCCCGCTTGTATTTTATCAAACATTGGTATCGATATCTATTTTTGATTCTGGGGATTGGAGAGGCAACAGGGCCGAGAATCTTCGTCGTACCGGATAATCTGCTCCTGATGAACCCCGTCATTTTCTCGGATACATCCACTACCTTCATAAGGTCTTCGTGGCTGATCGTGACAAGGGAAATATAATAAAAAGGAGGGTAGGACCCCATTTTCCTCATCACCATCTCCTGATCATAAAAACGCTCATAGTCATGGTTTGAAGCGAGTTCAACCGAATAATGCTCCGGTGTGTATGTCTGGATAACGACTTCACCGGGGAGGGAGTGCCGCCCCGCCCTGCCGCTCACCTGTGTCAGAAGCTGGAACGTCTTCTCCGCAGAACGGAAATCGGGTATATGGAGCATCGTGTCTGCACTGAGGACACCGACAAGGGTGATGTTGGGAAAATCCAATCCTTTCGCAATCATCTGGGTTCCAAGGAGGATATCGGCCTTCCCTTCCCCAAAGGAAGTCAGCAGCCTTTCGTGGGAACCTTTCCTCGTGGTGGTATCCACATCCATCCGGATGATCCGTGCTTGAGGGAGCAGCTTAGTGAGCTCCTCCTCCACCTTCTGCGTTCCCGTCCCGAAATACCTGATATGTTCGCTGGTACACTCCGGACAGGTCTCCGGTACACGCTCTTCATAGCCGCAATAGTGGCATTTCATTCCGTTGGAGAAGCGGTGGTACGTCAGCGATATATCACAGTTGGGGCACTGGACGACATATCCGCAGTCCCTGCACATGATGAAGGATGAGTGGCCCCTCCTGTTGAGGAACAGCACCGTCTGCTCTCCTTTTGAGAGTCGGTCCTCCAGTTTTTCAAACAGAGTCCTCGAAAACATCGAGCGGTTCCCTTCACGGAGTTCTTCCCTCATGTCGACAATGTCGACTGATGGCAAGGGGCCTTCATTCATCCTTTTGCTGAGGTTCAAACGGGTATACACTCCTTTTGATGCCCTGGCGAATGATTCCAATGACGGCGTCGCACTTCCAAGAACCACGGGGCACCCGTGGTACTCACTTCGCCAAATGGCGACATCACGTGCATGATAGCGGGGGTTTTCCTCTTGTTTATAGCTGGTCTCATGCTCTTCATCGATGATGATGATCCCAAGGTTCTCAAACGGTGCGAATACAGCAGACCTTGCTCCCACCACCACACGGACTTCCTTCCGCTCGATCTTCCTCCACTCGTCATACTTCTCTCCTGACGATAGCCCGCTGTGAAGTACGGCAACTTCATCGCCGAATCTCCCTTTGAAACGATTCACCATTTGGGGAGTAAGGGCGATTTCAGGAACAAGCACGATCGCTTCCTTACCCCGTTCAAGTACCCGCTGGATCGATTGCAGGTAGATCTCTGTCTTCCCGCTCCCTGTCACCCCGAAAAGAAGGAAGGTTTCCTGAATGCCGGATTCAATTCTATCAAGGATGGGGGTGATTGCCTTCCCTTGTTGATCCGTCAACGGAAGCGGAGAGGTTTGTTTGAACGTCCGATCTTCGTATGGATCCCGGTAAGTCTCTTCATCCCGTTGCAAGAGGAGTCCCTTTTTCACCATGGATTGGATGGTGGATGCCGTCGTACCTGCCCGCTCAGAAAGCTCTTTGATCGTGAAGCCCTGATCAGCGTGATCCTTCCAGAACATGAGGACATCCTTTTGCTTCTTCGCCTGTGGCGGGAGGGCGGAGGCTTCTGTTTCGACAGTTTCAGGGGAGATGCCTAGGTAGATCTTTCTGATCATCTTTTTATTCGTTTTCCCTTTCACCTTGTACACGACTTCCAAGATGCCATTTTTGACCCCCTGTTGAGCCAGTGGGAGTAAACCAGCGGCCTCAATGGATTTCCATTGGGCGGTCCCTTTAGGGAAATGGGGTCTGAGTGGTTCGGGCAGGTTTTCAACCTGAAGACCGTTTTCCACTACGAGTTGTTTCTCGTATTTCGCTTTCATGGCGGCCGGCAGCATGGCCTGGAGGGCGGAGATTTTGAAGCACAGCGTGTTCTCCGTCAGCCAATCCGCCATGGTTAGAAGCTCCTTGTTGAGTACCGGTTTCAAATCCATCGGTTCGCTGATCGGCTTGAGTTTCGCCACTTCACTCTTTTCTTTCAGTTCCATGACAAATCCCTGAACTTTCCTGGGGCCGAATGGAACGACGACCCGCATACCGGGCAGGATGCTCCCGGTCCATTCCCCGGGTATGAGGTAGTCAAAGCAGCGGTCTGTCTGCATGGCAGCAACATCCACGATGACACTTGCTACATTTTTCATTCGGAATCCATCCGTCGCAGTGCTTCAAGGAGTATTTCTTCCGCCACTTTGGACTTTGAGAGCATCGGCAATTCGCGAATGCCGTCTTCCGTGACAATGGTTACTTTATTCGTATCTGTCCCGAAACCTGATCCTTCTTCGCTCACATTGTTGGCCACGATCATATCAGCTCTTTTTCTCTCGAGCTTCCCTTTGGCGTATTCACCAATATTGGACGTTTCGGCAGCAAACCCGATAAGATATTGGCCGTCCTTCCTTTTTCCGAGCTCCATAAGGATATCCTTTGTCCGTTCGAACTCGATAACCAGATTACCATCTTGTTTTTTCATTTTTTCAGCATAGACTTCCACTGGACGATAATCGGAGACCGCCGCGCTCTTCACCACGATATCTGCATCCTCGAAATGCGCAAGTACGGCATCATACATGTCCTCTGCCGTCGTTACCTCGATGAGACGCACCCCACGCGGCGAAGACAGATTGACCGGGCCTGATACCAAGGTGACATCGGCACCCATGTTCACGGCCATTTCAGCCATGGCAAATCCCATCTTTCCTGTAGAGCGGTTCGAGAAGTACCGGACAGGATCAATGATTTCTCTAGTCGGACCGGCAGAAATAAGGACGTTCTTCCCTTTAAGTGGCTGTTCTGTCGGAGCATGAAAATGACGGGTGATCAACTCCACGATCTTTTCAGGTTCTTCCAGGCGGCCTTTACCGACGTATCCGCAAGCCAGGTACCCTTCACTCGGTTCAACGAATCGGCAGCCGTCCTCATGCAGGGTGGCAATATTCCTTTTGACTGCAGGATGATCATACATATGGACGTTCATGGCAGGAGCGATCCAAATGTCGGCCTCTGTCGCAAGCAACGTGGTAGAGATCATATCATCTCCGATACCGCCTGCGAGTTTCCCGATCATATTAGCCGTAGCAGGTGCCACGAGGACAAGGTCTGCCCAATCGGCCAGGTCGATATGGGCAATCTTCGATGGAATCTTCTCATCGAACGTATCCCAGTAGACATCCTGACGAGATAACGCCTGGAACGTGAGGGGCGAAACGAACTCCCTCGCGGATTCCGTCATCATCACCTTCACTTCGAAGCCCGCCTGTACAAGCTTACTCGTAAGGGCTGCTGCTTTATATACGGCGATCCCACCGGTCACGCATAATAGTATATTTTTCCCCATATCGTTCATTGCCTCCATTATCTAATCTATTCATAGCCTCTATTATGAAGGATATTGCCGCAAAAAGAAAATAGGGCTGTACCGGAAAAGTTCATCACTTCCCGGTGCAACCCTTTTCATTTCCTATTCGCCGTACGGATGAGATTTATTCATCTTCATAGATGGCTTTTTCGTCTCTTTCTTTCATGGACAAGTGGCCGGAGTGGATTTCTTCAAGGGCCTTACCTACGTACTTTTCCGACACATATTCTTCCATGCGGAAGTCCTTTTTATCCTGTAGATCCCGTGCTCTTTTGGCAGCCACGCTGACCAACGAGTATTTCGAATCGATCTTTTTCATTAGTGAATCAATAGATGGATATAACATTCACTCAACCTCCAGCATATTTAGATAGCGTTGTTGTACACGTTCCCGCTTGCAGTGCTCGGCCTGCACGATGGACTTGATCTTGCCGACGGCATGTTCGATTTGATCATTCTCGACGATATAATCATAGAGATTCATCATTTCGATCTCCTTGCGGGCGGTATTCATCCTGCCCTGGATGAGATCATCCGTCTCCGTCCCCCGTGTGACCAACCGGTTCTGAAGTTCCGACAGGCTTGGCGGTGCAAGGAAGATGAACAGCCCTTCAGGAAATTTGTCCCTGACCTGCTGGGCACCCTGGACCTCGATCTCAAGGAATACATCATTTCCTTCGTCAAGTGTCTGCCGGACATAGTCAACGGGCGTGCCGTAGTAATTCCCGACAAACTCGGCGTACTCCAAAAGCTTGCCTTGCTCGATCAGCGCTTCGAATTCTTCCCTTGTCTTGAAGAAATAGTCCACGCCGTCCACTTCCCCCTCACGCGGATGGCGTGTTGTCATGGAAATGGAATATTCAAATTTCGTATCTTCCTGGGAAAAAATCGCCTTTCGAACTGTCCCTTTCCCTACTCCGGAAGGTCCGGATAGCACGATCAGCAATCCTTTTTCTTTCATTTATTTACCCTGCCCTTCTTCTATTAAATCCTCTTTATCAGTCACTCGATGGGCAACGGTCTCGGGTTGGACGGCCGACAGGATGACATGATCGCTGTCTGTGATGATGACGGCCCTCGTCCTTCTTCCGTATGTAGCGTCAACTAATGTTCCCCGATCCCTCGCATCCTGCATCAGACGCTTGATGGGCGCTGATTCAGGTCCGACGATCGATATGATTCGATTTGCTGATACAATATTCCCAAAGCCTATATTGATGAGCTTGATTGACATGACGCTCCTCCTAATCAATAGTTTAGTCTCGCCCGTTCTTGGGGAAACTAAACTTCTTATTCAACATTTTGGACCTGCTCCCGCACTTTCTCAAGTGCCGATTTCAACTCGACCACCAGTGCGGAAATGCTGGAGTCATTTGCTTTGGAGCCGATCGTGTTCACTTCACGGTTCATCTCCTGAATGATGAAATCCAGTTTTCGTCCCATCACACCGTCCTCATCCAAGGTGGCATGAAAGTACTGAAGATGACTCCCGAGACGCGTCAACTCTTCGGTTATGTCTGATTTATCTGCAAATATGGCCACTTCGGACAGGAGCCTTGCCTCGTCGGGATCTCCCTCGCTCCATTCCCGTATTCGTTTCTTGAGCCGTTCCCTGTATTGCAGGGTGACAGCGGGTGCGTGGGCAGTAAGTTCGCCAAGGCAGGTCCGGATCTGTCCAAGATGGGCAAGGAAATCGGCATGAAGCGCCTTGCCTTCCTCCACCCTCATCTTCCTTAATTCAACGGAAGCCTTCCGGACTGCCTCCATGACCAGATCGTCAAGCTCGGCATTCTCCTCTTCCGTCTCTTCGACCGTAACGAATTCTCCTCTGCCGAGAAGGTCCGACAGGGCGATATCACCCTTGAGGGCGTATGTTTCCCTCACTTTATTTACTAACTGATGATAATCCTCAATGAGTCCCCAGTCAATATGTAAATTCTTATGTATGAGACCTCCGCCGGAAATATCGATGAACAGATCGATTTTCCCCCTGCTAATAAAGGTGGAGAGCTCCTTCTTGATCTTATCTTCAAGCTTCATGAGTTGGCGCGGCATACGGATATTGAACTCGCTGAATCGATGGTTCACGGTTTTCATTTCAACAATGACGGTATTTCTCTCCGATTCAATCCGGCTCCGTCCAAAGCCTGTCATGCTGATGACCATTCCAATCACACCCAATCTATGCGACGTGCCTGTCGATTTTCTATACGGGGTCACCTGATGGCAGCCCGCTCCAGCTTATAAAAAAGGTAATAGAGAACAAACTCTATTACCTTATGGATTATATCATATTCTATTGTTTTTTTCTTGCAAAAAATGAACCTGCCAGTAAAAACGTCGGGATGGAGCTTAAGCCGACGATCAGCAGCCAGTCCCTCGGCTCGATGGACACGGTGTGGAAAATCGGCTGAAGACCCGGCAGATAGATGACGACCAGCATCAACAACAGGGACGAAAGGACGGCCCAGACCAGGTACATATTGCCGAATGGGTTCCTCGAGAACACCGATACTTCACTGCGGCAATCGAATACGTGGATGAGCTGTGCGAGGACCAGGGTCGCAAACGCGATCGTCTGTGCGTACTCGAGCTGATCCGGGTGCTGATGATAAGCGATGATGAACGCAAGCAGGGTGACACCACCAATTAAGAACCCCCTCGAAACGACCTTCCAACCGAGCCCCCTTGCAAAGACGCCTTCTTTCGGATGACGCGGTTTCCGCTTCATCACATCTCCTTCGGGCTTATCAAGGCCAAGGGCCATGGCAGGCAGTCCATCCGTCACTAAATTGACCCAAAGGATCTGGATCGGCACCAACGGCAGTGGAAGGGCCAAAAGCATGGCAAACAACATGACCAGGATCTCCCCCACGTTCGAGGCGAGGAGATAGCGGATGAATTTACGGATGTTTTCGTAAATGTTCCGCCCCTCTTTGATGGCCGATTTGATTGTAGCAAAGTTGTCATCAAGGAGGACGAGGGATGATGATTCTTTCGCCACATCTGTACCGGTGATCCCCATGGCAATCCCGATATCTGATGTCTTAATGGCCGGGGCATCGTTGACCCCGTCTCCTGTCATCGCTACGATGTGTCCACGGTTTTGCAGGGCTTTCACGATTTTCAATTTATGCTCGGGTGATACCCTGGCGAATACCGAGACATCTTCAACGATTTCCTCAAGCTCTTCCACTTCCATCTCATTCAGCGCCTTACCGTCCATCACCCTGTCGTTCGACTTCAGGATACCGAGCTGTTTGGCAATGGCTTTGGCCGTCAATACATGATCGCCGGTGATCATCACGGTTTTGATTCCCGCATCACGGCATTCCCTCACCGCCTGTTTCACTTCGGGACGAGGAGGATCGATCATTCCTTGAAGCCCTATGAACGTCACTTCCTTTTCAACCATGGTCTCTGTCAATAAATCCAATGATTGTCCGCTTAGTGGCTTATAGGCGATGGCGATGGTCCTGAGGGCATTCGATGACATCCCGGAAATCGCCTCTTCCACTGCTTGAAAAGCGGATTCATTCGCCTTTTGAACCTTGCCGTCCCAAATGATGGACGCGCTTTTTCCTACAAGGACATCCGGAGCCCCCTTGGTGACTGCAAAAAGCTTTCCGGCAGCATCCTCTGCCACGACTGTCATCATTTTCCTTGTGGAGTCAAACGGGAATTCCTTCACGATCTTGAAAGAGGTCGACAAGGCGTCCCGTGTCAATCCCGCCTTCATCCCCGCTACGAGAAGGGCACCTTCCGTCGGGTCACCGTCAAGTATGAGCTCGCCGTCCCTTTCCACGAGTTCTGCATGGTTGCAGAGCATGCCGAACGTAAGAAGCTGCTTCAGGGATTGATCAGAGGATGGCGAAACCCTTGCTTCACCGTTGAAGAATTCCCCTTGAGGAACATATCCGGTACCGGACACATCCCATAGCCTACCTGCGCTCCAAAGCTTGGTAACGGTCATTTTATTCTGGGTGAGGGTCCCTGTCTTATCGGAACAAATCACCGATGCACAGCCCAGCGTCTCCACGGCAGGAAGCTTCCGGACGATCGCTTTCTGCTTGATCATCCTCTGGACGCCTAGTGACAGGGCAACGGTCACGATCGCCGGAAGCCCTTCAGGTATGGCGGCGACGGCCAGAGATACCCCTGCAAGGAACATGGAATAGATGTCATGTCCTTGGAGCACACCGATTCCAACGACAAGGGCCGTCAGGATGAGGGCCACGGTAATCAGGATCTTGCCGAGTTCCTCGAGCCTACGCTGAAGAGGCGTAGTCATCGTTTCTGCTTTTTGGATCATATCGGCGATCTGCCCCATGGCTGTATTCATTCCGATGGATGTGACGACACCCAGACCGTTGCCCCTGGTGACGAGCGTCCCCATGAACGCCATGTTTTCCATGTCCCCAAGGCTCAACCCCTTGCCGTGCAGGGGCTTGGTTGTTTTCAGGACGGGAAGCGACTCCCCCGTCAGGGCAGATTCCTCGATCTCAAGGTTATTCGTTTCGATCAAACGGATGTCGGCCCCGATCCGGTCACCGCTAGTGAACCGGATGATATCTCCGATCGTCACTTCTTTGGAGTGCACCTTCACCCATGAGCCATCCCGGAGGACAGAAACCTGGGGTGCAGATAACTCCTTCAGCGCCTGCAATGATTTCTCTGCTTTCCTCTCCTGGAAGAATCCTAGGAAGCTGTTGACCACGACGATGGCGATGATGGCGATGGCATCAATGTACTCACCCAAAAGTCCGGATATGAGTGTGGCGGCCAGCAGGACCAGGACCATGAAATCCTTGAACTGGCTAAAAAATACCAATAGGGCCGATTGTTTTTCGGCTTCCTCCAGCTGATTATATCCATACTGCTTCATCCGGTTTTCGGCGTCAGCAGACGAAAGGCCGTGTTGATAATCCGTATTGATGGCCTTCTCTATATCCTCCTGTCTCATCTCATGAAATTTCATGCACCCATCTCACTCTCCTCCTACAAATACGAAAAGTTGTCCTTCTCTTAGCATTCTTATTCAGACTCGTCCTGAAAAATGATATGATTTAAGGAGGTTTAATTCGTCGTCCGTTCCTTTGTTTTGTAAATGGAGGCAGGACGCGCTACAATCAAATGAATGAGTAAAAAAGAAGAGGATGTTTTGCATGTCATTCGATGGACTATTTACAAAAGCCATGACTGAAGAGCTGAAAGAAGCCCTCCTTCACGGCAGAATCAATAAAATACATCAGCCTTATAAAAATGAAATCATCATGGTCATCCGGGCCAACGGGAAGAATCATAAACTTCTCCTATCCGCCCACCCAAGCTATGCCAGGGTACAGCTGACAGGAGAGGAATACGAAAATCCCCCCGTACCACCGATGTTCTGCATGCTCCTCCGGAAGCATCTTGAAGGCTATATGATCGAAGACATCCACCAGATCGGCCTCGATCGGATGATCATCCTGGAGGTAAAGGGACGGAATGACATCGGGGATGTCTCCTACAAACAACTGATCATCGAAGTGATGGGAAGGCACAGTAACATCATCCTGGTCGACAAGGGGCGCAATATGATCCTTGACAGCATCAAGCACTTGTCACCGAGCATGAATTCCCACAGGACCGTGCTCCCCGGGAATGAATACATCTTCCCACCAAGCCAGGATAAGCTAAACCCCCTGGATGCTGCAGGGGAAGATGTCCTGCGGTCCCTCGATTTCAATTCCGGTAAATTGGACAAGCAGATCGTGGGATCCTTCTCAGGTGTATCACCACTCGCCGCCAAGGAAATCGTCCACCGCGCCGGCCTGGGGACACAGGCTGCCATTGCCGATTCATTCCTGCACTTCATGGCGGACCTTCGGGAACACCGGACGTCCCCTACCCTGATTTCGGGAGACAAGGAAACATTCTACTGGTGCCCGCTGGACCACGTCGAAGGAGAGCGTCATTCCTTCACCACCCTTAGTGGACTTCTCGATCGCTTCTTCTATCAAAAAGCATCAAGGGACCGGGTGAAGCAACAGGGCAATGACCTTGAGCGTTTCATCCGGAACGAGCGCGATAAAAACGAGAATAAGATCGTCAAGCTCGAGCGTACCCTTCAAGAGGCGAAGGATGCCGATCGTTACCAGCTCCTCGGAGAACTGCTCACCTCCAATCTCTACGCGGTACAGAGAGGGATGGAAGAAGTATCCGTGGTGAACTATTACGACGAAGAAGGCGGATCGGTGACGATCCCTCTGAATCCTCAAAAATCACCCTCTGAAAATGCCCAGGGCTATTTCTCCCGCTATCAAAAAGCGAAGCACGCTGTTCAGGTGGTACAGGAACAGATCGAAAAAGCAACCGATGAGCTCGCTTACTTCGAGCAGCTCCTTCAGCAGCTCGAATCCGCCTCCACAAAGGACATTGAAGGAATCCGGGAAGAGCTGGAGGAAGAGGGATACCTGCGCGTCCGGAAGAACCAGAAAAAGAAAAAGGCAAATGAAAAGCTGGTGCTCGAATCCTATACAGCGACCGACGGTACGAAAATCCTCGTCGGGAAGAATAATAAACAGAATGATTATCTGACCAATAAAGTGGCGGCGAAGAGTGATATCTGGCTCCATACGAAGGATATACCTGGTTCTCATGTCGTCATCCGGGGTGCTTCCCCTTCAGATGAAACCATCCTTGAGGCAGCCAATCTTGCTGCTTACTTCAGCAAAGCAAGGGAGTCGGGATCGGTCCCAGTCGATTACACGGAAGTACGACAGGTTAAGAAACCCCGCGGCGCCAAACCGGGATTCGTTATCTATGAAAATCAGCAGACCGTCTATGTCACACCTGATCTTGACCAGGTCAGGGCCATGAAAGATCGTTGAATCACACACCTAAAAAACGCCGAAATCATTTTGATTTCGGCGTTTTTTCATGTGTTTATATCAATTCACCTGCTTCTTCCAACCCTCGGGATCCCGGCTCCATTCTTTCAATTCAACGAGATCAGCACCCGAGATGAGTCCCTCTTCCTCAGCTGCTTCCAGAAGACTTGAATAGTTGGAGAGGGAAAAGGCCTCGATCCCGTGTTCACGGAGGGCATCCGCCCCTTTTTGAAGCTCGTATGTAAAGATGGCGGCAACCCCCAAAACTTCACACTCCGACTCTCTCAGGGCCTCGACCGCCGTGATGCAGCTGCCACCTGTTGAGATGAGATCTTCTATGACTACCACTTTTTGCCCGGGAAGGATCTTTCCTTCGATCTGGTTCCCTTTTCCGTGTCCCTTTGCCTTGGACCTGACATAGCACATAGGGAGATCCATGCGCTCTGATACCCACGCCGCATGAGGGATCCCCGCGGTTGCCGTTCCTGCGATGACATCGACTTCTGGGAAATGTTCGCGGATCATGGAGACAAGCCCATCTGCAATCTGCTTTCTCACGGCAGGATAGGATAAAGTCAATCGGTTATCGCAATAGATTGGTGATTTGATCCCGGAAGACCATGTGAAGGGCTCACCAGGGTTCAAGAATACCGCCTTGATGTTCAAAAGTTCCTTAGCAATTTGTTTTTTCATAGATGCTTCCCTCCCAATCTTGACAAATCATTCGGTATGCGGCAACAGGATCGGCTGCCTTCGTGATGCTTCTGCCCACGACAATATGTGTTGACCCCAACTCCCTTGCATTTCCAGGGGACGTAATGCGCTGTTGATCATCCGCGCCATCCGATTTCATCCTGATGCCCGGTGTGACGCGAAGGAATTCTTCTCCACAATACTCCCTGATCAGACCTGCCTCATGAGGGGAACATACCACCCCTTGAAGTCCGGCGCCTTGAGCCAGGCGGGCATAGTGGATGACGGATTCCGTCAGTGGATTCGGGATGAGCTGTTCGGACTGCATCTGGTGTTCAGATGTCGAGGTGAGCTGGGTGACAGCGATGAGCTTCGTCTTGCCGCCCTGAGATTGGATGGCCTCCATCGCCCTCTCCATCATCTCCTTGCCCCCGGCAGCATGGACGTTGATGAATTCTAGATCCCACTGTCCAAGGCCTTTCATGGCACCGAATACCGTATTCGGAATATCATGTAGCTTCAGGTCGAGGAAGATCCTGTGATCCTTTTTCAAGAGGGACTCAATAATGCGAGGCCCATTTTGAAGGTAGAGCTCCATTCCCACTTTGACGTTCAGTCTCTCGTCGAATTGCGATAAAAATGCTTCTGTCACTTCCCATGTTGGGAAATCAAGGGCGATAAACGGCTTGTTCATGTTTCCCCCAGCTCCTTCCGGTCAATTGAGAAATATGGTCCACGTTCATTTCGGCAAGCAGTGCTGGCAGTTCGTGAATGATTTTCTTACAGATGAAAGGATCTACGAAATTGGCTGTGCCTACTGCAACAGCACTGGCACCGGCGTAGAAATATTCAATCACATCTTCTGCAGACTCCACTCCCCCCATCCCGATGATCGGCAGGTCCACTGCCTGACTCACCTCATGGATCATCCGGATGGCAACCGGTTTGATGGCCGGACCCGAAAGCCCCCCCGTCTTATTGGCAAGGATCGGTCTCCCCGTCTTGAGATCAAGCCTCATGCCGAGTAGGGTATTGATCATCGTCAATCCGTCGGCACCACCCCGTTCAACGGCTTTGGCCATCTCCACGATATTGGAGACATTCGGTGAAAGTTTGACGTATAGGGGAACCTCTGACACGGCTTTAACCTTTCTTGTCAACTCCATGGCAACCTCGGGGATTGTCCCGAAGGCGATTCCGCCGGTTTTCACATTCGGACAGGAGATGTTGAGTTCAAGGGCATGTACATTTGATGCTTTGGAGATTTCACGGGCCACATGAACATAGTCTTCCATCTGCGAACCCGCCACATTGGCGATGATGGGCACGTCGAACCTGGAAAGCCACGGCAGCTCCTTTTGCATGACCGCATCCAAACCGGGATTCTGGAGACCGATGGCATTCAGCATCCCGGCATTGGTTTCTGCGACACGCGGCGTGGGATTGCCGAAACGGGGCTCTTCCGTCGTCGCTTTGATCATGATGGCCCCCAGTTCGCTCAGGTCGTAGAATTGGCTGTATTCCCTGCCGAATCCAAAACATCCCGACGCCGGCATGATCGGATTCTTCAAACTCAAGCCGGGCAACTCAATCTGTAATTGTTTCATAACGCCACCACCCCTACAGGAAATACAGGACCGTCGCTGCATACTTTCACATAATCCGTCCCTTCAGGATCATCTGCCAGATGACACACACACGCGAAGCAAGCGCCGATCCCGCACCCCATGCGTTCTTCCAGTGACAGGAATCCACTTCCTGAAAGCCTGCTCTGCAGTGCCTTCAGCATCGGATTCGGTCCGCAGGAAAAAAATTGATCATACGGAATTGATTCTTCTTCAATCACATCTGTTACAAACCCTTTTCTTCCTAGGGAACCATCCACGGTGGCGATATGCGTCGGTCCTAGTTCCATGAACTTGTCTTCATAATAACTGACGGCTTCTTCCTGAAAACCAAGCACATGCGTCACCTTCCACCCGTTGTTGCGAAGGGCTTTTGATAGTCCATATAATGGCGGGACGCCGATTCCGCCTCCGATAAGCAGGGCCGTCCTGCCCTCACCCTGTTGAACGTCGAATCCGTTCCCAAGGGGACCGAGGACATCGACCCTTCCTCCCGCCCCGACAAGGGCCAATTGCTTGGTCCCTTTGCCTTCGGCGCGGTAGATCAGGCTCATCTTCTTTTCATTCCGATCATGTTCAGCAATCGAAATCGGTCTTCTTAGAAGGGGATCAATGCCGGCACCTACCTTGACATGGACAAATTGACCCGGTGCCGTAATCTCCTTTACTAATTCACCTTCAAGGACAAGCTCATAGATGTTCCTGGCAAGGAGGCGGTGACTCACCACCTTCATCGATTCATTGACGATCATGAATGGACCGCCTTTCTTGATGGTTTCGCAGCTATCGCCTCCGCAGAGAATGTCATAGATTCGTAGACTCTCAGTATAGCTTGGGCTGTATCCAGGGAGGTCAGGCACGGGATGCCGTTCTCCACCGACTCCCTTCGGATCCGGAAGCCGTCACGTGCCGGCTGCTTTCCTTTGGTCAGCGTATTGATGACGAGCTGCGTTTCCCCGCTTTGGATGATGTCGAGAAGAGTCGGTCCGGTGGAACCGATCTTATCCACTTCACGGACCTGGATGCCTTGAGAGGCAAGGTACGATGCCGTTCCTTTCGTGGCAAGGATCTGGTACCCGATGCTTACGAACCTTCTTGCAAGGCTTGCCGCTTCTTCCTTGTCCTTGTCTGCTACTGTCATGAGAACCGAACCGTGGTCTTTCATCTGCATGCCGGCTGCCACCATGCCTTTGTACAGTGCTTTCTCCAGGGTCTGATCTTTCCCCATGACTTCACCGGTGGATTTCATTTCAGGTCCAAGCGTGATGTCCACCCTTCTCAATTTGGCGAAAGAGAATACCGGCACTTTGACATACACGCCTTCCGCTTCTTCCACGAGCCCCGGCTCATATCCCAGTTCACGCAGGGAGATGCCGAGGATCGCCTTGGTGGCAACGTTCGCCATCGGCACGTTGGTGATCTTTGAAATGAACGGAACCGTCCGGCTTGAGCGTGGATTCACTTCCAGTACGTAGACTTCGCCTTTTGAAATGACATATTGGATGTTCAAAAGGCCGACGATATTCAATCCTTTGGCGAGCCTTGTTGTATAATCTACAATCGTGCTTTTTTGCTCTTCAGTCAGCTGCTGTGGCGGGTAGACGGCGATGGAATCCCCGGAGTGGACCCCTGCCCGCTCGATATGCTCCATGATCCCAGGGATGATTACATCTTCCCCGTCACAGACGGCATCCACTTCGATTTCCTTTCCGATCAAGTAGCGGTCGATAAGGACGGGATGCTGCGGGTTCACTTTCACGGCATTTTCCATGTAGTGGAGGAGCTCCTCTTCTCGATACACGATTTCCATGGCTCTTCCGCCAAGAACATACGATGGTCTGACGAGCACGGGATAACCGATCGATTCGGCAATGGCGATAGCCCCTTCCACCGATACGGCTGTCTTGCCCTCAGGCTGTGGAATACCGAGTTCCTGCAGGGTGTGCTCGAACTTATCCCTGTTTTCCGCCCGATCCAGGTCTTCCAGTGACGTGCCGAGGATGCGCACACCGCGATTCACAAGTTCATCTGCCAGATTGATGGCGGTTTGGCCCCCGAACTGTACGACGACCCCTTTCGGCTTTTCATGGTCGATGATGTGCATCACATCTTCCACCGTCAACGGTTCGAAGTATAATTTATCCGAAATGGAGAAGTCAGTGGAAACCGTTTCGGGATTGTTATTGACGATGATCGCTTCGTAACCCGCTTCCTTGATGGCCCAGACGGAGTGGACGGTGGCATAGTCGAATTCGACCCCCTGACCGATCCGAATCGGTCCGGAACCAAGGACGATGATGCTCTCGCGCTCTGTTACTTCCGATTCATTTTCATCCTCATATGTTCCGTAGAAGTAAGGCGTTTCAGATTCAAATTCCGCAGCACAGGTATCCACCATTTTGTAAACCGGTGTCAGTTCCTCCTGCTTCCTCCACTCATACACTTCCCTCTCCTTCACAGACCAGAGGGAGGCAATGGCGATATCCGAGAAGCCCATGCGTTTTGCTTTGTACGCAATCGCGTGATCGAATGGGTGGTTTCGCAGTTGTTCTTCGAAGCGGATGATCCGGTCCATTTTATTCAGGAAGAATAGGTCGATCTTGCTCCAGTCATGAATCGTCTCGATCGTGATGCCTCGTCGGAGCGCTTCACCGATGAAGAACAGTCTCTCATCCCCTGCTTTGCGGATCCGTTTCTCGATCCATTCCGGTTCCTTGGCGTTCAATTCATCCAATCCGAGATGGTACGTATTGCTCTCAAGGGACCTGATCGCTTTCAGCAGCGACTCCTCCAAGGTCCTTCCGATGGCCATCACTTCCCCCGTAGCCTTCATCTGGGTGCCCAGATTCCGTTTGGCCGATTCGAACTTATCGAAAGGCCATCTCGGGATCTTCGTGACCACATAATCAAGGGCCGGTTCGAATGCCGCGTAGGTCTTCCCTGTCACGGGATTCATCATTTCATCCAGGGTCAAGCCCACAGCGATCTTCGCGGCAAGCTTCGCGATCGGATAGCCCGTCGCCTTCGAAGCAAGAGCCGAGGACCTGCTTACACGCGGGTTGACCTCGATGATGTAATACTGGAAGCTGTCCGGATCGAGCGCCAGCTGCACATTGCAGCCCCCTTCGATCCCCAGGGCACGGATGATCTTCAGGCTGGTATTCCTGAGCATCTGATATTCCCTGTCGCTAAGCGTCTGGCTCGGGGCCACGACGATGGAATCCCCTGTATGGATCCCAACCGGATCGATGTTTTCCATATTACAAACCACGATGGCATTGTCTGACGCATCCCGCATCACTTCATATTCGACCTCCTTGAAGCCGGCGATGCTTTTTTCCAGAAGGCACTGGGTGACGGGGCTGTATTTCAACCCGGAGCTGACGATTTCATTCAGTTCTTCTTCGTTGTGGCAGATCCCGCCTCCTGTTCCACCAAGGGTGTATGCAGGGCGTACGATGACCGGGAAGCCTACCTCCTCGACGAATGTGTATGCCTCTGACACCGTATGGATGATTTCGCTTTGAGGTACCGGTTCCGAAAGCTCATTCATCAGTTTACGGAACAGATCACGATCTTCTGCCTGTTCGATGGCCGAAAGCTTCGTACCGAGAATCTCCACTCCGCACTCTTCCAGTACGCCTGATTGATGGAGTTCGACGGCAAGATTGAGACCCGTTTGCCCTCCGAGGGTCGGAAGGAGGGCATCCGGCCGCTCTTTACGGATGATGCGGGATACGAATTCAAGGGTCAGGGGTTCGATGTATACCTTATCGGCCATTTCGGCATCGGTCATGATGGTGGCTGGATTCGAGTTCACCAGGATGACCCTGTATCCTTCCTCTTTCAGGGCGATGCAGGCCTGTGTCCCCGCATAGTCGAATTCTGCTGCCTGGCCGATGATGATCGGGCCACTCCCGATTACAAGGATGCTTTTAATGTCTGTACGTTTAGGCATGTTGAATCTCCTTCCTTTTCTCTTCATTCATGAGTGTCAAGAAATCATCGAACAAGTAATTGGAATCTTCAGGTCCCGGAGATGCCTCAGGGTGGTATTGAACCGTGAAGGCAGGATATTCCTTATGCTTCAACCCTTCGATCGTCCCGTCATTGATGGCGATATGGGTAACCTCGAGATCGGTATCGTCAAGGGAAGCTTCATCCACCGCATACCCGTGGTTCTGGGAAGTCAGGGCCACCTTCTTCGTCAACACATCCTGAACAGGATGATTTCCGCCCCTGTGTCCGAACTTCATCTTGAATGAATCGGCCCCACAGGCGAGGGCGAATAGCTGGTGACCGAGGCAGATCCCGAACAGTGGGATCTCACCGAGGAGGTCTTTGATCGTCTGGATGGCTTCCGGTACGTCCTTCGGGTCTCCCGGTCCATTCGACAGCATGATGCCATCGGGCTGGAGTCTCCGGATCTCTTCTGAAGAGGTATCATGAGGGACGACGATGACATCGCAATTCCGTTTGTTAAGCTCCCGAAGGATTCCGTGCTTCATTCCAAAGTCCATCAAGACGACCCTGAATCCCCTACCAGGACTGGCATACGCGGTCTTCGTGGAAACCTGCGCAACTTGATCGGTCCTAAGGGCGGATGCGTTCAACCTGTCAATCATTAGGGCCGGATCTTCTTCCGCACTGCAGAGGATGCCTTTCATCGATCCTGATTTCCTTATGAGACGGGTCAGCTTTCTTGTATCGACACCGGCGATACCAGGGATCCCCTTGACCCTGAGCAGCTCATCAAGTGTGGACTCATTGCGCCAGTTGGAGGCAAAGTCTGCCGATTCCCGTACAATGAATGCCTTGACTGCAGGAGAGATCGATTCGAAATCGTCACGATTCACCCCGTAGTTTCCGATCAGTGGATAGGTCATGGTGACGAACTGGCCGCAGTAAGAGGGATCGGACAAGATTTCCTGGTACCCTGTCATGCTTGTGTTGAATACGACTTCCCCTATGACCTCGCTGTCTGCACCGAATCCTTCACCGATAAAAATCGTTCCGTCTTCCAGAATGAGCTGTCTATTCATTATGCTTCTCCTCCATTCCAAACTTGTTGACCTTGATAAAATGTCGCTTGCGGATATCCTGTGCATTCCCACCCTGAGAATGGTGTATTTTTGCCTTTAGACAGGAAGGATTCAGGTTGAATGGTTTCCTTCTTTTCCAGATCGATCAGCGTGAAGTCCGCATCGCTTCCAGCGTTGAGGGTGCCAAACGGTAGATTGAACGCTTCTGAAGGTTTGACTGTCATCCAATCGATGAGCTGCTTCAGCGTGATGATCCCTTTTTGGACAAAATGCGTATGGAGTAAAGGAAAGGCCGTTTCAAGACCGACAATCCCGAATGGCGACAATTCCATGCCCTCTCCCTTTTCTTCTTTTGTATGCGGTGCGTGATCGGTGGCGATAAAGTCGATGGTGCCATCCAGAAGCCCTTCGATGAGGGCGTCCCTGTCCTCTTTCCCGCGGAGAGGTGGATTCATCTTAAAGTTTGGATCCAGTCCGGGGATGTCGTCTTCACATAGCAGGAGATGATGGGGGGTCACTTCTGCAGTCACCTTGATGCCCGCCCGCTTTGCATCCCTCACCACCCTGACTGATTCTTTTGTTGAGATGTGGCAGACATGGTAATGGGCACCCGCTGCTTCCGCCAGGAGCACATCCCGTGCGATATGAACGGCTTCACATACAGACGGGATCCCATTCAGTCCGTTCGAGGCTGAAAATCGCCCTTCATGGACGGACCCTTTATTGATCAAGGTGTTCTCTTCGCAATGGGCCACGATGGAAGCGCCGATAGCTGCCGCCTTTTTCATGGCTTCGAGCATCATGGCGGCGGACTGTACTCCGACACCGTCATCAGTAAAAGCGAAAGCCCCATGTTGCTTCATTGCCTCTAGGTCATTCAATTCCTTCCCAGCCTGTCTCTCTGTAATGGCTCCGTAAGGCAGGACCCTGACCGAGGCCATTTCATGTATTCGATTATGTAACCAATCAAGTGTTTCGATATCATCCGGTACTGGACGTGTGTTCGGCATCGCCGCGATCGTCGTATAACCTCCTTTTGCAGCGGCTTTCGTTCCGGTTTCAATGGTTTCTTTATGTTCTCCTCCAGGCTCGCGGAGATGAACGTGGAGGTCGACGAAACCTGGTGACAATAACATGCCCCGTGCATCATATTCCATCTCACCCGTGTTGGAGAGTCCCGTTCCTATTTCTGCAATCTTGTTTCCGTTTGTCTTTACCTCTACCGGTTCCAGTTCCCCTTTTGCATTCAGAATGTTAGCATGTTTGATCAACCAGTTCATGTTGACGTCCTCCTTGTAATTGGAATGCTCTTTTTAGTACCGCCATTCTGACGAATACACCATTTTCCATTTGTTTGAAGATCCTGGACCGCCCGCATTCCACAAGGGAATCTGCGATCTCGACCCCGCGGTTGACCGGTGCCGGGTGCATGATGATGCTTCCGGGAGCCATCTTTTTCTCCCTTTCCAGGGTAAGGCCGTACGCCTGATGATAATCCGCCTTGGACGCAATCGGCGTTCCATGATGCCTTTCATGCTGGATGCGAAGGAGCATCACGACGTCGGAGGATCTCATCGCTTCGTCGATCCCTACATATCGGTCACCGTAGCGCTCAGGGAACCATTCCTCAGGACCGGAGAACCTGACCTCAGCCCCGAGTGCGGTGAGGGCTTGTGCATTGGATCTTGCCACACGGCTGTGGGCGATATCGCCGATGATGGCGACCCGGAGACCGCGGAATCCCCCGAATTCCTGACGGATCGTCATCAGGTCGAGGAGGCATTGAGTGGGATGATTTCCGCAACCGTCCCCCCATTGATGATCCTGACGTCGAGGTCCTTGAGCTCATCGAAGTACCGGTCCCTGCTGTGCCGGATGACGACGGCCCCCACACCGATCGATTCCATTGTTTTCACTGTATCGTAGAGGGTTTCCCCCTTTTGGATGCTTGAGGCGTGGGACTCAAACGGAATCACTTCCAGACCGAGCCGCCTTTCCGCCATTTCAAAACTGCATTTCGTCCGTGTACTGGCTTCGAAGAATAGGTTGGCCACGAAATGGTCCGATCCATCTTCCCACCGCTCTCCTGCTTTGAAGCGTTCTGCCTGATCCAGGACTGAGAGGATCTCTCCTTCTGATAAATCCTTCATGGTTAATAAATGCCCCATCGTACACGCCGCCCTTCTGTCTTATTTGTATAAAAAAACACCCTGTGCCTTATGCTCAGGGTGTTTTTCAGCCGTAAAGAACAGACTCGTCCCTTTACAGCATCACCCTTATGGACTCTCTGGACCATTGTTAAAAGGTGTTCTATGCTACTTCGTCATTTGCTTGTTTTTGTTCTTCGAATAGATTTCCTGATGTTTCTTCCCGTCCCGGAAGGACAAGATTCAGTACGACACCGATGATCGCTGCGAGGGCCATGCCAGACAGTGACACGTTTTCTCCCAGTTCCACATAGGCGCCTCCGACACCGATGACAAGGATGACAGATGAGATGATAAGGTTGCGGTTCTTCCCAAGGTCCACCTTGTAGTCAATGAGCATCCTGAGACCGCTCGATGCGATGATTCCGAAGAGAAGGATGGATACCCCTCCCATGACTGCCGTCGGGATCGAACTGATGAGGGCCGTGATTTTCCCGATGAATCCGAACACGACTGCCAGTACGGCTGTCCCTCCGATTACATAGACGCTGTATACCTTCGTGATGGCGAGGACACCGATGTTTTCACCGTATGTGGTAACTGGCGGACCTCCGATGATGGAAGCGATGACTGTCGCCGCCCCGTCGCCGAGGATGGATTTATGCAAGCCCGGTTTTTCGATGAAGTTCCTTCCGACAACTTTGCTTAGGACCATCTGGTGACCGGTGTGCTCTGCCATCGTCACGACGGCGACAGGTACCATGATCGACATGATGGACCAGGAGAAGGAAGGTGTGTAGTCGACGAATGGAATGAAGAAGTCGGGCATTTTGAATAGTGGCGCGTCAAGAACCGGTTGAAAATCGACGAGCCCGGCGAATATGGCAATGATATAGCCGCCTGTTATACCAGCAAGGATCGGGACCATCCCGAGGAAGCCCTTGAAGTAGACCGAGCAGATGATCGTGATGAGCAAGGTGGCGAGCGCCACAAGGATATGCTTGCTGCTATAGACGAGGGTATCTGCATAAGGATCGGCATACATGGCCATGTTGACGGCCGTTCCTGCAAGACCCAGTCCGATGACCATGATCACCGGTCCAACCACAACCGGCGGAAGGATCGTGGACAGCCATTTCACTCCGAGCTTCGAGATCAGGAGGGCGACAAGGCCGTACACGATTCCGGCCATGAAGCTCCCCATCATGGCTGCACCGGGGCCTCCGAATTGCTTGGCGGCAATGATCGGGGCGATAAATGCAAAGGATGATCCAAGGTAGGCCGGGATCTGACCCCTCGTGATGATGATGTATGCAAGCGTCCCAAGGCCGCTCGACACGAGGGCAACCCCCGGGCTCAGATCGACGAGAAACGGTACGAGGACCGTGGCGCCGAACATGGCGAACAGATGCTGAAGGCTCAGGGTGAGCCATTTTCTTGCTGGTGGGACTTCATGTACATCAAGTACGATATCTTGTTTGTTGGTCATAGTATTTCCTCCTTGTTTCACCTATTAAAAAAGCCCTCTTATCCAAGAGGGCACAAAGAGGGCAGGAGACGGCCTTACGCCTTCCCCACCATCCTTTGTCAGCCTCACTGGACCACTCTTAAAAGGATACTTATTCGTTTTCGTAGATGGATACTTCATCCCGGTCATCGACCTCGGAGAGAGCAACCATGATTTTCTCAGAGCTTGAAGTCGGGATATTCTTCCCGACATAGTCGGCACGGATCGGAAGCTCCCGGTGACCTCGGTCAACGAGAACGGCCAGCTGGATCTGACCCGGTCTTCCGACATCCATGAGGGCGTCGAGACCCGCTCTGACCGTTCTTCCGGTAAACAGGACATCATCGATCAGGATGACTTTTTTATTGGCGATATCCACCGGAAGATCCGAACCCTTCACCTCAGGTTCATGGTCGGTTGTCTTAACAGACAGATCGTCGCGGTAAAGTGTTATATCAATCTCTCCGACAGGAACCTTCTGTCCTTCGATATCATGGATCCGTTCAGCGAGCCTGCGGGCGATATGGATGCCCCTTGTCTTGATGCCGACAAGGACGATCTCTTCGATCCCTTTATTGCGCTCGATGATCTCATGAGCGATCCTCGTCAGGGCCCTGCGGATGGCAGGCTGGTCGAGAACCGTTGCTTTTTTTGTCATAGGTGGTACCTCCTTCATTGCCATAAAAAAATCCCCTCACCCATGGATGAGAGGATACACTTATCGTATATAAATCTTTGCACACCTAAATTGGTATACAAACTCCTTCTCAGTCTCACGGGACTGTATTAAAGGTCGTATTCAATTACATTCATCTTACAGGTTCCCTGCCCATTTGTCAATGACTATTTTCAAGGCGTGCAATGAGCTTGGTGAATTCTTCCGGAAGATCTGCGTGGAATTCCATGTATTCGCCTGTACGCGGATGCACGAATCCAAGTGTTCCAGCATGAAGGGCCTGTCCGTTGAGTGGCAGCGTCTTCCTCGGACCGTATTTCGGGTCTCCAGCAAGAGGATATCCGATGTATTTCATATGAACACGGATTTGATGGGTCCGGCCAGTCTCAAGTTCACATTCCACGAGGGTGAAATCTTCGTACCGATCGAGCACCCTGAAATGCGTGACGGCATTTTTGCCATTGTCCACGACGGTCATGCTTTGACGATCTTTAGGATCCCTTCCGATCGGCGCATCGATCGTACCGTACTCATGTGGGATGTTCCCATGAACGATGGCGGTATATTTACGTGTGACGGTCTTCTCCACAAGCTGATTGACAAGATGCTCGTGGGCCTTGTCGTTTTTTGCAACCATCAATAAACCGGACGTATCTTTGTCAATCCGGTGTACAATACCGGGGCGCATGACACCGTTGATGCCGGAAAGATCTTTGCAGTGGTGCATCAGACCGTTCACCATGGTCCCTGAAGAATGTCCGGGTGCCGGATGGACGACCATGCCTTTCGGTTTGTTGACGACGATGACATCCTGATCTTCGTATGCGATATCGAGATTGAGATCCTCTGCCTCGACATCCAGCTCTTCTGGGTCAGGGATCGCGATTTCGATCGAAGCATCGAGAGGGCATTTGAAGTTGGCTTTCACCACTTCCCCGTTCACCTTCACATGCCCTTCCTTGATCCATAATTGCACAAGGGACCGGGACCAGTCTTTATTCAGGGAGCTGACAACCTTGTCGATACGCTCTCCTTGGTTATTTTGATCAATGCTGTGTTGAATGACTTCCATGTTTGTTCTCCTTCTTTGCTTTTCTTTCATCCATGAACATATGCAGGAGCAATAAAATTACACCTATCGTGAGCGATGCATCGGCAATATTGAATATCGGGAAATCGTAAGTGAAAATATATGTATTAAGGAAATCCACCACTTCCTGCCTCGTCACCCGGTCGATGAAGTTCCCGATGGCGCCGCCGAGCATGAATGCAAGACTTGTGCTGAAGAGTGAATGGCCTTTCGCATGCTTTTGCATGTAATACACGATCCCGACGATCACGGCAATGGTGATGACGTAGAAGAACCACATCTGACCTGGCAGGATCCCCCACGCCGCGCCCGGATTTCTGTGCGAAGTGATATAAAATACATCAGGGATGACCGTGATGCTTTCACCTTGCGTCATATTTCGTACAACCAGCCATTTGGTAAACTGATCGATCCCGATGACCACTAAAGCGAGAAGATAATAATACACAAAGGCAACCTCCGTATCCATTAGAGATGATTACCTTTGAATTTTAGCATAAACCCGGTGATAAAGACACTTAATCCCTTGTTTTTTGAAAAACAAGGGATCTTATAAATAAAGATGCACTTTCCCGTATTTCCGCCAATCGTTCATTTCTTGAAGTGTTGATGATGTCGGACTCATTTTCATCAGTTCGAATGGGATCAATTCTCCGCTCATTTCACATGTCGCAAATGAATTCATGTCGGCCCGGCCAAGTGCATACCGTACATCCCTGATCTCTTCTTCAATCATTTTCCTTACAATCGGATGGCTCGTTACAGCCGACTCCAATTCCTTCAATGATGATTCCAGTTCTTCAATGATTGCCGGGTATCGGTCATCTGTCATCTTCATCCCTCCATTCATAGTATGGAGGAAAACATGCTGTTGCCATCTTGCAAGATCTAGCAATTATGGAATGTCAACTGAACATCCGCCTACGCATCAAGGAACCGCTGACGCCTTATGACTAATCAGGAAATATCTTATAGATCCATCCAACAAGAACCGGAATAACAAAGAAGACCGCCTCTTTATGAGGCGGTCCATTTCAATCATGCTAAGTGTGAATAGTTTTCTTTGACCACGGCTGCACAGCGCGGGCAGAGGGTCGGATGGTCCTGGTCTTCCCCGACGCGAGGTGACACAGTCCAGCAGCGCTCGCATGTTTCGCCTTCTGCTTTTTCTACCACGATGCTATTCGCACCGAGTGATAGGGCTTCTGCAGGGGCTTCTGACGCGCGTCCGCCGATTTCAAAAGCAGAAACGATGAACAGCTGCTTCAGGTCCTCCTTGATGCTTGAAAGGAGGGCTTCCGTCTTTTCATCCACATAGAGCGTGACTTTAGCGGTGAGGGACTTCCCGATCACTTTTTCATTCCTTGCTTCTTCCAACGCTTTAAGGACATCATCGCGGACGTCAAGAAATGCATTCCATTTCTGCTTCAGCTCTTCCGCACCGTCGAATGATTGCACTTCCGGCATATCAGTCAGTTGTACGCTCTCCCCATCGACACCCGGGATGTGAACCCATACTTCGTCAGCCGTGTGAGCAAGGATCGGTGACATGAGCTTTGTCAACGATACGAGGCACTCGTACAGGACGGTTTGAATGGCTCTTCGATCATGTTGATCTGCAGATTCGATGTAGAGAATATCTTTGGCAAAATCGAGATAGAAAGAACTCAAGTCGAGCGTACAGAAATTATTCACCGCATGATAAATGCCGGCAAACTCGTACTTATCGTAAGAATTTTTAACGTTTTTCACAAGGTCATTCAGCTTCACGAGCATGAAACGGTCGACTTCCCGGAGATCGCTGTAAGAAACGGCATGGACACCCGGATCGAAGTCCGACAGGTTGCCTAGAAGGAAGCGGAAGGTGTTGCGGATCTTCCGGTACACTTCAGCCACTTGCTTCAGGATCGGATCGGAAACCCGCACATCCGCCTGATAGTCGACGGATGCAACCCAAAGGCGAAGGATATCTGCACCGAGCTGCTTCATGACTTTTTCAGGTACCACGACATTGCCGAGGGATTTACTCATTTTACGTCCATTGCCATCAAGGGCGAACCCGTGGCTTAAAACGCCTTTATAAGGCGCTTTTCCTGTGACGGCTACGCCGGTTGTCAATGAAGAGTTGAACCAGCCACGGTATTGATCGGATCCTTCGAGATAGAGGTCCGCCGGTCGCTGAAGGCCATCACGCTCTTCAAGGACTGCCTGGTGTGAAGATCCTGAATCGAACCAAACATCCATGATGTCCGTTTCTTTCGTGAAGTGGCCGTTCGGGCTTCCTTCATGGGTGAATCCTTCCGGAAGGAGGTCTTTTGCTTCGCGCTCGAACCAGATGTTGGATCCATGCTCACGGAATAGGTTTGATACATGTCCGATTGTTTCATCGGTGATGATTTCCTGTCCATTCTCAGCATAGAAGACGGGAATCGGTACTCCCCATGCACGCTGACGGGAAATACACCAGTCGCCGCGATCACGGACCATGTTGTAAAGGCGCGTCTCTCCCCACGCAGGGATCCACTCCGTCTCGTTGACGGACTGAAGCAGTTCGTCACGGAACTTATCAATGGAAGCAAACCACTGGGCCGTTGCACGGAAGATGACCGGTTTTTTTGTACGCCAGTCGTGTGGGTAGGAGTGCGTAAAGAACGAAATCTTCAGGAGTGCCCCTACCTCTTCCAATTTTTCAGTGATCGGTTTATTCGCTTTATCATAGAAGAGACCTTCAAATCCTGGTGCCTCATCTGTCAGTACGCCCTTGTCGTCTACGGGACAAAGAACATCAAGGTTGTATTTTTTCCCGATGATGAAGTCATCTTCACCATGACCCGGAGCTGTATGGACACAGCCTGTACCGGAGTCTGTCGTCACATGGTCACCGAGGATGACAAGAGAATCACGATCATAGATCGGGTGCTTGGCAACAATGTACTCAAGCTCTGATCCCTTGACCGTCTTCTCGACGGAGTGATTTTCCCACTCAAGGACAGATGCGACCTCCTCAAGGAGATCCTCCGCCACGACGAAGCGCTCGCTTCCCACGCTTACGACCGAGTAATTCAGTTTCCCGTTCACCGCGATGGCTAGATTTGCAGGGATCGTCCAAGGAGTCGTCGTCCAAATGATGAACTTATCACCAGTTGCAAGGACATCTTTCCCGTCTGCTACAGGGAATGCCACATAAATCGATGGTGACTTTTTATCCTGATATTCAATCTCGGCTTCTGCAAGGGCAGACTCACTCGAAGGTGACCAATACACAGGTTTTTTCCCTTTATAGATATACCCTTTCTTCGCCATATCACCGAAGACCTTGATCTGCTGGGCTTCGTATTCCGGTTTCAATGTGATATATGGATTCTCCCAGTCACCGCGAACGCCGAGCTGCTTGAACTGTGCGCGCTGATTGTCCACCTGCTCATACGCATATTCCTCACAAAGCTTCCTGAATTCCGCTACGGTCATTTCCTTGCGCTTGACTCCTTTGTTGGTCAAGGCCTGCTCGATCGGCAGTCCGTGAGTATCCCAACCCGGCACATATGGTGCATGGAACCCGCTCATGGATTTATAGCGGACGATGAAGTCCTTCAGGATCTTATTCAGGGCATGGCCCATATGGATATTCCCATTTGCATATGGAGGTCCATCATGAAGGATGAACAGCGGCCGGCCTTTTGTCCTTTCTTGTACTTTTTCATAGATCGACATATCGTTCCACTGTTCCTGCATCTTCGGCTCGCGATTAGGCAGGTTCCCCCTCATGGGGAATTCTGTTTTTGGCATTAATAACGTCTCTTTGTATTCCAATTCAATGGTCCTCCTTCTTCAATTGAACCTGTCATCCAAACCATGAAAAAAAAGCTTCCTCATCCCTGGAAAGGGACGAGAAAGCTTTTCCCGCGGTACCACCCTCATAAGGGCATGGTCGCCCTCACTCGAAAATCCGTAACATGGATCAGTCGCTGTCCGCTAGCATTCGTTCACAGACAGGGCTCAAGGGTGATCTTCCGCTTCATTTCCCTACCGGGCTTGCACCGCCCCCGGTTCGCTGATTAAGGATATTGCTGAAACGTACTCTCCCTGTCACAGCCTTTTGATGACAGGTATTCTTCTGGTTTTTCAATTATATGAAAAGACCTGCCCATCCGTCAAGTCAGTGTCTCTTCTTCTTTCAGTGTCTTCAAATCTGTTGCATCCACATCGAATTCCATGAGCTGATCCCAATCGTTTGTATCGAGGAGATCCAACTGTGCTTCGATGAGCATTTTGAAGCGCGTGCGGAATACCTTGGACTGCTTTTTGAGTTCTTCGATTTCAATGGCGATCCGGCGGGCTTTCGATAGTGCTTCATTGACGATGCGGTCGGCGTTCTTCTCAGCTTCCTTGATGATGAGCTTCGACTCCTTCATCGCATTGCGCTTCACTTCTTCACCCGCTTCCTGGGCGACGACGATGGACTTATTCAATGTTTCTTCAATCGTCGTGAAATGGCCAAGGCGCTCGTTCAGGGAATCAAGGCGTTCTTCTGTTTCCTTCTTCTCGCGGATCAGGATCTCATAATCCTTGATGATCTGGTCGAGGAATTCATTCACTTCGTCTTCGTCATATCCGCGGAAACCACGGCTGAATTCTTTATTATGTATATCTAACGGCGTCAAAGGCATGGGCGCCACCTCCAAAACTTGGTTGATTACTATCATTATAACTAAATTTTCGACAGCTTGTACCGAATTTCCTTTAATTTCGCAAAATTATTTCAAAACACCGAACGTGATCCGCCATTTATCACGCTTCGTCTTGCCATCGATGGTCAACAGTTTGCTCCTGCCGTACCCCCGCGTCGAGATGACATCCCCCTCTTCCACTTCGAAGGACGTGCTCTCGGTGGCCTTCCAATTCACCTTCACAAGGGACGCTTTGATGAGGGACTGTGCCTTTTGCCGGGAAACCCCTTGAATGGCGGATAGGATCACATCGAGTCTCAGGGAGCTTACCGTCGCGGTATTTTCACTCCATTTCTCATCCGAGGTGAACAGGTCTGCCGCCTGACGCTTTTCAAGTGAGACCTTCGCTTTCCCGATCTGCTGCAGCTCCATTTCAAGATACCCTGAAATTTCGTCGGCCGCCACGAGCTGATAGCGCTCCCCTTCAGTCAGGATATCCCCGAATTTCTCCCTTTTAAGGCCTAGGGACATGAGCGTACCGAGGATCTGCCTATGCTCTATTGTAACAAACTTCGTAGGGTAATGAATCTCATACAGGCATATACCATAATCTTCTTCTGAAGGCTCATAATAGTCAGGGTAGATCAGCGCACGCTTGCGCTCCCCTTTCTCAGGGAAAAATGCGACCCTGACGCTCCCCTCGGTGCCGATGATGCTGAGGAGGATATGCTGCTCTCGGGGATCGAGAAAATCGGTCCGTTTCTGGGCATACTGGATCTCCACCTGCTCCTTCCATTCAACCACCTGGTCGATGAAGCCCCGTTCTTCCGGTCTGAAGTGCTGATAAAGTGTCGACACGGGATTTCCCTCCTTCCATGCAAAAGGACTGAACCGGGAAGGGTATCAGTCCTTTTGAGCTTACTATCTGATCCATAAGAAAAGTTGCTCCAGACCATTGCCTGCCAGTCGCAGTACGATAAAGGCAACGATTGGTGAAATATCGATCATCCCAAGAGGAGGGATGAACTTCCGGAACTGTTCCAGATAAGGCTCACAGATCCGCGCGAGCATCTGACCGATGGACGTTTCCCGGGCATTCGGGAACCACGACATCAGGATATAGATGATGAGCGCCCACATATATAAAGTTAATAGGGAGTTTAACACTTGATATAGGAGGTTCATGATTCAGCTTACCACCTCGATTCTGTAAAGTCTTCTTCACTGAGGAATTCAGAAATGTTCCCGCTCACTTCGACGTTATCAGGGGTGCACAGGAAGATATCATTCCCCACCCGCTGGATATCGCCTCCGATGGCATACACGGTTCCGCTCAGGAAATCGACGATCCGTTTTGCCTGGTCATGCTGGATGCGCTGCAGGTTCACCAGGACAGAGCGGCGATTTTTGAGATGATCGGCGATTTCCTGGGCCTCCGCGTACACGCGCGGCTCGACGAGGATCACCTTGGATGACTTCTGGACGCTCTGCAGGCTGACAACGTTTTGTTTCGTCTGTGCCGGTGACTGGGATTTCATGGGCTTCTTCTCCTCATGTTCTTCGTATTTCTCTTCCTCATCGTATTCGTACTCATCTTCATCAAGCAGGAAAAACGTTTTAAATTTTGATTTGATACCCATTTTTATTCATCTCCTCTCAGTCATTTCCAACTAATGCCGTTCCAATACGGACAAATGTGGCTCCTTCTTCGATGGCGATCTGAAAATCATTACTCATTCCCATGGACAGTTCCGTACAGGGGGCATGGGGCAGACCAAGGGCCTTGATCTCTTGCTGCAGCATTCTGAGATTTCGGAAACAGCTGCGGAGGAATGCTTCATCCTGCGTATGGGGTGCCATCGTCATCAGGCCGACGACGTTGATATTCTCGAGTTCTTGCAATGATATGATGAAATCGCGTACTTCTTCCGGGGATATGCCGTGTTTCGATTCTTCACCGGACACATTGACCTGTACGAAGCAGTTTACAGGCTTGTCCGCCCGTTTATCGATTTCAACGGCCAAGGAATGACGATCCAGTGAATGTATGTATGAAACCTTATCGATGATCTGTTTGACTTTCCTGGTCTGGAGCGAGCCGATGAAATGCCAATCGACACGGTTTCCGATGGCCTCATATTTTTCGGTGAGACCGGTGTCCCTGTTTTCCCCGAGATGTGTGATCCCTGCAGTGACTGCTTCCTGCGCCCGTTCGATCGTCACATATTTCGTCACAGCCACGACCTTCACGTCCCCAGGGGACCTGCCGGCATTTCCACACGCCTGCTCTATGCTGCTGTCTATTCTTTGAAGTCGTTGTTCAACGTTCATGTTCAGTCTCCTTCCAGCCTATGAAACTCATCATCCTGCCTGTCTTCCCGCCGTCTTGCCGGTAAGAATAGAAGTCTTCATGACAGGAGGAACAATGACCGGAAGTCTTGATCTGTTCCGCGGACACACCGCTTTGGATCATTAAGAGCCGGTTCAACTGTTTCAGATCCAGATGATATTGACCCTCTTCCTTTAGATTATAGGGGATGTGGGGTCCATCTTCTAGTACTTTTTCAATTTTCCCAATGACAAAATCATCTACCACATAGCAGTCTCCGCAGATCGAAGGACCGATCACGACGTCGATATCCCCCTTCGAGGAGCCGGCTGCGACCATGCGATCGATCATGGATGGACCGATCTTGGCAACGGTCCCCTTCCAGCCTGCATGGGCAATGCCGATCATCTCCTTTACCTTGTCGTAAAAATACAAGGGCACACAGTCCGCGTAGCACATCGTCAGGAGCAGACCATCGGATGAGGCAAGAAATCCATCGGTATCGGGCACCGCATCATCATAGCTCTTTGATCCTCTTCCTGCTTTCGAACCATCAATGAGCTCGATGCGATCACCATGTGTCTGCTCGGCCGCAACCCAGCGTTCGAGGGGGAAACCGATCAGCTCAGAGAGCCGTTGGCGGTTCTCCACGACGGAATCGCGGTCATCCCCTACATGCAGACCCATGTTGAAGGAGTGATGGGGACCGCTGCTTACTCCCCCGTGCTTCGTCGTGATGCCGGCGGTGACGCCGCTCCACCCGGGGATCGTATAATAGGATTCATGTTGCTTTTTGAAAGGTTCCACAGAATGAATCTCCTTTTTTCTTTTCTTTAGTGTATCATATGCCCGTCAGTGAGTCATTTATCAATAGAAGATTCCGGCCCCTCGAGCTGAGCCTGTTTGTAATAGTGATCCTGCTGCTCCTTATATCGTACAAGGATGACGTCTTCCCCGATTTTGACGATATTGTTCCATGGAACGACGACTTCTTCGTCCTTTCCGAAGAACCCAAGCAGCTTCCCACCTCCGCCAATGACGATCGCCTCGATCCTCCCGCTGTCGAGATTGATTTCGATATCGGTGATATTCCCGAGTTTCCTCCCATCTGAAACACTGACGACATCCTTCACTTGAAATTCCGAGATCCGTACCACCTGTTCCTTCCCCCTTTCAGAAAGCACACATTGTCTCTTCTAACTATATGCAAAAAAAAGAAAGACAGACCGGATCCGGTCTGTCTTTCTTGACGCTCCCCCTCTTCTCGTAAGGAACGGAAGCGTATGTATGCATGCGGAAAGGTGGGAATATCCCCATTTCTTCCACTCTCTAACGGACACTTATTGGATATTTTTGTTCATCTGTTTGATGGCTGCCTTCTCAAGACGGGAGACCTGAGCCTGCGAAATCCCGATCTCATCTGCCACTTCCATCTGCGTCTTTCCCTGAAAGAAGCGTTTACTGATGATCAACTTCTCACGATCATTCAGGCGTTTCATCCCCTCTTGAAGAGCGATTTCCTCCACCCAATGGTAATCCCTGTTCTTTTCGTCGCTCAACTGATCCATCACAAAAATCGGGTCCCCGCCATCATTATAGATGGGCTCGAATAATGAAACCGGGTCCTGTATGGCATCGAGGGCAAACACGATTTCTTCGTGGGGAACATCAAGCACCTTGGCAATTTCTTCTGCTGTCGGTTCCTTTGATGTTTCCCCCATCAACCTCTCCCTTACCTGCAGTGCCTTATAGGCAATATCTCTTAGGGATCGGGAGACCCTGATCGGATTGTTATCTCGGAGATACCGGCGGATCTCCCCGATGATCATGGGGACGGCGTAAGTGGAAAAACGTACATTCTGTCCAAGATCGAAGTTATCGATTGACTTCATGAGACCAATGCAGCCGACCTGGAAAAGATCGTCAACAAACTCCCCACGATTGTTGAATCGTTGAATTACACTTAAGACGAGGCGTAAATTCCCATTGACGAGTTTTTCCCTTGCAGAAATATCGCCTGATTGCATTTGCTTGAAAAGCACTCTCATTTCATCGTTCTTCAGCACGGGTAATTTGGAAGTATCCACACCACAAATTTCGACTTTATTACGTGTCATTCTTTCCCCTCCTTGTAGGAGCTGTTGTACAAAGTTCAGTATCTCCCCGGGCAGGAAAAATATGCATGTTGGGAACAGCAATCAAGGAGGGATCTTCCCAAATGGTTGCCACGCATGGCTTCGACAGCTGAAAAAAATTTGGGAGCTGTATTTTCCGACCATGCCATCAATGAGGACATAAAAAAGAACGACTCCTTTCTGTGAGAAAGGAATCGTTTTAACGGTCACACCATTTTATTGAATTCTTTTTTTAATCGTTTGATAATCCGCTTTTCAAGCCTTGAGATATAGGATTGAGAGATGCCGAGCATATCCGCGACGTCTTTTTGCGTTTTCTCTTCCTCCCCCATCAAACCGAACCGGAGTTCCATGATCTGTTTCTCCCGGTCATTGAGCTGATGAAGTGCGCTGAAAAGAAGCTTTTTGTCCACTGTCGCTTCGAGGTCTTTTGTAATGATGTCCTCTTCGGTGCCTAACACGTCGGAAAGAAGCAGTTCGTTCCCATCCCAATCAATGTTGAGGGGCTCGTCGAATGAAACCTCGGAGCGGATTTTATTGTTTCTTCGAAGATACATCAGGATTTCATTTTCAATGCAGCGGGATGCATAGGTCGCCAGCTTGATTTTCTTCTCGGGATTGAACGTATTGACGGCTTTGATCAAACCGATGGTTCCGATGCTGATCAGATCTTCTATATTGATTCCTGTATTTTCGAACTTCCGCGCGATATACACAACAAGGCGAAGATTCCTCTCTATAAGGAGGGATCTTGCCGCTTTATCCCCGCTGGGCAGTTTTTGAAGGAGCACTTCCTCTTCGTCTTTCGAAAGGGGTGGAGGGAGGGCTTCACTTCCACCTATGTAGTGGATTTCATCCGTCTTGAGTCCCAGTTTCAATAAGAGTTTGTACCAATAATACTGTAGTTTCAGTTTGAGTTTCATCACAATGGGTCCCCCTTATAAATGCTGTAATAATGGAAAGCCGGTTTTTATGAGGCATGATCGACGGGCTTTCTTGCTGCCATTTGCGGATGGATGATCGCTTCAAATTGATGGTCGGGAGACAATGGTTCTTCCCGGAAGGCGATGAGACCATTCGACACTTCCCATTCTGCTCCGGAATCTTTCAGCATGATGCGGTCCGGTTTCAGTGCAGCTAAAAGCTGTCCGGTCTTTCCGATGGACTGAGCCGGTATCAATCTCATTCTGTCGGACCAGACAGAATCGATTGAATCTTCACTCAACAATTCGTTCACGTCACCGGCCATTCTAATAAATTCGTCCGGGACTTCATCCTTGAGACGGGAAAGGGAGAGGATCATGACCGGTTTCTTCCCGATCGGATCCTGCAGCCCGTTTCCACTATCGATCAGCCCCTTGATCCTGATGTTATATTCCCCGAATTGGATTGAAACGTCTACCAGTTGATCATACTGAATCTTGGCATACTCCAGATGATCCACCCTGCTCTTGGAAAAATACCAGGCAAGGGGTAATACAAGCATAACGAATACCCAGCTGATCGGATCACCGAACCCCCGTACAGATGCAATGAGAGTAGAAGCTTCGGCACCCGGGTCGAATGAGATAAAATAGTGTACCCCGATGAGGATGCCTCCTGTTAAAAATGTCACGAAGTAGAACATGAGCAGGTTAGCTAGGAAGAATTTCATCCGTTTGAACCCGAAGGCAACCCATACCATCACAACGGAGAATGATAGTTTCACCAACGGACTTCCCGACAGGTGACTGAGCGGGGTGAAAGCCATAAGAATGATAATCGAACCGATGAGCCCTCCTGAACCGATCCTCCAAAGAGCATATCTCCTCTTCAGGATGATTCCGGTCAACCACAGCAGCGCACAATCCACCAGCAAATTCAATAACCATATGACATCAAGGTATAAGGTCAATCTCTGCCCTCCTCATCGACGGTTCCTACGACTTACGAGAAGTATATCGTACATCCCATCCGGAAGGTTGTCACTTTTTGTACCAGGAAACGGAAAACTTTTCAGGGATTAGTTCGAATCTTGTCAGTATAAATGGAGGCGTAATAAGAGGTACGATACGGGGAAAAATAAAAAAACCTGACAGGACATCCTGTCAGGTTTCTTAGCCGTTTAGCGGCGACGGTTGCGGTTGCGAAGGAACGTAGGGATATCCAACGTCTCTTCTGCAGCCTGATTATTATGGTTCGTATTCGATCGAACAGGCTCTTGCTGCTGTGGTTCCTCGCGTTTCGGCTGTTGCTCACGCTTAGGAGCCTGATTCGCATTCGGCTTCACGCCTCCAAACGTAGGGCGTGTCTGCTTCGGCTGGATTACCTCTTCATTGAACCCGGTCGCGATGACGGTCACAATGATGTCATCTTTCAATTCTTCATTGATGACGGAACCGAAGATCATATTGACCTCCTGATCGGATGCTGATGCCACGATGTCGGCAGCTTCCTGCACCTCGTATAGGCTCAAGGAAGTACCACCTGTGATGTTCATCAGGACCCCTTGGGCACCATCGATGGACGTTTCCAGCAGCGGGCTCGATACAGCCTTTTTGGCTGCTTCCGTTGCGCGATTTTCACCTGATGCGGCACCGATCCCCATAAGGGCTGAACCCTTGTTGGACATGATGGTCTTCACATCGGCAAAGTCAAGGTTGATAAGCCCTGGTGTTGCGATCAGATCCGAGATACCTTGTACACCTTGACGCAATACGTTATCTGCTTCACGGAAGGCTTCTAGCATCGGCGTGCTCTTATCGACGATTTCCAGCAGGCGGTCATTCGGGATGACGATCAGGGTATCGACCCCTTCTTTCATCGCAGCGATTCCACCGCTTGCCTGGTTGGAACGCTTCCTTCCTTCGAAGGTGAACGGGCGGGTGACGACACCTACCGTCAAGGCACCGATCTCACGAGCAATCTGGGCGATGACAGGAGCTGCCCCTGTGCCTGTTCCTCCACCCATCCCGGCGGTAACAAAGACCATGTCGGCTCCGCGGAGCGCTTCTTCGATTTGTTCCTTGCTTTCTTCGGCTGCTTTTTTACCGACTTCAGGATTGGCACCTGCACCGAGACCCCTTGTCAATTTTCCACCGATCTGCATTTTGATTTCTGCTTTTGATAGGTTCAGAGCCTGGGCATCCGTATTGACGGCGATGAATTCCACACCTTGTACACCATGTTCGATCATGCGGTTGACGGCATTGTTACCTCCGCCACCGACACCGATTACTTTAATTGTCGCTAATGAATCTAAATTTGTATCAAACTCCAACATGACAAATCCTCCTAACTCATCGAATCCATGGATTCCTATTTAGTTCCAGGCTATCTTGATTGTTTTCAGGTTTTTTAAGACTGTTATTCAAAGAAATATCCGAAGAATTTTTTCATCTTAGACATCGGCTTATCTTCTTCGTTCACTTCTTCCCTTACCTTTGCAGGCTTGGGCTTTTTAGGGCTGGGCTTTTGCTGTCTTTTTTCACCGGCTTCTACTGCCACCGGTTCTGCGCTTACGACTCTTCCTTGCAATCTAGCATTCTTTTGAGCGTATTTGATCAATCCCACTGCAGTAGTATACTGCGGCTCCCTTACCCCGATATAATCGGGAATCGCTACGCGCACACGATTTTGGAAAACGATTTGTGCTAATTCTAACACACCAGGGAGATTAGATACACCTCCAGTCAGAACATATCCTCCTGGAAGGTCCCTGATGCCCATGCGACGCATTTCATGGCTGATCAGATCGAGAACCTCTTCAAGCCTTGCCTCTATGATATCAGAAATTTCCAACTGATTGAACTGCTGATGTTGGTCGCTGCCGATGATCGGCACCGAGAAGACTTCGTCCTCAGATGCATGGTCGTAGTAGGCATGACCATACTTCACTTTGATCTTCTCCGCATCTTCCGTCGACGTTCTAAGGCCGATGGATAGATCTTTGGTGATATGTTCCCCGCCTACCGGGAGAACCGTAGTGGCTTTCAAGTGACCTTGTTCGAATACGGCGATGGTGGTTGAACCCCCACCGATGTCGATCAATGCCGCACCAAGGTTCTTCTCATCCTTGGATAGTGCAACCGAGCCTGCAGCCAACGGCTGTAGGACGATATCCACTATTTCCAATCCTGCTTTTTCAACACATCGGAGCGTATTATGTAAGATGGTCTTTGACCCGGTGATGATGGTCCCTTCCATTTCAAGCCGGACACCGATCATCCCCCTCGGATCTGTTATCTCATCCAGTCCGTCCACGATGAACTGTCTCGGGATGACGTTGATGATCTCCCTTTCAGGCGGGATCGATACGACCTGTGCCGCATCCATGACCCGAAGCACGTCTTCGTCCCCGATCTCCCTGTTATCGCTGGAGACGGCCACGACACCATGGCAGGACTGAAGGGATACGTGATTACCCGTGATCCCGACGATGACCTGGCTTATGGAAAGACCGACCATCCTTTCTGCTTGCTCAACCGCCTTTTTGATTGTATGAACAGTTTCGTCTATATCTACGATGGAACCTTTACGGATTCCTTCTGAGTTCACATTCCCTACACCGATAATGTTCAGAGAATCATTTGTCATTTCACCGATGATCACTTTCACTGTGGATGTACCGATGTCTAGGCTAACGTAAATTTCATTGCTGTTCACTCTGTGGCACCTCCTTAAAGAATGTTTGTTTCGAACAACAAGCTTAGAATAGGTGATTCTAAGTATATCTTATTATGATATTCGCTGTAATAAAAACGATTCCCTTTTAATATTCTAATTTTTTTCTCTTTTTTCTCGTTTATTTGTCCAATTGCTGATCAGTAGTCGTCGAATGACGGCAATGTTCTGGAACAACCTTACTCCAAAGGCAAAGACCGCCGCCAAGTACAAGTCTACACCAAGATGTACCCCCAGAAAAGCTAAACTTGCCGCTAGGAGGATATTGAAAAAGAAGCCAGAAACAAAGACTTTATCGTCATAGATATTTTGCAGGTGCGCACGTATTCCTCCGAATAATGTATCCAGGGCAGCCAGGACGGCTATGGAAAGATAGTTTGAATACTCATCCGGTATGCGGATGTCCGTGGCGAGGCCCAAAAAGACTCCCACCAGCAACCCTAATAGGGGTAGCCACATTGTTAACCGTTCCCTCCTGTTTCTTTGACTGGTTCCATGAGGCGGACCCTGATCGTATCTTCGTAAGCCGGTATCTTCTGATCTTCCAGCGGCTTCGAGATATTGACCCTGAGATTATCGATGAAGAAATCTTCCAGCGACTGTGAAACCTGCATCCGGTTATACAGCTTTTCGGCCGTTGCATAGTCAGCTGTCAGCACCTTCACCTCAAAGGGCAGGGAACGGATCGAGTAGCCGTCGACCTTGGTCTCTCCATTGATGTCACGGATGACGGATGTGTTGACAAGTCGATGTCCATCTATGGAAATATCTGTTGCATCATATTTGCTTAGTTCGTTGATTAGCCTCTCGAGAAGCTGAGGTGATACATTCTTAACCGGCTCACCAAGAAGGAGTTCCTCCTCCACAGGTTCAATCGTGAGAGTGAGCCCCGGTCCTTTTTTTTCGGTCAGCCCCGCTTCGGCCTTGAGCTCCTCGAGGGTCTGCTTCAACGCTTCTTCGGGGCTGGATTCTTGTTGTGCCTTGTATTGTTCAAGCTTCCCTTCCACCGAGCGCATCTCTGTATTCAGATTTGAATTGAGCTCTTTTTCTTTCAACAGGGCCTCTCTCAGCTCCCATACGTCCCGCGTATCCCTTATGACGGGTTCCTGGACCGTCTGGAATTGAATGGCCAGCATAAAGCCGATGATTACCGTGACGACGGTGAAGCTAACCTTTAATCTACCGCCCATTGCTTGTCACCTTTCCTTCAATACCTGGTCGAACGCCGCTCGGTTCATGAATCCCCGAGCAACGGTCCTAATGTGATCTCCTTCTCTTTTTCCATGGAGACGACGATATTCTCATTGAGCAGTTGATCCTTCACTCCACCATTGATATTCAAGGCGGAATTCAGAACGTCAGCGTCCCCGATCGCCGTAATTTCAAACGGTGCGGGGTAGTCCACCCCGTCCACCTGTATCACCGGCCCGTTGCAAAGCACGTAAGAGTTATGCTTCAGACGCTGTCCGTTGATGGCCACCGCAGAGGCCCCGGCTATATATAATTCATTGATCACTTTGAAGACATGGTGTTCGTGAACGATATAATTGTTGATATTCTCCTCTTCGGGGTTATAATCCGCATCCGACAGGGTGACCTTGAGACCCGGACCCTTGACTTTGGTTTTACCTAGGTACATCCTGTAACGTTCTGCGTCTTCGGCGAGATTAAAATAGATCTGCTTTTCCTTTGAAAAGGATTTTTCCATGGTTACAACTTTTTCCTGTTTCTCATAAAGATTTTCCTGCAGCTCATTATTTTTTTGCTGATAATCAAGAATTTGATCCCTAAGAGCTTCTTCCTGCTTCAACTGTCCATCGGTTCGATTCGAGCGCTCATCCTGCTTTGAACTGGCTAGACTGTAGGAAAAGGCGAGTATGAAACCGAGGACCAGGCAGACAAGGGACAGGATCACTTGCTTACTCTTGATTTTGACCCTCTTCATCAGTGCCTTCATCCTCCGTTTCATAAGCTTTGAAAAACGATCCGACCTCCAGATCGATGACCCCCTTCTTCGATGGGTCAAGCTGACTCGCGATGGACGGATAATGAATCATCTTCTCAGAGAAGGTGCGTATGGTCGCACTTACTTCAAAGCCGTCATTCATATAGAGGGTGACATGATACTGATCCGTTTCCTTCGGGGTCAGATTGATCTCTGAGATCATCTGTTGAACCTCAGGAGGGAGTTTACCCAGCTCCTTCATCATCTTCTCAAGAACTTTATCTTCCTTGAATCCCCGAAGGAGAGGCGCATCGACGGGCATGGCATCGGTCCCTTTATCAAGGATCCTCCCGTTTTCCAGGATCACATAGTAGCGTGAATCACGGGAAAGATACGCTTTCTTATCGTGTTCCTTGATGGAAATCACGTACGTATTGGGAAACGTCAGGCTGACTTCGGCCTTCTTTACTTCAGGCAGTTTCTTCAGCTTGTCTGAGACGGAATTCTTATTCACTCCCCATACGCTTGTACCTGTTGAGATCCCACCTGCTGCAAGCACCTTTTCATCCGGAATGAGTTCATTCCCGGTCACCTCGACCTTTTTGACATGACTGAGGGGTGATTGGAAATAGACCACAGACAAAATCAAGATCAGGAACAAAGTTAAAAGGAAGAAAAGACGCCGGTTCGCTTTCTTTTTCCGATGCTGTTTCAGTTTAGGGATCCTGTCTTCAATCGAAACAACGTTTTCTTTTTTCATGTCAAACGATCTCCTAAGCATCACTAGTTTCTGTCATGGGTTCAATCCCCATGAATGATCTGACCATTACGCCGGCATTCATGTAGGAGAATGGAGAAAGAGGTATGTAGGATGGAACCATTGTTTTCTATGTAAGAGAAAGATGCCGGGAACATAGTGTACCGTTATAATGAACACGGGTCTGCCAGCAAAAACGTCCATCCCTATATATACACTCTTTTCATCCATTCTAAACGAGAAATATTCCTTTATGAATGCCTGTCATTGAATTGTAAAAGATTTGGTCTGCAATAGTAATAAATCCTCCTAGTTCCAGTAAAGAAAAGGAGTGACATCCACTATTCATATGTAATTTATTGTAACACCATCTAAGGATTTAGCCTATGGTTTTTTTACTGAAAACACCGTTTTCATAGGGCTTTTCGCTCTTTTTTGTCTATTTACTCCTTCCTGCTTCCGGTTTATGGATAGACGTGGAAGATATTTGGGGAATCCATCCGTATTCCGTGCCATTCAAAATGAAATGACCAACCATTCATCCACCCCTGCAAAGAGGAAAAGGTCTTCCTCCCTTCATCCTCAAAGCAAAGAGTGACCAACTGTCATCACAGAATGACGTAGGTATTATTACCTAATATCGGAATTTCGTACTCCCCCGACCCATTGGAACGGAATAGGGATAGCCCAAGAAGCTATGGATGATTCTTGATTCTATTCCCTATGGCACTCTCCTATCCCGAATCCGACAGTGCAGTGCAGCGGACGGCGGCCGACTCACACGGGAATGGTGGACAGGTGAGACCCTGCAAGCGCAGCTGAAGCGGCTCACCGTCCACCCCGCAGGAAAGCGGTCGACCGCAGCGGAACGGAACGGCCCAAATATGAATACATACCTCTATCAGATATACTCTTCCCCTAGTCAAAGTATCAAAAATCCGCATATCCCTCCTCTCTCTCCAATCTGCCCAAACGAAAAAACCGCCCCTCCTAAGAGAGACGGCTCAAACATCTACGTTTTAGCGTACCGGCTGATATTCAAAAGCACACCGACCGCCATCAGCATGAGCGTCAGAGAAGACCCTCCATAGCTCAAAAACGGCAGGGTGATCCCCGTCACGGGCATCAGACCCGTCACAACCCCCACATTGATCATCACCTGAATGGCAATCATCGATACGATCCCAAGGGCAAGGAAGCTGCCGAACAGGTCCGGTGCACCGAGTGCGATGCGGATCCCCCGCCAAAGGATCAGGGAAAAGAGCAAAAGCACGAGCGTTCCCCAATAAATCCGAGTTCCTCGGCCAAAATGGCGAAAATGAAATCATTTTGAGGTTCAGGGAGATAAAAGAACTTCTGCCTGCTCTGACCCAGTCCGAGACCGAATAATCCGCCGGGCCCGATGGCATACAAGGACTGGATGATCTGAAACCCCGAGTTGAGCGGATCCTGCCACGGGTCTAGGAAGGATGTGATCCGTTTGATCCGGTAAGGGGCGGAAATCACCAGACCGACAAAACCGAGCAGGCCGATAAGTCCGAGAAACATGAAGTGCTTGATCCGTGCACCCGAGATGAAAATCATCACGACAGATGTGCCCACCATGACGGTCCCGGTGCCAAGATCCGGCTGCAGCATGATCATGCCGAATGCCGTGAAGACCATGAGGAGAGCCGGCAATACGCCCTTCCTGAAAGAAGTGATGTATTTTTGGTTCTCACTTAAGTATTTCGATAAAAAGGCGATCATGGCAATTTTCATGAATTCTGAAGGCTGTACCGAAAAGGCTCCGACACCGATCCAGCTCCTGGATCCATTCCTCAACACCCCTATGCCGGGGATCAGAACCAATACCAGGAGGATGAAACAGACGATGATCATCACTTTTGACCAGCTCTTCCACGTCCAGTACTCCACATTCATGATGAAGAACATGACCAGCAGTCCCACCCCGGCGAATAGCAGCTGCCGTTTGGCAAAGAAAAAGGTATCATCGAACTTGTAGTCCGCCCAGACAGCACTTGCACTGTAAACCATGATCAGACCGATGGCGAGCAGGGTCATGGTGACCATGATCAGTATAAAATCGGGTGTCGATTTTTTTAAAGGCAAAGTTATGCACCTCGAATTGACTTATTTGAGCCGTTCGAGCACCCTTTAAGGATTCTGCCTTCCGTGCTAGTGTGCGGTTGCTCTATAAGACAAGCTCTTATTAAAGCATATGCACAGCCTGGATAAACATGTCTCCTCGTTCCTCAAAAGTGCGATACTGATCCCAGCTCGCGCATGCAGGCGACAGGAGGATCACATCCCCTGGCTGCGAATGTTCATATGCCACAGGAACAGCTTTTTCAACATTATCGACAGTGATGATGGATTCTATCCCTGCCTTTCTTCCTGTTTCTGCGAGCTTTTGGGCCGTTTCACCGAACACGATGAGGGTTGATACATTCTTCAGATACGGAATAAGGTCGTCAAAATCATTTCCGCGGTCCAATCCACCGGCGAGGAGGATCGTGGGACCAGCGAAGGCGTTCAGTGCACTTTTCGTTGCAAGGCTGTTCGTCGCCTTCGAGTCGTTATAGAATTTCCGCCCTTCCACTTCCTTCACGAATTGCGTACGGTGCTTGACCCCTGCGAAAGTGGAAAGGACCTTCCTGATGCTTTCATTCGGCACATCATACAGTTTGCACGCGGCCACTGCGCTCAGGATGTTTTCCAGGTTATGTGCTCCCGGCAGGACGATATCGTCCAGGCTGACGATGAACTCATCTCGGAAATAAATCGCGTCTTCCTTGATATAGGCTCCATCAAGGACTTCTTTCGTAGTGGAGAAAGGCACCACCTGTGCTTTTGTATGGGCAACGGCAGCGATCAGATGGGTTTGATCATCATTGATGATGAGGAAGTCATCCTCCGTTTGATTCTTCGTGATGTTCACTTTTGCCTGCCAATAGTCGTGAAGACTGCCATGGTAGTCCAAGTGGGCTTCATAAAGATTCGTGATAATGGCGATATGCGGTTTGAACTCCTCGATGCCCATCAATTGGAACGATGAAAGCTCTACCACCATTTTGTTATGGGGCCCCGCTTCCTGCGCCACTTCAGAGGCAACAGTCCCGATGTTTCCTGCAATCAGCGGGTTTTGATCGCCGTCCGCCAGCATTTCGAACAGGAGGGTCGTAGTCGTGGTCTTTCCATTCGTACCCGTGATCCCGATCATTTCGGCTTCCGAGATCAGGTAAGCAAGTTCCACCTCCGTCAACACCGGGATGCCTTTTTCAATTGCTTTTTGAATCAGGGGATTGGTATAAGGGATCCCCGGATTTTTAATCACATATTGGAAGCCCTCATCCATGAGTTCGATGGGGTGGCTGCCTGTGATCACCTTTATCCCCTCCTGGAGGAGACCCTGGGCGGCAGGGTTTTCAGACAGGGGCTTTTGGTCATTCACCGTGACAAAGGCATCCAGCTTATGTAGGAGGGATGCTGCCGTCACACCGCTCTTGGCAAGACCCAGCACTAGTACTTTTTTATGTTTGAATTTGACTGTTGATTTCACTTATAACCACACCTCGATATAAATTCCCAGGACGGCAAACAATAGGCCCACTGTCCAGAAGGTCACTACAACACGCCACTCGGACCACCCTGATAGTTCATAGTGATGATGGAGCGGACTCATTTTAAAGATTCTCTTACCCGTTGTCTTGAAGGAAGCAACCTGAAGGATGACAGAAAGGGTCTCGATGACAAATACTCCCCCGATCAAAATCAGGATGATTTCCGTCTTCGTCAGGATTGCGACTGTTGCAATCGCTCCTCCGAGCGCAAGCGATCCCGTATCCCCCATGAACACTTTTGCGGGATGGGCGTTGAATACGAGGAATCCAAGTACCGCTCCTACAACCGCGACGCTGAAAATGGCGACATCGAATTGTGATTGATTCCATGCAAGGACAGCCATGGCTCCGAACGCAATAGCGGATGTTCCTGAAACAAGGCCATCAAGACCGTCTGTCAGGTTGACTGCATTGGAGAATCCGACAAGCCAGAAGATGATGAACAGGCAGTAGAACCAACCAAGTTCGATGGAAATGTCCGTCATCGGGATTGATACGGCTGTGGAGAAATCATTCTGCTTGAAGATCAGATAAAAGATGATGGAGATGACAATCTGACCTGCCAGTTTCTGTTTCGACGTCAGGCCGAGGTTCCGTTTCATGACCACCTTGATGAAATCATCCAGGAATCCAAGCAGACCGAATCCTACTGTGACAAGGATCATCAGATAGGTTTCTGGTCCGATATCGGAAAACCTGCCTGTCATGAGGAAGGTAGTGGCGACGATGGAAAGCAAAAAGACGATCCCACCCATAGTCGGTGTCCCGGTCTTTTTCTGATGGGACTGGGGACCTTCGTCACGGATGCTCTGACCGAATTTTAGCCTTCTAAGGAAGGGGATGAAAATCGGCGCAAGCACGGCTGTTATGATAAATGCTGCGATGATAGTATATAAGATTACTTGTTCCGTCATTCTGATTGTTCGTCCTTTCTCTCTTGCCCCTCGGGGTGTTAGTCCCGGGGCGGTTTAATCTGTGTGTCTGATCTGCCCTCCCAACAGGCGATCAGTCTCTCATAGGCTTGCTTCATATCCTCTACAATGAATAAAGGGAAATGATTGGGAACATGGGCAGGAATGACCTGATCCTTCAGCCACAAGGATGCAATGGCGCCCGATTCGATGGGCCCGAGGAGGTCTTCGCCTCCATGAAGTGGCACATACAGCCCCTTGCTCATCTTCTTCTCTGGATCAGTCGCAATCATCCCGAAGGTCAGGCCGGGGAAGCGGATCCCCCTTGACTCCGGGAAGAGAAGCAGGACATTTTCATAAGAAAGCATGCCTATTCCCCCTTGATGATGAGCTTCGCGACTTCGCGGTCATCGAATTCATACACCTGGGACCCGATGATCTGATAGGTTTCGTGGCCCTTTCCGGCGATCAATACCACATCATCGCCCGAAGCCATGGTAATGCCATGGCGGATGGCTTCCTTGCGATCTTCGATCAAGACATATCCTTTACCGAACACCCCGGCTTCCATGTCCTTCAAGATCTGCATGGGGTCTTCTCCGCGGGGGTTATCAGACGTAAATATGGCTAAATCCCCGTATTCACACGCGATTTCGGCCATGATCGGCCTTTTGATCCTATCCCGGTCCCCACCGCATCCGACAATCACGATGATTTTCCCTTTTGTGATGGAACGGATCGTCTCGAGGACATTTTTCAATCCATCTGGGGTATGGGCATAATCCACGATCACACTGAATTCCTGTCCGGCAGAAATCGTTTCGAATCTCCCCCTCACACCCGTCGCTGCCCTCAGGACCCTTGCACTTTCTGCCACCGGGATTCCGGCAGCAGAAGAGGAGGCCACCGCTGCGAGTGCATTGTAGACATTGAATAGCCCCGGGAGACCGATGGAGAGCTTCTCCGTCCCGAAAGGCGTCACCATGGTGAACGTTGTGGCCGATGCCGTCAAGGAGATGTCTTTCGCATAAAAATCAGCTTTTTCTGTCAATCCATAGGTGAAAACGTGGGCCGCGGTGGATTTAATATAGTAATCCGCCGCTTCGTCGTCCATGTTAATAATCGCATACTTCGGTGATTTTTTAAAATACGTATTTCCCAACTGGGAAAAAAGCAGGCCCTTTGCGTTCCGATACTCATCCATGGATCGGTGATAGTCCAAATGATCCTGAGTGAGATTGGTGAAGACCGCGATGTCAAAGTCACAGCCGTGCACCCTTCCCTGATCCAATGCATGGGAGGAAACCTCCATGATGGCTGATTGAACGCCTTTGTCGACGAACTCCTTGAAGGTCCTTTGCAACGTAAGGCTATCCGGTGTCGTATTCCGGCTTTTTTGAAGGACATCCCCCACTTTTATATGCAGTGTGCCGATTAAGCCAGTGGTAAGACCGGAACCCGCATAGATTTGTTCGATCAGATGGGTGGTGGTCGTTTTGCCGTTTGTTCCCGTTACCCCGACAAGTAATAAACGATGGGAAGGTTGTTTGAAGAAATAATCTGAGAGGATGGCCATGGCTTTCCTTGTGTCTGGAACAATCACGACCGGTAATCCTGTCTTCACTTCTTTCTCCGCCAGCACCGCGGCCGCCCCGTTCCGCTCCGCTTCCCTGACGAGAGAGTGGCTGTCGACTTCAAGGCCATTGATACAGATGAATAAATCGCCTTTCCTTACATCCTTATGGTGGTTCACAATATTCGAAATAGGTGGATCCCCTTCACCCTGTACTGTGAAAAATGGTAGTACTTCAAGCATTGTGTGCAATCTCATCTTTTCAACTCCTAACAGGCAGAAAGCAACCTTTATATATTTTACAAAAAAAAACGACTGAAAGCTATCAACCTTTTCACTTAGTTCGTGATTCATCTCGATTTCTAACGATTTCAATTTATCCAACTGCGGCGACTTGACGCGAAAACGCCGGACTTTTCACAGGAATCCCACAAAAAGTCCGGCCGCTCCCTATTCAGACATCTGAACCCTTACCGTCGATCCCTCTTTGATCTTGACACCAGGGTCCGGCGACTGACTCACGACATGGTCACCCTCACCGCTGACTTCGAGCTTCAAATTCACGAGCTGCTCCTGCAGTTCGCTTTTCGATAAACCGACGAGCTCCGGCGTCTTGATGAGCGGGACATCCAGCCATGTCATCTTTTTCTCGATCTGATCCTTCCTCTTCGGCACGCCCATCGCCTCCAGGCTGTCGCCGATGATGCTTCCTGCAATCGGAGCAGCCACGACACCACCGAATTGAACGGTGCCTTTCGGATTGTCGACTGCCACATACACGACGATTTCCGGATCATCCATTGGTGCAACGCCCATGAATGAGACGATATGATTATTTTCCAGATACTTTCCGTCTTTGGCTTTCTGTGCAGTCCCCGTCTTGCCACCGACACGATATCCTTCTACGAATGCCTTCCCGCCAGTACCGAGGGCAACGACACTTTCAAGTGCTTCCCTTATCTGTTTCGATGTATCTTCCGATATGACTTTCCTCTTCGCCTCAGGGGTCTTCCTCATCACCACCTCACCCGTCTTAGGGTCGACGAGTTCTTTAGCAATGAAAGGTTGATAGAGGGTCCCGCCATTCACTGCAGCAGCTACAGCGGCCACCTGCTGGATTGGCGTTACGGCAACACCCTGACCGAAAGCCGTTGTCGCCTGCTCCACAGGACCTACGCGATCCAGATTGAAGAGCAACCCTTTTCCTTCTCCCTGAAGGTCGATTCCTGTCTTCTGTCCAAACCCGAAGTCGTCGATGTACTCAAACAACTTCTCTTTCCCCAACCGCTCTCCAAGTTCAACAAAGCCGGGGTTACACGAGTTCTGGACTACTTCCAGGAATGTCTGGGTCCCATGCCCACCCCTCTTCCAGCAGTGAAGGGTCGACCCGGCTACCTCCACATGGCCCGGATCATGGAACGTATCTTTATGAAGATCGACCTTTTTCTCCTCCAAAGCAGCAGCAAGGGTGATGATTTTAAATGTTGAACCGGGCTCATACGTACTCCAGATCGGCAGGTTCCGGTTATAGACTTCCTGGGGCACGTTTTTGAAGTTGGATGGATCGAAAGTGGGACGGCTTGACATGGCGAGGATTTCACCGCTTTTAGGGTTCATGGCAATGGCAATGATCCCATCCGGATTATACGTTTCCTGAGCGATATCCAGCTCCCTCTCAACGATGGTCTGTACTTTGGTGTCAATGGTGAGCTTCAGATCCAGGCCGTTATCAGGCTTTTCGAAGTCATCCGCCATATCCGGCATCCGTTTCCCCTTGGCATCAGAGAAGAACTTCACGTACCCCTTTTCCCCGCTGAGCTCCTCGTCATAGGATAATTCAAGCCCCATCAGGCCCTGATTATCGATGCCTGCAAACCCCAATACATGCGAAAGGTAGCTTCCATACGGGTAATATCTTTTTGAATCCTCCCCGAGGTAAACCCCTTTCAAGTTCATATCGCGTACTTCCTTCGCTTTATCATAGGATAGTTTCCTTGCTTCTTTGATCAAGACCATATTTGCCTTCTGTGTTACATATTTATATGCGGCCTCAACGGAAATATTAAGGGTGGACGCAAGCTTCTCAGCTGTTTCTTTCGGTTCGGTGATTTGTCTTGGCACGACAAAAATGGTGGGGGCGCTTTGATTGGCCGCCAACTCCACGCCGTTTCGATCAAGGATCTTACCACGCTCAGGCTGGAATGGAATATTCCTGCTCCATGAATCCTTTGCAAGGCCCGTGAGCCAGTCCCCTTTGAAAAACTGGACGTACCCGAGTCTCACATCAATGATGGAGAAGATCAGGATCCCTGCAATAAGTGCGATGGCCAGACGTTTCCTTACTGTTACATTCGATACTCTCTTCACTAATGGAACCTCCCCTTCTATGGCTCGTTCCATTATATGCTTGGACCACCGGCCGTATGTTCCGGAATTTCCCGAACGCGCCTTAAATGAAAGAGGGACCTGCCGGCCTCGGCAGATCCCTCTGTTCCATCCCTATTCTTTTTTCTTTTTCATCTGTTCCTGAGGGGTCTTGAATGTTACTTCCAGGGCTTGGCCTTCTTTTACCTTTGTCCCGGCTTTGATGCTTTGTTTGACCACATAGCCATTTCCTTCAACCTTCAGCTTCAGGTCGGTCAGGCCGGCGACTTTGAATACGTCCCGGATGGACCAACCCGTCATGTCTGGAAGGGTCGTTTCTCCGTCGGTCCTGATGATGACCCGCTCCCCTTCAAGGATCTTGTCACCAGAAGGCGGCGACTGTTTCGTCACCGTGCTTCCTTTTCCAAGAATGATCGGTTCGACACCTGCTTTTTCAAGCTCGGCCTTTGCTTCTTTCACTGACAGGTCCTTTACATCCGGCAGCGATGATTTCTTCAGCGTCACCTTCTCCTGAGGCTTGATATTCAAGTACTTCAAACTGTTCTGCATGACCGGTTTGAAGACTGCCGCCACTGGATCGGAACCGATTTCCCCTTCCTTCAGCTGGGGTTCCTGGATACCCACATAGACGATCAGCTCCGGATCATCTGCCGGTGCCATGCCCATGAAGGAGAAAAGATAGTTATTCGTTGCACCGGATTTGTATCTTCCCGTCGCCGGATCCGGGATCTGTGCAGTCCCTGATTTCCCCGATACCCGGTAATCATCCAGGGCGAATCTGGCTCCGGTTCCTTCAGGAGATGTAACGGTCGTTTCCAGGTACTCCCTCGTTTTCTGGGCAGATTCCTTTGTGATCGGGTTACCCGCAACTTCCGGTTTCGTTTCTTTGACCACTTTATTCGTATTCGGGTCCACCACTTTGGAGATGACATACGGTTTCATCATCTTCCCGTCATTGGCGATGGCAGACTCCGCCTGAATCATTTGGAGGGGTGTGACGGTTGTCCCCTGTCCGAAGATGGTCGTATACTTCTCGATGGGATAATGATAGAGAATCGATCCTTCTGCCTCATTCGGCAGCCCCACCCCGGTAGGTTTTCCAAAGCCGAAATCATTCAGATAGTTTCCGAATGTTTCGAATCCCAGCTTATCAAGGAGGTTCGCAAACGCCACATTGGAAGAGTGCTGGACTCCCTCTAGATAGGTGATGGTCCCCCATCCGTTCCCGTAGTTATAGTCTTTGATCGGCTGAGGAACTTTGTCCACATAGTACTTACCAGATTCATAGAGTTCATTGGGATTGAATTTTCCTTCATTGACCGCTGCCGCCAGGGAGTATGACTTAAACGTGGATCCAGGTTCGAACGTTTCTTCCACGATCGTATTGGTCCAGTTATTCAACAAGCCCTCCCTATCATCAGGATGGAAGGTGGGCCGCTGTGTCATGGCCAGGATTTTGCCTGTTTTAGGATCAGAAACGATGGCAAACATCTTTTTAGGCTTGTATTCTTTCTCGACTTGACTCATGGCTTCCTCGAGGAACGTCTGCACCTTTTTATCCAGGGTCAGGTAGATGTCGTCCCCGTCTTTCGGAGGAGTGACATGCTCTTCTGAATTCGGAAGGAGGTATCCCCAGACATCGCTCTTATATTGCACCGATCCGTTTTTTCCGCTGAGGATATCATTGAAGCTCTTCTCCACTCCCATCATTCCCGTGGTTTCAGAACTTTCTTCATCTTTCTTTTGTGCGAATCCGATCAGATGGGACGAAAACGTTCCATTCGGATAAAATCGTTTTGATTCTTTCCGGAAGGTGATGCCCGGTAGATCTTCCTCTTTGATTTCTAGCATCTGCTGATGGGAGATGTCTCTTCCCGCAGAACCAAACTCGACCTGATAAGGGGCTTTTTCACCCTTTTGATCGAGTTTTTTATAGATTTCACTCTTATCCATGTCAATATACTTCGCCAGTGCTTCTGCCGTCTTATCAGGATCCGTGACGTGCTTTGGTTTCTTCGGGTCTGTTGTGACTTTCGGGCTTAATATGGCCACAAGCGTATAGGCGGAAGTGTCTTCTGCGATCACGTCCCCATTATTGTCGTAAATCGAGCCCCTCTTGGCCTCGAGGATGTGACCCTTTATGTATTTCTTTGCAGCCTCTGCCGTCAGGGCCTTCCCGTCGACTTCACCCGTGACCTGAATCGTGACGAATCGGACCATAATGATAAAAAAGAGCAGTCCGAATATCCCGAATAGGATGGCTGCTCCGATGTTCATGCTGGATCTTTTTTTCATCATTCTTCCACTACCTTGACATTTTTATCTTTCAGGTTGAGACCCAACTCTTTTGCTTTATCAAGGATACGGTCGTATGCACTCAGTTCACTTACTTGGATCTTGAGATCCGTGTTCGCTTTTTCCTGCTTATCGATGACGCCCTCAGCGACTTGAAGTTCCCGATTCACCTGATAGATGGACGCTTCATTCGATACGATCTTCACGGCGAAGAAACAGAACATGATGGCGAACGCTGCAAGAAGGATTTTTTCTCCGGGAGTGATGACGGATGTCCTTCCCTCACGCAGTCGTTTCGGTTTTGGTTGTGCACTGGTCTCGATCGGTTGTGTTTGATAATTTCTAGCTAAGTTACTCAAGGTGATCCCTCCCATTATTCAATCTTTTTTATCTATTTTTATTTATTTTTTTCTGCTATACGGAGCTTAGCAGAGCGTGCCCTGTTATTCATTTCGAGTTCGTCTTCACTAGGAAGGATCGGCTTTCGTGTGATCAGCTTCAACTCTGGCTCGTACCCTTCTGGAATGACGGGTAGACCTGGGGGAAGCTGGGGTCCTGCAGCCTTTTCCTTGAACATCGTTTTACACATGCGATCTTCAAGTGAATGGAAGGTGATGACGCTGACCCTTCCTCCGGGAGAAAGGATGTCGATGGCCTGTTCGAGGGAATCTTCGAATGCACCGAGCTCATCATTCACGGCTATCCTGATTGCTTGGAAGACACGCTTGGCAGGGTGACCGCCCTTGCGCCTTGCCGGTGCGGGAATCCCTTCTTTGATCAGTTCGACCAATTCCCCTGTGGTTTCAATCGCCTTCTTCTCTCTGGCCGCCTCAATTTTTCGGGCGATCTGTTTGGAGAATTTCTCTTCTCCGTACCGGTAGAAAATGCGTACAAGATCCTCAAAGGACCAGTGATTCACTACATCAAAGGCACTCAATTCCCCTTGAAGGTCCATTCTCATATCGAGCGGCGCATCATGGTGGTAGCTGAATCCCCGTTCAGGTGTGTCCAGCTGCGGGGAAGACACACCGAGATCATATAGCACCCCGTCTACAGTATGTACACCCAGATCCGCAAGTTCCGCTTTCAGGTTCCTGAAGTTGGATTGAACGAATGTGACGCGATCCGAAAACGCTTCTAATTTTTCTTTGGCATGTGCGATGGCTGTTTCATCCTGGTCGAAGCAGTACAGGTGTCCTTGACTGGAGAGTTGTCCTGCCAGATATTCGCTGTGTCCCGCTCCCCGAGGGTGCAATCGACATAGATGCCGTCAGGCCGGATATTCAATCCATCTACAGTTTCTTCTAATAATACGGTCGTGTGTTTAAACATGTTGGTTTCACCTTTCCAATCGACTGTTAGTGGTGGGGGATCAGATATCGAATCCGATCATATTCTCTGCAAGTTCTGCAAAGGAATCTTCAGACTGTGTGAAATAGTCTTCCCATATAGCTTTGCTCCAAATCTCGATTCGATTGGAAACACCTAATATAACGCATTCTTTATCAAGTTTTGCATAATTCACAAGCGTGGTGGGAATGTTCACGCGCCCCGTTTTGTCCAGTTCGCTTTCCGTTGCTCCTGAAAAGAAGAAACGGGTGAAGGCACGGGCGTCTTTTTTTGTGAGCGGCAGGGCTTTGAGCTTTTCTTCTAGTGCGCGCCATTCATCCATGGGATAACCAAATAGGCATTCATCGAGACCGCGTGTGATGACGAACGCATCACCAAGGTGCTCCCTGAACTTGGCAGGTACGATTAAACGGCCTTTTGTATCAATGTTATGTTGATATTCGCCCATGAACATATGCACTGCCCCCACTTTCTATCACAAATGTACCACATCCCCCCACTTTTCTCCACTCTTTTCTATATTCTTTTCTTGCATATTATTTCCTCTCTCAACCTGTCTCTTTTTTCCCTGTTTTCATGACAAGAGACACCATAAAAAAAGGATCGAAATCGCTGTTTCAAGCGAAATCGATCCTTTTATGGTGGTACGTGTCGCTAAATACGTTACAGGTGTACGACTTTATGCGTCCCGTCGAACGTGAAAGGAAGATCGGTGAGCCGGGTAATGAAATCCGGACCAAACCTGTTCATATAATAGAGGACATTCAGTGTCCGTTCCTGGGGACCGCCGTTCGGCCTGATGCTGTTCTCGATGAGATCGAACCGGGAAAGCTGCCGTTCATTCTTGCTCCTGATTGATTTTTCCGTGCGTTTTCGCAAGAATTCGAATTGCTTGAGATGGAATTCAAGGTTCTTATCCACGATCGGATCAAGGTTGTTGTCCACAGCGACCGCTTCCTTTTTGATCCCTTCATACTTCGCGATAAGATACCTTTCGATTTCCTGTAGCTCTCCTTCGAGTTCATTCGGCTTCAGGGTCTCAAGGAATTCATCCCGCACATGGCCAACTCCGTTCCTTACCACTTCCTGCAAGGAAAGGGAGAGTTCTTCGATCCTTTTGGCGACCGTACGCTCAAGGATGGTGATGTTCAGCCTCGGCATGACAGGGGGCATATTCATCCCCATGAATTCAAATGCCTTTTTCAGTTCACCCCAATAAGCGATTTCCCCCGGCCCTCCAATAAAGCTCAAAGTGGGGAATAGCCACTCCTGCATGAGCGGTCGCGTGACGACATTATTACTCAGTCTACCGGGTTGATCATGTAATATTGCCAGCAGTTCTTCCTTCGTGAAGTAGGAGTCGCTGTTCTTATCTTTGAAACCCGAGCCGTCCCTCACGAGTAGGGCACGCTCGTTTTGCATATTCAAGAACAGGTTGGCTGCATCACCGGAGATCTCAAGCTGCGTGTTGAAACCATCTGCCTTAATGTTCTTTTGTTGCATAAGCACTCTGTCCGTGATTTCCCGGCTGTTCTCGATTAGGTGCCGGAAGTAAGGAGCTTCCAGCTTCCTCAACGGTTCAAACGAAGAGTCGATCACAAGGAGCCCATAGTCCTTGAAAAGGGTCATGATGAAGCGGGCAAAAAACGTGACGATATCTTCCCCTTCACGGATGAGACCGTCCATCGTGGCAGTGAGTCCTGCCGTGAACTCGGTCTCTCCCAGCATTTTAAGGATGTCATGGATCCAATTTTTCATCACGGCGGGATCGTATTCGACATCGGAAGTCATGCGTTTATCCACGACCTGTTCCGGATAGCCAGTCTTTTTCACTTTCCCGTCCTGCTCGAGGAAGATGTGGTTCACTTCCTGATAATCATGGTCTTCTCCCGCTATCCAGAATACCGGTACGACAGGATGGTTCAATTCCTGTTCCTGCTCCCGGGCAAGTCTGATGACGGATACGATTTTATGTATGGTATATAGGGGACCGGTAAGCAGGCCTGCCTGCTGTCCTGCAACGACGGCGACGGCATCGTTCTTTAATTTCTGCAGGGATTCTTCCACGGCTGAAGACGACGGAAGCGATTCCATATAGGAGGAGATGCATGTTGCGAGTCCTTCCCGTGGGAATTCCCTCTCCCCCAGGTCTTCAAGGCGACGGCTGAAGACGTCCTGTTCATTGATATTATAATGAAAGAAAGAAGTGACCGGTTCTTCCTGTTTCATATACTTTGAAGCAAACTGATTGATTGCTGGAATATCCAAGCTTTCCAATTCCATATGAATGACTCCTTTTCTAGCTCATAATTTCCTAACGATGAGTATATCATTCCACAAAAGGAAAAGGAAAAAACTTGCCTAAGACATGTAAAAAAGATGCGGATCAGGTGGATTCCATGACCCGAAGAGCGAGGCCCGTCACCATCAGGGCGAGATAGGCCATGGAAAACAAGAGGAAATTCAGTCTCCACGTCCCCCTGATCACTCCCCGGTAATCGACCTCCCCTTTCAACCTCCAGTACAGAATGGTGAAGAATAATGCCGAACAAAGTACGGTCAACAGTATCAGCCAGAAATACGATTGACCCCAAATGGCTATGATGATGAAGTGGACGGAGATCATCAGGAGGATCGTGGTGATATCGACGGAGATGTGGACGGCTTTCCGATGACTTCCCGTCAGCTCCTTGGCCAAGATGAAGCTGATGAAATAGCCCGCGAACGGAATAAGGACGATGAGCGCCATGATAATAGAAAATGCAGAAGCCATCTTATGTCATCCTCCCTGCTGATTCTTTCCCCTTCACGAGGAGATAGAGCGTATTCATGACCGGTATATCCCGTGGCGAAGTCTTACGGACTAGTTCCCCAAGGATGGATTCGATCTCGGTCATCCTTCCGTTTTCTACATCCTTTAGCATGGACGACCGGTTTTGCGCGGTATTCATGCATACTCTCTTAATGTCTTCGAGGGAAATCATTTCTTCCATGTGGGGGTGAAGATGAAGAAGTTCTCCATAGGCCTGTTCGATAAGTGCGCTGTAATATGGATTCGATGCCACTTCTCCATTCACACAGCCTGCAATGGCCGTCAGTGGATTGATGATGGCATTGATGAACAGCTTCCTGAGAAGCATCGCTTCATAATCATCCTCTTTTACAAAAGGAAAAGCAGCATCCTTCTCTTCTAGCAGACGCTGCAGCGGACCGGATGCCCCCCGTACCAAGGCGATGTTCGTAGCGCCCACTCCTTTATGTAAGACGGTATGTTCATTCTCCTTCAGTGCACCATGTTCGACCGATGCCGCCATCACGGTGTCGTAAGGAAGCGTCTTCAGGAGATCCATATGACCGATTCCGTTTTGGAGGAACAGGAGGGGGGTCTCTGTAGGGACGGTGATGAACAGTGACTCATCGAGGTCATACCCCTTTACGGCAAGGATGACAAGATCGTGACAGCTGTCAAGCGCGCTGAGAGACTTTGCCTGCACATCGGTCTGCCCTCTTCTCCCCTCGCGCCACACTGTGACACCATAGGCCTCCAACTGTTCCCTTTGTTCTTTTCTCCTTGCATAGACTGTCACGTTATGCCGTTTACCAAGATAGCCGGCGAACAAAAGCCCGACTGCCCCTGCCCCTATGATCCCGATATCCATCCGATCCCCGCCTTTCAATGTACACTCATTTTACCAAATATTTCTCATTCTTCATACAAAAGTTTCATGTTGCCGAACGACTGAAAGTCCTCCACGCATATACGATAAAAAACCCGGAAGAGACATTACTCTTCCTGAGAAGAATAGGGACTCTTTCCGGGCATGACGCACCGTTCCATCAAACAGGATAAACCGGATGCTTCCTATGGCTGAACTCGACGTCCTTTGTTTGGTACATCTCGAATCGCTGGATGAGGACGGATCGCAGTTCATTTGCAGCTACGATTTCATCAACGATCATTTCGGAGGCAAGCTTATAAATATCGATATGCTCCTGATACTCTTTCTGCTTCTGATGGACATAGGCCATACGCTCTTTAGGATCTTCAATCGCCTGAATTTTGTTAGAATAGACCGCATTGACTGCAGCTTCCGGTCCCATTACGGCTATTTGGGCCGTCGGAAGAGCGATGCACACATCAGGCTCAAATGCAGGACCTGCCATGGCATAAAGGCCGGCTCCATAGGCTTTACGTACGATGACAGAAATTTTCGGAACCGTGGCTGAACTCATAGCCGCTATAAGCTTTGCACCGTGGCGGATGATTCCTGCCCGCTCCACTTTCGTACCGATCATGAAGCCTGGTACATCGGCCAGGAATAACAACGGAATATGAAAGGCGTCACAGAGCTGGATGAATTTTGCCCCCTTATCCGCGGAATCGTGGAAAAGGACCCCTCCCTTCACCTTCGGCTGATTGGCAATGATCCCTACGACCCTGCCATCAAAGCGGGCAAACCCAGTAATGAGTTCGGGAGCGAATAATTTCTTGACCTCAAAGAACGTTCCTTCGTCGATCAGGGCATGAATCCCGTCGTACATATCAAACGGGGCATTTTGATGCTGAGGGATCAACTCTTCCAGGGTCTTGGACGCATCTGGCGCTCCTCCATCGATCAGAGCAGGCCTTTGCTGATAATTTGCGGGGAAATACCCAAGATAGCGGCGCGCTTCCCTGATGGCTTCTTCTTCAGATGAAGCGAGCACATCACCACATCCGCTTACGGAACAGTGCATCCTCGCACCGCCCATTTCTTCAAGGGTCACCTTTTCCCCAATGACTTTTTCAGCCATCCTCGGAGACCCGAGATACATGGACGCATTCCCTTCCACCATGATGACCAGATCACAGAAGGCGGGGATATATGCTCCCCCGGCTGCGGAAGGTCCAAAAAGGAGGCACACCTGAGGCACCATGCCGGACATTTTCACCTGATTATGAAAAATCCGTCCAGCCCCACGCCTGTTCGGGAACATGTCGAGCTGATCGGTGATCCTTGCCCCGGCAGAATCCACCAGATAGAGAATCGGGACTTTCAGATTCATGGCCGTTTCCTGGATACGGATAATCTTTTCAACGGTCCTTGCTCCCCATGAACCGGCTTTGATGGTAGAATCATTGGCCATGACGCAGACGGTCTGTCCGCCCACTTTACCGATGGCCGTCACCACTCCATCAGCCGGAAGACCATCGGCGGCTGAATTTGCAAACATTCCGTCCTCCTGATAGGCCCCCTGATCGAAGAGCTGCTGCAGGCGATCACGGACGAACAGCTTGTTTTGATCCTTCAGCTTTTGATGATACTTCTCTTCTCCCCCGGCACGGATCTTTTCCCTTGATTCCTTAAGCTTCTCGGTCGTTTTTGATGTCATCATTACACCTCCTCGAATATGAATATCAGTCTTCCAGCAGAATCAGCACATCATCTTCATTCACAAAATCACCGATATTCACTTTCACCTCGGCAACCGTTCCGCCAGCTTCCGCTTCGACAGGTATTTCCATTTTCATGGATTCAAGCATGAGTACCATTTCTCCCGCTGAAACGCTTTTACCGGTTTCCGTCAATACATTCAATACAGTGCCTGCCATGGTGGCTTTGATTTCTTTCATATAAGTTCCTCCTCGTTATGATTGTTGTTGTGCAGACAGGTAATCCTGGAGCCATTTGGTGGAGTAACCCCCACCGACGAACTCATCGGCCGATAATACCTCCCGGATGAGGGGAAGATTGGTTTTGACCCCCTGGATCTCCACCCCGCCGAAAAGTCTCCTAGCTTTCTCAATGCAATCCTTGCGGTCCTGCCCACTTACGATGCACTTGGCGATCATAGGGTCATAAAACGGTGTCACCTTGTTCCCTTGTGCATAACCCGCATCGATTCGCACACCGTCCTGCTTTTCTCCCCACTCGAGTGTGGCAAGGAGACCCGGGGACGGGAAGAACGTTTTCGGATCTTCGGCATAGATCCTGAACTCGATGGCATGCCCCTTGAGAATATCCCCTCCTGAGCTGAGATGGGCAGTTCTTCCCCTTGAGCGACCTTCAGCTGCCATTTGACAAGATCAAGTTCCGTCACGGCTTCGGTCACCGGATGTTCCACCTGAAGACGTGTATTCATTTCAAGGAAGTAGAACTGTTCATCATGGTCCACGATGAATTCCACGGTTCCGGCATTGGTGTAACCGACGGCTTTCCCTGCCTTCACTGCCGCGGAAAGCATCAACTCCTTGGTCTTTTCCGAAAGCGCTGGTGAAGGAGATTCTTCAATCACCTTCTGATTCCTCCGTTGGACGGAGCAGTTCCTTTCGAACAGATGAACAAGATTCCCCCGTTGATCCCCGAAGATCTGCACCTCGATATGCCGGCTTTCATCTATACATTTTTCAAGAAATACTTCGTCGTTCCCAAAATACGCTTTTGCACGATTCCGGGTCGAATCAAAATGTTGAACGAGCGCTTGCTCATCGGCACACCGGATCATCCCGATGCCCCCGCCCCCGCCGCTCGCCTTCAGCATGACCGGGTAACCGATCTCAGCGGCAAGGAGCTTTGCTGATTCAATCGATGCACAACCTGATTCACTTCCGGGTACGACAGGTACGCCTGCATCCTTCATGATCTTCCTGGCCTTCACTTTATCGCCCATGACCTCGATGGTTTTCCAATGAGGACCGATGAAGATGAGCCCCTCTTCTTCTACCAGCTTGGCAAATGAAGCATTTTCAGATAACAGACCATAACCAGGATGGATGGCATCCACCCCTTCACGTTTTGCCACTTCCACGATCGTATCCATCATCAGATATGAACGGTTCACTTGAGACTCTCCGATCCTGAATGAATGGTCCGCCTCTTTGACGAACGGCATCTCTGCATCTGCATCTGAATAGACTGCTACGGTTTCGATCGATAACTGTTTGCAGGTGGAAATGATCCGTGAAGCGATCTCCCCTCTATTGGCGATGAGTATTTTCTGTATCATCTCTCCCCCTCCTTCCTAGTAGGAATTCTACAAAAATCGTGGAATTCCTCTCTAAAATGTAAACGTTTTCTCATTTGAGTGCAGAATTTTTTGTTTATTTGTTATATAATAATAATGTATCGGGCAATTAAGGGTAAATACATTGAAAGCGGATCATCCGCAATCATTCAAATGTTTCAGGAGGGATTTCAAATGGCAAATAAAGTAGAGAAGCTGAAAGTCAATTACAAAACTCTTGAAGAGTTTAAGAAGTTTAAAGAATACGGTGTACAAGAGCTATCCATGCTCGACGACCTTCAGGAAAATATCATTGAAAACGATAGTGAATCTCCGTTTTATGGAATCTATTTCGGCGACACACTGGTTGCCCGCATGAGTCTTTACCAGCGTGATGCAAGGTTCGATCAGTACTTCGATCCAGCTCAAAATTACCTTGAGTTGTGGAAGCTTGAAGTCCTTCCTAAGTATCAGAACAAAGGATACGGCAGCATCCTTGTGGAATTTGCCAAAAGCTTCGGTCTTCCGATCAAGACGAATTCCCGCATAAAGTCCCAGGGGTTCTGGGAAAGGATGGACTTTCATCAGGTAACATACGATGTGGAACGTGATCTGAGCGAGAATCCCATGGTATGGTTTCCTGAAGGAGTATCAGAACAAAAGCACGGCTGACCGAACGAAAAATCCGAACCTTCCCGGCATTCCGGTGGTTCGGATTTTTTTCTACTTATTCAGTCGCTGAAGGTTCCCGTTTTTATCCATCTGGAATTTGACCTTATCTTCATTTCCCTGCAGAAGGGCCATCTTCCTTGCTTTTTCGAATATAGCCAGAAGGGATTTGTGATCCTCTTCAAGCAGGGAATATTTTGACTCATAATTATAGAGCTGCGTTTCGATTTCTTTCATTTTCTCCTGAAGCTGGTCGATTTGATGAAGGAGTTTTTGATTCTCGCTCCGGATCTCTTCTTCATGACGCACAGACTCCTCCGCTCGTTGCAAATAGTGAATGATGCTCTCAACCGACAGGTCAGTCGCTTCCTTGATCTGTTCCACTTCAGGAGAAGCTTCTTTTTTAGCTGGAGGTGCACCCCTTTTGGTTTGTTTCCGCTGATTCTTCGCAAGCTCGATTCCTGATTTATATTGCTTGCGTACGAACGAGTTCCACCGGAATCCGCAGGCTGCCGAAGTCCTCGAAAGTTTCTTCCCCACCTCTTCAAAAGCCTGGAGCTGTGTGCCCCCCTCCCTGATATACCTTAAAACCACTTCTGCCAACAACACATCCTCATCCTGGTTCCAAGCATCCTGTCTATTCGAAGACATCTCCATCTCCTCCTGTAAAATCCATATATCCATACTTATGCCCTTACTAGAGTAGATAGAATCGGTCCCCCTACTTTTTGTTCAAGAATCTTTCCACCGCTTGATGATGCTCATCTGTTGCCCAAAGCTCGGAACAACGCCGGATCTCCCTGTCTACATTCTCCGTCAGTGCAGCCCTGTCCCAGCGGTCGAGCAGCTGCTGTTTATATGCTTTCAAGGTCCCCATACTCTTTTCTTCCATGCTTGTTACGATCGGGTGGTCTTCCAATCTATGTCCGTTACTCACGAGAGCATTGATGAATCCCAAGTCATACAAGGATTCTGCACTCCTTAGATTACCGGTCATCAACAGCTCCATGGCACGGGGAGAAGAGATCCTCTCATGCAGCAGGGTGCCACCGCCCCATCCTGTTGAAATACCCAGTCTTCCCTGGACGAATCCCATTTTCACATCTTCCGCCGCTATCCGCAGGTCACATGCCGCTGCGATTTCACAGCCCCCACCTACCGCAGTACCATTGATCAAAGCCAAGGTAGGAACGGGCAGAAAAGCCAGACGGATCAGTACATCCCCCATCTTCCTCAACATGCCGTAGCTCTCTTTCTCTGTTTTTAGCCCTTTAAATGCAGACAGGTCGCCCCCTGAACAAAAGGAATCCCTCCCAGCACCTGTTATCAGAAGCAACTTCACGCCCCCTTTTTCACATTCATCCAGGCATTGGGAAAACGCCTCGATCAAGTCGAAATTGATGGCATTTCTCTTTTCCGGGCGATTCAGAACGAACTTCATGATTCCGCTTTCATTCGTATGTATCTTAAATGATTCCAATCCTGTTCTCTCCTTATTAACCTTTATCTATGCAAAAAAGCGTGAAGAGCCATGGTCTCTTCACGCTTTTGCAGCAGTCGGCAATTATTTGCTTACTACTTCTTTACCTTTATACGTTCCGCACTCTTTGCAAACACGGTGTGCAAGTTTCATTTCACCACAGTTTGGGCATGCTACCATACCTGGTACACTGAGTTTGAAGTGTGTACGACGTTGTCTTTTTGCTGTTTTAGATGTTCTTCTAAAAGGTACTGCCATTCTTCCCACCTCCTTAAAAGATAGTCGTCTATGAAGCCAGAACGAACTGGTACTTCGCTTTTAAGATTTCTTGTTTTGATCAAGAAGTTTTGCCAAGTCAGCGAGACGAGGATCTACTTTCTTCTCTTCCTCTTTATCGACAGAATGAGCCTGTTCTTCCGTCATTACTTCCCAGTCCTTACCGGAAGGCATTTCATCCTGTTCCCTCGCTTCATCACTGAGTACCTGCATGGGAATCTCAAGTATCAGCAATTCTCTTATAGCCGGTTTTAAATCAATTACGTCCCCTTCGATGCGATGCACTTCCTCTTCTTCATACATGTCGTACTCCCGTTCATCGAGAAGATACGTTTCAATCGTATGGAGGTCGACGGGCACATCCACTTCGACAAGGGTTCTTGAGCACGGAAGGACCAGTTTCCCTTCGATATGCAGGTGGAAGGTGACACGATTTGACGCGATGTCGGCCCTGCCTGTCACATGGATCGGTGAAACTTCGATGACTTGCGGATCAATCTCTTTAATATCGTTGAGATCTACCGTTTCATCAATCGCCATTCCTTTATCTCTGTACTTTTGTAATTGAATGATTGACCATTTCAATTTGTCATCACCTCAAGGCAACAAAGGTAATTATAGCTTTCATAATACCGTTTGTCAATATTTTTTCTTTACACGCTTTTCAACGTCAGTGTTGCTATTATAACGTTTATATCGGACAGGTTTCAAATATTTTCTCATATTCCTTTATGGCACATTTTAAAGATGATGAGCGATCTTCGGGTATAATGGAGAGGAAAGCACCACCGATATCCATTACGAAACGGAAAGGATGATGATACATTGAATGCAACTGGGATCATAGTCGAGTACAATCCATTTCATAACGGCCATTTGCATCATCTCGAAATGACCAAAGAATTGACGCGTGCCGATGTCACCGTGGCGGTGATGAGCGGTTATTTTCTTCAGCGTGGGGAGCCTGCACTTCTCGGTAAATGGGAGAGGGCCGGCATGGCGCTGCACGCTGGAGTGGACCTTGTAATCGAGCTTCCATACAGCTTTGCGACCCAGCATTCTTCCGTATTCGCTAAAGGAGCAATATCCCTGCTTGATTCTCTGGGATGCTCCAGCTTCTGTTTCGGAAGTGAAGATGGAGATATTGATACGTTCGAAGCAACGGCGAACGCACTGCAAACAAGGCAGGCAGACTACAATGCGGCCATCAAGATGTATTCAAAGGAAGGGTTGAGCTATCCTGCCGCCCTCTCAAGGGCCTTCCTGTCACTCGGTTTGTCGGAGTCCTTCATTGATTTGAGCAAACCGAATAATATCCTCGGCTTCCACTATATCCAGGCAAGGAATGAGATCGATAGCGGGATGAAGGCTCATACCGTTACGAGGAAGTCAGCTGATTATCATGATGAGCATTTTGCTTCGCCTACGATTGCAAGCGCAACGAGTATCAGGAAAGCCCTTTTCGGAGATGGGGACCGGGAGAAGATCCGATCGTTGATGCCACCCGAAAGCATGCAGGCCCTTAAAGCGTATGAAGATACATATGGCTCTCTTCATCAATGGGAAGACTATTGGCCGCTGCTTCAATATAAAATCCTCTCCACTCCCATTGAACAGCTACGGAGTATATATGAAATCGAAGAAGGGATTGAAAACCGGATCGTGGAATGTGCCAGGCAATCTTCGAGCTTCTCCGAGTGTATGAACAGGTTGAAAACGAAGCGGTATACATGGACAAGATTACAGAGGATGCTCCTTCATATCCTGATGAACGTCAGCAAAGAAGAAATGAGAGCCCGTAGCGATCGTCCGGCATACATCAGACTGCTTGCCATGAGTGCCTCTGGCCGTGAGTATCTACGGCAGCACAAGAAAGAGATTTCCCTTCCACTCATCAGCAAACTATCAAGTGCCGACCCTGTCGAGGCAGCCCTTGATATCAGGGCTTCGAGCATTTACCCCATGGGCCTGAAAGACATGGATGCCAGAATGGTCGCCATGAAAAGGGAGTGGTCTACCCCTCCCCTTCAACTGCAAAAAAGCTGACCCCAAAGGGATCAGCTTTTTTTTGCTTTTAACGTTTGAAGGAAATCGATAGCCTCATCGAACGATTTGACGGGTATGATTTTCATGTTGGTATCGATATCCTTCGCCGTTCTGACGGCCCCCTTATAATTCGATTCCAAATCGGGGTATTCCTTTTTCATTTCTTTTGTGATGGTTTCGTCCGGAGCCAAGAAATATTCTGCCCCTGCTTTGTCCGCTGCTACAACCTTCTGCTCGATCCCGCCGATCCTTCCGACGGTGCCGTCCTCTGAAATGGTCCCTGTTCCGGCAATGTCATGCCCCTTGGTCAAGTCACCTTTCGTCAGCTGATCAAAGATCTCCAGGCTGAACATCAAGCCTGCAGAGGGACCGCCGATATCCTCGGTCTTCAGCTTCACTTTCGGATTGGTGATGATTTCCTTATCGTCTGTAAGGGTGATCCCAAGACCGACTTTATCTTTCATATCAGGAAACTCCTGCAGGGGGACTTCAGCCGTTTCTGTCTTCCCGTTCCGCTTAAAGGTGATGGCGACTTGATCTCCTGATTTTTTTCCTTCGACATACGAGATGAATTCTTTGGAGGATTGGAAGGCTTGATCATCGATCTTCGTGATCCGATCTCCTGCTTTCAATACGTCTTCTGCCGGCATGGAAGGATAGATGCCGAGGACATAGATCCCTTTATAATGGAATTCATATGGTTTTCCTGCCTTTTTGTATGCCACTTCAATGGCATTGTTCTGTGAATCTGCCATGAGCTGCAGCTGTCTGATATTGTATTCTTCATCCGTCTCGTGGGGGCTCCTGATCTCATCCACCGGATAGATATGCTCATACTTGCTCAGGCTCGCCACAATATAGGCAAAAATGTTTGCCTTCCCCATCCTGACGGTTGTAAGCATGAGCTCGCCCTTACTATCATATCCTTCTTCGACTTTTACGATCGGACTGAGTTCATGGGCATCGCCCGGCTTTGTCACATAGTATGGCAGATAATAGAATGATGCGGCTACCATAAGGACCGTCATGATGATCAGCGTCCTGATCAGCGTCTTCATTTTCATTGTTGCTACTCCTTCCAATCATCCAGTGCTTTTTTGATGGAGGGGATGATTTTCCTTGCTTCATCTTCCCCAATATCGATGATTTCCTCTATATTCTTGAAAGCCCTGGTACTGTACATTTCCACATGGGGACGGATCATGAAGTCGGATGAGATCTCCCGGTGCGCGACAATCTCGAGCTGAAGGATATCGATGCTCTGCATGATCACATCGTACACAGTCGTGATGTCGGCGTTTCGCTTCACGTGGGATACATCCACTCCGATGACAATATCCGCCCCCATTTCTTTCACGACGGATACGGGTACCCGGTCGATCACCCCTCCGTCCACGAGAATCCTCCCATTGATTCTTTCAGGTACGAACACACCCGGAATCGAGATGCTCGCACGGACCGCTTCCGCGATGGGACCGGACGAAAAGACGACCTTTTCTCCGTTCGTAATATCCGTGGCGACGACACGGACGGGGAGGTTGAGATCTTCGATATTTTTTTGATGGGTGAATAAGCGGATGAAATCCTTGATTTTCTTTCCTGAGATGAACCCCATCTTCGGTACGGTAAAATCCAAAAAGTATTTTCTCCTGAATGTGGTGGACAGCTTGTAAAGGTCTTCCATTTGATGGCCGACTCCATAAAAACAGCCTACCAGAGCACCCATACTGCTCCCTGCAATCATATCCACCGGGACCCCTTCGTCTACGAAAGCCTTCAGGACACCAAGGTGGGCAAACCCCCTTGCCCCTCCTGAGCCAAGGGCCAATCCAACTTTCGGTCTGTTCATGGCGATCCCCTCCGCATGCTGTTTGTTCATCATATGGTCTATTTCGAAGCGCTATGAGTATATTGGGTAATAAGAGGACAAGTTACCTTTATTTTATCAAACTTTCACATTATAAGGAAATCCATAGACAGGGCAGCACGCTCTAGGAGGGTATTGTTTGACTATGACTAAATGGAAAACCGTATTATTATCAGGCGGGGCTCTCATGATGGCAGCCGCACTGATTTCCATGCCGGGGGAATCGCTTGAAGCATCCACCCGGGGGCTGGATATCTGGTGGAAAATCGTCTTTCCATCCTTATTGCCGTTTTTTATCGTATCGGAACTGCTGATCGGCTTTGGTGTGGTCAGGTTGATCGGGATACTCCTCGAACCGTTGATGAGACCGCTCTTCAAAGTGCCTGGCGTCGGCGGGTTCGCCTGGTCGATGGGAATGGCTTCGGGATTTCCGGCAGGAGCAAGGCTCACGGCGAGGCTCCGTCAGGAACAACAGCTATCCAGGATTGAAGCGGAGCGTCTCGTTTCCTTCACCAATTCGTCCAATCCACTCTTCATCTTTGGCGCAGTATCGGCCGGGTTCTTCCAGAATGCCTCCCTTGGCATCATCCTCGCCCTCTCCCACTATCTAGGGAATGTTGTTGTGGGGCTGACGATGCGATTCTATGGGAGGAATGATCAAGAAGCCTCGGTGCGGTCGGCGCGAAGGAAATTCTCTGTCAAAGAAGCCTTTGCAGGACTTCACGAGAGCCGGATGGCTGATCATCGTCCCCTCGGTAAGCTGCTTGGCGATGCCGTATCTTCTTCGATCCAATCACTGCTCATGATCGGAGGATTCATTATCCTTTTCTCTGTACTGAACCAGGTTCTCTACCATTTGCATATCACGACAGTACTATCATCAGGCATCTCATCCCTGCTCTCATTCTTCCAGCTGCCGCCTAACCTGAGCATCCCCGTCATTCCGGGCCTATTCGAAATCACCCTCGGTTCACAGATGACGAGCGAATTGAGAGAGGTGAGCTTGTTTCAACAGGCCGTGCTGGTCAGCTTTCTATTAGGTTTCAGCGGATTCAGCATCCAGGCGCAGGTGGCGAGCATATTGGCAGAGACCGATATCCGGTTTAAACCGTTTTTCTTTGCCCGGATCCTCCATGGTGTCGCTGCTGCCATCATCACGATCTTCTTGTTCAAACCCCTTTTCGGCCGGGTGGCAGATGGAGAAGCGACAGGGGCAGTTCCTGTCATTTCTCAGCAGACTAGTTCCTTTTGGATCGATGCGGTTGATATCCTGTCGAAGGCAGGCCCCCTGTTCACGATCGTCTGCCTGCTTCTCTACTGCCTGCTATGCGCAAAAAGGCTGGGGTCCCCTTGAAGATCCTGGTTGAAACAAACAAAATCCGAACGGCCACCGGCATTCATTGAATATCGGTTCCGTTCGGATTTTGTTGTGAGAAGCATCAAAGTGCCTGCTTGTGTTTCAGTTTCAGAGCTTCTTCAACCGGCTTCGGGACAAGCTCCGAAATATCTGCGCCGTACTTCGAAACCTCCTTGACGATGCTCGAGCTCAAGAACGAGTATTGGTTGTTGGTCATGATGAAAAAGGTTTCGATTTCATCTTCAAGGACGCGGTTCATGGAAGTGATCTGCATTTCATACTCGAAGTCGGAAACGGCCCTCAGTCCCCTGATGATGGCACTCGCATGGACCTTCTTGGCGTAATCCACCAGGAGTCCCTGGAAGGAAGCCACTTCCACATTGGGTAAATGAGCCGTTGATTGACGGATCAGCTCCATTCGTTCTTCAACGCTGAATAAAGGCTGCTTAGATGAGTTGCTCAACACCACGACGTGAACTTTATCGAACACCTTCGCCCCGCGCGTGATGATATCCAAATGTCCGTATGTAATGGGGTCGAAACTACCCGGACAAACTGCAATGTTGGTCATAGTTCTATCCTCCAGATTTCGTTTAATCTTCCTGTTTAAAGATGGCAATTCGAATGATCCCGTATGTTTCTTCCCTTATCTTATGCAAGCTCCCCACCTGATCGGCCAAACGGATATCAGAACTATGCTCACACACAATGGAACCGTTTTCATTCAGAAGTGCATGCTCATTTATGGACGTGAGCAGATCATGGAGCTTCTGCTGTTTATAGGGTGGATCAAGAAAAATATAATCAAACGTCATTTCCCTTTTGATGAGCGCCTTCACTGCCCTGACTGCGTCATTGCGATACACTTCACTATGATCTCCAAGCCCCAATTCGGCAAGATTCATTTTGATTGTCTTGATTGCCTGATGATCCCGGTCCACGAATACGACCGCATCAAGCCCCCTGCTCAAGCCCTCGATCCCGAGGCCACCGCTTCCCGCAAAGAGATCCAGGGCTGTTCCTCCCTCGAAATAAGGCCCGATCATATTAAAAAGGGATTCTTTCACTTTATCCGTTGTCGGCCTTGTCCCGCTTCCAGGTACGGCCTTCAGCTGTCTACCTTTGAAACTTCCTGAAATTACTCTCATAATCATCCACCATATATGTATTTTTCTTCATTATCCTATCATATTTCAACAAGAATCGCCACAGCCCGATTTTTTCAGATTGTAGGTATATTTCATGGGTCTTTGGTGATAATGTAGGTAACAGCATCTCTACTGATGTTGTTGCCAACCGCGGAGAAGACTTACGATTCCCCATAAGTTCTTCCTCCGGTTTCTCCTCTCCCTTTGCCTTCAATCCAGTAATGGATATGGAAGGACCCTGCAGTATGACTGCAGGGCTTTTTATGTTTGGCGCTCCTTTACTATTATGGCCAATTTTGAAATAATGGATGTCAATACATAAAGGAAAAGGGGAATACCATGATTCAACGTTTTATCGAGCTCGGAGAAGGATTTTCTGATATTTATGAGTTGATGGCGCTTGCTGAACACAACCAAGACCGGCTCAAGCATATGATGGCCTTTCATACGGAAGTGAAAGACCGCGCCGTCACGTCACTTGCCGTCATGATGGAGCCCACCACAGAAGGCGGATTCCAAGCGATCTACATTTGCAGGGAAGGCGTGCCGAATCCACACGCGCTTCAGAACAAGCGCTACAGCCTGTTTGAAGAGACGGCCAGGGGTCTCGGAAAGACCGTCATCGAGATGGATGTAAAGCCGTCGACCCTCTATCCTGAAAAGGCGCTCTATTACCAGCATCTGATTGCCATACTCAGATTGAATCACTACATCCCTCCGTTGCAATAGAAAAGAGATGCCGTCACCCGGCATCTCTTAAAAGCCCATCTTATAATCGTACTCTTTCGCCTTATCAGGCCGTGAGTTCTCGAACACGGACTTAATAAACGGCTTGTGGGATGGGTCTACCCGCTTCACATAGGAATATCCCGAGATTTTATCCATGATGCTCTGGAGATCTTCCTGGTTGCAGTAAAGGACCACATATTTCATCTTCCTTGATACGTAATGCACATTTCCGAAGCGACGAAGGGACTTCGCATGCTTCAGACTATGTAAATAAACAACTAAACCTTGTCTCTCCGTCAACATATTGCTTCCCCTTTTAGGAATCACTTTTTTTCAAGTCTAGCATAAACCGAAGGAAACAATCAAGCGCATGATGACACGTGAACCCAATGCGAACGGAGTGAAATCGATGGACCTTGAAACCATTTGGCAACTATTCCTCAGTCATCTTCAGGCAGAAGAGCAGATCTTGAACGCCAGGGTTCAAAAGCGAGCCGGGATCCCTTTTTTGTATGTGGAGTCGGAACTTGGTCGGGAAGAACTGGAATACAGCATCCGGAAATGGTCTGCCCGGGCCATGCGGGGGAAAAGGCTCCACTCGGAAACGATTTTTTTCAGGGCAGCAGGAGACCTCTCTGTGTATCGGCACCGTTTCTATGTGCCGCAGGAGAAAATGTTCTGTTGTGGGAACCTCTGTCCTGATTGTGTCCGTTTCAAATAAAAAAGAAATCAGGCGGAATGGGATCCGCCTGATTTCTTTTATGCAGAACAGCTGCAGCTGCCTCCGGATCCGCAGCCTCCCCCGCAGGAACCTCCTCCGGAAGAAAAGAAGGGGTTACCAGAAGGAACCTTGACATTGGTCGAAACCGAATGCCCGATCAAAAGGCTGACTTCATCGAGCAGGTCCTGAAGTTCATTTTCAGCCCTTCGGAACTCCGCTACGTGATCATCGAGGTCCATTTCCCGCTTGACCTCACGGATTTCTTTCATCACCGTTTTATAATCGGGATGATAGCGGCCAAAACGCTGAACCTCTTCATACAGGTCCTTCATTTTGGTGAAACGCCTTACCTTGCGCTGCGTTTCTTCGTTGTTTTGCATTTTATATAAACACTTGCGATAGTACTCGACCACCTCTGACTGCAAAATCATCTGAGATAGTTCATCTGCAGTGTCCAGGATTTCCATCCTTTCAATAGTAGCAAGCATCATGCCCACCTCCATATCCGTATTCTAACAGAAATAGAGGCCGGAAGCGAATATGCTATGAGATGGTCACATAGAATTTTTTCTTCATGCCGAGTGACTTATTATCCATCCCTACGACATCAAGTTCGATCAAATGGGTTCCCTTGGGCATGCCTTTGATGATAAAAGCAGCCGTGCGATGCTCTTCATACACGTTTGCTGTGGCGGATCTGATCACGATCTTTCCAGCCGTGGCACCCTTTTGTTTATCTGTAAACGTCACACCCGTAGCGATGCACTCTACTAGCACCTCGTTGCCCCGGGTGAGATGTTTCACTGATAAGCTGTTTTGCACGTGTGCAGAAGCCGCTACGCTTTTTGGCTCCGGTGGGGTATCCCTGCACCCCGATAATACGGTAACAAGCCCAATAGCAAGAAGGGTTCTTCTTTTCATCTTCCATCACTCCTTGCTATTAGCCATCCCCATCCTTTCAATTATTATCCGGAGCTCTTTTCATCATTCACTGTTCATGGCCTGAAACATGGAAATCATCATCGAGGCCATCTGCACGCCGTTTGAAAACTTCTGCACCCGATGGGGGATTGTTTTTTCGAAATGATGAATCGAAGCGATCTCAAACTTTTCCAGTTGATCTGGATTCCTGGAAAGCGTGCGATACCACTGGGGTGCATCCCGGAGATATCGCTTCAAGTCATCGCTTGCATGGATGTATTCGATAATATCACTTCTCAACTCTGGTCCCCTCCTTAATCCTGTCTGAATGAAAACGGGTGAGAAGGCCGTTTGGGTTTTTCTTCCCTTGGCGCTGTATCTCCCTTACCGGATTGGAACTGACTGATGACACCCTGGACAGTCCCCAGCGCTTCACTTAGGTTGGTGATATGCTTCTGCAGCTGATTGGCGTCCATTTTCTTGACGATTTCCCCGACTTGGTCCATCCAGCCATTTTTCGATTCCTCTGCTTTTTTCTCTTCCTTTTGCTCGGAGGTTGCTCTGTAGCTGTTCCATCGCGTATCATCTTCCCCGAGAAGATACCAGTCCTCAAACAACTCCTGCCAGCTTGCCTGACCGCTCCTCACGTCCTTGATGATCTTAGGGTGTTTCTTCACAAATTCCTTGAATTCATTTACTTTCGGATGTAACTTCCCCACTCCCCACACCTCCCATTCAGACATTTACCTAGTACAGTGTATGAAAGGAGAAAAAGATTGGTGAAACGATCATGGATATAGTACGATGGACGGGACGTAAAATGAGTCATCATAAGGAAAGAAGGATGGAATACGATGAAAGAAGATTTATCGAGGCTTTTGAATGAGTGCATGGAACACGCAACAGAGGAAGATCTTCATTCCCTTCGTCAGCTGCTGACCGGCATGAGGAAAAAACAGGAGGATGGGGGACCGCTCCTTGGCGGTGTTTTCGCAATGGAATGGGAAAACGAGGAGGACACACTCACGCTCTCCATCCCGATCACTCCCCTTACCCATAATTCTCTCGGGATCGTACATGGCGGCATTACAGCCACGATGGTGGATACAATCATGGGGACACTGGCTAATCGGGCACTCCCTTCCGGATACGGAGCCGTGACAACCAACTTGAATGTCCATTATCTTGCACCGGGCACCGGGGGTGAATTGACTGCAAAAGGACAGATCATCCATCACGGGACGAAGACGATGGTCGTTGAGGGAAAAGTGCTCCGGTCAGATGGCAAGGTCATCGCCCACTCGACTGGCTCCTTTTTCATCTTTAAGAAATGAAGAAAGATCCCGGGAAGTCCGGGATCTCTTTAAGGAAGTTCAGGCTGTTTGATGAAATTCTGGGTATAGTACCCTTTATACACCCCGACACCGATATGGGTGAATGCCTTGTCCAACAGGATTTTCCTGTGCCCATCTGAATTCAGCCATCCATGCACGGCTTCCGGACCATCAAGGTACTGAGACGCGATATTCTCACCTGCCGTTTGATAGGAAACACCCCGTTTATCCAGCCTGTCCGTCAGGGAGCCCATGGCATCTGATTCATGGGAAAAGTAGTTTTTGTCATGCATTTCCCGGCTGTGTCCCCTTGCCGCGTTCGCCGTGGTTTCATCCCATTGGAGTGTCGATTCACCATATTGCTTCCTCATGATATTCGTGATGGCGTATATCTGCTTTTCGTTCGCTTCGTTTACTTCCTCCCATTCTTTTTCGGAAGGCGGCTCCTCTTCTGCCAGTTCCCCTCTATACATCATTTCATAAGGATGCGTCGCAACAAGGGTGTCACTGTCCATGAATCGGATACTCGATAGTTCACCGGTGAACTTGTCCAGATACAATTGGGCATACAGATCGCCGAGGGGGACCAGGAGTCTTGTATTGAGATCCTCTTCATTCAATTCAAATTGATAGGATCCGGAATCAGACTTGACGACGATTTCAGAGTCGACGATGGTGAATCGATAAATGTCCTCAAGCTTCTGTCCTAATTTATACGGGGCAACATCAAGGCCGTTCCCGATGGCATAAAGAGTGACCACTTTCTTGTCCTTGACCCCGAATTGTATATACTCAGTATCCGGCACATTGTAGACCCACCAATCATAGTTAAACGCACTGTCATCAATGCGGTCCGGTTCTCCGAATTCTTTTTTGATTTCGCTGACGTCCTTACCGATATACACGGATAATCCGGATTTCGGTCTTTCTCCAGGCGGGGTCTCTGTCGACTGATCCAGTTGATCATCTTTGTCCTCCAGCGTCTGGACGTCAGGACCCTTTAGCGGTTCATTTTCCTGTTTCTGATCCTGATAGATTCCGAACACGGTGAAAATGATCAGAATAATGCCGATCCTAAGCAAGGTCTTCAGATCTTCCCCCTCCCTTCTCTATTTACTATCATTATATGTTTCAGGTGGTAGAGGTAGTATCCTTTTGTTCAATCTGCCTACATTAAAGGATAGCATATTTTTCACTCTCTCAACACTAGGGATTCTCGGATTCAAGAAGTCGATGAGGATTATATTCAGAAAATGAGGAAAACATTGCGCAAATCGTCATCTTCTTCTACTGGAAGACATTGCATGAAAACGTTTTTTCCACTATTATTAATAGGAGAAGATAAGGCACCTTTTCGTAAGGGAAAGGCTATCGCTTGACCATCTAGGAGGGAATACAATGCATTTCACTGAAACTGGCTTTGAAGAGATTAAAGTCGACTTGAATCGACTGGATGACATCATGGAGTCCCACGGACTCGTCCGTGCAGGTCAATGGGATTATGAACGTGTGACCTATGACCGTAAATTCGAAATTCGCGAAGGCACGTTTTATCTGCGGCTGCAGGGCCATGCCGTTGAAGGGGACATAGGCAAGCACGATGCCATCATCCAGCTCTTGACACCGCTGCTCGGCAAGCACTACTATCCTCATGGGGTGGAATATGGAGAAGGCGAGACCTTCCCGAAGCATCTGATCACCTCCTGTGAGAAACTCTTGAACGATGTTAAGAAAGAAGCAGCCGAATTTGCTTGGTAATACATAAGACTGCCCCGGGCAGTCTTTTATTATGTCCAGGCCTGCTTTGAAATTTCTTTTCCGCCATTCAAAATAACTGTTCAATCTTTTAGCCGTCACATATAATATAGATATAGCGTGACGTAGGAAGGAGTACTCCATTGGCTAGACTTAAAAACAAAAAGTTCTTGCTTTATCTCGGGCTGTTCATCGTGTTCATCCTGCTCTGTCTTTTCATACTGCCCATTTCATTGCCACTGATCTTGGCATTCATGACGGCCTTGATTCTGGAACCATCAGTCAGAATGCTTCAAGGGCGTTTCGATTGGAAACGGAAAGTGGCGGTCATGAGCATCTTTATACTCTTTTTGCTCCTTTTGGGCGTCACCAGTTATTTTGTGACAACCAAAGTCGTTGGAGAAGGGGTCAAACTCGTTGAAAACACCCCTCACTATATTTCAAAGGTAGGAGACATATGGGAAGAATATGAGGATCGACTCCTCGACTTATCCAAAGACCTCCCCGATACAATCGTAAAGGAATTCTCTAATGATGTGCAGCACTTCCTGGACCGGTCAAAATCCAAGATCCTGCAGTCCTTCAATTTAGAAAAGATAAGTGCGTATCTAACATACATACCCAACTTCCTGGTCAGCCTTCTCGTCTTTCTCATTGCACTGTTCCTGTTCATGCTTGATCTCCCCCGCATCAAACATATGATCTACAGTCATTTGACAGATGCGACGGCTGAAAAGGTAAACTTTATGATCTCGAGGATGACAGGGGTATTCTTCGGATTCTTCAAGGCTCAGTTCCTGGTCAGCATCCTCATCTTCATCGTGACGTTGATCGGATTGCTCATCATCGCCCCTGAAGTGGCCATCATCATGTCGGTCATCATCTGGTTCATTGATTTCCTGCCCCTCGTTGGTTCCATTGCCATACTTGGACCGTGGGCTCTTTACCACTTCATCACGGGAGACATCAGTCTTGGGACGCAGCTTTCAGTGCTCGCTGCCATCCTCCTGATCATCAGAAGGACGGTCGAACCAAAAGTCATGGGTACGCATATCGGACTCTCTCCCCTGGCAACACTTATCGCCATGTATCTCGGCCTCAAGCTCTTCGGAGTCATGGGATTCGTCATTGGTCCTTTTTTGCTGATCCTGTTCAACTCCGCTAAGGAAGCGGGGATCATCAAGCTCAATTTCAAATTGTAACACCGTACAAAAGGAGCCCCGTCTGGAGCTCCTTTTGTCGTTGAATCAGAAAAAATCCTGGAAGCAGGTCGGCCTTGCCGTACTGATCGATTCAAGCATGGTCACCTCGCCCGCGCCGATATGGCCCATGGCTGCTAAATCCACGGCACTCAAAAAGCCGAAGGCGAAAGCTGTAAATTCCCTTATGTCCAATTCGACGTCTGCTTGGTCGCCCTTACGTCGTTCCACCCCATTCACCGATAGATGATAGGTAGTCGAATTCCAAGGAGCATATTGATCCACCACTTTCAATGTAAAGGCTTCGAAGCGTCCTGCATCCAGCAGATACGTTGCGAGAAACGGCTCCACATCCACGACCCTCGCCATGAAATAAGGATATTCCTCCACCTTGATGCGTGGATTTTTCAGCATAAGAGGTAAAACCTCCCCTTCTGCCAGTTTCACCTTAACCGTTTCAACCATGGAATCATGCTGGCAAATAAAATTCCACAGCCCCCTCCGTGCCCCGGATGTCAGAGGGAGGAATTCATCGACGGTCATCGTGCCTTCGGAGATCGTATATAGTATGTATCCTTCCATTTCACTGGCATGATAGGTCGCGATGGACCATCGTTCCTCTTTCTTCTTCCACCATGCATCCGTACGGACAAGCATCCCATTATGTTTCTGTGCGTAACGGTCATAGATTTCCTTCAATTCTTTGGTGACCCGTCCACGCCGAATGGTACCCATTGTGGGTGGTATAGGACTTAAATCCTTCTGCCCCACTGTCATCTGACGATAGGATGCAAACAGCTCCCAGCCGAATTTCCGGTAAAAATCGATATAAAATGGGTGGAGCATGGATATGATCTGCCCGGACCCCTTCATTTCTTCAAGGGTGTGGAGTAGCAATTCCCGTACATAGCCGTTCCTTCTATATTCCGGATAGGTGGCGACTCCCGCTACACCTCCCATGGAGATCATCCGTTCTCCAAACCAGGTTTGAAAAGGCATGAGGTGAAGCTTGGCCGCCAGGTGATCGTCGTGGAAGATCCCATAGATCTTCTGATCCCTCATCTGTTCACGTCTTTGTTCCCGCTCCTCTTCAGACAGCTTATATTGAAACGCGTATTCTGATAGCTGCAGGGACTGGCTATAGTCTCGATCTTCAAGTGTTCGTATCATCGTATATCCTCCTCCCACCTTAAACTATTCGGTAAAGAACCTATGATATCCTCTAATTGATCAACCCCTCCCACCACAGGTTCAGGAATCACTCACGTTCTGCAATGCGTGAAAACAAAAAAAACCGCCAAAAAGCTGGCGGCTGTTTGATCAATTTCCAAGAATGGCTTTGATGACGGAAGTCGTCTCCCCTCCGTGGTAAAAAACGTACAGAAGCAAATATACTGCTACACCGGTGATAGCGGTAAAGAACCAAATGATGCTCGTGATGGGACCAAGTTTCCTGTGTCTTTTCAGACGATCTTGATAGCCTGTCCATAAGCTCATCAGCCCGAAAACCGCACCGATTGTGGCCAATGTGATATGGAAAACGAGGAAGATCGTGTAGTAGATCTTCAGATCATCGGGACCTCCGAATGAAGTGTTCCCAATGAATATCGTACGACTGGCATAGATGATGAAGAAAATGAGGGCAAAGATGCCTGCCAACGTCATGGTCTTCTGATGTTTTTCGAATTCCCTTTTCTTTATTTGCCACCAACCGATGGCAACGGTGATCGCACTAAGGACGATAAAGCTCGTGCTGATCGTAGGTAAGACTGGTAACGACATAATCTCATATCCTCGCTTTTTCTAGTATAAATAGTGCTTTTTACGATTCCGTGGAAGATGGATCAATGACAGGGTCATATGATAGCTTCTCCTGCTTTTCTTGATCACTCCGGTACCATTGGAAGAAAAGATTGAACAGCATGACACCGAACACAATCTCCTGGATGATCTTCATGATGACACCGCCGAGCTGCTGATCGTTCTCAATGGACATATTCGTAAATAATTCAGGGCCGCTGATGCTGAGGCCATCAAGGGTATTCGCAGGAACACATAGAGCCAGGGCTTTCATGAATTCCTGGGGGTCATAGTACGGTGCATACAAAGGATTCTCAGCAAATATAATCAATCCGCAGGCAGGTGTCAATAGGACAGCGCTCCCAAGGATATATCCGATCCTTTTCAGTCCGCTGAGATCAATATCCTCATCCCCCGGATTCAGAAGCGGCCACCACATGAACAACGAAAGGATGAAGAGGATCGTCATGGCGAGGCCATGCGAAGTCGGATCCGTCCTGACATGATCGAATACGATCGGAATATGGTAAATCGAGAAAATCACATTGAATGACAACAGGGATATCAAGGGTTTCGTCATGAACCCGAACACACTTTTGATGACCGGAAGTTTGATGACCGCCTTCCACACCCACGTAGGGATTCCCAAGATGAGAAGCGGGGTGACGACCAGATACAGAAGGGCCATCTGGGTCATATGGGCTGAAAACAGGATGGAACTCAACACCTCGACGGGTGAACCCTTGACTACATAGAGGAGTAGCATTCCCAACATAAAGTAGATCGCCTGCTTCTTCGTCAGCGGTTCGCTATCCGGAAAGCTTCTTCTCCATTTGACGGTCAGCAGAAAATAGACCGCCGTTAAAAATACAAGAGCCACAATGAAAAAAGGACTCCACAACGCCATAAATCCAAAAATACCCAAAGGCATTTTCCACACCCCATTTCACTTATAGCACTTACCTTCATTATACTGACTCCCCTCAGGCACTTCAATGTGACCAGTTGACAAAGTCATGAACATTGAGGCAGTGCGTTTCAAACATGAAGAAAAATGACCGGCCACAAACTCCGTGGCCGGTCATTCCCTCTTTTAGATCCAAACGATGGTTAGGAAAGCCAAAATCGTGATGAATGCCACCAACGCACCTGAATACAGGAAAAGCGCCGGAGCTTCATGTCCTTTATGGCTCATATGCATGAAATAATACAATTGGAATACAAGCTGGACCACGGCAAGAAGCAGGATGAAGGGAAGGACGAAATATTTATCGAAATCCCCTGCCACAGCAATGAATGCAATCAATGTCAAGAAGATCATGAGCATGAATGCTGTGAGCTGCATCCGCATGTCTTCTTTGTTCTTCCTGCGTCTGTACTCGTAATCCACGCTTGGGTTACCTGAATTTGATTGTTGATTCGCCATCAGTTTATCCCACCATTCCCATTAGATATACTACTGTAAAGATAAATACCCAAACAACGTCGATAAAATGCCAATAGAGTGAAGCAAGATAGAATTTCGGCGCGTTGTAAAGGTTCAATCCCCTTTTGGCATTCCTCAGCATGAGTGTCACGATCCAAAGAAGTCCGAAAGCCACGTGAGCCCCGTGGAAGCCTACAAGGGTATAGAAAGCAGATCCGAAAGCAGAACTAGTGAAAGTGTGACCATATTCATGTACATAGTGATTGAACTCATAGATCTCCAGTGCAAGGAATGCTGCACCGAGCAGAACCGTGATCAATAACCAGGCCTGCATCCTTTTCACATTGTAGTTCTTCATATGGTACATGGCATAAACGCTTGTCAGTGAGCTGACCAAAAGGAGCATCGTGGCAAGGAATGCCAGCGGCAGATCAAATATATCCTTTGCAAGGGCATGGCTGTCACTTGGTACTTTATCCTTCAGTGCCAGATAGGTGGCAAAAAGAGATCCGAACAGGACGGTTTCTCCACCAAGGAAAAACCAGAAGCCCATAAATTTATTCTTTCCTTCAAGGGTGGCCTTCTCAGGGGAGGCCGGCCAGGTCTTAGGCGTGAATTTTTCATCTGCGTGCATTATGCCTTACCCCCTTTGTCGTCGTCATCAAGCAGATCTTCCTTATGGACATGGTATCCGTGATCATCAAGGACCGAACGGAAGAACATCGCTCCGAGTGTGATCAGCATGCCGATGATCAGGACAGGAAGTGCCCATGCTTTGTCATCCACATGATACATAGCACCGAAAGCGGCGATGAATAGACCGAGCGAAACGATGAGCGGGATGATGGAATTATTCGGCATATGGATATCACCGATTGGTTCCGCAGGCGTCAACCCGTCCTTCCCTTCCATCTTCTCCAGCCAGTACGCGTCCAATCCGCGAATAAGCGGCGTCTGTTTAAAGTTGTAGAATGGCGGCGGTGACGGAATGGCCCATTCGATGGTACGTCCGTCGCCCCATGGATCATTGCCGACCCGGACACCTTTCACCTGTGTAGAGATGATATTGATCAACAGGAAGATGACAGCTACGCCCATGAATCCTGCTCCGATGGAAGATACCAGGTTTCCATTGTCAAGACCTTGACCAGGAAGGAACTTCCAAATACGACGCGGCATTCCCATCAATCCGAGGAAATGCTGGATGAAGAACGTGAGGTGGAAGCCGATGAAGAACAACCAGAACGTAATCTTTCCTAAGAAGTCATTCAGCATGGTCCCAAAGATTTTCGGCCAGTAATAATGTGTACCGGCTAGAAGTGCGAATACGACTCCCCCTACGATGACATAGTGGAAATGGGCAACGACGAAATACGTATCATGGAACTGATAATCTGCAGTCGCAGATGCATTCATGATGCCGGTTACCCCACCCGCTACGAAGGTCGGTATGAAGGCGACCGCATAAAGCATCGGTGTCGTAAAGCTGAGACTGCCGCCCCACATCGTGAGGAGCCAGTTGAAGATCTTGATCCCCGTTGGTACTGCAATGGCCATGGTAGCTACCGCGAAGATCGCATTGGCGATCGGGCCGAGTCCGACTGTGAACATGTGGTGAGCCCACACCATGAAGCCGAGGAATCCGATCAATACTGTGGCAAATACCATGGAAGAGTATCCAAACAGACGCTTCCTCGAGAAATGAGGAATGATTTCTGAGAATATTCCGAATGCCGGTAGCACGAGGATATATACTTCAGGATGTCCGAAGATCCAGAAGAAATGCTCCCAGATGATCGTGTTACCGCCATTGGCGACAACGAAGAAATTAGAACCGAACATGCGGTCGAATAACATCAGGAATAATCCCACGGTCAAAGCCGGGAAAGCGAACAAGATGAGAGCGGATGTGACGAATACGGTCCATGTGAACAATGGCATACGCATATAGGTCATTCCAGGAGCCCTCATATTGATTATGGTGACGAGGAAGTTGATCCCCCGATCAGCGTACCTGCCCCGGATATTTGAAGTCCGAGGACATAGAAATCGATCCCGTGTCCGGGTGAGTTCAGTGATAAGGACGCATAAGACGTCCATCCTGCATCGGGAGCACCGCCCAGGAACCATGACAGGTTCAGGAACACCCCTCCGGCAAAGAACAGCCAGAAGCCCAATGAGTTCAGGAATGGGAATGCTACATCACGCGCGCCGATCTGGAGCGGGACGACTGCATTCATGAATGCAAAAATCAGTGGCATGGCTGCCAGGAAAATCATGGTCGTACCGTGCATGGTCAATACTTCGTTGTACAAACCGGCGCTTACGAAATCATTATTCGGTACCGCCAGCTGTATACGTATGATAAGGGCTTCCAAACCACCGACGAGGAAGAAGAATCCCCCTGCCGCGAGGTAAAGGATGGCGATCTTTTTGTGATCCACTGTTGTCAGGTAATCCCAAAGAGTCGCGCCGAAGCCTTTTTTCTGTGCGTAGCTACTCACGATTAAACCTCCCTTTTACTCTTTCCCCTTTAATCTTGTACCTTCAGACCCATGAGATATTCTGCCAGTGCATCCATCTCATCATCGGTCAATTTGCCGTATGTACCTGTCATCTTATTACCAGGCTTGTATTGGTCCGGATCGCTGAGCCAGTTTTTCAGCTCTTCTTCATTGTGATCCAGGACACCGGCGATCCTGTTACGCTCACCGAATGTGGCAAGGTTCGGTGCTGTCCGAGCCTGCTCCGGTCGACCGTCCTGCGGTGAAACAGCGTGACAGGCAAGACATTTGTTATTGAAGATCTCCTGTCCTTCTTTTGCAAGGTCCGAGGAAGGCTCCGGTTCTCCTGCATTTTTCATATCGTCAACCCAGGCAGTGTATTCCTCCTGCGGAAGCGCTTTAACCTTGAAGTCCATCAACGCATGGGAAGGTCCACAAAGCTCTGCACATTTCCCGTAGAAGAGCCCCTCTGCTTCCTTCGCTTTTTCCCCATCGAATTCAAGGAAGAACTTATTGACGTTATCCACGTTCGTATCGATCTTTCCGCCTGCTGCCGGAATCCAGAACGAATGCTTCACGTCAGAAGCTGTAACATTGAAGTAAACCCTTTGGTCGGTCGGTACAACGAGATCCTGTGATGTGATGATCTTCTCATCCGGATATTCGAATTCCCACCAGTACAGATTGGCACGGACGTTGATCACGAGTGCTTCCCGTTTACCATCTGCATCCTTCTTGTCCATTGCCTTCGTATCGGCAAGTTTAAACGTTGATGTGACGGTCGGTACAGCCAGGATCAACAGCAGGATGATCGGAATGACCGTCCAGATGATCTCGAGTGTGTGGCTCCCCTCGACCTGCTTTGGAATCGTTTTGTCGCCTTTTTTCCTGCGGAAACGGATAATGGCAATCATGTAGACAATAACGACTACGATGATGACAAGAACCATGATCAATGTCGACAAGATCATGAGATCATATTGGTCCTGCGCTACTTCACCCGCAGGCTGTAAAGTGGATAGGAACGGTTCCCCGCAACCTGAAAGGACGAGCGCCACCATCGCGAGGATCGTGAATAGACGCCACTTGGATAGCCTTGCTTTCATAGCTTAATCAAACCCCTCTTTCGTAAAATAGACTCTTGAGTAAAACAAGGACTTAAAAAAAGATCTATTTGGATTTCTTTTAAGAAAGAATTCCTATGCTAAACGACGGTGACAATCACCATCGCTACAAACAAGATGGTCAGGTAGTTCAGTGAATAAACAAACATGAGGCGCGACCATTTGATTTCATCCTTCATCTTATATCCCGCAAGTCCGAGAGCCAGCCATCCGATATTGAATGCCGTCGCAAGGATGAAGAACGGAAGTCCCAGATCGATCAGGAAGAATGGAAGCGGAAGAAGTGCCGCCACCCACCAGACGATATGATGCTTTGTGACGTTGAAGCCCTTGACGACAGGAAGCATCGGAATGTTGGCGGCACGGTATTCTTCAACCCGTTTCATGGCGAGCGCATAAAAATGTGGGGGCTGCCAGATGAACACGAGGAGGAAAAGCACCCAAGCTGTGGTGCTCAAGCCACCGTCCACTGCTGCCCATCCGATTAACGGAGGGACGGCTCCGGAGATGCTTCCCACAATGGTGTTGCTGACGTATCTCCGTTTCGACCACATCGTATAGAGGAGAACATAGCTGATCACTCCTACAAGTCCGATGACGCCGGCCGTGATGGTCGTCATGAATAACATGATGGTCCCGAGTAAGATCATGAACAGGCCTATGGAAAGCGCCTTACCGGCATTGATCTTCCCGGTTACAGTCGGCCTCCCCTTTGTACGGTCCATCACGTGATCGATATCCCGGTCGTATACATTATTCACCGCACATGAACCGGCAATGATGAAAGAGGACCCTGCAAGGGTGAGGAAAATGATATCCAAGGATTGAAGAAAATGGGCACCTGAAAAGTAAAAGGCGAGCCACATACCGGTAAAGGTGGTTATCAGATTGGAATTGACGATCCCAATTTTAATCAACGAAAGGAAATCCTTCCATACAGAGGACGCAGTCTCCCCCATGGCATCCGTCATCGTTCGACTGTTGCTCATTTACTTCCTCCTCCCCAACGCATGAGGGCCGGATCCCGACCGCCATAACAAAGGATATGTTTGACATATTCCTACAATTAAATCGTTTACAAAAAACGACTCGTCTAACCGGAAAGACGCTATCAATATAATATTAAACCATATATATTTCCGTTTTTGGAAGAAATTTATCCAATAATGTGAAGAAATTGTGAAGAAAATAAGTTAGGACGGGTCTTTGACAATCATACCATAAATATATGATAAGCGCTTACAGATTTTAATATTCTAGCAATTAGGATAAAACTACTACCGGTTCCCTTCTCTTTCTGCATGTAAAGACCAATTGAGCTTTCGTTGGAAAAATGTCGATAATTGCTCGAAATTCTGTAACATCTTATTTATTGAGTTTTCACGCCTGGTCCGGTATCATCGAAGAGGCATATATTTTACTACAATACTGATCATATGTGCATTCTATCAGTTAAGAAGGTGAAGAACTTGCATAAAGGTTTAAAATGGCTTGCTGTTCTTACAAGTCTCGGTATGTTATTTGTCCTACTGGGCGGTGCACTCGTGACGAAAACCGGCTCTGGAATGGGCTGCGGTCGTTCATGGCCGCTTTGCCATGGACAATTGATTCCTGATAATATCACCATCGAGCTCGTCATCGAGCTTGCGCATAGGGTCGTTTCCGGTGGAGTCGGACTCCTGCTCCTTGCCCTGTCCATCTGGTCATGGAAGGCGATCGGACATAAGCGTGAAACAAAGTTTTTGGCTGTCCTATCCTTCTTCTTCCTTGTCCTTCAAGGATTGATCGGCGCTGCGGCGGTTAAATGGGGACAGTCGGATTTCGTCCTCGCCATCCACTTCGGCATATCGCTCATTTCATTCGCTTCCGTATTGCTCTTGACCCTGCTGATTTTTGAAGTGGATCAAAAGTTCGAAGCGGACAAGGTAATCATCGATAAGCGGATGAGGCGGCACACAATCGGGGTAACAATCTATACGTATCTGGTCGTCTACACCGGGGCCCTCGTCCGCCACACCGAATCGAGCCTCGTATGTAAGGATTGGCCATTCTGCGTGAATTCAAGCATCGGGCTGCCGACCAATATGTACGAGTGGATTCAAATGGGGCATCGTACAGCTGCCGCCCTCGTTTTTGTCTGGATTGCATACGTCACGATCCTGGCCGTAAAAAAATACAAACAGCAAAAAGTAGTGTATTGGGGCTGGATCATCGCATTGATCCTCGTGACCCTGCAGGCAACGACTGGCGCTTTGGTCGTGTTGACCAGATTGAACCTGGCAGTTGCTCTCCTGCACGCCCTTATCATCTCCTGCTTGTTCGGACTTCTCTGCTATTTGATCATGCTTGGATCGAGAAGCAAGAAACGTCAGTAAAAACAGAAAAAGATTCCGGTCCTCCATGGACCGGAATCTTTTTTTGCTATCAGGATTTTTCTACTTCAATCAATAGATCACCAGGAGAAATGGCATCTCCGTTAGAAACGTAGATTTCTTTCACCGTTCCAGCGAATGGTGCTTGAACCGTTGTTTCCATCTTCATTGCTTCTGTAATCATGAGGTGATCGCCTTTTTGGACCTTCTCCCCTTTTTCAGAAATAACTTTGATGACGGTTCCCGGCATAGATGCACCGAGATGCGATTCCTTCTTGGGATCGGCCTTCATTTTGACGGCAACGGTGGATTTAATGCTTTCATCCCTGATCACCACTTCACGCGGCTGGCCGTTGAGTTCGAAGTAAACGACCCTGGTACCATCTGCCTGAGCCTGACCGATTGAGACCAACTTGACGATCAGCGTCTTCCCTGTTTCGATCTCAACTTCTATTTCCTCTCCGAGCCTCATGCCGAACAGGAAGGTCGGCGTATCAAGGACGGAAATATCGCCGAATTGATCCACCATACCCGCGTATTCCATAAAGACTTTCGGATAAAGGGCATATCCAAGGGCATCAAAGCTTGTGACCGGACGTTTCAGATCTTCAAACAGCTTTTCTTTAAGAGCGTTGAAATCGACATCATCCAGAAGTTCACCAGGACGGACCGTGATCGGTGTACGGCCTTTGAGGATGACTCGTTGAAGTTCCTCCGGGAAGCCCCCGTGAGGCTGACCAAGGTAGCCTTCGAAAAGTTCGATGACTGAATCAGGGAAATCGATCTTTTCCCCTCTCTCGAGTACCGTCTCCTCGTCCAGTTCATTCTGTACCATGAAGAGGGCCATATCCCCCACCACTTTAGAAGAAGGGGTCACTTTGACGATATCACCGAACAGCTGGTTCACCCTCGCATACATGTCCTTTACTTCTTCCCAGCGGTCGCCGAGCCCGACAGCCTTCGCCTGCTGCTGCAGATTGCTGTATTGCCCGCCCGGCATTTCGTGCTTGTAGACTTCCGAATGAGGTGACATCATCCCGCTTTCGAAGTCAGTGTAATATTTACGCACATCCTCCCAATAATGAGAGAGTGTCTCAAGGGATTGGATGTCCACCTGTGGCTCCCGCTCCGTACCCTTCAACGCGTAATAGAGCGTGTTGGCACTAGGCTGGGAGGTCAGGCCCGACATTGTGCTGAGAGCTGTATCGACGATGTCCACTCCAGCTTCAACGGCTTTTGCATACGTGTAGATCCCGTTCCCGCTTGTGTCATGTGTATGGAGATGGATAGGCAAGTCAACCGTGCTCTTAAGCTCTGAGATCAGACGATAAGCTGACTGAGGCTTGAGGAGACCCGCCATATCTTTGATCGCCAGCATATGGGCACCGCTTGCTTCCAATTCCTTGGCGATCTCTTTGTAATAATCGATATTATATTTGGCACGTGTTTCGTCTTCTATGTCACCTGTATAACAGATGGCAGCTTCTGCGATCTTTCCGCTCTGGCGCACGGCATCGATGGCGACTTCCATTCCTTTGACCCAGTTGAGGCTGTCAAAGATCCTGAACACATCGATACCTGCATACGCTGACTTTTCTACAAACTCCCGGATGACATTATCCGGATAGTTTTTGTAGCCGACTGCGTTGGATGCTCTCAGAAGCATCTGGAAGAGGACATTCGGAATCCGCTCCCTCAAGGTCAGGAGCCTGTCCCACGGGTCTTCCTTCAAGAATCGATAGGCAACATCAAATGTGGCACCTCCCCACATTTCATAGGAGAAGAGATCCGGCAGCAATTCTGCCGTCGGCTCCGCAATGGCCTTCAGGTCCGTCGTCCTCACGCGGGTCGCGAGAAGCGATTGATGGGCATCACGGAAGGTCGTGTCGGTTAGAAGGACCGACTTCTGCTCCTTCACCCACTCCACAAGACCTTCCGCACCTTTCTCATCAAGGATCTGCTTCGTTCCCCTTGCCTTTTCCGCAACCGGATTCTGCAAAGAAGGAATGCGCGGTTTGGTGAAGACCGGTTTTTTCCTCTTCTCTACGCCGGGGAATCCGTTGATCGTGACATTCCCGATGTAGGTGAGCATCTTCGTACCCCTGTCCTTCCGTTTCGGGAATAGGAAAAGCTCAGGCGTCGTATCGATGAATGATGTATCATACTTCCCTGTGACGAAGTTTTCGTGTTTCACCACATTCTCAAGGAACGGAATATTGGTCTTAATTCCCCGGATCCTGAATTCCTGTAGGTTCCTCACCATCTTGCTTGCAGCCTGTTCGAACGTGAGCGCCCACGTTGACAGCTTTACAAGGAGCGAATCGTAATACGGCGTGATGACCGCACCCTGGAAGCCGTTCCCTGCATCGAGCCTGACACCGAAACCTCCTCCCGAGCGATAGGCCATGATCTTACCGGTATCGGGCATGAATTGATTCAGTGGGTCCTCTGTCGTCACACGGGATTGAATCGCAAATCCGTTCGTCCTCACATCTTCTTGCTCAGGAATGCCGAGTTTGCTTCCATGAAGGGGGTGCCCTTCTGCAATGAGGAGCTGTGATTGGACGATATCGACACCCGTCACCATTTCGGTGATCGTATGCTCGACCTGTACCCGTGGATTGACCTCGATGAAATAAAAACGTCCGTCTGCCACGAGGAACTCGACCGTCCCTGCATTCACATAGTCGACGTTCTTCATCAATCTTACCGCTGCCTCACAGATCTCTTCCCTGAGGTCATCTCCAAGGGAAACCGATGGTGCCACCTCGACGACCTTTTGGTGCCTTCTTTGAATCGAGCAGTCCCGTTCATAAAGATGCACGATGTTCCCGTCTTCATCCCCTAGGATTTGGACTTCGATGTGCTTCGGCTTTTCAACGAACTTCTCAACATAGATCTCATCGTTCCCGAATGCTGCTTTCGCTTCGGATTTAGCACGCTCGTAAGCCTCTTTCAGGCTTTCGAGATTCCGTACGATCCGCATTCCGCGTCCGCCACCGCCCAAGGAAGCTTTGATGATGATCGGGAATCCGTTATCCTTCCCGAAGCTGATGACTTCCTCGAGGGATTGGACGGGTCCGTCGGTACCCGGGATGACGGGGATATTGGCTTCTACTGCCTGCTGGCGGGCTTTGACCTTGTCTCCGAACATATCAAGATGTTTGGTGTGCGGTCCAACGAAGATGATGCCTTCTTCCTCGCATCTCCTGGCAAAATGTATGTTTTCGGATAAGAACCCGTAGCCGGGATGGATGGCATCCACGTCTGCCGTCTTGGCGATCCTGATGATATCCTCGATATCAAGATAGGCGTCGATCGGCTTCTTCCCTTCCCCCACAAGATAGGCTTCATCCGCTTTATAGCGATGATAGGAGCCGGAATCTTCTTTACTGTACACGGCGACAGTACGGATATTCAGCTCGGTACATGCACGAAAGACCCGGATGGCAATTTCTCCACGGTTGGCTACTAATACTTTTTGAATCTTCTTCATACAATCTCTCCTTTTGCTCTTCATGGTTGATGTCTTCATCTATCATTCTATGAAAAAAGGGCTGACCCGAAAGAAGCATCTTAGGGGGCAGACCCTAGACAAAGCAATCATGTTCAACGCATGAATGAATTGGCATTCAATGAGAAAAACCGCATTTTTCTACATTTACATCTTATAAAAATTCCGATTATTAGACATATTCTCCGAAGGAATGTCATTTTCCTTCTTTGTTTTATATTTTTCTTCATAACGATTGAACATCGCGACGTTCACCAGTACTCCCAGTGAAAGGGACAGTACGAGAAGGGATGAGCCCCCATAGCTGATGAACGGAAGCGGGACACCTGTGATCGGAATGAGTCCCGACACCCCTCCAAGATTGATGAAAGCCTGGATGCCGATCATGCTGGAGATCCCGATGGCAATCATCGTGCCAAAAGGATCCTGGCATTTGACTCCGATATAGATCCCCCTGAGGACCAGATAGGCAAGTCCGAGAATCACAAATGCCACTCCAAAGATGCCCAGTTCCTCGGCAATGATCGCCATGATGAAATCCGTCTGGGGCTCAGGGATGTATCCGAGCTTCTGGACACTCTGACCGAGGCCGAGTCCTTTGACCCCTCCCGAACCGATGGCAAGGTAGGAATTAACGAGCTGGTACCCGATCCCCTGTGCATCCTGGAACGGGGAAAGGTAGGCATTGATCCTGTTCATCCTCACCTCTGTGAAGATATGTCCCCTGGCAAGGTAGATGATCGGTGAGACGATCACTACCAACGCAGCTGCCATCCCGGCTAGCTTGAAGAACGTCTTATGGTTGATCCCGGAACAGAGTATCACGATCAGCCCGATGAGGAAGATGATCGCCGCGGTACCGAAGTCGGGCTCGAGGAAAACGATGAAGCAGATGAATCCAAGGAATACAAGGGGCGGTGCCAGTCCCCTGTTGAGATCGTTTATGTATGCCTGCTTCTTCGAGTAGACGGATCCGAGATAGATGATGACCGCAAGCTTTGCGAATTCCGAAGGCTGGATCCTCATGACCCCGAGGTCGATCCAGCTTTTCGCGTTATTCACGACGCTTCCGAAGAAATGCACGGATATAAGAAGGGCGATGACCAGAAGCATGAGGGTCTTCAGGACCTTCCCGATCTTAAACGCCTTGTATGGGAACCAGGCAGCAACCAGGAAAGCCACAAAGCTGATGACAAGATTCACCAGCTGCTTCTTATAAAAATAATCACTTTCCATACCGAACTTTTCCACAGCAACGACCATGCTGGAGCTGTACACCATCACAAGTCCGAAAATGCACAGCATCAGATAGACCCCGATCAGTGAGTAGTCATATGATTTCAATATTTTTTTGAACATAGCTTTCAATCCTTTATCATCCAGATCTTTATGTATATCACTTAACAAAAAAACTCAAACAACAGTATGAGGTATTGTTTGAGTTGTCATGTCTATTTTACTTTTTTGTCGATGCTTCATGAAGGGCAGAAAGTTCCCTTTCCAAAGAATCAATTAACTCTTTGCCGTCACCATCATCCACAAGTCCCAGACGGACCGCGAATTCGATTTCACGGGACAGGCCGAACATCTGCGTGTCCAATACTTCTTCGTACAAAGGACATTGAGGCATCGTTAAGTTGTCCATTTGAACTTTGATCAGTTGCAATATTTTATCTGCATCGGCCTTCAATAGCTCGTATGCCTTTTCTCTATGATTGATGGTCATTTCTGACGCCACAGTCGTCCACCCCATTCCGAACAAATAACATTCTGTCTTAAAATTTTATCGTTAAACAAGGCAAAATGCAAGAGAAATAAGAGATTGTGACGCCAGTCTATGACAATCATATGAATGAATGGAGCGAATAGATCAGTGGATCAGAAAATACTCCAGGAATATTGAGAGCTCAGCATCTCAAGGATTTTCACACCCGCAACGCTGTTCCCTACGTCATCAAGACTCGGACCGAAGAGACCGACCCCGCATTTACCTGGTACCGATCCCATTATCCCTCCGGAAACACCGCTTTTGGCCGGTATGCCGACTTTGATCGCAAATTCCCCGGAGCGATTATACATTCCGCACGTCACCATGAAGGTCTTGCAGATCCTTGCCGTATCCTTCGTGATGATGCGCCGGCCCGATCCCGGCTCCACCCCGTCATTGGCAAAGACTGCCCCGATCCTCGCCAGATCCATGCAGCTCATTTCAACTGCACATTGCTTCGTATAGAGATCGAGGAGCTCCTCCACATCGATATCGATCACCCCGTGCTGCTTCATAAAGTAACAGAGGGCCCTGTTGAGATCGGCGGTCTCGAGCTCTGATTGTGCCACCTCCGGATTATACGTTACGTCATCCCCCGTCATATGATTGATGAAGGCAATGAGTCGGTCCCACTTTTCACTGCATGTCCCTCCCTTGATCATGGAGGTCACCGCCAGTGCACCGGCATTGATCATCGGGTTGAGAGGTTTCGAAGGCTTGTTTGTTTCGAGCTTTGCAATCGAGTTGAACGGGTCGCCCGTAGGCTCCATCCCCACCTTGGAAAACACCTCTTCCTGCCCGCAGTCCATCAAGACCAAAGCCAGTGTGATGACCTTGGATACACTTTGCAGGGTGAATTTCTTCATATGTGATCCTGCATGACATGTCCTTCCGTCGAGAAAGTGGATGGAAATCGCCAGATCATCCGGATCCTGCTCATTCAATGCAGGAATATAATGGGCGACCCGTCCTTCTTTTGTAAAAGGCGCAGCCTTCCGAATGAGTTCTTCAAGGATTCTTTGTGCCTGAGACATCGTATCTCCTCCTAAGTATTCATTATCATTCCCCAAACCCCGCATTGAAAACACTTCCAATCCATGTGACAAATAGGTTTTCTACCTGTATACTTTAGGTATCATCCAGAAGGGGAGATCATTCATGGAAACCATCGTACCAATCAAGGGGAATGTTACGTTTCCCATCACATTAGATGCAGGCGTCTGGATCTTCGACGATCGAAAAGTGGATCTGACGACCTATTTCTCACGCACGACAGAAGCGATAGATGAACTTGAAGAATATACGAAAGCCGTATCCCGCCACTGGTCTAGGGAAATCCAGGAAGGTGCAACCTATCCTCCTACACTGAAGACGGAAAAGAAATATGAAAAGGAAAAGGTCTTGACGGGAACGTTCGGCATCCCGTTCGCCCCATTCCTGAAAAATGCAGAGCCTCACGCTGACGCTGCAACGGTTGTCATCGAGACGGACGAGGGGGAACATACGCTGTCCTTACCAGAAGCCCGTGATCTTATCCTCGGCTTTTCGTTGAATGGAAAGCCCCTTAAGGAAAACGGCCCGGTCCATGCCTATTACGGCGACGGATCCAATCAAACGGAGCCCATCACATCGGTCAAGGCATTCCGGATCGAATAGAACATACAAAGACGGCCTCGAGGGTTACTCCCCACGAGGCCGTCTTTTGTATAAATTCTGTTATAGAAGGTCTGCCGCAAGCTGGGCAAGACCCGATCGTTCACCCTTCATCAGCCTGACATGACCGGCGATCTGCTGATCCTTGAACTTCTCCACCACATACGTCAGCCCGTTATTGTATTCATCCAGATATGGATGATCGATCTGAGCGGGATCTCCCATCAACACGATCTTGCTCCTCTCCCCCACCCTTGTGAGGATCGTTTTGACTTCATGTTTCGTCAAATTCTGTGCCTCATCAATGATGATGAATTGGTCCGGGATGCTCCGGCCGCGTATATAGGTGAGGGCTTCCACTTCAATGGATGCCATGCCCGCAAGGATATCATCCAGTTCCCCGGGCTTTTTGACATTGAACAGGTATTCGAGATTGTCGAAGATCGGCTGCATCCACGGCCTCAACTTCTCCTGTTTTTCACCCGGCAGATAGCCGATGTCCTTTCCTACCGGCACGATGGGACGTGCCACTAAGAGCTTATTGAATTTATGGAAGTCCTCTGTCTGAAGCAATCCGGCAGCAAGTGCGAGCAGCGTCTTCCCCGTACCGGCCTTCCCGATCATCGTAACCAGGGAAATGTCATCCCTCAGGAGCAATTCCGTCGCCATAAGCTGCTGCACATTCCTCGCCTTGATCCCCCACATATGCTCCTGATCGTATACGAGCTTCCTCAGCTTCTGTCCTTGCTGATCCACCCTTCCGAGTGCTGAAGCGGAACTCCCGAGAGCATCTTTCAAAATGATGAATTCGTGGGGATACAATCTGTGGCCACTGACATCCGTCAGTGAAAGCTCCCCCTTCTCGTAATAACGATCCAACACCTCTTTGTCAACATACACCTCTTCAAAACCGGTGTACACATCGTTCACTTCCACCACCCGGTCACTGAGGAAATCCTCCGCAATCAATCCGATCGCATCGGCTTTCACCCTGACCAGGGTATCTTTACTGACGAGTATGACCGTCTTCCCATCGGTTTTCGCTTCTTCTTCGAGGGAAAGGTTTTTCGCCACGGCTATGATCCTGTTATCATTTGTTTTTTCTACAAAAATATCTTGAAGCTGCTGGAAGGACCGGTGATTCAATTCGATCCTGATTGAGCCGCCTGTATAGAGAGGGATTTTTTCATGGAGCTTTCCGTCTTGCCGAAGTTGATCTATGAGTTTCGATACATGTCTTGCGTTTCTTCCGACTTCATCCATATAACGCTTCTTCGAATCCACTTCTTCGAGTACAACGGCTGGGATGACGACCTCATTATCCTGGAAGGAAAAGATGGCCTGTGGATCTTGTAATAAGACATTGGTATCCAGTACATAAATTTTATTCAAATCGATGCCTCCTGCTCCTTATTCTTAACACTATTGTATGTAGCCTCTCGACTTCCGGTCATTCCAGCTACCTAATAGGACGGCCCGTTTCTCAAATATATGTACGAGCGTATAAAGATAGAAGAACATTACACAATAAGGAGAAAGAATGATCCTAATCAGGGAGGTTTGTATATGAACAGATTCATCCTGCTCCTTTTGGCCCTCACCTTCATCACGGCTTGTGCCCGCAATACAGATGAGGCTCAGGGTGAGCGTTCCGGCAATCAGCCGATCACCGTAAATGACAGCAACATCCCCAAGCGGGTGGAACGAAAGTCCGGTCAACAGATTTCCGAACACCTGGTCAACCTGAGTACATCGATCCCCAATGTCCATGATGCCACTGCTGTCGTCATCGGGAAATATGCCTTTGTAGGCATCGATGTTGGTGCCAATGTTGAAAGGTCTCAGGTTGGCACAATCAAATACTCCGTAGCTGAAGCCCTTCAGGAAGATCCATACGGAGCACAGGCTGTGATCGTGGCCGACCCCGATCTGTATGCCCGACTGCAAGAAATCAGCAAGGATGTACAAAACGGACGGCCACTTCAAGGGATCTTCAATGAACTATCCGATATATCGGGGAGACTGATGCCCGAAGTACCGAAGTCCCTCAAGGATACAGATCCCGAAAATGGTCCCGAAAACCCTAAAGGGGATATGAACAGGTCCAATGATCGGGAGCTGAAGAAGGAACAAGAAAAGCAATCCTACGACAAAATCGATTGAACAAAAAGAAGCCATGAAGGGGCACTATGCCTTTTTCATGGCTTCTAACACTTGGCGGTCCAATCTTTCTGCCGCGGATTTATCATATGTTTTTTCATAAACGGGTTCTACAGAGATTTTGGAGCCATAGAACATCACGTCCCTCACTTCCCGGATCGCCAGTCTGATGAGCGATACCTTCAGCGGGACTCCTTCAAGGCGCGGCATAAGGACAGCCGATTCCCCTGAAATCGAATAAGTCGACTCGTTTGCAATGACGTTGACTACTGTCAGCGGGTTTTGAGCAATGTTCTGAAGGATCCGAGATTTTTGGTCCACCGCAAGCAGAAGAGATGTTTCATCCTTTGCATAGATCCATGAAATCGCACTGACATTCGGTCCGCCGGTTTCAAAATCAACCGTGGACAGCGTGACGAATCTTTCTGACTGAAAACACTCATATAAATCGGGAAAAAGCGAATGTTCTACCTGGTTTGCCATCCAATCCCCCTAGACTCTCTACTGTACCTTCAGAATCTTACACTTTCAGTATAGCAGAGCTCCCATCCTGTTGCATGTATTTATTTTCCTCATCTTTATGAACCGACGCAAGACGACCGGGACTGCTCATGATATACTATCACTAATGAGAAATTGAATCGAGGTGTCACATATGAGAGTTAAATGCGCATTATGCGATGTAATTGATAACATTGAGGATTATTCGCTACAAGCAAAACGACTGAGGAATCGCCCTATTCACACATATATGTGTAATCAATGCAATGAACGCATCAAAAAAAGAACCGAAGAACGCGCAGCTTCCGGTAACTTTAAGCTGTACCGCTCCCCTAAAGTGGATGATGACTTTTAATGGGTAAGGGCGCTTTGATCGGGCTGTTGGCAGGAACATTCTTGGGTCTTGTATTAAAAGCGTTTCAGTTCATGACCGATATAGGGGTTTATACATTGTTATTGAATGTAGACTTCCTCCCTTTCTTCGGCAGCATCCTTTGGCCTGAATGGATGGAATTTTTGTTTCACCTCATCATCGCCGTCATCATCGGGATGCTCTACGGTTGGGTGCTGGACAGATGGAACCTTAATAAGACTTGGCGTTGGTGGTTTTCCTTCATCTTGACAGTACCGACGATCTTCCTGTATTTTCCCTTGTCTTACCTCGCCCTAAAGGAGGTTCCTCCTATGGACGACATGGCAGCCATCGCCCTATGGACGATCGGTCACCTTGCTTTCGGTGTATCCATGCCTATGCTTTACGAGATGTTTACAAAAAAAAGGCAGCAGTCAATTATATGACTGCTGCCTTTTTGGTTTTCCGTCCCCTTTGACGGTGGTGCGGGAGTGCTTCAAGATGATGGGGTACGGTTTCGTCAGATATTCCCTTTTCTCTTTTCGTTGTTCAGGCGCACCTTATAGATGATGAGAATCAGTGCAGCGATGACCAGTCCCTCCGCAACCGGGAGGAAAATCCCGAGGAACGTCAGGACCGTGCATCCCATCACAAGGAAAAGATAGATCACAATCGATTTGGCAATCGGAAGTTTCTTGGCGAATCCCAGCTTGTACACAAGGATGGATAGACCGATGATGGTCAGATACAATAGCCACATCCCCAATTCCGCATTCTGATCAACACGGTACAGGGATGCAAAAAAGGATAACCTCTCCGTTACATCCATGCCCTACTCCCCCTTAACGCTTATTACTTATTTTCAGCTGTTTTTTTCTTTTTCTCAGCTCTTTCACGCTCGCTCTTATCAAGGATCTTCTTACGAAGACGGATGGATTCAGGTGTCACTTCGCAGTATTCGTCATCATTCAGATATTCAAGTGACTCTTCAAGCGTCATGATTCGTGCTTTCTTGATTGTCACGGTTTGATCTTTAGTGGCTGAACGGACGTTCGTCGCTTGTTTCATTTTCGTGATGTTTACTGTGATGTCATTTTCACGGGTGTTTTCACCGACGACCATACCTGCATAGATTTCTGTACCCGATTCCACGAAGATGGTACCGCGGTCCTCAACCTGCATGATGCCGTATTGAGTGGTTTTACCTGTTTCCATCGACACAAGGACACCTTGGCGTCTGCCACCTACGCGACCTTGTTGAAGCGGTTGATAGCTGTCGAATGTATGGTTAATGATACCATACCCTCTTGTGAGTGTCATGAACTCAGTCGAATATCCGATCAATCCACGCGCAGGAACCATGAATACAAGGCGAACCTGACCGTTTCCGTTATTGATCATATCGAGCATTTCACCTTTACGCTGTCCAAGTGATTCGATGACACCGCCCATGAACTCTTCAGGAATATCAATTTGAACGCGTTCAACCGGCTCACATTTCACTCCATCCACTTCACGTACAATGACTTCAGGTTTTGACACTTGAAGCTCATACCCTTCACGGCGCATGTTCTCGATCAGGATGGAAAGGTGAAGCTCCCCACGACCTGATACTGTCCAGGCATCCGGTGAATCAGTTGGCTCTACACGAAGACTGACATCGGTTTGAAGCTGGGATAGAAGTCTCTCTTCAATTTTCCTTGCAGTGACGAATTTACCTTCACGACCTGCAAATGGGCTGTTGTTCACAAGGAACGTCATTTGAAGGGTAGGCTCGTCGATACGGAGGACAGGTAGTGGATCTTGATGTTCAACCGGACAAACGGTTTCCCCTACGTTGATGTCTTCCATACCTGATACAGCAATCAGGTCTCCTGCATTCGCTTCTTGAATTTCAACCCGTTTCAATCCGAGGAAACCGAAGATCTTCGTGACACGGAACGATTTGATGGATCCATCAAGCTTCATCAATGAAACCTGTTGTCCAACTCTCATCGTTCCACGGAACACACGTCCGATCCCGATACGGCCCACGTAGTCATTGTAATCAAGAAGGGCCACTTGGAATTGAAGTGGATCTTGACGATTATCAACCGGTGCAGGAATGTTTTCAATGATGGACTCATACAAGCACTGCATGTTCTCATCTTGTTTGGACGGATCCGGGTCTGTGCTTGCAGTACCACTGATGGCAGACGCATAGATCACAGGGAATTCAAGCTGCTCGTCATTGGCATCAAGCTCGATGAACAGTTCCAGTACTTCATCGATGACTTCTTCCGGACGGGCAGAATCTTTATCGATCTTGTTCACGACTACGATTGGCGTTAGGTTTTGCTCGAGTGCTTTTTTCAGTACAAAGCGTGTTTGAGGCATGCATCCTTCATAAGCATCGACTACAAGAAGGACACCATCGACCATCTTCATGATCCGTTCCACTTCCCCACCGAAATCGGCATGTCCAGGTGTGTCCAGGATGTTGATGCGCGTATCTTTATATTGGATCGCAGTATTTTTCGCAAGGATCGTGATACCGCGTTCGCGTTCGAGGTCATTGGAATCCATGGCACGTTCCGATACGGTTTCATTTTCACGGAAGATACCGGATTGCTTTAACAGCTCATCGACCAATGTTGTTTTACCGTGGTCAACGTGAGCAATAATGGCTATATTTCTAAGATCATTTCTTAAGTTCATATTTCCACTCCTGAATATATTGGATTTCATTCCTGACTTGATTTCTGTTCAACTAGACCATTATAGCACAGCGTTTATAAAACCCCTAATAAATATTTCGCTCGTAAACCCTTACAATTACAGGCTACAGACATTGCACATTCTTTCCCACAGGGGTAAAATCATACGTATAGCAAGCATATTCATTCAATGGAGGTATCTAGATGGGAAATATTAAGTGGATCTTTGTCCTGTTTTCACTATTAGCGGCCGTCTCCCTCATGGGAATCGCCATATCCATAAGCCTGCAAAGCATCTTACTCGCGGTCGGGAGTTTCGCCGCACTCATGGTTGTCATGGGCTTCGGCTTCAAAACGAAGAAGCGCTACCGGGAAGAAGGAAGACTATAATCAAAGAAAAGGTGCCGATTGGAGGAAAACCTCCATCCGGCACCTATTTCGTTATACCTATTTTTTGATATACGTATCCAAGATCGTTTGGTGCAGCCCTGGTTTTCCGACGAAAACCGAGCTCTTTTTGAGGGGATCCAGTTCATTTCCTTCTAGATCGGTCACCATTCCCCCGACCTCTTCGATCAGGATCTTACCGGCAGCAAAATCCCAGGGAGCAAGCCTCATGGTCAGATACGCATCGAGCCTTCCTGCAGCGATGTAGGCCATTTCAATGGCCGCAGATCCGTAAGATCGGATCCCCCTTGCCTTTTGAACGAGTGGGCCGAGGACTGAAGGGTCGATCCGCTTATTATCCGTCACCCAAAGGGCATTGAGGGCGACAATGGCATCCTCTACGGGAACCTCCTCCAGGTCCGGTAGCCTTTGCTCATTCATGAATGCCCCCTCGCCCTTGCTGGCGTAATAAAGTTCATCATGGACGACATCATATATATAACCCAGCTTGCCGACAGCTCCGTCATAGATGCCGATGGAAATGGCAAAGTTCCGCTGCTGATGGACGAAATTCATCGTTCCGTCGATGGGATCAATGATCCAGGTGACTCCTTCAAGTGTATGTAAGTCGTCTCCAAAGCCTTCCTCGCCCATGATCTGATGATCGGGGTACGTATGGCGGATGGCTTCAGTGAAATATTTTTCAGTTGCCTCATCCATATCGGTCACAAGATCGTTACGATTAGACTTCGTTTTAATGCTTAACTCTGAATCAAAGGATGTACGGATGCGTTCTCCGGCTTCCTTGATCCAGCTTCTCACGTTTTGGTCGAGTTCAATCCAGTTTGTCATGCAAGCAATCCTCCTATGTATCGGATGAGCGTGGACTTCCTTTAGCTCATAAGTGTAATGGAAAAATGAGGCTCTTTCAAGCAGCAGCACTTGGCACTAATGATCCAGGCATAAAAATACGGACCTGAATAATTCCCTCAGGACCCGTCTTTTCAAGTTGAATTCATCATCATTTTTAGTATTTACCTCATTAGGAAAGTGATTCTATAAAGCCTTCAGTTTCATCAATTCTTCACGGATGCCCATCAATTTTTGTTTCGAATTGCTCTGGAGCTGTTCATCATTCAACTGGATGGCTTCAAAAAGGACGGCAAGTTCATAGTCCATTTCCAACCTCAACACATTCAGCCTTTGCTGCTGGACATCCCTTTTTTTAGACGTATTCATTACCTGTTTCATTTTCCTACACCCCTTCCGGAAGTTTTATCTGATTGTTCTGATAATATTTACTACATGTTATGAGAAATTCTCCATCTTGTAACTAAAATGTGCCATTACCTATCTGCAAAGCATTCCGGCTACACCCTCCCATGCCTTTGTGCTACGATAGCCATGTACAAGGAGGGTTTTAGATGAAATTCAATGGATTTACCGAAGAAGATTTTAATGTGTTCTCGATCGAGGGCCTAGATGCCAGAATGGAAGCAATCGTGGAGAAGATACGTCCGAAACTGGACTTCCTGGGACAACATTTCGCCCCTTCCCTGTCCGTCATGACAGGGGATGAAGTCCACTACCATGTTGCAAAGCATGCCAGACGTTCAGTCAATCCGCCGAATGATACATGGGTCGCGTTTGCATCCGATAAGAGGGGGTATAAAAAGCACCCTCACTTCCAAATCGGCTTATGGGGCACCCATCTGTTCGTCTGGTTCGCCATGATCTATGAAGCACCAGGCAAAGCTGCCTTCGGCCGTCAGATCGAACAGCGTGTGGATGAGATCCCAGAGATGATCCCGGGTGAATTCGTCTGGTCCGGAGATCATATGAAGCCTGATGCCACCCCATACAACTCCATGAGCAGGGATGATCTTCTGGCACTTGCCAAAAGGGTACAATCCGTCAAAAAAGCTGAATTGCTTTGTGGACTCCATCTGGATAGGGATACGGTGACAAAGATGAGCGGTGAGGAATTGATGGACAAGATCACCGTCGCCTTTGAAACACTTTTACCCCTTTATAAAATGAGCTAAACCTGCCTGGCACAAGGGGATGGGCTCAAATAAAAGGCGGTCTGCTTCTCAGCAGGCCGCCTTTTATTACATCGAGATCCTTCCGCTTTCCGGTTGATCTTTCATCTTTTTGATCACATAATAGGATGAATAACCGCTCGATTGCTGGAACTCGCCGCAGATTCGTTTTTCATCTGCTTTACCTGGTACGATTTCCTTAAAACGTTTGTATTTCTTCATCAATTCATCACGATCGATGCTTTTTTCATATGCTTGTTCAATCGATTCAAAGAAGGCGATCACATCGATGACCTCTTCCGTTGTCCAATCAATATCAAAGGGATATTGGTATTCCATTCTATGACACTCCTTACGACCATTTAGTTCGGATACTCTCACCCTCAAGAATCATGCGCGACATCAATTCATCCACGGTAGGGATATCCTTGATCATCCCCATCACCTGACCTGCCCATGCAAAACCTTCGGTTGTTTTACCGTCGTGGACAAATTTCCTGTTGGCTTCACCGCTGATGTAATCCTTCAGCCCCTCATATCCGGCATTCCGGGCCTCTCGATCCAGTATCGCCGAAGTCCAGTCATTCGAGATGACCCTTGCAGGGGCCCCGAGAGTTCGTTTAATCACCACTGTACCATTCTCATCCCCTGCAATCAAGGCGCTTTTATACGCATCGGACGCATGTACGCATTCTTTCGTCGCAATGAATCTTGTTCCCATCTCGATCCCTTCGGCACCAAAGGAAAGGGCGGCCATCAATCCTCTTCCGTCACCGACCCCTCCGCTCGCCACAACCGGAATCGATACGGCATCAACCACTTGAGGAATCAATACGAAGGTCCCCACATCTTCCTTGCCGAGATGTCCTCCTCCCTCTTGTCCCACCACCATGACGATATCGGCGCCTAACTCCTCTGCCTTGACGGCTTGTCGTTTGGAAGCCACAAGCACCAATTTTATAATCCCCGTTCCTTCAAGCATCTGCAAAATCGGCGCTGGATTTCCGCCGGTCACGGAAATCGCCGGAACCCCTTCTTCAATAGCTGCCTCCACGTACTCCCTGTATGGACGGCCATGCTGACCGATGGCAAAATTCACACCGAACGGTTTTTCTGTCATGGTTTTGATCTTTTGGATTTCACGCTTGACCTCCAAAGGGGATTCCATCGACATAGCCGTGACCTGTCCAAGTCCCCCCGCATTTGAAACAGCTGCAGCAAGCTCTGCATATGCAAGATGAGCCAGTCCCCCTTGAATGATGGGGTATGTAATCCCTAATTTTTCCGTCACCCTTGTACTCCATTTCATCATCAATTCCTCCTGTCTTATTCTCCTATTCTTCAATGGAGGTGAAATTCCTCCTCCGAACCAGCTCATTTAGAATGGAAGCCACCCACCACTATGCAAAGAATGGTTGAAATGCTATAATTCATATGTTTGTTAGTGCAACAGTCTGTTTTCTAGTATAATGAAAAGTTCAAGAAGACTTTAAAGAGGTGTTTACTACATTGTCCCAGCATGATACGCCGTTATTTACCGGCTTGATGAATCATAGTAAAAAAAATCCTGTACAATTCCATATCCCCGGACATAAGAAGGGGGCAGGTATGGATCCTGAATTCAAGGAATTCATCGGCGAAAATGCCCTTTCCATCGACCTGATCAACATTGCCCCGCTGGATGACTTGCACCAGCCGAAGGGAATGATCAAAGAAGCCCAGGACCTGGCTGCTGAAGCCTTCGGGGCTGACCATACATTTTTCTCTGTGCAAGGCACGAGTGGCGCCATCATGACCATGGTGATGAGTGTATGCGGACCTGGAGATAAAATCATTGTTCCGCGTAATGTTCATAAATCCGTCATGTCTGCCATCGTATTCTCAGGCGCTACCCCCGTCTTCATCCATCCGGATATTGACGAGAATCTTGGGATTTCCCACGGGATCACAACGGATGCCGTTGCCCGCGCCCTTGAACAGAACCCCGATGCGAAAGGTGTACTCGTCATCAACCCGACGTATTTCGGAATATCGGCAGATCTCAAGAAAATCGTGGAGATTGCCCACTCATACGATGTACCTGTCCTTGTAGATGAAGCACACGGCGTTCATATCCATTTTCACGACGACCTTCCCCTTTCTGCCATGCAGGCTGGCGCAGATCTCGCGGCCACCAGCGTGCACAAACTGGGCGGGTCCATGACGCAGAGCTCTGTGCTCAATATGAAGAACGGGCTTGTTTCACCGAAGCGGGTCCAGACCATTCTCAGCATGCTCACGACAACATCTACGTCCTACCTGCTTCTTGCTTCATTGGACGTGGCGAGGAAGCGTCTTGCCACTGAAGGTCACGAGCTCATCTCCAGGACCATCGAGCTTGCCGGACGCATGCGTGACCAAATCAATGGCATTGAAGGACTATATTGCGTAGGAAAAGAAATTCTCGGAACGAAAGCAACATTTGATTATGACCCGACCAAACTGATCATCTCCGTCAAAGATCTTGGAATCAGCGGATTCGATGCAGAAAAATGGCTACGGGAGTCCCATAATATCGAGGTGGAATTATCCGACCTATATAACATCCTTTGTATCATCACTCCGGGTGATACTGAAGAAGATGCTTCCACTTTGGTGTGCGCGCTCAAGGAACTGACGGAAAAGTTGAAACAGGACGGAGCCCGCGATCCGATCACGGTCATGCTGCCTGACATCCCCGTGTTGTCCATCACGCCAAGAGATGCTTTTTATGCAGAAACCGAAGTCATCCCCATTGACGAAACGGTGGGAAGAACGATTGCAGAATTCATCATGGTGTATCCTCCTGGGATTCCGATCTTCATTCCCGGGGAGATCATCACAAAGGAAAATATCGAATACATCAAAACGAATATTGAAGCCGGACTGCCCGTCCAAGGACCAGAAGATTATGATCTACGACATCTTCGCGTCATCAAGGAACATCGGGCGATCCGCTAACAGAAAAAGGATGAAGAGCCTGAATGGCCCCTCATCCTTTTCTTTATATCATCGATTAATCATCAATTTCTACATCATGTTCACATGTACAGCAGTTAGAGAATAAAACAGAAACCTTTTCATCCTCATAATGCTCAATGGTGTTCAGACAAGATTGACAAACGATTGTTCCCATTACGTTCATTCCCTTCTGTTTTAGTGTAAGCGTTTTATCTGACTCTATAATATTATAACACAATTAGAAAATCAACCTTAAATTGTATAACTTTATTCATTGAAACCCCATCATTCCTCCATACTAATAAGTGTATGTATGCGATTACATTTTGATGTGTGCGATTTCTTTATTTTTCAGAAAATATTGTTTCCACTATGGTCTTATATCCGAATACCAGCTTCCTGTCGGGCCATCCCGCCTGGCGCATGGGCGACCCGTGATTGACGCTACCCACATGAGTTCACAGATCCTCTGCACGCTGCCTCTTTCATCAAAAAAATCCGCATCATTCCAGGTCTGAATGATGCGGACTTTCCGCTGCCACGCCTATTCGATTGTTTTGATCTTTGCAGGATCGAGGATTTCAAACCCTTTATCCTGAAGACCTTTCACGATATCAGGAACTGCTTCTGCCGTCCATGTACGGTCATGCATCAACAGGTTTGCTCCGTCCCCGAGATAAGGGCTGTTGACCATGATATCCGAGATGGCGGCCTTTGACTGGTACTGCTTTTCCCAGTCATACCCGTACGTCCAATTCATGAGGGTCATCTTCTCTTCCTTGACCACTTCCCTGCTCTCATCGGTATTCTGTCCGAAGGGTGCACGGAAGAAGACAGGGCGTTCACCGATGATCGATTCGACGAGATCATTCAGCTCTACGATTTCCTTCCGTTGCTCATCAGGTGTCAGATCCTTCAGTGAACTGTGATGATATGTATGGTTGCCGATCTCAAATCCCATATCGTGGATTTTTTTTAACTTTTCCTTCCCTTCGTTTGATTCAAGGAAATGTCCGTTTACAAAAAAGATGGCGTTCACATCCATCTCCTTCAAATCTTCAGCGATCTCTACGGCATGCTCGTCCGGAGAATCATCGAATGTGAGGAGGGCGACTTTCTTGTTCGCATCCTTGATGGGGTCGATCGTCCATGTGTTCTCATTCACGACGTATTCAGGTTCGGCCACTGCCGGAGCTACCTCTTCCTCTACTTTCTCTTCATTGCTTTCTTCATCCGTGGCTTCCTTTGTAGCTGCCTCTTCTTTCTTTGGTTCTTCCTTCTTTTCCTTTGTACTGCTTGAAGCCGTTCCGCCGCTCGAGCAGGCACCAAGGAACAAAGACAGGAAAACTGCGAATACCAGTAATTTCTTCATATGATCAAACACCTTTCCAACGTCACTTTGAACATTTTAACATAAACTGTGACATCTGGAAAATATTCTAATCCTTCCTGGATACAATCGGCTAGATCAGTTGAAGGACTCCCTCGAACAGGACTTTGAAAGCAAAAAAGCAGCAAAGACTGGATGAAGTAATAAACAGAGTCAGTTTTCTGGATTGAACGATCTTCCCGGCCACAAGGAAGGATAGATAGAAGAACAGGGCAAACATGATCCATTTATATTCTACATGATCCTTTGTCGAGAACCATTCGGCAATATAAAATACGCTCCATAACATCAGCTGAACGAGGAATGCAATATATATTTTCATCCGACGACATCCTTTACCATGAAAATGAAGGCTTACCTCTATACTATATTCTGCCCAAAGAAATATCAGTATGATTGTCTTTTCAATTCTGTAACATTTCCATGACTTTCCGCATAGAGGATCTTTGTATGATAGAATGGTCCATAAGACAGTGTTAATAGTCATTATTTTACATTCCATACCATCCTACATAGAAAGAAGGAAGATGTATGAAGCGCATATGTTTCCTATTGATCGCATCGACAGCTCTCCTCTTAAGTTCCTGCAGTGGGGTTTCTTCGCAGAATGTGACCCAGGCAACTGATGAAATGATCAGGAAGCAGGTTCTGTTCTTCACGGATGATGAAAATCTCACGAGCGAAATTCCTTATTATGATGCCATCCTGGAACTCAAATCGAAGCACCCGGAGAGCTTGAAGCACCTTAAAGTCGTCAATACCCGTTCCACTGAGGATCAGCCCATCCTGGACAAGACGCCCGAGTCCCCAGCCATATTAGTCATAGAAGACAATGAAGTCATTTGTGAAATTGAAGGATCCACGAACAAGAACAATATTGTCAAGCCCGTGGCCCAGGCAATCTCCCATTGGTATGATTAAAAAAAAGATGACCCTCGGATGAGGATCATCTTTTTTTGTATTACATGATGTGAATTGGGCTTCCCATCGCTACTTCAGCAGCTTCCATTGAGATCTCACCAAGAGTCGGGTGAGCATGGATCGTCATGGCAACGTCTTCTGCTGTCATGCCGGATTCGATTGCAAGACCAAGTTCAGCGATCATATCAGAAGCACCGACACCAACGATTTGAGCACCGATGATGAGTCCGTCTTCTTTACGGGTGATCAGCTTCATGAAGCCTTCTGTTTCGTTAAGAGCAAGGGCACGTCCGTTTGCTGCGAATGGGAATTTCGCTGCAACCACTTCGATTCCTTCTTCTTTTGCAGAAGCTTCAGAGTGACCTACAGTCGCTAGTTCAGGATCTGTGAAGCAAACAGCAGGAATACCAAGATAATCAACTTCTGCAGGCTCACCAGAGATGACTTCTGCAGCAATTTTACCTTCATATGAAGCTTTGTGAGCAAGTGGAGGACCATCTACGATGTCTCCGATTGCAAAGATATTTGAAATGTTTGTGCGGCATTGTTTGTCGACTTTGATGACACCGCGGTCGCTCATTTCAACACCAAGCTCTTCAAGACCGATTTCGTCCGTGTTAGGGCGGCGTCCAACAGTTACAAGAACATAATCCGCTTCAACTGTTTTCTCTTCGCCTTTCACTTCGTATTTCACGACTACGCCGTTGTCACTTTCTTCAACGCCTTTAGCCATAGCTTTAGTTACAACGTCTACGCCTTTTTTCTTGAGACCTTTTTTCACGATGCTTGTCATTTGCTTTTCGAAGCCCATGAGGATATCGTCAGCGCCTTCAAGGATCGTTACTTCAGAACCAAGGTTGGCATAAGCTGTACCAAGTTCCGTACCGATGTAACCTCCACCGATGACAACCAATTTGCCCGGCACTTCTTTAAGAGCTAGCGCTCCAGTAGAATCGATTACACGTTTAGAGAACTTGAAGCTAGGGATTTCAATTGGACGAGATCCAGTAGCCAAGATCAAGTTTTTGAACGTATACGTCTGTGCTGAATTTTCATCCATTACACGAAGGGTGTTGGCATCTACAAGGTACGCTTCGCCGCGGACGATATCCGCTTTGTTTCCTTTAAGAAGGCCTTCAACACCACCGGTAAGCTTTTTCACGACGCCGGCTTTCCACTCTTGAACTTTATCGAAGTTCACTTTTACGTTTTCAGCAACGATACCCATGTCATCTGAATGCTGGGCACTGTGGAAGCGGTGACCCGCTGTGATAAGGGCTTTAGAAGGGATACATCCAACGTTCAGGCAAACCCCACCAAGATTTTCTTTTTCTACGATTGTTACTTTTTGGCCAAGCTGTGCCGCACGGATGGCAGCTACATATCCACCAGGACCTGCACCGACTACTATAGTATCTGTTTCGATTGGGAAATCTCCTACTACCATTGAATTACGCCTCCATTAATAATAGTTCTGGATCGTTCAACAAACGTTTGATATGGTTTAGTGCGTGTTGAGCAGTAGCACCATCGATCATACGGTGGTCAAAGCTCAATGATAATGCTAACACAGGTGCCGCTACAATTTCACCATTTTTCACTACAGGTTTTTCAGCGATACGGCCGACACCAAGGATGGCAACCTCTGGGTGGTTGATAACCGGAGTGAACCATTGTCCGCCTGCAGAACCGATATTGGTGATTGTGCATGATGCACCTTTCATTTCGTCACCGGCAAGTTTACCGTCACGGGCTTTACCAGCTAGTTCATTGATTTCATTTGAAATAGAGAACATAGACTTACGGTCTGCATTTTTCACGACCGGTACAAGAAGGCCTTTGTCTGTGTCAGCTGCAATTCCGATGTTGTAGTAATGTTTTTGAACGATTTCGCTTGTAGCGTCATCGATTGATGTATTAAGAGCCGGATATTCACGAAGGGCACTTGTCAATGCTTTTACGATGTACGGCAAGAATGTAAGCTTAACGCCTTTTTCTGCTGCCACTTCTTTGAACTTCTTACGGTGAGCCCAAAGTTTTGTCACATCGATCTCATCCATCAGTGTAACGTGAGGAGCTGTGTGTTTAGAGTTCACCATTGCTTTGGCGATGGCTTTACGCATACCGCTCATTTTCTCGCGAGTCTCTGGGTATTCGCCTTCTGGAGCTTTAACTGGAGCCGGAGCTTTTTCTTCTTTGGCAGGTGCCTCAGATTTAGCTTCAGTAGCTTGTGGAGCAGATCCTCCATTAGCAAATGCATCGATATCTTCTTTAAGTACGCGTCCGTTTTTACCTGAACCGGATACTTCACGGATTTCAACACCGTTTTCACGAGCATATTTACGTACAGAAGGCATTGCGATGACACGTTTGTTAGGGTCAACTTCTTCTTTGCTCACTTCTTGACCTTCTTCTGCAGTACCTTGAACCTGAGCTTCTGTTTTTGCATCAGCTTTAGGCTCTTCTTTTTTGTCGCTATCGCTGTCGCTGCCCTTGAATTGAAGGTCTTCGTAACCTGGTGCGTCGAAACGGATCAATGTATCGCCTACGACTGCTACAGTTCCTTCTTCAACAAGAACTTCTTCAACCGTACCAGCAACTGGTGACGGGATTTCTACAACAGCTTTATCATTTTGGACTTCACATAGTACGTCGTCCTCTTCTACTGTATCGCCAGCTTTTACAAACCACTTGACGATTTCACCTTCATGGATACCTTCACCGATATCAGGTAATTTGAATTCAAATGCCATGGATCCTACCTCCTGGTTTTATCATGATTGAATAGATGAATGTAATGGATCTTTTTTTCTCTATATAGTAGAAAATAGAAGGGTGTTGCTTCCCTTCTATTTTCTTTTTCTATCCGAATAGGATTAGAATTCAAGTACTTTCTTAGCTGTTTCGATTACATCTTTGTAATTCGGAAGCCAAACTGTCTCAGCTTGAGAGAACGAGAATACAGTATCAGGTGCCGCTACGCGAAGTACTGGCGCCTCAAGGCTAAGGATCGCGCGGTCATTGATTTCAGCAACGACGTTAGCAGCGATACCTGCTTGTTTTTGAGCTTCCTGGACAACGATCGCACGATTTGTCTTTTCGACAGATGCCATGATGGTCTCGATGTCAAGCGGGCTTACTGTACGAAGGTCGATGACCTCTACAGAATAGCCTTCTTTTTCAAGTTCATCGGCAGCTTTCAATGACTCATGTACCATTGCACCGTAAGTGATGATGGAAAGGTCTGTACCTTCACGTTTCACAGCGGCTTTACCAAGTTCGATCGTATACTCTTCTTCCGGAACTTCTTCACGGAATGAACGGTATAGTTTCATGTGCTCAAGGAAGATGACAGGATCGTTATCACGGATCGCTGAGATCAAAAGACCTTTAGCCTCATATGGAGTTGATGGGATAACCACTTTAAGACCAGGTTGCTGAGCAACAAGACCTTCAAGGCTGTCCGCGTGAAGCTCAGGAGTATGAACCCCACCACCGAATGGTGAACGGATCGTGATAGGTGAAGAATAAGCTCCACCTGAACGATAGCGCATACGAGCCATTTGGCCGGAAATTGAATCCATTACTTCGTATACAAAACCGAAGAATTGGATCTCTGGAACGGGACGGAACCCTTCCAATGCTAGACCGATTGATAGTCCGCCGATACCTGATTCTGCAAGCGGCGTATCGAATACACGGTCTTCACCGAATTCTTTTTGAAGTCCTTCCGTTGCACGGAATACACCACCGTTTAGACCTACGTCTTCACCAAAAACCAGTACGTCTTCGTTGTTGCGTAGTTCTGTGCGCAGTGCATCAGTGATCGCTTGAATCATTGTCATTTGCGCCATGGCTTACTTCGACTCCTTCTCTTTGTAGATTTCTAATTGCTCTTTAAGGTTGTAAGGAAGCTCTTCGAACATGTTGTTGATGAAATCTGTCACTTTTTGTTTAGGAGTTCCATCAGCTTCTTTGATTGCCTGCTTGATATCTTCCTTAGCAGATTCGATGACTTCGTTTTCTTTTTCTTCGCTCCAAAGTCCTTTTGCTTCTAGGAATTTGCGGAAGCGTACCAATGGATCTTTCTTTTCCCAGTCAGTATCCATTTCAGAAGTACGGTAACGAGTCGGATCGTCCCCTGCCATTGTATGTGGACCATAACGGTAGCAAAGTGTCTCGATTAGTGAAGGTCCTTGTCCATCAACTGCACGCTTACGAGCTTCCGCAGTTGCTGCAAATACGGCAAGTGGATCCATACCGTCTACAAGGATACCAGGGATTCCGGCTGCAACCGCTTTTTGAGCGATTGTTTTACCAGCTGTTTGCTTGTCGCGAGGAGTTGAGATCGCGAATTGGTTGTTTTGAACCACGAAGATTGCAGGCGCAGCATAAGCACCGGCAAAGTTGATGCCTTCGTAGAAGTCACCTTGAGATGAACCGCCGTCACCTGTATATGTGATGGCAACAGCTTTTTTGCCGCGTTTTTTAAGTCCGAGTGCCACACCAGCTGTTTGGATGTATTGAGCACCGATGATGATTTGTGGGGATAGGACGTTCACACCTTCTGGCGCCTGGTTTCCTACGAAATGTCCGCGAGAGAACAAGAACGCTTTCGTTAGTGGAAGGCCGTGCCAGATGATTTGAGGAACATCACGGTATCCTGGAAGGATCCAGTCCTCTTTCTCAAGTGCAAAGTGTGAAGCGATCTGTGATGCTTCCTGACCTGCTGTCGGAGCGTAGAACCCTAAGCGTCCTTGACGATTCAAGGAGATGGAACGTTGGTCAAGAATACGAGTGTAAACCATGCGGCGCATAAGCTCTTGAAGATCTTCGTCGGAGATCTCCGGCATTGCGTCTTCGTTTACAACTTCGCCTTCTTCGTTCAAAATTTGGAGCATTTCAAACTTGCTTTCAACTTCTTCGAGCGTTTTCACTGCGTCGAATTGTGCCTTCTTTGATTTAGAAGCCATCGAAGTCACCTATCCTTTCTACATGCATTTATTTTGGTTTTTTACATACAAAGTTTAGATTACCCAAATCAAGTATGACTTACCACATATCCGTGGACACACTGTTACTAGTTTTCCACAAATACTCAGAAAGAAAACCCAATTTTAAAATCGGGTTGATCTGTACTACTCAACACTGGATGCTGACTAATACAATATTAAATCACCTCTATTAGTTTACAATACCTATTTTCGGTACGTCAACGACAAAGTGCTATATTTTATAAGTTCTCTTATAAATTCAGATTACTCCCAGATTGACATCACGGACCATCTGTATTACTGAAGTCTGACCACCTGTTATATATAATAGTTTCGTTTTCACCGATCTGTTATAGAGTAACTTTTGGGCAAATAAAAAAAGACGGCAAAGGTGGCCGTCTTCCATCCATCATTCATCTATTTCTTCGAATGCCGCGTTGGAGTATAAGTCTTTTTTTGCTTCATTGTATTCTTTCGTCTTATCATTGTACTCATCATTCAATTTGGAGACTTTTTCATACTCCTTATTGATCGATGTGACCTGCTTTTCGAGTTGTTCCATCGTCAGGTCTTCTTTTTTCAGCATTTCATACAGTTCCTTATCCCCGTCAAGGACGCTCAGATAGGATTTCGTCAGCTTGCCGTGGAGCTCATAGCGTGCCTTCATCGTTTTCTCCAGTGACTGGGCTTGTTTCTTAAGATCTGCGTCGTCAAGTTTCTCTATGTATTTGGATGCATCTGCGAACGTCTCTTTTGCTTCGTCCATGGACGTTTGTTCTTTTTGGATATACTCTTTCCTCTTATCGACATTCTCCAGCGCTTCATCTGAAAGCTCCTGGATTTTGTCCATTTCCTTCATTCCAAGTCCCATGATGGTCTCATACAGGTTTTGCTCTTTCTTTTCAAGCTCCTGTAGCGGCTTTTGGGCTTCAGCATACGGCTTTTCCTTGGAAACGGTATCTTCCATGACATCATGAAGACTTTCTTCCGGTGATGATGTCCCTGAACACCCCATCAATAAAAGTGCGACAGCACCTGTCACGATTGCAAAACGGAATTTCGACACGATCAGATCCCCCTAACGTTTTTTCCATCTTCTACTATATCGATGTCTGCAGATTTTGACAATAGGGAGTTCCCCCTGTCGGAATATGTCTATACACAGGAAACCCTGTACTCTATTACTATGCCCCCCGTGGCTCCGGTATTCTTGACTCCTGCTAGATTCGTTAACTTTTTGTGTATGAAGTGTTAAAATAATTCTATTGCACGCATACCGCGCATCAGATTTACATGGAGCAACGGTAATCGTCAGATGATGACCGTTGCATTCGAGGAGGAATAAAACCATTATGATCACAATGAAAGATATCATCCGTGAAGGCCACCCTTCCCTCACGTCGGTTGCACAGGAAGTGAAACTGCCACCTTCAGAGGAAGATAAAGAAATCCTCTCAAGCCTTCTAGAGTATGTTAAAAACAGTCAGGACCCCGAGCTTTCCGCACAGTACGGATTAAGGCCGGGTATCGGCTTGGCAGCTCCACAGATCAATGTCCTGAAACGGATGATCGCCGTGAACGTAAAAGATGGTGAGCGCCTATACAGCTATGCGCTCTTCAACCCCAAAATCATCAGTCATTCTATCGAAAAAGCCTTTCTGACGTCAGGTGAAGGCTGCCTGTCTGTCGACCGGAATGTGCCGGGATTCGTTCCGCGGTATGCCCGCATCACGGTAAAGGGCTGGGACGTGGACGGCAACGAAATCAAAATCCGCCTGAAAGGTCTCGCCGCCATCGTATTCCAGCATGAGATCGATCACCTGAACGGCGTGATGTTTTATGACCATATCGATCATGAGAACCCGTTCGAACCGATTCCCGACGCCATCCCCATCGAACGATGATAATCGTGAAAAAAGGACTTCCCGTTGTTCCGGGAAGTCCTTTTTTTCTATCAGTTAAATCAAGCCCAGTTTTTTCAGTGCTTTAGAGATTCCGTCATCTGCCACATCCGCCGTCACGAAATCAGCATGCCGTTTCAGCTCTTCTACGGCATTCCCCATAGCAACACCCGTTCCGACGCCTTTGATCATTTCGATATCGTTCAATCCGTCTCCGAATGCATATACATCCTCCATCCGGAATCCGAGCTTGTCGATCATCCGTTTGATGCCCTCTGCCTTTGATCCACCGTCAGGCAGGATGTCCATGGAGTGTTCGTGCCATCTGATAAAGGAGAATTCAGGGTACTTCTCGCGGTAAAATCCTTCTTCTTCCTCATCACAGAATAGAAGTGATTGGTAAATGTCCCTCCCCTTATAGAATTCAGGCTGGAATTCAGGGTGGGTGAACTTCAGGCTCGCCATGCTTTTATTGATATACTCATCATTTTCATGATTGGCCTTCATTGTTTCATGGTCAAGATGGACGACAGGATGCCCTTTGGCTTCCGAGTCCTTCAGTAGGACTTCAAGGCGCCCGGTATCAAGTGGATTCGTGTAGATGACGTTGTTCTCGAATACAACATACTGTCCGTTGAAGGACACATAGGAATCAATGCCGAGTTCTTCCCTCAAGGGTTCATACATGAACGGTGCACGCCCCGTGGCGATGGCAACAAACGTCCCGTTATCCTTGAGGCGGCTGATGGCCTGTTTTGTGGAAGGCGGAAGTTTTTTATGGTGGTCAAGCAATGTTCCGTCTATATCAAAAAAAACGATCTTCGACATTATGACTCTCCTCTTTCTTATAATGGGATGACAAAAGTATAGGACGTTGATAAAGGTACATTTTCGCTTCGGAATTGTCAATGGATGCCGTAATCGCTTCATTTACTATATTTAACCATGTAAGAGAATCAAGAAATTCCGTACAATAGAAGTAAGGCATCTTTACTTCAAGCCTTTTTCTCGGTAAAATATAGGTAAGGAGTGATCATCCATGTTCAAAAAGCTGCGTAGGAAGCTTATGAAACAGTGGAAAGAATTGCTTAAAAAAAAGACGATCGCCTAAATGAAGGAGTCCATCTACATGCATGTCATACTGTCACTTTTCATAAGCAGGGACTGATGCCGTTTTGGGAGCTTTTTCTCCAAGAATGGATCCGTTCCTGCTCTTTATGTGCATGGAATCTTGATAAAACTTTATTTAATAGGAAGAATCCTTTATAATTCATACTATACATATTCATGATAGAGATCCCGGGCGGCTGTCGACCTTGGAATGAAATGATCTATTTATGGGTAAACCGTATGGTAACAACCCACTCATTATGTTGATAACTTTTTTATCATAGAGGAAAGTTAAAGTTTTGAAAACGGATAAGGAGAGAGAAAACACATGATTTACAAAGTATTTTATCAAAAGAGTAAAGAAGAAGTGCCTGTTCGCGAATGCACTGACTCTCTTTACATCGAAGCAGATTCAGAGCGTGAGGTACGCCTCAAGCTGAAGGACAAACCGTACAACATCGAATTCGTGCAAAAGCTCGAGGGCGCTTTTCTAGAACACGAGAAAAACCAAGAATCATTCGAGCTGGAGAAATAATCGGATGAAATTTGTCAAGAATGACCAGACTGCAGTATTTGCCCTCGGTGGTCTAGGTGAAATCGGTAAAAACACATATGCTGTACAGTTCCAGGATGAAATTATCTTGATTGATGCAGGGGTTAAATTCCCTGAGGACGAACTCCTCGGTATCGACTATGTGATCCCTGACTATACGTATCTCGTTAAAAACGTAGATAAAATCAAGGGACTTTTCATCACACACGGTCACGAAGACCATATCGGCGGGATTCCGTATCTCCTTCGCGAGCTGAACATTCCGATCTACAGCGGAAAGCTTGCCATGGGATTGATCAAAAATAAACTTGAAGAGCATGGCCTTCTCCGCAATGCCAAGCTCAACATCATCCAAGAAGATGATGTGATCAAATTCCGGAAAACGTCCGTCACGTTCTTCCGAACCACCCACAGCATCCCCGATTCTTACGGGATCGTGGTCAAGACGCCTCCGGGCAATGTCGTACACACGGGTGACTTCAAATTCGACTTCACTCCAGTAGGGGAACCTGCCAATCTGACCAAAATGGCAGAAATCGGAAAAGAAGGCGTCCTATGTCTCCTCTCCGATAGTACAAATGCTGAGGTACCGAACTTTACGATGAGCGAACGTAAAGTAGGCGAAAGCATCGACGATATCTTCAGGAAAGTGGACGGCCGCGTTATTTTTGCTACATTCGCATCCAACATCCACCGCCTGCAGCAGGTTGTCGAAGCAGCGGTCTACCATAACCGTAAAGTGGCTGTATTCGGCCGAAGCATGGAAGCGGCCATCACCATCGGGCAAGAGCTCGGATACATCAATGCGCCGAAGGAAACCTTCATTGAGCATAATCAAATCAACCGATTGCCTGCGAATGAAGTGGCCATCCTGTGTACAGGTTCCCAAGGGGAACCGATGGCTGCCCTGTCCCGTATTGCCAACGGAACCCATCGCCAGATCCAGATACAACCAGGTGACACCGTTGTATTCTCGTCTTCGCCGATCCCTGGGAATACGATCAGTGTAAACCGCACGATCAACCTCCTGTACCGTGCTGGAGCCGAAGTGATCCACGGACCACTCAGCAACATCCATACGTCCGGACATGGTGGTCAGCAGGAAATGAAACTGATGCTCCGTCTGATGAACCCTACCTTCTTCATGCCGATCCACGGTGAGTACCGCATGCAGAAGATGCACGCTCAGCTCGGCGTCGACTGCGGTGTAGATCCAGATAATTGTTTCATCATGGATAATGGAGACGTCCTCGCCCTCAGCAGCGATTCTGCTCAAGTGGCAGGGAAGATTCCTTCAGGAAATGTCTATATCGACGGCAGCGGAATCGGTGACATCGGAAACATCGTCCTCCGTGATCGACGCATCCTTTCAGAAGAAGGACTTGTCATCGTCGTGGTCAGCATCAATATGAAGGACTTCAAGATTGCTTCCGGCCCTGACCTCATTTCACGCGGATTTGTTTATATGCGTGAATCCGGTGACCTGATCAATGAAGCACAGACCTTGATCTCAAAACACCTGAACAAGGTTCTTGAAAGAAGGACCACTCAATGGTCAGAAATCAAGAATGAAATCACGGATACACTGGCTCCATTCCTATACGAAAAAACAAAACGTCGTCCTATGATCCTTCCGATCATCATGGAAGTCTGATCCACCTTAAAAGGGCAGGTTCGCTATGAACCTGCCCTTTTTATACACTTCGTTCCCCATCAAAAAAGGATGGCCCTGGTAAGAAGGGGCCATCCTTTTGCTTTATTCTTATGTCCACAGGATTTTCTTCTCGAAGCGATTGATATCAGTGTCGGCACCGATCACGATGAGGATGTCCCCTTCCTGTATCTCCTCTTCAGCCTGAGGAGACACGATGATATCCCGGTCCCTTTTGATTGCCACGATATTGATCCCGTATTTTGCCCGGATATCAAGGTCGATCAGACTGTTTCCGCTTAGCTTCTCATTGGCAACAAGCTCAACGATGGAATGCTCATCCGACAGTTCCAGGTAATCGAGTACATTATTCGAAACAATATTATGGGCGATCCTCCTCCCCATATCCCTTTCAGGATGAACCACCTGATTGGCACCGATCTTCCTCAGGACCTTTTCATGGTAGTCATTCTGAGCTTTGACGGTGATTTTCTTCACGCCGATCTCCTTCAGCATGATAGTGGTGAGGATGCTTGACTGTATATTATCCCCGATGGCGACAATCACGTGATCAAAGTTGCGGATCCCCAGGCTCTTGAGCACCGATTCATCAGTGGAGTCCGCCACGACAGCGTGGGAAGCGGTGGAGGAAAACTCATTCACTTTATCCTCATCCATATCGATGGCCATCACCTCCATGCCCTGCTCGGCGAGGGAGCGTACGATGCTCCCCCGAAACGACCCAAACCGATGACTACAAACTCTTTTTTCATCTCCCATACCCCCTATTTTGCTATCCTTATTTTAGCATAAAATCCAGGTGAGTATAATTGGTCTGCTGCTAGGGGATTATTTTTTCCCTTTCACATAATCTGCGTCGAATAAAAACAGGCGCATCAACAGATACAGGGATGGAATCAGCAGCAGCAAGCCGGCAATGAATACGATGATAAGGGCCGTCCCCATCACTTCGTTCGTTACACTTGAACCGATCGTGATGAAAGGCTTCAGGATATACGGCAAATGGGACGCACCGTAACCGAAGAAAGCGAAAAAGAATTGAAGCATGACCGATATGAAGGCAAGGCCATATTGCTTGCGGCGATAAATGAGCCATGTAGCGAGAACAAAGAATAATAGGGATAAGCCGAACATCCACCAAATATCCATCGCATTCAAAAAATGCTCTTCATTGTGTTGTTTAAGGGACCAGAACACCCATAGGCTGGCGATGATCGTGGGTGGACTCCAGAAAAGGGAAAACTTCCTCAATATCTCCCTTGATGCCTTGTCCCCTGCCCTGTTGGCATAGTAGGTCAGAAATGCCGCTGAGATGAACAGGACTGAAACGATTGACAGAAATACCACACTCCATGAGTAGGGACTCGTCAAAAGTTTCCCGGCGAGGAAGATCACGCGGTCATCGGTTTCTTTCAGGAAGCCTCCTTCGGATATGGTGAGTGCTGTCGATAAAGACGCCGGTATCAACAACCCTGTGGCCCCGTAAATGAACAAGTACCCTATATTTTCCTTCGATCCATAGTTACTGAATGCGTAAAAGCTGCCCCGGATCGCCAGCAGGATGATTGCCACGCTTCCCGGGATGAGGAGGGCCGTCCCGTAATAATAAGCGGTATCCGGAAAGAATCCGACCAGACCGACGAAGAAAAACACGAAAAACACGTTGGTCACCTCCCATACCGGGGACAGATACCTGCTGATGAGTGCATTCATTGTGTGTTCCTTCCCTTTCATTCGGGCGTAAAAGGCAAAGAAACCGGCACCGAAATCAATGGAAGCTACAATGAGGTACCCGTATAAAAAGATCCATAGGACGGAGATCCCGATCACTTCCAAACTCATATCCTATTCCTCCTTCCGGTTGGCAGGGAACCGTTTCTCGAGTTCCGCTTCTGCAGGTTTGTTTTTGAACATCCTGATGAGGACCACCACACATAAAATGCCGAGCAACAGGTAAAGGGCAAGGAACATGGCGAAGATCCAAGCGACTCCGTCTGCACGTGTGGCTGCCTCGGCAATCTTCATGTATCCCCTGAGGATCCAAGGCTGTCTTCCGACTTCTGCGTAAATCCAGCCGAATTCAATGGCAAGCATGGCCAGGAGACCACTTGCAACTATTCCCCATAGAAGAGGTTTATTGAATTCATTCCCCTTCTTCCATTTCCACAGGAGCACGAATAAGAAGCTGATGAAAATGCTGAACATCCCGATCGATACCATCCCGTCGAACATGTAGTGGATCCAAAGGGGTGGTCGTTCATCCTCGGGAAAATCATTCAGCCCGATCACTTCCGTATCGAATGAACTTCCCGCAAGAAAGCTCAAGAATCCCGGCAGCCGGATCTCATTGGAAATTTCATTGTTCTCATCGATTGTTCCAAAAACGATCAGGTCTGCGTTTTTTTCTGTTTCAAAATGCCATTCACCGGCTGCAAGCTTCTCCGGCTGATGCTCAGCAAGGAATTTAGCTGAAAGATCCCCGGCAAGGGCTGCACCGAGTGAAAAGATCAACGCGGCTGTCATGGTCATCCGTAGCGCCTTTTTATGATAATCCCCTCCCTTTTTCAGAAGGATGGAATAGGCGGCGATGGCTGCAAGGATGAAGGCCATTGTCATATAAGAAGTCGTAAGCACATGAAAGACCTTCGTAGGGGTGGCAGGATTCAGCATGGCTGCAATCGGGTCGATTTCGATTGCTTTGCCGTCCTTGAGCTCGAACCCTTGAGGCGTATTCATGAACGCATTGACGGTCGTAATGAATAAGGCCGAAGCCGAGGAACCGATCATAATGGGCAGGTTGAGGAGCCAATGGGTCCATTTGCCTTTGAAGCGATCCCACGTATATAGGAAAATACCAAGAAATATAGCTTCAAAGAAGAAGGCGAACGTTTCCATGAAAAGCGGAAGAGCAATGATCTGCCCCGCTACTTTCATAAATGACGGCCATAGCAATGATAGCTGCAGACCGATGGCCGTCCCCGTGACGACCCCTACAGCAACCGTGATGGTGAACCCCCTTGCCCATCTTCGGGCCAGAAGGAGATAGTGGTTATCATTCTTCTTTATGCCTATAAACTCTGCGATGGCGATCATTATGGGCATCCCTACCCCGATCGTTGCAAAAATGATGTGGAAGATCAATGTACTCGATGTAAGCAATCTACTGATCATGACGCTATCCAAAACTGATACCCCCTCGTACGTTATACCCTTATTATAAAACAAACCAAGAGTATGTGAATTAGTGAACATGACTATTTTGTGACAAACTTCACAAACTAACCTCATTCGATGTTATGGTATCATTTCCCTCTCAGGTGTAAAAAAAACATCCCTGCCAGACCGGCCAGGGATGGGTCTTTTATATCGCTTCGATCATTCGGAACTGTGATTCTACGAGGTCGTAATAATCCCCTCTCTGTTCCATCAGCTGATCATGGTTCCCACTTTCCTTTATTCTTCCGTTTTCAAGGACGAAGATAGTATCAGAGTCCCTGATGGTAGAAAGCCTGTGGGCGATGATGATGGCTGTACGGCCTTTCAATAATTTTTTCAAGGCCGATTGGATCTTCACCTCGGTTTCCGTATCGATGGACGCCGTTGCCTCATCCAAAATGATGATGCGGGGATTGGCAAGCAGGGCCCTCGCGAAAGAAAGAAGCTGCCTTTCCCCTACAGATAGAACGTTCCCACGTTCTTCTACTTCGGTCTCATAGCCATTTGCCAGTTTTCCGATAAAATTGTCCGCTCCGATCGCTTCCGCAGCGAGTCGAACTTCTACATCTGTCGCATCGGGACGTCCGAACCGGATATTATCCATGATCGTTCCAGAGAAAATGAACGTATCTTGTAGGACGATGGAAATCTGGTTGCGCAGGCTTGCAACCGATACATCCCTTAAGTCATTCCCATCGATTGTGACCGCTCCTGCCGTCGGATCATAGAAACGACTGATCAAATTGGCGATGGTCGTTTTTCCTGATCCCGTATGTCCCACAAGGGCTACGGTCTGACCGGCCTTCATCTCGAGATTGATGCCTTGAAGGGCCTTTCGCTTATCATCATAAGAAAACTCCACATCGTTGAACTGGATATGACCGGCGATTTCTTTTATGGAAACCGCCTCTTCTTTCTCATGGACGATCGGCTTTTCATCGAGGAATTCAAAGATCCGCTCGGATGAAGCCATCCCGATCAAAAGCTGATTGTACACCTGCCCGAGACGCGAAATCGGCTCCCAGAACATGCCTAGGTAAAAGGCGAAGGAAACAAATTCTCCCAGCTGCAAAGAACCGGTCTGTATCAGATGGGCACCATACCAGATCAAAACGGCCGTACCAACGGCGTTGGTCATTTCAACCAGTGGTCTGAAGATGGCATTCTTCTTGGTGGCCGTTCTCCAGCTCTCGAAGTTCTCCGTATTGATTCCATCGAAGAACGCCATGTTTTCACGTTCCTGGGTGAAGGCCTGTGTCACCCTGACCCCTTGGATGCTCTCATTCAGATGGGAGTTGAGCTTCGCTTGTTTAAGCCGCACCAGCTGCCATGATTTCCGGATATTCTTCCTCAACGTGGTGGAGATGAAGAACATGATCGGAAGGATGACCATGACGGCGAGGGTAAGCTCAGGGCTCAGGGTGAACAAGAGAACGATGATCCCTGCGAGCAGGATGATATCCATCAATAGATTGATGACCCCGTTTGTAAACAATTCTTGAAGTGAGTTGATGTCGTTCATGATCCTGACGAGGATCGAGCCGGCAGAGCGCTGGTCGAAGAATCTGTGGGACAGGCTTTGCACATGACTGAACAGATGCCTGCGCAGGTCATAGATCACGCCCTGCCCCAGCTGATTCATCCACCGTATCCTGAGGATGTTGGCACAGTAACTCAGTATATAGAGTCCGGCGATCACACCGATCAGGGTCATCAACAGATTCCCATCCTTCTGGCGGATGGCTTTGTCCAGCGTATACACCCCGATCAGAATCGGAATGATCAATCGGACGGCCGTTGTGATCAGGACCGTCAGGATGGACAGCGGCAACAGCTTCTTGGAATATGGCTTCAGATACGTCAGGAGCCGTGAAAGCTGTCCCCAGTTGAATGGCTTGTCGATCACTTGGTCGGTTGAATAGTGGAATCGATTCATCACTTTTTTATCATTTTTCATCTTAGTCATACACTCATCACCTCCCGGGCTGCAGGATTTTCTTTTGATCTTTGTATTGAATATCATAGATGCGCTGATAAGGACCGTTGTTGGCAAGGAGGTCCTCATGTCTACCCCGCTCCGCCACTCTCCCATTTTCAAGAACCAGGATTTCATCAGCGTGCTTCAGTGAAGAAATCCTATGGGCTATGATGAACGTCGTCCGGTCGGACATGACGTTCTTCAGCGCTTTTTGGATACGGAATTCCGTTTCCATGTCCACCGCCGATGTGGCATCGTCAAGGACAAGGATGGACGGATCGAGGCAGATGGCCCTTGCAATGGCGATCCGTTGTTTCTGACCACCAGACAGACCGAGCCCCCTCTCCCCAAGCTTTGTCTCATAGCCATCGGGAAGGGTCATGATGAAGTCATGGGCCTGTGCAAGTTTCGCAGCCTTCTCTACGTCCTCCTGAGACGCTTCCGGGCGCCCATACGCGATATTCGATCTGATGGTGGAAGAAAACAGGAACGATTCCTGGAGGACGACGCCGATGTTCTGACGAAGGGACTTGATGGAATAGTCCCTGATGTCCAGTCCGTCAATGGTGATCCGCCCTTCCTGAGGCTCATAAAATCGTGTCAGAAGCTGAATGACGCTTGATTTACCCGAACCCGTGCCGCCGATCAATCCAATGATCCTCCCGGGTGGTGCGTTGAACGTGATCGACTCCAAAGCGGGATCTTCATCGAGATCATTATAATGGAAGGATACATCTTCGAACCTAACTTCCCCTTTCATGCGTGTTGCCTCAACGGCATTCACACCATCCTTGATTTTCTCATCGACTTCAAGGATTTCCAGCAGTCGCTCACCGGACGCTTTCGATTGAGAGAACTGATTGATGGTGAAGCCAAGGTTCATGATTGGCCAGATGATATACCAGACCAGGCTGTAGAAGGCAACCAGTTCACCTGGGGCAAGATTCCCGTTCATCACGAGGTATCCTCCATATCCTAGGAGTAGGATGACACTCACATTTCCCAGAAACTCCATGAGGGGAAAATATTTGGCCCAGATATCAGAGGTGAAGAGATATTTGTCTTTATAGTCTCCATTGGAACGATTGAATTTATCGTTCTGGAATTCTTCCCTTGAAAGGGATTTTACCGTATTGATACCGCTGATGTTCTCCTGGACATTTGTGTTCAATTTCCCAAATGACTTCCTGATCCCCCTGAAAGCAGGGTGGACGGCCTTATCGAATTTGAAGACTGAGACGGCAAGGAATGGGAGTGTTGCCAACGTGATGAATGTCAGAGAGGGAGAATAGTAGAACATCACACAAAAACTGACGGACACCAACAGGAAAAAACGGAGGAGTTCGGAAAAACCGAATGAAAGGAAGAACCTGAACGCTTCAACATCGGCAGTCAGCCTCGACATGAGGTCCCCGGTCTTCGCATTATCATAATAGCTGAATGGAAGGAACTGCAGCTTTTGATACAGTTCATTGCGAAGGCGGTATACCGATGTTATGCCGAACAGATCTCCGAAGTACTGCTGAATGAACGTGCCGATCCCCTTCAGTGCCATGATACCGATGAAACCGAAGGCAAGGTAAGGGATCCACTGATAGTCGCCTTTCAGTATGACATCATCGATGGTGATTTGGAGGATGATCGGGTACACGACCGTGATACCCGTCACAAAGATGAGGAAAATCATCGAGATGATGAATTGCGACTTGTACGGCCAGTAAAAATCTTTTAATTTCTTAAACGTATCCATGTATTCTCTCCCTTCAGTAAAAAACAGTGCATTACTAAATATATCGACTTTCGAAATATTTATCTACCCTTTTTTCACATTTTTTTGTTTTTTTGAACTATTGTTACATCTTGATTCCATTGTAGTTCATCCGTGAGAGAAATCATTCATCCAAATGACTGAAATTCCTGTCCTCATTCGGGCAGGAATCCATATGTGAGTGTGCATGACCCTTCCCCATATTCTTTTGTAAGTTTACTTACTTCCTTTACCGGGAATACACCTATGTGCCCATTTTCAAATCCACCTTTGACATAACCCGTCCACCATTGTGTATACTATAAAAGTTCACCATTTTGACCAGAAAGGATGTTATATTTGAATTACATAGTAGGTACATCAACCAGTGTAGAGAACCTCTTGGCCTTCGATTGGGGTAACCTCTTAATCAACATCGGTATTGGAGCCTTGAAAATCATTGCAATCTGGATTGCGTTCCTTGTGATCAAAGGCGCCGCCAATAAGATCGTCACCCGCGCATTTGAACGGTACAGCCAACGGAACGATGTGTCAACCGGCCGAGCACAGACATTACAAGCGCTGACGAAGAATATCATCGGATACGTCCTTATTTTTATCTTTTTTGTCACCATCCTTCAGATCTTCGGCATTCAGGTGACCGCAATCCTCGCAGGGGCTGGAATCGTCGGTTTAGCCGTCGGATTCGGTGCCCAGGGTCTTGTAAGCGACATCGTTACCGGATTTTTCATCCTTCTTGAGAAACAGGTGGATGTCGGTGACTACGTCACCACGGGTGGCTTCGACGGGATCGTGGAAGAAGTCGGACTGAGGACAACCCATATCCGTGGATTCGATGGTACGCTTCATTACGTGCCAAACCGTGAGATATCAAGTGTCAGCAATCACTCCCGAGGAAATATGAGAGCCCTTGTAGACATCGGCATCTCGTACGATGACAATATCGACGAAGCAATCGTCGTCATGCAGGAAGTGTGTGACAGACTGGCGGCAGAAGATGAAAATATCGTGGAAGGTCCGAATGTCGTCGGAGTCCAGAACCTCGGTGACTCGGATGTTGTCATCAGGGTCCTCTGCAAAACGAAGAATATGGAGCAATGGGGAGTGGAAAGGAAGATACGCAAAGGCATTAAAGAAGCCTTCGACCGCCACGGCATCGACATCCCATTCCCTCACCAAGTTTTCATCGAGAAAAAAGAACAGTAAGCGAAAAAGCGAAGGGATTGTTTCCCTTCGCTTTTTTTCTTCATTTATTCCTGCGATTTTTTGCATCCAGAAGCCGTTTCATACGATCAGGGTCCTGATGCGCTTGCGATTTCTTCGATTTGGCCGGAGATTCCGGTTCATTTTGTGCCGCGGGTACAGGTTTCTCCCGTTCTGAATAAGTGGAATTCAGATCTGTTACAGGCCTTGCTCTCGTCGTACCAGGAACATTATTCTCAGGAACCTTCCTTCCCATTTTTTCGCCGAACGTGGCGAGGGCAGCAGGCAAACCGAATCGTCTGATCCCGATCTCCGTAAAGAATAGCAGAAATGCTATGAGAATGAGGAACGTCTTTATGGATTGCTCATTATGCGGTCGATGGTTCAATGCCCTGAATGCGTCTACACCGGATTCGTACGTTTTCCCTCCGGTAGCCTTCACGATGGCTTCAACTGTCCTGACTGATCCCCCCTCATAGGAGTATTCCTCTGAATATGGAACGCCAAAGCCGGTTTCATACGCTTGATCCCCTGCCTGGTCCCCGATGCTCATGCTGTAAACCCCAGGTGATAGCTTTTCATCGAACTCCACTTCATGTACGCCCGGTGAAAGGATCCTTGAAGCGGCTTCTATTTGCTTCCCATCTTCAGCCAACACAGACACGGTCAGCGGCATCGTCCCGCTGTCTGGTGAAGTGAGGAGCAGCTTCGTCTTCTCCCCGCTCCCATCCACCTCGATTGTATAAGGGCTGGATTGGATACTCGGGAACGAGCGAGTCACCAATTGATTGATGAACTCAGGCCAGCCCTTCCATGATGCGAAATCACCTGCCCACTGCCCGTTCGTATCTGAAGTGAAAGCAAAGGTATTTCCCAGCCCATACCTCCACGTGGCAAGGATAGGGTCTTTCTTGTCGCTCGCCAATTCCACCTGCGCAGAATCTTTAGGACTGGTGGCGATGTAGGCATTCATTCGAGGCATACCACCCTCGAACAGCTTTTGCCATTTAGTTGATTGGATGGCAGGGAAGAATGGCTGATCCTCAATATAAGTCCGAGTCGTGATCACCGTCTCCCTGGTGAGGATGCTTGGTATGACCGATGCATCGACCACATCGTAGAATCGGCCGTTCCCCATCTGTGAGAGATCCTCCAAGAGATACCTGTCTGCATCTGAACCGATGGCCACAGTGGAAAGGGTGACCCCCTTTGATAACCCGTCTTCGATCAGGGAATCATAATCGCCCCCTGCCGCCGACTGCCCATCTGTCAGGAGGATGATATGCTTCCTCTTCAGTGGCTTGTCTTGCAGACTCAAATACGCCTCTTCAAGGGATGGATAGATGTTCGTCCCCCCACCCGGTGAAATGGTCCGTATTTTCTCATCTGCTTTTTTCCGGTCCTTGATCGGTTCGGTGGGGACGATTTCCCACGGCCTGTCATCGAATGCGATGACACCCAGCGTGTCTTTTTCCCTCAAGAGGGAAACAGTCCTTGCGGCAGCTTCCTTCGCAAGGGAGAGCTTCTGTCCATCCATGCTTCCTGAGCGGTCGATGACGAGGACCAGTCCCAGTGAAGGAAGTTCTTTTTTTCCCTTGACCTCCATGTCAACGGGCAAAAGCTTTTCAATCGGTGTCTTGAAGTAACCACCCAGCGCAAAGCTTTTGTCCCCTCCAAACATGATGAATCCCCGGCCGAATTCCTTCACAGCCTGCTCCATCAGGTTCATCTTCTCTTCGGGTATATCCGTTGCTGCGACATTATCAAACAGGATCGTTTGATAATCCAGATAAGAGCTCAGTTTGTCAGGCAGCTGCGAGGACTGAAGGGCTTCGACCCTGAATCCTGCAGATTTCAACTGTTCCTTCAACTTACTCTTCCTACCGTCACCTTGAACGAGGAGGACAAGGGGATCCCCTTCGGCCCTCGCAATGGAACTCAGCTGATTGTTCTCCGGCCGCGCATCCGTCTCTGAATAGATTTCTGCTCCATAGACGAGCATGCCCGTCTGGTCGACAGTATGGTGGAACTCGAATTCATTTTTGCCTTCTTGGACCTTCACCTGCTTCCTTGCAATTTTAGTACCGTTAAGGTCAAGCTGCAGGTCGACGGTTGTCCTTGTGGTGCTGTGGAGTGTGACATTCACAGTCGCCTCCTCCCCCTTATATTGGACGGCAGGGGAGTTTACGGCGGTCACGGCGATGTCTTCTTTGTCATTGGAAGAACGCTTTACCCAATCCACTTCGATCCCATCTTCCTTCAACTTGGGAATGATGTCCTCACCTGCTCCAAGGGTCTCGATTCCATCGCTGTAGAGGACGATTCTTCCCCCATTTGATGAGCCCAATAGATTCGAGGCGTACTCCATCCCGTTCTGGATATTTGTTTCGTCCTCTCCAACCTCCCCAGAGAACTCGGGGACTTCACTGCCCGAGGAAGACAGGCTTTTTTCAAGTCCTGCGTTTTTGGCGAATGAAACGATTCCGTAGGCATCGGATTCCTTTTTCTTTTTCACCTGACCTTCGATGTCCCCCAAGATCTCGTCCCTGCTGTCGCTGATCGATGCAGATCCGTCAGCCAGGAATATAACATTCTTCCCTTTTTGGGGCAGGGTCAGATAGGGGTCCGTCAAGGCAGTGATCAACAGCAGAAACGTCAGGCACCTGATGATCATGATCAGCCGCTTCTCTTTGCTCAGCACTCCCTGCTTGACGAACAGAAAGAGGACGGCAATGACAGGGAGGACCAGGATTAACCATAATGGTTCATGAACGGCGATTCCCACGTCTATACACCTCCCACTCTATGAATAAGAAAAGTACGGCCAGAGCCAGGAACCAGGAACTGATGGAAGAAGGGACGCTTCCCTTCTCCACTCCTTCCCCTTTAACTATGAACGATTCCCCTTTTCCAATCACCTTTTCCCTTTCATCAATGCTGACGGAAAAATATTTCACATCTTGACCACGTAAAGCCTGGTAGTTTCCCGGTTTGGTCGGTGCAGTGAAGGTGGTACCCTCTTTCCATTCACCGATATAATCCTGGTTCATACTGTAGAGGTCCCACGTGCCATCTGTCTGGATGGTCCGTTTTTCACCCGGCAGGAAGTTGCCGATCACCTGCTGATTATCCCCCAAGTAATGGTAGACATTGTATAAGAAGATCGGAAATCCGGGAGATAGAGGAAAATCTGAATCTTTCAGCCGAAAATTCATCAGCACCATTTTTTTGCCACCGATCTCCCCCGCTTGCATGAGGGGAACCTTGTCTTGCTCGGCTATGGTCGAAAGCCCAGAGATGTCGTGATCCGTTGCTTTATCCACGAAGATTTTTTCCACATCGGCATAGCGAAGCAAAGGATGATCCTTCTTTGAAGAGACCGTCCCCCCTATCTTTTTTCCCTCTTCCTTTTCATCAGGGATGATAAAAACCGGCAATTCTGTTCGTTCCGCATCCTTCCGTGAGGCGATTAATATTCCGTTATCGTCGAGTGTGGATGCTTCTTCCACTGATTTAACATCCATTCCCAACGCCTGAAAGCCTTTGATGATAAACGGATTGATGTCTCCCAACGCATATACATCAGGAGAAGAACTCATATTCAATGCCGTCATGACATTATCTTCCTGGAAATCGTCATCAACACGGATTTCTGCCATATATGACTCTTCCACCTGAAGGCCTGAGAGGGGGATGACGGTGTCTTCTCCCTTTTGGATGGTCACAGGTTCCTCGTGGATGACTTTTGATCCCCCATGGATGATCAGTGTCCCCTCCCGGTCCTCGCCACCTTGGTTTGCAATCGTTACAACACCGTCCATTTGTTTCCCGTTCTCTTTAATTCCGAAGCTTTTCATGCTAATGTTGCCTGGATTCTCGATCATGGTGTGAACCATGACCGTGGCATCCGTGTGAAGGTCTTTGAACATGCTTTTTGTAACAGAATCACTGAACAGATGGATTTCTTCTGTTCCTGCAAGGGCAAGTGCCATTTGAATGGCCTTCTGCATGTCCTCATGGTCATTGGTCATTTCCAAATCGTTCAATGCTTTCAAGGACGTCCGCTTATTTGCATCTTCGGATATCTTTGTTGTAATGTTCTTTCCCACGGCAAGGATGGTCACCGGTCCCCGCGAGCCCTTGATCACGCCCTCTGCTTCCTTCTTGGCAAGATCGAAATGGGTGATATCCCCCTTCTTCGCCTTCATGGAAGTGGATGTATCCATCAGGATGACGGTATGACCCGTCGTCCCTGAATAGTCGGACAGATAAGGGTTCATCAGAGTGATGATGAGGAAGGTAAGGATCAGGAGCTGCAGAAACAGCAGGAGATTCCGCTGAAGTTTATGGAACCAGGGAGATGATTGCCACTCGTCCATCGCCTGATTCCATAACAGGTTCGATGATACGACTTTGGTTTCATAGCGCTTCCTGAAGAAGTACATGAGGACAACTGCGATCAGAAACAGCCCCATCAAGGCATAGAATGGATATTGAATGCCCATGCCCTCACCTCACCATCCCGGACATCTTCAGATCCTTCAGCACCATTTCATTGACCGGCTGGGAAGATATGAGGGTCCTATATGTAAATCCATAGCGCTTACATTCCCGTTCGATTGCCTGGTTGTGTAATTGAAGGGATCCGAGATAGCGATCGATAACCGAATTCTGAAAGGATACATCGATCTCTTCCCCTTTTTCACTATCCTTCAGCTTCCAGTCACCCGTATAGGGTGGGGAAACCTCGTGTTCATGGAGGATTTGGATGAAAAACACCTTTTCCTTCCTTGAGGAAAGCCACTTCAATGCTTCGGTTATCTCCTTCATCGGTTCAAGCGCATCCGTGATCAACACCGTGACGGAACTCTTCGACCGCTGTCTCCCTTTCAGGGAGCTCATAAACGGCGTTCGACTGCCATTATCGTCTGAAGTGTCCTGTACATTTTCCATGGAGTGCAGGATCGCCTTTGCATCCCTCATACCCTTCTTCTTCATTGGGGCTGCCTCAGCCCCCACCAGATGAAGGCTCAGACGGTCATCGGAGCTCAGGATCATATAAGCAAGTGATGCCGCAAGTTCCGTAGCCTTCTCCCACTTCACGGGTTCGGTTTTCATTGATTTCGTACAATCCAGGTATAAGCTGATTGAAACCTCCCGCTCATCAAGATACCGCTTCACATACACTTTTTCGGTTCTTGCATAGACGTTCCAATCAATCTGCCTCACATCGTCACCGAGCTCATACATCTGATAATCCGAGAATTCCAGAGAACTCCCGTGCCGTGTCGACTTCCTTGCCCCTTTATGCTGAGCAGTGGAAACTCTGTCAGGATTTAATCGATGCCTTTTAAGCTGCGACAGGAATTGAGGGCTTAACATTGACTTCAAGAGCCCGTTCCCCTGTTGATGAGGTCCATGAGGATTTCATCTTCTTTCACATTCGTCGCCTCCGCCTCGAAGTTCAATAGAATCCGGTGTCTGAGAACCGGGAGGGCCGTCTGTTTAATATCCCCGATGGAGACGTGATACCTTCCGTTGACCAACGCACGCGCCTTCGCCATCATGATGAGATTTTGAAGCCCCCGCGGGCCGCTTCCATATTCGATATATTGCTTGACGAGCTCTGATGCAGACTCACGGTCGGGGTGTGTCGATTCCACAATGAAAATAGCAAAGTCCAATACTTCATCACTGACCATGATTTCTTTCACAAGCCTTTGTACACCCAGCAGTTCCGCACGGTCCATGATTGGTTGCAAACTGATCTGTTCAGTTCCCGTGGTACGACGGATGATTTCTTTCAACTCCTCTTTCTTTGGATGGGGAACCAGTAATTTGCACATGAAGCGGTCCATCTGCGCTTCAGGTAGGGGATAGGTTCCTTCGAGGTCAATGGGATTCTGTGTGGCGAGAACGAAAAATGGCTTTTCAAGCTTCATCGTCTCTCCTACTACCGTCACCGTCTGCTCAGCCATGGCTTCAAGAAGGGCACTCTGTGTCTTTGGTGTTGAACGGTTGATTTCATCCGCAAGCACCAGGTGATGAAAGAGCGGACCTTTATGGAAGGTGAATGGTTCATCCCTGTCATGGCTCATCACCATGGTCCCCGTAATGTCTGTCGGCATCAAATCAGGTGTGAATTGAACCCGTGAAAAACTCAGCTCCATGACGTCCGATAAGGAGCGAACGAGCATGGTCTTCCCAAGGCCCGGCAACCCTTCGAGGAGGGCATGCCCCCTGCCAGGATCGTCAATAAAAGCGTGTCGATAATATCCTTCTGGCCGACGATATAACGGCCGATTTCTTCCTTTACCTGTTCAATTTTTGCAATGGCTTGTTTGTAAGCCATTTCTTTATCTGCTACGTCCACCCTGTTCACTCTCCCGGATCAATTTCACTAAAATAAGATTCCACGACCGATTCCAAGTCTTTAGGGATCGTCTGCCGGTCTTCACCTTTTCGGTAGGAAGAATAGTAGTCTTGGTACACTTCTTCGTAAGACCGTACAGAGCCCCTTTCGACGGGTCCATCAGAAGAGAACCGTTCCCCCTGCCTTCCCTTGTTAAGCTTGCCTGAATCGACCTCTGTGTTGGTCTTGCCTTCCATTCGTTCAGGTATGGTCAGAAGCTCCCTTGATCCCTGACTGAATCCTGCACCACTGCCAGAGCCAGAACCACTGCCTCTACCGTTTCCATTGCCGGTACCCTTGCCACTGCCATTTGCTCCTCCACCCCCATTACCGCTACCGTTTCCATTGCCCGTTCCACTGCCCTTACCGGCAGCTGTCGAGCCACTTCCCGATGGCTGATTTTTTTGTTCCTGCTCCGACCCCGGATCAGGTTGGCTGCCATCCGTCGGTGGTGGAGGATCATCTGAAGTGGCCAGCTCCATGCTATCAAGGTCCTTGGCTTCAAGGGCTGCTGCGAGGTCACCAGCTTCCTTGGATAAAGCCTCATTCCATTTTGCGTATGAATGAGAAGCCTTCTCCGCCCCCTCTGCTGCCTTCAAGGCGTCTGACAAAGTCTTTTCAGGATCATTTCCGAGTTGCTTTTTGAGCCGTTCAAGCTGCTCATCACTCAACGCTTTCATTTCTTTTTCAAGTGCTTTCTGATCGAATTTTTTTAATGCATCCGCTACTCCGTCCGCTTTCATTTGTTCGGCGATCTTTTTGATTCGTTCGAGCTCACGCAAAGAAAGCTCTGCTTTTTGTTTTTTGAGATTGTTTTCTTTTACTTTTTTCATAATGGCTTTTTGCCGCTCCATCGGATCCTTCTCTTGTTTGATCTCCTGGATCTCTTTCGCCAATTCTTTTTTCTTTACAGAGTTCTTTTTAGCTTCCTTTTCAAGACGCTTATCCGATTCCATCGTGACTTCACTCTTTTTTTTCAGTTCGGCTGCTGTTTCAAAGGATGCGTGTCCCTGAGTCAGGACCAGGGCAGATCCCCCATAGAGAAGAAGGGCAGCAATGGCCAATCGGGTATGAAACCTCCAGTATCGGCGACCGTGGACCCTCTCTTCATGTCTGTTCATGGCACGCAGGGCATCCCGGAGGACAAGCGGGAGCAACGGATGGCTGCCATCCAGCTCCCCCTTGCCGTGCTGATGGTGTTTTCCCCTGCTGCCTCATCATAGATCCTTACGCTTTGTTCGATTGTCGCCCTCTTCCTGTAGAGATGAATCGCCATGCCAATGATTAGCAACACCCACATGCCCGCCAGGTAACGCTGCCAGAAGGGGAACGGCCGAATCCATACAGCCGCTGTCATGAGCAGGGCCAGGATACCGGAGCCGAATACGATTCTTTGCAATTGTTCGATGAGCTGTGCATATCGCAGCTTCTTCCTCAGTCGGTACAGGTATCGAAGGAATTGACCTTTTCCTTCCATCGTGTTACCCCCTTGCCCGGGTTTTCATACGAGGGCGTAATTTCCAAATGCTTCCGAATAATGCCAGGATGGCCAGAATGCTGTACGTGATGATAAACGAAATCCATAAGGGGAATGATATGCCCGTCAAGGAAAGGATCTCTTCCATCATCCTCGGTTCGAAATGACCATACAGTACGATCCCTGGATTGAACATAGCCATAAAGTAAGCGATCGGGTTGGTCGACGGCGTACCGTTGCTCGAAACGCCTGAAAGCGCCATGGTAAGGGCAAACAGGAATAGCGATCCTCCTACAAGGACCAGGACGCTTCCGTACGCTGTTACCATGGATACGATCGTTTTCCGGATGATTGTGGAGAAAAAGATCCCGATCGATCCGAATACGAATACAAGGAACAGGCTGTAGCCGAAAATCATGAGCACATCCGTCGGTGCAACCCCTCCGAATAAGAACACAAAACTGTAGATCGGAAGACTCGAAAGAATGAGCAGTAACAGGTAGGAAACCGATGACACCAATTTACTCAGGATGATGCTTGTGGAGCTTTGTTCAGTCGTAAGAAGCATGCTCAGTGTCTGTTTCTCCCTTTCTCCCGATATGAGTCCCCCGGTAAGACCAGGGGTGATGAATAAAACCAGGATGATTTGCAGGAAGGATAGGATCATGAACATCGTCCTGCTTTCGTTCGGACGGAAGTACCCATTCATGGACATCCTGCTCTGGAAGTAGATGAAACCGATCACGACAATACTGATGGCCATGAGGTAGCACAGGATCCCAATGAATGATTTGAATGAACGGAACCGAAGCTTGAACTCCTTATTCAGCATCGGGTTTATGAACAATTGTCTCATGATGGCTTCACCCCCTTCGTAATTTCCATGAAGACATCCTCAAGATCCGTTTCCGCCTCCTTGAAGGTGACGACGGCAATTCCGTTCAATATTGCCAAACGGAGCAGCTCAGCCTGCTGCACTTCGGATCCTTTGTAGAGGAATTTGATTGTCTTCAGCTCTTCGTTCATTTCAAGACTTGACAGATTCGGATCATCTTCGAAGAAAGAGGCAGCCGACTCGAGCATCCCCCTCACCTTTACCTCGATGATCTTTTCTGCCTCCAGCTGCTGCTGGATATCGGCAACGGAACCATGTGCCACAAGCTTTCCATTATCGATGACTCCGATTTCATCACACATCTCGGCCAGTTCAGGAAGAATATGGGAAGAAATGAGGATGGTCTTGCCCATCTTCTTCAATTCTCTTAAGATCTCACGCATCTCGATCCTTGCCCGCGGGTCCAGGCCAGAAGCCGGTTCATCCAGGATCAGGACTTCTGGATCATGGATCAGGCAGCGGGCAAGACAAAGCCTCTGCTTCATCCCGCGGGACAATTCATCCACATAGGAATCCTTCTTATGGGAAAGATTCACCAATTCCAGTAGTTGCGGAATGAGGGCAGCCCTCTCTTCAGCCGGAATCTTATAGCTCGCTCCGTAAAAGTCGAGATATTCCTCTGCTTTTAATTGATCGTATACCCCGAAGAAATCCGGCATATATCCGATTTGGCGCCTGACCATTTTCGGTTCCTCACATACATCATATCCATTTACTTTCGCCCTGCCCGACGTCGGTGCAAGGAGGGTTGCCAAAATGGAAAATGTCGTGGATTTCCCGGCTCCGTTCTGACCGACGAAACCGAAGACCGTTCCTTTTCCGATACTCAGGGTGAGTCCGTCCAGCGCTTGAAAGGAGCCGTATGATTTTGATAGATTCGTAAGTTCGATCATTGCTTTGCTTCTCCTTTCAGTACGATTTTCGGAAGTTGCGTATAGCTGTTCCCCTGGGTGGATTTCACAAATTTAATGACCATCTCCCCATCTTCATTCAGATAATCCGTCAAACGATCTTTGACTTCGAACGTATTGCTTGACTGTTCTTCAAGTTTCTTTTCCTTTCCATCGGAAGGGGCGATCATGGAGAACTCAAGCGGCGTTTCCGGATACTGCCTGATGCTCAATGAATTCAGGGAAATGTCGGATTCCTGCATTTGTTCTGGCAGCTTAAGGATCATTTCATACGTACCGTCTTCAAGTTCCATTTCCCCGGATCCATTCATTGAGTAGTTATCGATGACCTTCCCGTCAATCGGTTTGACCTCGACGTCTAGCTGCTCATTCTTCAGTGAAAACGGCCCATTGAAGTCTCCCATGGATGGGATGGATTGATAGACAAGGGAGAGATTATCTTTCTTCGGCTTTCGATCCTTCATGGTCACATCTACGATCCCATCCTTTGTGTATCCGAAAATGACAGGACGATTGCCTGACGCTTCTTCTTCCATCAGGTAGGAGGACACTTGTTCAAGGGATTGTTTTCTCTGATCGTCCAGACCCTGCTGACCTGTAAAGGAAGGTGGAATGGAATTATTGCTGACCGGACTTGAGAGATAATCGACCGAGACCTTTTTATCCACCTCGAGCGACTGACCCGCTTTCACGCCTCCAAGGGAGTACGTGCGTGTACCCGACCACAAATACACTTCTTCAAAATCATAGGGGAAGTCATTGCCGATGCTTCCTGTCAGCGTCTTATCCTTCAGTGATAGTTGAGGGGAAAATGAACCTGCATCACTTTTGTAGGCATCCCCCATAACCGTCCTGGTAGACCAGTACTCTACATCTCTCAGTGTCGTATCCGTCGTATTCCTGGTCACTTCATCCAGAGAGTACTTGTATTGATCAAATTCAGGTGCGTTCATGCTGTTGTTGGCGTACAGTTCGAGATCATGCCCTGCGCTGAGGGTGTAGTCACCGCTTGAATTAGAGAAGAACGTGAAAGCTGAAATTCCTTGAACGGCACCTTTTCCGTCCGCTTCTAGGATACTCATCTGATTCATGTGCGGCTTTGTCACACGATCCTTTGCCCCTGTCAGGAAGATCCCGATGGAAAGGAGGATAGAGACCGTGGGGATGATCCACCACGACTGCTCCCGTTTATCGAACTTCCGAAGCAGGAAGTAGAGGACCGGGATGACCAGGATCAGATAGACGGCGACTACGAGGATGAGGGTGCTGACCTTGAACTGATTAGAAGGGAACAATTCATTGACCATACCCATCTCATAGTAGAATCCCTGCGCTCTCCCCCCCATGTTATAGGAATTGTTGCTGTATTTTGTTTTTGAATAAAATTCATTGATCCACGGAGTGAAGCCCGCCCAGTCGTTCAGCTGGGAATCACTGAGTAAGAAAGATGCCTGCCATACTTCTCCTCGACCGATGGACTTTTTTGCAAGTATCGGGTTTTCTTTCTCACCGATCACCGCTTCACTCTCAGGGGTCAACTCACCTTCGATGGCGGATAACGTCTTGACATTCACCTTGAGATTCTTCTGGGTTTCCAGGAAGGACAAATCGGAAAGTGTCTGTTCACCATCCACTTTGAGGGGAGCGATATCAGCCAGAGGACCAAGGGTCTTCTGGACATTCACGTCACTTCCGATCAGAACCGTGCCCCCTTTATCCACCCAACGATGGAGGGCGTCCAGTTGTTTCTTTGAAAATAACGATAGATCAAATCCATCAATCACGATGAAGTCGAACATTTGAAGACCCGTGGCATCACCCGGGAAATTCTTTTCTGAGAGATTCAGTGCCTCCACTTTGTTGCCATAGACCTGACTGGCTTTCAGCGATTTCAATCGGTCGGCGTCTTTACTCAATAAACCGATGGAAGCATAGTCCATATAAATAAAGTTTGGATTCAGGCGCTTATCACCGGTGAACTTGACTTCCTTGCCGGATTTCCAGTCTCCTTTAAATAAATGGATGGTTTCCTTCGAAGTGTTGCCTCTCAAAGGATCTCCAAAGCCTGGAATGGTTAAGGAGAACGTGCGTGTTTCACCAGGCGGGAGATCAATGGACAACACCCTGCCCCCGCCTGATTCGAAGGACTGTGCGTAATCAAACACGATATCTCCCTTAAAGTGCTCGGCTCCATTCTGAACGGTCACGGTGATCGGGAATCCCCTCTCTTCCTTGACCTTTCCGTCTATTCCTTCTTCCACTGTGATCTTGATTCCTTCAGCTGCAGATGACGTGTTTGCAAACATCGGGAACAAACATAAACATAATAGAATTAGTGCAATCGATTTGGTCACATTCTTCATGACCCATTCCCCCTCTCTTTCTCTCTATATGGTTTAGACGTAAGGGCACACAAAAAGTTTCTCCTCTTTCTATTATTATCTGAAATATTTCCCATAACGCCGATCCTGCCATGAAGGATCTGACCACAAACAAAAACCGGACTCTCCAGTCCGGTTTTTGTGTTTCCATTATAGGGATTGTGCAAATCTCAGCAAATACCCATCGGGATCTTGCACAAGGAACTCCCGCTGCCGGAAACGTACAGAACCGGCAGGATAGTCGGAGACGAATGGTTCCCTGAATAATGCAATTCCCTCCTTGTTCAATCTTCTGAGGATCGGCTCGATTGAATCCACCATGATCTGAAGGTTCATCCCCCTTCCGAACGGTGGAATCAACTCACCCGTCTCCCAATGTCCGTTCACTTCCTCAAGCATGAGCGATGCCTTTCCCATCGACAAGTAAACAAACCCTTCATCAGGGCGTTCATACACTATATGAAAGCCGAGCAGTTCCGTATAAAAAGTTGTAGACAAGGAGGCATCCCGAACAGAAAGTTCAGGCACGAGGGCGGGTCCTTCCACACTTTTCAATGCGAAGATTTCGCCAATAAGACCTGATTTCATAGCTGCCCTATATAGCTGGTCATGAGGTCGATGGCATGATCAATCGCTTTTTCATCAGGATCGAGCTTCGAATGATGAAGACCATATGGAGATGAAACACCAAGCCAGAACATGAAGCCTGGGATTTCCTTCAGCATATAACCGAAATCTTCTCCCGTCATCGCCTCTCTACAAATGATGGCATTTGTTTTACCGCTATCGTCGATATAGTCGAGGAACGCCTGCGTGTTCGCGGGGTCATTATACACCTGATGATACATGCTCCCGTAATCGACCTCGATGGAACAATCGTATGTCGTTTCAATCCCTTTGATAAGAGCCTCAAGCTTTTCCTTGACCTTTAACATGGAAGCTTCAGAGAGGGTCCTGATCGTACCTTCGAGACGGGCATTTTCCGCGATGATATTCTGTACGGTTCCAGCCTCCATCTTACCGATCGTGATGACGGCGCTGTCCAACGGGTCGACATTCCGTGAGACGATCCCTTGCATCTGCGTCACAAAGGCAGATGCCGCCACGATCATGTCTTTTGTTTGATGGGGATAGGCAGCGTGCCCTCCCTTGCCATTAAAGGTCAGGAATAGCTCGGACGTATTGGCGAATAGAAGTCCCGGCTTCAGTGCAATGGACCCCACCTCATACTCTGGTGCAATATGGAGAGCAAAGACCACATCCGGCATCCACTCTTTCATCTCGGCACTGCGGAGCATCGGTTCCGCTCCCCCCGGACCTTCTTCTGCAGGTTGGAAAATGAAGAGGAGATCGTCTTTTATGGGGTGATGAACAAAATGGGTAAGGATGCCCAGTCCGATGGCCATATGGAAGTCATGTCCGCATGCGTGCATCCGACCTTCATGACGGGACGGGAAGGGAAGACCCGTTTGTTCTGTGATCGGCAACCCATCGATATCTGCCCGGTACCCGATCGTCCTAGCCGGCTCCGTACCGTGGACCTTGACAAATAAGCCTGTCTTCCACTGCTTGATTTCATACCTATCCCCTGGGAGGGATGAAATATAATCCAATAGGTACTTCTGAGTTTTGAATTCCTGGAATCCAAGCTCCGGGATCTGATGAAGATCGCGTCTGATCATTTTAAAATCCACTTGTGACATACTATTCCCTCCTTACAAGAAAGAACAGACGAAAATCGTCCGTTCTTTTGAATCAGAGCTGTCTGAGCTCTTGTTTAATTTCTGTTTTTGATTTTGTTTTGGCATCGATATCTTTCAGCTTCTTCGCTGGTGAACCTGCCACTACCGTATAAGGTTCCACATCTTTCACTACGATGGCACCTGCAGCGACAACAGCGCCTTTTCCTACCGTCACTCCTTCAAGGACAACGGCATTCGCCCCGATCACGACATCATCTTCGATGACAACAGGCTTCGCGGATGGCGGCTCGATCACTCCTGCAAGGACGGCCCCAGCTCCGATATGGCAGTTCTTTCCTACCGTTGCACGTCCACCCAGGACAACATTCATGTCGATCATCGTACCTTCACCGATGACAGATCCGATATTGATCACGGCTCCCATCATGATGACCGCATTGTCACCGATCTCGACTTGATCACGGATGAACGCTCCCGGTTCAATCCGGGCCTTGATCCCTTTCATATCAAGCAGTGGGATTGCAGAATTGCGGCGATCATTTTCCACCACGTAGTCCTCTATGTATTCTTTGTGTTCCTCAAGTACCCCGGCAAGCTCACTCCATTCGCCGAATACTACCCCGCTGTCACCATTAAGGAAGGTCTGTGAAGATTTCCCGAAGTCAATCCCCTCGAGTTTCCCTTTCACATATACCTTTACAGGCGTGGACTTGGTACTATTTTGAATGAACGAAATAATCTCATTGGCATCCATCATTTTCAACTTAATCCCTCCATTGTAAGCAGTAAATTCAGAGTTCTTGAATTACTTTATCATGATAAAGAACGTAACACAACCCGTACCTACCGGTTTTCGATGAGAAAATCGTCTACCACTTCAAGAAACGCCCCCACTTGACGAAGCTGGAAGGCCGACTCATAACCGAGGAGCCACGTATCACGATGAATGAAACCACCCATTTCATCCTTCAAAGGGATTTTAAAAATGTCCTGCTCCATTCCCGTCAAGGTGATGGCCGGAAGAATGGCGTAGCCGATCCCGTTCAGTGTCATCTGCTTGCATGTTTCAATCTGATCGACGACGATGGTCCGTTTCGGCGTGGTCTGAAAATGCTTCAGCCACCATTCTTGGATCTCCTGAAAGTAATTGGAATCGCTTTTGAACTGAATGAAAGGTCGATCCGTCTTCATGACGTCTTCGATGGACTGGATTTCCCGGTCGACCAGGAATAGAGGATCCTCGAAGAGATGATGCTTTTTCCCTTTCCAATCGGGTGTACCCCTGATGATTCCGATATGGACTTCGTTATCATAGATGGCCTTCAGGATCTCACTGCTCCAGCCTGTGATCAGTGAGATCTTCGCATGAGGATACGTTTCCACAAAACGCTTAAGTACTTTTGGAAGCCAGTTCTGCCCCACAATCGAAGCACAGGCGATTTTCAGGGTACCATGCACCTCGGATTCCAGCGCATGAATCTTTTCCCGAACAGATTCCTCCTTTTGAAGTACATCTTCTGCAAGCTTGACGATCAACTCGCCCGCCGGTGTCAAGGAGAGGCCCTTCTGTGAACGAAGAAAAATCTTGGTGCCCCAGTCCTTCTCCATATTCTGAAGCCTCTGAGAAAGGGCAGGCTGGGAGACGAATAACCTCTCCGCGGCCTTCCTCATATTCATCTCATGGGCTAAAACCTGGAGCAGCTGAAATTCAGAAAAAGCCATTTTCTCACCACATTCATAAGTTTTTCTTATATTATAACGCATTTTTGATTCATTTACATAATACACATACGAAGTTGGACATAAAGAAAAGACCGGGGAATCCCGGTCTTTGAATCATCATCCTGAATGAATCATTTGATATATATGTTTTTTTAGCTCCTTGAGCACTACTCGGCGCGTCATGATGCCTTCAAAGTGCCCTTCACTGGAAACGACACATAAAAACGGCTGATCGATCAGCAGATTGAAGGCTTCCTTGAACGTGGAGTCGATGGAAATCGTGGAAAGATCCGTAGACATGACATTCTCGACTTTCCTTTCTTCAAGCTTTTCAAATTCGAAGCGCTCCAACCCAAGGATATGATCGGTAATCAATCTGGAGCTGATGAGGCCATGAAGGCGGAAAGAAGGATCCAGGACAGGAATGGATGAATAGCCGCTCCTGGTCAACAATAGAAGTGCGTGCTCAAGTGAATTGCCGACTTGGACGTGTGCCACCTTCTCAGACGGAATGATGTACTCTTTTATACTTGTCTCAAGTAACTCTTTACTGCTTAAAGAAATCATGTACAACCCCTCAATTTTTTAAAAATGCATTCCTTACCATTTTAACATACTGGAAGAAAAATGTATGAATCAAGTGTAAGCCTTTTCTAAATTATATTTTTTCTTATATATACGGAAGGTGGGGAAAAGGATGAATTGGCAATCGGTTAAAAGAGGAATGGCTAATTGTATAATAGAAAGAGCGGAATGAGGATATGAAAAAAGATAACCCGTCAGGTTACCTTTCCAACATGTTTAGTCTTGAACTGCTTCTTGCAGGAGTTCAAAAATCTCGATAGCTGTAATGTCTATATTATCGAAGGGATATGTGCTCCCATTCTCTTTCATTACTTCGATTTCAAAGGTATCCTGCTTTGGAAGGTATCGTACCTCACAGATTTTTTTCCCATTGTATTCAAAGTATCGTTGTTGTGTTTCTCCTTGTTCCCCTTGTTCTTGCAGAGACTTTAGTCTTTGTATAATTCCAAGAAGCTGAGACATATCAGGTCTCTCCTTTCCTGTTCTAATTCTTTGTCATAGCTTTTGCATTGTAACAGATTCTATCCTGCAAAATCTAATGATACGCCCTGTTCGACGATCAGTTTTTCTCACGGATGTCCAAAAGGTCTCTCTAAGTTAACCACTAATCCGCAGCATATTCAATAAATAATTTTATCCACCACGAAAGGCCTCTCATTTTACACGAGGACCGGGCTTCTTGTAAAATGGGTTCACACTATCCAAAAGGAGAATGATTCGAGTGAAGACCGTCACTTTATATACTCAACCTGAATGCCCACCATGCGAAATCGTGAAACGATATCTAAAAGAGCAGGAAATCCCCTACATAGAGGTGAATGTCAAAGAGCAGCCAAACGCCCGGTCCTATATGGTGAACGTGTTGAAGAGCTATTCAACTCCGACCGTTACCGTGGATGATCAAGTGATAAAAGGATTTCAAATGGAAGAATTGGCTCAAGCCCTGGACCTCTCCTAACAAGATCCGGCGACAGTATGATCATCCCTTTGCCCCTCCAACAATTTGATAAAACACTGAAAAAGACCCATGAGATCATGGGTCTTTGCCTTTAATTCCCCTTCAGTCCTGAAGGAAGTTCATAAGAGATGCCGGAGACCTTCCACTTCCAGTCTTCCACGGTGAGCTCGACTACCTCTTCACCTTTAATCGTGGAAACAGGTCCTTCTTCATCGCCTGATCGTTCTTCCCATATGTACCAATGCCCATCCGCAAATCCAGCCTTTGTTTCTTTATCAAATTCATAAAACGGAATGTAGTAGGAAGCAAAATCCGATCCGAATGCACTATACCCATTTCCTTCTTTATACAGATTCTCTTCCATGAATCCCTTCACCTGTTCATCGGTGAAGTACTCCGACAGCATCGTTTCTATATCAGCCTTTTCCCTTGGCTTTTCACTTAAAGAACGTTGAACCTCAAACGCATCTTCCACGAGGGCAACAGCCTGTTTGCCGTCTAATTGATCAACAGTCGTTCCGATTGCCGTCGCCTGAGTGCCGACGGTCAAACTCAACCCAAGGACAAGCGTCAGGATCAACCAGTATTTTTTCACCATTTGCCATTCCTCCTTGTATATCACAGTACTTTTACTCCATTGTCTGACAATTGCTTATTTCTTCTTTTCCCGATCCCCCCACCCCTCAAACATAGAAAAGCGGAGGCGGGTCGCCCTGAGGCGACAAGCATAAGACGGGAAACCCGGAAAGGCGTCCTGTGCCTTTTTGGATTTCCCGGCTTATGACCTCGAGCCTCAACCCGCCGGAGCTGGACATATAGAAAAGCGCAGGCGGGTTGAGGCTATGCCCATTTTGCATTAGCAAAAAACCCACCGTAAGGCGTCCTGTGCCTTCGTGATGGGTTTCAACACCGGTCACCGATAAAACGATACTCAACCGTAAAAAAGAATGATCTGGTACACAATAAAAGCCGTGATAAGAACCGTGGCGACTGCAATCGCCACAAAAACCGGGTTCAAAAGGTATGGATGTGCCTTCACAGACTCAGGGACATCGGCATCAAATCCGTTCTCCTTACCGGATTTCGCCTGGCCCGTCACTTTGAACGTATAGTAAAGGGCATAACCAGCCAGCCCCACACATAAAAAAGACAAGACCCAAACATAAACGCTCACCCAAAACCCTCCTTTCATCGTTCTTTCCCATAACTTCCCCAGAAAAAAGATCCGGTATACCAAGAAAAGCGCAGGCGGGTCGCTCTGAGGCGACAAGCATAAGACGGGAAACCCGGAAAGGCGCCCTGTGCCTTTTTGGGTTTCCTGACTTATGACCTCGAGCCTCAACCCGCCGGAGCTGGACATATAGAAAAGCGCAGGCGGGTCGCCCTGAGGCGACAAGCATAAGACGGGAAACCCGGAAAGGCGTCCTGTGCCTTTTGGGGTTTCTCGGCTTATGACCTCGAGCCTCAACCCGCCTGAGCTGGACATATAGAAAAGCGCAGGCGGGTTGCCATGAGGCGAGATGAGAAAGACGCTTTTTTATGCCTCCTTGAGCACAGACACCTCTCCTGACCCGACAAATTATTGGTTAAAGAATTAATCCCTTACCTGTTGTTCACCCCTTCAATACACAAAAAAGCTCCCGGCCAATGCCAGGGAGCTTCATACTTATACCTACGTTGTACATCAGTAAAGCAAACTGTCTTCTTCAAAAAGGAACTCGTACGATAAGTCCATGAATAGATAAAGCTCATTACCGAGGGGAAAGGAAAACGTCCTGATGGACTCACCCGAGTCGATATCGGAATACATATCTGAGAGTAGTCCTTTTTTGTCCATCCTCATCCGGATGATGTTCTCGAGAAAGTAAGGGCGCCAGCTCCAGTTTTTACCGATATAGGCAGGGTCTGTAGCCCACGTACCGTGTCCCTTCACGATGTTGCTGCTTACTTGGAATCCTTCTTCATTGCAAATGTAAAGTCGAAAGGCCTTATCCGAGAAATAGGTTGCCAGTTCCAGGAGGATCCCGTCGAAATCACCGTCCTCTTTCTTTATCCGTAGCAGTTCACTGCCCGTTTCTTTATGTAGAAGATCGGCGAGGTCGTACCCTGCATTCAGGTGTTTCGTTTCGTATCGGATAAAATCTCCGTACTTTTGTTTCAGTTTCGACTTAAGGATGTCCTGATCAAGGAACGTGCTGGACTCCTTATGGAGGTAATCCCCTTGATAGAATCGACCCCCGCTCAGCCAGGCGAATTGCAGCTGATAGTTGATCTCGATCCCCTCATACAACAGGGATGCCCCAATTTTCCGTGCAAGGACCGATAAGCTGTATAAAATATCTTTATACACTTTGTTGCCTGCATCGTTTCTTAACTGATAGAGGTTGACACGGAGGATATCCGGTGAAAAGAAAGATAGTTTTTCCAGTTGCCCGCCGTTTTCAGCTATATTATTCATGGAGATCTTGATCCCATAGGTTTTGTAGTAGACGAGCAAATGAACCAACTGTTCAAAATCACCCGTATAGGCATACTCGGATAATCCAAGGACGATCCTGTCAAGAGAGAAACCGCGCTCTTCATATTGTTGAAGGAGCTGCAGGAATGATTCGCCGTGATCAAGCATCAGGAGGCGTGCATCGCGGTGAAGAAAAACGAGTCCCTCCTCTTTTTCCTCCAGGAACCGCTGGAGTGCAGAGGAAGTGATATGATCAGCGATTTCCACCTTATATTCATCCGGGATCTCATTGTCTTCGAAGAAGGAGGTGAGACCGACTGTAGTCCCGTCCGCCTCCTCAAACCTTCCCCAGACTTCATAACCGGCGATACGATGACCGTCAGCGCTGAAAACCGGCTTAAAATATGGGATGATTTGCTCTTTGTTGGATAATACGTCCATTGCGTCCATCTCTATCTCCCCCAAAACAATCAATGTATGTATGCATAATTATAACACAGCATTCATTATGATTTGTATTCATTCCCCTCGTCAAATTTGACATCACCCTTCGTTAAACCGGTTCATCAGGCAGGGGCGTTTCCAGTGCAGTCACAACCGCAAATATCCCGGGGATTACCTCCCCGGGTGCATACTGCCTTTTCAATCATCCTTGATTAAAACGGGAACGGGTTCAGCCACTGGCCCCCATCCATGGTCACGCATTCTCCATTGATATAGGCTGCCTGCTCCGAAGAAAGGAAATAAGCGAGCCCGGCAATTTCTTCCGGTGTCCCCAGCCTTTTGAGGGGGACGCTGTTCAGCGTCCGTTTCGCTGCTTCTTCCGACTCCCAGAGCTTGTCTGCCCCGCCTGTTCGTTCGATCGGACCAGGGGCAATGGCGTTGGTCCTGATGCCATACTTATGTCCCCACTCGACGGCCAGCGTCCTGGTCAATGACAATACTCCTGCCTTGGCGGAAGCGGAATGGGCTACCCCGGCTCCGGCTCCCCATGCGTACGTCGCGACAATATTGATGATGGACCCTTTTTTCCCTTCCACTATCCAGTAATTCCCGACGGCATGGGAGCAAAGGAAGGTACCATTCAAGACGATATCGATCACCGACTTCCAGCCATTGGCCGACAATTTCTCGACCGGGCATATGAAGTTTCCTGCGGCATTGTTGATCAAGACGTCCACCTGACCGAAAGAATCCAGGCAGTGGGCAAGCATAGCTTTGACATGTTCCTCCTCCCTCACATCCATCTGGAAGATCTCCACGGTTCCCTTCAAATTTGAAAATTCCTCTCGGACGGCTTCCAGGCGCTCTTTGTTTCTCCCCGTTATCAGGACGTCAGCCCCCTCTTCAAGAAACTTTTTCGCCATGTATTTCCCCATACCGTTTGATCCACCCGTTACAATTACGACCTGTTTTTCCCCCATCTTAATTTCCCCTTCCGTTTATGAATGAATACTCACTCATAATAGTATCATATCGACATCTTCCTTTGCATTCACTTTCAGATTTTTCATTCAATATGAGGCAAAATAAAAAAGGCTGACGCGTCAGCCTTGATCATATATCCTGATTATTGACGATGGCTTCATGGACCTGTGCCAACGCCTTGATTATGGTTTTATTCCTCTTATAACCCTTCACTTCGAACGTGATGTCATGATAAGTTGCAATCACCCGGCCTAGAGATCGAGGAGCTTTAAAGCCGAATACGTATAGCTTTATCGTTCCTTTTTCGGTAGGGAGAAAGAGAACTTCCATTTCTTTTGTCTTTTTCATCGTCCCTCTCCTTTTCAACAAACAGCCTTTATCTGATTGGGGAATGTTCCCTTCCACTAACATAAGACATCAGAAGGCTTCTGTCAAACGCATTGATCTGCGCCCATTCTATATCAGACATGCTCCCAAGGCATACAGGGTACATACACTGAAAGGAGTAGAGAGGAGGTTTTCCCCATGTATCAAACCTATGCCCCTTACAGAAGCTATCCTTATTATCGAGAATATCAAGGTGATCAGCGCTTCTTTCCTTTTTTCGGACTTCCATTTTTAGCAGGAGGGCTCGCAGGGCTTGCCATCAGTCCGTTATTATTCAATCGGCCGTGTTATGGGCCAGGTCCTTGCTATCCCCCTCCGTATCCAGGACCAGGGTACGGACCTTATCCTTATCCACAGGGTCCCGTTCCTTATGGGAACAATATTCAGTCCTCCCCTTATAATTTCACGGAAAACATCAATATTTACCCTCAACGATGATGCCTATCCCCGGGAGTCAATTCCCCGGGGAGCTTTTTAGAAGGGGACGGGCTATATGCACTACCCCCTTTCCAATCTAAGGAAAATAAGCTATAATAGGGGGGAAATCAATTCTGAAAGGAGATCATCATTTGAACCCATCAAGCAGACAAGCCCCTTCTCCCACATCAACTTTAACCCTCTCCCAGGCCATCTTTACCGTGAACCGTCATGCGAAGACAGCCGGCAACCCAAAGTACCTTTACTCACTGAAAAAACGAGCACTGCTGAAAATGATTAAAGAAGGCAAAGCCAAAAAAGTCGGGTTGCACTTTTCCAACAATCCACGTTTCAGCCAGCAGCAGTCTGATGTCCTGGTCACGTGCGGGGACTATACCTTCCATATCCCGCCTACGAAGGAAGACTTCAAGGAACTCCCGCATCTCGGTTCCCTTGATTCCACGCTCAGGAACCCGCGATGCAAGATGGGACTTCAGCAGGCCAAAAGCATCCTGGAACACTATACGGGAATGACGGATCAGTCATCTGGCGGAGATCGGCGTACCTGCTATCAAAAGCCTGTATTCAAAAAGCTGGGGGACAGCTTCTTTTAATCCCTACAGATTTTAGTGCACTGACGCAAATACTTTGTAAAGGGGATCAGCAGCTGCTGATCCCCTTTACATTTTCCTTTATAAAATATGTTTGTCGATGGTTTTGATGAGTTCTGAAATCTCAGGCTTGCTGATTTGATCCTCCGCCCCCACCATATGCCCTTTATGTTTAAGGTCATTCGTGATGAGAGAAGAAAAGATGATTACCGGCAATCCCTTCAGCCTTTGATCGCTTTTGATCCTCCTCGTGAGATGATGTCCATCCATCTGAGGCATCTCGATATCCGTGATGACCAATTGAACCTGTTCTGTCACATTCCCGCCCTGGTCTGCAAGGGATTCAAGATAGGCAAGGGCATCCGCTCCGTTTTCAAAAAACTCCACTTGACCGTATCCCCCTTCGCTCAATGTGTCATGAAGGAGCTTCCTCAATAGCGGAGAATCTTCTGCAGCAACAATCTGCTTGTCGCTGCGTTCACGGTGACCAAGCTTCTTCACTTCTTCCACCCTGATTCCCGTCTGTGGATTGATTTCAAGAAGGATGCTCTCAAAATCGAGGAGAAGGATCATATCCTCCGTCCTCTTGATGACTCCAATGATCGACGACTGATCTCCACCTTGGTACAATGACGTCGGCTTCTCGATATCATTCCAGGAAATCCGGTGAATCTGAGTCACGTTATGCACATGGAAGACCACTTTCTGCTGATTGAATTCGGCCACAATGTATTTTGCCTCAGGAGGTGGCTCTCCGATTTTCCCGAGGACCCTGGACAGGTTGATAAGGGGAAGGACCTCTCCCCTTAGCTGGATGAGACCCTCCACATGAGGATGGGAATGCGGTACCGGAATGACGGCCGTTGGAAGGATGATCTCCTTCACCTTGATGACATTGATACCGAATTTTCTTTTGTCCAGTTCGAATTCTATGATTTCAAGTTCATTCGTCCCGCTTTCGAGAAGAATCGAATGTTGATCGTTGATCATGTTCGTCAGTCCAATCTGTTTCAGAATAAGATAATCTCTTTCCTTATATCGAACCATTTGCGAAAAACTTTAGTATCATCTCTTGCCTCATACATTAAAGAACACTGCGCACACTATGTATCAAGGAGGTGATCGAATGAATCATGAGGGTAAGCACAGTGACATTACCGCACATATCGAGCCTTTCCAGGGTCCAGCCCCACTTGTATCCTTAGGGAAGAATGCAGAAGGGGTGGATGATCCGGATCACTTTTCCTTTGTTGAAACCGGAAAAACAGAAGACAGAGATGCTACCAAATAAAAAGGCCGTCTGCATTGAAGCAGACAGCCTTTTCGTATTAAACTCCCCTTTTGTTCCCCCATACAAGCGTATGGAGTTGGGGTAGTACCCGTACATCATTCAATTCCTTTTGCTCACAAACTACATCGATCAATCTTTCGTAATCGAGAAGGAGGCTGGAAACGAGTCTTGGGGTGTCTTCCATCGACACATCGGGGTTACCGGTCTGGATATAGAACGGGACACCTTTATACCTTAGATGGATCCCCTTCGCATACTCAAGGTCCAGCTCATCGAATACTACGACCTTCAGGCTGAAGTTGGACCCATTTTCTACCAAGCGGGAGACAATGAGATCCAATCGATCATAATCCGTTTCCATCGTGGAGCTCGGCGGTTTTGGTGAGATGGTCAGATCATCGATATCATAAAACCAGTCCTGCCATCGGCTTCCCTGGGTTTCCAGGGCAGAGCCGATCCCATTGGCTTTCAGGATTGCCAGAAGATCACCGATCTGAGGCAATAGGGCTGGATTCCCCCCGGAAATGGTTACATGGGAGAAGCGGTCCCCACCGATTTCCTTCAGCTTGTCCCACACTTCATCTGCTGTCATCAATCTGATATCATCTTTGGCTGAACCGTCCCATGTAAAGGCGGAATCACACCATGCACAGCTGTAATCACAGCCGGCTGTTCGGACGAACATGGTCTTTTGGCCGATCACCATTCCTTCACCCTGGATGGTTGGGCCGAATACTTCAAGAACAGGGATCTTCCTCATGACCGTTCCCCTTTGGCCGATAAATGCAGTAGCTCGTCGGCGTTTCACGGAGAAATACCTGAAGGCATCGCGGCGCGTGGGTGAGCGTGTCGAGATGCTCCTGGATGATATCGTAGATCACCTTTGCCATCACTTCTGTCGTCGGGAATTTCAGATCTCCCTGAAACTTCTCGTCATCGTTGATGACCGTGTGATCAAAACGCTTATGGATCAGCTTTTTGATCTGCTGGAAATTGACAAGGAAACCTGTTTCATCAAGGGCGTCACCGGCAATCGTAATATTTGCGAAATACGTGTGGCCGTGCATTTCACTGCAGCTTCCTGCCGACTCGGCGGGAATATAGTGAGCGGCAGCAAAGTGCATATCTTTGTTCAGCTCATATTCATACGGATGACTCGGGACAGGATAAATCTGCTGGATCATTTGGAATACCCCCGGCTTTTGTCTCAAGATATTGATCAAGACCTCTTTGTCGGAGTTCGCAAGCCGGGCACTCCCCGCAGCCTGCCCCCTTGATGCCGTTATAGCATGTCAAGGTCTTCTCTTGTACATACTCGAAGGCGCCGAGCTGATCTGCAAGCTCCCATGTCTCGGCCTTGTCGATCCACATGAGCGGCGTGTGGATGACAAATTCGTCATCCATGGACAGGTTCAACGTCACGTTAAGGGATTTCACGAAAACATCGCGGCAATCCGGGTATCCACTGAAGTCTGTTTCACATACGCCCGTCACGATATGCTTTGCACCGATTTGCTTGGCAAGGACCCCTGCAAATGACAGAAACATCAGATTACGTCCCGGTACAAATGTGGACGGCAGCTCGCCATCCTTCTGCACGATGTCCTCATCCCGCGTCAGGGCACTCGGTGCCAGTTGATTCAAGAGGCTCATGTCGAGAACATGGTGAGGGATATCAAGCTCCTCCGCAATCTCCCTTGCACAATCAAGTTCAGCCACATGGCGCTGGCCGTAGTTGAATGTAACGGCCTCCACCTCTTTAAAATTCTTTTTCGCCCAGAACAGGCAGGTTGTGCTATCTTGACCGCCGCTGAACACGACGACTGCTTTATCATTTTTCATACTAGATTCTCCTCTCTTTTCTAACGGCAGATGCCCCGAAAAGAAGAAAAAAGATTCCTGTTCATGCTCTATAATTCCGGCTTCCTTCGCCTAAACAAAAAAACAACGACACCTAAGGATGCCGTTTTCCTTAGTTTTTTATAGAGGGTTGTGCTAGAACCTCTCGGGTACGCCCCAATTTTTCTTCTTTTATCCTAAAACAATATAACGCTTTTCGAGTAAAAAATCCAGTGATTTCCCCGATTTTCACTTTAATCGGAGAAACCGCCGTTTTCTGTTGCGCTTTTTTGAAGAGAAGCGCAGCCATCCCACTTTAAGGAACAGACCGAACATGATGATAGCGATCATACCCATCACACCGAGGACGATGAAATATCCGTAGGGACTTTGAAGTTCCGGCATATTGACAAAATTCATCCCATATAAGCCGGCAATGAACGTGAGCGGCATAAAAATCGTGGTGATCACGGTCAGGGTCATCATGATGTTATTCATCTTATCGGAATTGATGGAAAGGTAATTATCACGGATATCCGATGAAAATTCACGGTACGATTCAAGCATTTCCACGAGCTTCATCAAATGATCATATACATCATTGAAGTAGAGCTTTTCCTCTTTCAGGGCGTTCAGCCGTCCGGAATTGATGATCCGGTATAAAAGGTCCCTCATCGGAATAAGCGTCCTCCTCAGTTTGGACATCTCATGGCGGATGTCAAACAGCTGGTCCATCAGGTCGCTGTCTGAGTCCTGATTGGTATTGTCTTCAATGATATTCAAGCGATCCTCGATGGCATAGACAAGCGGAAAATAATCATCCACAAGCTGGTCTGCAATTCCATGCATCACCTTGAAGGGACTCCAATCATCCCTTTCTTCCTCCACCTGGCTCCAGATGCGGTCCAGTTCTTTTGTCCGGCCTTTATGAAATGTGACGATAAAGCTTGAATTGACAAACATATTCACTTCACTTGCTGCATGGGTTTCATGATCGATGGTATGTAGTAATACGAATATGTACCGTTCATAGAAATCCAGCTTCGGCCGCTGACTGAAATCGTCGAGGCAGTCTTCGATTGCGAGCGGATGGAATCGGAAATAAAGCTTGAGTATACGGATTTCCTTTTCAGTGGGAGCCGAAAAGTCCACCCAATACCATTTCACATACGGATCTTTTATCATGGCCAGGGAAGCATCTTTTACGATTTCCCCGTTTTTCAATATCACACTGGTTCGAATCATCTCGTTCTCCTTACCCTCCACAGGATCGGCCGTCAACCGAAACCATGCTGAGCCTTCTTTATAGATTCATCTTTCCCTCGGAACGTGCATCCGAAACTTGAGGGCGTTACTGATATACTGTACCAAAACCATTCTCATCTTTAAATAGGGGGATCCTTAGTGATACACTAGTAAATAAAATGAACAAAGCAGGTGTGCAGTTTGGAAGAGAAAATGAATCCTAGAGTATTGGAATTGCAACTATCAGGCATCCGCCGTTTCTTCAACATGGTGGCGGGCACCGAAGGCATGATATCCCTGACGATCGGGCAGCCCGATTTCCCCACACCACTCCACGTGAAAGACGCCGGGAAGCGGGCAATCGATGAAAACTTCACTTCATACACCCATAATGCAGGGATGCTCGAGCTGAGAAAGGCTGCCTCCGACTTCATGAAAGAAAAGTATCATCTGGACTACGATGAAGATGAGATCATCATCACTTCAGGGGCTTCTCAAGGGATCGATGTCACGCTCAGGTCGATCCTCGTCGAAGGGGATGAATGTATCCTGCCTGGGCCCGTTTACCCCGGGTATGAGCCCATTATTAAACTGTCAGGGGCCAAACCGGTCCATATCGATACAACGTCAAATGGCTTCAAGCTGGATGCTTCCCTTTTGAAGACCGCCATCACATCAAGAACGAAATGCATCATCCTCCCGTACCCTTCCAATCCCACCGGTGTCAGCCTGACAGCGGAGGAACTGCAAGATATTGCCGAATTGGTCCTGGGGCGGGGGATTTTCGTGGTAGCAGATGAGATCTACAGTGAGCTCACCTTCGATCGCAGCCATCGTTCCATTGCCGAATTCCTCCGGGATCAGACCATTGTCATCAACGGTCTCTCGAAGTCCCATAGCATGACAGGCTGGAGGATCGGCATGGTCATGGCACCGAAAGCGATCAGTCAGCATCTATTGAAGGTGCATCAATATAACGTCTCCTGCGCCACCTCTGTGTCCCAGAAAGCGGCCCTCGCCGCCCTGACCAAAGGGAAAGATGATGCAATCCCGATGAAGGATGCCTACCGCAAAAGGCGTGAATATGTCTTTGAGCGCCTCGTGGGAATGGGCATCCGGAATGTAATCAAGCCTGACGGAGCTTTCTATTATTTTGTGGAGATCCCTGAAAGGTTTAACGGCGATTCCTTTGCATTCTGTTTGGAACTTGTTCAAAAGGAAAAAGTCGCTGTCGTGCCCGGAGAGGCATTCTCCGTTATGGGAGAAGGCTATTTCAGACTGTCTTATGCCTGCTCAATGGAAGAACTCGAAGAAGGTTTGAACCGTTTGGAAAACTTTCTTGCATCCTTCTGACAAAAGGGAAAGGCCCCCGCTATGAGAAGCGGAGGCCTTTTTTATGCAAAAAAAAAGAACCAGTTTTACACTGGTTCAAAAAAAAGGAAAAGGGGGTGTTAGTGAGAAATTAATCTCCAATTTCATGCTTACTCTAATTCTACCCAGATATCATCTGTATAAACCCGCATTTCAAAAAAAATAATTTTTTTCAGGTCCTCTTCCAAGTTGGAGAGGTGCCTAGGGAAAATCGTTTAAAAGGTCTATGAAAAAGCGCTTTCATAAAGTATAATACTATAATGAATAACGAAGCGAGGTGGACTGTCAGATGTATGAAAAGAAGCAATATGTCTTCCGCAACGGCACCCCGGTACTTGTGACGATCCGAAACTACCGGGAAGAAGACTTTGACTCTTTGATCTCGATCCAACACCGGGCGTTTCCTCCTCCATTCCCCCCGGAATTATGGTGGAATAAGGATCAACTTCATCAGCATGTTAACCGTTTCCCCTTGGGGGCCATCTGTGTGGAGATGGATGGCATCGTGGTTGGCAGCATGACAAGCTTTATCACCTCCTACTCCCCGGAAGATCCGGATCATACATGGGATGGCATTACAGATGAAGGCTATATCACCCATCATTCCGATGATGGGAATACATTGTACGTCGTGGATTTGTGCATTGATCCTGCCTATAGGGGCTTCAAACTCGGAAAATGGATGATGGAGGCCCTCTATGAAATCGTCGTACACCTGCGCCTTGAACGCCTCCTTGGTGGTGGACGCATTCCGACCTTTCATTCATATCGCGACCGTTACACGGTGGAAGAATATGTGGAGAAGCTAACAAGGGGAGAATACAAAGACCCGGTCATCACCTTTCTCCTCCAGTGCGGACGGATGCCTGTGAGGGTGATCAAAGATTATCTTGAGGACGAGGAATCCTGCCATTATGGCATTCTGATGGAATGGAAAAATCCATTCACCAACATAAAAAAGGATTGAAGGAGTCGAGTCCTTCAATCCAATTAAAAGGGGGAAATGAGAATGAAAAGGCTCTTGGGGAACCTGTTCGATACTTCTCTTTACCCTTTCCTCATGATTTAAAACTTTATTCCATTGATGTTGCTTTTTTAACGACTTCTTGAACAGCATCATTCGTATCAAGTGTCAATACGTGTTCAGCCATTTCCTTCATTTCCGCTTTGCTCAGGTTCGAGATCTGAGAACGGGCACGAAGGATTGACGAGGCACTCATGGAGAACTCATCCAGTCCCAGTCCTAGAAGGATCGGCACGGCAATTTCGTCTCCAGCCATTTCTCCACACATTCCAGCCCATTTCCCTTCTTTATGAGCCGCGTCGATGACCATCTTCACAAGGCGAAGGATCGCCGGATTATACGGCTGGTACAGATAGGAAACGCGTTCGTTCATGCGGTCGGCCGCCATTGTGTATTGGATCAGATCATTTGTTCCGATCGAGAAGAAGTCCACTTCTTTTGCGAACACATCAGCCATGACCGCTGTAGAAGGGATTTCGACCATGATTCCTACTTCGATATGATCCGATACTTCTACTCCGTTTTCAAGAAGAGCCTTTTTCTCCTCTTCCAAAACGGCTTTGGCAGCACGGAACTCATCAAGGTTTGAAATCATAGGGAACATGATCTTCAGATTACCGAAGGTGCTTGCTTTAAGCAGTGCACGCAGCTGTGTACGGAAGATGTCTTGTTCATCGAGGCACAGGCGAATAGCCCGATAGCCAAGGAATGGATTCATTTCCTTAGGTAGATTCAAGTATGGTAGCTCTTTATCTCCGCCGATGTCCAATGTACGTACGACAACAGGTTTCCCATCCATGCCTTCAAGGACGGCTTTATAAGCTTTGAATTGCTCTTCCTCTGTTGGGAGCTCATCGCGGCCCATGTAAAGGAATTCGGTCCTGTATAGACCCACACCTTCACCACCGTTATTTTTCACACCTTCAAGATCATTCGGGGTCCCGATATTTGCCGCCAGCTCGACATGTTCCCCGTCTTTTGAAACGGTCGGTTCATTGACGAGTTTAGCCCATTCGGCTTTTTGCTCTTCATAGCGGGCGTGCTCTTCTTTATACTGTGCCACAACTTCAGGAGTCGGATTGATATGTACTTCTCCATTCAATCCATCCACGATGATGAGATCACCGTTTTCAACTGATGAGGTAACCGTTTTCGTACCAACCACTGCAGGAATTTCCATGGAACGAGCCATGATCGCCGAGTGGGAAGTACGGCCACCGATATCAGTGGTGAACCCTTTGACGTATTGACGGTTCAACTGAGCAGTATCAGAAGGGGTCAAGTCTTCTGCGATGATGATCACTTCCTCGGTCACCATGCTAGGGTTCGAGATTTGTACGCCAAGGAGATGTGACAGGACACGTTTCGTCACGTCACGGATATCGGCCGCACGCTCTTTCATATATTCGTTGTCCATGGATTCAAACATGGTCACGAACATATCCGCTGTTTCCTTAAGGGCGAATTCAGCGTTTACATTTTCAGATTTCACTTTGTCTTCAATCGGTGTCAGTAGCTCTGGGTCACTAAGAACAAGCAGGTGCGCTTCAAAGATCTGGGCTTTGTCTTCTCCAAGATCTTCCCGTGCTTTGTCACGGATAGCTTCTAGTTCGGTTTTTGATGTGGAAATAGCATCCTGAAAACGGGATACCTCTGCCTCAACATTATCAACCGCTTTCTTTTCGAAGCTGAGATCAGGTTCGACCAGGCGGTATGCTTTTGCAATGGCAATCCCGTTGGATGCTGCAATTCCGTTAAGAAGGCTGGACATTACTCAGCAAGACCTTCTTTAGTCAGTGTTTCTTCAAGGCTGTTCAACGCTTCTGCTTCATCGCTACCTTCAGTGATGATTGTGATTTCTGCATCTTTACCGACACCTAGAGACATAACACCCATGATTGATTTCAAGTTTACTTTCTTATCTTTGTATTCAAGATGTACATCGCTATCGAATTTGCTTGCCGTTTGAACCAATAGAGTTGCCGGGCGAGCGTGAATCCCTGTCTCAGCTGTTACTGTGAATGTTTTTTGTGCCATGTGAATCGACTCCTTAATCATATCTTGTTTTAGGTTTGATTTATAAAAAGAACCGGAATCATGATGAAAACGGTTAGCATTTTCTCCATTAATCCTTTCTTCCTATAAACCTGTTCAAAAAAAAATAATAGCATGCAATGAGGAGATACACAATTATAAAATCCTGTTTTTTTAGTATTTCTTACATTCAGGCTCATTATGTTCCTTAATATGTTAGAAACTTCAATAATTTTACTTTGTGTATTCCGTTTGTTTCCTACCTATCATATTGTATCCAATCTTCGCTTTGGCAACCGTCCCTTTTAAGATCCGTTCAGGGTCGCTGTGTTCATCCGCAATGACAGCCACCAGGTCACAGATGCATCTTGAATAGACTTCTGCGACTTTCTTCCACTCTTTATCATCTGCAGTCCCATTATCCTTCACAAGCTCTTCCATGCCTTCAAGCACCAGGCTCTTCACCCTCAACGCAAGTTCTGCTTCCCTTTTCATGCTCAACATCCCCTTTTAAGAATTTTGAACCTGATTCAGCTTATTCGGGACCCTGCATCTTCATACGGGATCCCGTGTTCCTACGCTTCTTTTTCGCTTACGGGGCTCATGGCGGATGTATGGACCTCCATTCTGCGGACAAAGAAATCTCCGTCTTCAGGAGATACTCCGCCCCGGCCGTACCGTACCTGTTCATAGATGATGAAGAATCGTTCTTCGTCTTCCAGCCCAAGTCTGACAAACCACGCTCGCAAATCCTCATTGACGTTTCTCCCTGCATTCCTTGAGTGGGAAAAGCGCTCAAATTCCGTCACTGCTTCACGAATCCGATCATCGGCATGACTGTAGTCGTAATCTGAACTTTGAGTGCCTTCCACCGGATTGTCTGGATAAGCATGAACTGAAAATCCCTTCCCTTCTCTCTTGGCAGCGTCGGACCCTTTCCTTCTCACATAGAAGTACACGATGATGAGAAGGACGGCGATGATGCTGAGAACCATCACCAGCCAATCGAGCGACATCCCCTGAGAAAGGGGAAGGGGCGGTTCTTCAGCCTCTACCTGCCCTTTCTCGAGTGATCCCTCCCCGCCACCTCCATACATTTCATTGAAAAGGGACGTTACCAGATCCCTTAAATGCTCGATCGCATTATAGATGGGATCGACGGCAAAGGAGAACACCCAGAAAATTTTCGAAAGTATCCAGTATACCACTTGCATGAGGACGAAACTGACCAATCCAAGGACCATTGCCACCCCTGCAATGGCTCCCATCAGCATCAGGGGCACATAATAGGGGCCCTTCCCCGACTCGTGGGACATCATCCGCTGGATGGGTGTCACACTGACAGTCAACAAAAGGTACAGGAAGATCGTGACAATGACCGGTGTACCGTTCTCCATCCCCCTCATGGGACTCGTCATCATTGACGCTGCGGCAATGGCTAGGAAGATTACCCATGCACCGCTGCTGATTTCAATGCTATATTCCATTTCTTCTAGATGAGAATTCATCCTCCAATAAAGGTATACTAAGACTCCTGCCAAGAACACAAGGTTGACTAAAAAAAAGAATACTCCCACCAAGAGGATCAGTGCAAACATTCCGTATAGGGGCAGCGGGATGACCTTGCCTGAACGTCCGATGATGACCGCCCACACGGATAGAGCAAGAAAAGAAAGCATGATCAGGGGCAGATAGTCACTGAGCAGCTGATTTCTTGGTGCAAGGAAGGTCATGAGCAGAAATGCAAAAAGAGATTCCACTCCCGCAAGGAAGCAAAGCTTCATGGTCAGGAGCTTTTGGAAATCGGTTGACGAGGATCGGATTTCATATTCCACCGCGACGCCACCCCCTGTTCATTCAATGTGGTAAGTTTGAGGATTTGGGTCCCCCCTGAAGCAATTTGTGTCAGTACGCGTTCGATCTCCTGATTCAGCTCTCCTGCAAGAAAGATGACGGGGGGGAGCCACTGCCTGCTCCTCATATGCTGTAGGACAAGCTCGAAAGGCATGGTAAAGTCATCCGTTGACAGGGCTGACAGCAGTTCCAGTCCCCTTTGCATATGGGGTTTACCAGCTCCGGATGGCAGGTGGAAGTACGGAGTGGCACCAGGTCCCCTCGTATTGATCACCATGGAGAAGGGGATATCTCCTTTGACTGCCAGCTGCATCATGTAGGCAGCCTGACTGACGATGGATTCCAATCGGCCCGTGATTGCATAGCGGTCGGACAAGTTGATGGCGATAAGCCACTCTTTTTGAGTGGACGGTGCAAACTGTTTCGTCTGCAGATCCCCGGTCCTTGCTGAAGCTTTCCAGTGAATATCCTGAAACCTGTCCCCTGCCACATACCCCCTCGTCCCGACGATTTGAAAAGGGTCACTATATAGGGAATGGGGAGTGAACACGTCTCCAAAACGCATGGATATAGGATGCTCCTCCACCACGACGGGTGTCGAACGTGGAAATACCATCAAGGTCGATGGAATCGGATCCATCAGCTGGAGCACCGTCCTCCCGCTCCCGAATAGATGGGGAATGTAGAGCTCCATGGAGGTGATGCGGCAGAGTCCACGCCTTTTACCTATTACGGGGATGGAAATCTCCACTCGCTCCCCTTTCCCCGCAGAGAACGGGACCGAAGCTTCCACTACCCCTGACGTTACGTCAAATCGCATCTGCTTGGATGCGGGTTCCACGATGTCCTTGAATTTCAGCTTCAATGTGGCCCCCCAGACCGGCAGGCCGTCATTACGGAAGCCGAGCATCCACTCCGCTTCCTCCCCTTCATGCATCCGCACCTTTTTAGGTGTCGAATCAAGTTTCACACCCTCACCCGCTTTCAGAAGGAACCAGCGGTGGACGCGCACGTAGACGATGCATAAGAGTAACACCCCGGAAGCGATGTAGGATTGTACAAATAAGCTTCCGGCCAGCATGATGACAAGAAGCATCGTACTCATATTCAAATACGGATCTTCCCCGATGTCCCGTTTCCACTTCATGACACCTACCTCGCTTCTACCGGTACCATGACACGCTCAAGAACCTGCCGCATCACTTCCCCGGTCGTCTTTGTCATGGAGGCTTCCAAGGTGAGGGAAATCCTGTGTTCGAGAACATATGGTGCCGCCACTTCGACATCATGAGGGGTCACATAATCACGCCCATTAATGAAAGCATACCCTTGAGAGGCCTTCAACAAGGCGAGGCTCGCCCTCGGACTCGCCCCTACTTCAATCGACTCATGCTCACGGGTCGCCCTTGTGATTTTGAGTATGTAGGTTTCAATATCAGCAGACACATGGGTTTCTTTCACTTCTTCAGACAAACGCCGGATCGTCGGCAGGTCCAGGACCGCCGTGGTGGCGTCTTTTGCAAGTGGACGCTTGAATCGCCCTAGGATGCTCCTTTCTTCCTCAAAATCCGGATAACCGAAAGGAATCTTCAGTAAAAATCGATCGAGCTGAGCTGCCGGGAGCGGAAATGTTCCCTGCTGGGACTCAATCGGATTTTGGGTGGCAATGACAATGAACGGAGGTTCCAGTGCAATGGTTTCCCCATCGATGGTAAACTGCTTTTCTTCCATGACCTCAAGCAGGCTAGCCTGTGTCCTTGGAGTGGCACGATTCACCTCATCAGCAAGGAGGACATTGGTCAGCACCGGCCCTGTCCTGAGCTCGAACTCCTGAGATTTCGGGTTGAAAAATTGGATTCCCGTCACATCACTCGGCAGTACATCCGGTGTGAACTGGATCCGTTTGAAAGAACCACTGATCGATTGTGCAAAGGTTTTGGCCATGAGGGTCTTCCCTGTCCCAGGAACACTCTCCAAGAGCACATGTCCATCCTGCAAAAGGGCGATCATCAAAAGATCAATTTCCTTTTCCCTCCCGACCAGAACCTTTTCCATCTCTTTTTTTAATTCCTGCAATGAAGACATCCGTCTTCCCCCTTTTCTCTATAATGAGAATGTCTTTAGCCTAACGGCGATATCCTCTTAAGTGTAAAACAGTATACAAATATTAGCAATAATCAAATAATTCAACGAGCAGTCAACTAAAAAAGCCCGCCTCCAATGGAAGCGGCCCCCTTGTTCAATGCTCATAGATCATCTTTCGCGACATCCCGCCGTCGATGATGAGATTTTCACCCGTTATAAAGTCGTTTTCAGGGTCTGCGAGGAAAAGGCATGCCCTGGCGATATCCTCCGGCTTTCCTACCCTTCCGGAAGGATGCTGGGCATGATCGATTTCCCTCAGGGAGTCATAGTCCTCTGTCGCGATCCACCCAGGGCTGATGGAGTTGACGCGGATCCCGTACTCGCTCAGCGTGATGGCCAAGGAATGGGACAGACTGTAAATCCCTCCTTTGGTGGCTGAGTAGGCTTCGGTATCCCGTTCGGACATGAAGGCGCGCGTCGAGGACAGGTTGATGATGCTACCCCCGCCATCCTTCATCAGTTTGGCCGCCTCCCTGCTGCAATGGAAGACACTTCCAAGGTTTACGGAGAGGATGCGGTCCCACTCACCCGGTTCGAGCTCCCAGAACGACTTGAATTTTGAAACACCCGCATTATTGATCATGACGTCCACTCTCCCGTGATCGGCACCGATCTTCGAAAATGCCCCGGCAACGGCAGTGTGATCTGCTACATCGACTTTATGAAAGCGTGTCTTATGACCTTGTCCATTAAGTTCCTCGGCAAACCCAAGCCCACTTTCGTCTATATCCATGAATTCCACGATCCAGCCTTTTTCCGCGAATGCCTTCACGAGACCACGGCCGATCCCGTTTGTACCTCCTGTGATGCAGATGATTCGTTCCATTTCCCTTGCTCCCTTCTGACAGTACATTCTCTAAAAGCTTACCCGATATTCTGCGAAAGAAACGTCGCCACCGTTCGTGCTCGCCTTTAGCTTCTGGCTGTTTCCAGATAGCGATAAAGCGTATGTCCGCCCTGTGCAGCTATGCCGCGGAAATGTTTGAAATCGTTCTGCTTCACAAGCACCGACCGAAAGGACAAAAAGTCTTCCTTTTTCACATACACTTCATTTAGCTCACCAGTTCGTAACCCTTCCACTAATCCTTCAATCTCTTTTATATCCATGGTAGACCCTCCTTCTGATTCTCTTTCCTATTTTATCGGGTCGTTTTAAAACCTCAAGAATTTTTTCTTGATGAAATTTTCCAAAAACTCTTTACTCTTTCCTTACTTTACGTCAAAATATTAATAATCGTTTGTAGATTTCTGGTAAAAAGGAGATGCCTCTAATGAAAAAAGCGGAGATTGGGAATGTCATTGAATTCAGGAATGGGTTAAAAGGAGTCGTCGAGAAGGTGAACGAAAACTCAGTGATCGTAGATTTAACGTATATGAAGAACTACCGGGATCTTGAGTTAGAGGAAAAAACAGTTGTGAACCATAAAAATTATACCGTTGTGGAAGCGTGAACCTCACAAAACAGGCCGTCAGTGAACTGATGGCCTGTTTTTTTCCGTATGATCAAGGTACTGCCTTGTGTTCCTTCTTCCAGGCAACCAGGAGCATGAACAGGATGCTCATGTAACCGAATAGCGGATACAGATAAGATAGCAGTCGGCTGTATTCAAAGAAGCTCAAACAGTAGATCACGATAATGATCACAGTGAATGTGTAGACTACCGGGATGGACAGATATCCCGACAGCTGTTTTTCCAGACCGAAGATCCCACCGATGACCGACGTAAAGATTTCTCCGTATATAATGATGATATAGAGAAGATACATACCGGAAGCAAACGTCTTCATCATGACCGCCATGGGAATCTCATATTGTGTGACATCGGGGATCAGGCTCAGCGTCAGATGACTGGAAATCAGGATGATGGTGAGTAAGACACCTCCAAGGTACCCTCCATATTTGATCATCTTCCTGTCCTTTACTTCACCGGCGATTGGAACGAGGACCGCCTGGGCCATGGCAAGATTGAAAGCCACATAGGCGAAAGGCGAAAGCACCGTCCTCCATCCTAAACCATCATCTCCTCTTGAGAGGATCATATTGAGATCGGGCTGGTGGGTGAAGGAGACATAGAGCAGATAAAGATTGAAGAAGATCATCAGTGGAACGACGATGGTATTGACAGCAAATAATCCCCTTGTACCAATAAGCATGGTTAAAAATCCGAGAGCAAGTGTAAGAACAATCCCAAATTGCCTCGATTGACCCAGTTGTTCTTCGAAGACTGCTCCTGCTCCTGCCACCATTACCGCCGAAACCCCGATCAACATGAGCATCATCAATAGGTTCATCCCTTTGGAAAACCACTTGCCGAAAACATATTCATTGAACTGTTCATAGGATCTCGCTTTGATATCATGGCTGATCACGAGGATCTTCGTTCCAAGCATGATAAACAGCCACCCGCTTACCACGATACCCACTAATCCATAGATCCCGAATCTAGTGAAAAACTCGACAATTTCCCTTCCCGTTGCAAACCCGGCACCGATGACCGTCCCCACGTATACCGCGGCGATTTGAAAAGCGCCCGATAGTCGTTTCATTCCATCACCTCGTACTTCTACTCTTATTACTGTATGTACAGGCCCCCGAATCAGAAGTACGGATTTCAGCTGTTTGTTATGTCTATTTAGAAATAGTGTAAAACGAACATATTCACACGGGCTTTTTCACGCCTTTGTCATTATAATGAACTTAAGTCGTGTATCCCTTCTTAACAGATAGGGGATAACACAAGTAAAAACAAATAGAAAAGAGGAATCCATGTGAACTTTTTTACCCGTTTTAGCCTGAGGAATGCAGTAGCGGTCTTTATCATTTCATTCCTTCTCATCCTCGGGGGGCTGTATTCGTTCCAGAAACTCAAACTGGATTTGCTCCCGAATATCGAGTTTCCTCAGCTTACAGTTGAAATCGTTTACCCGGGGGCTTCCCCCAATGATCTAGACGATAAAGTGACATCAGATCTCGAGGAGAAATTCAAAGGTGTTGAAGGAGTGAAACAAGTATCAAGCTCCACCTACGAAACAATCTCTGTGATCAACCTGGAGTTCCCCTTCAATACAGACATGGACGAAGTGGAAAGCAAGGTGGACTCCCTCATCTCTGACAGCGACCTTCCGGATGAAGTGACCACCGATATCAGCAGAACGTCATTCGGAGCACTTCCGATCTTCAATATCTCCCTGTTTGCGAAGGACAATGCTGATTTACAGTCCCTGTTGGAAGATGACGTCATCCCTGAATTGAAGAAAATCGAAGGAATCAATTCCGTATCTGTCGGTGGGCTGAAAGAAGAACTCCTGCAAATTACCATCGATAAAGATAAAGCAGCCGAAAACGGACTCAGCTTGACGGATATCAAGGATCAGATTAATGAAAAGGACCTCTCATTCCCCGCTGGAAATCTCGATGGGGATAACATCCAGGTTCCTGTTAGGCTGCAGGAGAAAGTCGATACCATTAAACAGTTAAAAGAGATTGTCCTTACATCGAAGGTCAATCCTCAGGCACCTCCAACGTCCCTGGGTGATATTGCCAAAATCGAAGAAGTGACGGACCGTCCTGAAATCACCCGTTACAATATGGAAGATTCCTTCTCCATGGCCATCACCAAAAAACAGGACGCCAACACGGTGGAGGTAGCAGATCAGGTTCTTGAAGTGATGAAAGAGTACAAAGATGATTTCAGCTATGCCATCGGATTCGATTCGGCAGACGGGATCAAAAAATCTGTTGAGACCCTGGTGAAAGAAGGCCTTCTGGGAGCTGTATTCGCCTCTCTGGCCGTTCTTCTGTTCTTACGGAATATCCGAGCGACGATCATCGCCATCATCTCGATTCCCCTGTCGCTGCTCGTGTCTTCGATTTTCTTGGCACAGCTCGATATCTCACTCAACATCATGACCCTGGGGGCATGGCTGTAGCAGTGGGACGCGTTGTGGATGACAGTATCGTCGTCATTGAGAACATTTTCAGACGTGTCCGGAAGTCCGGCAGGGAAATCAATGATGAAATCATTGAAGACTCCACAAAAGAAATCCTGAAAGCCATCACGTCTTCTACATTGACGACCGTAGTGGTATTCCTTCCACTCGGATTCGTCGGCGGGGTGACGGGAGAATTCTTCCTACCGTTCGCTTTGACCATCGTATTCTCACTGCTGACGTCCCTGCTCGTTGCCATTACCATCGTTCCGATCCTGTCCAAGTTCTCATTCAAAAAAGTCCCGCCGGAGGAGAAGGAAGGAAGACTTCAGCGATGGTATGCACAGGCGATTGAGTGGTCGCTTAACCATAAAATCGTCATCATCGCCCTATCCCTGGTCACCCTGCTCGGTTCTTTTGCACTGGCAGGCAGGCTCGGCTTCACCTTCATTCCCAATGAAGAGCAAAAGCAGCTCGTCGCAAGCGTACAGCTCCCTTCTTCCACGTCCCTTGAACGGACCAATGACGTGTCCATGAAGCTGGAAGAATTCTTCGACGGGGAGAAAGAAATCAAAGAAGTTACAGCAGGTATAGGAAGCCGTGATTTCCAAACTGGGTTGAAACGGAAAAACCAGGCCAACTACTTCCTCACCCTCGATGAAGAGACCAATGTAAATGCATATCTTGAAGACTTGCAAAAGAACATGGAAGACATTGTATACAAAGATGAACCCGACGCAAAACTCGGCGTTCAGGAGCAGCAGACTGGTGGTCCGCCAAGCAACAACAACGTGGACATCGACCTCTTCTCCAATAATCTTGATTCCCTTCAAACTGCTGCGAAGGAAGTAGAAGCGTACATGAAGGATCAAGATCAGTTGAAGTATGTGAACAATAACTTCTCTGAAAAACAAAAGCAGATCATCATCGATATCGATCCTGAGAAGGCCGCGAAAGCAGGGGTATCCGGATTCCAGGTGCTTGGGACCGTGACGGACCAGACCGAACCTGTATCCGTCGGCACTCTGCCACTGGATGGAAAGGATCGAAAGGTACAGTTGAGCTATGAGGATCAAACATCCTCCAAAGAAGAACTTGAAGATATCACCATATTCACCGCTAAGGGGCCTGTCCCACTGACTGATATCGCGAAAATCGATGAAGTCGAAGGCTACACGTCCATCCAGAAGCTAGAAGGGAAGATCTATGCGCGTGTCAGCGCCCAGATCTCAAGCGATGATATTCGTGCCGTGTCACAGGAAACAGTGGACGGTGTGAAGAAGCTCGACCTTCCTGATGATGTGTCATTTGAAGGTGGAGGCGGAAGTGATGAAACGGTACAGACGTTCCAAGATCTTGGCCTGGCCATGCTGATCGCCATAGGCCTTGTCTACATCACCATGCTGATCACATTCGGGAAAGCAAGGATTCCGTTCATCATCCTGTCATCACTGATCTTTGTGCCGATCGGCTCCCTCCTCGGACTGTCGGTCGCCAATGAACCACTCAGCGTATCGGTCATGATCGGCCTACTCATGCTGATCGGGATCGTGACGACCAATGCCATCGTCCTCGTCGATCGTATCGGGCAAAACAGGGATCAAAAAGGAATGACCATCAGGGCATCCCTGATCGAAGGGGGCAAAACGAGGCTGCGTCCGATCCTCATGACGGCGTTTGCGACGATTACAGCCCTTCTACCCCTGGCGTTCACAACATCATCCGGAACGCTCATCTCCAAAGGGCTTGCTATCACCGTAATAGGTGGATTGACGTCTTCGACTTTACTGACGCTCATTCTTCTACCTGTCCTGTACGAAGTTTTCTTCTATAAAACGGTAAAGAAAGAAATGAAAAAACAAGCATGATAAAGAGGCAGGCGCCCATGCGCCTGCCTCTTTTCCTTTTGTCCATTATAATGATTGATCATCCAGTTCATTAAGCCATTTCCGGATCGGGTCGATCACCTTCTCCACGGTCCCTTCCACAAACGGGGAATCCAGATGGACCGCCTCAAGCAGCTCCAGGAAGGATTTACTTCCACCAAGCTTACAAAGGTCCAGATAGGATGCCCAAGCGCTCTCACGGTCTTCATTCATCTTTTTGAAGAATTGGAAGGCACAGATCTGGGCGAGGGTATAATCGATATAGTAGAACGGAGAGTTGTAAATATGCGACTGCCTCTGCCAGAAGCCCCCCTCCTCCAGATATCCGAAGCCGTCATAATCACGGTGAGGGAGATACTTCCGTTCCAGGCTCCTCCACATCTGCTTCCGTTCATCAGGTGTAGCATCCGGTTTCTCATAGACGAAATGCTGGAATTCATCCACGGCCACTCCATAAGGAAGGAACATCAACGCTTCACTTAAATGGGTGAACTTATATTTTTCTGTATCTTCTTTGAAGAAGTATTTCATCCAAGGCCATGTGAAGAACTCCATGCTCATGGAGTGGATCTCACTCGCCTCATAGGTGGCCCAGTGGTATTCAGGGATATCGTATCCCCTGCTCTTATAGACCTGGAAAGCATGCCCCGCCTCATGGGTCAAAACATCGATATCAGCAGACGTCCCGTTGAAATTGGAGAAAATAAAAGGCGACTCGTATTGCGCGATATACGTGCAGTATCCCCTCCTGCTTTTCCCTTCTTCGCTTCAAGGTCCATCAGGTTTCGTTCCAGCATGAACGAAATGAATTCTGCCGTCTCCGGGGAAAGTTCCTCATACATCCGTTTCCCGTTTTCGATGATCCACTGGGGATCTCCTTTCGGATCAGCATTACCGGACGGGAATTTAAACCCTTCATCATAAAATGTAAGATGTTGCAGACCGATCCGATCAGCCTGCCTATCCTTCAGCTCGACACAAAGGGGCACGATGAATTCTTCTACCTGACGTCTGAAGACCTCCACCATTTCCGGCGTATAATCCGTCCTTGTCATCCGGTGATAGCCAAGTTCGACGAAGTTATCAAAGCCGAGCGTCACGGCGATTTCATGCCGCACCTTCACCAGATCATCAAAGATCCGGTCCAGTTCATCCGTGTTTTCTTCAAAGAATGTGGTAGTGGCTGTTGCCGCCTGCCTCCTGGTCCCCCGGTCAGGGGATTGGCTGAATGGCCCCATCTGGGCAAGCGTCCTTTCCTCTCCTTCAAAAGGAATCTTGGCCGAAGCCATCAGCTTTGTATATTCTGAGGAAAGCTTATTCTCCTTTTGGAGAAGTGGGATGATCTCGGGTGAGAACGTCCTGATCTCGCTTTCTGCCAGTGAAAACAGCTGCCCCCCCATTTCTTTTCCAATTCTTTGCGATACGGGGACTCGAGCAGGACATGATAAAACTCCGTAACCAGACCATGTATTTCAGGTGACAGTTCATCCATATAGTCTTGTTCCGCTTTATAAAAATCATCGTTCGTATCGATGGAATGACGGATATACACTAAATTCTCCATCGTATCGACTTCCATGCGGATCTGATTGATCTTCTCTATAGCTTCGACCTGCTGTGACATGCCTTCAGCTTTTTTCAGCAGATTCAAGGCATCATGGAAACGTACCTTTACTTCATCAAGATCCGGTCTTTCGTATGTATACTCTTCAAATTTTTTCATTGGTACCTCCAGTTTTGATAGAATCTTTCACGGCTCTCTAGTATTTCGCCAAGGAATGTCCATTTCCTTCTCTCCCTCGACTTTTACCATGCAAAAAAGCCTGCTTTTGCAGGCTTTCAGTAGGAAAGATCTTTAATCGACAGACCCAATTTCTTGAGGAGTCCGATTGCTTCCTCTTTTTCATCGGGAGTAAGCGTGGACATCAGTTCATGAATCCTGTTCTCATGATCAGGGAAGATCCGGTCGATCAGCACCCTGCCATCCTCCGAAATCTGGGCATATGTGACCCTGCGGTCATTGGGGCAGGCTACGCGGTTGAGAAGACCTTTTTTTTCAAGCTTGTCCACAACATATGTGATGCTTCCGGACGCAAGAAGGATCTTTCCGCCAATTTGTTGAAGCGGCTGATCTCCTTTATGATAGAGGAGTTCCAGGACGGCAAATTCCGTAGGATTCAGTCCATTTTCCTGGATGTGTTTATTTATTTCCTCATTGATGGCTTTGAAGGCCCTTGATAGAACGATGAATAGCTTCAGGGATTGCTTGGTTTCACTCATAGTTTTCATTCCTTTAAATATCTCGGTTTCAAACTATTATACAAATGTACGGGGTTTTTGTCAAAGGAACTGACGTGGATTTTTCCAAAACTTAGGATTCCAACGGAAAAAGGACGCACCGTTTATGGGCGTCCCTTCAAGGTAGTAGTTGATGCGATGCATCATTTCACGGAGTAATTTTTCTAGAGGATTTCTCAGATGTCGATTACGATGCGGGTCTTTTGAGCAAATGTCTACTGTAATATTCCATTTCGGCCTCGCTTCGGTCCAGGGAAGCTTTATCATACTCGTTCAAGAGGCGGTCGAGTTCCTGACTGCAGGCCAGGGTCTCTTTGGCACCAAGCCCGTGCGTTTCTCCAAGAGAGATCATTTCCGAACGCTTTTGATTGATCTTCAACAATAACCACTTTCGTTTCAGCATTTGGTTCATCCATCTAACCCCTTTTGATTGCTTGCTTTATTTGAGCATTATCTCAGGGTTTACTAGAAAAGTAAATAGAACCGCAAAACAAGACAAAACAATCAGTTATAGACGAAATTTCGACATCGGCTGCCATATAAAAACCCGTTCCCCTTTTGATAGGGAACAGGTTTTTCGGGTGGTTTCAATCAGTAGATCGGAACCCATCCTTCTTTCGTAACGAAGATTCTCACGGCCACTACCTTCCTGTCATCTGCCAGTGTGAAATAATGGCGGATGTTTTCCGGAACGGAAATCAGATCGCCTGGATTCAGGTGGACTTCAAAGAAATCACTATCACTTCCCTGGATGATGAACACTCCATGCCCACTGACGATGAATCGGACCTCATCATCGGTATGGTGATGTTCCTGTTGGAAATTCTTCAAAAGCTCATCAAGGTTCGGGGTGCTGTCTGATAAGGAAATGATATCCCACGCTTCATATCCGCGTCTGGCTGAAATATCTTCAATTTCACCCTTGAACGTCGTGAGGATCCTATCTTTTTCTTCATCAGAAAGGTCGAATTTTTCTTGGAGATCGCCACTCAGTTTCCCGATGTCCCAGTGTTCATAAATGACACCCTGGTCATTCAGATACTGAATCACCTCTTCTTGATTGTCGATAACTTTACCGCTTCCTTGTACCTTGATCGTCGTCATGATTTTTCCTCCTTTTATAGTTGAAGTGGAACAATGGATTTTAATGATAAGAGAGACAGCTGATATTGAAATAGGAACTCACATGCTTCGAGAAGCTTTTTCGCTTCGAAACCGCTCCGTCCCCAAACCGTGATTCCGTGATTCCGGATCAGGACGGCACCTGCATCTTCTGTCACATGATGGGAGAAGGCGCTCGCAAGGGTTGGAATATCAGCATGATTCGGGATGATAGGAAGGATAAGTTCATCCTCTTGCCCCCATTTCCCAAACGCTTTGATCAATTCCTGATTTATGAAGGTGATCTCCCCCTGATCCCCGTAGAGCTCACTGATCACATTATTGGCTACGGTATGCACATGAAGGGAACAGACTGCATGTGACCTTTTGAAAATATGCGTGTGGAGGAGGGTTTCTGCCGAGGGCTTGAGAACCGTTTCCTCCAGTGGATTCCCATCCAGGTCAACGAGAAGGAAATCCTCCGCCGTCCTTTTCCTCTTATCTTTTCCGCTGGCGGTCACGAGGAAAGCACCGAGGACCGATCCAACCTTGATGGCCAGGTTCCCTGAAGTGCCCATGAACCAGTCACGCTCCCCCAGTTCCCCCTTGATAGCAGACAGCTCTTCCCATTCTCTTTGATAGCTCATGCCTTCACCCCTTCCTTCAGTACTTTAATGCACTCATGGAATGTGTCGAATGGAGTATGGGGAATTCCCAATTCACTGCACGTGTCGGCAAGATAGTCCCTTGCAAGCACCTTGTCTGCCACTTTCGCCATTTCAAGGTCTGTCACAGAGTCCCCTATGGCGATCACTTCTGCCCCCTCCGGTATGGAAAGGGAGCGGAGAACGGACGGTTTGCAACATCCACATCCTCCGTTTCCGCATTGCCCATCACAAGGATAAGGCCAATTGATCGAAATGGAGGGACCACTGAAATCCGCTTCGTTACAGTAGATTCCTGAAAACGGTCCATATCCGTCCAGGAGGGGGCGGACAAAGAAATCGATCCCTCCACTCACGATATATAAGGGGATTCCTTCCTCTTTCGCAAATTGAACAAAGTCCCCGAATCCCTCTCTGATGGTTGCCGTATGCAAGAGGTAGTCCACGAGCTCATCTTTTTGTCGGGAAGGCAGGAGGGAGAACATCTCCCCCACCCCTCTCTCGATCGACATCGTCCGGTCAAGTATGGCATCTTTGAGCCCCTCCCATTCCGGAGGTGCAAATTGCTTCATGAGGGAGATGATATTATCGGTTTTCGTGATCGTTCCATCAAAATCACACAGGATGATCCGCTCCGTCATCAGCCCTTCCCTCCCTTGCTCCACAAGCTTAGAGCGACTCTCAGTTCGTCACCATGGGCTTCTTCAAGGGGAATTCCCGCTTTCACCGCGTCAATTGCCTGTCGGAAGGCGAGCCCTCCGCTTTCAGCGCCTCCGGGATGTCCGTGGACCCCGCCGCCGGCATTGATCACACACTCTTCACCAAAATCTTCCACAAGGTGTGGTACTAGTCCTGGGTGGATGCCTGCCGATGGGACAGGGAATGTCTTTTTGAACGGGGAAGGCTCATCCGTAAGCTCTCTACTGATGGCCAGTACTTGATCTTTCTCCAGTGCCACACTTCCATACGGTGAAGGAAACAGAGAAAAATCCGCCCCCGTCATCCGCAAAAATTTCCCCAGCCACAAGGAATAGGCGACTCCGTGATGGGGAGCCTGGGCAACGGCACCTGAAAAGGCAGGGTGTGCCATGAGGGGGAGTCCGATGTTATCATCTTCCCTGAGTTCCTGGAGGACATCGAGAGAATAGGAAAATACGTTGAATAGCAGGGCATCCGCTCCTAGTTCCCGTGCTTTTCTTGCCTTATCCCGTAGCTCCGACGTCCGTCCGGTCAGATTTACCGCATAGAGCGTCCGTTTACCTGTTTCGTCCCGTACCTCATCGAGGATCCGCCTTCCGTTTTTCACACGCTCTTCAAACGGTGTCAGGGGGTTATCAAAAAGGATTTCATCATCCTTCACCAAGTCCACGCCTCCGAGTGCTTGGGCACGAAGCTGATCTTCCAGATAAGCAAGATCCCTCCCGATCACTCCCTTGAAGATGCTCATGAGAAGCGGGCGATCCTTCACGCCGGTCAGCTCCCTGATCCCATCGATCCCGTACCGTGGTCCGGGGTAGTGACGGTTCAGATCGTCACTGAATTCGAGATTTATAAGCTTTACTTGACCATCCAGAGACAGTTTCCCGAAGACCGTGGTCAAGATCGCAGGGATGTCGTTGGAATAATTCCTTCCTGGATAGGCTATCGAGATCTCTCCCAGCCCCTCACCCGCTTCTTCGTTGATGGAAACGACCCTTCCCTTGTATTTCAAAAGCTGTTCTTGTTCAAGCTGAGGAAGATCGGTCCACGATCCCACCGTCAGTCCAAGGGCTATGCCTTCCGCCTTTTTTTCGAAAGACCCTTTCGGCCCAGGCAATCTATATGTTGCAATCACTTCGCTCATGTTCTTCATACCTCCTTCATCAATAAAAAAAGCCCCTTCTGATAAGAAGAGGCTTTTATTCCATCACTCTATCTTATCTCCCAGCTTCTGCTGCAAGAATTAGCACCGTGCTCGTAATGAGTCGGTTGCCGGGCTTCATCGGGCCAGTCCCTCCGCCTGCTCTTGATAAGAATCTATTCATTTGGTTTCCAGTAGGATTATTGCATCGATCGGGATTCCTGTCAATCCCTTTTGTCGAACAAATGTAAATTTTCAATCCTTTTCACAGCTTCCTGAAGCCTTTCCTCACTGGTAAGGAGACCTACCCGGACATACCCTTCCCCGTGATCCCCGAAGCCGATGCCAGGCGCCACGGCTACATGGGCCTTTTCAAGGAGTAGGTTCGAGAATTCCATCGACGTGAAGCCTGCCGGCACTTTGAGCCAGGCGAAAAATGAGCCTGCCGGTGCATCCACATCCCAACCGATGGATCTCAATCCACCGATGAGGGCATTCCTTCTGCTTTCATAGGTTTCAAGCTGCTCCTGGACGCATTCCTGCGGTCCGAGGAGCGCCGTCACCGCTGCTTCCTGAATGGCACCAAAGAGGCTTACATACATATGATCCTGCATGAGATTGATGGCTTCAATCACACTCTCGTTCCCGACGGCAAATCCTACACGCCATCCCGCCATATTGTACGTTTTGGAAAGAGTATAGATTTCAATGCCGACATCCTTAGCTCCATCTGTTTCAAGGAAGCTATTGGGACGCTTGCCTTCAAAGCCGATCGCCCCATAGGCAAAATCGTGTACCACACAGATATCATGGCTACTTGCCAATTTTACCGTTTCCTCAAAAAAGGCTGGCGTGGCTACTGCTCCCGTGGGGTTATTCGGATAATTCAGGAACATAAGCTTGGATCCGTCGAGTTCTGCTTCACTCAACCGGCTGTAATCGGGGAGAAAATCATTTTCCTCAAGCAGCGGCATCAGCTTCATCTCCGCTTCTGCAAGTGCCACCCCGGATAGATAATCAGGATACCCCGGGTCCGGAACCAGCACGGATTCACCCGGATTCACCAGGCACTGCGGGATCTCCACGAGACCCGCCTTCCCCCGAAGAGAATGGCTACTTCTTTGTCAGGATCCAGTTCCACCCCGTATTCCCTTTTATAGAAAAGCGCTACCGCCTCTTTGAAAGAGGCCATCCCCCTGAAAGGAGAATAGCGATGATTCAATGGGTTTTCGGCCGCAGCCTTCAAACTCTCCACGATATGTTCAGGCGTGGGCCTGTCAGGGTTACCCTGCCCTAGGTTTATGACATCATGGCCTTCGTTCATGACCCGTTGCACGTTGGAGGTCAATTCAGCGAAAAATTGCTTTGGGAGCGAATCGAGGCGATCCGCAAATGGGAATGTTTTCATCTCTTCACCTTCTGAATGTTCAAATATTCTTCACTTTCAAATTCTAGCTACAAATGATATAACGGAAAATAACGAATGTAAAGTAAAATCTTACAATTACCTCCGAAAGGTGCTGATCATATGACTAAGATCGGACTCGCACAAATGGACATCCGGTATGGAGACCCTGAAACCAACTACACAGAAGCAGAGAAATGGTTCGTGAAAGCAGATAGGGAACAATGCGACATCCTTGTCTTCCCCGAACTTTGGACAACGGGCTATGACCTTAAGAGGATAGAGGAAATAGCTGATGAGAACAGTGAGAAGACGATCGCCTTCCTCTCACGTCTTGCAAAACAGTATCGGATAAACGTAATCGGAGGATCAGTTGCAAATAAAACGGATTCGGGAATCGATAATCGATTGATCGTGATCGATTCCGAAGGGACCTTCATCAAAGGCTATTCAAAGCTCCATCTGTTCAAATTGATGGATGAACATCACTACCTCCTGCCGGGAAAAGATAACGGCCTATTCACCCTATCCGGTGAGCAGATGGCAGGCCTCATCTGTTATGATATCCGCTTCCCGGAATGGGTGCGTAAGCATGTTCTCTCAGGGGCAAAGATCTTGTTCGTGAGTGCAGAATGGCCGGTACAGAGGATCGACCATTGGAAGGTCCTCCTCCGTGCGCGTGCCATTGAGAATCAATGCTATGTTGCCGCATGCAACCGCGTAGGCTCTGATCCGGACAATACGTTCGGGGGATCCTCATTGATCATCGACCCGTGGGGGAAATCCTCGCAGAAGGGTCACTCCAAGAAGAACTCGTGACAGCCGTCGTCAACCTTGATACGGTCGATGAAGTAAGGAAGCAAATCCCGATATTCGACGACCGTCTCCCGGACTTTTACCGTTGATGAGGCGAAAATCGATCAGGATATCTTTTCAAAAAAGGATTGACACTAAAAAACGCTAGGTGGTATGATGTCAATCAAATGGTAATTTTCAGAACAAATTAAATATGCAACTCTTATCAAGAGCTGGCTGAGGGATTTGGCCCTATGAAGCCCAGCAACCGACCGTAATACCGTTGAAAGACGGGGCGCAGATCGATGCGCCTGACCAGGGCACGGTGCTAATTCCAACAGAATGATTCCATTCTGAGAGATAAGAGGCGACGAAGTATTCTTCAAGCCTCTTTCACACAGGAAGAGGCTTTTCTCATTCCACCTGAAAAGCCTCCTGTTAAACCATTTCAAGGAGGACATCCCCCATGGCAATCACCCAATTGAAAAACTATCGTTCCCTGACAATCGAATCGGCTATAGGACTGGCCAAAGATCTTTCCCTGTTTGACCCATCTGAACTATTGACCTGTGAAGAGATCGGAGACGGTAATCTCAATTACGTCTTCCGCATCGTTAGCAGCGAAACAGGTAAGAGCATCATCATCAAACAGGCCCTTCCTTACGCAAAAGTCGTAGGCGAAAGCTGGCCGTTGACACTTGACCGGGCGAGGATCGAAGCCCAGGCACTGAAACTCCAGCGTTCACTGGCAGAGCGCCTTGTCCCTGAAGTCTATCATTCCGATGAAGAGCTTGCGATCACGGTCATGGAAGACTTGAGCCATCTCGAAATCGCCAGGAAAGGACTCAACAAAGGGGAAATCTATCCTGCCCTTTCGAAGGACATCGGGAAATTTCTAGGAGCGACGCTTTTCTTCACATCTGACTACGCACTCCATCCTTTCAAGAAGAAAGGATATGTAAAGGAGTTCTCAAATCCTGAATTGTGCAAGATCACAGAGGACCTTGTCTTCACCGATCCGTTCTTCAATAGTGAAACGAACGAATTTGAAGAGGCCCTTGAAGAAGAGGTCCGGAATCTTTGGGATGACCTGGCCCTGAAACTGGAAGTCGCAAAACTGAAAAGATCCTTTTTGACCGAAGGGGAAGCCCTTCTCCACGGTGACCTTCATACCGGGAGTATTTTTGCAAGCGCACAGGAAACCAAGGTCATCGACCCGGAATTTGCCTTTTACGGTCCCATCGGTTTCGATATCGGACAGTTCCTGGCAAATCTCATCTTCCAGGCGATCGTCAGGGAAGAAACGTCGAAGAAGAATGAAATCTTACTTCATATTGAAACCACTTGGAAGGTATTCGAATCAACCTTTTCACATTTTTGGGATCAAAGTGAAGATGCTTACACCAAAATTGACGGATACCTTGAGTACGTGCTTGAAAAAAGCTTTACAGATGCGATCGGTTTCCTCGGTTGCGAGCTGATCCGGAGAACGATCGGCCTCGCTCACGTGGAGGATCTTGACTCGGTCCAGGACGAAGGAAAACGGGTCTTGTATAAAAAGAGATGCCTTGCCCTCGGAAGGGAATGCATTTTGGAGCGCCAACGCATCCGTACCATACAGGATCTACTCGATAAACTCATTTAAAGGAGCTTTCTGATAGCCATGACACCACAACTTACCATACCTACTTCATTGGAGTGGCATGAAGACCACCTGATCATTCTGGACCAGCAAAAACTCCCTGGAGCAGTGGAGTATGTCCATCTCTCAACCATAAAGGATTACTACGATGCCATCATTACCTTGAAAGTGAGGGGAGCGCCTGCCATAGGGATCACGGCGGCATACGGGCTCGCCCAGGCTGCAGGCGGTTATGAAACGGATTCACTTGATGAGTTCAAGGCATTGTTCAGGAAGGATAAGGCCTATCTTCTTTCCTCCCGCCCAACAGCGGTGAACCTTTCATGGGCTCTCGAGCGCCTCGAACGGGAACTGCATCAGGCTGCCACGGTCAATGAAGCCAAGACCGACCTTCTTCATACGGCCATACAGATTCACGCGGAGGATGAGGATATGTGCCGGAGGATCGGAGAGAATGGACTTGAACTCCTTCAGGGCACCACGAAAGTAATGACCATCTGCAATGCGGGATCCATTGCTACAAGCAAATATGGAACCGCCCTGGCGCCGTTCCATCTCGGACGTGAAAAAGACCGGAATTTCCAGGTATTCGCCTGCGAAACCAGACCAGTCCTCCAAGGAGCCAGGCTCACGGCGTGGGAGCTCCAGCAATCAGGCGTCGATGTCACGCTCATTACGGATAATATGGCTGCCCATACGATGAAGACAAAAGGCATCGAAGCGGTCATCGTCGGAGCAGACCGCGTTGCTGCAAACGGGGACACGGCCAATAAAATCGGTACCTCATCGTTAGCCATCCTGTGCAAACATTTTGGGATCCCTTTCTATGTTGCGGCCCCTTCTTCGACGTTTGACCTGACGATCGACACTGGAGATGACGTCGAGATCGAGGAGCGGTCATCAATTGAAGTGACTACATTAGGCGAGAGCGTCATCGCTCCTGAAGGCGTTCCCGTCTTCAATCCTGCTTTCGATGTGACGCCCCATGAACTGATTTCAGCCATCATCACCGAAAATGGAATCCTTTATCCCGACTTCAAACAGAGCATTGCCGACACACTGTAGTAAAGGCATGACAAAAGCCAAGAACCTACGTTCTTGGCTTTTGTGCTGTTTTCCTACTGTTTGACACTTGCCCACATTTCCTTTGGGTTCCGTTCATATATGCTGTTTTCCCTGAACATGAACTGATGGATGATGAACTCCCTTCTCACTGTCGCATAGTCATCATGGAAACGTTTGATGTATTCATTGATTTCCTTTTCTTCGTATTTCCTGCCAACCTCCAGGGCTTCCACAAAATGCTCCAGAAGATACAATCGTTTCTTTTGCTGTGCCGGAAGCTGGCTGACCTTCCCATCCTTCCCGATGAAGGCGTTCAATACCTTTTGTTTCTCCTTTACCCGTTGATCCATATTCCGTTCCTCCCCCTTTGTTCCCTCTGCAAACTGCTGTAACACCTTCCCGTGATGCAACAGGACCTTGATATTAAGATGGTAATAGACCGTATTCTTTTCCCTTCTCGAATACACGAGGTTACAATCCTTCAGTCGTGATAAATGATGTGAAATGGTCGGCGCCGTCAAACCGAGTTTTCCGGCCACCGCCCCAACATGAAGCGGCCCCTCTGATAAGAGATAGATGATTTTGAGTCTCGTGGGATCGCCCAGCGTCTTATGAAACTCGACCTGCTTATTCAGTTGCAAGTAGATTCACTCCCTTCACTAATTAGACATCCATCTATTTAGATAATAATCTAAAAACATTAAATGTTCAATGATTTACATCTATTCTTTTGCCCATTTTCCAGTCAAATAAAATGTTATATTCCCTACTGGCAACCTCCACTAGTTCCTCCATTCATGCGCACCAAAAAACGCACTGACGATTTCAATGTGAAATACAGTGCGCTGTTTATGGGTGGGGCGTTTGGATGCCCTCAATGGCTGAATTCTTTTTCCAACTCCAAAAGGACTGATTTTTTATCCACTTGTTTCCCCGCATAACCTGTCAGCTGCTTGTTCTTCCCGATGACTCTGTGACATGGAATGACAATGGGAAACCGATTCGCTTTATTTGCCTGTCCAAGCGCCCTGACCGCCTTGGGACGCTGAATTTTTTCTGCCACCTCTTGATAAGAAGCGGTCTTTCCATAGGGGATTTCCTGTAGGGAGGCCCATACCTCCTTTTGAAACGGGGTCCCTTCCAACCTCAGGGGGAGATTGAATGATTTTCGCTCCCCTTTGAAGTATTCCAAGAGCTGCGAACTTGTTTCCTCTATTATATGGTGGTGCAAACCTTCATCTGGTTTTCCTTCAGTAAATTCAATGGAGATGAGGCATTTATCATCTGCTGTGATCTTCAACGGACCGACCGGTGAATCGATCGTGTTATGGATGGGTTTCATTGCCCGATCCCTCCCTCAGATTTTCGGGAGATAGATATGGAAGGTCGTGCCCCTGCCAACCTGACTTTCAACCTCTACCGTCCCTTTGTGCTCCTTGATAATATTAAAGCTTACCATAAGGCCTAGTCCAGTGCCTCGTTCCTTTGTCGTATAAAACGGTTCACCTAGCTTTTTGATTTTATCCTTGGAGATCCCGCTTCCTTCATCCTTGATCTCGATATGGATCATGTCACTGTCGGTTTCATTGATGGCAATCGAGATGAAGCCACCCTGCGTCATGACCTCAATGGCATTCTTGATGATATTGATGAACACCTGCTTCAGTTGGTTCGGTTCGGCAATGATGCACGGAAGTCCCTCCTGATACTGCTCACGGTACTGTACATTGTGCATCACCGCCTGTGCGTTGAGCAGATCCACCGTGTCTTTCATGATCTTGATGAGATTTGTTTCCTGATACTGGATGGCCTGTGGTTTCGCCAGCACAAGGAAATCGGTGATGATGGATTCGATGCGCTGAAATTCCGATGTGATCACGTTGAAGTACATTTCATGTTCATGACCGATGCTGTTTTCGAGAAGCTGAATGAACCCTTTCAATGCCGTCATCGGGTTGCGGATTTCATGGGCGATCCCTGCGGCAAGCTCCCCCACCACGCTCAAGGTATCACTTTTCCGCAGCTGTTCCTGCATCTCGACTTGTTCGGTAATATCCCTGATAATGGTCAGATTCAAGTTTGAGAGGAGGTTGTACTTCGATGACAGTTCTACATGCTGCAGTCTCCCTTTCTGATACAGGGACTTCTGGTAGGTAGCCTGTCCTTCTTCCTTCAATTGACGGAGATATCCTGCATATTTGTCTTCCTCGGGGTCAATATTTAATATTTCACGTACATCTTTACCGATCAGGTGTTCCTTCGGTGCATCCAAAATTTCGCTCACTTCGGGATTCGAGTCAACGACAACATAATTGTGGTTGGTCAGTAGCATTCCATCCAGTGACCCCTCAAAAATCTTCCGGAAGCGTTCTTCACTTTCCCGGAGCTCTTTTTCCATCTGATATCGTTCACTCACATTCCGGAAGATGGTCATATTGTACCCGTCGACCGAATGGAGCTTGGATGTGAATTCAAGATGTTTGAGCTGATTATTGGGCATGAGAAATAACACTTCATCCCTTACAGCACCTGAAATCGTGAGTTGCTCCATGAGGAGATCGAACTTTTGCACTTCAAGGGGATAGACGAAATCCTTGATCCTTTTGGACAGGAGTTCCGACAGGGAGCATTCAAAAATTTTCAGGGCGGATGTATTGGCTTTCAGTACCCGTCCATCCTGATCCCACAGGACGATGGCATCGATCGCCTCTTCGAACAACCCTTTGAAAAGCTCCTCATTCCGCTTCAACTGGATCTCCATTTGCCTCTTTTCTGTCACATCCCTCAGGATCGCCATATGGAGCTTGTGATGAACATACGGACTCGTGGTGAATTCCACAATGGAGATGCTGTGCGATTTGCGGATCGGGATCTCTCCCCTTGCCTTCTTATGTTCAACGATGAGCTCCTTGATCTTATCGATCTTGTAATGTGCATTTTCAGGAACAAACCAGCTGATGTTCCGTTTTGTTATATCGTTCTTATCCATGCCCACCTGGATGCAGAAGGCCTGATTCACATCGCTGATATTCCCATCGATATCGAACAGCACGATCCCTTCTGAAGCATTCTGGAAGATATTCGACAGCAGATGGACATTCATATGATCCTTCCGTTCCTTTTCCTTCAGCTTCGTGACATCTTTGAAGTAAAGGTAGGCATTAGGAGAAATGGTCGATTTTTTGAGGATCAGCTCCACATGGAGGATCTTATTACCCGTCGTATTCATGAGCGTATCATCTTCAAGGGATTTCCCCGTCTCCATCACTTCCTTATAATGAGATACGATGGGAGCGGGAACAGACGAGAAATACGTGCTGAACAGCTTCCCGATAAGGTCTTCCATCGTGGATGCGAGGGTGGCACATGCTTGCCGATTCGCATAATTGATCTTCAGCTCCTCATTGATCACCAGCATGGGAAGTGGTGATGCTGAGCAGATTTCCTTATCGATCGGATGACATTCTTCCTTCAATACTTCCAAATCAAGTTTACTGCCGTTAGTCATTTCTACATCCCCCTGCTTCATTAAAGACGACTTTAGTAATACAGTCTGCATATGTTCACAACCCCTTGGCGATAATTAACAATGAAATGAAGGTTTTACCCATAGTATCCTAGGGAAAGAATGAATGAAACAATGAAATCGTTAAAGTTGGTGAGCCTATGAAACAGCGTGATTCATATTTTGATAATGCTAAATTCATCCTGATCTTCCTTGTCGTATTCGGTCACATCATCAGGTCGTATATCGAAAAGGATCCGGTCATCCTTTCCCTTTATAAAACGATCTACACTTTCCATATGCCGGCTTTCATCCTTCTTGCAGGATTCTTTGCCAAAGGCTTTTATAAGAAAGGGTACATCCAGAAGCTGGCAAAGAAACTCATTTTGCCTTATATCGTGTTCCAGCTGATCTATACCGTGTACTATTATTTCCTATATGACAGTTCGACCCTTGAAGTCGATCCACTGACGCCGCACTGGTCTCTCTGGTTCCTCATCAGTCTCTTCTGCTGGAACGCCATGCTCTATGCGTTCATCAAATGGTTTAAATTCGGTACCGCAGCAGGACTGACAGTGGCTTTCTCTCTTGGCCTGATCGTCGGGTTTGCAGACAGCATATCGAGTACGCTCAGCCTGTCGAGGACATTCGTGTTCTTCCCGATGTTCCTCCTCGGCTACTATCTAAAGAAAGAGCACTTCGATTACTTCAAGACGTCACAGATGCGTCTGGCAGCCGGTCTCACATTCATTCTGGTCTTCCTGGGAATGTTCCTCGTACCGGAATTTTCCGACAAGTGGCTCCTCGGATCCAAGCCTTATGGTGATTTTGACTGGAATAATCTGTACGGAATGGGGATACGCGCTGCTGTATACGCACTGAATATCATCATGATCTTCAGCTTTTTCTCCTTCGTACCGACTAAGCAGCAGTTTTTCACAAAATGGGGTAAGAACACCCTCTATGTGTACCTGCTGCATGGGTTCCTGGTCAGATTATTCAGGGTCAGCGCACTGAAAGATGAAATCAACCCTACCACAAGCATCCTTGTCATGCTCGGCGTGTCCCTTGTATTGACGATGCTGTTCTCGACCAAGTTCTTTACGAGCCTGACTCAGCCTCTCATCGAGTTCAGGACCTCCCGATTTCAAAAGTTATTTTCAAAGAAGGAAATCAACACAAGATAAAACCCAATAGAAAGGGCTGGCTCATTGAGTCAGTCCCTTTTTGATGGATGGAATGGAACGACGCTAAAATAACTCCCATTTCCCCACTATATGTCATTTCATATGGTTTTATAATACTATTCGAAATCTTTCATTGAAATCCTCCCTTGGAATACAATAAATTTGAATTGATTTTAGACAAAGATTGAGCTTTTTCGCCTTCTCCGCTACAATGGGTACAGTGTGATGCAGTGACCTCGATTGATGAGGAAATAAAGGAGTACAGGTATGAAGAAAGTGGTTTTAAGTACATTGAACGCTAAATATATCCATACGAACCTGGCGATACGATGCCTGAAAGCATATGCCGAGCCAGACTTTGATGTTGAACTTGCCGAGTATACGATTAAAGATCCCGTCTTGAATATCGCAACCGACTTATTCTCAAAGCAGCCCGACGTCATCGGGTTCAGCTGTTATATATGGAACATCGAAGAAACGATCAACGTCATCGGGATCCTAAGAAAGATCATGCCCGACGTCAAGATCATCCTCGGCGGACCCGAAGTAACCTATGACGTCCCTTACTGGCTTGAGCGCCTGACCGATGTAGATTTCATCATTTTGGGGGAAGGGGAAGAATCTTTCAAACAGTTCCTCACTGAAGCCAATGGAGATGAAGACTGGGATAAGGTCGCAGGGATTGCGTATATGAAAGACGGCAAGCCCGTCATCCGTCCGCAGTCGAATAAAATCGACCTTCGTGAGGTTCCATCCCCGTTCCGATTCGAAGAAGACCTCGAACAGCTTTCGAAACGGGTGACCTATATTGAAACGAGCAGAGGCTGCCCGTTCAGATGCCAGTTCTGTTTATCTTCTATTGAAGTGGGTGTACGCTACTTTGACAGGGAGAAAGTAAAAGAAGACATCAGGTTCCTGATGCAGAACGGCGCGAAGACCATCAAGTTTGTCGATCGAACATTCAATATCAGTCGAAGCTATGCCATGGAGATGTTCCAATTCCTTATTGATGAACATTTGCCGGGTACCGTCTTCCAGTTTGAAATCACAGCGGACATCATGCGGCCTGAAGTGATTGAGTTCTTGAATCAGAACGCCCCTGCCGGCTTGTTCCGCTTCGAAATCGGCGTGCAGTCCACCAATGACGAGACCAATGATCTGGTCATGAGAAGACAGAACTATGAGAAATTGACAAGAACCGTCACCATGGTCAAAGACGGCGGGAAGATCGACCAGCACTTGGATCTGATCGCGGGACTGCCGGAAGAAGATTACCATTCGTTCAAAAAGACCTTCAATGACGTATTCGAATTAAGGCCGGAAGAGCTTCAGCTGGGCTTCCTCAAGATGCTGCGCGGTACTGGCCTCAGGATACGTGCAAACGATCATCAATACACCTATATGGACCACTCACCGTATGAAATTCTCGGGAACAATGTCCTCACGTTCGACGATATCGTACGCATCAAGCAAGTGGAAGACGTATTGGAAAAATACTGGAATGACCATCGGATGGATCAGACCATTGAATACCTTGTCTCAAACGTGTTCGAGACTCCATTCGATTTCTTCCAGGAGTTCGGATCCTACTGGGAAGGCAAGGGCTGGTCCCGGATCGGTCACCAGCTTGAAGACCTTTTCAAGAGGCTTCGTGAATTCCTCTCGACCAAAGAAGGGGTATCCCTACCGGTTGTCGAAGGCCTTATGAAGCTGGATTATCTCCAAAACCAAAAATACAAACCGAGAAAACCATGGTGGAACAACACGATGACCAAAGAACAGCGGTCATCGCTCTATCAGGAAATCCTCGCTTCCCCTGTAATTGCAGGAGCAGCATTCACGGAAATGAACCTCTCGGAGAAAGATCTGTATAAGCATACGATGCTCGAACACATTACCTTGGCCGACGGGAAGGACGGATATGTTCTCGCTTATTTCGAGCCTTCCACAGGACGTTCCACCCTATTCCCTGTCGGAGTATCCTGATCTTTCTTCAACATAAAAAATGTTAAGCGATATCGCTTAACATTTTTTATTTGATTCTTTTTTCTTCAGTTCCTTACGGGATGCTTCCATCAATTTAGCTGCATTCATATCCCCGAATTCAAGCCCGAACTCTTCACGTACGTTCGGTTGATGATTCTTCTCATTTTTCTTCATTGTCCATTCCCCTGTTTGCCGTGTTTGGAGTTGCGGTTTCCCGCCTTCCCTGGGTCTTCTCCATTCATGAACTCGGAAGATACTTCTGTTTCCTGCTTATTCTTCATAGGGGTTTTGTTGTTCTTTTCTGCTGCATCCCATTGGGCTTTTCGTTTCATGTTCATTCAGCTCCTTTAAGGATATCTTCCCCGGAGGTGCATGGACCCATACTGAAAACGATTGGTAACAGGGACATACTCATCAACCGATGATCAGACGCTCCTTCGGATAGTGATAATTGGCTTTTTTCTCCTTCCCTCCGATCATAAACAGGAAAGAAAGGATCCCGACCCGTCCGATGAACATGAGGATCATGATGACGCATTTGCCTATGACGCTTAAATCGGGTGTGATCCCAAGGGATAATCCCGTTGTTCCGAAAGCGGAACAGACTTCAAAGATGATTTCAATGAGGGTATGATCCTCCGTGATGGTCAAAATGATCACAGAGGTGAAGCATAGCAGCACTGCCACCATGGTGACGACGAGGGACTTCAGAACATCCTGCTGATGGATTTCCCTCCGGAAGATCTTGATGGTCTGATTCCCTTTAGCAAAATGATAAAGGAATAAAAGGTTCAAGGCGAAGGTCGTTGTCCTGATCCCCCCTCCCACGGAACTTGGAGAGGCACCGATGAACATCATCCCGCTCAGCATCATGAGTGTCGGAAGTGAAAATTCAGCAAGATTCATGGTGGCAAGCCCTCCGCTCCTTGTCGATGCCGACTGGAAGAATGCATAGAAGAACGCTTCATGCCAGCTCATACCCTGGAAAAAGTGATTGAATTCCATTACTACGATCAACAGAGTGCCCACAATGAGCAAAAGCCCGAATGTGGTAGTGGTGATCTTGGTAAACAAGGAAAAATGATGACGTTTCTTTTCTTTATTCATGATGAAATTTTTGACCTCGATCAACACAGGGAAGCCGATGGCCCCCAGGGTGATCAGGATGACGGTGATCACCTGTACAAAATAATCATGTTTGAACGGTATGAATGATTGTCCGGTTATGTCGAAACCGGCATTGGTGGTGGCACTGACGGATGCGAATAATCCGTGCATATACGCTTCCTGCCAGGATGGATAATAGCTTAGGAAATAGGTTCCCAATACTACGGCTCCCACGATTTCGATAAGGATGACCAAAAGAAGGATCTGCTTGAGCAAATTGACCAGTCCGGAAAGATTCATCTGATTTTGATCGGTCATGATCAGCTGCCTTTCTTTAAGTCCGATCCTCTTCCCCAATAGCAGCCAGAAAAAGGTCCCGAGGGTCATGATTCCAATACCACCGAACTGGAGGACAAAGATCAGAATGAAAATCCCGAGTGTATTGAATGTATCGGGTGTACTGACAACGGCCAGCCCCGTCACGCTTACGGCACTGACGGATGTGAACAGTGCATCGATGAAACTCCAATCCGCCCCTCTTTTATGAGCCACAGGCAGGCTGAGTAATAGGGTTGAAAGGGTGATCGCCAGTAGGTAGTAGGTGACGATCACACGCGTTGGTGTTAGTTTGCTTATATGTAATTTAAGTTTGAGCCACATAGCGTCGTTTCCTTTCTAGTATGGTGATTCCTACCTTATCTTAATGAATTCTTGCAGAGATTGAAAGGAAAACCTTAAAATTAGTGTTCCTGAAACTTGATCCTGTGATACGCTGTCCAAACTCTGCAACTTCCTCGAAATTTTACCACACATGAACACCTCCGATTATCAAATAATATCCGTACAGAAGCATATTGTTTCTAGTACAAACAGACTGGAGGAGACAAACATGGCAAGAAGCAGCAATAAATTATTGGTTCCTGGTGTGGAGCAATACCTTGATCAAGTGAAATATGAAATCGCCCAAGAATTCGGCGTAAACCTCGGATCAGACACTGTAGCCCGTTCAAACGGATCAGTAGGCGGAGAAATCACCAAGCGTCTGGTACAACAAGCTCAATCACATTTATCTGGACAATCAACTAAATAATATGGATAACAAAAGCCGGCAGTTTCTGCCGGCTTTTCTTCAGTCATTCTGTTTGTGATTCTTATTCCAGCCTTCTTTCCTTCCACGGTCCTCTCCCCTGTTGCCTGGGGGTTTATCCCCTTGTGGAGCCTCCTTTTCCTTCATGCGGCGGTCATGTTTTTCTATGTCCTTCTGTTTACCGCCCTGATCATTCTTTTTTTCCTGCTGGCCTGGAGGTGTCCATTCCCCTTGTCTTCCTGTCTTATCTTGTCTATCGTTTCCCCGTTCTTTAGGCTCCTGGGGCTTGTCAGGCTGCTGTGGACCTTTTTTCGACCGGATATCTTCCTTTTGCTTTTGTTCTTTTTCTTGCTTTTGCTTTTCTGGAGAATCTGCTTTTGGCCTGGGAGTAGCTTTTTCTTCCCGTTTCTCTTCTTTATCTACAGTATCTTTTTGGCCTGCGTTCTTTTTTTTCGTTTCGTCTTTGGCCGGTGGCTGATCGGATGGTTTATCCTCATTCTTCAGCTCCATCTTCTCATCCTCTTTCCCCGGATCTGCTTCTATCTCTTTCTCTTCTTCTTTCATTAAGTGACCTGCCGTCACCCCTTTTTCATGAGCCTCTTTCCGTTCTTCCCGGCTGGCTTCTTTATAAGTGATGGTTACAGGTCTTGATTGATTCTCATCTTCGATCATCGTATAAATGCTTTTAATGAAGCTCTCTTTGGCTTTTCCGTCTTTTTCATCGGGAAATGAAGAAGTCATATAGATGTGATCTGTTTCACTGAAGTACCCCAACTCTTCGCATAAATCAAAGATTTTCGAAGTGACCTCATCTGCTTTTGAGTTCCTCCACTGATGAAGGGAAGAGAGAATTTCGTCTCCTTCTTCATTGTACGATACAATATCAAGCACCTTTTTCTCCTCATCCAGGGTCAATTCGAGACTCGGATTGATGTCGAGGGACACGTAGGCATATGCTTTCCTGTCCTCGGTCAGTGTCCCTGGAAGCAATATTAGCAGTAGAGCAAAGACTGCGCATGAAGCGAGAAGCACCTTCCACCGTATCCTTCCTGTCCGTCGCCCTTTACTGAAACGTTCCCCTGTCACTGGAAAAAAGGGGATCTCTTCTCCGATTGAATAATGCTGATGAGGATGCTTCTTCCCTTTGATGAACTCCCCTTCAGCGGTCATCATTACGAGGGCATCCGACTTGATATCCATGATGATCCCTTTTTTCATCGGCCTAACCTGCCTTTTAAGTAATCCCTTAAATATACATAATCGCCCATGAGAATGACGCACATGGCGATGATATACTTCCGATTCCGTTCGATGGTCTTCCTGCTCACACTTACCGTCTTTTCTAGTTTTTTGATTGGTAAACGTCTTTTTGCCAGCAGGTAGTCCTTAAATTCCATTTCTTCCACGACGATCCTGGAGATATTGATGGCATTCACCCGTGCATCTTCATGTTTTGGTGAAGCATCGATCAGATCTTCAAAGGTAAGATTGTATTCTTCCAGCTGTTTGGTGAACTGCATGATTTCTTCCCGCCTGCGTCTCGCATCCTCTTCTCTCTGATACTCATCGACTGCAGCAAGCTGCTCGATATGGAGTGAAGGGAGATCCTCGTCGTCCGTATTGTTCATGTCCACACTTATATCCTGATATTTCCCATTTTTTCGGATATAATCAATGACTTTCCTCTTGATGATCACTTCTGCAAAGCTGATGAATGATGATCCCTTTTCAGCGTTGTATTTGATGATCGCATCATGAAAGGCGATCAATCCGATGCTGAATTCATCATCACTCTCCGTAATATATCGTTTGCAGACGGAGGATACCGTCTTTTTTATGAAAGGCTTATATTCGTCCAACAGACTTGAAAGTAACTCTTCTTCTCCTTTTTGGATCCGGACCGCTTTTTCCTCGATGGTCGTTTTTCTTTTGACCAACGAGAGTAATAATAGATTGAGCATCGGTTCCCCTCCATCCTGCACCCTATTATACTAAGAAGCACCCTAGTTTCAAAGGATATACCCGCAGGAAAGGGTTGACATTCATACTCTGGTGAAAACAATCGATTGATTCTATAAAGGATTTTCGTACAATCCGGTGTTTTTGAGGGGGTCATATTCAGATTCACACATAAAAGAGGTTGAGACAAACCTAAAAGTACCATTTAATTTAATAACGAAGGCAATAGGCTCTTTATACCGCTCATGATATCCGTGCAAGACTTCGCATTTCGCAGGTAGCCCGTAAGCCTCCTCGCCATGCCAGCGGCGTCTCACATCAGCTACTATTCACGCAGGAGTCTTCATCTTGCACTCCAATCAACCGCTAAAACAGTGAAACTGTTCATGAAACAAATTAAAAACCCGAACAATCTTAGGCAAGATCGTTCGGGTTTTACTATGACTAAGACACTTTGGTCCCAGCCTCTTTTAGTTGTTACGAACCTGTTTGGGCTGCATTTGCCCTTTTCTTTGACAAGAGATAGCCACCGATGGATAGTATGATCAAGACGGTCCAGAAGATGAGTTTCCACACTTTGGACTCAGGGAAATGATGATCCAGTATCGCGACATCCGGGTGGGCAAGGGTGAACACGGCGAGCTTCACACCGACCCAGCCTACGATGAGGAATGCTGCAGATTCGAGTGTCGGATATTTTTCCAGAAGCTTGACGAACCATGTAGCAGCGAATCGCATGATCACAAGACCGATGACACCGCCTAGGAACATGATGGTGAACTGTCCACCATCGATTCCCCCTACTTCAAACCATCCTGTCGGTCTAAGTGTTACGGCCAAGGCCACAGCGGCCAACATGGAGTCTACTGCAAAGGCGATATCCGCAAGCTCGACTTTCAAGACAGTCATCCAGAAACCTGACCCTTTGTTCTCGGCGTTATCGATTGCCCCTTCACCCTTACGCTTCTTGATGAAGTGATGGATGGCGACGTAGAACAGGTAAATGGCTCCGATTGCCTGCACCTGCCATACATTCACAAGGAATGAGATGAGGAAAAGGGCGGCGAAACGGAAGATAAAAGCACCCATCAGCCCATAGAACAACGCTTTCTTCCGCTGCTCTTCAGGTAGATGTTTGACCATGACGGCCATGACAACTGCATTATCGGCTGCAAGGATTCCTTCCAGACCGATGAGGATGAGAAGTACCCATCCATACTCTAATAACATTGATGCATCCATAGTATTAGTCCCTCCCAATGATAAGATTAGTTTTCCATTAGGCAAGGATTTTATCAAAAGAAAAAGACCCTTGCCTAAATAAGGCAAAGGTCTTGCTTAGCATAGTCGATATGCCAACAAAGCCGATGGGCATAACCCATGAACTGACGACTTTGTTTAGGTGTTAACCTATAGCTACTCCCCTTTGACAGGTAGAAAACGATTAAATTTATACCTAAATCGTACCTTATTTCCCACAGGAAGTAAAGAAATAAATTCATCTGCTGAAGCGGATCACGATTGCTCTGACCAAAAGGCCGACCGCCACTCCAGGAATGACGAACAGCATCGGAAGGAAAATGGGTCCGATAAATGCTCCGAACAGATGGACTTTCGGGGAGACCATCAGGCCGACCGTTACAAAGTAAGCCGAAAAAACAAACGGAAGATAGCTGAGTTTTTCCTTTTGATTTGAAGCGATTTTATACGCATCCCACATCGCAAACATGTATAGACACGGATAGAACATCAACCATTGATAATCGATGACTCCAGCGGCTTTTTCCGTCTCACCCAAAAAACTGTACATGATGGCCAGGTTGAAGTCGCTCATGACATTGATGAAAATTTCTAAAAGGACCAGAAGCGCCCCTTTGAACCACAATCCGACTAGAAGCTGAGGAAAGCCAGGCAGTGCAATGCTCCAAAGAATGGCTTCAAGTTTTGTAATGGATGATTTCACGCGGCATCTGCCTCACGTTCACTGGTAATGGGTGATGGGTGGAAAATGGCATTCTGGACTCCTCCTAGCTTCTTCTCCCCCTATTGTGACCAATCTCCCCCTAAATATGTCAGGAGACCTCAATTCTGTTTAATCATGACGATCACCGATCCGACCGTTAATTTCCTTTCTCATTCAAAAAAGCCGAACCCCTTGAGGGGCCGGCTCCATGGCTTAATCCATTCTTTTCCTTGTTGCTTTTCTTCGTGTCTCTTTATCAAAAAGGCTGTACATGACGGGAATGATATACACAGTCAGCAGCGTGCTGGTGAGTAATCCTCCAATTACGGCAATGGCCATAGGCTGGTTGATTTCCGTCCCTTCACCTAAACCGAGGGCAAGGGGCACGAGTCCAAGGATCGTCGTCAGCGCCGTCATGAGGATCGGACGGATCCGGTCCTGTGAGGAAGTGACAATGGCTTCAAAACTCCCCATCCCGTCTTCCTTACGCTGCTTGATATAATCTACGATGACGATGGCATTGTTCACAACGATACCTGCCAGTATGATGACACCAATCACGGCCGGGACGCTGATCGGGGTATCGGTCAGGAAGAGGGCCAGTGCGACTCCTATGACCATGAGTGGAACCGTGAACATGATGACAAATGGATACTTGAATGATTCGAACTGGGCAGCCATGACCATGTATACCAGGACAAGTGCCAGAACAAGTGCAAGGATCATATCATTGATCGAATCGTCCAGAAGCTCTTTTTCCCCTGAGAAAGATACTTGGGTTTCATCAGGAAGATCGAGCTTGTCTATTTTCTTTTCTACATTATTGGAAATTGTTCCAAGGTTCGTACTCGACGCATAATTCACCGTGAATTGAACAGCAGACTGTTGATCGATCCGTTTGATACTCACCGGTCCGTCTTCTATGGAGAAATCAACGACAGAGTCCAGCCGGATGAATGCTCCCTGACCATTGGGAATCAGGAGTTTTTTCAACGAGTCCAGATTTTCGGTAATGTCACGGTCATATTTGACGAACACGCTCACAACTTCTGAGTCCTCCGTGACGATCTGTGTAGCCGTAACCCCTCTGGTCACATCCTGAACCAATGAACCGATCTGGGAAGGAGCGAGGCCCTGATCGAGCGCCTTCGCGCGATCAACCTTCATCTGAACTTCCTTGATCGTTTCCATGCGGTCCGTCGTGACTTCGTTTACGTCATCCATCCCTTCTAATTCCTTTTGAAGCTTTTCAACTCCATCATCCAGACGTTTTTCATTCGTATCTCTCAAATTGAACGTGAGGGTCTGGGGGCTGGAACCGGAAGTTGATTGGAGATTGAATACGATGTTTGCCGAATCATTTTGTTCTTTAGCCGCTTTCTCCAGTTTCGGCTTTACTTCATCGGCAAATGAGAAGATGGACTGCTCACGGTCATCAAATGGCTTCATCTTCACATAGATTTCTGCAATATTCCCCGACTTTCCTCCCCTGAATGACTGCTCTTGGTCAGTCCCCACGAGGCTGACAGCTGTTTGCACGTTCTTTTCGTTTTCAAGCTCTCCTTCGATCGCTTTAACGACAGCGTTCGTTTCATTGACGGAAGAACCGTTTTCAAGTTCCACCCTCATGGTGAAGAATCCTTCATCCGTTGCCGGCAGGAATTCCGTTCCTACCTTTGTGACTCCCCAACTGCTCACACCGAGCAGGATAAGGGTCGCCAGCAGGACAATGGTACGATGGGACAAGGCCCACTCCACCGAGCGCTTGAACCTGCTGCGGGACTTCGACCTTCTTCTTCTTGCCTCAAGATTCCCTTTCGGCTCCTTGAGCATGCGGCTTGCCATCATCGGCACAACGGTCAGGGCCACTACAAGTGAGGCGAAGAGGCTGAAGGATATCGTCAGGGCAAATTCAGTGAAGATCTCCCCTATGAGTCCGGAAATGAACACGACGGGAAGAAAGACGGCTACGGTTGTCAGTGTGGAAGCAGTGATGGCTCCTCCCACTTCCTTTGCCCCTTCACTGGCTGCCTGTTTACGTGGTTTCCCCATGGCAAGATGTCTGTAGATGTTTTCAATGACGACAATCGAGTTATCGACCAGCATCCCGATACCGAGTGCGAGTGCACCAAGGGTCATAATATTCAGGCTGAAGCCTGCAAAGAACATCAGTACAAAGGTCACGACCACTGAATACGGAATGGAAACCCCGACGATCAAAGGACTTCTGACGTTCCTCAAGAATAGGAATAGGACGATCATTGCAAACACCCCGCCAAGAAGGAGGGAGTTCGTGATGCTTCCGATGGCGTCAGTGATGTAATCTCCTTGATCGAACAGTACTTCCGCATCCACGTCTTTATATTGTTCCTGTTCAAGGAGGTCATCCAATGCGGTCTGGAATGCCTTTGACACCGTAGCGGTATTGGCATCCGATTGCTGAAGCACACTGAAAAGCACGGCAGGCTCTTTATCGGCACGGGTGTATGTATTATCATCCACCGGCTTCATCTCCACATCTGCCACATCGGATAGGGGAACTTTCTTACCCGTTTTAGGATCGACGGTTACAGTTAGCTCCTCGATTTCCTTCACCGACTTCAACTCGCTCATGACACGTGTCGTGAGCGTCTTCCCTTCGGTATCGATCGTATCCCCCGGTGATGTGATGTTGTTGCTCCGGAGGGTATTTACGACATCGTTCTGGCTCAGCCCTTTTTTCTCGAGGGCATCCTGGTCCAGATTGACGGTGATTTCATCTTCGAACGAACCTGTAACATTTACGTTGGCGACTCCTTCAACTCGGTTGAGTTCAAGCTTCATCCGCTCCGCCAACGTCCGAAGGGAAGCATTGTCCCCCTCCGCTTTCAGGGAGAACTGGATGATCGGGAATTGTGCAGGGTCGAACTTCAGGAATCTTGGTTTTTCCGCTTCGTCGGGAAGCGGTGCCTGATCGATCCGCTGCAGGACATCATTCTCGATTTCTTCAATGGATGTGGACCATGAGAATTCCATGAGGATGAAATTCGATCCTTCTTGTGCAGTCGATTGGACGTTTTTCAATCCCGGAAGTGTGGAAAGGCTTTCTTCAAGAGGCTTCGTTACTTTTTCCACCACTTCTTGCGGCCCTGCTCCTGGATAGGAAGTCACGACCACCCCGACAGGTGGATTCAGATCCGGGATCAGCTTCAGGGGGATCCTGGACAGGGAAACCCCTCCAAGAATCAGGATCAGGATCATGGTGACGATTGTGAATACCGGTCTACGTATGGAAAAATCACTTATTTTCAAACGGTGTCTTTCCCCTTTCTCTATTATCTTGTTGATAGTATCAACTATAAAGGCTAAAGGAAAATCCTTCAATCTATAAGATGCCCCAGTATCATATTGTGCGCCTATCGTCATAATTCCTATCTTTCTGCAAACAATACATCATAACCTCACACGTAAGGAGAGCGAATGATGACCAATTCCCTCCCGTTTTTGATTCTCGTGATACTTTCATTGTTGATCCTCGGGTTCCTCATGATGACAAATCGGGATCAAGCCGGCAAGATCGTCGTCTTCTGGCTTTTCATCTCTGGATTGGCTTATGTGTTCGAATTCCTTATTTTCATACTCGGTGGAAGTTATGAATACGATCCTGCCATCCTTTCCAATCATTATAACGACAGTGTTCTCGGTTCAATCAGCTCCCAGGCGTTTTCAGTTCCTGTGTCTCTTACTGTCATCGCCGTCAAGCGATTGAAGTTGGGATGGATCTTGCTCATCATCGCTTTCTTTTACCTGGTCGAAAGTTGGTTCGTATCAGTCGGCATATACGAACATTACTGGTGGAAAAGCATCTATACAAGCATATTCCTCCTTCTCGGGGCTTACCTTTCAAAGAGCTGGTGGACGCGGATGTCAGAACCGGCGCTGGGAAAAGTCCATTTTATCACGCTCTATTTTTCATTGTCCGTCCTGACTCTTTCCATCTCTTGGATTCTTTCTCCATTGCTTGACCTTTACAATATCCCCATGCCTCTCTTTTCAGACGGGATGAGGAATACGATAACGGGGAACAGCATTTATTCGTGGGTATGCAATTACCTCTACACCGTGAACATCTTTTATCGTCCGAACAGTAAAGGGGCTTTCTGGGTCACCGTGTTGATTCTGATCATCCTTGATTACGGACTGATTCACTTCACTTTCCTTGATGTTCGTGGAATCAGTGGGGCCTTCACGTTGCCCCTTTTCCATATCACCATGCTCATCTTGGGCAATAAGCTTTTCGCCTGGTATGTCCATCCGCTAAAAAAAACCGCTGAGCATTAGCGCTCAGCGGTTTTTCCATCTAGTTTCGTGATCGTCCACCCCGTGAAGCCGAACAGGATGGTCAGGATCGGTGACAAAAGGCAGAAGAAGGCAAACGGAAGATAGGTGAGTGTCGGTACACCGAGTACCTCCGCAATAAAGATACCGCTCACTCCCCATGGAACAAGGGCGTTGATGACCGTTCCGGCGTCTTCAAGCGTCCTGGAGAGGTTCTTGGGATGAAGCCCGATTTTTTTGTACTGATCCTTGAATGCTTCCCCCGTCAACAGGATGGAAAGGTATTGCTCACCGATGGCAAAGTTTAGCCCGATTGCCGTCAAGGCAGTAGTTAAAATTGTCCTGCTTGCAGATTGAAGAATGGAGCTGACTTTTGTCAAAAGGACCGGTATGATCCCGAGCTTGAATAAAAGGCCGCCCAGACTGAGAGACAGGATGACAAGGCCGATGGTAAACATCATGCTGTCGATTCCTCCCCTGGTTAACAGGGAATCGAGGGCTTCATTTCCGGATTTTGAAACATATCCCGAGAACAGTGCATTCAAGATTGCTTTTCCGCCTATCATGCCATGAATGAACGCCAATCCGGTGGAAACGACAATGTTGATGGCGAGTGTCAGCAAAGCTGGGACCTTCATCATCACCATGACGATAAGGAGGATCAGCGGAATCAGACTGTACCAATGAACAACCCCCGTTTCACCCAATGCCTGCTTAAGGGCATTCAAGTCTCCCAGACCGGCGCTTGTCCCTTTCGGTGACAGTACTGCAAACAGGATCACCGAAATGATGAAAGCAGGGATCGTAGTCCAAGCCATATTCCTGATGTGTTCAAAAAGGTCCACCTTTACGACGGAAGATGCAAGATTTGTGGTATCGGATAATGGTGACATTTTATCCCCGAAAAACGCTCCTGACACAATGGCTCCAGCTGTGATTCCCATGGATAACCCCATGGTTTCGGAAATCCCGATGATGGCGACACCGATCGTTGCTGCTGTGGTCAAAGAGCTTCCAACAATCACTCCACAAAGGGCGGTGACCAAAAAGGCAATAGCATAAAAATAAGCGGGGGTGAGGAATGAAAATCCACCATACATGATGGTCTGGATCGTACCGCTTGTTAGCCAGCTTCCTACGAGCATCCCGATGAATACAAACAGGAGAATGGCACCAAGCCCTCCCTGAATACCTGAGAGCATTCCTTCTTCTATTGACTTAAAGGAGACCTTCTTGACCAATCCGTAAACGATTAGAAGGATGAGGGCAACGGCTATCGGAATATGAGGAACCGTCTCCAGTTTGATGAGAAACGTACCGATCATGGATAGAACAATGATGAGGATGAAGGCAGCTTCCCAGACTTTCGGTGTGTTTGAAATATGTTTGTTCATCGTATATCACTTCCTTATCTAAGCTGGTGGGCGGGAAAGGACGAAAAAAAGAGCCCTTTCCCTGAAATAGGGACGAAGAGCTCTCCGCGGTACCACCCTAATTGAAACGGCCTTCAGCGTGTAACGCCTGAGGGGCCATCCCCACTTTATCTTTCCGATCCCTTTTTAGAGGTTTCCCTCCAGAAGCAGTGTAATTCACTTAAAAGGAACTCAAGGCTTTCACCAAACCGCCTGATCTCTGATTGCTGTTCCCTTCAACCTACTGTGCTGTTTCAGGATCGTTTACTCTCACTATTTTCCTTAAACGCTTTTAAGCGTTAAAGTAATATATGAGTATTTTATCACGGCTTTTGTTTTTGTCAATCAAAAGTTAATGAAGGGATCAACGGACGCTCCATCGGCTTTCCAATAAAATAGCCCTGCGCAAGATCGATGCCAATGCTGCGGCAATAATCGAGTTCTTCTTTTCTCTCGATCCCTTCGCCGAGCACGGTGATGCCCAGTTCTCGCGCCAAATGGATGATTTTACGCAGAAAGGCCTGGTTGTCCGGATTCTCATCACAATGATCGATGTAGGACCGGTCGATTTTCACGTAGTCGGGTTTAAGTAGGGTAAGAAGTTCGGGATTGGCAAAACCAGAGCCCACATCATCGAGTGCCACTTTCATCCCTTCCCTTTTATACACGTTCAATACCTTTTTCAAATGATCAATGTTATCGATTTTCTCGGTTTCTACCACTTCGAACACAAGATCTTTCGGATCGACTCCGTAATCTTCCACGATCTGGAATGTATGACGCAAACAAAATTCCGGATTGTAAATAGTGGATGGAAGGAAATTGATAAAGCTCTTCACTCCGTGTGGAACGTATTTGCTCTTCGCCTCAATGGCTGCGCGTCTCGCCTTCTGGTCAAGCATGGAGTGAAATCCTGTAAGGGATGCCGCTTTGAATAAAAGCCCCGGATTCAATGCCCTTGAATCACTCCTCAATAATGATTCATAGCCGTATATTTCCCCTGAAGCCACATTGATTATAGGCTGGAGATGACTGATGAATCGCTCAGACTGAATCAATGTGACGAGCTCTTCATATTTGAGACGATAGTGGAGTTCAGAGGCGGTCATCTGGTATTTGCCATTTAAATGAACTTGAATCTCAGCCGAATGATCAGCAAGTGACTTCGCAGCCCCTTCCAACTCCTCCCTGGACCGATAGATAAACGATTGTCCGATCGATGGCACAGTCAATTGACCCTCGGATTCATACTGCATGGTCACACCGCAATGGATGCACGTGGTTTTCATATGTCTCCCTCATTTCACATGTCTTTCCTTCAATACTAAATCTTTTTACCTATATAAAGCCAGTATTTTCACTTTATATGATGAAAAATCTTAGTGCACCTGTGGGCCCGACTCTTAAAATCGGCCTATTCACCCACACTTTTCATCCTCTCTCTTTCAACTTCTCCCCCTCACCTGCCTTATTTAAGCTTGCAAAAAAGCCGCAGCAACACGCTGCGGCTTTTCCCTTATAGCAGGCTATACAGTTTAATTTCAGGATGTTTATCCTGGAACCATCTCATAGCGAAGTCATTTTCAAATAAGAAGACCATCTGTCCATGACGATCCTTCACCAACATGCTTCGCTGGCTGGACATCGTGTCCTTGACATCTTCCTCGTTCTCGATCCAGCGTGCGATTTTGGAACCGACGGATTCCATTTTCACATCTACATTGTACTCATTCTTCATGCGGTGCTCGAATACTTCGAACTGGAGCTGCCCGACAGCCCCGAGGATGACATCCTCCGTACGCGTTTTGTAGTACTGGATGGCTCCTTCTTGGACAAGCTGGAGGATCCCTTTTTGGAAATGTTTCTGCTTCATGACGTTCTTCGCCGTCACCCGTACGAATAATTCAGGAGTGAACTGGGGCAGTTTCTCGTACTGGAAGTTCTTCTTCCCTTGAACAAGGGTATCACCAATCTGATAGGTCCCGGTATCATATACGCCGATGATGTCCCCGCTGACCGCTTCATTGACGGTGCTTCGATCATCTGCCAGGAACTGGGTCGATTGACTGAGCTTGATCGGCTTGCCTGTGCGCGGGAGATTAACGGTCATTCCACGCTCGAATTGTCCAGAACAAATCCGTACGAAGGCAATCCTGTCACGGTGGGCAGGATTCATATTCGCCTGGATCTTGAATACGAATCCGGAGAATTCTTCTGCTGTCGGCTCGATTTCCCCTGCATCCGAATTTCTCGGTTGAGGAGACGGCGCGAACTGCAGGTACGTCTCAAGGAAGGTCTGCACCCCGAAGTTCGTCAGGGCACTGCCGAAAAATACAGGAGAGAGTTCGCCTGAGGCGATGCGGTCTTTCGAGAATTCATTCCCTGCTTCATTCAACAGAAGGATGTCTTCAAGGGCCTGCTGGTATAAACCGCTATCAGTCAATGGATGGTCACCGGCAATTTCTCCTTCATCGTTCAGGGAAATAAAGCGGTCCTCCTCTTCCACTCGGAATTGTTCGATGCGATTATGGAAGCGATCATAGATACCGAGGAATTCTTTCCCCATGCCGATCGGCCAGTTCATCGGATATGATTGGATCCCCAGTACTTCTTCGAGCTCTTCCAAGAGTTCCAATGGTTCTCGTCCCTGGCGGTCAAGTTTATTGATGAAGGTGAAGATCGGGATACCTCTCATGCGGCATACTTTGAACAGCTTCAGCGTTTGGGCCTCGATCCCTTTAGCAGAGTCGATGATCATCACGGCGCTATCTACGGCCATGAGGGTTCTGTACGTATCTTCGGAGAAATCCTGGTGACCAGGGGTATCGAGGATATTGACACGGAAATCGTTATAGTCGAAGGCCATCACGGAACTTGTGACAGAAATCCCCCGCTGCTTTTCAATTTCCATCCAGTCGGAAGTGGCATACTTCCCGGTCTTTTTCCCTTTGACCGTCCCGGCTGCGCGGATGGCTCCGCCGAACAGCAGCAGTTGCTCTGTCAGAGTGGTTTTACCGGCATCCGGATGGGATATGATCGCAAATGTACGTCTTGATTTTACTTCTTCGATAAAGTCTATTTTCATTAGTTCTTTCCTTTCTTGTCGTACTCACTTTCCCATCATATTCTTTCTATACTGACTTTGCAATAAATCTCTGATGTTCTGTACCATTTCTCCAGATATATAGTAGATCCTTTTTCATCCAATATCGCCAAAAAGTTTTTATATCACACAAAATGTATGCCTTTTCATGAAAACGCTATATTTGTGCACACTATACTGCATAGATGTCCGTACTTCTTTAAAATTGGTGGTTGTCAGACTTCTGAAAGAACTGTAAAATAAAAAACCGAACAACCAGAAAAACATACTACTAAGAGGTGACAGAATGCAGTATTTATGGGGGATTTTTGGAATTTTAGTTGTGTTGGGAATCGGCTTTCTTTTCTCATCCGATAAGAAACGCATCAACTATCGGAGTGTGATCGGCGGGCTCATCATACAGATCATTTTCGCCTTCCTTGTTTTGGAAACATCATGGGGACAAAGCGCACTTAAAGGGCTAACCCTTGGAATTAATGAAATCATCAACTATTCCAATGAAGGGATTGATTTCTTATTCGGTGGATTATTCACTGAAAAATCCGGGATTGGATATGTATTCGCTTTTAATGTGCTTCCAGTCGTTATTTTCTTCTCAGCTCTCATATCGGTATTGTACTACCTGAATATCATGCAATTCTTCATCAAAATCATCGGAGGAGCGCTATCGAAGCTTCTGGGTACCCGAAAAGCTGAATCCCTTTCAGCAGCGGCCAACATCTTCGTAGGGCAAACGGAAGCGCCGCTCGTGATCAGACCTTACTTGTCTACCATGACCAAATCGGAACTATTCGCCGTCATGACGGGTGGACTGGCTTCCGTTGCAGGATCTGTCCTCGTGGGCTATTCCCTTCTTGGCGTGCCTCTCGAGTATCTGCTTGCCGCAAGCTTCATGGCTGCTCCCGCTGGACTCGTTATGGCCAAGCTATTCGTGCCTGAAACCGATGAGACACCTGAACCCGACAGCTTTAAAATGGAAGCTGATTCTGATTCTGCCAACGTCATCGATGCCGCTGCCAAAGGGGCAAGCGTCGGGTTGCAGCTCGCCTTGAATATCGGGGCCATGCTTCTTGCATTCATTGCACTCGTCGCCCTAATTAACGGGATACTTGGTTTGATCGGGGGAGTATTCGGTTATTCTGACCTTACCCTTGAACTGATCCTTGGCTACGTCTTCTCTCCACTTGCATGGGCGATCGGTGTCCCTTGGAGCGAAGCGGTCACGGCAGGGAATTTCATCGGGCAAAAGCTCGTGATCAACGAATTCGTTGCATATTCCAATTTTGCTCCTGTTATCGGTGACCTGTCTGACAAAGCGGTTGCGATCATTTCCTTCGCCCTTTGCGGTTTCGCCAACGTCTCTTCACTTGGGATCCTCCTAGGCGGACTTGGAAATCTCGCACCGAACCGTCGACCTGAAATCGCAAAAATGGGGTTACGGGCAGTGCTAGCCGGTGCACTTGCGTCACTTCTCAGTGCGGCCATCGCCGGAATGTTTGTCTAATCTCTTTCGTATCGTTTAAGGGTTCCCAGTAGGGGACCCTTTTTCCATGCAAAAAACCGGCCGGGAAGTGATTCCCGGCCGGTTTTGTATCATGAATGATGCACGTATTTTGTACGGCTTTCCTCAATGGCGATCTGTTTATCGCTGTGTGGGTACTTGGTGTTTTCAATGATTTGATAATCTTCATGGCCTTTTCCTGCGAAGATGATGATATCCCCTGGTTCAGAGACCTCAATGGCATGCTTGACGGCTTCGCCTCTATCCCCGATCAATGCATACTGATCATGCTGCATGCCTTTCTCCAGGTCTTTAAGGATGCTGTCATATTCCTCATATCTTGGATCATCCGTCGTCAGGATCACATAGTCTGCAATCGATGCCTTCTCTGCCATCGTCGGGCGTTTCGACTTATCGCGGTTTCCACCCGTACCGACAAGGAAGATGATTTTGTTTTCCTTGAAGGGCATGACCGATTCGATTGCTTTTTCAATCGCATCAGGTGTATGGGCGTAGTCGATGTAGACCGATAAAGGTGCCTCCATCTCGACTTTCTGCATACGTCCGTCCACCGGCGGGAGATCACGGAAGATCTCGACGATCCGTTGTACCTCCATGCCTTTTGCAAACAGGGAAGCCATGGCCGTCAGTGCATTATATACATTGAACCTGCCGAGAAGCTTCATCTCGACCTCGTACTCTCCTTCTGGGGATTGGAGGGTGAACGTCGTCTTATCATTGTAGTACTCGACGTTATCTGCCTTGAAGTCGGCATGGGCATCAAGTCCATAGCTTATGACTTCATGGGCGGTCATATTGCTGTAACGATCGTACCATTCTTCATCTGCATTCAAGACGACATATTTAGGCTTATCCAGTGACTGCCCCAGCTGAGAGAATAAAAGTCCTTTGGCATAACCGTAGTGTTCCATCGTTCCATGGTAATCGAGATGGTCGTGACTGAGATTCGTGAATGCCACTACGTCAAAGTCCACTCCCCATAGACGGCCTAGGGTGAGTCCATGAGAGGATACCTCCAGGGTGAAGTTGTCGATTCCCTTATCGAGTGCTTCCCGGATCATCTGCTGATTCGTCAGGTTATCACAGGTCGTATTTTCACTTGGGAAGAGCTCACCGTCCAGATTGAACCCGATTGTACCGGACAGCGCAGAACGCTGTCCATCACGCTTCAGGATCGAATGGATGAGATTCGTTACTGTCGTTTTGCCGTTCGTTCCCGTAATGCCGAACATATTCATCTTTTGTGATGGATAATCATAGTACTTGTTGGAAAGGAGCGCCAATGCCTTGAAGGAATCCTTTACAACGACAAGGGCTGCTTTGGACTCATCGATATCAAGGCGCTTTTCCGCAATGATGAGGCGCGCACCTTTCTCGACTGCCCCTTGGGCAAAATCATGGCCGTCGACTGTGTATCCTTTCGTACAGACGAATACGCTGCCCTCCGTCACTTTCCTGGAGTCCACGAAGATCCCGTTCACTTCTTCCGGCAGTTCTCCATATATGGTTTTCAACTTCATGCTTTCAAGTAATGTGTATGTATTCATTATTCGTACCTCGTTTACTTTTAAAGTTGTTTCTATTTTACCTTACCATCGTTCATTTGATAAGAGAAATACATCCTGCATCCCCTATCCTATATAAAAACCTTCCACATAAAGTGGAAGGAGATCTTTACGCATCGGCCATGACAGAACGGACATAGTGCCAAAGCAGGGTTTCCGTATGGAGGATCGATGATTCATGCGTACGTTCATATGCATGTGATGAGTCGATTCCTGCACCGATCAGTCCGTGGACGATATCGAAACCTGCCCTGATCGCGGCTGAAGCATCGGATCCATAGTACGGGTAGATATCGACTTTGTAGTCTACGCCATTTTCTTCTGCCAGTCTTACCAGATGTTTCCTCAATCCGTAATGATAGGGTCCGCTGGAATCCTTTGCGCAGATGGAAACCGTATATTCATCCGTCGATTGCCCGTCCCCGATTGCCCCCATGTCGACAGCGAGGTATTCAACCGTCTCGGCCGGGATATTCGAATTACCCCCATATCCGATCTCCTCATTGTTCGAGATGAGGAAGTGAGTCGTATAGGGTAGTGTGATCCCCTCAGATTGGATTTGCCGGATCAGTTTCATGAGCATGCCCACACTCGCCTTATCGTCAAGATGCCTTGACTTGATGAATCCACTGTCGGTGATTTCGGCACGTGGATCGAACGATACAAAGTCCCCAACTTCAATGCCAAGACCCTTGACTTCTTCTTCGTTTCGCACCTTTTCATCGATGCGCACCTCAATATTCACTTCATCCCTCTTCGCTTCACCCGCATCTTTGTAAACATGGACAGAGGTTTGGTGCATAAGGATCGTCCCCGTGTATACTTTACCGGAGGAAGTCTCGATCTTACAGTTCTCCCCTTCAACGGCGTTCCATCTGAAACCGCCGATCATGGAGAGGCGAAGACGGCCATTCCCCTTCACTTCTTTGACCATGGCACCAAGGGCATCCACATGAGCCGTCAGCATCCGGTGACGACTTTGATCCTCTCCCGGGATTGTGATGAGGAGTGCCCCTTTATGATTCCGCTTCATCTCAAGCCCAAGGCCACCGAGCTCTTCTTCAACGAATCGGATGATTTCCCTCGTATTCCCTGAAGGACTGGGGATTTCTACAAGCTGTTTGATCAGTTCCATCGTATTCTTTGCATTGGGATATGTATTCAACTGACTCCCTCCTTTATTCCATTATAGAACGATTTCCCCATTTACGACAGAAAAAATAACCTCCGGCGTAAATCAACCGGAGGTACGATTATGCTTGATGGAGATGGTCCCGTTCAGCAGGCCACCGATGAGAAGGATGGTCGATGAAAGGTAGAACCAGACCATCAGGGTGATCACGCTCCCCATCTGTCCGTAGAATTGGGAGTAATCCGTCAATTTCACATAGGAACCGTACAGCCAGGATACACACTGCCAGCCGAATGTAGCGACAATGGCACCCGGCACAACATAGCGGAGCAGCATCCTTTTACTCGGCACGACATAATAGAGGAAAAGAAATAAAAAGAACATGAAGACCGAGCTCAGCCCCCACTTTCCGATGACCCAAAGGGGCTCCCACCCTCCTGTGATGTGTCCCTCTGCGATCCGGGTATGGCGGATGAATTCCTCCACAATCGGAACGATGAGGGAGAAGGAGATCAGGACCATGAATCCCACCGTCAAGAGAAAATCATAAAAGAGGGCGACCAGGAACGGCTGCTTTCGCTGGATGCCGTAGGCCTGATTCATCGACCTCACCATGGATTGTACCGCCATGGAGGAAAGCCAGAAAGTGAAAATGAGGGAGAGAGATAATACATCCCCTCTTTGATTGTAGAGGACCCTCTCAACATTCTTCTCTATGATGTCATAGGAATTTTCAGGGGCAAACGGCTTGATCAGCAACAGCACATTCGTTTCGGAAATCGGCAGATAGCTGATCAACGAAAACACAAATAGCAAAAAAGGAAATAAAGACAATAGCAGATAGTAGGCAAGCTGTGCCGCTTGATCGTAAAAGCGCTCCTGAAAAAATCGACTGAAAACCTGTTTGATATAATCATTCATGATGTTCATTCCCCTCATACGAGTTGATACTGTATTTTACCCAATTCGCTCGATTCGTACCACTTTGGATGTGGAGGAGCCATTTCATTGCAAGAGGACCCCATCACCCTATAGTATAGAGAGGAACTACTATCAGAACGGAGAGATATCATGGCTATACATTCATTCTTTATCGATACTGACTGGCCCGGCCTCAGGAACGATGTGGGTACGATGTCCGGCAAGACATTGACCACCGACATCTCGATCCCGCCTGAAATGGATGGACCCGGTGCAGGCACCAATCCAGATGAGATGCTTCTCGGTGCCGCGGCAACCTGCTATATCATCACCCTGGCCGCCATGCTCGAGCGAAGCAAGATCAACAAGTTGAACCTGAGGATGACCTCAGAGGGTCAAGTGGAAGTGGAAAAGGGCGTCATCACCTATAAACGCATTCTACACCGTCCTGTACTCACACTCGACCGGCCTACGGATAAGGAATATGCCCTGGCCGAAAAATTGATGTACAAGGCCGAACAATCCTGTATGATCACAAGGGCCTTAAAAGGAAATGTCGAAGTGGAAGTATCCCCCACGATCCAAAACGGATGAACAAACAAGAAACGCACGGTGCTAAGGCACCGCGCGTTTCTTGTTTGTTCTGGGACATTTTACGGAAAAAGGGGATGCCTCTCCCGCATCCCTATTTTAATTCAGCCTTCTTGATGTACGAGTTTCACGAGCATGTGGGATAGCATATGCTGCTCCTTCTCATCCCCTGCTTTCCAGAGTTCATAGAGTAATTTCTCTTCACGGTTTTTCGGTTCTTCATGAGCCGCCAGATAATCCCCTACCTTTTGTGCTGCCTTTGCCTGCTGCTCTTCACCAAGGCCAAGTTTCTCTGCGAGCGATACCTTCTTGCCTAAGTATTGTTTGAAATGGTCAAAATTTTCAAGGATGTCCTCCTTTTTATCCTGGGACATATTGCTGAGTTTGTCTTCCACCTTCTGATCGACATTCGTTTCTGCCACCTTGATCATCTCCTTTTACTATTTGTTGGGTGTTTTCCCCTGAACTCCCTTTCTAAACATGGAGATGTGCAGATCGTTGAAAGTACATCAAAAAGGCAGCCCCATACAGGACTGCCTTTTTCGCGTTCAGAGTTCATCGAACCCATTCGCGTCGGATGTTTTTGTATATTGTCTTGATTTTTGCTCAAAGAAATCGGTTTTACCCATATCGACTTCCTGATAGGCGATGATCCATTTGAGTGGGTTGGATCTGAACCCTTCAAATGGCTCTTCAAACCCGAGCTGTTTGGCCCTTTTATTTGCCATGAACTTAATGTAGGCCTCCAGGTCACTGAACATGAGACCATCCATATGGGTTCCGATGATTTCTTTCCCCCATTCAATCTCAAGGATCGCCGCTTCTTTGAAAGCTTCTGTGCCGTATCGTTTGAGCTCATCCGTATCGTATTCAGGATTCTCTGCCAGCACTTCCTTGAAGATCTTCTCAAACAGTCCGACATGGAGCTGTTCGTCACGGTTGATGTAATTGATCATCGTGCTGGTCGCAACCATCTTCTGGTTCCTTGCCAGATTATAGAAGAAGGCGAATCCGGAATAAAAGAACAATCCTTCGAGGATTACATCGTAAATGATGGACCTGAGCAGTTTATCCACCGTCGGGGCCTCGACGAATTCTTTGTATCCATTGGTGATGAATTCATTCCGCTTCATCAGGATCGGCTCATTCTTCCAGTAATCAAACACCTCATCCTGCACGCTCTTCGGTACAATGCTTGAAAGCACATAGCTATAGGAATGATTATGCACCACTTCCTGCTGGGCAAGGATGATCATGAGAGCATTCACGCTCGAATCCGTCAGGTAATCTGCCACTTTCCCCGCATAGTCCGTCTGGATACTGTCAAGGAGGGCAAGAAGTCCGATGATCTTCAGGAACGTCTCCTGTTCTTTTTCTGTCAGCTGAGGGAACTGCTTGATGTCTTTTGCCATATTGATCTCGAATGGCGTCCAGAAGTTCCCGAGCATGCGCTTATACTTGGGGTACGCCCACGTATACCGCACGTCATCCCAGTTCAGGATGTTCGAGCTTTCTCCGTTGACGATCCCCGTTGATTTATTCGGTGCCGTTTCGTCAACGAGCACCCGTTTTTTCAATCCTTCCATTTCTACCATCCTTTCTTATTAGCTGTGGCAACTCTCGCACTCTTCGAAGTTTGCAACAGAGGTCGACCGCACATAATAGGTCGTTTTCAAATCTGATTTCCATGCGTCCATGTGGAGATTGAGCAGATCAATCGCCTTGATGTCATTCCTCACATACAGGTTGAAGGAAATCCCCTGATCGATATGATGCTGCCTTGCCTTGTTTTGGCGGATGCTCCAATGCTGATCCACATGATAAGCGGTTTTATAGTACCAGGTCGTTTTCGGTGAAAGGTCAGGTGCCGTGACCGGGATCTTATAGTCTTTCTTTTCTTCGGAATATTCGAGTCTGAACAGTGGATCGATACTTGCCGTCGATCCGGCAATGATGGATGTCGAAGAGTTCGGGGCGACAGCCATCAGGTATCCATTGCGGATACCGGCGCTTTCCACTTTTTCTTTAAGCTCCAACCATCTCTCGCCTTCGTACCCCTTATTCGTGAAGTAGGCGCCAGTCTCCCAAGCGGATCCCGGGAAGTAAGGGTATGCCCCTTTTTCTTCTGCCAATTCCTGACTCGCCTTGATTGTGTAAAAGGCGATGTCTTCATATAAATGGTCACAGTACGATACCGCCTCATCGCTCTCCCATTTGATTCCTTCAAGGGCAAGGAGATGATGCCATCCGAATGTACCGAGTCCGATACCCCTGTACCGTGCATTCGTCAACTGGGCCTGCAGGACCGGGATATCATTGAGATCAATGACATTGTCCAGGAGCCGCACCCCGATCGTGACGACACGTTCCATCTGACCATCCCGTACCGTCCTTGCAAGGGAAACGGACGCAAGATTGCACACCACATAGTCTCCCGGATTTTTGTAGGTGATGATCTTCCCGTCCTTGACCACTTCTTCTTCCATCACAGTCGGGCTCATGTTTTGGGCGATTTCCGTGCAAAGGTTACTGCAGTAGATCATGCCCTTATGACTATTTGCATTTTGACGATTCACACTGTCGCGATAGAACATGTAAGGCGTGCCCGTTTCAAGCTGGGAAATCATGATCCGCTTAAAGATATCGATCGCCGGGATGATTTCTTTGGACAAAGCCGGCTCATTTACACATTCCCAGTACTTATCGCGGAACGTACCGGATCCTTTTTCCTCATCAAAGTGGTCTTCAAGGGCATAGCCCATGATGGTCTTCACTTCATGAGGATCGAACAGATACCAGTCCCCGCGATTCTCGACCTGCTCCATGAAGAGATCAGGGAGACAGACGCCCGTGAACAGGTCATGGGTACGAAGGCGCTCATCTCCGTTGTTCAATCGCGTATCGAGGAAGGAGAAGATATCTTTGTGCCACACATCCAGATAGACGGCGATGGCCCCTTGGCGCTGGCCGAGCTGATCCACGGAGACAGCCGTATTGTTCAGCTGCTTCATCCATGGGATTACACCGGAGCTGACCCCCTTGAATCCTTTGATATCACTTCCGCGACTTCTTACTTTCCCCATATAGATACCGAGCCCGCCTCCGTTCTTGCTCAATGTGGAAACGTCCGTATTACTGTCGTAGATGCTGCGCAAATCGTCTTCCACCGTATCGATGAAGCAGCTTGAGAGCTGTCCATAGCTCTTGCCGGCATTGGCGAAGGTAGGGGTTGCCACAGTCATATACAAGTTGGACAGGGCCCAATAGGCTTCCTCTACAAGCATAAGCCTGTGCTCCTTCGGCTCATTCATCAAGAGCGTCATGGCGATGATCATGAATCTCTCTTGCGGCAGTTCGAATAAAACCCCTGAATGATCCTTGGTGAGATAACGCTCTGACAGGGTGACGATTCCTATGTAAGTGAACAATTCATCCCGTTCAGGACGGATGAGACTTTCGAGATGATCCATCTCCTCTTTGCTGTATGTATCCAGTAATTTCGTAGAATACAGATTCTTCTCGGTCAGTGTCCCGATAAGCTCATATAAGCCTTTGTAAGGCTCCATACCTCTTGCGTTTGCACTGATGGCGTAGAGATTCTTCAAATATAGCGAGGCCGCCACGTACGTCCAATCAGGTTCATTTGATGAAATACGCTCAACAGCAGACAGGATCAAGAACTGCAGAAGCTGTTTTTCCTCCACTCCTGGCTGATTTTCCGTATAAAGGGCTACCTTTTGAGTGTATTCCTCCCAATTCAATGCTTCATGGCTTTCCCGAAGCCCGCTTAATAGACGTTCCGCTCTATGGGATGCCGTAGTTCCGTTAATGGTTGATGTCATACTAGTATTCCTCCCTTTTATTAGTCGGGAGAGGATGAAAAAAGCCCATCCTATTCACATAGGATGGGCAGTCATAAACGATAGATTCACAAGGCATACTACGCCAAGGGTAATCCTCGCCTATCCTCCCAATTCCCGAAGAAGATAACACGTACTGATCCTGGCAGGTCTCCTGACTTGTGCTTTTTGCCTACTCGAAGGCCTTCCCGTCCGATGGACAGTGGCATTCCTTCTTTCGTTTGCACTTACAGTTGCGGGGACAGTCCCGGAATTTCACCGGGTTCCCTTTTAAGTCGATATCCGACACCACAATCATAGGTTATAAACAATATATTGTTATGAAATTTAAGAAAAACACAATATGTTGCGTCTTTTATATTAAACCAACTTTCTACATTTTACAACAGAGAAGCTCAAATGAAAAGAATGAAAGCAGGATGAATTTATGCCTACAATTATTTTTTTCGTTAAATTCCATAGAAGAGCAGAACAAGACAGTATGTAATCCTTCCATATCGGGCCAGATGGCGCCAGACTTCCCTTGAGGAAATCCTGTTATCCATTTATGATGCAATAGAAGGTTGTTTTGACCGTATTCTTAGGTCCCCTATTATTTTGAGCCGCTGAGATGGTACCCCCATCGACAGCGGCTCCTTTTTTACCACGAATTCCTTACAGTTATGTTTCATTCACCAGGCTGTCACACGTTTTGTCTTCGATAAACCCGCATTTTATATGGCTTCTCTTCTATTTCAAGGGAATTACAAGGAAATTAATCCTCCCAAATACTTTCTTTTTCTCCGGGAATCCTTTAAAATGCCCTTTAGAAGCTTGAAACCCAGTTTCGAAAGGAGATCACTATGAATAAACGTTTACTCACGATCCTTTTAGCGGCTATGACCGTACTGCTGCTCGCAGCTTGCGGAGCTAATGATGATAGTGCAAAAAAATCCGATGATAGTAAAAAATCCTCCGAACAGGCAAAAAGCGAGGAAGAACAAGCAAAACAAATGAAAGAAATGCAAAAAAAGATGGACAAGCAGAAAGTCGACAACGATAAAGTCGTCGCCATCGTAAATGATGAAAAAATCAAAGGGGAAGACTACAACAACGTACTCTCTTCTTCTCAAATGCAATATCAGCAAATGGGTCAGGACCCAACCTCCAAGGATGCTGCCAAACAGATTAAAGAACAAACCATCGATAGCCTTGTAGGTCAGACACTTCTACTTCAACAAGCCGATAAAAAAGGGTATAAAGCTTCAGATGATGAAGTGGACAAGCAGCTCGAAGAAGTCAAAAAGCAATATGAAGATGATAAAAAGTTCAATGCAGCCATGAAAGATGCCGGATTCACCATGGATGAACTGAAAAATCAGATTGCCGAAAACATCAAGTATACCAAATATGTCGATAAAGAAATCAAGACCGAAAAAGTGACAGACGACGAAGTGAAAAAAATGTACGAACAGTACACTAGCCAAAGCGGCCAGGATTCTAAAGATGCACCGAAACTTGAGGATGTAGAGCCGCAGATCAAATCACAGCTTGAGCAGCAAAAGAAACAAGAACAGCTTGTGAAGCACGTGGAAGATCTGAAGAAAGATGCAAAAGTCGACGTAAAAATCTAATAAAAAAGGACATCCACCAGGATGTCCTTTTTTATGTTTCCGAGCGGAATATGAGGGTATTTCACTATTACAACAGAAAGGAGGAACTGCGGTGTCGAAAGATGAGAACGTTCAGCCTAAACGAGAGAGTGACGACCGGGACATTCCAGACCCTGAAAAGGAACAGACAGTCGACTCCATCCCTTTGGATGAATTACACAAAGACCTTAAGGATGAAAAGAAGAAGCATAAAAGCAAAGACTCTTCTTCCAGCGAAGAATAATAAAACAAGCCTGGCATCGATGCCAGGCTTGTTTTTGTGCATTATTTTCTTAACCAGTCGGTATGGAATATACCTTCTTTGTCTTTCCGTTGGTACGTATGGGCTCCAAAGTAGTCCCTTTGTGCCTGCAGGAGGTTTGCAGGGAGCGATTCGGAACGGTAGCTGTCGTAATAGGCAAGGGCACTCGCAAGTCCAGGTACAGGCACCCCTAGCTTGATCGCTGTCGCCACGACTTCACGGGCATCTTCCTGATAGCCTTCGACGATTCCCTTGAAGTAATCATCCAGGAGAAGATTTGAAAGCTCGCCATCACGGTCATATGCATTCATGATTTCTTCTAGGAAACCTGCGCGTATGATGCATCCACCCCTGAAGATTTTCGCCAATTCACCGAGCTTCAGGTTCCAGTCATATTCCTTAGAAGCAACTTGAAGCTGTGCGAAACCTTGTGCATAAGAGCAGATTTTGCTCAGATATAGAGCTTTACGGATGCTCTCGATGAATTCCTCCTTGTTACCGGAGAAGGTTTGGTTTTTAGGTCCCTTCAGGATCTTGCTCGCTTTCACGCGCTCTTCCTTCATGGCCGAGATGAAACGGGCAAAAACGGATTCCGTGATAATGGAAAGGGGTACGCCGAGATCCAGGGCACTTACGCTTGTCCATTTACCGGTCCCCTTTTGTCCTGCTGTATCAAGGATCTTTTCAACGAGAGGTTCTCCCGTCTCTTCATCGATCTTTGTGAAAATATCGGCTGTGATCTCGATGAGGTAGCTGTCAAGTTCACCTTCATTCCACTCCTTGAATGTTTCATGAAGCTCCTGCGCGCTCAGTCCAAGGACATTCTTCATCAAATAGTAGGCTTCACAGATCAACTGCATATCGCTGTATTCGATTCCGTTATGCACCATCTTCACATAGTGACCGGAACCATCAGGACCGATATAGGTGCTGCATGCGTCCCCTTTGACCTTGGCTGCAATGCTCGTAAGGAATGGTTCAACGAGATCATAGGCTTCCTTCTGACCGCTAGGCATGATTGCCGGTCCGTATAAGGCCCCTTCTTCGCCACCGGATACTCCGGCACCGATGAAGTTGATTCCTCGCTCAGCGAGCTCCTTATTGCGCCTCACCGTGTCCTCGAAGTATGTATTTCCTCCGTCGATGAGGATATCCCCTTTATCCAGGTGTGGAAGAATGGATTCAATGGCAAGATCCGTGATCTTCCCTGCAGGTACCATCATCATGATCTTCCTTGGCACTTCAAGGGAGTCGATGAATTTTTCCACCTGGTGGAAGCCTGTCAGATTTTTGTCCTGGTGCTCCTGAAGGGCACCCGCCACTTTCTCTTCCGATACATCGTAGATTGCAACCTTATATCCACGGCTTTCAAAATTCAGCGCAAGGCTTTTCCCCATGACGCCGACGCCGACTACACCAATTTGTTGTTGTCCCATCTTTCATCATCCTTTCGATTGTATAAACATCATTTCATCATCCATAGTATAATACGAAATAAATTTTCTCGATACTAAATTTGAAATAATATTTTTTTCTATTGTACAATAGGTTAAAATAATTTTCATCCACCATCTCTTACAAGGAGGCCCCACATTGCGACAAACCGACACACCTCAACATTGTTTACCACGCATCCGGTCCCACTATTCTCAATTTAGCGAAAAAGAAAAGAAAATCGCCAATACTATTATTGCTGACCCGGAAAAAATTATCCATTCTACGATCAGTCAGCTCGCAGAAGATCTGTCCGTAGCTGATGCCACCGTCTTCAGGTTCTGCAAACGCATCGGTTTCAAAGGCTATCAGGCCATGAAGATTTCCCTGGCGGCCGAAATCGTGACCCCTCTTGATGACATACATGAGACAATTGAAGAGGGGGATAGCGAAAAAATCATTGCACAAAAGGTGTTCCGCTCCAATATCCGCACGCTGGAAGACTCCATCGCCATCATGGATGAGGAATCATTTACATCGGCGGTTGCGATGATGCTGAAAGCACGCAGGATCGAATTTTATGGAACCGGAGGATCAGGATTCGTTGCGATGGATGCTCATCATAAGTTCCTGCGTACAGGCATGACGACCACTGCATACAATGACTCCCACATGCAGCTGATATCAGCATCCCAGCTTACCAGTGAAGACCTCATCTTTTTCATCTCCCATTCAGGGGCGAATAAGGATCTACTCGAGGTATTGGAGGTAGCCAAGGGCAACGGTGTCCCGACGATTGCCATCACCCACTTTGCCAAGTCCCCTATGAGTCTCGGTGTCGACGTCCCTCTGTTCACATCATCCCAAGAAACCGATTACCGATCAGAAGCACTCGCTTCCCGTATCGGTCAGCTGAGCATCGTAGACGCCCTTTATGTGACCATTATGATGAAGCGGAAAGATCAGTCCTCAAGGTCACTCCAAAAAATGAGGGACGCCATCTCAGTGAAGAAGATCTGAGGAATGGCATAACCTTCATTTTCTATCTCATATAGTGAGGGAAGGAGGTGAAGAAGTGTGAAGAATGTATTGATCTTTGCCGACCCGGGCATCGATGATACCCTGGCCATCATGTATACCCTGATGCACCCTGACATACAGGTGATCGGGATCGTATCGGGATACGGAAATACAGCACGTGATAAAGCCGCGAATAATATCGCTTACATCCTTGACCTTGCAGGTCAAAAAGAGATCCCCGTCATCATGGGTGCCACCCGTTCGTGTACGGGGAAAACACCTGTTTATTATCCTGAGATCCACGGACCGGATGGCCTCGGCCCCATCACTCCTCCGGGCACATTCAAAGGAAGCTTTCATGAGTTCAGCGAGATCTTTAAGATCGCCCGTGCCTATGACAATGTGCACATCCTGGACCTTGGAAGGAGTACCTCCCTCGCCGTTGCCATCATTCTTGACGAGGGGTTCATCGATCAAGTATCCGGGTTCTATATCATGGGTGGCGCTTTTCTTGTACCGGGTAATGTGACGGAAACCGCCGAAGCTAATTTTCACGGCGATCCAGTCGCCAGTCATGCCATCCTTTCAACCGTACCGCGCATCAGCCTCTTCCCCCTCAACGTGACCAATCGGGCAATCGTCACATCCTCACATATCGATATGATCACATCCGCTCAAGGGTCGGATACGGGTCTCACCTCGATTCTTAAAGACGTCCACACATTCTATGATCACGCCTACAAAGAAAAGATACCCGGATTGCCCGGCCCACCGATCCATGATCTCGTCGCTGCTTCCCTCATGATGAATCCATCATACGGCCGCTTTCTTGAAAGGGACGTCGGGGTTGAAACAGCAGGACCATTCAGGGGGCAATCGAATGCAGATTTCCGCTCGGATTCAAAACCTGGGCTTCACTCACCGAACATTTATCTCTCCATCGATTATGAAGCATTCATTCATGATTACATCAAGATCATGAGCCGAGCATGAAAGAACCCGGCCCTTTTTGAGGACCGGGTTCTTTCATATTCTTTCGATGATTGTTGCATTTGCCATTCCGTGACCCTCACACATCGTCTGGAGGCCGTATCGCCCCCCGGTACGTTCAAGCTCATGCATCATGCCCACCATGATTCTGGCCCCGCTTGCCCCAAGGGGATGCCCCAAGGCAATGGCTCCTCCATTCGGATTGACTTTGGCAGGGTCCGCCCCGATCTCCCTCTGCCACGCCAGCACTACGGGTGCAAAGGCTTCATTCACTTCGAATACGTCGATTTCGGAAAGTGGGATACCTGACTTCTCCAATACCTTCTTTGTAGCAGGGATCGGCCCTGTGAGCATGAGCGTCGGGTCTGAACCGACCACGACTCTCGTATGGACCTTGAATCTGGGCTTTAATCCGAGTGATACGGCCTTATCCCTGCTCATAAGGAGGAGGGCTGCTGCTCCGTCACTGATTTGCGACGAATTCCCTGCCGTAATGATGCCACCTTCCCTGAACACCGGACGAAGCCCTCCCAGCGCCTCCAAGGATGTATCCGGCCTGGGCCCTTCATCTTCAAGGAACTCTCCTCCATCTACCCCTATGGCGTGGATCTCCTCCTGGAAGTAACCACTCTCCCTGGCCAAAACAGCTTTCTTATGACTGGCTAAGGCAAACCGATCGAGTTCATTCCGCGATAAGCCATACACTTCTGCAATGCGCTCTGCCGATATCCCCTGATGAATCATCTCATGTCGTTCTTTCAGCTCATCACTCAGCCCGGCACCGGCAAAATTCGATCCAATGGGTGTACGGCTCATGCTTTCCACACCCCCGGCGATGACGACATCCATATCGCCTGAAAGGATGGCCTGTGAAGCAAAGTGGACCGCCTGCTGGCTCGAACCGCACTGCCGATCGATCGTGACCCCGGGCACTTCAACGGGAAAACCGGCTATAAGGGCAGCCACCCTTGCAATATCCCCTGCCTGCTCTCCTGACTGGGTCACACACCCCATAATCACATCCTCTACAAGCCCAGGTGAAACACCCGACTTCTCCATTAATCCCCTCAACAGATAGCCGGCAAGATCATCAGGCCGTGTTCCGGCAAGGGCTCCATTCTTCTTCCCGACAGCCGTGCGTACTCCTTCGACAATGACAACTTCTCTCACAGCAATCAATCCTTTCTCCCTGTTCATAACCCCATATTACCTGTAAATAGGAGAAATTGAAATCGGATTTTAACTATTCTGCCAATTGAACTTATAAGGGAAGCAGAGATGAAGATGGCACAAAAAAAGAACAGGCCCCGAGGGAGCCTGTTCCTGGAATGTAAAATTAAAGTTTTACAACGTTAGCTGCTTGTGGTCCGCGAGCACCTTGCTCGATGTCGAAAGATACTTCTTGACCTTCGTCAAGAGATTTGAAACCTTCGCCTTGGATCGCTGAGAAGTGTACGAAAACGTCGTCTCCACCTTCAACTTCGATGAAACCGAAACCTTTTTCTGCGTTGAACCATTTCACTTTACCGTTTTCCATAATTGTTGCCTCCTACGTGCTTGTGCACAAATTATTACTATTCTTGCGATATCAGGCGAAAAGCAAATCTTGTTCTTCCCTTACATACCGAACAAAAATAATTCTTCTATAGAATAACAGGTATGCGCTCATTAATCAAGCCAATCCGATAGAAGTCAGACCTTTATTTTATTTTTGGTTATTTCCAACATAAAAAGAACGTTTCCGAAGGGAAACGTTCTTGGCGATGACCTGTGAGGGACTTGAACCCCCGACCCCTTCCCTGTCAAGGAAGTGCTCTCCCACTGAGCTAACAGGTCGCTTATGTAAGGTACAAATTAAATTATATAAGATTTTCGCTAAAAGTCAACATGTTTTGCGAAAATAATTTTTCTTCTTACTTATCAGGTCCACTCCCTGAATAAAAGCCGCATTCTGCGCGTAGGCTGTTAGGATGAAGGAGGTCTCACGCCATGAAATTGATAGCCCGTTCTCTGAATGAAGGAATCAAAATCGATATCATCTATTTCGACGGTGAATGCTTTACCAAAAGAAAGATCCTCGTCCACCACTTCACAGAACATACGGTTGAAGCGTATTGTTATCTCAGAAAAGCTCCCCGTACATTCAAGACAGACGGCATCCTGGCCGTCTCCCTCGAGTCCACTCCCAAAAAAGAAAGATCCGGGTAAATGGTAAAAAGACCGGGCGCAGACACCCGGTCTTTCTTTTATCAAGCTGTAGCTTTCAACACTTTGTCTTCCCGCTTTACGAAGAACTGCAGACCGATGAGGACGATGAACGTGATCAATCCGATCATATCCGACATTCCTTCCGGATAAATGAGCATAAGCCCTGCTGCAACGGCGAACAGGCGTTCAATCGCATACATACGTCTGAACCAATAGCCGATGATACCTGCACCAATGGCAATCATACCGGTAATGGCCGTGAATACGACCCAAAGCAATTCAGGGATCGTTGTATCGATCATCAGGAGTTCAGGAGAGAGGACGAACATATATGGAATGATGAAGGCGGCTATGGCAAGCTTCGCCGCATTGACCCCCGTTTTGATCGGTTCCCCTCCCGACACCCCTGCCGCGGCAAAGGCAGCCAGTGCAACAGGAGGTGTAATATCCGCCACGATTCCGAAATAGAAAACAAAGAGATGGGCGGATAATTCAGGTGCGCCCAAAAGGATGATGGCCGGGGCAGCGATTGTGGACGTGATGACATAGTTCGCTGTCGTCGGTGAGCCCATCCCGAGTATCAAGGAAGCAATCATGGTAAAGACAAGCGTCAGGATCAATTTCCCTTGAGTGGTATTGGTCAAGTCTGCCGCCAGATCAACCAGACCGTTGGCCATTGTCAGCCCGAGTCCGGTCTTCGTGACCACCCCGACAATCATTCCGGCACATGCGGTTGCCACGGCAACGGATAGCGCGGTCCTTGCCCCATCTACCAACGCATCGATGGCATCTCTGAATCCGATCCTCGTCGCTTTCCTGATCCCGCTGATCACGACTGTCGCCACGATGGACCAAAGAGCCGCTCTCATGACGCTCATCCCGCTTACTAGCAGAATGATGACCGTAAGGATCGGTAGCAAGAGGTAGATCTGTTTGAATACTTCTTTCTTATCCGGCATTTCTTCATCAGATAATCCCCGTAAACCGACGCGTTTCGCTTCGAAGTGGGTCATGATCCAAATCCCCGTAAAGTACAGGACTGCCGGGATCGCCGCTGCTTTGGCGATATCCCAGTAGGAAATCCCACCGATAAACTCTACCATTAGGAAGGCAGCGGCACCCATGACAGGAGGCATGAGCTGCCCTCCAGTAGAAGCGGCAGCCTCTACACCTCCGGCAAACTCTTTACGGTAGCCGAGCTTTTTCATCATTGGTATCGTGAAGGAACCGGATGTGACGACATTCGCAACCGAGCTTCCACTGATGGTTCCCTGCAGTGCACTCGAGAAGATCGCCACTTTTGCAGGTCCACCGATCCTTTTACCGGCAATGGCTACTGCCAGATCGTTGAAATATTGCCCGACCCCCGTCTTCACAAGGAAGGCCCGAATAGCAGGAATAGGAATATGAACGTGGCCGACACATACAAAGGAGTTCCCAAAATCCCTTCACTTGTAAAGAACATCGTCTTGACGATATCATCCCAATCGAATCCCCTGTGAGCAAGGAATCCAGGCATGAGTCTGCCATAGTACATATAAAGGATGAACAATGTGGCAATGATCGTAATAGGAAGACCGACAGCACGCCTTGTGGCTTCCAATACAAGGATCATGGCCGCAAACCCAACGTAGAAATCAAGGGATGTCATCATACCGACACGGCTGACGATATCATCCTGCATCAGCGGCCAATACGCGCCGATTCCGATGGAAATGACCGATAAGATCACATCATACCAAGCCACTTTCTTTTTCTTCAGATTCTTCTTCCTCGCCGGGAACAGCAAAAAGACCAATGATAGCGCAAATCCAAGATGGATCGATAATAATAGCTGTCGTGGAATGAATTGGAAGATCGATGCCACTAACTGAAATAATGAAAATGCCAATAATCCGTAAAAAATGACCCATTTGAAGAATCCGCTCTCCAGCTTACGAGTAGAAGATTCGGGATCGTATTTTTCAAGCAGCTCCCGCTGTTGTTCCTCTGTCAACGTTTCGAATTTTTCATCTTTTTCCATCAACAGTCACTCCTTTCCATTGTGCAAATAGTGAAGCCCTCTTCCACTGAAAACGAACGAACTCACCCTTACCGAAAAATCCTGATAGTTCATACTCAGACTTCCCTATTTCCAATCGATGATTGGCCACCACTCTTCCAATCTGAAGATCGATGTAGGGAAACGAACGCTCCATATTCGAGATCAGATACTTACCGTCTTCCGTCCGACTGAACACCTCGTCCCCCACTGCATCCGAAGGCATACCAATTGACGTATCTTCGTAAAGCAGGGCGTGTTGAGTGATTTCATTCCCGCTTATCTTGTAAAATTCCTGTACCTCGGATAGATGGATCGAATGCGTATATTCAATCGAGAACGTCAGGTCCTCGGGAAGCTTCACAAACAACGTCTTTTCCTCTTTCGACAGGCATTCCACCGACAACCTTTCCTGAAACGGCACAAATATCGCCATTGTCAATAACAGGAGCACTCCGATCACGATGAATTTCTTCATTCGTTCTCACCTCTTACATCAAAACAAAGGAATAGACCCGAGAGTCAGGTCTATCCCTTTCAAACGTTTTAAAAGACTTTTATTCTTCTGAAATGCCTTTTTCATCAAAATATTTCTTGGCTCCAGGATGTAATTCAATCCCCATTCCTTTGAGGCCGTTTTCAGCAGAAATCAATTTTCCTTTTGCGTGTTTGATATCATCCGTGTTTTCAAAGATCGCCTTCGTTACATCATAGATGACATCTTCAGGAATATCTGCACTCGTAACGAGCATGGCAAGTACAGCGACGGTCGGGATTTCTTCATCGACCTTGCTGTATGTTCCTGAAGGGATCTTATCCTCTGCATAATAAGGATATTTCTCGATCAATTCTTTTGCTTTATCAGTAGAGACAGGAACGATGGTGATATCCTGAGTCGCTGCAAGCCCCTCTACTGCACCTGTAGGTGTTCCGGAAGTGATGAAGGCGGCGTCGATCGTGCCATCCTGGATACCTGTTGTTGAATCATCGAATGAAAGATTACGGGCTTCAAGATCATCAAGCTTCATCCCATGAACCTCAAGGATCTGCTCTGCATTAAGGAGTGTACCGGATCCGGCTTCACCGACTGATACGACCTTCCCTTTAAGATCTTCAACCGATTTGATTCCGGATTTCTTTGTTGTGACGATTTGGATGGTTTCAGGATAGAGTGTTGCAATCCCGCGGGCATTCTCTACTTTATTGTCTTTGAACATCTGTGTTCCTTCAGAGGCATAAGAAGCGATGTCCGTCTGAGTGAATGCGATCTCCGTTTTGCCATCTTTGATTGAAGCCATGTTTTCAGCAGATGCACCCGACGTTGAAGCAGAAGACTTGATGCCTGTCTCATCCTGGATGATCTTCGCGAACGTTCCACCTAAAGGATAGTATGTACCCCCGGTACCACCGGTTGCGATACCGATGAAGTCCGTTTTCTTTTTTCCGTCTGCTCCTTTGGAATCATCTCCGGAACCACCGCCGCATGCGGCCAGAACGAGAGAAACAAGCAGCAGAATAGCAGTACTCAACATTAAACTGCGTTTTTTCAAGGAAATCCCCCCTAATTATTTTCTATTAACGGAAATTATTGTAACACAAAATGTAACACAATTGTGATAAAAATTTTATATTTTGATAATGTTCTATAAATTACGACTATTAAATACGGTTACAAAACAGTCACTTTCTACCATTATCTAGGACTTTCCGGATAATTCTCAAGAAAAAAATCGTATAATAATTGTTAGAAACGTTTACAAACTCCTTTTCACTTGAAAATGGATTAAAACCCCATCTCTGGTCATGATATATTCCTCATTCCCCCTCACCCTCTGTTATATAGCAGAAAGCTACCCAATCAGTTCCTCCCCCTCCACTTCCAGCCTTTCTTCAAGCGGCCTGCCCTCTTCGAGATCCCTTAAACGGTGGGCAAGCCTGGATGAGGCATTCGCAGCAATGCTTGCCACGATATCGTCGAGGAATGTATGCACGGATCCTCCTTCCTTCGTATCCAGCTTCTGAATGATGCCGATCTTATTCTTGTCCAAATGGCCGAAAGTCGTCACCGCGATACTTCCATATCCGAGGGCCGCTCCAAGGGCAATCGTTTCATCGACACCGAAAAGACCTTCGTCGGAGGCAACGATGGACTGAAGGGGTTCAGACAGCATCTTCCGCTCCGCAAGCTGATCGAGTTCGACTCCCACAAGGATGGCGTGCTGAATCTCCCTTTTTAACAGGACCTTCCTGACGCTCTCGAGACAATCTTCCATTGTAAGGGAATTGTTGTACGGGAATTGCATTTGATAAACGATATCGGCGATATCCGCCAACGTCACTCCCCTTTCCTCTAATTTTCTATGGGCTGCTTTTGTTACTTCATTTGATGGTACAGATACTTTTGTCAATTATTATTCTCCCCTTTCTGTTTATCTGAATTATACCATTTTTCAGAAGAATCGACCGGACTCTCTCTTAAAAGCTTTTCTCTGCAGTTTGTGATACAATCCACTTGTAACCGTTAACAGAGATAAAGGATGTGTGTAGAATGACGACTGCTAGAGGGACCGTGGAAGAACTGGTTCTATACAGCGAAGCACTGAACGAGGAGATCAAGATGCTGGTTTATCTTCCGGCTTCTTACTCTCCCCTATATAAATATTCCATCCTGATCACCCAGGATGGAAAGGACTATTTCCAGCTGGGAAGGATCCCACGGCTGGCCGATGAACTAGTTGGCAACGGGGAGATCGAGAACACGATCATCGTGGGCGTCCCGTATAAGAATGTACAGGATCGGAGCCGCAAGTATCATCCTGCCGGAGAAGAGAATGCCGACTATATCCGATTCCTCGCCCATGAATTGACCCCCAAGCTCGATGAAATGTATCCCACTTACCAAATGGGGAAAGGGCGAGTGCTCATCGGCGATTCACTGGGGGCTACTGTTTCATTGATGACGGCGCTTAAGTACCCGCATACATTCGGTAAAGTGATCCTTCAATCACCGCTTGTCAATGAAACCGTTCTTGAAGCCGTAGGGTCATTCCCTTCCCCTCATCTTCTGGATATTTACCATGTGATCGGCAAGGGCGAAACCGAAGTAAAGACCACAGACGGTCAGATCAAGGATTTTCTGACTCCGAATCGTGAATTGAATCACGTATTCTCCCAGAAAGGGTACACCACGTTCTACGATGAGTTCGACGGGGATCATACATGGAAATACTGGCAGCCCGATCTGCGCAGGGCCTTGACGTTCATGTTCCATAAGTAATGGGCGGTCGCTCCGTTCGCCCTATGTTAAATTTTTTAAAAATTTGCTATACTACTCATACGCACATATGTTTCTAAGGAGGATTGAACGAAAATGAATTATGGCATCGTCATTTTCCCATCTAAAAAACTTCAAGATATCGCAAATTCTTACCGAAAGCGCTATGACCCTCATTATGCATTGATTCCGCCTCATTTGACGCTGAAAAATGTATTCAGCGCCGATGATGAGCATATCAAGGATATCGCCGGTAAGCTTTCCCATATCGCAAAAGAACATGATCCCTTTACGCTGAAGGCGTATAAAGTGAGCTCATTCCAGCCCGTTAATAACGTGATCTATTTCAAAGTGGATCCGAACCCTGAACTCCAGGCACTTCATGATGCCATGCACCACCGGGAATTCATGGGAGATGAGCCGGAGTACTCTTTTGTACCGCATATCACCGTGGCCCAGAAGCTGAGTAACGATGAGCACTCCGACATTTATGGCTCCCTATCCATGCTTGGCATCGATCATGAGGAAACCATCGACCGGTTCCATCTCCTCTATCAGCTGGAGAATGGTTCATGGACCGTGTATGAAACATTCCGACTCGGAAAGGAAAATCAGTAAATTGCACACTAAAATCGTCTCAACAGAAGAACAACTTCAAGAAGTATTTTCCATCAGAAAATCCGTTTTCGTAGAGGAACAGAATGTTCCTGCCGAAGATGAAATCGACCAATATGAAGAGGAGTCCACCCATTTCCTTCTTTATGACGAGGATCACCCTGTAGGCGCCGGTCGCTTCAGGGTGATGGATGGCAAAGGAAAAGCGGAACGCATCTGCATCCTCTCCTCTCTTAGGGGACGCGGCGCCGGCCGGGAAATCATGAGGGCCATTGAGGATTATGCCAGGGAGATGTCCCTTCCTGTCCTGAAGCTCAACGCACAGAGTCAAGCCATTCCATTTTATGAGAAGTTAGGGTATGAGATCGTTTCAGAAGAATTCCTTGACGCAGGGATTCCCCACCGTACGATGGAAAAATCATTATGAACGCAAAAAAGCGCAGGATCATGAATCCGGCGCTTTTTTGTGTCTGATTTGTTTCACGGCATAATCGTATAGACTGAAGGTCATTCGTCCATAATGGGGAGTAGCCTGTTGAAAGGGGGAATCCCATTGGAGTACACATCCATCGCCGTGGAATTGATTGTCGGTTACTTCGCCTTACTCATCCTCACCAAAGTATTGGGTAAAACCCAGATCACGCAGATCTCGGCTTTTGATTTCATCTCGGCCCTGATCCTTGGAGAGCTTGTCGGTAACTCCCTTTATGATGATAAAATCTCGGTGTTTCAAGTATTGACTGCCATCCTCATTTGGGGTGCCCTGATTTTCGTGACTGAATTCTTTACCCAGAAGTCCCGCAAATTCCGCCACCTGATGGAAGGGACACCCGCTATCGTCATCAATAAGGGAATCATCAATTATACAGTACTGAAGAAGAATCATTTGGATTTGAATCAGCTGCAGCATCTTTTACGGGCAAAAGATATTTTTTCCGTAAAGGAGTGCGAATACGCACTACTTGAATCCAATGGCACCCTTAGTGTCATCAAGAAGCCTCTCTACGATCAAGTCCAACGTCAGGACCTTTCCCTTCCGCTGAAGAAAGCAACCTTGCCCATGTCTCTGATCATGGATGGAGAAATCGTCTATGATAACTTGAAGATTGTAGGAGAGGATGACCGGTGGCTTCAGACCGAGATCAGCAGGCAGGGATTCTCCTCACCAAAGGACGTGCTTTTTGCCGAATGGACCGAAAATGAACCCCTTTTGGTGCAGGGCTATGAATGAAGGGTCAAGACGAGTTCGTTCTGGTGGACCGTCATCTTGATCCGTCCCCTTCTTTCGAGGGAGATCAGATAGGCCGTTATGCTTGTACGATACAAAAGGAACTGACCGAGCTGCCGTGATGATACCCCTACCATGTTTAAATACTCCTTAACGATTTCTTCGAAGGAGCACCTCTGTTTCCCTTCAATGCGTTTTTCCAATGCCTCCATATGCCGATGATGAAGGACGATGTTTTCCTGTACCGTCCTCCTGAAATCTTCTTCATAGATCCCGTGGCCGGGAATGGCGCCCTGACAAGATCGTTCCAGTATGTAGTGGAGAGTAGCCAGGGTAGCGTCGGCATCTGTGATGAACGGAACGATATGCTTCTTAAGTGCCTCTGTGCCAAAGTATGCATCGGTAGCAAAGAGGACTTCTTCTACCATCACGCCGATCTGCCCATAGGAGTGCCCCGGTAGACTCAAGATTTCCAAATCGAACGGCCCAATCTTCAGGGGGCCCTCCTCGATTTCTTCATCGACTGTGATGGCCTTGGCCTCGAGAAACTTATTCCGCAGGGACGCAGGAGGAAAAGCCCCGTTAAATAAATAAATGGGCTCAAGAACAGGATTTTCCATGATGGCTTTTTCCAAACGGGGCGCGAGAATCGTCACTTCCTTCTTTTCCCTGATCCGATCGGCTCCACCGTAATGATCCGTGTGGGCATGAGTGATGATGCAATAATCGAGGGGAAGGGCTTTTTCGTCGAGCATACGCAGAACCTTGTTAGTGGCCGAGTCATCCAAACCGGTATCGATCAGCAATCCCTTCCCCGCCTTCACAGAGTAGCCGATATTCACAGCACCCGTGAAGCAGTAAGTGTTTTTGTGCAATGATATGAATTCCACTGTCTTCAGCTCCCACTATAATGTCAGACCAAGCCCCAGTATTTAGTGGGACTTATGGCCACTTAGACATATTCGTGAAAATTGATCCCTTTTCCTGTCAGCCTCGCAATGATCTTTTCAGGAATCTGTTTCTTTTCCTTCCCGTTATAATGATCCGTCACTTCCCTTGACTCTCTACCTGCCCCTCTTGACAGGGCGGTGATGGCGTGGACCGGGGTATAGTGATAAGGCTTCTCCGTGGCATTCAGCTCCCTTTCTTGATATTGCTTATACTGAAAGTGTGGAATCGGTGCAATATAACCCATCGGATCCTTCCCCCCTCGTTTTTATGTATGATACCCGGTACTGGGTATCAGTAATCCTTCCACAAAAATAGGAGGCTGTGATACAAGCCTCCCGAACGCATGTTACCGACCGACATCGGTATCCCTCATGGGATGCTTATTTTTTATTTCCTTTGTTCAACATATTGGAGATGGTTCCAAAATCAAGTTGTTTCCCATCATTTACAATGGATTTGACAATTTTATCTTCCATTTCTTTGTTCACAGGCTTATTGGCAATTTTAGAAACCCTTTTAATGACGCTGCGCACGGTTGCCTCATCCTTGAAATTTGCATTCTGCAGGGAGTTTGCCAGTTCAAACACTTCATTCATATCCACACCGGTCTTCTTCTCGAGGTTCTTAAAAAAATTGTTATTCATAAACTCACGCCTCCTTTAACTATAAGCATCATATGTAAAAAACCCAGGAGCGTTCCTCGGATCAGAAAGAAACCACAAAAAAGACAGGATCCCTATACACTCAAGGATACTGCCCTTCTACTCCTTTCTAGCAGAAACTGGCTCCGACGATGATCAAAAGAATGAACAACACGACAATCAATACAAATGTAGAACCATATCCGCCGGTTCCACAGCCGTAATTGTAGCCGCATCCGTATCCTCCATATCCGTACATGCAAATATCACCTCACTTTGCCCTATAATCCTTATTAACATATGTATCGGACAAGGCCTATGGTTGGGCTGAGTTGAAATTGGGTGAAGCTCAGAACGAAATGAAGCGATCAGATGGTGTCCATCTGATCGCTTCATCTTCAGCCTTTAGGATTGAACAGGAGGGCACCAAGGAATCCGAATACAATGGCCGCTGATATACCGGAGGATGTGACTTCGAACATCCCTGTCAGCACCCCGATGATCCCATGCTCCTGCGACTCTTGCATGGCCCCATTCACCAGGGAATTTCCAAAGCTCATGATAGGGATCGTGGCTCCCGCTCCCGCAAAATCAATGAGAGGCTCGTAAAGGCCCAAGCCCGAAAGCACGGAACCCACCACCACAAGAAAACTCATGGCATATGCCGGCGGGAATTTTACCACATCGAGCAGCAGCTGTCCGACAACACATATGAGTCCACCGACAACGAAGGCCCAAAAAAACATGGCTAGCATAAATACTCCCCTTTCTTATGAATATTCAATCGATACAGCATGAGCAATGCAGGGGATCGTCTCCCCTTGCTGGAAGGTGAGCGGAGAAAGAAGAGCGCCCGTCGCAATCACGAGGATCTTTTTATACGTTCCTTGTCTCATCTGATTGAGGAGGTGGCCGTACAGGACGGTGGCAGAACAGCCAGGACCGCTTGCCCCTGCCTGAACCGGTTGATTCTCATCATAGATGAGGAGTCCACAATCCTGGAACTGATCGTCCTGGATCCCGAGTCCTTTCCGCTGAAGAAGATCAAGGGCTGTAAGCCGTCCGATCTTCGCCAAATCTCCGGTGACAATCAGGTCGTAATAGGATGGATCCCGCTCCAGGTCCCTGAAGTGCGCCGTGATGGTATCCACTGCAGCCGGCGCCATCGCTCCGCCCATGTTGAAGGGATCGGATAAACCCATGTCGATGACCTTACCGATTGTAGCGGATGTTACCCTCGGTCCCGGTGCTCCTCCGGAGGCTTCATTGCCGAGAAGTGCATACCCTGCTCCCGTCACAGTCCATTGGGCCGTTGGAGGCTTTTGGCCGCCGTATTCTGTCGGGTACCTGAACTGCCTTTCCGTCGCTGAATTATGGCTTGAGGCACCGGTGATGACGTGGTGTGCCCCATGGTAATTGACCATGAGAGCAGAAAGGGCAAGGCCTTCCATGGAAGTGGAGCATGCTCCGAATAATCCGAAATACGGAAGTCCGATCGTCCTTGCCGCAAAACTCGACGGCGTGATCTGATTGATGAGATCGCCCGTCAGGAAGAACTGCACGTCATTTTTTGTAATGGATTTCTTTTCAAGAGCGATGGATACAGCATCTTCAATCATAGTCCGGTTTGCTTTTTCATACGTATCCGTCCCCATCCTCACATCATCATAGAAACGATCGAAATCGGCGCTGAGCCGGCCTTTCTTTTCAAATGGACCTCCCACGACACCTGTCGAAAGGATTTTCGGTTTGAGTGGAAACACCCATGACTGTGAACCTTTTAACATTAGATCACCCCTAACTGGATGAGGATTGTCTTGATGAGTGCCACGACGAATGCAGAGAAAACCCCGAATACAATGACCGAGCCGGCAAGCTTGAACATATTTCCCCCTACCCCGAGGACGTACCCCTCGGTTTTATGCTCGATCGCGGCGGAAATCACCGAATTCCCGAATCCGGTGACGGGCACGGCGCTCCCGGCTCCTGCAAATTGACCAAGATGATCATACAGGCCGAAACCGGTCAACAGCATGGCTAGGAAGACCATGGTGGCGACGGTTGGATTGCCAGCGGTCTGTTCCGTAAAGTTAAAAAAATAGATATACATATAAGTGAATGCCTGTCCGATGACACAAATAATTCCTCCGACAAAAAATGCTTTCAGCACGTTCTTCATTAAAGGACGCTTTGTTTCATACTTCTTCTCGATGGCTTCATACTGCTTTTGCTCAGGCGTTTTCGGTGTTTTAGCCACTTCCTACCCCTCCTACGTTTTTTCTTTCTGAAGAGTGATGATGTCATTGAAGTGCTTCTCTGCCTCTTCATTTCCGATGTCATTATTCTTTATTCTTTCTTTCAACCTTACCGTTTCAAGGAAGATTTTATAATCGCTCGAAAGAATGAAATCCTCATCTGGATACTTGTCTTCAAGATACGCTTCCATGTCATGCTCGATCCTCTTCATATGGAACCGCTGCAGGTGTTTCACTTTATAGACGACCAGAGTCTTTTCTTTCCCCTGAATCACGGCGACGTCGTACAATTCCTTTTTCTTCGCCAGCTCCTCTTTAATGGCATGGCCGAAGCTGTCTGTTTCCGGGTTATCCACCAGTTCAATCGGAGATAGATCGGTGCGCTTCATCAATGCATTCTTACTGTCTTCCCCATCTTCCATGCTCTTGCATCCAGTAAGCAGGAGGATGAAAAGGATGCTAATGATCATTCGAGTCATATAAACTGCCCTCCGTATGGTTCGTTCTCACCCTGTATTTTTTGCTGAAAAGCGATTTTTTATGAATAGAAAAAGACTGCCCAAATGAGCAGTCTTAGTTCTTCTTGATTTTCGATCCACACCCGCAGCCTTTTTTCTTCGGAGTGGAATTGGTGGTGAGCGGTACCTGTATAGGGGTTTTCTTCACTTCCCCATCCTCCTTTCGTTCATTCCCACTCCCATTATATGCGCATGATGCATTGCTTGTTTCCACTGTTTCCCTAATCCCTACCGTGATTTCCAATTTTGAATGGCTGATTCAAGAATGGCTCCGATCCCCGCCACCGCCATGATCGCGAGAAACGGCTGGAATACGACAGGATAAAAGATGAATCCCCCGTAGCAGAAAAACGCCATCCATATGCCGGTACACCAGTAGCATGATAACAACTCTCCGATAAACCCTCTGATTCCCCCCTCTTTGGGAACCAGATAGACTTCCTCCAAGCCATTTTCATCCGCCTCTGTAATCTCGTTGAAAAAGGGACTTCTGATGAATTCGGTGATCTTATCAAATACAATGAGGTGGGTAAGCCGGAATACGGCCAGACCCATGATGATCAATTCCAGAACAGTTAGCTTCAAAAAGCGCCCACTCCTTCATTCGATTCTGCCTATTTTCCCCAAAAGGGGCTTTTGTCCGTGACCCAAAACCCGTTCTGTCAATATGTTAGTAGTGTAATGAAAACAATTTAAGGAGGAAATTTTCTTATGGGTTGCGGAAAAAGAAAAGATGATATTCACGGTGCCAGTAAAGGATGCGTTTGTCTAGCCGTACGCGCCATTAAAGATATCCAAGATGCAGCTGATCAAGATTGCTTCGATTGTAAGAACGACTGCTTTCTTGAGCCGCTTGGGTCTTTGATCAGTCCTGTCGGAAATGCACCAAACACGCGTGTTTTCAAACTCTACAACAAAAAAGGAGACCTTTTCAAGGTGCATCCTAAACACCACTGCTGGAAAACACCATACTTCCGTGTCAAAAACGTATTCGACGACTGTTGTGCCACCCTTCAAGTATTGAAAAAGGTTCATGCTTCCGGAGCAGATGTTGATTCCGAAGATGAAATGATGGGTCTTCACAATAACTATTACTATGAGCTGACAGGGGATTGCATTACAGTTGATCTAGATTGCTTCTGTGCCATCCAATGCATCGATGATGTAAGAGTGGACGGAGTTTGTGACTGATTGACAGGGAAGGAGCCAGTCGGGTGACCGCCTGGCTCTTTTTATTTCAATCCGATGATCTGGATGTTTTTAACTGTTCTTTTTTCCAACACCACGTCTTCCCCTTGGAAGGTCTTAATGGTCAGTGTGTTGGTATCCGATGATCGGAGTACCCCTCTGTAGGAAACAGTGTCCGTCTGAAATGCACATGGAAACGGAGCCCTCCCCATGATGCTCGCTTCCAGATAGCTGATTTTCCCTTCAAGGTCCATTTCCCTGAATGGCTTCAGCGGCCGGAAATAGGATTCCGTCGTTAGCACCGTCGGTTCCTCTATGACAGCTTCCACTTCCACTTCCTCTTTCTTCACTTGTTCAACGGGTTTCGGCCTGGTTTCGGCCCTCTTGGCCGACCCTTTATACGTATTCTGCATATTGCTGCGTACATCGATCATGCGGGGCTGCTGGATATATAACAGAGGCTTCTTTTCTTTCCTCACACTCATCCCTCCTTGTGTTCTACTTTTATATGTATGCACACCCCTCCCATGTGTTTCTTCACGGCAGAATGCAAAGAAAGAACCTTCATCCGGGCGGATTCCGCCGGGATGAAGGTTCTTTTATCATATCTGTAATTATCCTAGTACGTGATAACCTGAATCTACATGGAGATTTTCTCCGGTGATTCCTCTTGAGTAGTCGCTGAAGAGGAATACAGCCGCATCCCCTACTTCTTCCTGAGTCGTGTTGCGGCGTAAAGGTGCACGCTCTTCAATTTCTCTCAGGATACTGTTGAAGTCACCCACCCCTTTAGCAGACAGGGTGCGGATCGGACCGGCAGAAATGGAGTTGACGCGGATTCCATCTTTACCAAGGTCGCTTGCAAGATAGCGTACGCTTGCCTCGAGGGAAGCTTTCGCCACTCCCATGACATTGTAGTTCTGCATGACCCTTTCTCCTCCAAGGTAGGTCATGGCCACGATGCTACCGCCTTCGGTCATGATCCCCTTTGCCGCCTTGCTGACAGCAGTCAATGAGTAGGAGCTGATATTGTGCGCGAGAAGGAAACCGTCGCGGGTCGTATTCATATAATCGCCGGCAAGCTCCTCCTTATTCGCGAATGCGATGCAGTGAGCGAGGCCATGGATGACTCCGACTTCTTCCTTGATGGTTGCGAAGCATTTGTCGATATCTTCATCACTTGTCACATCACAAGGGAGGATCAGTGAATCTTCCCCGCCTTCGAGTGTGGAAGCCAGGTCCCTTACTCCTTTTTCAAAGCGTTCACCGGCGTATGTAAAGATCAAGCGTGCTCCCGACTGGTGAAGTGAGCGGGCGATTCCCCAGGCGATGCTGCGTTTATTCGCCACTCCCATGACGACGTATGTTTTTCCCTTTAATGAAAGAGTCATTGAATATCCTCCTGTTTAATACATGTTATTAGTACCTGATACTAATTCTACATGATATTCTTAAAAATGAAAAGCCTTGTTCGCGATTGTTTATCTGCTGGGCCATCTGGCCTTTGCATCTTCATCTATTCTAGGGGGAACCCTTCATGTCCCCGGTCCCACTGACAGCCGGGAATCTTTCAGGTTCGGGTGAAGTCCTTGATACGTTGGATCTGACGGATGTGCCGTTTCTCGTGTCTGCCCAGCAGTTCGAATACCTGCTCAATGGGCATGATGCCGAAGCGGTGGTGGTCCATTGTTTTCTCCTCAAGCTCTTCTGGTGTGTAGGATAATTCCAGGCGTTCCGTCAGCTGCCTCGAGGCATGGAGGGCCGAGAGAAGTTCGTCAAAGGTCTTGTGCTCGTCCGGCGGATCGATGGGAGCAATCATTTTATGTGCGGGATCATCGAATACTGTAAGGTCGACCTTTTCTCCCTTCTCCCTGTGTTCAGTGGCGGAGCGCAGTGCCAGCTCCATGAAACGCGTTTCCGCCCCGGCCAGATGAAGGACGACTTGCGCAATGCTCCACTCCCCTTTCGCAGGCTTTTCATTCAGTTTATCTTCTCCTGCTTCATGAAAGCTGTCGATCAATTCACTTCGTATGGTCTTCACATTCTCTCTCCACATGAGAACACCTCCTATTGGTTATACGTTCATTCTAAACATAGTGATATCCATTGTCTAATGAGATAAAAAAAGAACTTCCCAGCATATAGCATGGGAAGTTCCAATGTGTTCAGCAGTCTTCACAGAATTCCAATTCTCTTTTCAATTCATCCACATATTCTTTCGATCCGGTGACGATCAGGCGATCATTCATATGAAGCTCTGTATCGCCATGGGGAACGATGGAATCCTTGCCGCGGAATATCCTGACAAAAATCACATCCCCGGTGAACGGGAACTGTCTGAGGGACATGCCCTCGAACTGATGATTCAGCATCCGGATTTCGTATAGCGACGTTTCCTGATTGGTAAGGATATTGAGTACGGACGGTGATTCGATCAGAGCCCGGAGAAGTGCCTTCGTGGACAGGAAGACGGAATAGACCTCAATTTCCTTTTCCCTCAGATCTTCATGAAGATCTGCACTCTCGGCCCGGACGATTACCCTGTCCACCCCTTTTCCTTTCGCTTCAACGGCTAATGAGGCATTGAGGGCTTCATCTCCGGTGGAGATGACGAGGATATCCGATTCAAATATCCCCAGCGCTTCAATGGTCGAAGAATCATAATTCTCGATTTCATTGATGGTGAACAGCGAGTCTGCGATCGTCTGTTCCGATTTGTCCTGCCTAGTATGATAAAGGACCGGTTCATACAGGGAAGATTGGAGTTCCCTTGATACCGGCATCGTCAGCTGGTTGGCACCAAGGAATGAAACCTTCAGCTTCTTCTCTGCGGCATTTTCCTTCGGGAATAGCTTCTTGAAGAAGATCGGCGTGATGATGCAGGCAATGACGGCGACAAGGATCAATGTTCCACTCATCTGGGGAGTGATGATCTCAATTCGCTCCGCAATCTTCGCTGCCGCGATCACGAGGGAAAGGGTCGAGGTCAGAAGGAATGCAGAAGCAAGAGTCGTCTTCGTGTCATACCAATACTTCAGGAAGTACACCGGCACCACTTTCGAGATAAAGAAAGCAAGTAACAGCAGCGGAATCAACAGGAGCATTTTCTTGTCGCTCAGCAGCGTCCAGAGGTCCAGTTCGACCCCGATCATCACGAAGAAGATCGGAATGAGGAACCCGTAGCCGAAAGAGTCAAGCTTATGGACCATTTCCTGGTTGGGTGCTAGGAGTGAAACAAGTACTCCAGCCAGGAACGCTCCGAGGATATTCTCTGCCCCGACGGTTTCAGAAATGGCCACCAGGACGATGATGAGCGTGAATACCGCCCGGGTACCGATTTGGACGGTACCTGTCGATAGACTCCTGATGAACGGATTATTTTTAAGTCGTTTTGCAAGGAAGTACAGCAGGATCCCTACACCGAAGAGGATGAGAAGGAGCCACATGCTTCCCTGGCCGTCCCCGTATAGGGAGACGAATACGGCAAGCAGGATCATCGTCACAAGATCGGCGATGACCGCTACCAGGAGGATGATCTGACCGATTGCGGTCTTCATGATATGGGCCTCTTTCAACGTCGGTACCACCACTCCCAAAGAGATGGTCGAGATGATGAGGGTCATGAGGAACGCATTATTGATCAAACCGAACCAAACGAAGAGATAGGAGAGTCCAAGGGAGACCGCAAAGATACCCAGGAATATGATCATGGCTACCCTCAGCCTGTTCGGCTCTTCCTTCCCGTTCGGCAGTAAAGCCTTTTTCTTCTTGCCGCCTGAGAAAGCGGTGAAATCAATTTCCAGTCCACTGAGGAACATAAGGAAAATGAATCCCAAGGTCGAAAGCGTCTCAAGCCACATGTCCTGATGGACAATATCAAATCCGCTTTTACCGATGATCAATCCGACGATGATCTCTGCGATGACCACGGGGATGAAGTTGAGTTTGAACTTATGGAGCAGGATGGGTGTCAAAAACGCCACCAGGATCACGATGACCAAGGACGTAACAGATGCATGTTGTTCCATTCTAATTCTCCCCCTTATCTATATTTATAGTAGGTAGCTCATGAAGATGGTGGCGAGGCCGAAGTAAATCAAAATCGAAATGATATCATTAATCGTAGTGATGAACGGCCCCGACGCAACCGCAGGATCGACTTTGAGCTTATGCATCACGAGCGGGACAAGGATCCCGGCAAGCGTCGCTACGAATAGGGAGATGAGCAGGGATACCCCGATGACCAGTCCGAGGAAGAACTCACCCTTCCACACGTACACGATGATGCTGATACCGACACCGCATGTGGTACCCGTGATCAGACCGGTCCCTGCTTCACGCATGATAAGGGACCATCTGCTTTCTTTTTCAATATCTCCCGTTGCAATCCCGCGAACCGCGACGGCCAGGGCCTGTGTGCCCGTGTTACCGGACATGCCTGAAATGACCGGAATGAAGATGGCAAGGACCGGTACGACGGCAAGGGTGTCCTCGAACCGGCTGATGAGGCTTGCGGTAAACATTCCGAGGAACAAAAGGGCAATGAGCCACGGCAGCCTTTTCTTAGCTGCACTGAATGGATTCTGGTCGATAGAATCCAGATCAGAGATCCCGGCGAGCTTGGAGTAGTCATCGGATGCCTCTTCTTCCATAACATCCATGATGTCATCGACGGTGATGATCCCGAGGAGATGCTGCTGGAAATCCACAACGGGCAGGGCAAGGAAATCGTAATCCTTCATTTGTCTTGCTACTGCCTCTTGGTCTTCACTGACGCCTACAGACATGACACGTTCGCTCATGATCTCTGAGATCATCACATCATCGTGACTGATGATAAGGTCACGGAGGGAAATGACCCCTACGAGCTTTTTATCGTCGTCAATGACATAGATATAGTAGATGGTCTCCGCGTTCGGCGCTTCGTTCTTCAAGATATACATGGCTGACCGCACCGTCTGATTTTTGCTGATGGCTACGAATTCCGTGGTCATGATACTACCGGCGGTGTATTCTTCATAGTGCAGGAGTTCTTTGATTTCTTTCGCCGATTCATCATCCATGATGGTCAAATAGCTGACCACCTGTTCCTTATCCAGCTCGTTCAATACATCGACCGCATCATCCGTATACATATGGGAGAGCATTTCAGCTGCATAAGAAGGATTCATTTCGGCAAGGATATCCTGATAATCTTCTTCTTCGATATCAAGACTTTCGAATAGCTCTGCCATTTCCTCAGGGGATAGGTAGTGATAGAGGCGGGCCCTCAATCCCTCCTCCACCCGTGCAAAGAATGTCGCCTGATCATACGAGTGCAGTTCAATGAACTCCGAACGGAAGAGATCCATATTCTCCTCTTCAAGCGCCCTGATCAGAAGTTCTTCATCGAACATTTCCCTATCATTTTGTTTGTCTTTGTCTCTTTCCTGATCTTGTGTGGTATCAGTCATTGAACACACCTTCTTCCTATCACATGTATCTTTATCGTATTAATACTAGCAAATCCTTCAGTTCTTGTCGCCTTCAAAATGACATCCTTTTTCTTGAAATCCTGCGGTCCGATCGTATATGTGAAACACTGAACCATTAATATGGCATAATTTCAATAAAAAGAAAAGCAAAAAGGAGCTGACTGACATGAAACTGGATATCATCGGGGATATACACGGGTGCTATGAGGAATTGACAACACTGATTGAAAAACTTGGATACACTTGGGCAGGCGAAATCCCTGTTCATCCGGAACGACAGCTCGCCTTCATCGGGGACCTTACCGACAGGGGGCCGCGATCACTCGACACCATCGACCTTGTGGCTGCTCTCTGCTCACAGGGGAAAGCAAGGTATGTACCCGGGAACCACTGCGATAAATTGTACCGCTATTTCCTCGGTCATGACGTTCAGATACGGCATGGGCTGGAGACAACGGTCGCAGAGTGGGCATCCTCCTCACCTTCGAAGCAGGAAGCGATCAAGAAGAAATTCCTGGCCTTGTACGAAGACGCCCCTCTCTACGATGTACTAGATGGAGGGAGACTGATCCTTGCCCACGCAGGGATGAAGGAGGAATGGATCGGGAGGAAAAATAAAAAAATCAGGACCTTCGTTCTGTACGGAGACATCACCGGGGAACGGAATCCCGACGGGACTCCCGTCAGGAGGGACTGGGCCAGGGACTATCATGGTGATGCCTGGATTGTTTATGGTCATACACCCGTCCCAGAGCCAAGAATGATCCATCGCACAGTCAATATCGACACCGGTGCGGTCTTTGGTGGACGCCTCACCGCGTTCCGCTACCCGGAACTCGAGACGGTCAGTGTGCCTTCCACGATGCCATCGATCCCGACAAAATTCACATGTTACTAAAAAAGAGCGAGGGCCACGGGGCTCTCGCTCTTATTATGAACCTTGATCCACCAACCGACTCATATCTTGAGGCAGCGGACAGTGAAAGGTCAGCTCGCGTTGTTTCACCGGATGAAAAAAGGTAAGGCGGCTGCAATGGAGTGCCTGCCTCTTTATACGATCAAGCGAGCCGCCGTAAAGATCGTCCCCTTCCAGAGGGTGCCCGATATGGGATAGATGCACCCTGATCTGATGGGTCCTCCCGGTCTCGAGCTGCAGTCTCAAATAGGCATAGGCTCCGTACTGCTTCTCGACCCGGTATCGGGTTTTGGCATGGCGGCCGTCTTCGCGGACCATCCGTTCGATGATGCTGGTCTCTTTCCTTCCGATGGGAGCTTCGATGACCCCTTCTGTATCTGTAAACACCCCGTGAGCAATGGCTTCATACTCCCTGCTAACGTTCCCCTGCTTCTGACTCAGCGTGAAGAGATGGTGAATATGTCGGTGCTTTGCCACCAGCACGATCCCCGAAGTATCTTTATCAAGCCTTGTGACGATATGGACAGTGGATGCGACGCCAGTGTCCATGTAATGGAACCTGATCGCATTCGCCAATGTTCCACCTGCTTGATCGGTCGAAGGGATGGTCTTCATTCCCGAAGGTTTGTGAACCACGAGAACGTCATCATCTTCATACAGGACTTCCAATGGGACGGGCTCCGGGAGGATGGAGCTGTCTTCAACCGGGAAGATGACGCGGAGGCAGTCACCTGTGTGTAAGCGAAAACGCACATCCTCCCGCCTTCCATTGACGCTAAGCTCTCCGCCTTCGAATTTGACCGCCGTCAAGGTGCGCTTGGAAATTTCATGATCCTTCAGGAAATCTTTCATGAGCCGCCCCTCGTCCTCCTCCCCGATGACCCAGCTCATTTCATATCGTTTCATGATCTTGATCCGTCAGTCCGACACAAAGGAGTCATGCACCCGTTTCCAGAACGGGAACGGCCTGAAGCGCGCAAACCGGATCTTCTCATCGGCCACGCGATACTGAATGCTCTTCACATCTTTGTGAAGCAGGGATAAGTGATCGATCGTGACGAGGAAGTCTGGTCCGTTAACCGGCTTCAGCATGCATGTATGATGGGCCGGGAGGATGAGCGGCGAACCGATCGTCCTGAAGACGCGATTGTTGATGGACGCCATTTCAGCGAACTGAATCGCAGGGATTGACGGATGGATGATGGCGCCGCCAAGGGCTTTGTTGTAGGCCGTACTTCCGGAAGGCGTGGAAAGGCACAGCCCGTCCCCGCGAAAGCGTTCAAAGTGCTGACCGCGGATTTCTACATCCATGACAAGAGTCCCTTCGACACTTTTGACGGTGGATTCATTGAGGGCAAGATACCTCGTTTCCTTCCCACCGTGCTGATAGCGGATGATCGTCTCGAGTAGAGGGTACTCAATCACTTGATACGGAGTCTTTGCAATGGCGATGACAAGCTTTTCGATCTCCTCAGGCACCCAATCGGCGTAAAAGCCCAAGTGTCCGGTATGCACACCGACGAAAGCCGTCTTATCAAGTCTCGAACGATAGCGGTGAAAGGCGTAGAGGAGGGTGCCGTCACCACCGACGGAGATGACGATGTCGGGTTGGTCTTCATCATATGTAAGATTGAAATCTTGAAGATAGGTTCTCATTTTATGCATCAACGTATTGGATTTGGAATCACCTTTTGACGTGATCGCGAACTTCATACTCATACCCCTTTCAAGTCCCGCTGGGTCTCCCTCGCTGGTCCTTTTCCGTTTTGTTCGTAAAAATGACCTGTGCTTCCTGTATCTCTTCCCTGATGAGGCTCATCTCTTCATCAAGGCGGAAAGCAGCTTCTGCAGCACCTTGCAGCCTATGTCTGATTTCTTCCGGGATCTGGCCGCTATACTTATAGTTCAATGAGTGCTCGATTGTTGCCCAGAAGTTCATGGACAGGGTCCTGATCTGGATTTCCGCCAGGATATTCACTTCCCCGTGAATGGTCTGCACCGGGTAATCGATGACGATGTGATAGGAGCGGTAGCCGCTCGGCTTTTTATGGGTCACGTAGTCACGTTCCTCGATGATGGTAAAGTCCTTCCTTGCACGGAGCTTCTCCACTACCACATGGATATCTTCAACGAACTGGCACATCATCCTCAGTCCGGCAATATCCTGCATCTCCTGCTGGATCGCAGAGAGCCTGATTCCTTTTTTGTTCGCTTTATCCAGGATGCTGGCAATCGGCTTCACCCTGCCCGTGACAAACTCAATGGGCGAATGGATGCTGTATTTTTCATACTCTCCCCGCATCCCTTTCAGCTTTACCTTCAATTCGTCAACCGCCTGTTTATACGGAGCTAAAAACTGTTCCCAATGGTTCATTCCATCACCTCCTGGTAAGGTCGGCTGTTAGTGCCTTATTGATCAGTGCTCAATTGATCAGTGGAAAAATACCGCTTCCACCTTTGCGACCATTTCATCACCGTAGTTTCCGTTCCCCTGGATATTCTCGACCAGGTACTGAAGTTCTTCCTGGAACTGATGAAGCTCGAGGGTGCGTTCCGTTCCGCGTGCCATGACCGGCATGCCTTTTTCCAGTGCGCTCTTCAGATCCTGCCACATCGGTTCTTCCAGGTACAAATACACATACTCCTCCTCGTTTTCTGCGAGGTATACAAAAGCGAATCGATCAGAATCTGCTATGATCTGACCGGCGGCCTGGATTCCTGACAGGAGATCGTCCTGTTCTGTGTGCAGGATCAGGACACCGTTTTCAACGCTTGTCTTGTGAAACTGGATTACTTTCCTCATTCAACTCTCATTCCTTCCATAAAACAATCAGTATTATTCTACCACATTTCATGAATTCATCTAAACATTGAAGTTCCCTATTCGTCAATGAGATAATGAAGCAATGACCGACAGTAGAAAGGAAGACCCTCATGCCAAAAGAAATCGAAATCGAATTCAAAAACATCCTAACAATCGACGAGTTTGCGAAGCTCTCTTCTGCGCTCAATGTGAAAGAAGCGGATTTTCTGCTCCAGACCAACCACTACTTCGATACCGAAGATTTCAAACTGAAGGAAACCCGATCAGCCCTTAGGATCCGGTCCAAGTCCGGACATCATACGCTGACCCTGAAGACCCCCCACGGCGAAGACCTTCTCGAAACCAACCAGCCCCTAAGTGAAGAGGAAGCCGCTTCTCTTCTTAAGGACAGAAGATTCCCTGAGGGTGAAGTACGGGATACCATCCTCGGGCTGAATATCGATCCAGCCGCCCTACAACACTTCGGTACGCTGCATACAAAGCGTTCCGAGCAACACTTCAAAGGCGGGCTCCTGGTGCTGGACCAGAGCGAGTATCTGGACAAAGAAGACTATGAACTGGAGTATGAAGCAGCAGGCAGGATTGAAGGAGAAGCCACCTTCCTCGAGCTTCTTGAGACATTCCAGATTCCGGTTCGCCCGACCAAGAACAAAGTCAGGCGCTTTTATGAAGAATTGAAGAAAAAGCAACAGGAAAAATCTTCACAGTAGAGGAATCTTTCCGATAGTAATTATATACGCACACTAATCAGAGCAAGGAGATCCGATACATGAACATCCAACAAGTAAAAGCGATGATGGAGCTTCAGGCACTGGGAAACCTCGGTTCCATCGCCTCATCATCAAGTGAAGGCACGAATTCGTTCCAAACCATACTAGACTCGGCACTTCAGACAACCGGCAACGACACATTGGGAAGTATACAGAACCTCCTCGATGCCATGCCGCAGATGCCAAATTCCCCGTCGCTTCCCCATTCACAGGAACGTGATGTAAACCAAGCACCTGGGACAGGCTTCGACTCCATCATCAGCAGGGCTGCCGAACGCTACGGGATACCAGCTAAGTTGGTCCACTCCGTCGTGAAGCAGGAGTCTGGTTACAACCCTGAAGCCACCAGTCACGCAGGTGCCGCAGGATTGATGCAACTCATGCCTGGAACCGCCCGCGGCCTCGGGGTCACTGACATCTATGACCCTGAACAGAACGTCTTTGCCGGCGCGAAGTACCTGAAGCAGATGCTGGTGAAATACGATGGGGATATGAAGCTTGCCCTTGCCGCTTACAATGCAGGACCGGGTAATGTAGATAAGTACAGTGGCGTTCCCCCATTTCAGGAAACCCAGAACTATGTGAGAAAGATCATGGATTCTTATTACGCATGAGCCGGCCCTCAAGGCCGGCTTCTTTTTATTTCATGGGCTCCCCCTTTCATACGTTTCCCCCATTGCGGTCACACTATGGTTGGAGGGCAAGCCGATTTGTTTGTACTAACACGGCAGGCTTGCTAGAATGAACTTACAAACTTAGTAAAAAAGGAGTCATTCTTATGGTCGAGAAACCTAACATGCCCTATAATCTAATCGGCGAAAAGAAACTCTCCATGCTCGTAGAAGCGTTTTATCATAGAGTAGCCCGACATCCGGAGCTGTCCAACCTGTTCCCGGATGATTTGACCGAAACAGCACGCAAACAAAAACAATTCCTGACACAATATCTGGGGGGGCCACCGGTCTATACGGAAGAACACGGGCATCCGATGCTCCGTGCGAGACATCTTCCTTTCCCGATTACCGAGTCACGTGCGAAGGCATGGCTCGGCTGCATGCATGAAGCCATGGACGACGTACAGTTAGAGGGTCCTGTACGCGACGATTTCTTCCATCGCCTTGCGCTCACCGCCCACCATATGGTGAATACCGATGAACGGGAGCAGAGTGACATTGACTAGCGTGAACTGGCATCCACTGAAAGGATGCAGCGCCGATAAGAAGCCCCTGGAGATCTATATGTTTGTCGACCCTCTCTGTCCGGAATGCTGGGCCTTGGAACCCATCATGAAAAAGCTTCATATCGAATACGGTCAATACTTCCGCATCCGCTACATCCTGAGCGGGCAGCTTTCCTCCCTGAATATCGCGACAAGAAGGAAACAGGCGGATCTCGCCCAGCACTGGGATAAGACGGCCAGCAGGTCCGGAATGTCTTGCGACGGGAGCCTATGGAAAGAAAATCCCATTGATTCACCCTATGTCGTATCGTTTGCCATCAAGGCAGCCGAGCTTCAGGGTAAACATCAGGGCATCCGCTTCCTTCGATGCCTTCAGGAACGATTATTCCTGGAGAAAAGGGACGTATCCTCTATCGATGTATTAAAGGAATGCGCCAAGGCTGCCAAGCTGGACTTAAATGAATTCATGAACGATATCCACTCCGATTCTGCAGCGAAAGCTTTTAAGTGTGATGTTAAGATCACATCCGAGATGGAAGTCGAAGAAATCCCTACCCTTGTATTCTTCAATGAGAACATCGAAGACGAAGGTTTGAAGATCGCAGGTATGTATCCGTATGACGTTTACGTACACATCATTGAAGAAATGCTTGCAGAGAAACCTGAAAAACAGACGCTTCCCTCACTTGATGTTTTCATGAAGCATTACCGCCTGGTCGGGACGATGGAAATTGCCGTTGTATACGATTTATCGGTTGAAGAAGTGGAGAAAGAAATGAAAAAGTGGGCCCTTCAGCAGAAGGTGAAGAAAATCCCCGCAAAGCACGGGACATTCTGGAGGTATATCGGGTAGTTAATTATCCCGATATAATAATAATTGAACAAATGGAAAAGCCGATGTTGTCGCCAACATCGGCTTTTCAAATACGAACAAAGGGGATGGGAGAAATTTTTCACGGTCAAACAAAGGGGTATATGTTTGCTTGTGATCAACTTCACACTGATAATATACCATGAGCTGGCTCGGCATGACAAGAGTTTGTATGGTATTTCACAATATTGTCATATTCCATTGAATGAGAAGCGGTACCGGCACATATACATAGTAGAAAACGGCTGCCAAAGGAGACGCTCTCATGGTGAAACAGTTGATCCTCCTCATACTGATCGGAATCAGCTTCATCCTCAATCTATTCGGTCTCATGAAACTGATCCCGCTTTATGTCACTTCCCCGATCCTGTTCGTATGCGTGCTGATCTTCATCCATTCCCTTTTCACACGCCATCGGTTCAAAGGTTTTCAACGATGATTCTGCCTGGATTCAAAGACGCCCGCTTAACCAAGCGGGCGTCTTCTTATTTACCTATTGGAGTTTCTCGAGAAGGGTTTCCATTTCATTGAGCTTTTCTTCAAAGACCTTGCATGCTTCCTCAACTGGCGAGGAAGTCGTCATATCGACTCCTGCCTTTTTGAGCACTTCGATCGGATAATCGGAACTTCCTGCTTTCAAGAACTCGATATACCGTTCGACAGCCGGCCCGCCTTCTTCGAGGATCTGATGACTGAGGGCTGTAGCAGCCGAGAAGCCTGTGGCGTACTGATAAACGTAGTAATTGTAATAGAAGTGAGGAATCCTGGCCCACTCAAGCCCGATCTCCTCATCGATGACGATTTCATCTCCGAAATACTTTTTGTTCAGCTCATAATATTCCTTCGTCAGGTATTCCGACGTCAAAGCAACGCCTTCCTGGGCTTTTTTATGGATATGATGCTCGAATTCGGCAAACATGGTTTGACGGAAGACCGTTCCCCTGAATCCTTCAAGATAATGGTTCAAGAGATACAGACGCTTTTTCTCATCGTCGATCGTTTTCAACAAATAGTCATTCAGGAGTGCTTCATTGCACGTCGATGCCACCTCAGCCACGAAGATGGAATAATTTCCATACGTATATGGCTGGGCACTTCTGGTGTAATAGCTGTGGACACTGTGCCCGAACTCATGGGCAAGGGTGAATAGATTATTGACATTATCCTGCCAGTTCATGAGGATATACGGATTCGTCCCGTATGCACCCGATGAATAGGCTCCGCTCCTCTTCCCTTTGTTCTCCACAACATCCACCCAGCGGTTTTCAAACCCTTCCTTCAGGACATTTGCATATTCTTCACCAAGGGGCTTGAGTCCATCAAGAATCATCTTTTTGGCTTCATCATACCCGACTTCCATTTTGACTTCCTTCACCAGTGGCGTGTACAGGTCATACATATGGACTTCATCGAGCTCAAGGACCTTTTTGCGCAGCTTCACGTATCGCTGGAGGAGGTGCAGATTATTGTTGACGGTCTCGACCAGGTTATCATACACCTGTTCAGGGATATTGTTGTTTGAAAGGGCTGCATGACGTGCTGAATCATAGTTCCGAACCTTTGCAGAGAAATTATCTTTCTTCACGGTACCGCTCAGGGTTGAAGCGAATGTGTTGCGGAACTTTCCGTACGTCTCATAGACTTTTTCAAACGCTTCTTTCCTGACTGAACGATTGCTGCTCTCCATGAAACGGATGAAACGCCCGTGAGTGATTTCCGTCACTTCCCCGTTTTCGTCTTTTATACTGGGGAACTCAAGATCGGCATTATTCAGCATTCCGAATGTGTTGCTCGATGAACTGAACACTTCGGAGGCCTGAGCCAGGAGGGACTCTTCCTTCTCAGTCAGAATATGGGGACGTTGAAGGTTGATCTCTTCAAGGGCATGGGCATAAACCTTCAATTCAGGTTTTTCTTCAAGGAACGATGCAATCTTTTCCTCATCGACAGAAAGAACCTCCGGAACCAGATAGGCAAATGCGCTTCCGAGTTTTGTATAAAGGCTTTTCGCCCGATCGTCCATCCCTTGATAATGGGAGTTGGTGGTATCCTGGTCATAGCGCATATGTGAGTATGTATAAACCTTCCCCATCCGCTCAAGGATCTCATCCTGGAAGGCAAAAGCGGCATATAGTTCATCTGCTCCGTTGCCGAGCGTCCCTTTGAACTCCCCTGCCCTGCTTGAGAGCTCCTGGATCTCTTTGTATTCCTTCTCCCAGGCTTCGTCACTCGGGAAGATATCTTCGAGCCTCCATGTTAGCTCCTGCTTTACCTCGCTGCGGTTGGGCAGGCGTTTTACAGCTGTTTCATTAGACATAGTGATCCTCCATCCTCATTTTTTGCAATTTTTCCTTAATAGTACTATTCTCTCTCAACAAACGTATTCCTGCAACTAATCGGTCTCACTATACTATATGCCTAATCGTGCTGAAAAATCCGTACGGTGACGCATATAGAAATCGAACGTCTCCGGGCATTCCCACTCTTGAAGAAGTCTGCACATTCCTTCTTCCACTGTGACGATTCCGAGCTTCTCCAGTAAGGATAAGTACCAGTTGACGGCTTCCTCTAAAGGACAGCCATCTTGGTCCACAAGGGGAAGGTCCCTGACCCTCACGTCACCGCTCTCTACTCTCACAGCCAGGGCAGAGATGATCGTGTCGAGTCCTGTGTCCCCTTTCTTCAACGTATCACTCCAAAGGTAATACTGCCAGATGACAGGATGCGTTTCGATCCGGTGGTGAGGGGATAGACCTACCCATTGCGGGAGGTACAATAGAATATCCCCTGATTGGTATACTTCCCGCTTAAAAGCTTGCTCGGTTGAGTACCTGAGGATGCGTTGGATCCAACTAGTCCTTGAGCGGTCCCAAACCCCGTAGGGAAACGTCCTTACAGGTGCTTGTCCGATGGTCATGGGTATGGTGAATGTACTTACGGGAATCTTGTGAGGCCTGGAAGCATGGAAGGTATTCGCAGAAAGGGGGATGAGATTTTGGTAGAGATGGAATTCCAGTTGATCAGGGAGGAAAAGAAGAAGGAATAAGCCAAGGGGTTCTGCATGGCGCAGGAAAGCTTGCTGGAACGAAGAAAGCCTGAGTGCCCCGCTCGGTCTGGGGGCTCCTTCCGTTAGCAGCCAGATCACTTGGATGCCGAGAGACCGGTACCCCTCTGTCCGCTTCTTCAGTTCTGCTGCAGAGAGGGTCGAGCACTGGACCTCGACTGCCATTCTTGCGGTCCCCGAAGTGATGAACACATCGGCAATCTGATTGATTTCCTTTAAAAAGTACTCAACTTTCACATCTTTGAACAGGCTGTGGAACCGATCGTAGAGGATTTTCTTTCCGGAGTGGTGAAGAGTGGATTCGCCTTTTTGGGTGGCGGGGCAGTCCTGTTTGATCTGGTGGGCAAAATGGGGGATGGTCTTGCTCCCGACCTTGAGGAGCAATGGTTTACAACAGTGGGGACAAGTGATGGCGGGGGCGGATGAACGAAGCTTCAAGAGTTCTTCTCTCGAATGATGGAACGCGGTGAATAAACGGTTGTTGACATGAGCAGTCAGCATGGAACACCTCCTCCCCACTCATTCTACGAACACACTCCGATCTCCTTTCTTCCCACAAAAAAACTTCCCCGGATTTTCAGGGAAAGTTCATAGTAACGGCGATAGCAGACGAGATGTCGATTCAAGGAACCGGTAGCCGAGGTGACGCTTTTGGAATGTATCAAGTGACAGCTCTTCGGCATGCTCCAGATCATGCTCATATTCAGTCATAAGATCAAGGGTGCTTTCCGTTTTGTATAGGAAGGCGTTGACCTCAAAATTCAAATGGAAGCTCCTCATGTCCATGTTGGACGTGCCGATCGATGCAAGCTCTCCATCCACGATGATGATTTTGCTGTGCATGAAACCCTTTTGATATTCATAGATCCTGACGCCTGCTTCAAGGAGGTCGGGGAAGTAGGAACGGGAAGCATGGAAGACAATTCTTTTATCAGGCTTATGGGGTACAAGGAGCCTCACGTCCACTCCACTGAGGGCGGCAATCTTCAGGGCTGAGAAAATATCTTCATCCGGTATGAAATAGGGTGACGCAACCCACACACTCTTTTGAGCAGATGTGATCATAGAGAAAAACAGGTTTTTCAGCACGCTGACTTCATTGTCAGGTCCCCCTGCAATCATCTGCACGCCTCCATCCCCCTCGCCAGGATCTGGAGTCAGATAGCCCGGCGTGATGAAATCGTCACTCGTCATATAGTACCAGTCCTGGAGGAAGATAAGCTGCAAGGTCCTGACGGCATCCCCTTTGACCATAAGGTGGGTATCCCTCCAAAATCCAAAGGATGGGTTCTTCCCGAGATACTCATCCCCTATATTCAACCCGCCGACAAAGCCGATGGAACCATCGATGACAATGATCTTGCGATGATTGCGGAAATTGAACTTATTGTTCAGGATGGGTATTTTAACTGGGCCGAATGGAACCATCTCGACTCCCGCTTCCTTCAATTCGGTGATATATTTCCTGGATAGCTGCCATGAGCCCACAGCGTCATATAAGAAGCGGATCTTCACCCCTTCGCTGGCTTTTTGGATGAGGACCTCCTTGATCTGAGAGCCGATGTCATCATGACGGACAATATAGTATTCAAGATGGATATGATGCTTCGCCGTCTTCAGCCAGTCCAAAATCTCCCGGAACGTTTCATCACCATTGGTCAGCACCTTCGTCGAGGAAGAAAAAGAGATCGAGCTATTCCCGATTCGCCTGGCAAGACGAAAATACTTGTCCTGAAACAGATCTCGATCCATTTCCAACGGACCGGGTTCGTAGCGCAGATAGGTTTGTTTATCCAATATGTATTTTTTCTTGAACATCCGTTCCTTTCGGAAGTTCCTGCCGAACAACAGATAAAAGATGAAGCCTAGGAACGGGAATGCGCCAAGGACCACAAGCCATGTCAACGTCTGTGTCGGGTGACGGTTTTCAAAGAAGATCAAAAATCCGATCAAGATGACGGAGAAGGTGAACAACAAGCTGACATATTTGACTATACCGTGTAAATACTGATCAAAGTAGAGCAGGTAACTGATCACAAGCACCAGGAGGAATAAGAGTACACGTACCGTATTTTTCATACTCGTGAACACCTTTCAGGATGGATTCTTAAAATAAAGAAATACCGATTTCATCAGAAACCGGTATTGGGCATTATGCAAAATGTGTACGTATCGTACCGAATACATCTTCAGCCATGACCACTGTGCCATATTCCTCAAGGCGATGGACCGTCATCCGTGATTCATCGGCATATTCGAGAAGCATGCTGAGGGTATTCTCCATTTCCTCTTCCGTAAAATGTTCTTCGGAAAACTTGATGTACAGGTAATATTTATTCTCATAAGCCAATAGCTTTGTGGCCATTTGCTCCAGCGGTTGGTCTTTCATCCGGTGGGCAAGCGAGATGGCATCTTCGAAATCACGGAACGTTAGAGTGAAGTCGAGTGAAGCGTCCCCTTCTCCTTCGGGATCCTGCTTGATTTGGAAATGCTGATCGAGCAGTTCTTCGATCCGTTCATCAACCGGCAGATCCTTCAGCTTTTCTTCAGGGATCGGCAGTTCAAAACGTTGACCATCCTTGGAGACCTGAGCACGGGTCACGAGGATTTCAAGGCCTTTATCGAGTGCCTGAACCTGGATCCAGAGAGGTCCTTCGATTCCGAAGTCTTCTTCCTGATGGACTTCATCCATCATCTCCCAGAATAGCTCCTCGCTCCTCTCACGGTTATACCAGATTTCTTCCCTGTCAAAACCGCGATCTTCGATATCCCCATAAGATATATAAAACTTGACTGTATTTTCGTTAATGCGTTCGATTTCCATTTGACACCTCTCCCTTCTTGCATGAAGTTAGTGAAGGGACTGCACCCTCCGAGCCTTGCAGCTCGATTGCTGGTGAAGATAGAAGAAACAGTTAGGTTAGTTTGTACCTTGTACTTCTATTTTATGTTGATTCCACTGAAATGGGAATACATTTAGCACCCATTTTACTTCACATATCCTGCTGATTAACAAGTGTTTTTGCCAGTTTAGCGGATATTTGCAGAAAATTCAAGTGATAAAACTCGTCCAATGTGAAAGGGGACCAGCTGAAAAGGATACGCAACGTACCTTCGTTAGCTGGCCCCCTTTTTTTAGAAAAGGTACCCGGCCATTTGACCGGGGCGGATATGAGTTAGTTAACCATACGCTGAGCTTCCATGAGTTGGAATGTACGAACTTTCCTAGGAAGAAAACGTCTGATTTCATCTTCATTGTAGCCCACTTGCAGGCGCTTTTCGTCCAGGATGATCGGGCGTCTCAAGAGACCCGGATTCTGTTGGATCAGTTCGAACAACTCTTGTAGAGGAAGGGTCTCCAGGTCGACGTTCAGCTTTTGGAATGTCTTAGAACGAGTCGAGATGATTTCATCCGTACCATCCTCAGTCATGCGAAGGATTTCTTTGATTTCATCGATGCTCAATGGTTCAGAGAAAACGTTGCGCTCTGTATATGGAATCTCATGTTCTTCTAACCAAGCTTTTGCCTTACGACAAGATGTACAACTAGGTGAAGTGAATAATGTTACCACGAATCATTCACACTCCCTCAAGATTTTTTTGAAAAGATAAAGTAGAGTATTATTTAAACATATACGGTTTAATTAAAATTAGTTTAAATAAGCAATCTCTATAACGTATTATACATGAATAATGTTTTGTTGAATATACTTTTAACCAATTTGTCAATTTTCTTATACATTTGTTTAACACAGTATGATCATATCCATCTACTGAAGATATACCCCTTCTACTCACTGTTAAACATATGAGTTCATTTTCATTTAGAAAACCTTATTGCGAATCGCAATAAGGTCCGGGTATCACAGTTTTTTCAATACATCTCCGTCACGATCCTCATCTAGCGTCAGCACATCGTCGACCGACTCATAGGATTCACCGTAAAATGTTTCATCCTTATAAGTATGGATCAGTTCGTATGTTTTTTTCATGGATTCATAAATCAGTTCTTCAGGCTCATCCTGTGGTGCCCAGTATAGGATCTCCATGGGATTTACTTCATTTGTTGCGAGGGACCTTCTTGCATACCCGATGGTCACGGCATGTTTGAACCCTTCCCGTTTATAAAACTTAAGGCGCTTTTCGGTATCGGTATCGTCATAATCCACAGGCTCTACCTCCAAGAGGATCGGTTTGTTCCTCTCTTTCAGCTTTTCGAGCAGTTTGCTGCCAAGACCTTGACCCCTGGCATCCTTGGAGACGAACAGATAATCGATGAAGATGAACTCATCGAGTTCCGCATACATAAGGACATGATACTCTCCTTCATCTTTGTGATAGATATCGCTTCTTTCTTTTAAAAGCGTTTCCATATGCTCGCGAGATTTCATTTCTTCTACAGGAAAATATTGATTTAGCTTCTCATACCAATGCATGGACCTACTCCTTCTGAAAATGTTTTGCAGTACTAGATTTCTCTAAATGGTAAAATATATGTCAGATTTGAGAGAGGGGTTTTCACGCTGTAAGGTGAAAAAGGGGGATTTCGCAGACACTCTACTTATCATGATAGCAGTATGTGGGGCTTTGTCAAATGTCCTTCCCGCGGAAAGTGGTGATCGCGGCGTTCATTTCTATAGAAGAAAACGGTACGGCCCATCCATTAAACCGGAAGACCGCACCGTTCATTGATCAAGGCGTGTAGTCCACACCCCGTGTGTAGGAGTTGCCTGCATCCCATAGCAGGAACTCGTTGATTCCATTATCATTGAGTGCTTTGATCTGTGCCTCCACTTCTGCTTTTCCATACGCTTTATAATTCCCCGAACCGAGCCATGAAGCCGTAAAGTCCTGCAGCCACGGACGTGAAGTAGGGGGATTCTTCAGCTCACCGAGTTTTTTATTTTCAAGCTTGGAATATTCAGCAACAAGTTTGTACGGCTCGAGATCAGGCTTGTCGATGCCAAAATAAGACGTCCAGTGACTCGGGTAGATCATGGATGAAATCACATCGACATTTTCTGAAATCTTGGAGAAATTCTGACCGATTCCCGGAGCTTCAGGCAATGTGGCACTGTAGCCGAAAATATCGACCGATACTTCAACATCATACGGCTCAAGCTGTTTGTGGGCGTATTCGACAAAGTCCGTAACGGCATGCACGCGCTTTTGAACGTTATCGGAGTCTTCACTTGTGTATGTACCGCCGTCATACTTCAACTCATCGTCCCGATTTTCAAATCCTTCAGGGAATCGGACATAATCAAACTGGATTTCCTTGAATCCCATCTTCGCCGCTTCGATGGCAATACCTACATTGTAATCCCATACTTCCTTCATGAAGGGATTGACGAATGATTCCCCGCGACCGTTTTTCCATACATCATTCCCGTCTACGAATGAAAGTTCAGGTTTTTTGTTGGCCAGGACCGTATCCTTGAAGACCACTACCCTTGCGATCGGATAAATCTCCTTCTCTTCCATCGTCTTCAACACCTGTTTGGGGTCTTTAATGAAAGGTTGGCCAATATCGTGATAGGGTGAGGGCTTATCCGGTACATACGTCAGATTCCCGTTATCATCTTTGATATCCACGACCATTGCATTAAGGTCTGTCTCTTCGATCAGCTTCGTCAGCTGTCCGAATTTCGAACCACCCGCTGAATGCCCCGTAACATAAATACCGCGGACGGCATCCGGATATTCAAAGTTCAAGCCGGAATCGTACTTAAAGCGGGGAGACACGCTCCCATCCTTTTCCTTCATGGCCATCGCCCTTACTTGATGCGTTCCAGCTTCTTTTCCAGTTCCTTCTGCATCTGCCACCTGAAAAGGAAGCGCACACAATACCGCGATCCCTGCTGCAGCGGTAGCCCATTTTTTCCACTTCAAAGCGAATCTCTCCTCTATTCGTCTAGTAAAATATGTATCTCCTCTATCTATTCTAACAATGAATGAACTTGAAAGAAAAGGGAAAATGGACAGATAATGTCGAAATTTCCGAAAAGGTGTGGAATTGCTACCTGAATTCTGTTTCTATGATTTTCATATACATAGGATGGTTAGAAACCATGAGGATGAAAATCCGTATGATGCTGACAGTGAAAAATCATGATAGATCTCATTCAATTCATTGAGAGAATGGTCATTCGGGCAAAAAAGACCCCCATTTCTGGGAGTCTTCTTTTTAATGCTTGTATTGAGCTTGATACTGAACGAATTCTTTTTCGGAACAGTAGACGAAATGTCCCGGTGCGACTTCGCGCATTTCAAGTTTGTCATCAGCTGTATAGTTATGGACAGCTGTATTATATTCTTTCCTTCTGCGGTTGCGCTCATAATCAGGATCCGGTAGTGGAATAGCTGACAGGAGTGACTGAGTGTACGGGTGCAACGGGTTGTTGTAAAGGGCATCACTTGGTGCCAATTCTACGAGTTTACCGTAGTACATGACCCCGATCCTGTCACTGATGTATTTAACCATAGAAAGATCATGGGCGATGAACAGGTACGTAAGTCCCTTTTCTTTTTGAAGCTCCTGCATAAGGTTCACGACCTGTGCCTGGATGGATACATCCAGTGCAGAGATCGGCTCATCGGCAATGATGAAATCAGGTTCTACAGCCAAGGCACGGGCGATCCCGATACGCTGACGCTGACCCCCTGAGAATTCATGAGGATAGCGGCCGGCATGCTCTTTGTTAAGTCCGACTGTTTCAAGAAGGTCATGCACCCTCTTCATGCGATCTTGTTTATTTGAAGCAAGCCCGTGGATATCGATTCCTTCTGCAATGATGTCCGCGACTTTCATACGCGGATTCAAACTTGCGTATGGATCCTGGAAGATCATCTGCATTTTGCGGTTGAAGTTCTTCAACTGCGAACGGGATTTTTTCCCGTGTACATCATCACCGTTAAAGAGCACTTGACCGTCTGTTGCATCATAAAGGCGGATGATGGTCCGTCCGGTAGTCGATTTCCCGCAGCCTGATTCCCCAACAAGGCCGAGCGTTTCCCCTTTATAAATATCAAAGCTGATATCATCGACGGCTTTGACCATATTTGATTTGCCAGGATTGAAATATTGTTTCAGGTTTTTGATTTCCAATAATTTTTCAGCCATTATACACGTACCCCCTCAACAAGTACAGGCTCTGCAAAGTTGGAAGGCATTCTGCGATACCTTACTTTCACTGCCTCTGGAGGCTCAACTTTCGGAGCATTCGGATGCAACAACCATGATTTCACATAATGTGTATCAGAAACCTGATAGTACGGTGGTTCCTGTTCAAAATCGATCTTCATGGCGTAATCGCTCCTTAGTGCAAATGCATCCCCCTTAGGTGGATTCAACAGATCCGGAGGCGTCCCGGGAATCGCACTGAGGTGCTGTTCACCGTCTGTGTCGGTCGTCGGCATGGAGCTGATCAGTCCCCATGTATACGGATGACGCGGATCGTAGAAGATTTCATCTACGGTTCCAGTTTCGACGATTTGTCCGCCATACATAACGGCTACGCGATCTGCTACATTTGCCACCACACCAAGGTCATGGGTGATGAAGATGATGGACGTATCGATTTTATTTTGCAGATCTTTCATCAGTTCAAGGATCTGTGCCTGAATCGTTACATCAAGGGCCGTCGTCGGTTCGTCGGCAATCAGGATTTTCGGATTACAAGCAAGGGCAATCGCGATGACAACACGCTGACGCTGACCGCCGGAGAACTGATGGGGATACTGTTTGAAACGGGTGTCCGGACTCGGCAGTCCGACGAGCTTGAGAAGTTCGATGGCTCGTTTCTTAGCATCCGGTTTGCTCATATTCTGGTGTTTCAATAGCGGCTCCATGATTTGCTTTCCGATTGTCATAGTCGGATTCAGGGAAGTCATTGGATCCTGGAAGATCATCGAAATATCCTTCCCGCGGATCTTTTGCATTTCCTTCTCAGGTATTTTAGCAAGGTCTTTTCCTTCGAACATCATTTCTCCGTGCTTGATGAATCCAGGCGGGTTCGGGATCAGACGCATCAGGGCTTTCGTCGTAACAGACTTACCTGACCCTGATTCCCCAACGATCGCCAATGTTTCACCTTTATCTAAGTGTAAATCCACACCGCGAACGGCTTTCACTTCTCCAGCATGAGTATTAAAGGAGACGTGCAGATTTTTGACTTCCAACACTTTTTCCATATTATATATCCCCCTTTTTCTTACTTACGCAGTTTTGGATCAAGAGCATCCCTTAGCCCATCGGCCATGAGGTTGAAGCTCAGGATGATCAATGAGATGACCGCTGATGGAATCAGCATCATATGCGGGTAGGATTGAATGGATCTGTACCCGTCATTAACCAATGATCCGAGTGATGCCTTAGGCGGTGCTATACCGAGTCCGATAAAGCTCAGGAACGCTTCGGTATAGATGGCACCTGGAACCGTGAACATCGTGGTGATGATTACCGGCCCCATCACGTTCGGTAATAGATGTTTGAAAATCAAACGATTATTCGGTGCTCCCAATGTACGGGATGCCAATACGAATTCCTGGTTTTTAAGCTGCAGGATCTGTCCACGGACAATCCGGGCCATACTCGTCCATCCTGTCAGTACCATCGCCATGGTGATCGAGAATATCCCCGGTTCAAACACCAGGATAAAGAGAATAATAACAATCAAGTTTGGTATACCCACAAGGACTTCGATGATCCGCTGCATGATATCATCGACTCTTCCACCATAGTATCCCGAGATTCCACCGTAGGAAATTCCGATCAAGAAGTCGATGACGGCCGCAAGGATCCCGATGTAAAGGGAAACTTGAGTCCCTTTCCACACACGCGTCCATAGGTCACGGCCCAAATCGTCTGTTCCGAACCAATAGTTCTCTTTGACTTGACGCGCTTCATAGACATCAAATCCTTCATGGTCCTTTCCGTCAAACGGAAGCCAGCTGATTCCAGACAGTGCTTCGATTTTCGGAGGAAGTTTGGCATGACGGATATTCTGATCAGAGAACTTATGATCATTCATCATAGGTCCAACAAACGCAAAGAACACGATAATAAGTGTAATGATCAAGCCGATGATGGTCCCTTTGCTCTTGCGCAGGCGGATCCATGCATCCTGATAGAAGTTCAAACTTGGTCGTTCAATTTTTTCAGCTTGTGCACTTGTTGCTTTTTGTCGTTGGAAGAGGTCTTTTGATAGCTGCTCTTGATTTTTTTTGTTTGGTTCCATTATTTCTTCCCTCCAACTAGACGAATACGCGGATCAATAATTCCATAAAGGATATCCACCAAGAAAATGACGGCAACAAGAAGAACACTATAGAATAATGTTACACCCATGATGACCGTATAATCATTTGTATTGATTGAACGGACGAATTGCTCCCCTAATCCGGGCACAGCAAAAATCTGTTCAATAACCATTGTTCCTGTCATGATACCGACAGTCATCGGCCCAAGGATCGTAATGATTGGAATCATGGCATTCCGGACGCCGTGTTTCACGATGACATTTGTGTTTGTTGTCCCTTTTGCTTTAGCCAACAAAATATAATCTGTGTTAAGGATTTCGATCATTTCAGTTCTCATATAACGGGCGATCGTTGCGACTACCCCTACTGTCAAAGCGAGGGTCGGAAGGATGGTGTTTTTATACTCTCCCCATAACGCTACCGGAAGCAGTTCCCATTTAACTCCCACATAGTATTGCAGAAGCGCTGCAAATACGAAAGAAGGAATTGAAATACCCAGAACGGCCAGGAATGTAGAGCCATAGTCAACCCAGGTGTTCTGTCTGATAGCCGCAATGATCCCTATAATCAAACCGACGATCGTACCTAATACCATTGCTTGGAAACCAAGTAGTGCGGAAGGTCCTATACGGTCAGCGATCATTTGAGAAACCGGACGATTGTCATATTGGAATGACAAACCCAAGTCCCCTTGTACCAGGTTCGTCATATAGGTGACATACTGAACCGGCAGTGGATCATTGAGTCCGTATTTATCTAGGATGATTTGTTGTTGTTGCGGAGACAGTCTCTCTTGATTTGTGAGTGGAGTTCCTGGAAGGAGCTTCATCAAGAAGAATGTGGCGGTTGCAATAATAAGCAAAGTGATGATCATATAAACAATACGCTTGATAGTATATTTGACCATGCTTAGCCCCCTTTTCTATGTTTATACTACTTCTCCATTATAGCGATAATCGACAAATTTTCAATTTATTTTTTAAATTGCGAAAATTGTCGCTTATCACTGGAAAAGGAGAGCGTATGCCTATGCATACACTCTCCTTCAGAAGGTTCAACTTAGAGCGTTTTAGTTCTCGATAGAAGCCCACTTGTAAGAATAGTCAGCTCCGAAAGAGTGATCCAATACGTTTTTCACGTATGGACGCTCAAGGTAAGAAACACCTCGTTGGTAGATCGGGCTGATTGCTTGATCATCGAAGAGGATCTTTTCAGCATCAACCATTGCTTGCCAGCGAGCTTCTGGATCAGAAGAAAGCTCAGTCTTAGCTTGCTCGATCAATTTGTCAAATTCAGGGTTAGAGTAACCCATTTGGTTATGTGCACCATCTGTTACGAACATATCCAGGAACGTCATCGGATCTGGATAATCCGGACCCCATCCTGCGAAGGAGAAGTCATAGTCACCTTTTGATTCTAGATCAAGCTTTTGCTTGAATGGTTGAGCTTTGATCTTAACAGTCAATCCGTCAAGGTTTGACTCAAGTTGCTCTTTGAAGTACTCACCGATTTTCGCAGAACTTTCGCTGTCATAGTTCAGTAGCTCAAGCTCAACATTGTCGATGCCAGTTTCTTTCTTAGCTTTTGCCCAGTAATCTTTTGCTTTTTCAACGTCGAATCCACCAAATGCTTCTCCGGCAGTTTCACGGTATTCTTTTCCATCAGGACCTGTTACGAAATCTTTAGGAACGAGGTAGTAAGCTGGTACAGATCCGTTGTTCAATAGAACGTCGACCATACCTTGCTTGTCGTATGCTGAGTCGAATGCTTTACGTGCATTTTCATTTTTCAGAATCTCAGAGTTCTTAGAGTCTTGATTCAAACGAAGGAAGAATACAGATGCTTCTCCACGTGTTTTGAAGTTTTCATCATTTTTGTACTTGTCAACAAACTCAGCGCTTAGGCCAACCCTGTCGATTTTGTTTGTTTCATAAAGGTTAACTGCAGTTGTTGTATCTTTTACAATGCTGAAGTTAACTTCGTCAAGTTTAACAGTGTCAGCATCCCAGTAATCTTTGTTTTTAGAAAGTTTGAAGCTTTGCTCATGCTTCCACTCAGAAAGTGTGAAAGGTCCATTGTATACAGAAGTATCAGCTTCTAGACCATATTTGTCGCCTTGTTCTTCAATGAACTTTTGGTTTTGCGGGTAGAATGTTGCGAAAGAAAGCAATGCTTTGAAGTAAGGAACTTCTGTTTCCAATTCGATTTCAAGAGTTTTTTCATCAAGTGCTTTGATTCCAAGCTCTTCAGGTTTTGCTTTACCTTCGTTTACTTTAGAAGCATTTTTAACATCAGACATGATGTACGCATACTCAGCTGCTGTGTCTGGATTTAGAACACGTTGCCATCCGTATACGAAGTCTTGTGCAGTGACAGGGTCACCGTTAGACCATTTTGCATCACGTAGCTTGAATGTATACTTTTTACCGTCTTCACTTACTTCAGGCTCTTCAGCAGCGATACCCAGCTCAGCCTCATCGTTTTCACCAAGGCGGTAAAGACCTTCATACACCTGGTTCATAACGTTGAATGATACTGCATCCGTTGCAAGAGCTGAATCCATTGACGGGATTTCGGAAGCTTCGGCAAGATTCAATACTTGCTCGTCTTTCGTGTCAGATCCCCCAGCTGCCCCTTCTTTTTTGCCGTCAGTCTTCTTGTCTCCGCCACAGGCAGCCAAGAAAGTACTCACAGCTAGAAGAAGAACCAGTAATAAAGAAAACTTTTTCTTCATCTTGAAATTGACCTCCTCATACTTCTCATATTTATTTATCTTCTAATTTTCAGAAGATTTGTTACTTATTATACATGATAGAGATATTTTTGCAATACGAATTTAACAGTTTTTTTGCTAAATAATCAGTTTACTAGGTAATAAGGTGTTAAAACCTTGCTATATAAGGGTTCTATACAAAAGATAAGGGTTGTTTGTCCCATTACAAATGTTACAATCAACCAATTAAACCAGCGATTTTCCTCCTGTTTTTCCTTCTTTATCGGAAGAAAGCGTTCTCCATTCCTCATTATAATTATCTAGGAAGGCGGATAGATATAAAAAACTGTGAATTCGTGCTCTTGCTTCCTTTTCAAACCCTGAACGCTTCGGGTATACTTCTATAAGAAGACAGCATGCCTCCCCTTTCTACCGGAGGGAAGGCTTGAAACTATTTCGGAAGTGAAGGTGCAACATGATGAAACGTTTACGCGTCCTGCCGCTGATCACCTTGCTCTACCTCGCAGCGGTTTATCTTGTCCGCTATATGAACGGATCGGATCTGCTCCTTTCCCTCATTGACACTTTATTCATCGTCGGAATTTCTTATGCATCCGTTGCTGCCCTGATGTTTGTTTTTCAGAACGGATTCTTGAACGGGATCCTGTATGCGTTCAGACGTTTCAGGTCAAGATCGAAAAAAGATGAATACGTGGCGCAGTTCGATGAGATGGAGGAGCGGAAAGAAATACACGAGGTGTATGCAGTGAGAGAACCATTCCGTCTGACGGCACCCCTTTTTTATATCGGGATCCTCTCCCTTGCCGTCTCCCTGATCCTTTCATACTCTCTCTATACTTGATTTCGCCTCTTATTTTTCATATAATGGCTTTTGCATATATGAAACAGGCTTTGACAAAGAGTAGTACCCCGCCTGCCGGTTCCCAGAGAGCCTGCGTCCGCTGAAAGCAGGCATCCGCTTGCGGGGGAATGGACTTTCGAGCTTCCCCGGTGAAAGCAGTAGCCGGGGACGGACCCCTTCCGTTAACCGGGGACCATGCATGGCATGGACTAAGCTGACTCAATTCCTGAGTAACTTAGGGTGGCACCGCGGAAACAACCCATTCGTCCCTATATTTTTTGGACGGGTGGGTTTTCTTTTTGGCCGGATGGTCATGATGATACTGGAACTGTACTATAGGAGGAATGAAGATGAAAACGATTTTTAGCGGCATTCAGCCGAGCGGAACGATCACGCTGGGAAATTATATCGGGGCTATGAAGCAATTCACGGAGCTTCAGGAAGAGTATGATTGCTATTTCTGCGTGGTGGACCAGCATGCAATCACCGTTGCACAGGATAAAGCGGAACTGCGCAAAAACATCCGCAGCCTTGCTGCCCTATACATTGCTTGCGGGATCGATCCCGAGAAAGCCACGCTGTTCATTCAGTCGGAGGTGCCCGCGCACGCACAGGCAGGGTGGATCCTGCAGTGCGTAACCTATATCGGGGAACTTGAGCGCATGACTCAGTTCAAGGATAAATCCCACGGAAAAGAAGCTGTATCGGCCGGTCTCCTTACCTACCCTCCCCTCATGGCGGCTGATATTCTGCTCTATGGTACCGATCTAGTCCCTGTCGGTGAGGACCAGAAACAGCATCTTGAGCTTACCCGGAACCTTGCGGAGCGTTTCAACAAGAAATACAACGATATCTTCACGGTTCCAGAGGTGCGCATCCCGAAGGTGGGCGCACGCGTGATGTCCCTTCAAGATCCACAGAAGAAAATGAGCAAATCCGACGAAAACAAAAAAGCGTTCATTACACTGCTGGATGATCCAAAGGTGATTGAAAAGAAAATCAAGAGCGCTGTGACGGATTCCGATGGGATCGTGCGATTCGACCGGGAGGAAAAACCCGGGGTTTCGAATCTTCTATCCATCTATTCGATTCTTGAAGGCACGCCGATTGCCGAACTTGAAGAGCGATATGATGGAAAAGGCTACGGTGATTTCAAGGGCGATCTTGCCAAAGTGGTCGTTGATGCCATCAAGCCGATTCAAGACCGCTATTACGAGCTCATTGATTCAGAGGAGCTTGACGACATCCTCGACCGCGGAGCTGAAAAAGCGAATCGTACGGCCGGGAAGATGCTAAAGAAAATGGAAAAGGCCATGGGCCTTGGAAGAAAAGAACGGAAAAAGCGATAATGAAAAGAACCTTGAGCATGGGCTCAAGGTTCTTTTTGTTCAATTTACTTTCGGACGATTCTCCACTTCCCACAGCTTTTCAAAGAATGGTTGCCCTTTGATCAGATTTTCGCAGAGTGAAAGATGTTTATCGGACCATCCGTATTTTGTATCTTCATAAAGCATCTGCCATGCTTCATGGAAATCGAGCTCCTGGATCGTCCTGTACTGTTCCGGGGCCCACTCGGTATACCAATATCTCACTTCAGCAGTGTTCTCCGAGGTGCGAAGTTGATCGAGCGCCATGAAAAGAAGTTGCTTCAACTGCCTTTCCTTCCGTGTCAGCCCGCTCATCATGAACGGGTTCGGGGAAAGGATGTGGTATGCTTCCTCCCGCTTTTGATCGGGTTTGAACTCATATTGAAGCTCCTCTTGACTCTCCACCATTTCATATACCAACTGTTCCTGACGGGGAATCAGCCGGCTCTTCCTGATCGGGACGGTATAGCCGATCGTATCGACCGCCAGAATCGCCGTGCCATCGGTGACCACGAAGCAATAATCCTGCTGGATGCGTTCATGGTTCTTTCTGAGATACGCTTTTTGATACACATCATCCAGCATCTGCCGAGGTAATTCTGATAAATCATTCTCGATGTAATGATACAACTCTTTGCCGACTTTCAATAGAGGAACTTGATCCAGCAGCTCGATGACGTCCTCTTTTCTCCATTCGTGAAAATGGCAGATATTATATCCGTTTTCTTCCCCTTCGAACCAATTGACCCATACATCATGAAGATATAACATGATTGACCCCTCGCTTTACTACATTGTTTGGTTGTCAATCAGTATGGTCAATAGGAGATGGATTTATTCTTCATTTCTTCTGATTTATCCCTCTTCATACAATGTCTACTTCAAGAATGCAGATGATGGGAGTCCCATGGCTTTCACGCTATTCAGCCCATTCTTCTCTAAAAAGGCCCGGACGATCTGATAGCCTGCGGCATATCCAAGAAGATCAGGGTACTTCCCTTTCCCATGAAGAAGTTCATCGTGAAGAGCATCCTTCCTTGTCAGATCCAAGCTCGGTTTGATCCACTCCGCGTACCACCCGGACAAATCCCCTTCACTGTATTTCCTTGTCCAAGGTGCCACGTAATCAACGCCGCAATATTCTCTCACGGCATTCTCTGCAAGGCCTTCAAATATGATGGAATCAAGGAGCGTATACTCTTCTTCTTTTTTACCAAGCCTTTTCATCCTGGTGCAATGATGGTACTCATGCACAAATAGCGATTCGTATTCTTTTTCGTTTTCGAGCGTTTGGAGGAAAAGAAAGATTTCATCAGGGAAACATACCCCGGATTTCTTTGTCGACGACCTGAAAAGTCCAGCCCTTGACTCAATGGGGAATAGATAGATAGGCACATCCGGTCCCTTCCACTTTCTTTTATATCTTTTCTCAAAAGAAGATACCTTCCCCATAATCCCGCATCTTTCAGTTCATTAAATCGTTCTTTCATTTGCCGGGTGGGCCGATACATGCCTTGCTTCCTGAGATAAGCATAGAAGGCTTCACCTTCCCCCTTGCCCCGTTTCGTCCTTCCAAGCATATCGACAGGATCATCGAAGCTTTTCTGCAGCCATTCATCTGTAGGAACCACGGACATTCATATCACTCTTTCCTGCTGATTTGGTTCATATATATGCAACTTTCAGGAAAGATAGAAAAAAAGCCCGCCGAAAAGATCGGCAGGCACTTGGTTACTTCACATATTTTTTGAACACGAGCGTGGCATTATGACCACCGAAGCCCAGTGAATTGCTCATGGCAACATTGACTTCCTGCTCACGTGCTTCATTGGCTACATAGTCCAGGTCGCAGTCAGGATCTGGATTTTGAAGATTGATCGTCGGTGGAAGCTTCCCATCCTTCATGGCTAGAACCGTGAAGATCGCTTCCACTCCGCCCGCTGCACCGAGAAGGTGACCGGTCATGGATTTCGTCGAGCTCATGGCCAGGCGATTGGCATGATCACCGAATACTTCCTTGACGGCCATCGTTTCATACTTGTCATTATAGGCGGTACTCGTACCGTGGGCGTTGATGTAATCCATCTGCTCTGGCGTCACACCGGCATCATCAAGCGCCATCTTCATGGCACGCGCCCCACCTTCACCGCCTGGTGCAGGCGCCGTGATGTGATGGGCATCGCCCGTGCAACCGTAGCCGACGATTTCAGCGTAGATTGTCGCTCCGCGTTTCAAAGCGTGTTCGAGTTCTTCAAGGATGACGATCCCCGCTCCTTCTCCGATGACGAAGCCATCACGTTCAGAATCGAATGGTCTTGAAGCCGTTTGCGGATCCGGATTGGTCGAAAGGGCTGTGTTGGCGCAGAAGCCTGCTACGGACATTTTCGTGATCGGTGCTTCCGCTCCACCCGTGATCATGACATCCGCGTCACCGCGCTGGATGACCTTGAATGCATCTCCGATGGAATTTGTACCTGTTGCACAAGCCGTTACGGTACAGGAATTGAATCCTTTTGCTCCTAGGAGGATTGATACCTGGCCGGCAGCCATATCCGGAATCATCATCGGAACGAAGAACGGGCTCACCCTGCGGTATCCGCGCTTCAGGAAGGTTTCATACTGGGTTTCAAATGTTTCCATCCCACCGATTCCGGAACCGATCCATGTACCGACACGATTGGCATTTTCCTCGGTGATTTCAAGTTTGGCGTCTTTTACAGCCATAAGGGAAGCAGCGATGGCGTAGTGAGTGAAACGGTCCATCTTCCGTGCTTCCTTCTTTTCGATCCCGAAGTCTTCAATATTGAAATCTTTCAGTTCGGCCGCCACCTTGGCAGGATACTCATCAGCATTCAGCCTTGTCAGTGGTCCGATCCCTGATTTTCCTGCAAGGGCATTCGCCCACGTCGTATCTACATCATTTCCTAACGGATTGACGGTACCCAATCCTGTTACTACAACACGTTTCATATCCATTGTTCGGTCTCCTTTATCGTATAAGTAGTAGAAGATAGTTCTCTATCGATTATTTTCCCCAGCGCATGACGATCGCACCCCAGGTCAAGCCCCCACCGAAGCCCACCATGACGACGACGTCATCTTCTTTCACCCTTCCGGCTTCAAGATCCTCGATAAGTGAAATCGGAATGGATGCGGCAGATGTGTTTCCATATTTATTCACGGTCTTGGACATCTTCTCAACAGGCAGCTCCAAACGCTGTCTTGCAGCTTCCATGATGCGGATATTCGCCTGATGAGGAATGAGGAAATCGACGTTCTCTTTATCAAGCCCGGCTTTATTAATGACGTTGATGGAGGATTCACCCATCTGCCGTACAGCGAACTTGAATACTTCGCGACCATTCATGATGATGTGCTCATCCTGATAGAGGTGCTTTGCCCCGGTTCCATCAGAACCCAGCTCGAAAGCGAGGATCCCTTTGCCATCAGGTACAGGACCCATGACAGCGGCACCGGCCCCATCACCGAACAGGACGGCAGTATTGCGGTCATCCCAATCTGTAATTTTCGACAGCTTCTCCACGCCGACAACAAGGATGTGCTTATAGGCTCCATTGTCGATGAATTGTTTTGCGGTAATCATACCATACATGAAGCCTGCGCATGCAGCACTGATATCCATCGCTGCTGCTTTCTTGGCGCCGAGTCGCTCCTGGAGGAGGCATCCGACGGAAGGGAAAGGCTGATCAGGCGTGACGGTTGCCACAAGGATCAGGTCGATATCCTCAGGTGAGATGCCTGCATCCCCGATGGCTTTTTTCGCAGCTTCATAGGCCATATCCGATGTATCGATATCATCCCCTGCCACACGTCGCTCTTCAATCCCTGTTCGTGTGCGGATCCATTCGTCCGATGTATCCACCATTTTTTCCAAATCGGCATTGGTCAATATCTTCTCAGGCAGATAGCGCCCTATTCCAATGATTCCAGTATTCATATCGGCATCCCCCTGTTTATCTTTGCTTTATTATCAATTATTATGACTTGGTACTAATTTTAACGGACTTTTCCCTTTTCTGCAATTCTTTTTGCCTTGCTTTTCGATTATCATCCGGGGTTCCATTTGGTTTTCACCGTGCATGAATGATCGGGTACTACTAATCACGGTACCTTCTCTTCGGAGTGGGGGAATCGTAACCCAATACTTAAATGGGTAAGGTCCTTCTAAGTAGAAGAGCTTCAAAGAAAGCGTCAACCCTCGAATCAAGCTTGCGGGGTTCACCGGGGAGAACCTCATTCTCCACACGCCGAAAAAACCCAAGAGGGACTTTATGTCGTCTCTTGGGTTTCTTGTTGATCAGGCGGGGTGAATCATTCCTCCTGTTCTATGTACATTACTTCGACGCGTCCTGCTTCCCTAGTTCATACGCTTCGTTCATGACGTTGGTGAACATGGACAGGAACGGTTGAATCATATCCGGACTGAGCTGGATTCCTGATTTTTCGAGCTGTTCCTGTGCTTCCGGAAGATACTTCATCGCGATCTGCAAAAATTCCATCGTTTTGTCTTCGTTCATAGTGGCGGCTCCTTTCCGTTCGGTAGTTTCCCGGTATCGACATATGCTTTGATATGCTGGTTCATTTCGCTCTTGAATCCATCAGGGATTACAGGGCTGAATTCTCCCATGGAGATGACCCCGTCCTGGAAGTCGAATTCAAGATTACCCGACTCAAGCTCACCGGCTGTATATTTCCCGGCAATCAATTCATACAATTTGTCGGCATGCTGGACCGTACTCGTCAGCACCGTTGATTCCCCAAGGTCTGATTGGTCGCTCACATACCCGATCGCATACCGGCCTGATTCCTTGAGCTTTTCAATTACAGCCACATTATACCCGTCCCCAGCAGGATATACAACGTCCACATCCTGGTCGAGGAGTCCGTCGAGCCTTTCGAGGGCAACCTCGGCATGATCCCAGTGACCTGTATAATCGACCAGAACCTCTGCTTCACTGTTTTGGTATCTGGCTCCATCAATGAACCCCTGTACTTCCGGCTGCCAGGAAAAGGCGGCAATGATGCCGAGTCGATCCGTCTTGGTCTGGGAAGCCGCCGTCATCCCTCCAAAGAAGCCCATAGCGTAGCCTTTGAAAGTCAGGCTGGTAGTATTTTTCTGCGTGGCGTCCCCGTTGAAGCTCACCAGATGCATGTCTTTATGCTCTGATGCCACCTCATTGAATATGGAAGAATACTCACTCCCATGTCCGAAAACAAGATTGACGTCTTCCTTTTCAAAGTCATCTATGGCTTGACGGACCGATGCATCGTTCTTCATGCCTTCTTTATAATAAACCTTCACATCGAACTCTTTCTGGATGCCTAAAAGACCTTGATAGCCCTTGGTTCCCCAAACGCCGTCATCAATCGTTTCCGGTACAAGCAGACCGGCATTATCCATCTCTCCTGACCGGTTACCGGCAGAGCAGCCCCCGATGAGCAACAGGATCATCGACAAGTGAAAAAATTTCATGATCAAGTACAGCAACTCCTTTGATTCTTCGGAACTCGTAAAAATAAGTGCAACGGATTTATTTTACCTTTACCGCTCCGAATAAGGGAAGCTATTTTTTCCTTTTTTTATCCCGGCTTCCTTTAATTGCTCATCAAAGATGCCTTCAAGATTTTTAGAAGCCGTGACAGATACTTCCTTGCCCCTGATGATCTTCGGTGCTTCCATTTGTGGAATTCCGGCTTCCGTCAGGAGGGACCTGGCCTCCGACCACCCCGCTTCCCCCTTCAAATGAAGAACGGCCTTTCCCTTTCCCCCTGCGAGTGAGACGATCTTCCTGGCGGCATCCTTCACGTAGATCACGCCGGTCGGATCATCTTGTACCGGTTCGTCTTCATGAACATCCTTTAGTAGTCTGGCAAAAAGATACGACTCGGGCTGCCGCGGACCGATCAAGGTGGGAATATATATATCGGCACCGCCTGGATTTTGCGAGGGAGGATCTTGAAAATGGCTGAAAACCCTGATGGTGTATGCTGCCTTTCCCATCAAGGTCTCGCCTTCTTTTCCCTTTATAAGGTCTTCCTGATCATAATAGGGCAGATACACATGACTTCCGGAAGGAACCACTCGATCCCATTCAGCATAAGACGTCCAGTGGAGATTGGCATTCCGGCCGATTTCCATCCAATGATCACCCATCTCCCTGCCAGAATCAAGTGCTGTTACTTCCCACCCTTCCTCGAGCAGCGCCGTACATAATTCAAAGCCCAGAAATCCCTGGGCCGGATACACATATGCATGATTCACTTTCTTCACTCCCATCAGCTAAAGTTCGCTTTCGTGCTTCGCAAAATAAGATGTGAATTTCCTTCCCAGGGAGATCCGTTTCTCAGGAAGGACATAAAACAAATCGACCATCAGACCGTTTTCCAACCGGTCCCTATATATATCTAGTATGAGTGTGACCTGATTTTTATAACGATTCAGGCTGGTAGGTTGCACAATGTAGATCGGCATCGGGATTGTCTGGAACACGTCTGCTTCAGCTAAACTTCCAAGGAATGACGGCCACTGATCTTCCGTGATATTGAAAGCATGTCTGATTTCCCGAATGAGCTTTTTGTGGAAGAACTTCTGCTCCTTCTCCTGTTGAAGATGGTTCAGCAGGGATATGCATGGCGACAGCATCACGATGCTCCTCACATCCTCCTTCATCAGGGGATAAAGGTTTTTCAGGACTAGCCCGCCCATTCCTTCGATCAGGATATGGATACGGGGGTTGATGATTTCCGTCCTTTTCACATATTGATAGAGGCGATGTGCAAGACGGACTGCCTTTTTGCTTCCCCAATTGGCTCCGTACAGATTGCTGTAAAAAACGATATACCCTTTATCCGTCATATCGCGGACCCATTTCTTACGGAACTCATGCTGAGACCAGAAACTGCTTTTCTCATCTACATCTTGACCGTAATCACCAATGATCATCACTGCAAAACCGTTCGGTCGTTCGGGATAATGAATCATGCACCACTCTTGCTCTACTTGAAACAATCGTTGATACATCTGAAATTCTCCTTTTTCCAAGGTACTATAGTGTATGCCGGGGTCCTGTATCGGAAAGGGGATTAGCCCATAATTAAGGGAATTCGTGATGAAGAGCATAAAATGACAGGGGTTACATTTCACATTTTCGCCATTTATTAAAAGCCCAAGCTGTGGTAGTATAGAGGAGATTATGAATGTTTACATAGGCTGCTTCAGCCAATCATATAGAAACGGGGTGTAACCGTGAGATTTTTCTGGATGTTCTTCTGGGCATTTGCACTGACCGAGATGCTGACTTATGTTGTAGCAAACATGAGTGGCGGAAAATTCGATTTCATGCAAGGGTTGATCTTATCCGTCGCCGTCACGATCCTTGCTTATATCGTAACATTGATCCTTCCTAACGAACCTGTTGAGGATCATTAAAAAAAAGCTTGTAGACCGGGTCTGAATTTCAGACGACCGCCTACAGGCTTTTTTTATTTTCAGAGTGCTGGCGATCCCTCCGTACTTTCGACTTGAGCGGTCGGTGCAACCAACTCGCCGTAAAATTTCGTGAATGGAAAAGTAATACTGATGACGAGCAGTAGGAATCCAGCCAATGTAACCGTCCATATCGGACCAATGGCAGCGGCCGCCCACCCGCCTAGTAGCAGTCCGGATAGTATACTGAAATTTATCATTGTGCCCATGATTCCTGATATCCTCCCCAATACCTTATCAGGCACTCTTTGCATGAGCATGCTATTGAGCGGGACATTGAGAAAGGGACTGCAAAATGATGTCATACACATCCAGATATACAGCGGTAAGAATGGAAGGATCCTATGAGCCTCATAAACAGGAATCGTCAATAGCGCCATAATCCCCAAAAATCCAAACGTAAGCATAAGCAGCGTATTGTTCCTGCACTTTTTCATTATGAAAGGGACTGCAAGTGAGCCTGCTACCCCAAAGATCCCTTCGAGTGATTCCAGTGTCCCGAATTGAACTTCATTCAACCTATATATGTTTAGTGTAATGGCATAAATATTTGCATTAATCACTCCCATTACAAATATACCAATGGTGATCAAAAAGAGAAGTCCGATTAAAAACGGATTGTTTCTGATGATGTTTACCCCTTGCTTCAGAGACTCCCTGTATGTGTCTTTGGTCACCATTTCTTCCTCTGCCGATTCTCCTCTTCTCGACTTTAAGAATAAGAGGATGAGCCCCGAAAGCATAAATGTAGCTGCATCCAGTAGAAATATGAGGGAATATTCCTCGCTCAGTAACAGAATCCCCCCTATGGAAGGTGCAATGATTGCCATCACCATGAATGTAGATTGTGAAAATGCCACCGCGTCAGGTATGGACTCTTTTTTTATCAAGCTCGGGATAAGGGCCGTTTTAGCTGGTTCAAAAAACAGGTTCCCTACCCCTTGCAAAAAAATCAGCACCACCAGCCAGGATAAAGAGGTCTGTGCCGTAATCATCAGGAGCACGATGACCAGTCTGTACAAATCAGAGCAGACCATAATCATCCTTTTATCATACCTATCCACAATCGGACCGACGAAGGCTCCCCCCAACATGCCCGGTAAGTAACCGGCAATGAGGATAAAACTGAAGATCATAGGATTTGAGGTCAATTTTGATGCCAGATACAAGACCAATAAACGGGTAATCCCATCGCCAAGCAAAGACACCACTTGAGAGAACCATAAACGACGATAGGACGTATTCCTTAACAAAGATATCAACTGAATCACCCTTTAATATTTTTTATTCGTTAAAATAATTTTAAACGATAAAAAATATTTGTAAATAAGAAATTCAGTTTTTTCCATTTATTCTTATTATTTTTCTGTCTTTGTTAGCGTTACTGCAGGAACTTTTCCTCTGCCCCGGTTTATTTGGTATGATGAGACGGAGGTGAAGTATGATGGTGAACCCTGACGTTGCCAAAGCATTGTTTGATCCAAAACTGGAGGCAATCATTGATACAGTCAAACATAAAAGCAAAACAGTGAAAGAAATCGCCAAAGAATTAAATGAAAAGCAGTCGAGGCTATACTACCACATCCAAAAATTAGTAAACCTTGGGTTAATGACGATTGAAAAAGAAAAACTTGTCGGTAATATCATTGAGAAGTACTACACATCAAGCCACCTTCGTGATGCATCCATGACATTCGAAGGAGAAGTGGCCATGGAATATCATGAAAAACTTTTAACAAAAGCATTATTCAATATGAATCAAGGAATCAATTTATTGAAGGAAGATTTATCTTCAGATCCTCCCCCAATCCATTCAAATGCTAAGTATAGTGAACAAATCGTGAACCTCACTTTGGAAGAGTGGGAGCATATCAATGAAGAAATATTAAAAACGATTAATCTACGATCATCTAAAGAGGTTCCCAAAAGTAATAGTTCGGACTATAAATTCATTGTCCTTACGTACAAAGATGATGCTCGCTCAGAATGAATAATATAAAGAGGCTGGGACATAAGTGTTTTAGTCATAGTAAAACCCGAATTCCTTTGCATACCACTAGGCAAAGGAGTTCGGGTTTTTAATTTGTTTTACGAAATCAAATGTCATTGTTTCCAGCGGTTGATTGGAATGCAAGACGAAGACTCCTGCGGGAGAGTAGCTAATGTGAGACCCCGCAGGCATGCCGAGGAGGCTCACGGGCTACCCGCGGAAAGCGAAGTCTTGCATGGAAATCATTAGCGGTATTAAAAACTTATACTGATATTGGTCATGATTAAATAGGACTTTTTTCAACCATCCTTACGTGATCGTCAGACCCTGCTCCCCTTTCTCAACCATCACTTCTCCTGTGACCTCGCCTGCAATGATGGCCCTGGCAAGTTTTGTTTCAATCTCTTTTTGCAAAAAGCGTTTCAATGGGCGTGCTCCGTACACGGGATCATAGGCCGATTCGGCAATGAAGGACTTGGCATCATCCGTGATCTCCAATGAAAGCCCCTGTTCTGTTACCCTCTCTTTCAGCTCCTTGAAGAGCTTATCGATGATGCCTTTCACATTGTTGATGCTTAGGGGTTTGAATAAGATGATATCATCCACCCTGTTCAGAAATTCCGGTCGGAATGAAGCCCTTAGCTGCCCCATGACAAGCTCCTTCGTATCTTCACTGATCTCTTCTTCCCCGTGATTGCGTTCAAGCAGGTGGGTTGAGCCGATATTTGAGGTCATGATGATCACGGTGTTCTTGCAGTCGACGGTTCTTCCGGCAGAATCGGTGATCCTTCCATCATCGAGCATCTGAAGGAGGATATTGAACACTTCAGGATGCGCTTTTTCGATTTCGTCGAGGAGGACCACCGAGTATGGCTTCCGGCGGATGGCTTCTGTTAGCTGTCCTCCTTCTTCATAGCCTACATACCCGGGAGGAGCCCCGACCAGCCTTGAGACTGCGTGCTTCTCCATGTACTCTGACATATCAATGCGGATCATGTGATCTTCACTATCGAACAGGGTCTGGGCAAGGGTTTTAGCAAGCTCGGTCTTTCCTACACCTGTAGGACCGAGGAAGATGAATGATCCGATGGGACGATTGGGATCCTTGATTCCTGCCCTTGCCCGGATAACGGCATCTGTCACCAGACCGACTGCCTCATCCTGACCGATGACCCGCTCATGAAGGATGCTATCGAGTTTCAGGAGCTTTTCCCTTTCACCCTCCACCAATTTCGTTACGGGGATTCCCGTCCACCTGGCCACAATGCCTGCAATCTCTTCTTCCGTGACTTCTTCTCTCAGCAAACGTCCCTCTTCTTCCTTCAGCGCTTTTGCCTCGAGACCGGCAAGCTCTTTTTCAACTTCAGGGATCTTCCCATGCCTGAGCTCCGCTGCTTTGTTCAAATCATATTGATTTTCCGCATCCTCTAGGGACCGGCGCAGTTTTTCAAGCTCCTCACGTTTTTCCTGGACGATGGCGATACTTGCTTTCTCCTGCTCCCACTTCATCTTCATGCCGTTCAGCTTTTCCTTCAGGCTGGCAAGGTCCCCCCTGATCGAGTCAAGCCTTCCCAGGGAAGCCGCATCCTTTTCTTTCACCAGAGCCGCTTCTTCGATTTCAAGTTGCATCACCTTCCTGGTGACTTCATCGAGCTCTGTAGGCATCGAATCGATCTCGGTTCGGATCATGGCACAGGCTTCATCAATAAGATCGATGGCCTTATCCGGAAGGAAACGATCGGTGATGTAGCGGTCAGACAGCATCGAAGCCGCTACGATGGCCCGGTCATGTATATTGACACCATGGTGGATTTCAAAGCGATCCTTCAGTCCACGGAGGATCGAAATCGTATCTTCCACGGTCGGTTCTTCTACAAGCACTTGCTGAAAGCGTCGTTCAAGGGCAGGGTCTTTTTCAATATACGTACGATGTTCATTGAGCGTCGTCGCGCCGATACAGTGAAGTTCTCCCCTGGCAAGCATGGGCTTAAGGATATTTCCCGCATCCATTGCGCCTTCGGTTTTGCCTGCACCGACAATCGTATGCAGCTCATCGATGAAGAGGATGATCCTTCCCTCACTTTTTTTCACATCTTTCAGTACCGCCTTCAATCGCTCTTCGAATTCTCCCCTGAACTTCGCCCCTGCTACGAGTGAGCTCAGGTCCAGTTCAAAGATGGTCTTATCCTTCAATCCCTCCGGAACGTCTTTACGGACGATCCGCTGAGCAAGTCCTTCTACAATGGCTGTCTTCCCGACACCGGGCTCCCCGATGAGAACGGGATTATTCTTGGTTTTCCGCGATAGGATCCGGATGACATGACGGATTTCACCATCTCGTCCGATAACGGGATCGAGCTTTCCGGATCGCACCTCTTCCACAAGATCCCTGCCATACTTCTTAAGGGCCTCGTATTTCATCTCAGCATGTTGATCTTTCACCTTGTCCCCTCCCCTGATTGATTCTACTTGATCTTGGATCGATTGCTGATCGATTCCTTTTGAAAGTAAAAAACGCGTAATGGGATGATCTTGCTGTCGGTAGATCCCGACAGCAAGATGTTCCGTCGATATGTATTCATCCCCCCATTTATCCTTTAGATGGTTGGCATCATCAAGGAGACGACGAATATCACCTGCAAAGTATTGTCCATAGGGAATATTCTCTCCCTGCACTTCGGGGATCTGGTCGATCCTGGACTGTATAAACTCTTTCAGCCCGGAACTGTCGAGGTCCAACCTGGCATAGAGAGAGGCTAAAAAGCTGTCCGGGCCTTCCAGCAGACGATCCCACACATGAATCACCAGGATGTCTGTATGCTTTTTTTCCTTTGCCAGTTCTCCTGCCGCCACGAGCCCTTCCTGGATCGCAACGGTGAATTGATCAAAATTCATATACTCACTCCTCCTTGACCATTCTTGACCTTTTCTTTATTATAGCTCGTTCCTTCCCTATTGGAAAATAAAAGCCCGTGATTGCACAAAAAAGGATGGAGCAGATGCCCCATCCCCTATCATTACGGCTTCCTGGCATACGTCCAGTGGCGATCGTCGTTTGTCGTCTCAGGGAAACGATCCCCGGCTTTCAGTTTAGCCTGCTTCGGGTGATTGACGGTACTACCGGTTTCACCGATCTCAATGTATATCCCATTATTGGGTGCTTTTTCTCCACCTTTGAAGTGTCTGCGCTGTCCCATAATGACCCCTCCTTTTGTGAAGCATGTGCTTCGCTTCTATTTTTCAACATACAGGGGGCATTCATACCTGTCAGAAATATGTCAATCTCTTTTCGATTCTGGAAATTCCCTTTACAGTCTTTTGCCCAATGGTGTTAAATGAATAAGTGTGAATTTTTTTGCTTGGAGGAAAGTAAATGGATATTATTCTGATACTGAAGTACCTGGTACTCGGGCTCATTCAAGGGCTGACTGAACCGATCCCGATCTCATCCAGTGGACATCTTCAAATTATTCAACATTTCTTTAATATCAAGACCACTTCATTAACGTTTGAAATACTCGTCAACACAGCCTCGCTCCTGGCAGTGCTCATCATTTACCGCCAAGATATCTACAGGCTGATTGCTAACGGGCTCGGATACTTCAAGACGAAGTCCCCTGAAAATACCCGCGACTTCAAATTCATCCTGTATTTAATCGTCGGGACGATCCCTGCTGGTGTCATCGGTGTCCTGTTCGGTGATGATATTGAGGCACTCGTTTCTGATCGGATCATCACAGTGGGAATCACCCTGATCATTACGGGTATCGCCCTTTGGCTTATCCGTAACCTGCGCGGAAGAAAAAATGACGGGGACCTTAATGTGAAGGATGCCATCATCGTCGGACTTGCACAGGCAGTCGCACTGATCCCGGGTATCAGTCGTTCAGGTGCCACCATCGTCGCTGCCATGGGACGGGGCATGAAGCCCGAAACAGCACTGCGATTCTCCTTCCTTTTATACATACCTGTATCGTTCGGTGTCATGCTGCTCGGCATCAAAGACCTGATCAACGACCCTAACTTAGGGGAGCTGGCCGTACCGTATATCGTTGCATTCCTGGCCTCACTCATTGCCTCCTACTATGCATTAAGATGGTTTATGGGCATCATGGCAAGAGGCAACCTGAAAGTGTTCGCCATCTACTGCTTCGTTGTAGGCGGCGGCGTGACACTCTTTTCCCTTCTATAATTTACAAAAAGGAATATCCTGTAACTATCTGAACGGAATGGTGTGAGGATGTGGAACATATACCTGATTCGATCAAAGCGATGTTCATACAGGAAGGCCTTCCATATGAAATATCCAAAGGAAGCTACCTGTTTCTTGAAGGAAAAGCCCCAGGCCACTTGTTCTTCATCAGGGAAGGACATATCAAGGTGACGAGATCTACACCCGGCGGACGTGAACTGGCCCTTCGTATTGTTGGAGCAGGGGATGTTGTAGGAGAAATTGATTTGTTCTGCGGGGATTCTTCCTGTTCGGTCAGCGCCAGGGCGATGGATCGCTGTTTCCTCCTCTCACTCCCCATCACCGACTTCGAAGCAGCGCTTTTGGACGATAGGGTGAGGAACCGGGAATGGATGATGTGGTCACAGCTTCAGCAGCGGAAAGACCAGTCAAGATTCCGTGATCTCCTTCTTCATGGAAAAAAAGGCGCCCTTTATTCCACCTTGATCCGTTTGAGCAATACGTACGGAGATCGCCGGGAAGACGGTATCCTCATCGGTATCAGCCTCACCAATCAGGATCTCGCCGATTTCTGCGGTGCCTCGAGAGAAGTGGTGAACAGGATGCTGCACGACCTCAAGGATAACGGTGTGATTACCATGAACAAAGGCTTCATCACCATTCATAAACTGGATCGACTGAAAGAAACGATTGATTGCGATCAATGCCCCCAATGCGTTTGTCAAATCAACTAGAAAAGGGCCTGCTATGTGCAGGCCCTTTTCTTATGGGACGTTTAACGGATTCCCAATGCAATCTTGGCGTAGCGTGACATATTGTCTTTGCTCCAAGGTGGGTTCCATACGATATTCACTTCGGTATCCTTTACTTCCGGGATATCACGCAGTGCTGTTTTAACCTGATCCACGATGGTCCCTGCAAGGGGGCATCCCATGGAGGTCAGAGTCATCGTAACGGTGGCCGTTCCTTCTTCATCCAGCTCCACGTCATATACCAATCCGAGATTGACGATGTCTATTCCAAGTTCAGGGTCCACCACTTGTTCAAGGGCGCCCATCATATTGTCTTTCAGATCTTGATCCACACAATCACTCCTATCTGTCCGTATTCTTAACTCATCTTAACAAATTCTGTCCCATATGACAAAAGCTTACGCCATCAGGTGGTCCTCAAACCAGTCCACGAGCTTCAGGACACCGTCGCGGCTGACTTTGTGATCGGCCTTCTGATCTTCAAGGAAGACCAGTCGATCCTCTCGTCCTTCATAGAAAGGGAGGAGTTCCGTATACGCTTCATATGTAAGTTGGAACGGTACCACTTTATCATTTTTCCCGTGCCAGAACATGAGTGGACGGCCGTTCAGCTTTTCCGGTTGCAGACTGAGGTCGAATCTAGCCAGCTCAGAAAGGATCTCTTCAACCTGCTTTTCGGTGAAAGGATTGTCATAACCCATTTTTTCGAGCTGGCCAAGCTGGGCCTGCGCAAGCTTCACATAGGAGGGATTTCCCATGAGGGATACGGCACTGTTGATCCATTCATATTGAGTTAAGGCACCCAGGGTCACGATTCCTCCCATGCTCGTTCCGGCAAGACCGATCCTCTCCCCATCAATGAGCCCATCCCGGGCAAAGGCCTCCTTGAGGGTGTTCAATTCCCTGATCGTGTGAATGACGATGTTCCAGAATCTTTTGCCCAGCTCATATTCCGTCTTGCCGGTCCCCCTCTCCCCGTGCTCCAGACAGTCGGGCAGGATCACTCTGAACCCTTTCTCGGCTAAATAATATGCATAGTGCAGATTATGCTCCTTCGCACTGGTGAATCCATGTACGAAAAAACATGTCGGCAACGCTTCATTACGGTATTCTTCTTTGACCAGATGAAGAAAAGGGATTTCTTCAATGGCATTATTCTCTACGATGATCACAATCGTCCGCTCCTTCCGGGTATGGCTTCCTTCCTATGATATCCTAGTGGAAGGGGCATGTATATTATTTGGCCTTCCGTGCAGTGGACAAGTATGCTGCCTTATGCGTACACTACAACTAGAGAACATATAGATGGGGGATTAGTGAATATGAAAGAAAAACATCTTATCGTCCTTGACCTGGACGGAACCTTGCTTACCGATGAAAAGAAAATATCCGTACGCACGTTGGAGACCCTCAATAAAGCCAGGAAAAATGGGCATGAGGTGATGATCGCCACAGGCAGGCCATTCCGCGCGAGTGAGCTTTACTATAAGCAGATGGGACTCACGACTCCGATTGTCAACTTTAACGGGGCATTCGTCCATCACCCGGAGGACCCTTCCTGGGGGGTCCATCATGAGCCGATGGACCTTGAAACAGCCAAGCAGATCATTGATGCCTGTCATGGCTTCAAATTCCAGAATATCGTCGCGGAAGTGAAGGATGATGTGTACCTTCACTATCATGATGAAAAAATCATCGATGTATTCATGATGGGGAATCCATCCATCTCTACCGGTGATATACGTCAGGTATTGAAAGACCACCCCACTTCCATGCTGATCCATGCTGACGAACACGATGTTCCCGAGATTCGATCCCACCTTGATGACGTCCATGCGGAACTGATCGATCACCGCCGCTGGGCCGCCCCTTGGCACATCATCGAAATCGTCAAAACCGGCCTGAATAAAGCAGTCGGCATCGAAAAGGTAGCCTCAAGCCTACAGATTCCACAAGACCGCATCATCGCTTTCGGAGACGAAGATAATGATCTTGAAATGATCCAATATGCAGGAACGGGTGTGGCCATGGGGAACGCCATTGATCCCCTTAAAGACCTTGCCAATCATATCACGGAAAGTAATCAAGACGATGGGATAGGAAGATTCCTCGAAAGGCATCTTGGATTGTAATCCTGGCAATGGAGGGTAATACTTGCTCACGTAATTCGCCGGATTTCAGCCATACTAATCAGGAGCATCCGAAGGGTGCTCCAACTTCGATAAGGGGTGGTTAGGATGGGAAGGAACAAATCCAAGCGTTTTGTACAGCAAGGAAAAAATGCGGTCTCCAAACATGATGAACGCATTCCATACCATTTGACTTATGCCGAGGCAGAAGCAAGGAAGCTTTCCAATACTCCTTACGACGGAGGTCTGTAACATGGCAAATCCACTTTTCCGACAGGCCCGGACCGCAGTAGAGGAAGCCTGTGGCTCTCAAACGGATCCACAGGCGATACAGAAAGCGAAAAATGCCCTCTCCTCCGCATTTGCAAACTCGAATAACGAGGAGAAAAAGCAGCTTCACTCCATGCAGGATGAGTTGAACCGCTTATCGTAAGAAATGCAAAGGGCAGCCGTTGAACGGCTGCCCTTTTGTTTAGTCTTTCCTGAAAAAACCGAATACCCCCGTCGTCTGGACGATATTCGTAAAAGCCTGGGGATCGACTTCCTTGATGGTATGCTCCAGTTCATACAGCTCATATCTGGAAATGACGATGATGAGCATTTCTTTATCTTCCCCGGAAAATGCCCCTTTGGCCGGTACCGTCGTAATCCCCCTCACAAGCTTCGCATGGATGGCGTCCTTCAGTTCCTGTGTCCTTTTCGTGATGATCATAGCGGTAAGCTTTTCATGCCGCGTATGGATGGCGTCGATGACCCTGGTCGTCACATAAAGCGTCACCAGCGTATAAAGAGATTTTTCCCATCCATACAAAAAGCCCGCAGAAACGATGATGATTGAATTCATAATGAAGAAATAGGTTCCGACCGGTCTGTCCTTCAACCTGGAAAGGATCATGGCGATGATATCCATCCCTCCGGTCGAAGCACCGTATTTCAGGGTGAGACCGACCCCAACTGCTGCAATGACCCCTCCGAATACGGCATTGAGAAGGATATCGGGTGAAAGCTCCACCACAGGGATGACTTCAAGGAAGAATGAAGTGAGGAAAACCGAGACGAAGCTGTAGATCGTAAAGGACCTACCCACCTTCATCCATCCCAAGATGGTGACGGGTATGTTCAGTATGAATAATAAAATACCTGTAGACAGGTGAAACGGTGTGAATTCCTTCAGGAGGCTGGATAATAATTGAGCCATACCAGTGAATCCACTTGCATATACATTAGCAGGAATCAGGAAGAAGTTCATGGCGACAGCCCCGAGGACTGCCCCTACCAATACAACAAAAAACTTCTTCGCTTCCAGGGTAACGTGCATTTTCTTCATGAATCGAACTCCTTCGGCAAGTGTCATTGTTCCTTATGTTCCACACTTTATCATAGCTAAACCCCTTGCACATGATCCTTATGTACAGGAATTTGAATAACTATGGATTGTGCTTTTACTGAAAAATAGCTAGACTAAACCTATATAACGAAAAAAGGTGATAGATATGAACGTAAAACTTTTTGCTGATAGTGCCAGCGACCTGCCGGTAACTTTCTTCGACCAACCCAACATAGAACTGCTTCCACTGCAGGTACATATTGACGGACATGATTATGAAGACCTTGTCACGATCCAGCCCAAGGAAGTATTTGATAAAATCCGCGAAGGTCATGTTCCGAAGACCTCCCAGGTTTCACCCGATATGTTCCTGAGGACGTTCACAGAGTTGGCCAAATCCGGCGATGCAGGTGTCTACATCGCCTTCTCCTCCCAACTGTCAGGGACCTATCAGACAGCGGTGATGATCAGGGATCAGGTGAAGGAAGAGTATCCTGATCTTGATTTGACCATCATCGATTCCAAGAGCGCATCCCTTGGATACGGACTGTCGGTCATCAAGACTGCTGAAGTACTCCATGCCGGCGGCACCAAGGATGAAATCCTGGAAACGGCACGCTACCATGTGGAGCATATGGAGCATTTGTTCACCGTCGAAGACTTGGAATATCTCGCCAAGGGCGGTCGTGTATCAAAAGCTTCTGCATTCCTTGGAGGGCTGTTGAATATTAAGCCCCTTCTTCATGTGGAAGATGGTAAACTCGTGCCACTTGAAAAACATCGCGGGAAGAAGAAGCTCCTGAAGCGCATCCTCGATCTGATGGAAGAACGCGGAAACAACCTTTCCCAACAGACAATCGGCATTTCACATGGAGATGATGAAGAGCTTGCCCTAGAGATGAAAGCGATGATTGAAGAGCGTTTCTCTCCTAAGGACGTTACCATCAATATTATTGGATGTGCCGTGGGTTCTCATACAGGCACCGGAACCCTCGCCATCTATTTCTTGAACTGATAAGACATATTCCTCCCCACCCTGCCCATACTAAGGGAAAGGAGGGTATATCATGTCACATACATCAGATAACGAGAAGAAAGCCAGGGACAATAACGCCCTGCTTCAAAAAAAGAACAAGCTGAAAGAAAAGAACAGAGAAGCAGGTAAACATCAATTTTCCAAAAAAACCGATCATCTTTGATCAGCTGCCGCCTTATTCTAAGGCGGCTTTTTTGTTGCCGATCATTCAAGAAATCCATCCCATAAGGGGAATATCCTGTACTTTATACCGGCCCAGGTGGTATTTTAATAAGAGAAAAAGAATCATGCATATACGGAGGGATTTACATATGGCAAAAGAAAATTCATTTGATATCGTTTCACAGGTTGATATGTCTGAGGTAAGCAATGCGATTCAAATTGCACTGAAGGAAGTCAAGACACGCTATGATTTCAAAGGGAGCAAAAGCGATATCACACTTGACGGGGAGGAGCTCGTCCTGATTTCGGATGATGAGTTCAAGATGAACCAACTGAAAGATGTCCTGCTTGGAAAGCTGATCAAGCGCAATGTGCCTGTCAAGAATCTCGACTACAGCAAGCTTGAAGGTGCTTCCGGTGGTACCGTGCGTCAGCGTGCCAAGCTGGTACAGGGAATCGATAAGGAAAATGCAAAAAAAATCAATCTGCTGATCAAGCAATCCGGCGTGAAGGTCAAAAGCCAGGTGCAGGATGACCAGGTCCGGGTTACGGGGAAAAGCAAGGATGATCTGCAGAAGATCATGGCAGCCGTCAGGGGAGCCGACCTCTCCATCGACGTCCAGTTTGTGAACTTCCGCTGATCCCCCGTTTCTTCTCTCTGTCCGATGGGTATCATAAACCCATCGGACTTTTTATTTTAGGAGGTAGAACATGACGAAAAAAGTGATCATCATCGGTGCAGTCGGAGGCGGTGCCACCACGGCATCCCAGCTCAGGAAGCTGGATGAAACAATGGAAATCATCGTCCTTGAAAGAACCGACCACCTCTCTTACGGCGCCTGCGGGATGCCCTATTATCTCGGGGATGTGATCAAGGACCGTGAAAGCCTGTTCGCCGCCACTCCTGAATCCCTTCAAACCAAAAAAGGGCTGGATGTCAGGATGAAGCATGAGGCATTGAAGATCGACCGGGACCATAAAACCTTACATATTCGCAATCATTCCACCAATGAGGATTATAAAGAGACCTATGACGCACTGGTTCTTGCCACCGGTGCCTCCTCCATCCTCCCTGATATTCCGGGCCTAGAGCAGATCCCTGCCTTCCATCTGCGGACGGTAGCGGACATGGACCGGATGAAGCAATACCTTACCACAGAAAAGCCGACTTCCTGCGCCATCATCGGCGGAGGCTACATCGGGGTGGAGATGGCGGAAAACCTTTCAGGACTAGGCATGAACGTAGCAGTGGTGGAGCGCTCTCCCCAGCTCATCCATATCATTGACCCTGAAGCGGCTGAAATCGTCCAGAAGCACCTCGAGGAAAACAGAGTCGATGTTTTTCTTGACGATGGGCTGCAAGAAGTGGCGGGACCTGATCAGCTTAAACTCGATAGCGGTAAGATCATCCAGGCAGATTGCCTGCTCCTTGCAGTCGGGATCAAACCGAACAACTCCCTCGCAGAACAGGCCGGGCTATCTCTAGGTGAATCGGGGGAGTCAAGGCGAATGAATTCATGCAAACCGACGACCCTTCCATCTACTGTGTCGGGGACGCCGTCGAGTCCATCGATTTCATCGATCACGCCCCTAAGCAGGTGCCCCTCGCATGGCCCGCCCATCGTCAGGCTTATGTCATCGCGAGACATATCACAGGGGATTCCGTGCCATTCCACGGGATGCTCGGAACGGCCATCGCGAAAGTTTTTGATCTCCACGTCGCTTCCACAGGTCTAGGGGAAAAGGAATTGAAAAAGAAGGGCTACCGGTTCAAGACCATTGTCCATAAAGGGAAATCCCATGCCGCCTACTACCCCGGAGCAAAGGATCTATACATACGTGTCCACTTTGATCCCGGCAGCGGTAAAATCTACGGTGGGAGCGTCATCGGCGAAGAAAAAACCGATAAACAAATCGACATCCTCGCTACCGCCATATACGGGGGCATCACCATCACAGGACTTCAGGAAATCGAAACGTGCTACGCCCCACCATTTTCTTCACCAAAAGGACTGTTGAACATGGTCGGCTATAAGGCTGAGGCTGAAATGGATCGACCGGAATCTTGCAAGTGAAAAATCTGTACAGTAGACGTTATGATTTCCAAAGGTTGGGTAAACACTATTCCATGTTACTAAATATCAAGAAGGAGTGTTTTCATTGTCCCAACAAAAAAATCAGCAATTCCCCCCTCAGCATCAGGATCACCAGCCCGGTACAATCGATGAAATGAACCCACAGCCGATCCATACCGATCAAAACTACAAAGGCAGTGGCAAACTGGAAGGGGAAGTAGCCCTTATCACTGGAGGAGACAGTGGAATCGGACGTTCAGTTGCGTGGTATTTCGCACGTGAAGGAGCCGATGTGGTCATTTCGTATCTGGATGAACATGAAGACGCACAAAAAACGAAAGAGCTCGTAGAAGCGGAAGGCGTCAGCTGTGAGCTCATCCCGGGTGATATCGGGGATTCCCATTTCTGCAAAGAGCTTGTGGAAAAGACGATCTCCCGCTTCGGCAAACTGGACGTTCTCGTGAACAATGCTGCTGAACAGCATCCACAAGCGGGGCTTGAAGAGATCGATGATGAACAGCTGGAGCGCACATTCAGGACCAATATCTTCTCCATGTTCTATGTGACCCGCGCTGCACTTCCCCACTTGAAAGAGGGGGCTTCCATCATCAATACGGCATCCATCACCGCGTATAAAGGCAGTAAGGATCTGATCGATTATTCGGCCACCAAGGGGGCCATTGTCAGTTTCACCCGTTCCCTTGCCGACAATATCGCTTCAAAAGGTATCAGGGTGAATGGTGTGGCTCCGGGGCCGATCTGGACGCCGCTGATCCCCTCCACCTTCACCTCGGAAAAGGTTTCACAATTCGGTGGCAATACACCGATGGGAAGAGCGGGACAACCATTCGAGCTTGCCCCGGCTTACGTATACCTCGCCAGCTCTGACTCCACCTACGTTTCAGGTCAAATGATTCATGTCAATGGCGGCATGATCGTGAACGGATGACAGAACCAAAGCAAAAAGGCATTCCGATCGGAATGCCTTTTTGCTTGCCCGCCTTCATCTCTTACGCGCGCACGATTGCCTTTCGACTATGCAATGAGGAACGATGATCCGCTTCACCGGCTCCAGGGGATCTTTGATCTTCTGAATCAAATTCTTCGCTGCCTCATTCCCAAGCTTGAAGATGTTGATATCGACCGAGGTCAGGGGTGGACGGGACATCTCCGCCAGCAAGACGTTGTTGAAGCTGACGATGGAGATATCATCCGGCACCGAGATCCCCATCTCATCCAGGGTATTGAGTACCCCTAGGGCCATCAGATCGTCTGCCACCACCAGGGCCGTAGGTGGTTCATCGAGCTGCATCAGCTCATTGATCGCTTCGCGGCCGCCTTCCAGAAGGAATTCCTCATGGATGATGTAGTCATCATGAAGCTCAAGCCCGACCTCACCCAGCGCTTTCTCATAGCCCAATAGACGCTCGACCGTCACTACGAGATTCAGATCTCCACCGATGAATCCAATGCACGTATGACCGAGATTCAACAGATACTCGGTCACCTCTTTTGTCGCCCGGAAATTGTCATTGTCCACATGGGTGATTTCTTCGGCATATTTGTAAGGCTTCCCGATCATCACAAAAGGAAAATCCCTTTCCCTCAGATAGTTCATCACCCGGTCTTCCACCCGGGAGTATAGAAGGACGATCCCGTCCACCCTTCCTCCCTGGACCATCTGTACAATACCTTCGTAAATTTCCTCTTCTGTCTGACCCGTGGACATCTGCAGGGCGTATTGTTCCTTATGTGCGCCTTCACTGAGTCCCCTCAATACGGTCGGGAAGAATGGATTTTGTGAGAATGTGCTCGTGGAACCGGGCATGACCAGACCCAGGACCTGTGTCGATTGATTGGCGAGGCTTCTGGCGATGAAGTTAGGGTGATATCCGAGCTCGGTCATGGCTTCCCTAACCTTCTTCTTCGTCTTCTCACTGATTCTTGGATTATTGGCAATGACGCGGGAAACCGTCGAAGGAGCGACGTCCGCAAGCCTTGCCACATCCTTTATGGTAATCGCCATGTATTCCACCTCTATTCTTTCTGATGCTTTATCTTTTTACCCCGTTTTTTCACTACATATAGGAATACCATGAATAATACGTAAACGATTCCAAGGGCGACCAGGAACGGGATATTGAGCCCGGATTTACTCTTGAGCTCATAAATTTCCGATTCCTCACGGTCAAGGACGATTTTATAGGTTCCGTCACCATCGCTCCTGACAAGATCCGTTGTAAGAAGACTCTTCAGCTCTTGATCTGCTTCCAACTGGTCTTCCGTCAGATCGATCGTTTGTGTTTCCGTCGTATTATTGATCGCGATCAGCAGGGTCTGATCTTTATAGGTCCTCTTGTAGATCCCCATACCGTCATTTTCGTATACGTTTTCAATCTCTCCCCTTGTGAGGGCGGGTTCGGTCTTCCGCAGCTCCCCAAGGCGGGTGATGTAATCGATGAGTTCTTTATCGGCCCGGAAATTCATCAGCCTCCGGTTATCAGGATCTTCTCCCCCATCGACGGCAATTTCAGAACCATAGTAAAGGATCGGGATGCCAGGCGTTGTATACATATAGGTAAGTGCGAGCTTCCACCTCGTCCCCGGGAACTCCTTCTCTTCCACCATCAATCGCGTGAACCGTTTCATATCGTGATTATCAATGAAGGTACCCATCAAGTAAGGGTTCTCATAAAAGGTCTGATTGTATCCCCAGAAATTGAAAAGGCGGTCCATGGATGTATCGGGTTTCTTGAATACCTGCCGCATTTCTTCCGCCTGCGGTACATTGACGAATCCGTCGATCCCCACGCCATTGTACTCTGCTATCTTTTCAGGATCCGTGTCAAAAATTTCGCCTAAAAGGTAAAAATCATCCTTCTCCGCCTTCACTTCTTTCGTGAAGTCCTCCCAAAAATCCTTCGGTACGTGCTTTACGGTATCGAGGCGATACCCATCGATATCGGTTTCCTTGATCCACCATTTAGCGGCATCGATCAGGTATTCCTTCACTTCCTGATTCTCTGTATTCAAATCGGGCAGGTCATATAACCATGCATTTTTAACGCTTTCTTCATCTTCGAAATTCATCGTCTGCTTTTCATGGAACCAGTCTGCTTTGGCAGGATCCGTTACCCACGGATGCTCCGGTCCGACATGGTTCACGACAAAATCGAGGATGATCTTCATATCGCGTTTATGCGCTTCTTCCACAAGCTTTTTAAACGTCTCGATCGAGCCGAAATGCTCTTCTGTCTTATAATAGTCGGTGGTCCAATATCCATGGTAACCCCCAGGCTGATTCTCAAAAATCGGGGTGAGCCAGATGGCTGTGAAGCCCATCTCCTGAATGTAATCCAAGCGATCGATGATCCCCTGGAAATCTCCCCCTTGATAACTCAGCGGGTCATTGGCGTCCACATTTTTGTCATTGCTTGAATCCCCATTGTTGAACCGGTCCACCATCAAAAAGTAAATCGATTCATCCTGCCACATTCGCTCTTCTTTTTCAGCTGCACCTACCGGATGGGCGTAAAAAAGAAGAAACGGGACTAAAATGAGAGATAACACTCTTCTTTTCATCTCCGCTCCTCCTCCAAATGTTAGTAACGCCTATAAGATTATCCTTTCGTGCCCCCTGCCGTCAATCCTGAAACGAAGTATTTCTGGAAGAAAAGGAAAAGTAGGGCAATTGGAACAGCAATCAGTACGGAGCCTGCTGCAAAGGTCGTGAATTCCGCCCCGAATTGCTTCGCGACCATATCATATAGTGCCACAGGAAGCGTATACATCTTCTCTGAACGAAGCAGGATGCTTGCGATGATAAAGTCTGCGAACGGAGAGATGAACGAAAACAGGGCCACGACGGCGATGATCGGTTTTGCAAGGGGCATGACGATCTGCAGGAAGATCCTGAGATGTCCTGCTCCATCGATCTTTGCCGATTCGTCGAGCTCCTTCGGGATGGTATCGAGATACCCTTTCATCAGCCACGTGTTCATCGGGATCTGTCCTCCAACGTAAACGAGGATAAGTCCGAGATGGCTGTCAAGGAGTCCTGTCAAAAGCGCCAGGACGAAAATGGCAATCAGGGCTGCAAAGTTCGGAATCATCTGCAGGACGAGGAAAGCCATCAGACCATTTTTCCGTCCGACGAAGCGGTAGCGGGAAAAGGCATAGGCCGTCAAACTCACAAGGCACACGGTCAGGGCCATGGTCGAGAGACTCACCTTCAAGGAATTCCAATACCAGAGCATATAGTTGCTTTCTTCCAGATTGAAAAGCTCTTTATAATGGGCAAGGGTCGCATTCTTAGGGATGATGCTCGAACCGGACAAGCTCTGCCCGGGATTGAACGAGGAACCGATGATCCATGCGACAGGATAGAGAATCACCGCGAACATGATGCCAATGACAAGGTACGATAGGGTCAACCGGATGATTTTTTGTTTTTTCATTTTACATCATATCCTCTTCCTGGAATGATTTCGTCTTCTTGAACTGCCAGATGGCCACTGTGATGACGATGATGGACAGGAGCAGCGTGATGGCTGCTGCCTTCGAATACTGCGCAGATGTCATGGTCAATCGATAGATCCATGAAATCAGGATGTCGGTACCGCCGGCATTTTGCCCTGTCAGTGCCGGACCGCCTCCGTTGAACAGATAAATGACGTTGAAATTGTTGAAGTTGAATGTGTACTGCGTGATGATGATCGGCGCCGTTGCAAACAGGACAAGCGGCAGTGTGATATTCTTGAACTTCTGTACGGCAGAAGCACCGTCCACGGTCGCAGCTTCATACAATTCATCCGGGATCGACTGGAGTACTCCCGTCGTCATGGCAAAGATGAACGGGAAACCAAGCCACATCTGGATCATGATCAGGGCAATCCGTGAGAATAGCGGCTCTGTCATCCATGGGAGTCCTTCAATCCCGAAGAAGCCGAGGATATCACGGTTGATGGCACCGAATGATTCGTTAAACATCCCGGCGAAGACGAGGATGGAGACGAATGCCGGGATGGCCCACGGCAGGATGAGAACCGTACGGATGATGGCTTTCCCTTTCAGATCTTTTTGATTCACGATGATGGCCAGGAAGATTCCAAGAGCCACTTGCAGGGTCGTGGCGCCAAGGGTCCAGACCAGCGTCCACGCAAGGACCGTCACAAAGGTTTCACGCCAGATATCGATCTTGAAGATATCGACGAAGTTCTGGATACCCACCCAATCTACGAGTTTTGCAGGCGGAGAGTGATAAAGATCATAGTTCGTGAATGCCAGCAGGATGACAAAGATGATCGGGAAAATGACCACGAAGATCAGAAGCAGGAACCCCGGTGACATGATAAGGTACGGAAATCCATTATCCACAAGGTTCCGATACTGTTCGCGGATCGTTGCGATCTTCTCTCCATTGTCCCTTTTGACTCCGTTCTTATAAGCGTCCCTCAGGTTATACAGATAGAATGCGATTCCGAATAAGATGACGATGATGGCCAAAATGCCATATACCATGAGGAAGATGGAATGGTCTCCGTAGGAAACATCGGTGCCCAGGGTCGTGATGCCCCAGAGCCCTAAGGATATGAGATCCTTGAACACCAGGATGAAGGAAAGGGTCATGATGAGGAAGAAGACCCCCTTCAGGAATTGACGATGGTAGAGCTGGCCAAGGCCGGGAATGAGAGATAGGGCCAGTGCCGTTTTTCTATGTTTAGTAGTAGGATTGGATTGATCCATCCTGAACTCCCCCTTTATCTTTATGCTTCAAGAGCTTTCTAAACCGGCGGCTATTTGCTTAGAAAGCTCTTGAAAAGGATGGCGGCACCTGCAGACAGGTGCCGCCACTCTCTTTAATTAGAATGGTTGGCTTTGATGTTATCCTCGATTTGCTTGACCGCAGCATCCATGGCCGCTTTAGGCTCCTGCTTGCCGGTCACGACTGTTTGCAGTGATTTGGCCATCGGATCCCAGACTTCACCCATTTCAGGGATATTCGGCATCGGTACAGCGTATTTGGACTGCTCGGCAACAGCTTTAGCGCCTTCATTTTCAGCAATCGCAGAATCATTGATCAAGCCTTCATTTGTCGGTACTTCCTGTGTTTGTTCAAAACGATATTTTGCATTCTCATCTTCTGTGATGAACTCTACGAATTTCTGTGCCCATTCTTTGTTCTTGGAATAGCCGGATACATGCCATCCTTTAACACCCATGAACGTTTTCATCGGCTCACCGTTCGGAAGCTTCGGCATCGCTGTTACACCGATATCGATCCCCGCATCCTTATACCCCTGGAAGGACCATGGTCCGTTCATGACAGATGCCACTTTTCCTTCGTTGAACAATCCGTCCATGGCGGATCCACCGTTTTCACCGATGATGCCTTTAGGGAATAACCCTTCTTTGTACCATTTCTGAATATATTCCGTTCCTTCTACTGCTCCATCGTTATTCAGTCCAAGATCTTTCGGATCAAGGGCTCCGTCATTTTCAGCGAACACATAGCCACCGTATCCACCCATCGGTGCGTGGGCAAAGTAGAAGTTATCCCATAGTGCAAGGAATCCATAGTTGCCATCTTTCGTGAAATCTTTTGCGAACGAATACACATCATCCATTGATGCAGGTGCTTCTTTCATCAACTCTTTGTTGTAAATGAATACTGGTGTTTCAGACGATTTAGGCAGGCCATAAAGCTTACCATCATAGCTTTCTGCAAGGATGGAAGACTCTGTGAAACGCTTCTTGACGTCATCAGACACTTCAAGTGGCGCAATATGGCCGGCAAGGGCAAGTTCCCCGATTTGATCATGTGGGAATGTCACGACATCAGGACCCGTACCTGCTGGTCCATCGAGACGCAGCTGCTCTTTCATTTTAGAAGCCATTTCGACTTCCTTTACCTCAAGCTCGATTCCTGTTTCTTCCGTGAACTTCTTACCAACTTCATCCAGCCATCCGGATTTCTTCTCATCTTCCCAGATTACCAGTTTTTCAGGCTTATCCTTATCTTCCGCTTTCTTGCCTCCGTCTCCGGATGCTCCTTCTTCTCTGTTCGGACCGCATGCAGCCAATACCCCTGCTACCAGCATCAAGACCATGAATAACGAAACGACTTTCTTCACCCTGACCCCTCCTAATGGTTTGTCAATTTCCGAATGTGGACAACCGCTTGCACAAAAACAGGAATATTCCCCTGGAATCTATGTATGGTCCCCGGGCTTCCCCTATCGGATTTCCATAAATGATTTACGATCACCCGATATAAGATAACGTTTACATTTTTATTGTGAAAGCGATTGCACAATCTACTTTCATTATACTAAGTAACGCCCATTTGACAATACCTTTTTATTAAAAACTTTTCTATATCATTACATAATTGACAACCTCCTATAATTGGAATACTCTTTAGTGGAATTCATAAAAGGAGGAAAAGCCATGTTCCTTGAAGCCATTTTTCACCAACCAAGAGATCAATATGCATACGCTTGCACTGAAACAGACCTGCACATCCGTATCCGGACGAAACGGGGCGACATCCACTCCATCCGTCTTTTGCACGGTGACCCCTACGATTGGAGCGATGGAGAATGGCAATATACCGACCGTGACATGACTCTTGCCGGCAGTGATCAACTCTTTGATTACTGGCTGGCCACCGTCACCCCATCCTTCAAACGGCTTCGATATGGTTTTCTCCTTTCGGACGGCGAGGAAAACATTTTCTATGGAGAAAAAGGGTTCAGCGATGGACCCTCCTCTGAAATCGGCGACTATTTCTGCTTCCCTTTCCTTAATGCCATTGATGTGTTCAGAGCACCGGAATGGGTGAAGGATACAGTTTGGTATCAAATCTTCCCCGAGCGCTTCGCCAATGGGGATCCTTCCATCGATCCCGACGGCACGTTGGAATGGAATGCAGAAGAACCGGCCCCCGATCATTTTTTCGGAGGCGACCTTCAGGGCGTCATCGACCACATAGACTATTTAAAGGAGTTGGGGATCAACGGCATCTATTTCACCCCGATCTTCAAAGCGCCTTCTAACCACAAATATGATACAACCGATTATATGGAGATCGATCCCCACTTCGGGTCGGAAGAGACCTTGAAGGAACTCATAGATGCCTGTCATAAGCGTGGTATCAAGGTCATGCTCGATGCAGTGTTCAATCATAGCGGCTATCATTTCGGTCCATTTCAAGATGTACTGGAAAAGGGTGAAGAATCTCCTTATAAGGATTGGTTCCATTTGCACGATTTCCCGGTGAACCCCGAGTCGAACCCTCCCAATTATGATACCTTCGCCTTTGAGGCATCGATGCCGAAGCTGAATACGGAACACCCGGATGTCAAGGAATATCTATTGAACGTCGGGCGTCACTGGGTGGAGGAATTTGATATCGACGGCTGGCGGCTGGATGTTGCCAACGAAGTGGACCACCAGTTCTGGAGAGACTTCCGCCATGCCGTGAAATCCATCAAGCCTGACCTATATATCCTCGGAGAAATATGGCATGATTCCATGGCATGGCTGAGGGGCGATCAATTCGACGCGGTGATGAATTATCCCTTCACCACAAACATTCTGAAGCTGTTTGCCCACGAAGCCATTTCTCCTGAAACCTTCGTTGAGAACATGACCACCGTCATGAATATGTATCCTCAGACTGTGACCGAGGTCAACTTCAACCTCGTGGGAAGCCATGACACCCCGCGGATCTTAACAGAATGCGGGGAAGATGTCAGGAAGCTGAAGTTGCTGTATACCTTCATGCTCACCTCCCCCGGAACCCCATGTATCTATTATGGGGATGAGATCGGACTTACGGGCGGACAGGATCCGGGATGCCGCAAATGCTTCCCATGGGACGAAGGACAGCAAGACCTCGACCTTCATGGACATGTACAAAAACTCACCTATCTCCGCCAGGAATACGATCTCCTGAGGAATGAGGGGGTTTTCAGCTTCCTTCCGGCTGCCGGAGAGGACCGCCATGTGGCCTTTACGAAATCGGACGGTGACAGGACGATCCTCGTGGTATTGAATTGTTCCGACACCGACTTGGAATTCACGATTCCATTCGAATTGAAAGGCGTCCCCCTCATGAACATACTTACCGGGGAAGAGTTCACCGCAGAAGCGGAAAGCATCGAATTAACGCTTGAAGCATACGGTTTCGCCATCATCAAGTTTTAAGGTATCTCTATGTAAGGAGTCAGTATGGACACAAAAAAACGAATGACCTTGTTTGCCCTCACGTGGCCGATCTTCATTGAAATCCTTCTTCATATGCTCATGGGGAATGCCGATACCCTCATGCTCAGTCAATATTCAGATCGTTCCGTTGCAGCCGTCGGGGTATCGAATCAGATCCTCTCCCTCATCATCGTGATGTTCGGTTTCATCGCAACCGGCACGGCGATCCTGGTGGCCCAGCACCTCGGAGCCAAAGAGCATGCCATATCCGGTGAAGTCGCCCTCGTCTCCCTTGTCACGAACCTTGCATTCGGAGTGCTCTTGAGTGCCATCCTTTTGTTTACCGGCAAAGGCATCCTGGAGATCATGGGGCTTCCCCGGGAACTGATGGAAGAAGCATCCGGATACCTCAGGATCGTCGGAGGATTCATCTTCATCCAGGCCCTCATCATGACGGCGGGGGCAATCCTAAGGAGTTACGGATATACAAAAGACGCTATGTACATCACCATCGGCATGAACATCCTGAATGTAGCAGGAAATTATCTATTCATATTCGGCCCATTCGGCTTACCGGTCCTTGGAGTGGAAGGCGTGGCGATCTCCACCATCGCCTCCCGCTTCATCGGCCTTGTCGTAAGCATCATTGTCATCAAGAAGCGCATCCCTTCAGCCCTGCCGTTGAACAAGCTGGGGCACATCCCTGTCCGTCATATGAAGAATCTGCTAAAGATCGGGATTCCATCAGCCGGTGAACAACTGTCATACAACGGCTCTCAGATGGTGATCACCTACTTCATCGTGAGTATCGGAACCTATGCATTGACCACCAAAGTATACGCACAGAACCTGATGATGTTCATTTTTCTTTTCAGCGTGGCCATCAGTCAAGGTACACAGATCATGATCGGCCATATGATTGGTGCCAGGGAATACGAGAACGCCTACGCACGATGCCTAAAAAGTCTCAAGATCGCCATTGTCATATCACTGTGTATGGCAGGAGTTGTCTCGATCGCAGCAGAACCATTATTGGGAATCTTCACTTCCAATCCGGAGATCATCTCATCGGCGAAAGTTCTCATTTATCTCACCCTCTTATTGGAACCCGGGAGAAGCTTCAATCTCGTGGTCATCAATGCATTGAGGGCAGCAGGTGATGTTAAGTACCCTGTCTATCTCGGCATCGCTTCAATGTGGGGGGTCGGAGTACCCCTCTCTTATGTTCTCGGCATCACATTAGAGCTCGGACTCGTCGGCGTCTGGATCTCCTTCATTGCGGACGAATGGCTCAGGGGTCTCCTCATGCTGAGGCGATGGCGTGCCAGAACGTGGATTCACAAAGGATTTGTACGGAATGAAAAGGCCGTTTAACCCAAAACCTCCCTTTTAAAAAGGGGAGGTTTTTTGATGCCGAAAAATTTATGTGAAGTTTTTTTACATTTAACCGCTTACATACGAAATTAACACTTGAACTTTTTATATTTTCTGAATATGATAGTTCATATAACTTATTCATGTCATAAAAACTAACATCAAATCTCAGGAGGCGAAAAAATGAAAAAAGTGGAAGCCATCATTCGAGCGGAGGCATTCATCAATTTACGTGAAGCACTCAGCACAAGGGGATTCAGTGGATTGACCGTATCGGAAGCAGCCGGCTGCGGCAAGCAAAAAGGGAAACAGGGGATATTCAGGGGCAACAAATTCGAAATCAAGCTGGTCCCCCGGATCAAAGTTGAAATGGTTGTTGATGATGAACAAGTAGAAGATATTGTCGATCTCATTGTGGAATACTGCAGCACCAACACAGTCGGAGACGGAAAGATCTTCATTTATCCTGTTGAAGAAGTCATCCGTATCCGCTCTGGAGAAAGAGGAAAGCAAGCTGTTCTGTAAAAAAACATTATTGGAGGGGTTACAATGATTAAAAAAATATCTATTCTGCTTCTATTATCCTTCTTTATCGGGAGTCAAGCATTCGCTGCAGCTCCTACAGCCGAGTCGGTTCAGGCTTCACTTGATTCAACCTGGGTCATGATCGCAACGATTCTTGTATTCTTCATGCATGCCGGATTCGCAATGGTAGAGTCCGGGTTCACACGGGCAAAGAACACATTGAACATTCTTATGAAAAACGTCTTGACCGTCGCCATAGGATCGTTGATTTATTTCTTCGTGGGCTTTGGGATCATGTTCGGAAAAGATATCGGTGGATTATTCGGAAGTGATGGTTTCCTTTTATCAGGTCGTGAAGACATCGGATTCTTCGTTTTCCAATCCGTTTTCGCCGCGACCTGTGCCACCATCATTTCAGGTGCAGTAGCAGAACGCATGAAGCTCAAAAGCTATATGGTCCTCACCGTTGCCATGACCGCCCTGATTTATCCGGTAGTCGGGCACTGGGTATGGGGTGGAGGTTGGATTTCTGAACTGGGATTCGTTGACTTCGCTGGTTCCACTGTCGTGCATTTGACTGGAGCAATAGGGGCACTGATTACCGTCCTATTCCTCGGCGCAAGGACCGGCAAGTATCAGAACGGAAAGGTCAACGTCATTCCAGGACATAACATCCCGATTGGTGCACTCGGAGTCTTCATCCTTTGGTTTGGGTGGTTCGGATTCAACGGGGGCAGCACCCTTGCTGCTGATCCTTCTCTTGTACCCATGGTCATCGGCACGACCTTGTTCTCAGCATCTGCTGCCATCATATCTTCAGCCTTGTACACACTTTTCCGTTATAATCGGATCGACCCTTCCCTGACGCTCAATGGTGCACTCGGTGGTCTAGTCGGCATTACGGCAGGTACAGCAAATGTCTCCCTGACCGGCGCCATCATCATCGGTCTGATTGCCGGAGTGATCCTGGTTGAAGGTGTCACTCTGTTGGATTCGTTCCTCAAAATTGATGATCCGGTCGGTGCCATTGCGGTCCATGGGATTTGCGGAATCTGGGGTACGCTCGCCGTTGGATTATTCGATGTTCAAAACGGATTGTTCTACGGAGGTGGCGCTTCCCTCCTAGGGGTTCAATCCTTGGGCGTACTTGCCGTCATCGCCTGGACAGCTGTCACCGTAGGCGGTTTCCTGTTTATCGTGACAAGAGTTTCAAGTATCCGCGTGTCTCAGGAAGAAGAGCTTTCAGGCTTGGATTTTGCAGAACACGGTTCTAACGCATACGAATTGAAAGATACATTTCTTGAGCCAGATATCGCTTCAAGCCCATTCGGCAGCGATCTTGTCGAGCGGTTGAATTCGATCGGCACTCCATCGGCAGAAGACTCCCTCAAGCAGCGTAGCAGCGTATAATGAAATGGACTGTCCTTCGGGGCAGTTCTTTTTTAACCCAAAAAGAGAGCTTCCTGTCTGAAAGCATGCGACAGGAAGCTCTTTTTATGATATCGTCGAGATGATTTTTTCCTTTTCATCACCAGATACAAAGTTCTTTTTTGAGAAGACATCATAACCATTCTTACGTACTTCATTAAGGATTTCCTTATACAGAAGGGCCGCGCCCTTTACAGGAGCCCTGGAGTAGATCGGATAAAGGCCGATCGTCCTCATGGATAGACTGTAATAGTGTTCCGCCATACCGGCCATTTCTTCCCAGACGAGACGGAACGCTTCTGTAGTCCGCCCTTCACGCAGATCTTCCACCGAGCACTCGTGCTTTACCAGCAGATCCTGAGGAAGATAGAGCCTGCCCCTGTCCAGATCTTCACCGACATCCCTCAAGATATTCGTCAGTTGCAGGGCATAACCTAGATAAATCCCGTCTTCACGCAGTTCTCTTTCCTTGCCTGGCGCAAGGATCGGAAGGAGCATGAGTCCGACCGTGCTCGCTACATGGTAGGAATAATCCAACACATCATCCATCTTCATATATCTCCTGCCGGCAAGGTCCATGCGCTGTCCTTTAATCATATCCCGGAACGCTTCCCGGTCCATATTGAAGCGCTTGAAGACATCATCGAGGGCAATCCAAATCGGTTGCTCTTCAAAAGTCCCTTCAAGAAAGGACTCAAATTCTCTCTCGAATCGATCCAATACTTCAGGAGGACTGCCCTCATCCACGATATCGTCCGCTTTACGGCAAAAAGCGTATACCGCCCACACTGCTCTGCGCTGATTCTTCGGCAGGAGGGAAAATGCCCTGAAAAATGTTTTTGAATGATGTTTGATCACCGATTCACAGTGATCGTATGCTGCCGAAATCCTGTTCATCCATGGTCACATCCTTCCTTTCTAATTCCTCTTCAAAATATCTCTGTACGGCCTGTTCAACCAGTTTTGCCCCTTGCATGACAATGGGCACACCCCCACCGGGATGGGTTGATGCTCCGACAGCAAACACATTCTTCTCCGGAAACGGCTGCACCTGTGGACGGAAAGGACCGGATTGTCCAAGAGCAGGGGCTATGCCAAAACTTCCTCCTGCATACAGCCCTTCCTGCCTGGCCTGATCAGGCGTCCTTGTTTCCATCCAATTCAGCCGCCCCCTCAAATCGTCGAATCCGCTCTCTTCCATTGTATCTAAAATATAGGACGAAAGATATCCAGAAGCGTCCTCCCAATCAATCTTTTCAGATGCGGGAACAGGGACCAGAACGTAGAGGACACTGTTCCCCTCGGGTGCAAGGGATTCGTCCACGATGGATGGATTGAAGACGTAAAATGAGGGTTCTGAGGGCACTTTCCCTTTCTCGAAGATCTCCTTCATATTTTTCGAAAAATGTTCATTGAGGTAAAACTGGTGAAGATCTTTATCAGGGTAGGTACCTTTGACTCCCATATAAAACAGGACGCATCCGGAAGAAGGCTTATATTTTTTATCGGATGGACGTTCCATGAGGGAATGGGTACCGGGAAAATCACCGTTCACTACGACAGCATCGGCCAGAAAGTCTCCCTCATCTGACCGGATCCCCTTCGCCTTGCCATCCTTTACAAGGATTTTCTCGACCGGACACGAGGTTTTGATCTCCACCCCGAGTCTCTCGCATGCCTTTCTGACCGGTTCAAGTATACTCGCATACCCGCCTTTAATATAGTAGATTCCGTGCTTATGTTCACTGAAGGACACAAGACTGTAGATGGCGGGAGTGGAATAAGGGTTCCCTCCAATATAGAGGGATTGCAATCCATATGACATCTGTAACCGCTCATGGGAAAAGTATGTTCTCAGGTTCGACATGACTGTTCGGTAGGCTTTGAGCTTTATGAGGGAGCCGATCGTCTTTGGATTCATATAGTCTTTTATACCAAGGAAGGAGGACTGGAGGAATTGTGGTTCCCCGATGGCAAACCGTTCATCCATATCAGCCATGAATCTCTTGAAACCTTCCTCATCCCCGGGGAACTCCCGACGTATTTCATCCATCTGCGTTTCAAGATCCGCAAATTTCCTGTAGGTCTGCCCGTCGGGGAAGTGAATTCCATAGAGGGGATCGCAGCGTATGAGCTCGATTTCTTCTGTATTCACACCCGCATCGGCAAGAATGGACATCAACATGTCGGGCAGCAGTACGATCGTCGGGCCTTTATCGATCTTATAGTCCCCCTTGGTGACAAACGCAAGTCTGCCTCCAATGTCCTTTTCTTTTTCAAAGATCGTCACAGTGTGACCATTCTTCGCAAGGAGCAATCCTGTAATCAACCCGCCGATTCCCGAGCCTGCTACAGCGACCTTCATAGTGCTTCCTCCATTTCCCTGTGAGCAGCCGAAGTCCTGGATGCGTCTTCCTTCATCATGATGGACGTGGTGATCCGGGCCGATTCGAGTATCGTCGGCAGACCGCTGCCCGGATGGGTCCCCCCACCGACAAGCCAGCAGTGATCAAGCTCCTCGAATTTATTATGAGGTCTGAGGGCCATCATTTGGGTAAGCTGATGACCAAGATTGAAGGTTGCTCCTTTGTAGATGTTAAAGTCGATCTCCCATTGATGGGGATCCAGCACCTTCTCGAACCGGATATGACTCCGGATATCCTCGAGGCCGGCTCTCTCCTCCAGAGAACGAATCACGAGCTCCTTGAAGTCTTCCTGGTTATCTGCCCAATCGATTTCACTCATATTATTCGGTACCGGGGCCAGGACATAAAGCGTCGAGTGGCCTTCCGGGGCGAGGGTGGGATCCGTCACGGACGCATTCTGAACATAGATGGAGGGATCTTCTGACAACTCCATCGTTTTCGTGATCTCTTCTACGTTTTTTTTGTAATCATCGGCGAAAAGGATCGTATGATGAGGCAGGTCATATTTTTTATCGAGTCCTAGGTAGATCATGAAGGTGGAGCAGGAATATTTTTTCTTTGAAAGCTTTTCTTTGCTGTACTTCTTCAGCACACCGTCATCCACCAAATTCGTCATCACGTGGGCGAAGTCACCGTTAATGACCACTTCATCGGCTGATACCCTCTCCCCATTTTCCAGGATGACCCCCTTGACGTTTTTCCCGTCAAGCCAAAGCTTTTTGATCCCCGTCGAGAGATGGATCTTTCCTCCGTTCTCTCTTACGACTTTCGCCATCGCTTCTGAAAGTTGATTCACCCCGCCGATGGGATGAAATACACCGTACTCGTGTTCCATGAAAGAAAGGATGGAGAAAGCCCCGGGACATTCCCAAGGTGACATACCCAAATATTTGGACTGAAAGGTAAATGAAAGTCTCAGTTCGTGATCGGTGAAGTAATCACTCAGCACACTGTAGAGTGACTTACCGAGGGAAAGCTGAGGCAGGGCCCGCAAGACTTTCCAGCTGATATATTGATAGTATTGGTCCATCGGGCTCTGAAGGATGGGTTTCAAGCGGTCCATCTTCTTGCGTGTATCATTCATGAATCGCTCGTACCCTTTTCCGTTCCCAGGAAAATGTCGCTCGATTTCCTTTTTCAATTGTTCTGGGTCCCTGTACATTTTCACATCTTTATCTTTGAATTTCAGTTCGTACATCATGGGCAGCTCCTTCAGATCCACATAATCATGAAGGTTTTTCCCTGCCGCTTCAAAAAGTTCCTCCGCAATCTCCGGCATGCCTAGGAACGTCGGCCCGATATCAAATGTATATCCGTCTTGTTTGATGGCACCGTTACGACCGCCAACAAAGGAGTGCTTTTCGTATACATCGACTTCATATCCTTTACTGGCCAGAAGCATGGCAGAAGCCAAACCTCCAGGTCCCGCTCCGATGACAATCACATTTTTGGACATCTTCTCTTCCTCCTTGTACAAAGTTTATACAATACCTGAACATTGATTATAAATTAAGTATACAATGCTTCTTTCATGGGCACAAAGATTAACACTCTATTTTACTAACAAATTTCTTTTTTGCCATATGTAAAAATAGTCATATAAAGCATCCCTCTTAGTTTACCCTCTTTTTTGCTATTTAATGATTAGTATGAGCAAAAGTTCATTTTAATCACGAAGCCTCCAGTTGAGCGCCATCACACCTGCTGGAACAGGGTTTCTCCATAAAAAACACCCCGGGCATTTGTCCGGGGTGCGGTAGGTTCAGGAAACGATTTTAATATTGTAGGTTTTGAACCAGACATGGATCTGTGCCAGGTGGGCAAGAAGCTGCGGCCCTGTCATGAGCTGACCGTACCAAGGAGTCTGGAATGCAGCACCGCCGGATTGGACGATATCCTTCAGCTTTTCTTCTTCGAATAAGGTATGAAGGACACTCGTTTCATCTTCCAGGATCTCTGAGAGCCATTCACGTACAAGTTCTGTATACTTAGGATGATGTGTTTTCGGGTAAGGGCTCTTTTTACGGTAAAGTACCTCATCAGGGAGGATGCCCTCAAGTGCTTTTCTAAGAAGACCTTTTTCCCTTCCTTCGTGGTGTTTCATCTCCCAAGGGATATTCCACGCATACTCTACAAGGCGGTGATCGGCAAAAGGCACCCTGACCTCGAGGCTAGCCCCCATGCTCATGCGATCCTTCCGGTCCAGGAGGGTCGTCATGAACCATAGCTGATTCAGATAGAACATCTGCCTCCTTTTCGCCTCTTCATCCGATTCCCCTTCAAGCAAAGGAGTCTCTTCTACCGTATCCTCGTACCTGGCCAGGACGTATTCTTCAAGATTGAGCTTGTTTCTCCATTCTTCTTTCAGCAAACCCTGCCTTTCTTCTGTTGAGCGCATCCACGGGAATCCTCTGCGATTGAAATCATCACTCCGATGGAACCATGGGTACCCCCCGAAAATCTCATCCGCGCATTCTCCCGATAAACCGACCGTGAAGTCCTGTTTGATTTCCTCACAGAACCATAAAAGGGACGAATCGACATCGGCCATGCCAGGCAGATCCCTCACGAGGACTGCCTGCGTGAGATAGTCCTTCAGCTTTTCCTGATCGATGACGCAGCTGTGATGAACCGTTCCGAATTCTTGGGTCATTTGATCAATCCAGTACGCATCGGCATTGGGCTGGAAATCATTGGCCTTGAAGTGTTCCTCATTCCCTTCGTAATCGATGGAATACGTATGGAGCTGCCCCTTCCCTTCATCCCTGTAGCAATTGGCAGCCACCGCCGTGATGGCACTGGAATCAAGACCCCCTGATAAAAATGTGCACAGGGGCACATCCGATACAAGCTGCCTTTTGATCGCATCCATCACGAGGAATCTCACTTTTTCAACAGTCTCTTCGAAGGAATCTGTGTGCTTCTCACTTTTCACATTCCAGTATCTCCACTTCTTCACACCTTCAGGACCGAAGCTCATGGCGAATGCCGGGCGCAGTTCCTGTACCCCTCTGAAAACCCCATGCCCCGGGGTCCTCGATGGCCCGAGTCCCAACACTTCCTTCAACCCCTGAAGATCGATCTCAGGTTCGATATCAGGGTGGGCCAGCAACGCTTTGATTTCCGAAGCAAATAAGAGACCACCGTCTTTCTCGGTATAAAACAGGGGTTTGACGCCGAGTCGGTCACGGGCAAGGAAAACCCGCCCTTCCTGTTCATCCCAGACGGCAAAGGCAAAGATTCCGTTCAAGTGATCAACGCACTCTTCCTTCCATTCGATATAGGATGTGAGGAGGACTTCTGTATCCGAATGTCCCCGGAAAGTATATCCCTTTCCCCTCAATACATCCCTGAGATCTTCCGTGTTATATAGCTCACCGTTGTAGCAAATTGTATAGGATTTCCCTTCATGCTGGATGGACATGGGCTGCCGTCCGCCTTCCGGATCGACCACGATCAGCCTCTTATGACCGAACAGGACATGTTCACCGCCCCACAAATTATTCTCATCGGGTCCTCTCTTTGATAACGTTTCCGCCATCTCCCTTACAATCCCTCGTTCACCTGTCAGATTTCGCTCGAAATGTACCCATCCTGTGATCCCGCACATGGTCATCATCCTCACTTTCGTAGAAAACAGCTCTTCGACATGTAGATTATCTTATGCTTCTAAAGGGAAATGGTTAATTGACTCAATCAATTTTATATGAATGAAATATGATAATAATGATAAGTAATGTAGTTAAGGAGGGATATTCATTTGAGCAATATTTATCGATCAAACATCTTAAAATCCCAAAAGCGGGCATATTCCGAAGGGACCGTGCTCTTAGAAGATGATATATGGTATTTCTTTGAGATAGATGCCGAAGAGGAATCGGAACTGGATTTTTATCTTCACCAGGAACTCAGACTGTACAGGGATGATGAATGGATCACGGGGGTCCTGCTTGAGGACGGCATCCTTGCAACCCCATATGAGAAGATCAGAATCGAGAACGGGGACCGGATCTTGATTAAGAAAAGCATCTTATTCTCCCTCGAAAACCTGATGGAGGAAATAACCGATGACGCATTCAACCAGTTCATCACCACTTTGAATAATCTGAACTATTCCATTTATGACTGTATTTTTTGTCACAACCATCTGGTATTCCTCGGAAACCAGAAAATCAAACAGGGCGTGAACTTCATAACCTTCGACAACGGGGATGAAATCTGCGCGGTTCAACACCACTTCACTTACTACAAAAAGCAGCGCGACCGCTTCGAATTCACCCTCAGCACCGGCAAAAGGATTGTAATAGAGAATATTGTGAAGTAACGATAGGCTGCGGCTTGTTCTGACCGTCAAATATCGCACATCCAAGACCATAAAAAAGCCGGTGCACTCAAACGAGTGCACCGGCTTTTTTGTATTATGCCAGGAAGTTAATTCCGAGTGGCAACTTGAATCCAAGATAAAGGACGGCCAATAAAGAGATGACAAGAAGGATTGCAGCCACTTTCGTACTCTTCCCTTTATTCAAGCGCACGAGGATGATTTCGAACATGGCAATCACCCAAATACCGACCAACCCTTTAACTCCATAAAGTGCAGGATCGAATCCTTGGTTCTTCCAGAATAATAATGCTCCTGTCACGATGATCAGGATGTAGAATAATCGCAGGATCATATGTACAATCTTCATCGCTTTGGCATTACCTGCTCGATGCAACGCTAGTGCGACAAAGAACAGGATAATGGCGACTACCCACGTAGTAATATGAGCATCCGTTCTATAAAACATGTGAACCCTCCTAAAAAGAGTATATTTACGCTCATAATATTACCATAGTCCGCCACCATTCCAAAATTTTATCTAGGACTGTAACCGATTTGTCAATTTTCCTACTGATTCCACTTCAATTTCAACCAGATCGCCACCCTTGAGGAATTTAGGAGGGTTGAAGCCTTTCCCTACTCCTGCCGGGGTACCCGTCGCAATCACATCACCCGGCTCGAGGGTCATCCCTTTTGACAGGATCGAAATGATATCGCTGATCTTGAACATCATGTTCTTCGTGTTCGAGGACTGTCTGACTTCCCCATTGACCTTTGTGGTGATGGACAGATCGTGAGGGTCATCGATTTCATTCTTCGTCACAAGATATGGGCCCATCGGACAGGTAGCATCGAGGCTTTTGCCAAGGAAAAATTGACCGTGCTTTTTCTGCAGGTCCCTTGCCGTGATGTCATTGAGGATCGTGTAGCCAAAGACATGGTCCATGGCGTTTTCCACAGGAATGCCGCGTCCGCCCTGTCCGATGACAACGGCAAGTTCTCCTTCATAATCAAGCTGTTCCGTAAGCTCAGCATGGACAGGGAGCTCTTCCCCTGGAGCAGCCAGGGTGGTTGGTGCTTTGGTGAAGATCATGATGTTTTCAGGTGCATCCTCCGACCCCATCTCGATCGCATGATCACGGTAGTTTTTACCGACGCACATGATATTTTTCCCGAGTGATGTGAGGGGCGGGAGAAGACGGATGGCATCGGAACCATAGGTGTGCCTTTCCCGGGCTTCCTCATCCATGGCACCCCATGCTTCCTCAATCCTTTCCAGGAACCCGTCCCCTTCCACGATTCCACTCCTCACATCCATCGGCAGCGCATGTCCTTCTCCGAGCTCAGTGCTGGCAGCGAATACATCCACTACCCCGTTTTCAGTCCAGATCCCATACGATACGCGGTCATTTTCCGCAAAACTGACTAATTTCATCGTTTACTCCCCCTTGGTTTGGTGGTACCTGTCAGGAGACAGATTCCGCTTCCCGTAGCTCAGTGACCGCCACACTTTCTCTACTGGTCCGTACTTGAAATACGTGAGCCAGATCTCTGAGAAGATGACCTGGACGATATAGATCCCGATTGCGAGGAGAGTCCCTGTCGTCAGCGTGACTTCCCCGTAGAGTCCGAGTCCATAAGAATAGAAGATAAGGGTTCCGATGATCGATTGAAGCAGGTAGTTGGTCATCGACATCTTCCCCATCGAAGCGATAGGCTTGCTCCACTTCAAGATTTTTTGGTTCTGCAATAATAATGAGAGTATTATTGCATAAGATACTGATAAGAACGGACCTCCCAGGAAATCCTGGATATAGCCATAGGCCGTGTTGGCCTCGATCAGAAACGGCAGTGATTTGACGGCAGTCCCGATCACCAATGTAGAGATCCCGATCCATAGCCAGGCTTTCTTATGTATGGCGACTTTCTCCAATAATCTCAGTTTGCTCGCCCCTGCTCCGAGCAACATCATGGGCAGGATCGACAGGGCAAGGAAGATAAAATTCCCCGGACCGTTCACAGCATACCAGTCAGAAAAACGCTGACTCATGATGTCGCTGAATGACCCGTTTCCATAAGCAGCCACCGAGTTCTGAAGCGATGCAATATCCGAGTAAAAGCTTACGCCTTCAGGATCGACGAATGTCATCAATACGAGCAAAGAGCTGAAAAACACCTGAGGCAGGAGCAGCATGGCGCCTCCCAACAGCATGAGCCATTTTCCAGGCAAGTTCATGAACAAGAGGAGCATCAGCCCAAATACCGCATAGTTGATGAGGATGTCACCCGACCAGATGAAAAAGGCGTGCAGGCAGCCGATGATTAGTAAAATCAACAGCCTCCGGATCCCGAACATATAAAAGGATGTCCCTTTTACATCGGCCCGGATCTTTTGTATACCCAGGCCGTATCCGAACAGCATGGCGAACAGCGGATAAAAACTGGCTTGGACAAAGATATCGATCCAGGGATACAACGCTGTATCACCAGGCGTTTTCCACCAGGAATACGGGTCCATATACAGAAATGGCGAATGAAACGAAATCATGTTGATGATCAAGATCCCGAGAAGTGAAAAACCTCTTATCACATCAAGGCTGATTATTCTTTCCGATTGACTCACAGGCGATAATACGGCCATGAATCGTCCCCCTTTCTTAATCTCTTCTACTCTAGTGTACATCGAAACGGCCGATTAGGCGATTGTCACTTTTGCAAAATTCTCACATACATTGGTACTAATTATTGATAAATAAAGGTGTGAGTATTTTATGCCCGCGATCGTAGGCTTCGCCCAAGTGATCAGCATTGGTTCGAGCGGTGTTTTCCATATAGGTGACGTATTCAATATCAGCCCCATTTCAACGGCCAAGACCTTTGCAGGAGCTGGATCCTTCATCACCGGACGCGGAATATCCGTCTATAACGAAAGCTCCTTGACGTACACGGTGGATGACGACACGATGGATCAAGGGATTATCCTAAACGTATAAGGAAGTGGCGAGATGAATTATTATGTGCAGCAGTCCATCCAAATCCAATTCATCAAAATCGGCGGAATGTCAAACTCCTCGGTGCTTCAGATCGGGACGTGCGGACAAATCGCCACAAACGATTACCTTTATAATACAGGCGGATTCACTGAACCTGCTCCACAGGCACAAAAGAACGGGGGGACGGGAGGACAATCACAATCCGTTCCTCCCTTCGTCCCTCTTCAACCCCCAGGCGAATCGTAAGGAAATCACGCGGCACTGAAAGAGGTGGTACCATGAATAATTACTATATGACCCCACAACAACTCTATCAATATATTGAAAATCTCCATTCAAAGATTGCCGCGTTAGAAAAAAGGATGAATGATCTCTCCGCTGAACTCCAGAACATGAGGGACTCTCCATCAATCAACGTGGAGAAGATTGAATATAAATTCGATCAGCTCAAGGTGGAGTCCCTTGACGGCACATTGAATATCGGGCTGAACCCGAACTCACTGAAAGAAACCATCGAGGATCTTGCGGTGGAGCAAAACGTCAACGTCAAGTCCATGCAGGATCTCGGGCCCTATAAGTCAAGGCTTGCTGAAGCAGTCGGAAGGTATATAAAAGAAGAACTTCCCGTCTTGATACAGGATAATGAAATGCAATTCCAACGTTCATTGGACCCCCAGTATCATGAGATGATCCAACAGGACCTCCTGAATCAAATGCCGGGAAGGATCGAGTTCTATCTTGAAACGATCCCCTACATGGAGGGCCGCCATACGAAAGAAGAATGGGAAGCCAAAGTGCTATCCCGGATCAAACAGGATATCCAGACCGCACTGTACACCTTCATGTCTCAAATGCCAAACAATATGGAAGGGATGAATCAACATGAACCTCCAGGTAATCAATAGGGAATTATCCGTTGGAAACATCGATATTGCAGGGGTTGCCAGCTCTTCCCTCGTGCTGATCGGCGACGCTGATATCATCCAGCTCACCTCAGCCTTTGACACTCCTGCCGAATCCCTGATCATCGGACCTTTTGTACCGCTGACCCCGAAAGGTTAACCATGCGTTATTCCATCGTGAACCAACTCGAAGGCATCACCCTGGCATTCAGCTCTTTTTATCAACTCGGGGATACACGGAACATCGATTCCGTCTCGTGGGCATACGCTGTCCAGCGCGAGCAGGAATTCTTCCTGTCCAGCGAAGGGAGCTACGATTATCGGGTGTTCCAGTCCCCCATTCAAAAAGCCCCCATTGATCCAAGAGTAAAGGTCTCACGGCTGAGCCTGTGTCCCATCAAGGTTAACCGCTTATTTGTAAAAGCAACGGCTTTCTCCTCCATCGTCCATGTAGGGAATGTTTCCCTTGTATCCATGGATGCCAGGGTAAAACACATTCGGCAGCTGGAAGATACCCAAGGAGGATCGGGGCAGACAGAAGAAATCGAAGGGCCCAATTAACAATTTTCATACAATCACATAGGCTAATGATGATAGCCTTACTAGCGACAGGAGATGGTAGATATGCCAGCATTAGTCGGCCCCGTCTCGATCCTGAATATCGGCGGGGGGAATGTCCAATTCGGAGACACGGGGATCATTTCACCCAAAAACGCCTCTAAAACCTATGGTGGCTCCGGAGGATTCAATACCGGTCCGTTCCAGCTCACCTACAATGTATTCAGTGCCACAACGACTTTTGACTGCAATGTAGTCGACCAGCCCATTGCCGGCAACAATTAAAAAGCCAAAAGCCCCTTCACGGGCCTTTGGCTTTTTGTGTTCATCTTTTTTTCCGCCGTTCCCTGCTTTTCCGCGTTCTGACGAGTTTGGAAGATGGCTGCTTCCTGATCCATCTGATGAATGCCGATATCTTCGGGTCCTGTCGCAAGGTTTCGATGGAATTCAGACGGATACCCAGCTCCTCATTCGTATAGAGGGAATGGATTTGTTTATGACAGGGGATGCAAAGTTCCGCCGTCGGGAGAAAGGTCCCCCCACCTCTTTTGGCGTAAGATGATGGGTGGTCGTCTCCACATCCGGCCTGCCGCAGAGTTCGCATGTTTGGTCCTCGGCCATCGCTATCCCTCCTCCCTACGCGTAGGATGCCCGTCAGATTTCGAGGACATGCCCGCCATCGAAGAAGTAGAGGAATTTCTGTTTCACAGGCTCCCTCCAGATGGATTCAAGGGCACGTGTATACAGTTCGATTTGGACCCTGTACCGCTCTTCCAGGACCGGCCTTGCTTCCTCGAATCCATTCTCGTATCGATCGTGGATTCCATCCGTCTTATAATCAAGAAGGATAAGTCCTGCCTCATCCCGGAACACACAGTCGATCACTCCCTGTACAAGGACCGTTTCTTCCGGTGCGCCTTCCCCATCGAGGGCGATATCCCTCAGGGGGACACTCATGCTGAACGGAATTTCCCGTTGGATTTCATTTGCCTTCAATAACCGGCTTCCGACAGGAGTGTGGAAGAATTGTTCGATGCGGGAGGTGTCGATGGAAGCAATCTGTTCTTCCGTCATGATCTCCCGTTTGAGAAGGTCTCCCAGCAGACTGCGTATTTCAGCTTCGCCGGGTGCCGCTCCACCAAGGGGAAGATGCTGCATGACAGCATGCATGGCAGTACCTTTTTCTGCCGGGGAGAGGTCCTTAGACTGCATGAATTTCGGACGTTCATATACCGGCTTCTGATGTCTTCTCAGGATGTCATTGCTTGCCGCTTCATCCTTGATTTCCACCATCCGCTTAAGTTCGGAAACGGATTGCTTGGACCTTAGGCTTGTTGCCCTCTCATGAGGATACGCCCAGGAAAGGCGGTGGAGCACTTCCTCTTTGAAAGGTGAATCCATCCCCATCTCTTCAGAGGCCTTGACAGTGTCCATCCAGTCCTGTGATTCCCCTTGATCATCACTTGATTCTTCCATAAGCTCTGCTGCCTGGAATGTGCTGATCTTCCAAGAGGAAGGATGATCGGCAATTTCATTCGTCCCTGCAAGCACTTCTTCCCTCAGTGGATCTCCGTCCCTGTGGCGCAGCACCGCAGGCCCGATCCAGTCGAGATACGAAAGGGCTTTTGAACGTTCATGGTCGGAAAGCAGCCACCCTTCCGTCGTGCCCCCGCGCTTCCAGTTATCCAGGGTTTTATCAATGTTCTTGACAGTCCCGACGAGATACAGCTTCTCCTTTGCCCGTGTGAGGGCCACATACAGGACCCTCATTTCTTCAGAAATCGCCTCGAGCTTCTTCTTTCGTTTAAAGGCAAGCTGTGGAAGGGACGGGTAGCTGATCCGCTTTACCGGATCGGTGTATTTCACCGCCAGCCCGAGATCCTTATCAAGGAGGTAGGAAGCGTTCAGGTCCATAAGGTTGAATTGCCTCGTGGTCCCTGCAACGAAAACAACCGGGAATTCAAGGCCTTTACTGGAATGGATCGTCATCAACCTGACGACGTCTTCCTGCTCGCTCAATGCCCGGGCGACCCCGAGATCATCCCCTCTCTCCCTCATGCGATCGATGAATCGAAGGAATCGGAACAGTCCCCGGAACGATGTTTCTTCGTACTGCCTTGCACGGTCATATAAAGCGCGCAGATTCGCCTGGCGCTGTTTGCCGCCAGCCATCCCGCCTACATAATCATAGAATCGCGTATCCCTGTAGAGCTGCCAGATCAGTTCCGTTACTGACCCCTGTCTCGCTTTTGTACGCCATAGTTCCAAATGATACAAGAATACGCGGACTTTTTCATACACCTGTTCATCCCGTTCTCCCTGAGGCCTCTTTTTCGCAAAGGATTTCAATGCTTCATAGTACGTACCGGCTTTAGAATGGATCCGGATCCTCGCAAGGCCCTCTTCATCGAGACCGACCACCGGTGATCGGAGGACGGAAGCCAGGGGGATGTCCTGATATGGGTTATCGATCACTTTTAGAAGCGATAGCATGATGGCCACTTCGACGGCATCGAAATACCCGGTGGACAGATTGGCGTAAATTGGAATCCCGTGTCGCTTGAATTCTTCCATGATTTCCGGCGCCCAGGGCATCGAACGGAGAAGAATGACGATATCCCGGTATTCAATCGGACGATCCGTACCGCTCTTGGCATCATGTATGAGCGCCCGGCCTTCGATGAGCTCTTTGACTTTCTTCGCCATGAATCTCGCTTCCAGCACGGACTTTTCGATATCCTCCCCGTCAAGGGGATCATCACCGCCGCCCGCCTCCTGTTGTATGAGTGCAAGCTCCACGGGATACGGTCGATCCGCCGGATAAGGTGCACCCGGAACCAGTTCTGCTTCGCGGTTATACTCCATTTCCCCGATATTCATGCCCATGATCTGCTTGAACAGGAAATTGGTGCCGTCCAGGACTTCCTTTCGGCTCCTGAAGTTTTTGGAAAGGTCGATTTTCATGCCTGTTCCGCCACTGCCGAACCGGTTGTATTTATCCAGGAAAAGGTTCGGCTCAGCCAGACGGAAACGGTAGATCGACTGCTTCACATCCCCTACCATGAACCGGTTGCCCTTCCCTTCATCCTCTTCGGTGATGAGCCTCAAAATGGACTCCTGTACCATATTGGTATCCTGATACTCATCGATGAGCACCTCTTTGAACTTCTCCTTATACTCCATCGCTGCCGCAGAAGGAATCAATTCCGTACTTCCGGGCTCCCTGAGGATATCAAGGCAGAAATGTTCGAGATCGGCAAAATCAACGAGGCCTTTTTCTTCTTTAGCCGCTTTGAAGCGTACTGCGAATTGAGAGACGAGTTCCGCCAACGTGACGATGACGGCCTGCATTTCGCCCATGTCTCTCAAAAACGAATCCGGCCGGCGGGAGAAGAAATCTTCCTGGATCTTTTCCACCATTTTCTTTCCTTGATCGCGAAGGGCCTTTGCCTGCTCGACGAGATCTTTATTGAAGTCATCTCCCCGGCATGGTTTCAGCTTTGTGAAATGGAGGGATTGAATCCCGTCGTAAAGGGCCTCCCATGACTCCTTCTGCTTGAGCTGAAGCATCTCGACGACACCCAGGTCGTCGAGGAAATTTTCCGCCCGGGGGGCGGGACCTCCAGGCATTCGGCTCATGTTCAATGCCTGCAGAAATAAATCTTTTGCTCCTTCAAGCTGGAGGGAAATATCCCTGTGGAGATGGTCGGCAATCGGGAGTTCATCGATACTCCCGACCCCTTCTACGCCATACATTTCACCAAGTCCGTTCAGCCACAGGGACGGGGCGGGATGGGAACGTGAAAAATCATAAAGCTTGAGGATCATATCCTGCAGGGCTTTATCGCTCCGGTCACTCGTAAACGTATCGACCAGTGTATAGAACGGGGTATTCCCTTCCTTCCCGTACTCTTCTTCAAATAGCTCTTCCACCACTTCATCCCTCATAAGATCTCCCTCGGTCGCATCGGCAATCCTGAAGCCGGGATCGATATCGATCAAATAATAATATTTGCGGATCACTTCGAGGCAGAATGAGTGGAGGGTGGAAATCGATGCTTTGTTCAATAAGCTCAGTTGCTTCCTCAAATGGGTGGAATGGGGATCAGAGTCAATGGCTTTTTCAAGGGCCTGACCGATCCTGTGCCTCATCTCGGCCGCGGAAGCATTCGTGAAGGTGACGACCAGCAGTTCATCCACATCCAATCCGTCTTGTGCGGATAGGATACGCTGAATGATACGCTCCACGAGTACCGCCGTTTTTCCCGATCCGGCCGCGGCCGCCACAAGGACATCCTGTCCTTTTGCCCAGATGGCCTTCCACTGATCATCTGTCCACGTTGCTTCGTCTGGTTTTACAGGTATATGATGACTGCTCATTGATCAGCCTCCTCTCTTATCTTCGCCATGATGTCTTCCGGCTTTGCCTCGGGCAGTACCCTGTATTCATTTTCCTCAAGGGACTGATCGAACTGGCAGACGGGTTTGTAGGAACAGAACTGACATGGTGTCCGGTCCTTCAGTTTATATGGCGAGATGCCCGTTTCACCTGAGACGATCCGATTTCCCGATGATTCATACATTTTCCTTACATGATGGCGCATGTACTGGAAGTCTTCTCCCGACGCCGCCTTCGATCTCGATGACAGGGAGCCGTCCTTTTTGATCCCCGCGGAAATGATGTCTGAATTCCCGGTATCCAACGTCTGGTCCATCAGGCGGATCACATCGCTGTCCCCCAGCACCAGTCCTTTCATCTTGAAGCTTTTGAAAATCTCCTGTTCAATTTGATCAAGGGTAAGGAGCTTTTTGCTGTTGATCAGGGGATTGTGCACGTGGAAATAGAGGACCCCCGCAGGTTTCGCTTCTTTTCCTACGAATTGCTTGGAATTGCTCAATACGATATCCAGGTAGGTGAGCATCTGAAGGGCAAGCCCGTAGTACACCTCGGTCATGTCCAGGTCCCTCGCGCTCGATTTGTAATCGACGATGCGGAGGTATACGCCATTCTGGTCCTCTGCTTTGTCCACCCGGTCGATCCTTCCCTGAAGCTCCATTTGCGTACCGTTGCGCAGTTTGAATTGGAACGGGGGAAGCGTCGCTTTCGGCCCAAAGCCAAGTTCGACGCCGACGGGTACGAAACCACTGGCCTTCGCATGTTCGCTGAGGATCAAATTCGCCCGCCCGATGATCTGTTCAAGCTTCTGTGCAATATAGTGGTAGCGGTTGGAACTGAGGAGAATCTGGTGCTGCAGCTTCGGCGCAAGCATCGCCACTGCCTCCTTGGCCAGTCTTAAACACTGATTTCTGGAGAGGGATGCCCAGCTCAGGCCGGCACGCTCCACTTCTTCCGAAATCCATTTGAGGGCAGAGTGGAACATCTCCCCTATGTCTGGTGCTTCGAGTCTGAATAACTCCCGCTCCCTCAGTTTCAAGCCGTGACTTGCAAAATGGGAGAATGGACAGCCGTGGAACATTTCCATCCTTGAGACGCTGGCCAGGATATGTTCCCCGTACAGGTCCTTGCTCGCCTCATCGGTCAAGACGGCTGATTCATTGCGATGGAACAAGCTCGAGAGGACATGGCCGGCATGCCACTTCCATTGATCGGATGTGACGTAGTAGTCGTATACATTCCACCAAAAATCAAAGACCGGGTATCCCCGCTTCTTCTGCTGAAGCTGCGTCGTCAAATGGGCAATGGAAACCCCGGGATGGCTGACATAGTCAAGCTGACCACGTTCGTCTAGCTCAGCTGGATCATTGACGACAAGGGAATGTCCTGCTGTCGGGAACAGTTCCTTGAGCCTCTTGATGAGGGGGGATGGCAGGAGAGCCTTCCCCTCCTCATCGGCTATCGGATAGGAAATGATCAATCGTTCACCCGGTGTCGTGAACGCTTTATAGGCTACAAACTCTTCATCCAGGAGCTTCGTCCTGCTCCTTGGGCCAACTTTCACTCCTCCGATTTGCAGGGTTTCCCTGTCTTCATCCGACAGGATACCGTCTTCGGTCACTTTGGCAGGGAGTACCCCTTCGTTCACACCGATGACGAACGCAGTTTTGATATGGGCGAGCCTTGATTTCTCAAGGTCTGCAATGATGACCTGATCGATGGCAGGCGGTACGAGGGAAAACTTCATCGCTTCCATGCCCGTATCGAGAATTGAGGCGAATGCCTTCACGCTCGTCTTTTCCCCACCCAGGATCTCCACGTATTGATCGAGGAGGTCCATGACAGCGGCCCATGCCTGGTCATGCTCCCTTGCAGCCACCAGATCCCCGTTCTCTTCCGCTTCCACCCGCTTCCGCTCGAGCTTCGCAGGAATATCAAGTTCCTCGAGATAGGCGAAGAGCGTTTCGCAGTATTCCTGCCCCGTCTTCTGCTTTTTCAACCGTTTTGACAACCGGATGATTGGTGCTGAGATAAAGAGTCGAAGCTCGTTGATTTCATGCTCAATTTCTTTTTCCTGGTCGGTCTGGGGAGAATCCACGTGTTCAAGCCCCCTGAATCGACGATACTTCCACCGGTCCTTCTTCACCCATCGGTCTCCCTTCACCCCATGGGCAAGGACGTAATTTTCCAGGCGATCCATTTTCTCCCTGAGCTCCCCCGGTTCCTCGTGAAGGGGGAATAGTAAATCGGTCTTCACAGCCCGGAATACGGGTTCATACCTCCAATTGGAAGAGATGATTTCAAGAGTGGAGCGGATCAGTTCAATCAGGGGATGATTGAGCATCGTCCGTTTTTGATCAAGGAAGTACGGGATATCATGGTCTTGGAAGATCGTTTCGATTTTATCCCTGTAGTCCGCCCCGTTTCTGACCAGGACGGCGATATCCTTATACCGGTGATCCCTTCCACGGGCAAGCTCCCGGATTTTCCGTGCAACCCCCTCTATCTCCGCCCGGCGATTCGATGCTTCCATAAATTCAATCCGATTGCCTTCTGCTTCGGAAGAGATGACCGGCCTTGTCTCATAGTGCTGCTCCAGATGGGCGAGGGGTCCGCTCTGATAGCGGATCGGCGTCTCCATCACTTCTTCTTCCACCGGTATAGCGGCCTCGATACAGGCTTCCCGGATGATCCCATATGTTTCACTTGTCATCCGGAAGAGGCTGAGTTCGTTCTCAGGGAGTCTCACTTCCCCGGCATCCGCCGTCAGGGCGATGGTCACTTTGCGGGTGCGCTGGATGAGCTGCTGGATGATCCTGTATTCCTGTGGGGTGAAACTATGGAAACCATCTATGTAGATGACTGCATCCTGCAGGAGATCGGAATGCTGGATCTGATCGGAAAGCAACTGAAAATAATCTTCCGAATCGAGGTATTTCCCTGCCAGGGCAGACTGAAATTCTTCATAAATCAGCTCAAGATCCGCAAGTTTATCCCTGAGCACCTTTTTCCCCATGCCGTTTTCCTTGAAGGCGGCAAGGTCGCCCGGTTCGATGCAATAGCGTTTGAACTCTGTGAGCATCGTTTCCACATGCCCGATGAAACCGGGTTTTTCAGACGACTTCCGGAAAATGCTCAATTCTCCTTTATTCTCTTCGATGATTTTCCTGATCATCATATTCAGGCCGACGTCCGATAAATGATAGCGGGTCATGCCCCCCGTCTCCTGGAGGATCTTCCACGCAAGACGCGTAAAACTGAATACCTGTGCACGGATCATACCGTTCAGCCCCGGTGTGTTCACAAGCTCGTATTCCGATATGAAGGACATCTGGTCGGGTACGATATAAAGGATCGGGGTCCCTTGCGGACGTTCCCTCAGTTCCTCTTTTATTTCTCGCAATATACGATGCGTCTTCCCTGTTCCAGAGCGTCCAAGAATGAATCTTACCGTCATCTCCCTCACTCCTTTCCCGTTATCCTCTTAGTCTATCCGGTAAGTAACATGTTTTTTTGGATAGGTTCATTATAATATAGATTGTCTATAAAATATGCTAATCCGCCTGATTTCCAACAGAAAGCAAAACAGTCCGGGAAGATGCCCCGGACTGTCCTTTTCACCATATTTGATCTGCCCATTCTGGATGATCGATAAAGGGGTTCCGATTACCCTGATACTCCTCATAGATGATTTCGTTCCTCCGCCTTTCACGGTCATCGACGGGATCCGATTCATGCCAGTCCAGCAGGACCGACAGCCGCCCGTGGTTCGGTGCCTTGCCATTATTCACGCGGTCATTCAGTTCAAGATCCAATTCCCCGGCATCCCCTTCATAGCGGACGGCCATATAGAAGAGCATCCGTGCCACGTCGCCTTTCACCTCGTCCCGCGGTTCCCATGAGTCTTCATCGGAAAAATTCCCATCCGCTTCATCATGCGGTGAACCGCCGTTATCGAAATCGAGATTCCCCCTGGAAGAATTGACCGTGACATCGGCCGGTCTCAGGTGGTGTAGATCGGTCCCCGGCCCTCTTGCCGTTCCGAAATTCCCGTGGGACTTTGCCCACACATGCTCCCTGTTCCAATCATCCACATCTCCCCCGTGCAACTCCTTTGCCTGGGATCTCCCCGTATAAAGCAGAATGACATTACCGGGATGATCGGGGTCCTCATCCGTTTTGGCCATCGCGTCCCATAGCTCGCTATAAGACAGCTCCCTGTGATCATCGATGATGTCGTGAAGAGCCGATTTCAGTGCTTCACCGCTCAACCCTTCAGCACTTGAGTAGTAGCCTCCGGAATCTGTCGAAGGCTCGTCCTCTTTCCCCTCGTCCTCCTCCCCCGGTGAAATGGAGGTGACTCCCTTTATTCCAGGGTGGGAGAAGTAACTGGTCAGTTTCCCGGTGATCACTCGTTTCTTACCGATTATGCCAGGATTCGTCTTCAGGCCATCTTCAAGCCTTTTGGAAGAAGGGATCTGGACAAACAGCATCTTCTCCGGATCTGCTTCTCCCGGTTCATCCGCGAGGGCAAGGGCATAGTCATTCGTGAAACCGGCTGTCAGCACTTCCGAATCAGATACAGGCTGACCCGTGACAAATCCCGCTACTTCAGCAAGTGAACCGTCTTGGCGCTCAAGGGCAGCCTCTACTGTCAGCGGTGTGGAAGCGTCTCTTTTTGCAATCTGAAGATGAGAAACATCTTCCTTTCCTGCAGGTTGATCGCCTGCCACTTGCCCACATGCCGTCAAAAGGACCGCCATGATCAGCACCACTGTAATCCGCATGTATTGTTTCACTACTCTTCCCTCCCAGGTATGGTCTACCTTTAGCGTACAGGATAACGGGGCCGTGGAGATCGATTTTTTGATCATTTCCAGGAAAATGCTCCATTCGGCTCATCCCGGTGTTGCCCCTCGACCCGGGACATGATAAAAAGCACCAAGCAAGGCAGGGATGCCTTGCTCGGTGCTTCAATGTTTTGTACGGGTAGTTCCTTCAGGATCAGTTTTTAAATTGGACGTCCCACTCATTCAATGGCCAGTACCGGAGATTCACTTTCCCCACTACCTGCTCTCGGTCGATGAATCCGAAATATCGGCTGTCCTCGCTGCCTCGGCGATTGTCTCCAAGGACGAAGAGTTTACCCTTTGGCACTTTCTTATCCCCTGTCAATTCTTCGAGGGTGAAATCACCAGTAAGCTTCCCGCCAGAATTTTCTGCTTTATACGTATCCAGATATGGCTCTTCGTAATATTTTCCGTTTATATAAAGTTTATCATTTTTATAGGTGACCGTGTCGCCCGGCAGCCCGATGACGCGCTTTACATAGTCTTCTTTTTCATTGGCATGGAATACGAGTACGTCAAAGCGGTGAAGATCCCCGATCTGATATCCGATTTTATTCACGACGAGCTTATTGCCGTCTTGAAGGGTGGGCATCATGGATTCGCCGTCCACTACATAATTCGAAAAGAGGAACGTGCGGATGACGATGAAGATGATCAATCCGATCGCAAGTGCCTTGATCCATTCCAGGCCCTCTTTCTTTATCTGTTCTTTCAATGTGATTCCTCCTGCTTCTTGCGTTCGTTTCGCTGGTCCATTTCAAGCTTTTTATTGAGATGAGCCTCTATGCGCTTGCCGACAAACCAAAGGAGGAAGATGATCGCTCCCACGATGACGGTACGGATCGGCTGTTTCACTAATGATACAATATCATAACCGATAAAGCTAATGGTGAAAATCATCACCATTTTTCCCGTGATGACGGCCAGCATATATTGAGCGATACTGATACGGGAGAGCCCGGCCACGACGTTTACGAGGGCCGAGGGTGTAAACGGGAAGCAGAGCAGGATGAATAAAGGACCGAAGCCGTGCCTGTCCACCCAATGGGTCAGACGGGATGCCTGTTTATTCTTCTTTAAGAAACGGAAGAACCTTGCTTCCCCGTATCTTCTTACCAGCATAAAGACCAACAAAGCCCCTGCAGAAGCCCCTATCCATGAAAACAGGAATCCGAACCACAAACCGAACGCATTCGCATTCGCTAGGACGAATACAAACAGCGGCAAAAAAGGAAGGAAGGCTTCAAGCATTGGTAGAAGGATTCCCGGAACGGGCCCGAATGACCGGTATTGCTGAATGAGGTCCATAATGTTTTCAAGTGTGAACCAATCTTTGAACGCTTGGATATCCATAGTATATGTTTCCCCTTAAACGACCATGAAAAAAAGACTCATTTCGTGATATTTTCTTCATCATATCATATCATGTTTCATTTTCCATATCGCAGTTTGTATTATACATCCTTAACCTCGCAAGGGCCGCTTTAAACCTCCCCTTTTCAATCCGTCCCCCTGAAAGGGCAGGATCCCAGAAAAAAACCGCTTCGGGATCACACTCTCCCTCCGCGGTCCTTTCCCTTACAGATGTTCCTTGAACCACTGCGTCATCTCTTTCAATCTGTGAACCCTGAGTGACGGCGTACCATTCCTGGACAGGTTATGATCTGATTGAGGGAAGCGGACGAACTTTGCTTCTTTCTTCTCGCGCTTCAAAGCGATGTACAGTTGTTCCGCCTGTTCGATAGGGCATCTCAGGTCTTCTTCACTATGCATGATGAGAAGGGGGGTAGCCATCTCTCTCACAAACGCAAGGGGCGAGTGCCTCCAAAGTTTCTCCATATCCTCCAGACCTGAACCGATCTGCCACTCCGTGAAGGAATAGCCGATATCGCTCACTCCATAAAAGCTGACCCAATTACTGATGGACCTTTGGGTGACGGCAGCTTTGAAACGATCTGTATGACCGATGATCCAATTCGTCATGAATCCACCGTAGCTCCCGCCGGTCACACCCAACCGGTTCTCGTCCAGGAAGCTGAAGTGTTCCAGCACGTGATCGACGGCTTTCATGATGTCTTCGTAATCTCCGTTGCCATAGTCACCGCGCACATCATCGGCAAATGCCTGACCATAGCCATGACTCCCCCTTGGATTGATGAACAAGACCGCATAGTCTCCGGCGAGCACCTGTAGCTCATGGAAGAATGTATTCCCATACATGGTGTGGGGACCTCCGTGGATTTCCACCACAAGGGGAATTTTCCTTTCACCGCCTGTGTCTGCAGGTTTCATTAGCCATCCTTGGACCATCTCACCCTTCGCCCCTTGAAAGTAAAAGGATTCAGTTTCGGCCAATGACCGACTTTCAATCCATTCTTCATTGCTTGTAGTCAGCTGCCTGATGGCCCCGGTCGGAACATGGAGCAGGTAAAGCTCTCCCGGTTTGGAAGGAGTGCTCATCGCCATGATGATCCGCTGCCCTTGAGGATGGAAGTCAAAATCATATACATGCTGTTCCGCTTCCAGATAGGCAGGGAAGATCGCGCCGTCGATATGACCATAGTATAAAACCGTATTCCCCGAGTCGGATGCCAAGAAATATACACTTTCATTATCTGTAGACCATTTGATCCCCGGTGCCTGGACCGCCTGGACGGCATCACTGTTCATATAGTCACCGATGGGAAGATCGAGTCCTTCGCTCAAGCAGTATGCATTCCGGGCTTCCACGTTGTGGATCCACAGTTTCGGCTGCGTGGCGTTGACATACTCCCTCTCATCCCCTATGTATGCGATATGCCGTCCATCGGGGGACCACCGTGCGGCTCCGTACTGTCCTCGCCCTCCGGTAATCCTCTCCTTGCTGCCCGTATCGATGGACCAAGTATACAAATGATGCTGAAATGAAAAATCCGCATCATCACTGAGGTCGGCTGCCACCAAAAGTTCTTTGCCATCTGGGGACCAGTCCTGGAGAGTATAATCATGATGATCATCACTCACTCTTTCAGCCTTCCCGGTGACCAGATCCATGATGACAAGCTGAGAATGGCGGTGATCCCGCAGCCCTTCCCCGTCGCCTTTATATTTCATCGTAGAGGTGACATAAGGCAGGAGACGCTTCTCTTCTTCCATCTTTCCTTGCGGGTCGGCCCCCGCCCCAAGCTTCATGCTGAACACGATTTTGGTGGAGCAGGGAGACCAAAGAAACTGCTTGACCGATGACGAGCAATCCGTCATCCTTTCAGGCTCTCCCCCGCTGCGTGACATCCTATAGATTTGCGTGACGCCTGTGCGATCTGACAGAAAGGCGATATACCTGCCACACGGCGACCATGCAGGGGATGAAATCCTTTCTTCCTGAAACGTCCACTGCCGAAGCCGGTCACCCTCCCCTTCATAATGGAAAAGCCGGGTGAAGTAGGCATCCTTTTCTTCACACATCACCGTCTGAAGAAAAACGGCCTCCTTTCCGTCCGGGGAAAACCGCGGGGAGGAAATGGCCTTGATATGGTATAGATCATTGATGGAAACGGTTTGTCGATCCATGAGCGTATGATCACTCCTTTGATGTGATGGTGTGTACCCTCCTGTCACCAAGGTACGGATATTCATCATTCTACCATCCAGCATGGCCATGGATAAAACATTGCAAAAACTTTCATAATAGAAACACATTAACTTAGTATTGAAAAGCATCTTCATACACCGTACAATAGATACGAACACACGTTCCAATCAAAAAGACTCATGCCTTCCCCGGGGATCCCCGGTTGGAAAGCATGAATCAAAGGAGTCATCACTCATGACAAGGATCCCTGAAGACGATCGAAACATTCTGGAACTGGCGATTTACCTGCCCATGGTCCTGACGATCCTGAATCGTGATATGCAGGTCGTGACCTCCAGCCCGTTCAAACTGAAACGTCCCTACCTGGAACTGATCGAGGAAACGATGAAAACGATACAGGCAGAGCTTGCCCGTGTGAGGAGGTATATGAGGAATAACAAGATGAAGGTGGAGAAAATCCAGACGGATGATGCATTCACCATGTACATGTTTTTATACAAGGGGTATGAAGAACACCATAATTACTTCAACCCGAGGCTGAGGAACAGGGTGGAAGAACTCCTGCGCCACTACTTATTCCAGCGCTTCCTCAGTCCTGGAAAGGATTCGACGAAGGAAGCTTGAATATCACGCATCCTGTTTCGGAATATCCCGATCCAGAAAGAACATCTTCACCTGGGACGGATCGGGTGCACCGAGCCCATAACGGGTTTCCATCTCTGAAATCCTCTGTGAGTAGGCAATGCGCAGTTCCGCTGTCTTCCTCATCTGATTCTTGAAGGAGCTGTACGAAATCGGCACGATGCAAGTTTGCTGGTTTTGCAGGTAAACATTCGTGGAACCATCTTCCAGCGGCTCGTACTCCTTTACAAAGGCATGGGATATCCATGTGCATTCATGCTTGGCGGGAGATGTTGTAGGGAAGAAGAAAAGGGACATCTGGGGATTCACAATGATCGGGGCTTTATAGACGATTCCAGTCAATGTTTTGGTTCCTTCTTTCAGTCCTTCGTATGAAGAGCCGAAATACTCACAGCTTTTCTTCAGAATTTCGAGCGGCTTGAACGGTGAAATCAGAACATCATTCACTTCGATGATCTGTGTGAACGTCTTGGCCCCATACTCGATCGGTTTCAGGACCATGGTATGAGGATTCACCTCATATTCTTCTATGATTCGGGATTTTGTGCTCATTCCTCCGCCTCCTTTTACATTTTTCCCCATAATACTATCACATTTTTACTAAGTTGTCCTAAATATTTTTAAAAAATTCAGTCATTTGAAAAGAGTGACCGTTTTCCGCGTTAAATATTATCAGAATATTTAATTTTCAGGTTGAATTTTCACCCCTTTGCCCATATACTAAGAAAAAGAATTCAGGGGTGATCGTATATGGAAAACAAAAAATCCTATACTGATATGATGAAGGCTTCCGCGATGACCAGGAAAAAGCATGCTGAAAAGAGCGTCTTAGACATCTATATTGATATGGTCATACACGAAAGCATCCTTACGACAAGAAAAGCCGACTTACTGGAAGCCATCGATGCCGCCCTGGATTGCAAAGATGAAACCCTCTTTATGAAATTGACGGATGAATTGACTTCACTATCCTGCCATTATGGATGAATGGCTTGGCCGCTTCCCCATCGGGTGGCGGCCATTTTCATGTCCGTTCCGCATGTTCCTTCCATCCAATGGTCATCCTAAGGAAAAAGAGCCCCGGGGTGATACCATGACCATCCTTTTCAAGACGCTTATTCTTTATCTCATCACCATCGCCGCCATGCGGCTCATGGGCAAGTCCACCATTGTCCAAATGACCCCCTATGACCTGGTGGCCATCATCATCGTCGGTACCATTGCTTCAGAGCCGTTGATTTCAACAGCGTTCTTCCCTACGCTTTGGGCCCTGATCATCCTCGTCTCCTTACATATCCTTTTCTCGTTCCTAACATTGAGTCAGTTCGGGAACCGCTTCTTCCTCGGGGAACCCACCCTGCTGATCAAAGAAGGCACGATCCTCGAAGATAATCTGGAGAAGTCGAAAATCTCGATCATCCAGCTTACGTCCATCCTGAGGGCTAAAGGATACCCGAAGATTTCCGACGTCGATTACGCCATACTTGAGCCGATTGGCGAAGTGAGCATCATACCAAAGGTGGAAAATACGCCTGTCACGATTGAACATCTGGACCTCCGCATCGATGACGAAGGCCTCCCCATCTCCGTCATCGTCGATGGAAGGCTGCAACACCATAACCTCCGCCTCCTCGGGTTGGATTCAGAATGGATCAATGCTCGCCTTCGGAGGGAACAGCTCCATCACAAAGATGTATTATTTGCCTATGTGACGGAAAAGACAAAAAACCTGGTGATCAATAAACGCAAATAGGACCCGCACCGGGTCCTATTTGTACGACTCATGGAGAAGATTCCGCAGGATCTTCTTTTTCTTTTGTATCCGTTTTGTACTGCTCGAGCATGTTCAGCCGCTCCAGCATGGTAGGATGGCCATATCGGAAGATCTTGACCAGAAGGGGTGGATTCACTTGAGATAAACCGACCTTGGAAAGCTTCTGGAACGATGTGATGGCCGCTTCTTTATCCTGTGTCAGTTCAATGGCATATCGATCCGCTCTCGTCTCCTGATAACGGGATATCCAGTTGCTGAACGGGCTTACGGCGAACAGCAGCACCGATGTGATCAATAAGAAGAGAGGCAGGGAACGCAGGCTTGCCACACGGTCCACCTTGATTTCCTCCCCGTAGTTGGCGACGATCCCCCTCATGAGCTTCGATGCAAGGAAGAGACCGAAGAACGACAAGAGCAGGTAGATCCCGATCCCGATATAAATATGCTTCTCCACATAGTGGGCCATTTCATGGGCCATGACGAATAGGATTTCGTCATCGGTCAGCTGCTCCAGCGTCGTATCCCACAGCACGATGCGGGAATTGGATCCCACACCGGTCACGTAAGCATTGAGGGAATTCGTCTTTTCTGACATATCGACCTCGAATACGTGATTGGCCGGAATCCCCGCCTGATCAGCCAGGGAAAGGATTTTCGCTTCAAGCTCCTTATTCTTTAACGGGTAAAACTCGTTATAAAGCGGATCGATGAGAACCGGCTGGATGAACATCATGAATATCGTAAATGGAACCGATAGCGCCCATGCAGCTAGCCACCACCGCTGTTTGAACCTTTTCATCAGTCCATAAAGAACCGAAACGATGATGAGCATCAACAGGTAATTCACCCAAAAGTCGATGGTCTCGTCCTTCATCCACATCGAAAACGTCTGAGTGGAAATATTGTATGCCTTGGATACTTGATAGGAGATGTACTGGAACGGAAAGATTGCGATGAACGTCGTGATCGACAACCAAAACAGATAAATGGCCGTCTGCAGGAATCCATTCTTCACCGTTCCTTTTGCCCACTTCTCAAACGTACGGGAAACGCCCAGTATCATGATCAAAAAATACAGGAGCCATTCATACGGAGTGGATAAAAAGAAAAGCAAATTCTTGATCTTGGAAAAATCCTCACTGAGGAGAATCTCCTTGGCATTCATAAACGTTGAAGGATCGGCGCTGCTCCCCTTGAAGCTCTCAGGTACACCAGAACCGGCAATATAGAATAGATAAGCATATAAAATCAAGCCCAATAGCGCATAAGCAAGTATCGCACGAAACGCCCACTTCTTCGCCAAACAACTTCCTCCCTTCTCAACCCTCACTACTATATGTAATATCCTGTCCACTCATTTAGAACCCGGAAGTACAGAGCAATGAGCAGCGCAAACCAGTAAAAGCTGCCGGATCTGCCTCCTGTCCATGCAGCATCTATCACTCATTATGAACCACTCCTTTCATTTTATCCATTCCATGATCAAACCAAGAAGGTATAGGCTGATAAAATCGCGATGGCACCAAGTACGACCATGATGACATTGGCTCCGCAAAACGCGAGGGCAAAGGCGGCTACGGCTCCGACGACGCCGAACAGCACGTCTCCTTCTTTGATCAGGAAGATACTCGGGAAAATGAGGGCCCCTAAGACGGCATAAGGAACATTATTGAGTACCCCCTTCACAAATGGGTGCAGCTCCTTCCCGGAAAACATCACAAATGGAAGCATTCTCGGAACGTAGGTAACAAAGGCCATACCTGCAATCATCAAGAGCATCATTTTATCCACGTGGATTCCTCCTCTTCATATGCCAAACCCATTCAACCATTAGGGATGAGACCAGGGTCGAAGCAACGATGGACCAGCCTCCAGACAGATCGGTGTAAAAGATGAGCAGACTGTTCACGGCTGCCGCAACCGCTGCAAGATACGTGACCTTCACACTCTTTTTCATGGATGGAACGAGAAGTCCAACAAACATGGCATAAAGGGCAATGGACATGCTTACTTGGAGGAAGCCGGGCATGATATCACCCATGAGATGGCCGACTCCGGAAAATACCACCCAGCTTCCATACGAGATGACCATCACGCCGGCTGCAAAAGCGGTCCGGACCTTCCCTGTCTGAGTCGAGATGACAGAAAACGTTTCATCTGTCACACCGAAGGCCGTCATCAGCTTTTTATAAAGTTGATGTTCTTCCAATCTCTCAGTCAGTGAAGCGGACATGAGGAAATGGCGGATATTCACGATCAGCGTGGTGAGGACGATTTCCATGACGCCGGTCCCCACAGCAATGAGACTCAGTGAAATATACTGCGCAGCACCCGCGTAGACAAAGAGGCTCATGAGTACCGTCTCTGCAAACGTCAAGCCCGTTGTCCTTGCCAGGAGCCCGAACGTGAGGGCGACGGGCATATAACCGATTGCTATGCTTAAGCCCGCCTGCAGTCCCAAACGAAAATCAGAGGTTTTTTTTACAGAGTAGGTAGCTTCCACACATACACTTCCTTTATCATATAAACTATCGTACAATGAAAATATTCTAATAATTCATTATAGTATACATATAGACGTTATATTGCACAAGGGGTGTAGTGGATGAATGAGATGCCGATGAAGATCGGAGACAATATCAGGAAAATCAGAAAAGAAAGAGGACTCAGTCTTGACCAGGTTGCAGAAAGGACAGGGGTGAGCAAAGCCATGATCGGTCAGATCGAGAGGGATGATTCCAATCCGACAGTTGCGACCCTTTGGAAAATCGCGAACGGTCTGAAAGTATCATTCTCTTCCCTCCTTGAAGCACCTGCTACCGATGTTGCCATCATCGATTACAAAGATGTAGAGCCTGTTCTCGAAGATGAGGGAAAGTATGTGGTCATACCGATCTTCCCATTCGATCCAACTAAAAAATGGGAAAGCTACCGCATTGTGATGAAACCCGGCTGTGATTACCGTAACGACGGGCACCCACGGGGAGTCGAAGAATATTTAACCGTACTGAAAGGTACATTCTTCTTAAAGATCGGGGATGCCTCCTACTCCCTCTCTGAAGGAGAATCGATCCGGTTTGAAGCTGATGTTGCACATGAATACCTCAACCCCTCTTCAGACGATGCCGAGTGTCATATGGTCATCTACTATGGTGAACTCTCATGAAAAAGAGACTGGGACAAAACAAATAGGTACCACTTCATGACGAACACGATCAGTGTAGGCTCATTATACCGCTCATGATTTCCGTGCAAGACTTCGCTTTCCGCGGGTAGCCCGTGTGCCTCATCGGCAAGCCGTCTCACATCAGCTACTCTTCCCCCAGGAGTCTTCGTCTTGCACTCCAATCAACCGCTGGGCAACAATGAAATCGTAATGGTCACGAATCAAATGAAAAACCCGAATTCATCTTAAGAAGATGAATTCGGGTTTTACTATGACTAAGACACTTTTGTCACAATCTCTTTTTAGCATGTTTAGCAGAAGGTATCTTTAGGCTTCGGTACGGACAATCCGAATATCGGCCTCAGATAGAGGGCAAGGAATGTTCCGGAAAGGGCTACAATCCCCCATACATACCCGTGAAGGCTGAATGAAGCGATCCCGCCGAAATACGCACCGATATTGCATCCAAAGGCAAGACGGGCACCATAGCCCATCATCAGCCCGCCGATGACGGAGGCCATGGCGTTCCCGCCCGTAATCTTATTGAAACGGAAAAGACCACCTGCAGCCGAGGCGAGGAATGCCCCAAGGATCACACCGAAGTTCAACACGGTGGTGGAATCACTGAAGATGGAAGCCTGAAGGGCGCTTGCATTCTCACCCGTCCAGTAGCCCCAGCTTGCCACATCGATCCCAATGGATGATGCCGCTTTTGAACCCCACAGGGCAAATGCAGAAGTAATTCCCCAAGGGGTTCCGCGCGTCATGAGCGTCAGCGCATTGAGTACAGCGAGGACGACAGCCGCAGCCATAAGCGGCCAAGAACCGCGCACAACCCGTTTCCATCCTTTTGCAGTAGGCAAGGCTGCCATGCGGGGAGGATTCTTCACCTTCTCGACCCTCAGCGTCACCCATGCCACCAGGGCAAAGAAGATGAGGGATACAATCCAGGCACCTGTGTAACCAAGACCCGTAGAGGTGGCCAAGGAGAACGGCTTGAATGAAGGCATCTCTTCTGTCCAGAAAGGAAGATGATAAGCCCCCACGGTCGAACCGACAATAAAGAATAGAAGCGTGATGAACATAACGGAACGGCCTCCCCCTACGGCATATAGGGTTCCGGAAGCACATCCGCCCCCCAGTTGCATCCCGATTCCGAACACGAAGGCACCGACGAGGAGACTCACTCCTACAGGAGAGACATACCCGGTCGCCTGTCCGCCGAAAAATGTGAACCCGGTAGCAAGGATCGGGGCGAAGAGTGTGACCGCGATGGCAAGCATGAGCATGTGGGCCCTGAGTGCCTGACCGTTCCCCACCGACATCACCCGACGGAACGCAGATGTGAAGCCAAAGCGTGCATGAAATAGGGTGAATCCTAATAAGAGACCGAGAATCAGAAGCACGACCTGGCTGACATCTTGGGTGAAAGCGAGATAGATGACCAGTATGGCAGATACGATGCTGCCTGCGACCACCAATGGAATTTGAGGCGGATTCAACTCTTTCCCTTCTTGGACCGGACCTTTCTGCTCTGATACTGGTTGAACAACTTTCGTCATTTTAATCCTCCTTTTCTTATTGTAATAGTTGGATTTTAATCGATTCTGGGCGACTTGTCAAAAATCCGCCCTTCTCCTTTTACCCATTTCCAGACGAACTATTCCCCCTGCAGCAGGTCGGAGTCCCAAGGAAGCGATAGAAACAATAAAAAAAGACCTTCCCAGAAGGAAAGATCCGACTATTGCTTATTAAAGGGAATGAACTTGGACAGCATGGCCATGAAGTCTTCTATGGTAGATGGCCTGTTCACCCATTGATGGTACCACTTGCGGACCGTTTCAACGACCCAGAAGGGGATTGCTCTCCCGTCGATCAGCGAATAAAATTCGTCGTATCCCTTCTTAAGATGCTCCCATCGATAATCATTGCCCTCCAGGATGTACTCTGAAACATCGACGATCTTTGCCCTGCCGTCTTGCAACAGGATATTCTTCAAGTGGATGTCCCTCGGGTTCAGACCGACGCTCCTTACATACTCCCTCGCCTCCTCTACTTCGTCGACTACATGTTTCGGGATATGAATCCCCTGCAGGACGCAATCGAATAGCGTAATGCCCGATTCAAAACTCAGTACGAGAATATTCCCATAGGTCCCATAACAGCGGGGAAAATAAGATGACTCTCCAAGCGCTTCATAGACCCGGGCTTCCGCCTCGGCTTTATCTGCTTTGGTGGATGCATACACTTTGAAGGCAACCTCCGGATCATCAGGGGAGCGGAATACGGCAGCGTCCGTCCCGATTCCCACGCAGGTGAACCCTTCATAGTTACCACGGATGGTCACCGGTTCATTGTCATCCGTCGAGGTGACGGTAATCTGTTCTAATGAAGCGATGAGCGTTTTCCATTCATGAGACATACTGATTCCCCTTTCAGGATATGTTCCAAACACTATAGCACGACTGTCAGAAAACTGATATAAATCTGCATCTGGTACTATCACCCAGCCAAAAATAATAACGCTTACATATAGTGTTATCATCGAAAGGAGGTACTATTATGGATCGATTCATCCCACTGATGCTCGCCAGCATCCTCGCCGGTTTTGCGCTATTGAAGCTCCCGCTTAGCGGAACGTTCCTTGAAGGGATTTCACCAGTGACAGACATCATCGGTATCATCACCATCTTGTTGTCCTCTTTATTCCTTATTTATAAGGGGCTGCGCGCTCTCTTTACCACCTCATGAAAAAAGGACTCGTCCCCTCGAGTCCTTTTCCATGTGCAACGTCATTATTTCCCTTTGAACTCCGCCTTGCGTTTTTGGCTGAAGGCCAACAGTGCTTCCACACGATCTTCTGTTGGGATCAGTCGTTCATAAGCCTTTCGTTCAATCTGGAGCCCTGTCTGAAGGTCGACGTTCATACCGGATTTCACAGCATATTTTGCCTGTTGCACAGCGATAGGGCCATTATTCAGCATAGGGTCAATAAAGTCATATACCTCTTCCATGAAGAGGTCTTTAGCGATAACACGGTTCACCAACCCCACATCAAGCGCTTCCTCGGAAGTCAGCCGCTTCGCAGTAAGGATCAGTTCCAGCGCTTTCGATTCCCCGATCAATCTTGGAAGACGCTGGGTGCCACCCGCTCCCGGTATGATGGCAAGACTCGTTTCGGTCAGCCCCATGGACGTGCCCTCCACCGCAAGGCGGAAATCACATGCCAGTGCAAGTTCCATCCCCCCGCCGAATGCATATCCATTCATGGCTGCAATGGTCGGCTGCGGCAGCATGGCCACTTCATTGAATACTTCTCCGATCTTGTATACGTTCCGGACGACCTGCTGATCCGTAAGGGTCTTGCGTTCTTTCAGGTCGGCCCCTACACTGAATGCTTTCTCCCCGCTACCAGTGAAGATCACCGCTCGTACATCAGGGTTCAGCCTGAGAGATTCCACGATTTGCTGCAATTCATGCAGGGAATCATAATGAAAGGCGTTCATGGCATCCGGACGGTTGATCGTCACCACCGCCACGTGATCCCTTTGTTCCAACAGAATGTATTCCATCCTTCACTCCCCCTTTCCACATGTCTCTACGTATATTCGACATGTTTCAAAAAAAACCTCTAAATCAGGAATTCAGCACCTGTGCTTTCAACGCCCTCCTCAGAATTTTGCCGGTCGTATTCTTTGGCAGTTCCTCGAGGAATTCAATGGAGGAAGGCAGTTTGTATTTTGCCAATCGCTCACGACAATACGCCATCACCTCTTCTTCCGACAGAGACGCATTTTTCCTCACGACGTAACAGCTCACGGCTTCCCCTTTCTCGGGATGCGGGACCCCGATGACGGCCGCTTCCACGATTTCCGGGTGATCATACAGCACTTCTTCTATTTCCCTTGGATACACATTGAATCCACCGACGATGATCAGCTCTTTTTTCCGATCCACGATATAGAAATACCCCTCTTCATCCATGCGGGCCAGGTCACCGGTGTAAAGCCAACCGTCCCTGATGGCTGCTTGGGTTTCTTCCTCCATGTTATAATAACCCTTCATCACGTTCGGCCCGTTTACAATCAATTCCCCCACTTGCCCCGGAGAGACCTCTTCTCCGAGTTCATTGACGACTTTATTCTTGATGCTCATGATTGATGTTCCGATCGAACCGGGCTTTCTTGGACGATCAAGTGGATTGAAACAGGTCACCGGTGAGGCCTCGGATAAACCGTATCCTTCTGAAATCATGACGTTGAACTTCTGCTCGAAGTTTTTCAAGAGGGCCACAGGCATGGAAGCTCCCCCGGATATACAGAGCCTGAGAGAACTGAGATCATCGGGATCTCCATCAGGGTACTGGTAGAGGAAATTATACATGGTCGGTACACCGGCAAAAACAGTCGGTTTATGTAGCCTGGATAATCCGAAGATCCCCTTTGGGCTGAACTTCGGGGCGATGAGGATGGTCGCACCCATCATAAGCGGGGCATTGAGTGCCACTGTAAGACAGAACACATGGAACATGGGAAGGGCCGTGATGACACGATCTTCTTCACTCATCTGCAGGTACGTTCCGACATCCCATGCATTTGAATACACATTCTTATGTGTAAGCATGGCTCCTTTCGGCCTTCCCGTTGTTCCGGATGTATAAAGAATGATGGCTGTATCATCTTCTTCAGCCTCTACCCCTTCAAAGTTCGTTCCTCCCAAGGAGATCACACTTGTAAACGATTTCATTTTTGGATTCAACAAACCGATCCGTTCGAGGTCCACCCCTTTTGCCCTCTCGTCCCCTGATTCACAGAGGATGACGTGATCAACAGTCTGAAGGAGTGACTCGAGTTTCCCCATAAGAGGGACCATGAGATCCAATGTGATGACTGCCTTCACATCCCCGTTACGCAATATGTACCCGATTTCATCAGGCGTATAAATCGGATTGATCGGAATGACCCTTAATCCTAAGCGAAGAGCGCCGTATAGACCAATGACGAAATGTGGCGAGTTTCCCAGTATAAGAGCAATGTGATCCCCCTTCTCCAAACCGAGACTCTCTAGACCCCCGGCAAAGCGGGAAACCGAATCATCAAGCTCCCTATATGAGACCGATGCATCCAGGAAATGATACGCGATCTTCTCCCCTTTGTCCTGTGAAACCTCCTTTAATCGTGAAGCAATATTCATTCCTATCCCTCCCCTTTTCTCGAAATGAATGAATGGTCATTCATAAAACTAGTTGAAGTATTCAAAATATATTCTATTAAAAGAAAAGTCAGATTGCAAGATTTAAACGATCCATCCCCCGCTACCTTTGTCATTGCGCATCACGTATGTACATTGAAAAAGGCAGACCATAATGGCCTGCCTCGCGACACTCAGTACACTAAATCGATAAATTCCTCTTTCGTCACTTTTCCGAAGTAATGCTGGATATCCACAGCTTCTAGAACCCGTTCAATTTCGTTGCGCTCATAGCGGATACCGGTGAGCTTTTCTTCAATTTCATCCACATTGCCGACTCCGAAGAAATCCCCGTATATCTTGCAGTTTTCAATGGTGCCCTTCTTCACTTCCAATCTCACATCGATCTGACCGACAGGGAAGCGATGGGAGTGCTGCAGATTGAACGAAGGAGATTTCCCATAATTCCAATCCCAGTTCTGATAGCGTTCCTTGGACAAGGCGTGAATGCGATCCCAGTCCTCATCGGTCAAGACATACTCCTCTACATCGCTGTCATTGAAAATGTACTTGAGAAGGGTGGACCTGAATTCTTCGATCGTCATTTTTTCTTCCAGGAACTCGGAAATGTTTGCTACCCGGCTCCGGATTGATTTGATGCCTTTCGATTCTATCTTGTCCTTTTTCACCCGGAGGGCAGATACAACGTTTTCCATTTCCGAATCGAACAGCAGTGTACCGTGGCTGAACATGCGGCCCCTCGTAGAGAACTGGGCATTTCCGGAAATCTTCCTTCCTTCTGCAAGGATATCATTCCTTCCACTCAGCTCCGCTTTGACGCCCAGTTTATTCAATGCTTCGATCACCGGTTCGGTGAACTTCTTGAAGTTGTGGAAGCTGTCACCATCGTCCTTTGTGATGAAGCTGAAGTTCAGATTGCCGAGATCATGATAGACGGCCCCTCCGCCCGAGAGGCGACGGACAACATGCAGACCTTGCTTTTCCACATAGTCTGTGTTGATTTCTTCAATGGTATTCTGGTTTTTCCCGATGATGATGGAAGGCTCATTGATATAGAACAACAGATAGCTCTCATTGATATCAAGATTCTTAAGGGCGTATTCCTCTATGGCCAGATTGATCCGCGGATCGGTGATGCCTTTATTGTCGATGAATTGCATGTTGATGATTCCTCCTCTATATGATCCATTCTTTATTCATGGCGGCAAGTTCGATGGTCCCGTTGAAGACTGTTCCTGCTTCATCCACCAGTTGCTGAAGATTTCCGAAATGCGGGAGGTGAGTCAGGACAAGTCGTGTAGCACCGGCATGATGGGCGAGTCGTCCTGCATCGATGCTCGTCATGTGACCGGCTCCCGAACCATCCATCCCACCATAGAAATTACATTCACACAGCAGTAGATCAGCCTGATGGGCAAGAGGGATAAGGGATTCAGTAAAAGATGTGTCTCCCGTATAATACAGGACCTTCCCTCCAGCCTCGATCCTCATGGCATAGCACGGGGCAGGATGACGCGTCTTCACGAAGGTGATGGTAAAGGGGCCGACTGAAACGCTTGAGTCCCCTTTATATTCGATCCCCTCCATCACATCCCGATATGCAAGCGAGCGGAATCCCTGCTCGTCTTCGCGATGTCCATAGACCGGCAGTTTTTTCTTCGTTCCAAGAAAAGACTGGATCAGGAGAGCATGCTGAAGAACACCGATATCCGCCACATGATCGGGGTGATAGTGTGAAAGGATGGCGGCATCAAGCTGACTGACAGGGAAATGGGTCTGAAGCCTTGAGAGCACCCCACTGCCACAGTCGATCAGTAATCGGAATCCGTCATGTTCCACTATGTATCCGGAGCTTGCCTCCCCGGCTTTCGGGTAACCTCCCCAATGCCCGATAACAGTAAGTTTCATCGTGTACCTCCATTCTGTTGTGCGCTACTCATACTATACTTCATTGTGCCTAGTTTTTCATTTTTTCAGCCTATTTTTGAATAAATGGTTGACGCTTTTCATACTGTTATAATACAATAAAACAAATCGATCCGTCAGTTATATAACAATAAGGATGGATACTAACCTGGAAGGTGATGATGAACATGGTAAAAAACATTATGGAGTTTTTCAGGAACCTGCCGCCAAAGTCTTGTGCCCAATGCGGGGATGAAATCGAAGAACAGCACGAATGCTACGGCATATACTGCGAGAAGTGCACGACAGACTACGAGTATTGATATAGAGAAAAAAGTGGCGTCCCTGTATGGGCGCCACTTTCAATGTTTTCTGTTCTATTCGATAGCTTAATCGACTTTTACGGTTTCCATGATGTGGTCGTGGACCTCGTCCCCTTTGGTCACATGGACCTTCACCATATATTCCCCCGCTTCAGGGAATGTGTGTTTCACTTCGTATTCTCCATTCCCTTTTTCTGTTCCGTCGATCCATTCATGTTTTTCGACGCCTTCCTGGGAAATTTCAAGCCTTACCTCCGCCCCGGTCAATGGTTTTTTGTCATTTTCCACATGAACGGTAAAGACTTCATCTTGAGAGGCTTTCAGTTCGTCCGGTGCCATGAAGTGGATGGAGGTGTCGCTTCCTTCATGGTGATGCTCATGATCTCCCCCATTGCCGATCGTAATTTCTTCCTTTGGCATCGTATGCATATCCCGGGCGGTCACATGAGCCTGCACAACATATGTACCATCCTGATCGAATGTCGTTTCCCCTTTATAGAGTCCTTCTTTATCATGTTTTGCTTCTACCATTTCACTATCTTCTTTTTTATCTTTCGGCCATACTTCAAATTCAAGTTCCCCTGCATCATCCACCGCTTTATCATCTTGGGTCACCGTAACGGCTAGGGTCACCTTCTCCCCTTTATCTGCTTCTTTAGGAATATCGATTTGGGCATCGATCGGCTTTTGCATTTCTCCGCCGTCCGACGACGTGTCATTTCCTTGACCGCATGCGGCCAACATAATGGCAGCACCAATCAGAATCATCCATGCTTTTTTCATGGTCGATCCGCTCCTTTACTTCATAGTTTCCATTCTAGTATTAATCGATCCTTCCATTAGTATACACCCGAGTGGGAGGACTGTATTTGTCCATTTTATGAAGGTCAGAAAGTGAGGCTTTCACATACCTGCACCCTGTTGCTTCAATCAAGGAAAATCTGAGATTTTTCATACTCCCCTATAGGTTTGACAAAGTCGTTCTGTTCGCCTTGGGCATTCAACAGTCTGAATCGGATACATATACATATTGACAAAAAAATCCGAACTCATTCGATTTCAATAGAAAGGCGAATGATTGTCCGGATATTTTTTGTCAGGAACACATGTGTCCTACTCTTTATCTATTATGCTTCTGCGGGTTGATCTGCCTGTTTCTTGAACTTCACAATGAAGAATGTCAACGTAATCACCGCAAATACTGCTGCATATCCAAAGAGGATGCCGAGATTATTCCACATGACCGTCATATCCCCGCTTGAGATGACCGCCTTGAACCCTGCCACCGAATAGGTCATCGGCAATAGTGCACTGATCGGCTGAAGAGCGGTAGGAATCAGTTCCAGCGGGAATGTTCCTGCACTCGTAGTCAATTGAAGAATCAGGATCACGATGGCAACGAAGCGTCCCGGGTCTCCAAGGATCGTCACAAGCATCTGGATAAGAGCAAGGAATGTGAAACTTGTCACCACTGAGAATAGAAGGAACAGCGGTACACTTTCCACTTCAAGCCCGAGTCCCCAAAGGAGAATGGCGACTGCTACAATCGATTGGATGATCCCTACGGTTGCAAGGACCATGAGTTTACCGAAGAACCAGCTTCCTCCATTGGAAGGAATGCCTGCAGGTTCCCTTAACGGGTAGACGATTGAGATCAGCAATGCACCGACGAATAGTCCAAGTGAAAGGAAATAAGGTGTAAACCCTGTACCATAGTTCGGTACATGATTGATCTTTTCATTTTTCACATCGACTGGAGCCGCCATCATGTCGGCGGTTTCTTCATTCGGTTTGACGCTGTTGGCTTTTTCCGATGCTTCCTTCAGTTTTTCATCGTACTCACCGGTTCCTTCAGAAAGTTTAGTCGATCCATCCGCCAGCTTAGCTGATCCATCTGCGAGCTGTCTGGATCCTTCCGTCAGTTGGCTTGATCCATCATACAGCTGATCCATACCGGCACTTAACTCTCCGGCACCTGCAGCAAGACGCTGAGTCCCGTCTCTGGCTTCATTCAGCTTTCCGTTGAGGAGCGCGAAATTGCTCATGATCTCGCCTTGGCCGGCCTGAAGTTTGCCCGCTCCCTCTTGGAGGGCTGCCGATCCACTTTCAAGCTGATTCACCCCAGAAAGCAATGAATTTTGTCCTTCATTCAAGGCACCGAGTCCTGAAGCAAGCGTACCCGCTCCCGTCTTAAGGGCACCTGCTCCTTCTTGGAGGGCACCTGTTCCTTGTTGAAGGGATGCTGTACCCTCGGTCAGTTGGTTCAATGCCCCTTCCAAAGCGGCTCTCTGTTCAGCAGGGAGAGTGGCAAGGAGTGGTGTCAACTGTTCCTTCAGCTGCTTCGAACCGGCGTTAACCTGCTCAGCACCTGTATTCACCTTGCCCGCCCCTTCCTGCAGTTCACCGATTTTACCTGTTAGTTCCTGGGCACCCGTTTGGAGTTTTCCCGTATTGTCGATAGCGGATTGAAGGCCTTGGTCCACCTGGGTCAATCCCTCACTGCTCTGGACCAAACCGGAGGACAGGCTGTTGATTCCGGCCTGAATATCCTCGGATCCGTTATATAGTTTTCCGTAGTTTTCAGAAAGCTGCCCCATGCCTCCCAACAGCTCGCTTGAACCGTCAGCCAGAGACTTGGCACCTGAGCGGGTCTTCTCGACACCATTATTCATTTCCACATTTTTTTCAGCAAGGGTTGTCAGGTTTTCCTTGAGGCTTCCTGCCCCTTTTGCCAGATCTCCTGCCCCCTTATTAATGTCAGAGGCGGAATCACTCGCCGTTTTGAACCCGTCTCCAAGCTCTCCGATTTTATCGAACATCGTTTCTGCATATGTTTCAGAAACAGACTTGGACAGACTCGCTTTGATTTCTTTCATTGCAGTCTCGCCGATCTGGGCGGACAAAAAGTTGAAGCTTTCATTCGGTACATACTTCAACGCAAGCTTTGTGGGATGCTCCTCAAGCAATGTCGTCCCGTTCTTTGAGAAGTCCTTCGGAATCTCCACCAGCATATAGTATTTCTGTTTCTCGAGATTTTTGTATCCATCCTTCTCATTTACAAAGTGAAAGTCGAACTGATCACTGTCTTTCAGCTTCTTGACCAGCTCAGAACCGATTTCAAGTGACTGCCCCTCGAAGTCGGCGCCTTCATCGTTATTCACGATGGCAACCGGCAGATCGCTCAGCTGTTCATATGGATCCCAGAAGGCCCATAGGAACATACCGCTGTACATGACCGGTATGAGGAGGACCGCGATGATCGGTATCAATAATTTTTTATTTTTGAAAATGGCTTTAAATTCTGAGCCCGCAGATTTAAACATGTAGCTTCCCTCTCATTCATATTGACTATTTTATTCATTTGGTCATATCGGCCGCAAAATAAATGACCATATTATTCATTTGGTCATTCCACTCCAAAAGAAAGGGACTATCAAATAGATAACCCTTCAATCAAATAAAGCTTAAAAAGATTGGCGATTTCATCTTTATCGAGTTCTCCCCGTTCGCGCTCCCAATCGAAGATAAGAGCCACATAAAGCTTCAGCATAACGAAAGCCGTCATCTCGGGGTTGCACGGTTTGATCGCTTTTGACTCGATGGCCCTTGATATCCGCTCACTCAGGAACTCCACCACCATCTGTTCCAACTTCTGCAGGGCATCGGAGACAGCAGGCGTGCCCATTTCCCTTGCTTCCTGATAAAGTTTGATGGTGAGCTTATGCTCTTTCCGATATTCCAGCATAGAGAACAGGGCATTATGAACATTCTCGGAAAAAGTGACGGTAGGAGAGATGGCTTTCTCAGCTCTGCCTTTCATTTCATCCATTAGGGAAAACGCTATTTCATCGAACAGCTCTTCTTTGTTGCTGAAAAACGTATAGATGGTCCCTTTCCCTACATTCGCAAGCTTTGCAACCTGGTCCATGGTCGTTGCCTTATACCCGAATAGCGAAAAAGATTTAGTAGCTGCATCCACGATCTGTTTTTTACGGTCGATGGTTTTCACCTCCATATGACTGAATGACTAAATTTGATTTTTGGTCAATTTCTTGCCGTTAATTACCTTACCATATACGCCCACCATTAGCAAGAAGGAAAAGAAAAAAGGCCAAATCGACATGATTTGGCCTTTCGGGCTAACGCATCAATCTTGAAGAAATTGCAGGGTCTTTTCCACTGCCGCTTCCCCCTGCACAACACAGTCAGGTATGCTCAGTCCCTCGAAGGAGCTTCCGGTGATGAAGATACCGGGAATGGATTCCTCCGCCTTTCTTGCCATTTCCCTGATGCGGTCCCTGTGTCCGACCGTATATTGAGGCATGGATTGTTTATATCTCGACACAATGGTGAATTCCGGCTTCGCCTTCAACTCCACGATTTTGTTCAGATCCTCGATGACTATCTGCTCGATCTGATCATCTGAAAGGTCCACGATCGCTTCATCCCCTGGTTTCCCTAAGTAGCTCCTGATCAGTGCTTTCCCCGTCGGTGCCGTATGCGGCCACTTTCGATGCGTCCATGCGGCTGCCGTGAGGGAAAAATCACTGTTTCTAGACACAAGGAACTCAGTGCCGTCCCTTTTCTGCTTGATCGCATCATTGTCGAAGCCCATGGCAACGGTGGCGACAGAAGTGGCAGGCATTTCTTTCAGAAACTCCAGATACTCTTCCTGGGGAAGAAGTCTTTGGACCACATGGTGAGGGGCAGCCAGTATGATCGCATCGCACTCGATGCTTCCATTGGCAAAGGTGACGGAATATCCTTTGTCTTCTTTCCGGATATGGGTCGCCTTCATGCTCTTGTACACCGTCCCAGGTTCAATCTTCGCCTCCAGGGCGTCGATCATGGACTGCAGTCCGCCGGTAAAGGTTAGAAATCCGCCTTCTGACGTCTCTTTCTGGCTGTTCTTCTTGATTCCTGCTATCAAACTGCGATGTTTTTGTTCTAGTTCATAGAATTGGGGAAAGGTTGACATCAGGCTCATCTGATCAATATCCCCTGCAAAAATGCCCGTCAGAAGGGGTTCAATGAGATGATCCACCACTTCATCCCCCATTCTCCTCCTGAAAAAAGTACCGAGTGATTGATCCTCTGTCATTTGAGACCGTGGCAGGAGGAAATCTGCTGCTGCCCTCATCTTACCGGTGAGGGAGAAAAGATTGGTGGTTACAAAAGGCGCGATCTGGGTAGGGATCCCTACGATCGAACCTCCCGGGATCGGGTATAATTCGCCCCCGGCAATCACAAAGGACTTCCCTTTCTCATTCGTCACTAATGTATCGCTGATCCCCAGTTCCCCGGCCAGCTTCAGGATCGAGTCATTGGTCGTGAAAACGGAATCAGGGCCTTTTTCAATCACATACCCATCCCTTTTGACGGTCTGCACCTTGCCGCCGACCCTGTGCGTCGACTCCACAAGTTTTACATCATAAGGAAGCCCCTTTTCGCGTGCTTCTTTTTGAAGATAAAAGGTTGCCGCCAATCCGGTGATGCCCCCGCCGATCACGACGACCCGCTTATTCGTTCTGTCTGCCATACTTCATCGCCTTCTTTTATTCAAAGATCATAAAACACAGAGAAGGACTGGGCTGCGGGAATGGTTTCCTTCTGCCTCAGTCCAACTGCCTGAGCTACTGAATGTGCTTCATTACAACGTCTGCAAGGGCGTCGATGAATTCCGGCTTACTATTCGGCATTTCCGGGCGATAGTAAGCAGCACCGATTTCTTCCGTCACCACTTTACATTCATAGTCATTATCGTATAGTACTTCCAAGTGGTCGGACACAAATCCGACGGGAGTGTAGACAAAGGTTTTGTACCCTTTTTCTTTATGAAGATCCCTTGTCAGATCCTGTACATCCGGGCCTATCCAAGGATCCGGTGTGTTGCCTTCACTCTGCCATCCGACCGCATACTCCTTCACTCCGGCACCTTCTGCAATCATACGTGCCGTGTCTTCAAGCTGCTGCGGATACGGATCCCCTGATTGAAGGATGCGCTGGGGAAGGCTGTGTGCCGAGACGATCAGCACGGCCGATTCACGTTCCTCCGGTGACATGCCTGCATAGGTCTCCTTCACGCGGTCCACCCAGTACTGAATGAATTTCGGTTCATCATACCAGCTTTCAACGGAAGTGATGACCGGTCCTCCAAGTTTCTCTGCAGCTTCTTTCGCCCGGCCGTTATAGGACTTCACACTGAAGGTTGAGAAATGAGGGGCAAGTACGATGGACACCGCTTCTTCAATTCCATCTTGATGCATCTGTTCGACAGCATCTTCCACGAACGGTTCGATATGCTTCAAGCCGAGATACATCTTGAATTCGATCTCGTCCTGAATACCATTCAAATGTTCTTCAAGGCTTTTGGCCTGATCCAGGGTGATCTTCGCCAAAGGAGAGATTCCCCGATTGCTTCATATCGACTGCGGAGGTCTTCAAGAAGTTCACTTGATGGAGTCCTTCCGTGACGGATATGCGTGTAATACCGTTCTAAATCTTCTTCTTTATATGGGGTCCCGTAGGCCATGACGAGGAGACCCATTTTTTTCTTTGACATACTTCTTCACCTCTTAGTTGATAACTTATCTGTGAATATTGTGCCATGTTTGTATCATTAATACCAAAAATAGTGCTTGGCAGATCGGTTATCTCGAACTATAGTCGTGCACAAAGGCAGCGAGCCTCTTCAATGTGTCCGGATTCACCTGAGGGAACACTCCGTGCCCCAGGTTGAAGATATGGCCAGGCAGTTCCATGCCTTGATCCAGTATCGCTTTTGTACGCTCTTCGATGACTTCCCATGGTGCAAGGAGGATCGCAGGATCAAGATTACCCATAAGGGTCTTCGTAAGCCCCATTCCCCTTGCTTCCTTGATGGATAGTCTCCAGTCCAGACCGACGACGTCCACCGGCAGGTCATGCCATTCCCTTGCCAGATGACTCGCACCCACCCCGAAGAGGATTAGGGGAACACCGGATTCTTTCAATTCATTGAAGATGCGCTCCATATAAGGCTTTATGAAATAACGGTAATCCTGTACATTCAGTGAACCGACCCAGGAATCAAAAATCTGGAACGCCGATGCTCCTGCCTTGATCTGTGATTTCCCATACGTGATCGTCATGTCAGACAGTTTGTCCATGAGGGCGAACCAGCTTTGAGGCTGTTCATACATGAAGGCCTTCGTCTTATTATAATTCTTTGATGGCCCTCCCTCGATCATGTAGCTTGCCATGGTGAACGGCGCCCCTGCAAATCCGATCAGGGGAACCGACAGCTGCTCGGTTGTCAGCAGTCGGATCGTATCAAGAACGTACGGAACGTCCTCTTCCGGATGGATTTCACCGAGTTTCTCCACATCCGACATGGAGCGGATCTGTTGGTCGATGACCGGACCGATTCCCGTCTTGATCTCTACATCCACCCCGATCGATGGCAGTGGTGACATGATATCCTTGTAAAGGATGGCCGCATCCACATCATATTGCTCGACCGGAAGTCTCGTCACATATGCGCAGAGTTCAGGCTGATGAGTGATCTCAAACAGAGAATATTTCTCTTTGATTGCCCTGTATTCTGGCTGGGAACGTCCAGCCTGTCTCATGAACCATACCGGAGTATGCTCCGTTTCTTCTCCCCTTGCTGCACGCAGCAGCGTATCATTCATTGCTTTCATACCCTTGTTCGTCCACCTTTCCTCGTACATCCATTATGTATAGTGTAGCCTAAATAAGTTTGATTCCAACGATTATGTAAGAGTTTTCATAAGTGCAGATGTTCTCAACCTCACTACTATAGACGTTTTCAGTCTGAAAGTATAGATTTACGTGCCAACTGTCATAAAATTGCCGATTTTCACGCCTACACCATCGTTTTATAAAACATTTCCCTCTTCATGTTACATGCAAACGGTTTTAGGGAAGGGTATAATAGAAGGTAACTATATCGCTAGAGGTGATGGACATGAAGATTTATATGACGACAGGGACCCACGATTTCCTTAAGACGATCAAAGACGATCATCCAGGGGAGAAGATGGTCCTCATGCAGGGAGAAGATGGACTTTTGATCCACGAAAGCGAAGGGGACAGCGTCTTCAGTTCCCCCCGCACCTATGACATCCTCGATTCATCCGGGGAACTCACGGAAGAAGGCTTTGTGGTTTGCAACAATATACCTGTAACGGACGAAGGGCGCCCTCTATTCGAATACCGCTTCACCAATCGTGCCGGTCTTGTGGAAGAAGTGGAAGGATTTATCTCAATCAGGGTGTTGAGACCCCAAAGTTCTGATACATATGTGGTCATGACACAGTGGAAGGATGAAAAGAGCTTCCTTGGTTGGCAGGAATCCAATCAGTATAAAAAGGCTCATGCCAAACGCGGCACTGAATCCGGAATCGACAATAAGAAAGATATCTTCCCGCGTTCATCCTATGTGACAAAATATCATGTGACGACCATCTGATGGTGCAAGTGGAGCCGCCGATTTTCGGCGGCTCCTTATATTTGCGCAGGCATGGACGATATCCCTCCCTATTACCCAGGAAATGACACCACGTCTGGCACGAACAGGTTTACCCTTTCATATCTTATTACTACAAATCAGGGCTTTTGCCCTGAAAGAATGGAAAGGGGTTTTCCTAATGGGGATCGATTTGACCTCCCTGCATTGGATCTATTTATCATTCATTGGATTGATCATTGCCTTCATGGTGTTCAGGAAGGACACAACCATCATTTGCATCCTTGGGATCTTCACCATTGCCGCAGTCGCCACCGGCTCATTGACCGGGTCGATCAGTTCGATCTTCTCAAGCTTCATCTATGCGATCACGGAACTGCTTCCCACCATACTGGTCATCTCCATCATTGTCGCCATGAGCAGAAGTTTGACCTCAACCGGCATCAATGACGTGATGATCAAACCATTCGCTTCATTCATCCGTACCCCAACCCTTGCCTACTGGACGATTGGTCTCGTCATGATGTTCATATCCTGGTTTTTTTGGCCATCTCCGGCTGTCGCCCTACTCGGAGCCGTACTTGTTCCTGTCGCCCTCAGGGTGGGGCTTCCGGCTCTCGGAATTGCCATGGCCATGAACCTTTTCGGACACGGGATTGCCCTTTCCGGGGACTTTGTCATACAGGCCGCACCGAAACTCACTTCGGATGCAGCAGGCATCCCCATCGGAGATGTCATTTCTGCCAGTATCCCTCTGGTCATGATCATGGGGGGGGTCACGACCGTGACGGCCTTCATTTTCCTGAAGAGGGATATGAAACAGGGAAAACTGAAGGTTGAGACTTCACCGTTGCTGTTTAACGAAACGGACACGTCATCCTCTCTCTCTCCCGTCTTGAGACGGATCATCGCCATCCTGATTCCCGCTGCTTTCATCCTGAATGTGGTGGCGATGTCTGTTTTCAATCTTCAAGGAGGAGATGCCACTGCATTGATTGGCGGTACCGCCATGTTCATCGTTCTTATCATCTCCCTTGCAGCATTCAAAGGAGAAGGTTTGTCAAGAACCACCGGGTTCCTCATTGACGGATTCCAGTTCGGTTTCAAAGTGTTCGGTCCCGTCATTCCCATCGCAGCGTTCTTTTACCTCGGTGACTCAGGGTTTAATGCCATCATCGGTAATCACCTGCCGCAAACCTCACACGGTATCGTCAATGATTTGGGGGCTGCGTTGTCAGCTGTCGTACCGATTTCTCAAGCAATAGGTGCCGTTACACTGACAGCTGTAGGTGCCATAACCGGTCTTGATGGTTCGGGGTTTTCGGGTATTTCCCTCGTTGGGTCCATTGCCTCCCTATTTGCCGACAGTATTGGATCTGGCATTGCGACCCTCACAGCCCTTGGACAGATTGCAGCCATCTGGGTCGGTGGCGGGACACTTGTTCCATGGGCTCTGATTCCTGCAGCGGCGATTTGCGGGGTTGACCCTTTCGAACTCGCACGTCGCAACCTTCTCCCGGTCACCATCGGGTTAGTCGTAACAACGATTGCAGCCATGTTCTTTATGTAATACGAAATGCGCCCCGGAAAGCAGATTGTGCTCCCGGGGCGCATTTTTGATATCTTCTTATGAATAAAAGCTGCGATTCTTTTCCACCTTGCTGACAGCTAGAACCCACCAGATCAAGAGCGGCTGGAAGAGGAGCCTCACCCAAAGCAGGGGAGCGTTTGCTTCTTCCGATCCGGGGGCGGGAATGCCTTTGACGGCAGCATAGATATTGGCAGGAAAGATCAAGACCAAATAGACGGCCGTTACGATACCGGTTTTTCTCCTCGTCTTCGGAATGAGAAGGAGGATGGCGAGTATGAACTCGAGTATCCCCGTCAGGTAGACCGCCTCCTCCTTCAGAGGAAGGAACGAAGGGATCATCCGCGCAAAGCCTTGGGCCTCTATGAAATGGAATACTCCCGCTGCAATGAAGAAGAAAGAGAATAGAACGAGACCGAACCATCTCAATACTTTTTTTCGACGTGACACACGTTTCCCCACCTTTCCCCTCCATCATACTATATGTATTTCGCTCAGCGAAAGACAAAAGAAGGGATTACCATTCATTCAATTGAATGGTAATCCCTTCTGGTGATTGCATAAAGCAGGCAGTCTTCGAAATCGGAGCCACGCCTGCGTGCCTGGCGCAGCCTTGCCTCTTCCACGAATCCCGTTTTCTCCAGGACATTCCTCGAACCTTTATTGGAGTCACGTACCATCGCCCACATACGATTCAGGGCAAGGTCACGGAAACCGAATGACAGGATCGTCTCCATCGCTGAAGTGGCATGGCCCCGTCCCCAGAATTCCCTGCCGACCCAGTACCCCAATTCTCCTGCATTGTGCTCATTATTCCGTCTGATCACAATCGTACCAACGATCTCGGATTGAAAGACGATTGCAAAGTTATACTCCTTACCGGCTTCAATCAGGGATAGATGGGTGCTGATCCACTCCTTTGCATGAAATAGTTCATATGGATGCGGCAAACCGATTGTATCTGCCAGCACCTTATCTCCGGCAAGTCTCTTGATGATTGACACATCTTCAGGCTGAAAAGGGCGCAAACTGACTGTCATCTGTTCCTCACCCCTTTTCAAGCTCGCTGAAATAACGGATCCGATAAGCAAATTTCGCCGTCTCCCCAAGCTGATCGAGAAGCTGATAATTTGCGTAAGCGCCGACCAATGCACCGATCCCGGGTACAAGCTGGAGCATTTTGATTAAATCGATGTGGTCCCTGTATTCCTGCTGGAATGTACGCCAGTCCAAGTCTTTGACCCTTTCCTTCTCAGTATCCCAGCCTTCGATCACGCTCAAGGTCTCCCGCTTATGCTCGTCACTCGAAAACGCCAGTTGGAATACATACAGGAGGAACATTCTCTCTTCATAGGCTTTTGCATCGTAGCCATGAATGATGGAGCATTCTGTAAGGAACTTCATCTTTATTGATAGTAACAGTGGGAAATCCGCCATGCCCAGGAAGAGCCCGCCTGCACCGGTACCTGCACCTTCAACGGTTGCCGTCTTCCTGTAAAACTCAAGGCGCGCTTTCATGCTTTCTTCCCTTTCCTGAAGATTCCCTTTTTCAGTCACGGGATTCATCGGCAACCAGCCTCCGTTGTTCAGCGTGATTTCCACCATGCGCCTGATGCTTTCGGTTATCAGGTTATGGGCCTTCTCTGGGATCCACGTATTCATTTTCGTCTGAGCCTTCTTTGATACTCTCTGGAACCTGGATGATTTACGGGTGAATCGGCGTTTCCACATATCGAGCTCTTCCCGTTCTTTTTCCACGTTCATCCCTCCTCATGATGGTTAACTATACGGTCGGGGCATGAAGATGGTTTCACGAGTGAAGGGGATCCTGCATTTTTTTCAACCTTCCCACCAGATAGTGACGGCTGAACAGAAGCGAAAAGACACATCCCGCAGCGAGCAGGATCACTCCCCCCATCCATTCCCCCCTTGCCAATAATGGGATAGAGAAGATGAACGCCTGGATGAAGAGCGTCTGTGTGATGACGGTTTGAAACGATGACTCCTTCAGCTCCCGGGGTACCGGATAAAGAAGCACCCATATCTTATAGTCAAATCTCTTGAACAGAGGGATGAGCTGGAAACCGGTCAAATACATGAAAAGGAGGCCGGCAATTGGTCCGAAGATCAAGGACGGATTGCTATAGATCAGAATGGCGCCGATGAGGGTCAACCTGATATAAAGGCCAGAATATTCACTTGTCCTGACCAACGATCTGATATACAGATAGCGGTATGACTTCCGCTGGTCCATTGTGTCCGGCAATAGGCCATCGAGCCATTTCCTCCGATGGACCTTTCCTTTTAATTTCGGGACATCTGTAAACATATTCGCCATGCGGTAGAACACAAGCATCCGCTGCTGCTCAAGGGTGATCAGCAGATCCCATTTCAGGTTTTTGCCTTTGGCAATCTGCATGAAATACCCCACATACAGCAACTGGATGACGGCAATCGTTGCAATGACCCACAGGTGAGCCCCAGATAGGATGAGATACATGATGGTGCCACTCAATAGAAAACGGAAGAACGAATCGGTGAAATGGACACCCCTCTCTTGGAAGCGGAGAATCTGCCACCTCATGAGGAGGTTCCACCATTTCACAGCAAGGACGATGATCAACAGAGGGAAAAAGGTGCCGAATCCCTTTCCCGTCACGGCCACATACATGGGCATCATGGCAGCGAGCACGAGAAGCTGGATATAGGATTGGAAACCAAAGCTGACCCAGAGACTTTTCGTGAAGTAGCCCTTCAATTTCTTTTCAAGGGGCAGAAGGAACACTGCATCTGCTTCGCGCAGGAAGGTATATACCGGGCTCCATGCCAGAACCAGTCCCAACAAGACAGCCATAATCATGGGGGCAGGGAATGACGGATCCAATGTCTTGACCCATTGGTTGTATGTATAGGCCCCACCGCCGAATGCGAAGATCAAGACAAACAAAAGGTGATCATTGAACATGTACTTCAGATATTTTTGAAGCTCAAGGGTATATTCCGTAACCCGTTGCTTCCAAATCCCATTTACATTATTCATCATCCGATTCTTCCTTTGTCAGTTGAATGTAAATATCGTCAAGTGTTGCTCCGGGCATCGTGAATTCCCTTCGTAAATCTTCAAGGGTCCCTTTTGCACGGATCTTCCCTTCGTGCAGGATGACGAACGAATCACAATATCGTTCTGCCGTCGCCAGGATGTGAGTGGACATGAGGATGCCGGCTCCTGTCGCTTTCATCTCCTCCATGGAATCGAGAAGTGACTGGATGCCGAGCGGGTCCAGCCCTACGAATGGCTCATCAATGATGTACAGACTCGGTTGGATCAGGAACGCACACATGATCATCACCTTTTGCTTCATCCCCTTGGAGAAATGGGCAGGGAACCACTTCAGTTTCTTTTCCATCCTGTAGGCTCTCAGCAACCCGGGTAGACGCTCGGAATACTCCTCTTCGGTCAATCCGTATGCCATGGCAGTCAGCCTTAAATGCTCTTCAAGGGTGAGCTCGTCATAGAGGATCGGTGTCTCTGGAATGTAGGAAAATTGTTTACGATACAGCTCGGGATCTTTCTTCAGGGTCTTCCCGTTGATGGACACCTCTCCCTGCTTCGCTTCCATCAGTCCGATGATATGCTTGATCGTCGTACTTTTCCCTGCCCCGTTCAATCCGATCAGTCCTACGATTTCATTGGATCCGATTGAGAAGGAAATATCTTTTAATACAGGCTTACGTGTATATCCACCAATCAAATGGTTGATTTCCAATAATGCCAAGGCTAAAACGTCCTTTCTCTTCACAGTCTTTGCTTCATTTTATCAAAATTCCGTTATGAAGGCATGTTTGATCAATAACTTTTCCATTATCTAGTACAAATAAATACCTTCAAACGGGTCATCCTATAGTTGTAGGGGTAAGGCAATAAGAAAAACGGGGTGGTTGTTAAAGACCAGGATCCGAATTTCACTAATTGTTGCAGCATTTATGCTCTTCTTTAGTGAATGACATTCATTCACCATTCATTCAGACAAATGAGGTGTTTGTTAAAGAACAAGTTGACGTATACCCAAAAACTTATTCGCTTTACGTGATATAAGGAGATGGAGATGGTCACATTGCACGAGTCATTCGTATGTATGCAAACCGTCAAATGAGGTGGTTGTCCAAGACGCTCAAGATTTTATAAAAATCAATTGCGATAGGATCGTTCCGTTCACCTGCTGAATGGAATCGCCGACTTTACGAAAAGCATCAGGAAGCACAACCCCTACGTGGAGAGGCGGGACATTCGTTCCCGTCTCTTCTTCATTTATATCTGCACCCATGATAAAATACAACTACTACATATTGAAGGGTGGATATACAATGAGCGATTGTATTTTTTGCAAGATCATCGATGGGGAAATCCCATCCACAAAAGTATATGAAGATGAAAACGTGCTTGCCTTCCTTGATATCAGTCAAGTGACGAAAGGTCACACACTGATCATCCCGAAGCAACATATGGAAAACGTCTATGAGCTCTCCCCGGAAGCGGCCGGGCACGTGTTCCAGGCGGCTCCGAAAGTGGCGTCTGCCATCAAGGAAGCGTTCCAACCCATCGGGCTGAACCTCCTCAGCAACACAGGAGAAGCAGCAGGCCAATCCGTGTTTCATTTCCACCTGCATCTCATCCCGCGCTACGGTGAAGGCGACGGATTCGGCGCCGTATGGAAGACCCATACAGACGACTACACCTCCCATGACCTGAAGGAAATCGCCGCATCCATCTCTGGCCATATTTGAGAAGGAACAGGTCCGTTGACATAAGGGCCCGTTGTGTTATAATAGTCCTAACTTTTCGCTGATGGCAATAGTGCACATCAGGAGGAGCAGAGAAAGCATAGACGAGTTGAGGAGAGATGAAAATGAATACAAAAACGCTGGTATCCCTATCACTATTGATCGGGATCGGAACTGCACTGCATGCCGTAATCCCAGGGATCTTCCTCGGGATGAAGCCGGACATGATGCTTACGATGATGTTTTTAGGGATCATGCTGTTCCCTGCCAAGAAGAATGTACTGCTTGTGGGACTGTTGACCGGTGTCATTTCCGGATTAACCACCCAGTTCCCTGGAGGATTCCTCCCGAACCTGATCGACAAGCCCGTGACTGCTTTTGTTTTTTACGGATTATTCTTGCTTACAAGAAAGTACTCCCGATCCATTTTGGGAGCAATCGTACTGACAGCCATCGGAACACTCGTTTCCGGAGCCATCTTCCTTGGTTCAGCTTCAGTCATCGTCGGACTTCCTGGAGCATTCATCGCCCTGTTCGCAGCAGTCGTACTGCCTGCTACCGTCGTCAATGCCGGTGCAATGTTCGTCGTATACCCGATCATCAACGGAATCTTAAAGCGTTCTTCCATAAGCGAAGCGGTCACATCAGATCAGCTTCAATAAAAAAAGGCCCCCTTTGGGCCTTTTTTTTTATGAAGCAATCCACCAAAGGATGCTTCCGATCACTAAGGAAGCCGCTCCCGCCGTTCCCATCATCCCCGCCCTCTTCTTCAAAATACTCTTAGGGGGATAGATTCCCGGTCTTTGAAAACTCATAATATTGTACACCATACTGATCACCAAAATCACACTGAGAGCAAAGAAACCGAAAATGATCCCGTCCATTCTTCCCCCTCCTCTCCCTTATTCGTATGCGCCCATTCGAATACTTATGAACAATCCCGTTTCAAACTGTTACAATAGGGAAAAGGATATCTACATCTTTTGTAGAATAATAATACTACCAAGCAATCAGAGGTGAAGAGCATGAAAGTGAAATCATTGATGTACGGTTTGATCGTTGGTGGCATCGTCGCAGGTGCCGGCTCCCTTCTTTCAGCCCCTTCTTCAGGGAAGGAATTGAGGGGGAAACTGAAAGATAAGCAGAATGAATGGAAGCTGACACTGGAAGACTTAAAAGAGCGCGCAAATGAACTGAAGGAATCTATCGGAACGCTTTCTCAGGAAAGCAAGGAAACCGTTCTTCAGCTTTCGAAAGATCTGCAGGCTTCGATTAAAGAGTGGCAAATATCGACCGCTCCAAATAACGAGCGCCTGCAAAAAGAAATCGAAACCGTGAGGCAAACGATTGAAGATCTCGAAAAATCCATCGATCTCCCAGGTTCCTCCCAACCGAAGTAATCCATAGGGAAAGCCCGTATCCACCTTGTATGTTCCAAAAACATGAAGGAGTTTGAGATGCGGGTTTTTCAATTTCCTGCATGTACTTCTAAAAATTTTGTGAATTTAGACTTTATTATTCATTACTTTATTGGCATAATAAAATATAAGCGCTTTCTTTTTAACATCCTGGTGCTTCAAAGGATAAAGAAATGGGGAAAAGATTTTTTAGTAAAGTGGGTGAAAGAGATGAAGGAAAGAGAATTCACATTAAAAGAGGCAATGCTCTTCAGCCAGCGGATGGCACAGCTCAGTAAAGCGCTGTGGAAAGCCATCGAAAAGGACTGGCAGCAATGGATCAAGCCGTATGATCTCAACATCAATGAACACCATATTCTCTGGATCGCTTACCATCTAAAAGGTGCTTCCATATCAGATGTAGCCAAATTCGGTGTCATGCATGTATCCACGGCATTTAATTTTTCCAAGAAATTAGAGGAGCGGGAACTGCTGGAGTTTTCAAAAAGGGAAAACGATAAACGGAACACGTATATCCGGCTGACTGAGAAGGGAGAACGCATTCTCCTCGATTCCATGAAGAATTACGACCCGGACCATCACGCGATTTTCCAAGGGGTATCCCCACTGAGGGAGCTATACGGAAAATTCCCGGAAATGATCGAAATGATGAGTGTGGTGCGTAACATCTACGGGAATGATTTCATGGAGATCTTCGAGAAGTCATTCGACAACATCAAAAATGATTTCTCCGATGATAATGGAAAACTGACTGAACTTTTTCAGGAAGAAGATGACTTAGAAAGTTCTAAAGACATTTCCTGAGCTGGGTCATGAGTGAAGGATATATTCCTTGGTTGAGGCACCCCTCGATGACCCTCTCGATCGTAAGCCTGTGATCGATCCGACGTTCAAATTCTTTAAAAAGCGGAGTAAAATAAACAAACCCTTCCGCTTTTTGTTTTTGACATTTATTGTTCAATCCCTCACATAACTGGAAGAATGCCTTCACATCCCCTTCATCAAGGCCTGCCATCATGACCTCCCGGTAAAATAAAATCGTATGCCCCGGCATAAGCTCCAACATGAGCCTTTGATAGTATTCCAGCTTCTCCACTCTTCTTAACAGATCATCCATTCCAATCACCAATCCATATGCATAGTTTCTCTTTTCCATTGTACAAAACATTCCGCACACTGTCTCTTAATAATCCTTAGACTCCCTTCTGAACAACTCCATCTTATCTTCAGGAACGACAGCTCCGGTCCTCCTGTAAAAAAGTATTGATTTTCAGCACCAATCATAATAAAGTATGTAAGGCGCTTTTCACCATATTGAACGCCTGCTGGAGGATACATGCTATGCACTGCTGGAAATCTGTTGATAAAGAAAAGCATTTTGGATATCATCGAGTCTTTTTACTTTCATCCATTGTGATGATGATGGTATTCTCATTTATATACGTGCCGATTAATGTAATGAACCATCGTGTATTTTATGATCATCATTTCCTGCTCTTTTTTGCAGGGTTGCTAAGCATCTACCCCCTGCATAAGATCTGCCACGCACTGCCGGTCTTGCACTATGCACGGAATATGACATGCACACTGAGAAGACAGATGGTGATCTTACCGACCGTAACCCTCAGATTGAATGTGCCGATTGCCAAATGGAGATATGGGATGGCATTGACCGCCCCATTCTTCGTACTCAATTCATGCCTGATGTTCGGTTGTTTTCACTTTCCTCATTACTCCCACTACTTCATCATGCTGACTGCCTTCCATACTGGCATCTGCTTAATCGATTTTCTTTGCGTGAGGGCACTGCTCTTTTCTCCGAGAAAGGCGATGATCGAGGAGAATGAGGATGGGTACGAGATATTGATCGAACAATGAGGGGCTCACCCCTCACTAGGCTGTTTTCGTATTCCTGTTCTACATCCAGACATCGCTCTTGATGACCCGAATACGAAAAGAGCTTAGTTTCCAACCTTTCGTCAATACTCGCCCTACCAATCACCCCATTAATTTGGTATTGTATAGCATATAGGAGAGAACGGGGAGGGACCTGGATGATCACCGTATTTATCATGTTTATCGTATTCGCACTGTTCATTCTGTTCAATATCAACAGAATGACCTTCGCACTCTGTGCACAAAAGGAAATACCCGAAGAACGTCAGCCGAAAGTATACAGAACCATCAACATCCTCATCACCATACTGCTGATTTCATCTTATGTGGAAATTTTATTTACATAGACAAAGAAAAGCGGAGGCGGGTCGCCCTGACCCGACAAGCATAAGCAAAGCCACCCGGAAAGGCGTTCTTGGCCTTTTTGGGTGGCTTTGCTTATGACCTCGAGCCTCAAGCCCCTGGAGCTGGACAGAAAGAAAAGCGGAGGCGGGTTGCCCTGACCCGACAAGCATAAGATAAAGACCTCGGAAAGGAGTTCTTGGCCTTTTTGAGGTCTTGGGCTTATGACCTCGAGGGTCAAGCCCCTGGAGCTGGACAAAAAAAGAAGCGAACTTCTTTACCAAGCCAACTAAAAGACAAACCCCCCGGATCGTCATAAACGACTCTTCGGGGGTTTACTTCATTTCAGATGAAAACCGGAAGCCTGCAGAAGGAATCATCTTTCCTTCTGCGTGCTTCCCTTCTAATGAAAAACTGCCGTGAATACTCACAGCAGCCTAACAAGCTATTTCGATCCTATTCACTTAATTAGCAAACGTATGCTGCACCGATGATGATAAGCAAGATGAATAGAACAACGATTAGAGCGAAACCTCCGCCATACCCGTAAGCACCTGACATATGCGCTTCCTCCTTTCATGTATGAGAAGCATCGGATGAGATAGGCAAAAAGGGGACTTTGCTGCAGGTAATGCCCCCTCTTTGATCCTGATCCGTCAATTCCTGGTATTTTTGGCTATCTTATAGCCAAGCTGCACCTACAATGATCAACAAGATGAACAGTACAACAATTAACGCGAAACCTCCGCCGTATGCGTTACCCATTACGTTCCACCTCCTTTGAAGCGCTAATGCATTATATTCAAGTAGACGTCTAATGGTTTTAGGCTATTGTCATATTTCTTATTAGCAAATAAACGCGGCACCAACGATGATTAATAAGATGAACAATACAACAAGCAATGCAAATCCTGAATTGTATCCACAGCTCATGATCATTACCTCCTTTTCTCTCTTCGCTGATATCATATGAACGAATCTGGGAATTGGGTATGTTATCTGCCTATTTTTCTCAAGAATAGTTTGGAAATTATTTTTTTTCATCCAAAAAGTGTGATATAGTATGGGTTGTAGATTTTAGCCAAGCACGACTGAAAATAGCTTAGGAGTTGATCACCATGAAGAAGTGGATCCTTTCCGTATCACTTGTTGCCGGTGCCGTGGGACTAGCAGGTTGCAGCGGTAATGGGGCAGATGATAAAGATGTAGTTGCAACAACCAAAGCCGGGGATATCACCAAGGAAGAACTGTATGATTCAGCGAAACAAAAGTTCACCCCACAAATGGAACAAGCCCTACAAGAACTTGTCTATACAAAAGTGCTCGATGAGAAATATGATGTATCGAAAGATGAAATCAACAAAAAAATGGACGAAGCGAAAGAACAACTCGGTGACCAATTCGATATGTTCCTTCAACAGTACAATCTTGATGAGAAATCCTTTAAAGAGTATTTGAAGCTTCAGCTCCTTCAAGAGAAGGCCGCTACTTCAGATGTCAAAGTCACTGACAAAGAACTCAAGGAATATTACGAAAACTGGAAAGCTCCGATCGAAGTGAGACACATCCTCGTGGAAGACGAAAAGACCGCGAAGGAAGTCAAAAAGAAGTTGGCCGACGGTGATAAATTCGAAGACCTTGCAAGCGAGTATTCAACCGACACCGCTTCTGCCGCTAACGGAGGCAGCCTCGGATGGGTTGATAATGCAGGACGTCAAAGCTTTGTACCTGAGTTCTCCAAAGCCCTTGACTCCCTGAAAAAAGGTGAGGTCAGTGAACCTGTGAAAACAGATTATGGCTACCACATCATTGAAGTGACAGATACAAAAGAAAAGAAACCGTTCAACGATATGAAAAAAGATCTTGAACAGGAGCTTAAACTTTCAAAAGTGGATCAGGCTAAAATTCAGGAATCCATGAAGGACGAAATCGAAAAAGCAGACCTTAAGATCAAAGACAAAGATCTTAAAGATGCATTCGAACAAGTACTGAACGGTACTCCAGCACCGGACGCTGCCGCTCCTGAAGGCAATGGAACGACCGATTCCGATACAAAAGAATAACCTACAAAAAAAGACAGTCAGGAGATTCTCCGACTGTCTTTTTTCTTTGATATCATATCAGGAGGACATGCGCCTCCGCTCTTTTTCCTCTTCCATGCGGGTGATGTACACCTCGCCCTCTTTCGCGATCCACTCATCCTCCTGGGCCTTTTCCTGCCTGGCCGACCTGATGGTCATGAACGCACTGACGAAGATCCCTGCCACAATGAAGTACATCCAAATCGGTAATGTCATCTGCTTCATCTCCTTATAGGTTTGTCCTTACTTCACCATATGAAGAGGATTGCCTGCTTATGACGATAAATTTTTCAGACAGCAAAAAGCCCGGTCGCAGGACCGGGCTTCATGTTCATTCATGGAATGTTGGTTTATAGAAGGATCGGTTGTCTAGGGCAAAGACCCTCTCCGTATACTCACCTGGTTTCGTCCTTGATAGGACCCTGTCGAGCATGTTCATCTTCGCATCCACGTTATCGATATAGTGAAGGATTTCTGCTTCACGGATCAATGGAGGTTTCGGGCTGCCCCATTCTGCCTTACCATGGTGGCTGAGGACCATATGTTGAAGGATCATGACCTCTTCTCCTTCTATGCCCAGCTCATCGGCCGCTTTGCCGATTTCATTCACCATGATGGAGATATGCCCGATCAGGTTCCCCTCGATTGTGTAGGTGGTTGAAGTCGGGCCGGACAGTTCAATCACCTTACCAAGATCGTGAAGGATCACACCTGCATATAACAGGTCGGAATCAAGCGTCGGGTATAACCCTGCGATGGCTTTTGACAGATCAAGCATGGAGACCACATGATAGGCAAGACCTGATACGAACTCATGGTGATTCTTCGTTGCCGCAGGATATTCAAGGAAGTCCTTCTGATATTTTTTGATGAGATGGCGGGTGATCCGCTGAATATTCGGATTGCGCATTTCAAAGATGTATTGGGTGATCTTGCTGCTCATTTCATCAATGCTTACCGGGGCAGTCTCAAGGAAATCAGCAATGGAAAAACCATCTCCCGGTGACACCGGGCGAATCTGTTTGATTTTCAGCTGGTTCTTCCCTCGATAGTTGTGGATATCCCCGACTACCTTTACAATCGTCTCAGGCTGATAGGCTTTTTCATCCTGTTCAGAGGCATCCCACAGCTTCGCTTCGATATCTCCGCTCTTATCCTGCAGAATGATGGTCAGGAAGGGCTTTCCTGTATTTGTTGTGCCTTTTGTCATCTGTTTGATCAATAAATGCAAATCGATGGTTTCACCGACTGCATAGGTCGTAATTCCAGACATAGTTGTTCCCCCGTTCTCTTTCAGTCTACTGTTTCAAGTATATCACAGTGGCACCCGCCTTGACTCGTCGAGACCCACCTCAATTGTCTGCTCATCCAATTTTATGACTTCTGCCGTCTCGAATGTTTCCACTACTGCCTGATGACAGGTAAAATACAGTACTTGATGGTTCTTTGACAGCTTGACCAGCGCTTCAATGAATGCAGTGGTTCTGCCTTCGTCAAAGTTCACTGCTGCATCATCGATGATGACGGGAAGATCATAGATTTCTTTCAGGGAAGATATCAGCGCGAAACGGATGGCGATATACAGTTGCTCCTTCGTTCCCTGACTGAGTTCCACGGCCTGAAACACCTGGCCGTCTTCCCTGGCAACCGTAATCATTTCCTCATCGGTCACATGGATCTTCCTATATCGTCCATTCGTGAGCTTAAGGAAGTATTGCTCTGCCTCCCCGATCAGCCTCGGCATCTTCGTCTGCTGGTAATGCTCCATCGTATTTTCCAATGCCGTCCTCGCCAAGGTGACAGCCGACCATCTCTGGATCTTCTCTAGGATTTCGGCCTTTTTCCCTTCGAACTGTTGCAAGAGGACGGAATACTCGGTTCCTTCCTCTAGAACTTGAAGTTCATATGCAAGTGTCGCTGCCTTCTCCTGCAGGGTAGAAATGCTGCGGGAACATTCGTCGATCTCATTGGAAACGAGCAGGATTTCTTTTTCGACGACGTCTTTTGATGCGAATTCCGTAAAAGCGGACAGGATATCAGGTTGGAATCGTTTTTCCATAAATCTGTAGGCCTGCAACAGTTCCCGTTTTTCTTCGGCAAGCTGACCGGTCCTCCTGTAGGCTTCCTCCGTCTCAGTTCCCGCATATGAGAAAAGATCCCGCACTTCTTCTTCCAGTTTGCTCCGTTCGATTTCGAGGCTTTGCATATCCATCCGGATCTGGGCAATCTCTTCTTTGGCGTGATTCCTCTTCAGCTCTTCTTTGTCCATCTGCTTCAAGAGCTCCTTCATCTTCCCGTGGATCTCTTCCAATGGTACAGCTTCGATTCCGTGACGGTTGAACCACTCTCTGCATTCCCCTGTATAAGCTTCTATTCTGGATTCAGCCCCTCGGATTTCGTCATGGAGGATCGTCATCCGGTCATGGAGGGTCACAAGTTCCTTCAGCCTTGTATAAGCTTCCCTTAGCCATTTCCATTGAAAGTCAACAGGGAGTCGAAGCTCCGAAACGATAGCTGCAAGCCCGTCATCGACTTTCTTCAGCCTGTCTTCCAGGTACCGTTCTTCTTCCATGATGCCTGCAAGCGAACCTTCCGTCTCTTCAAGCTTCAGTATGAGCTGCTTCCATTGACTGCGGTACTCAAGCTGTTCATCATAGAGTCGTTGCGAGTCGGAAGATGCCTCTCCCTCGGGTCGTTCCATGGACTGAAGCCTTTTTTCGCGTGCAATGATGCGCGATCTGGACTGCTTCAGGGAAAACATGCTCATGAAGCCCGGCAGCAAGGCAAGGAACATGATCCAGCTTCCCGACCACATCCCCCATAGCGTCAGAATCAGTCCGATGAAAAGAAGGGAAAACGTGATCTTTTTCTGTCCCACATATGCCTTCCGATCGCCCGCCAGCATCCTCTCCTCTTCTCCCAATCGGTCCCTGAGCCAAGTTCTCTGCCCCTCGGACAGCCCTTTCTTCATTTTCCGCTGGAGATCCTGAAAGGCCTCCTCCTCCATCAATCGACTCTCTGCGGCGTCGCAATCACGCTCAATCCGTTCTCTGATCGCTTGTGCCTCCGCCCTTTTCTTCCGATTATGCTCCCGTTCATGGAGGATCTCCGTCTTTTCTTCGATTGCATCATTGATTCTCTCATTCATCGAGAAGCTGATGTTGATGGAAGCAGCCTCCTCGACTTCCATACTCAAGGAGAGCTCCCTCCTGATTTCGCGGATCCCGCTTTCAATCGCCGCGACTTCCCTTCGGTGATCCTCAAGATCATGGATCCATTTTTGGAAACTCGTCTGTGATGCCACCTTCTCTTCCAGGAAGCTTCTTTCTCCCTCACCGACGATCAGGTCTCCTTCCAGCCTTTCCAGGAAGATATCCCTCTTGTGCTGCAGGGTTTCAATCTGGGCTTCCACCTTCCTGATCTCCCGCTTGCACTCATCTAGGCGGTGGAGACCCTTTTCAGGGAATGGGAAGTCATCAATTTGCTCGAGCCTCTCCGATGTGTACACTCTTTCGCTGAGGGCATCCCAGTTTTCCCGGATCTGCACAAGGGCATGTTTTCTTTCCTGCAGTACCTTCAGCTTTTGATCAAGTTGTTCAATCCTTGTGCCGGCTTCTTCTTTTTCCACGTGGAGGGGGGCATAGCGGTCATTGCGCCCTTTCGCTTCCTTCAGTTTTTTTTCGAGTGACGTGAGTTCAGCGAAGAGGGCGTTGATCACAGGTTTGCGCCCGGATCGTTTAAAAAGCTGTTCCTGTTCTTTCTTCCAGGCCTGCTCCATCTGCATGAGGGAATCCGTCCCGGTGGATCCTGCAGAGAATAAGAAGCGGTTAAGGTCTTCCTTTTTCAATCGGTGGATCCCCTGAAGACCCTCGAGGTCAAAAGAAAAAATGTTTCCGTAGGTTCTTCGGTCAATGGTACCGAGTAACCGGTGAAGACCTTCCTCCCCTTCTACTCTTCCATCTTCATATTGAAGGGTAACGGTTCCTGCGGCAGGCCCACCCCTCTTCCTTTCAATCCGGATCTCCCCTTCGGAAGGAGTGCTCACCAGGAGAAAGCCTCCATATTCCGAGGAGGTTTTCGGTTCATACCGTGGGAGTGACTGCTGCTTGGTGGGAAAGCCGAAGAGGACGCTATGGATGAACGACATGATCGTCGATTTACCCGCCTCGTTCTCTCCAAAGATCACTTGCAATTCTTTCATGGTATAGCGGCGATTTATCAGTTTCCCATATGCATAGATATGGATTCCCGTCACTTTCATGCGCTCACCTTCCTTCCTTGATCGGGGTGCCGAGGAGCTTTCTGACATCGTGAAAGACCTCTTGATCCACCTGAAGACCATGCTTATAGATCAGCGGATGGTCCATCAGCTCTGAAAGGGATGATGACCAGTCCCCCTGCTCCAGCTCATCAAGCATTTCAAACATGACTTTGCTGAATGGATCGTGCTCGTCAAGAATTAGTTTCTCTTCTTCAAAGGACACACGATGCACCCACTTGATCCCCTGCTCATCTTCCATTGCCGATTGAATCGTGTCCAAAACTTCACCGTTCTGGATCCTCCTCCATTCCTCTTCCCCCATGCTGCCCTTTCCTTCCAAACGGAGTTCAATCATGGCTTCCCCGCACGAATCCACAGCCTCCCTGATCCGATTGTACAGTTCGCCAAAACGGGTGACCCCATCGAGTGATACGGATTTTTGCACCCATTCGACTTCCTGTACGGGTATGAAGGTCAGCTCGGTACGGTCCCCTTCCATCTCGACTTCGTAACAGCCTTTAGGGCCGGTTTCTTTCCTGTGCCTTCCCTGTATATTCCCCGGATATACAATGTAAGGGTCCTTATGGAGGATCTGCCGCTTGTGTATATGACCCAGCGCCCAGTAATGATATCCCTTCCCGACCAGTTCCTTGATGGTGAAGGGGGCATAGGGTTCATGGTCCGCTTCGATGCTCCCTTCACTTCCATGTAGCAGAGCGATCCTATACCCGTCGCCCTCTGCCGTTGGGTAATGGGGGATCATCCTCTCATGGATATGCCGGCTTCCATAGCTGAACCCGGCAATGGAGACATCGGCACCCTCCTTCGTCCTTAGGTGTTTCCACTCGGGCTTATCTGAGAAGATATGTACATGGGGTGGCATATCCAGCTGAACCCTGAATCCCCCAAGGTGATCATGATTCCCATGGATGATGAAAACGGGGATCCCTTTCCCTTCCAGACGATCGAACTGTTGCACAAGCCTTGCCTGCGCCCGGATACTTCGATCCTCTTCATCAAAGAGATCCCCGCTGATGAGCACGAAGTCGACCTCCCTTTTAAGGGCTTCGTCAATCAGTCTTTCAAAAGAAGCAAAAGTGCTTCCCTGTATGTTCTTGAACCGTGCTGCAGGCAAGTTCTTCAGCCCTTTGAACGGACTGTCCAGATGCAGATCGGCAGCGTGCAGAAACCGGATTTTCTTCATGGTTCCCCTCCAAAATTACGAATATATGTTCTAATACTACCCATTATACCCCAACGGCCGCTATCATTTCATCTGTGAATTATTTATAGGAATAGGAATATTCCACTTTTCATTATTTGAAAAATATGAAAAAATAAAAAGTGATCATGATGCAAAGGGGTAGAGAGATGAAAACGTATAAGCTTACGGTATTCGAGAAGAACGGGTCAAAGCTTCTGGATGAGAGTGTTCAGGCTGCATCGGACGAGGAAGCGAAGAAGGTTGGGGAAAGTATGTTGGCAGAGAAGGGGTATCTTGATCACACCCATCGTTTCACTTCCCCACTGGGAAAGCTTCTATTATTCCACGTATAAACAAAAGAGGGCGCCATGCGGCACCCTCTTTTCCGTTATTCCCCTTTGAATGACGGCCTTCTCTTTTCGATGAATGCCTTGATTCCTTCTTGGTGATCTGATGTCTGTCTCATAAGCCATTGACCATCTTTTTCTTTGAGCAATGCTTCCTGAAGCCTATCTTTATTCAACTCGGTATAGATTTCTTTTGTTTTCAGTAGGGCCTTTACAGGAGATTGAAGACACTGTTCGATATATCGTTCCAGTCCTTCTGCCAGTTTTCCTGAAGGAAGTGCTTCGTCTACCAGTCCTTTCATGAGGGCCTCTTGACCGAGCATCACTTTTCCATTCCAGATCATCCTTTTCGCTTTATGGGTGCCGAGCCTCTCTTGAAGGAGGAAGTGGCTGCCGCCATCGGGGATGAGTCCGATCCCGATGAAATTCATGGCAAGCTTGCTGTCTTCCTCGCAAAGGATATAATCGGCCGTCAGCGCCAAGCTGAACCCGAGGCCCGCGGCTGCACCGTGGATACCTGCCACGACAATCTTAGGAAGCGTGTAGAGGGTCATTGCAAGCTCATTGATCACATCCATCACCTCGGAGAAATCCCCCTCATTCCCCAAGGACAGCATGGATTTGATGTCTCCTCCAGATGAAAAGCCTTTTCCTTCCCCGGTCAATACGACAATCGCCAAATCGGGGTCCCTCCTGATCTCCTTAAGTGCAGACAACAGCCCGTTCATCAGGCCAAGGTCGAGGGCATTCAACGATTCCGGCCGATTCAATACGACCCTCGCCACTTTCCCTTCTATTCGAACCTTCACTAATTCATCCTGTTTTTGTACGCTCATGATTAGTCCTCCTGGCTTATTTTATTGTGTATTTCATCTCTCAGGGCCATCTTCAGGAATTTACCGACCGATGTCTTCGGAATCTCCTTCATGAAGATCACCTTGTCTGGCAACCACCACTTCGCAAACTGCGGACGCAGGAAGTCGATGATTTCGTCCTCTGTGACCGCCCGTTTCTCGGCATCTTTCAGAACGACACATGCGACAGGACGTTCCTGCCATTCCTCGTGAGGCACTGCAACAACTGCAGCTTCAAAGACGTCTTCGTGGGACATCAGGGCATTTTCCAGGTCAACAGATGAGATCCACTCTCCTCCTGACTTGATCAGGTCCTTCGTCCGATCCACGATCTTGATATACCCTTCCTCATCAATCGTCACCACATCACCGGTGTGGAGCCAGCCGTCACGGAAAGCATCCTCTGTCCGGTCATCCTGGTAGTACTCTGACGCAATCCATGGTCCCCTTAAGGCAAGCTCGCCCATTTCCCTGCCATTCCACTCCACTTCCCCGTCCTTCCCGATGACCTTCATTTCAAGACCCGGAACAAGGATGCCTTGTTTGGCTTTGACGTCAAACCTTTCTTCGTCTGATAACACGTCGTGCTGACTCTTCATTGATGCCACGACGGCAAGGGGACTTGTTTCCGTCATTCCGTAGGCATGCATGAAAGGAATCCCGTGCTTCTCTTCAAATGCTTTGATCATCCCCCTCGGGGCTGCAGATCCGCCGCAAAGGAGATACCGGACCGAAGATAAATCATAGGTATTCTCTTCAAGTTCCCTTAAGAGCCCAAGCCAAATGGTCGGTACTCCGGCAGCCACGGTCACCTTCTCCTTTTCCATCAGTTGAGCGAGCAATCCAGGGGTGAAGTAAGGTCCCGGCAGTACCTGTGTCGTACCGAACCAGACGGATGCGAACGGGAGACCCCAAGCGTTCACATGGAACATCGGTACGACAGGGAGGGCCACATCCCTCTCCATGAGACCGGTTGTATCGGCAAGCCCAAGGGCCATGGCATGGAGGACGATGCCCCGATGGGAGTATACGACCCCTTTCGGATTCCCTGTTGTCGCAGAAGTATAGCACATCCCGGCAGGGGCATTTTCGTCGAGATCATGTCTGAAGGAAAAGGTCGGATCACCTTTCTCCAGCAGCTCTTCATAATGATGCAGGCCTTCAATGGGCGATTCAGGCATTCCACCGTCCGTCATGACGATGATGGACTCGACATGGGGAATCTGATCCCTGATCTTTTCCACCAGTGGTAGAAGATCGGGATCCACGAGGAGCACCCTGTCTTTTGCATGATTGATGATATACACGATATGCTGAGGGGACAGCCTGATATTGATGGTATGAAGGACTGCGCCGATGCATGGGATTGCGAAGTAGGCTTCAAGGTGACGGTGGTGATTCCACGCAAGGGTCCCAACCTTATCCCCTTCCTCGACCCCGAGGTCCTTCAGGACGCTCCCGAGTCTCCTCGTCCTTTTTCCCCATTCTTTATAGGTGAAGCGGTGAATGCCGGATTCGGTCCTTGAAACGATGTGCTTTTCAGGGTAAAACTTTTCTGCTCGTTCCATCATCGCTGTTAGAAGTAAAGGCGTCTGCATCATAAACGTATCTCCCCTTTGTCTTTATATGGACTGGTACAGGTGAAGCGCAGGCACGATTGTCACGACGAAGTAATCGCTTACAAAACCATCCTCCTTACTTATTCGATTTTCTTATTCCGAATCCTCTTTCTCTCCCATGATTTCGACAATCATCTAAAAATCAAAGAGGGTGGGATAAAACTGAAAAGGTAGCCGAACCCGTTCAGTATCGGTTCTTTATACCGCTCATGATGTTCGCTTTCCGTGATAAGCTACTCTTCCCGCTGGAGCGTTCGTCTTGCACTCCAAGCAACCGCTGGAAACAATGATGGCCATGAAACAAATTAAAACCCGAACCATTTTGCCTGATCGTAGGCAAATGAATTCGGGTTTTACTATGACTAACTCACTTTCGTCACAGCCTCTCAAGAAAACAATCCATCGAGGATGTCGATTTTTTTGTCTGTGTACTCTTTGAATGTCAGATTATACGCATTCGGTTCCTTCGGATTGGCAAAGTGGGTGATCTTCCCCGTTTCAGGGTCGATGAATTTACTTGCTGCCCCGCAGCCGATCCCGATGATGGTCTGCACTTCTTCCATGATCATGATGTTATAGATACTATCCTGACCCGGCAGGGCATAACCGACGTTCTCAAGATTTCCAAGGATGTTCTTCTGGCGGTACAGGTAATAGGGCTCGTATCCGTGAGCAGAAGTCCACTCCTCTGCAAGATTCATCATCCGTCCGATCTCGTGACGATCGGCCACCTTATATTTATCCTTATTCTTCGTCATTTCTGATGCACGTTTGAATGAAAGGGTGTGGACCGTCAAGGATTCCGGCATCAGCTTCTCGGTTTCATCAAGGGAATGCTGCAGTTCAGGAAGTTCTTCGCCCGGAAGTCCGATGATGAGATCCATATTGATATTATTCATGCCCATTTCCCTGGCAAGATGGAACTTATCGATCGTCTCTTCCACCGTATGATGCCTTCCGATCGCCTTCAGCGTTTCCTGCGTGTAGGATTGAGGGTTGATGGAGATCCGGTCGATATTCCATTTGTTCAATACCTTCAATTTATCAGGCGTGATGGTATCGGGTCTTCCTGCTTCCACCGTCACTTCCCTCACCTTGTCCACATCCGGGAAGGAGTCGTACATTTCTTCATACAAGGCATCCATCTCTTCCGCTGTGATCGAAGTCGGAGTGCCGCCTCCAAAGTAAATGGTCGTAATTTTCACGCCCTTTTCCTTCATCCACCGTCCCATTTCCCGGATTTCATAATGCAGGCCGGCGAGGAACGAATCCACCCTGCCCTGCTTGCCCTGGATGGCGTAGGCAGGGAAAGTACAGTAGGCGCATTTCGTCGGACAAAATGGAATCCCGATGTAGATGCTTACTTCATCCCTCACATCGTACAGGTCGGGCACGACGGACAGCTGGCGATCCACGATGTTTTGCATGAGATCGATCTTTTCATCGGTGATCAAATACTCCTCTTTGAGCTTATGGTGGATCTCTTCTGCCTGAAGTCCGAGCATGTTCTGTTTGTGAATCAATTTCGTCGGTCTGATTCCCGTCAGGATCCCCCATTTCTGTTGAATGCCCGTCAGCTCCTGCAGGACGTTCAGGTACACATGGGAAACGGCGGTCTTCAGCTGTCTGAATCGCTCCTTCTCCGTTTCATACGGTAACCAGTCTTTTTCATAAAACGCTTTCTGAGACTGTTCTGATTTGATTTCCGCACGGGCCTGGATTGACTCGGTGTCGGATACATGTATATGGATTTCCAGATCGGCATTATCGCACTCGCCAAAATGGATCTTGGTTTCTTCAAAGAATAAATTGGCAATCAAGCGAAGAGGTCGTTCAAATCGTTCGTCTTCTATGCCTCTAATTAACACATTCACGTTGTAATCACCTTTCACAATTGGATAAGCATTTATAAGTGTACAAGAACGGGATGGGAATGGTCAATGTCCATGACGGTACGAAAAAGACCGATCCCTATCGGAACCGGCCTTGGCAATCAAGATTTAATGATGTTCATCTTCTTAAGGAAAGGGATTGGATGCTGTTTCCTGAACACTTCACTGATGAAGTACGGGATCCCCTTTTCATGCTGGCTCCTCGTCACCCAGTCCGCTGCCTTCCTCACTTCTGCAGGTGCCCCTCCCATGGCCACACCTAGACCGCAGCACCTCATGGCATCCATATCGTCAACTCCCGCCCCGACCATGACGACCTGCTCCTTCTTCAACGCATAGCGTTCCGTCAGATACATGAGACCGCGAAGTTTTGACACGCCTTTCGGAACGATGTCCAGACTGTTTTCAGAAGTCGGGATGGCATCTACCTCATCGTACATGGCTGTGAGTGCTGCGATGATATCCCACACATCTTCCTTCCGCTCCAGGATCACGGAAATTTTCGGTACGGTCATCGGATTTGCTGTGAGATGCTCACTGATGGAGTCGACATATTGTTTACTGTAGAGAAGACGGGATTCCCGCTGCCACGATAAGCGGGCAAGCTCCTTGGACGGGGAATTGGTTTTCCCGATGATGGACTGCCTTTCGTGGGCCATCTGGATCTGACAGGGGAATCCTTCAAGGAAATGGGCGATTTCATAGGTGATGGTTTCGGATATCTTTTTGACATAGAGTGGCTTTTCGAGTTCGGAGGCGATATAGGCACCCCCATGAGTGATGATGGGGCCAGTTAGATTCAGAGATTTTGCCACTTTCTTCGCAGAGTTGAAGCTCCTGCTCGTCACGAGTGTGACAGGAACCCCTTTATGTTGAACGTATTCAATTGCCTCCTTCGTTTCCTTCGCAATCTTTCCGCTTCGATTCACGATTGTACCGTCGATATTCAGGGCAAGCATTCTATAGATCATCATGATGTCCTCCTAAGTGTTGTCTACTGCTTTCTTTACATTTATGAAAAGGAATAGACAATTATGACAAGGAGGTCAAGGAGGCCAGAAATTTGCATCCACTCACAGAAAAATCCCGCCGGGTCTGCCGTCGGGATCTCATGTATGTTATTGCTGTACGGAACCGTATAGTTCTTCCAATGGTTTCATGATGACTTTATTCAAATCCGTGATCACCATGCTCATGCGCTGCTCTGCTTCCATGAGTTTGGAGATTTTGTCGTGTTGCTGTACAAGCTGGGCGGCCTTTTGAGCCTGCTCGACTTCTTCCTGAGTAATTTCTTCACCGCTCATTTGTTTTTGTTGAAGCTGCATCTGGATGTTGCGGAAGTTCTCGAACATCTTGCTGGCAGATTCGTCATTGTTCACTTCATCATACATGTTTTTCAGCTGTTGGAACTCGTCACTTTGACGGAGTGCGCGCTCCAGTTCGTTTGCTTGATCATATAAGTTGATAGCCAAGGTTTAGCCTCCTAAAATATCTGTCTGTATTTCTTCATCCCCACTATAACAAACTATGTGTCCGAATACTAGGAATGACCCTTTCTTTACTCAACCGATCATAAGAGCAAAGATCCCCTGGATGATCCCGATGATCCCACCCAACAGGGCACCGAGGTACGTGATCATCTTGAACTCGCGCTTGGAAATGCCTAGGACCAGTTCCTCAAGCCTTCCCACAGAGAAGGATGACACCTGTTCCTGGACAATCTCCTGAAGATTCATCTTCTCCATCACCCCTGGGAGCTTGCGTCCGAGAAGATCGGTGCCACGATCCACCCATGCTGGAAGGAGCTTATTGAAAAATGTCTCTTCATGACGAGACAGGACGCTTCCAAGGGGGCGAGCAAAGAACTCACCTATCTTCAGGGTCCTTTTTGCATAGCTTTGAACCGATGAGACCAGCGCCTCGTCCGAGAAGCTTCCGGTCAATTCACCGACGGTTTTTTCCTGGAGCTTCTCCCATTCACTTCTTATCAGATTCAAGAGGATTTCCTGTGTTCCCGGATGCTTGATGAACTTCACGATCTCAGGCTGCACTTTATCTGCAACCGACGTATTCCCAAGGAACATCCCGAGCATATTCCCGAGCATTCCCCTTTCTTTCAGGAAGTCATCGATCATCACCTTGACCTTTGCTTTTCCTTCTGGACTCGTAAAATAGTCTTCGGCCTTTCCTGCGATCATCGTCACGATCTCAGGAATCTTCTCTTCTGCTTTCTCCTTCCAATCAAAGGGGATGGTCTCCCCTAAGGAACGGTTTGCATAGCTTAGTCTGGTTTCGATCACTTTCGTTTCAATCCATTTATCAAGGTAATCATGGATCATCATCGTGTTCACGGGAATATTCAATTCTTCAAGCCATTCTTCAATGGGTGTCTCCGATTGGAAGATCGGGGTGAGTTCAGCTTTCAACCACTTGACCGTTTCTCCCTTAAAAGCCGGATTGAGAAGCTTTTTTTGTAGACTATCCGGTGTGAGAAGATGATCCACCACGGTTTTCCCCATTGATACAGCCAGTTCATCCCTTCTCCGGGGAATGAGACCTGGAGTAAAAGGAATACGGAATTTCCCGATATAATAAGCCCGATACGGTCTGAAGAGCATCTTGATGGCCAGATGGTTCGTAACTCCGCCAATCAGGGCCCCTACTGCCACCATGAAAAGAATGAGGATGAACGCATTCATCTCATACATGCACCTGCCTTTTCCTGTTCATTTGAACCTTTTATGACTGCCTACATAGTATGCTATATCAGCAATAGCCCAATAAGTCATTATAGGGGTATTTTGACGTGTTATGCAAACGAGGAATGGGTGATATGGATGAAATGCCACATTGCATGCGAAAAAAGTAAGGAACCTCATATATACATCCCTGACATCCTTTTGGAGGACTGGATGCTCAAAGGGGGTGTCACCCTGTCGGTTGGTGCTACTTCCGCAAGGGTTGAGTGCCTCCTCTCCCCGACGGATGACCTGATTCTGACGACTTTCTTGCCCTGGCTGCAGGCATTACATGATCGGGACTTTCATATCCACGTCGATCGGCTACGTGCCGAGATCTGTATTGGCCCCATTACGGCGATCCTCATCAACAAGACGCCAGGATCCCTCGGTGACTATGCCCATGAGTGCCACCAATTCTTCCATCAAAATGGAGGCTTGCTTTATTTGCTTCCTGTTTCTTCTTTCCTCCAAAGGGAGGGGACCGGACTCCTCTTTTCAGAAGGTAGATGGGAGGCTGGTTCCGTTCCTTCCCCAGGCGTCCTATACAATCGCATTCCCTCCAGGAAACTGGAGACGACAGACCATTTCAAGCACGCTGTCACTTCTTTGGAAGAAGCGGGGGCCACTGTTTTCAATACCCGTTTCCTCTCAAAGTCCGAAGTGGATCAAGCTCTGAAAAATCATCCGCTCCTAAAGGAACACATCCCCGTCTCTGCCAGCGGTCTCGAACATCTGGAAGGGATGCTCTCATCATTTGGAGATGTGTTCATCAAGGACATCCATGGCAGCAAAGGAAGGAACATCATCAGGGCGACCTCCGGTGATCGGTGGGAAGTGCAACAGAATTCATTTCCGGGAAACGATCACCAGACCTTCAGGGACTACCGGTCACTGGAGAAGAAAGTGCGTGCATGGTGCAGGGATTCCACCTACCTCATCCAGGAGACGATTCCTTTCTGTCTGTATGAAGGCCGGCCCCTGGACTTTCGGATCCTGTGTCACCGCATCGGTCAGGAGTGGACGGTCCTCTCATCGGTGGCACGGATTGCCGGAGATGGCGAATTCGTCTCAAATGTCGATCGTGGGGGACAAACGGCGAAACCACGTACCATCCTTAACAAGATTCTGCCTGTTTCTAAAGGCATTCATGAGAATATGAAGGCCCTCAGCCTGAGTGCAGCTGTCTATCTTTCCGAGGTGCTCGAAGGCCGATTTTCCGAGTTCGGCATTGATCTCGGGATCGATGCCGATGGTAAACCATGGATCATAGAAGTGAACTCCAAACCAAGTAAACTCACCAGCCAGCATTCTGAGTCCGTCAGACCATCGGTCCGTGGGTTGTATCATCATAGCGTTTCCGTATGGAAAGAGGAGGAGGAAGAAAAATGAATCATCTTGGCATCCTGACGTTGAACCCCGATCCCGCGAATCCATTTTATTCAGGGCTCGGCAAGGAGTCCCTGTCGTATCCGATTCACCTGCACTTGTTTTCCCCGGAGGACCTCTCTCCTTTTACAGAAGGAATTGAAGGCTATACGTACTGCCGGGAATCCGGGACATGGAAGGAAGATGCCTTTCGGATCCCGGACTACTTATATGACCGCACCTACTACCAGGCAGGAAAGCAGCAGCAGGCAAAGGCTGTGGTTCAATGGTTGAAGCAGCAGCCCCATGTTACATTCCTCGGCTACGGTTTGCCAAACAAATGGGTACTTTATGAAGAGCTTCTAAAAGGGCCTCTGGCACCTTATCTCCCAGGTACCCGTCTTCTAAAGAAAGTAGAGGACCTTACCTCTTTCCTGAATCGTGAAGAAGAAGCCATCATCAAGCCTGTGGACGGTGCACATGGATTCGGTATCTATCATCTTCGTACAAACGGGCCTTCGATTATCGTCAGGACGACGAAAAAGGATGGGATCCTTTCCCATACATTCCACAACCGTGATGAATTTAAGCGGTTCGCCCTTCGTTTAATGAAGAAGCATACCTTTCTTATCCAAAGGCGCTTGGACAATACAGTTCAAGACCGTCCATATGACCTTCGGATCCACATGGCGAAAGATACAAAAGGGAATTGGAAGGAGCATCACCGCGCCTTCAGGTACGGCAACCAAGATGGCATCCTGACCAACGTATCGTCCGGAGCCATGTATATTCCCTATGACGAGTGGAAAGCCACGCATCCCGGGGCTCCCTGGGCAGTGATAGAAGAGGAGCTGAAAGAAATTCTGTCGATTCTTCCGTTGGAACTGGAAAGCCGGTTTTCCCCGCTGCTTGAACTGGGCATCGACATTACAATCGGTACCGATCATTCCATTTGGCTTCTCGATATCAATTCAAAGCCGGGACATAAACTCTTGCAGGCAGGAGGGATCGATTCCCCCGGCATATGCCGTATCCCCCTGGACCACTGCATGAATCTATCATCACAGTCTGCACCTACGAGGAGTGATCACTGATGTTGAAACCTTTTGCAGTTGAAGTTTTTGAAGATGAACGTCCCCTCCTCTACCTTCCAGCTTCCTTCAGTAAGGGTCCATTGCCGGGAATCATCACGCTCGGAACACGCAAGGTCGAAGCGGAGTGCAGGACACACCCCAATGGAAGAAATGTAATCGGCATCAGCTCCTCTCTTTCCGATGGCCTTCACCTTCCTCGCGGAGTGGGCAGCCTCCACCTTCACCAAGTGGAGGAGGAGCTTTACCTTGGAGCATTGATCGGCATATTCACGTCCGGATTCACTCAGTTCAAGATGAATCCCGTCGGCGAACGCTCGCGGATGTTCCAACGTTTACTTGCCGTACAGGGGACGCTCGGAGTCATCCCGTTTGTGTTCGGGGAGCAAGACATCCATTGGGAGGATGGACTCATTCATGGTCTTTTTCACTTTGGTGATCAGTGGGAGCGTCACTTCATCCCGTTTCCTACCGTCATCTATGACCGCCTCCCGAATCGCAGGAGCGAAAAAAAACGCTCCATCCTTTCACTTAAGGAACGGCTTCAGGGAGAGTACGGCATTCCCTGGTATAACCCAGGTTTTTTCAACAAGCTTGATCTGTTCGAGCGATTGGCAGGAGATGAAGAAGCCGCCATCTTCCTCCCGGAAACCCATCAGTTCCAATCCATCAGTGATCTTGAGCGGATGCTTGCAACATATCGGCATGTGTACGTAAAGCCCGCCAATGGAAGCCTTGGGAACGGGATTCATAAAATCACGTATGACCGGGGGAAGGATGGATATTATTGCAGATTCAAGGACGGCGATCAGAAGGTCCGCCTCCTAAGGTTTAAAAGCCTGGAATCCCTTGTACAGTCCGTACTTAAAGGCCGCAAATTCGATACCTTCATCATCCAGCAGGGAATCGATCTGATTGAAGACGACCATCGCCCACTTGACTTCAGGGTCCACACGAATAAAGATGAAGAAGGCCGGTGGCACGTATCAGCCATCGCTGCCAAAGTCGCAGGTTCAGGAAGTGTGACCACCCATGCAAAAGCAGGCGGCGAAGTGAAGGTACTGAGCGAGCTCTTTTCGGAAGATGACAGGCATGTGATGGAGGCCCGTCTCAAGGAAGCGGCAATACTGCTGTCGCATTCCATCGAGGCGAATATGGAGGGATATGTCGGAGAAATCGGATTCGACCTCGGAGCCGACGAGAGCGGGAAGATCTGGATGTTTGAAGCCAATTCAAAACCAGGCCGCTCAATCTTCACCCATCCGTCCCTTAAAGCTGAAGATATCCTAACACGCAAGCTCGCCCTCTCATTTGGAGTATTTCTCACTCGCAAAACGATTGAGGAATTGGTGCCATGAGAATCCTGTATGATCGGAGGAGAAGAATCTTCGGCCACGATGAAAGGAGTATATCCACGTATGCGTTCGGTCTTGATTCCTTTCTTCTGCAACCTGAAAAATCCGAAGATACCTACCCCTTTCCCATAAGCGCTCCCACAGGTGGTATCATCCCACTGATTGGCATCCTGGCGGATAAGGACCGGGCGAATCGTTACCGGGGAAACTTCGAACTCTTTAGGGCCCTTCAGGGAATGATCCAGGATGCAGGCGGCATCTGTTTTGTTTTTTCACCCGTTGATATCGAGGGCAACACGGTTGCAGGCATCGTCTATAGTGATACTCTTTCCAGGTGGGTGACCTGCCACTTTCCCCTTCCAAACGTCATTTACAACAGGATCCCCACCCCGGCAGGCGAACAGAATGAAGCGTTTCGTCGCTTGACCTCGTGGTGTCAAAATCACAAGATCCCCTTCTTCAACCCGCATTTTTTCAATAAGTGGGACATTTACCGGCTATTACGGGAGAGAGAGGAATTACGGCCGCATCTCCCTGTCACCGAACAGATCCAGGATCCCACCCATCTGAAGACATTTTTGATGCAACATAAACAGATCTATATTAAACATTCCCTTTCCTCCAAGGGAAAAGGCATCCGTAAGGTCGAAGTGCATGATGACGGAAGAGTAAGTTGCCGCAGCATCAAAAAAATGGAGCACTTCTCCTCTGCAGAGCGGTTGGCACACGCTTACCCCGAATGGTTCCAAGAGAAAGACTGGATCGTCCAGGAAGCCATTCAATGCCGATCTTTGAACGGACACCGATATGATTACAGAGTGCTTGTCCTCACCTCGGGGGATGAATTCAATGTGACGGGGATCGGAGTACGGATGTCACAACGACAGGAAGTGACCACCCACGTCCCATCAGGCGGAACGATCATTTCCCTGGAGGATGTTGCCCAGGGGGATACAAAGCAAATACTCTCTTCCATCATGAAGATCTGCGGGGAAACCCTCACTGATTCACTGGGGTTCATAGGGGAGTTTTCTGTCGATATCGCTCCAAGAAAAGAAGAGGGCTTCGTTTTATTCGAGATTAACTCCAAGCCGATGATATTCGATGAATCAGAGATTGAGACCACCCGGCGCAAAAAGCTTGTGGATACATTTTTCTCCCTTGCCTCCTCCCGTCCTCAGCGCAGGGACTGATAGATCGTTTGAAAACGGGTGGAATGTGCCGTCTCATCAGTCATGGCTATAAACAGCGGTTTATACGCCTGCTGGTTCGGTATATCCATCAGGAGATCCCGATAATAAGAGGCACAGGCAAGCTCGTCTTTCAGCGCACGAAGGATTCCTTCTTTAAAGGTTGTGAACTCGACCTTTTCTTTTTTATGTTCGTAATATTCTCCTGTGAGCAGGTAATGCAGATACTGGAATAGATCATAATGCTTTTTCTCATCTTGCCGGGCTGAGCTGATGAACTCTACAAATAATGGATTGTTGGTCCGACTCTGCAATTCTTTATAGAAATGATAGGCTGTCCATTCGTCGCTTATGGCTTTTTGTATATCCCGGAGAAATTCATTCATACCTCCGTACCTCCTTTGTCCATTCCATAAAGTGTATTAAGACACAGAGGTATTTATGAGTCGGGTAAACCTCAAGACATTAAATGTGCTTTAAATGGTAGGGACATGCTCCCTTTTCCCTGATTGGGTGTTTACTGTACGTGTTTTCAATTCGCTCTTTCGCTCATAACAGAAACCGTTTACAATATCCATAAGGAGTGATACTGCATGATTCAACATTTTCAATACAGGAGCATGTATGAAAACAAAGGGTTACCGGGCTGGTATATTTCATTTTTCTACGGCGGTGTCAAGCATGAAGGGATCTACCATAAAGACGGCCGAATCGACTGCAAGCCTGCTCTGGATGAAAAAAGTGCCAAACAGATCCACGATCTCATGCTTTTCCATGTCTATGAATGATGCATAATTCGCAGTCGTTTTTTGAACACTATCCATAGGAGGCGATCAAATGGATAAAAAATACGAATTTCTTCCGGATAGCACCAATGAAGGACGCGATAAAGCATTCGTAGATGTGGACCGCTTTATCAATGAGGGGATGTCCGGAGGATCTGTTCACCTGCGCGATCAGATTGCAAACATTGAAGAAGCAATCGATATGCCCAGCCATGAAGAACCTCCGAGACCATAAAGAAAAGCTGCCGGTATCTTATCGGCAGCTTTCATTATGATCAGCGGCTTCGCACCAAAAGATTGACTGCCTCCTGAATGGCCTCTTCAGTGTTCATGCCTTTCTCTTCTGAATCCTTGATGCATGCTTCAAGATTCTTCGCGACGACAAGTCCGATCGTACGGTCTACGGCAGTCCTGACGGCGGAAAGCTGGGTGACGACTTCTTTGCAATCCTTTCCTTCATCCATCATCTTCAATACACCACGTACTTGTCCTTCCAAGCGCTTCATTCGATTTGTGACTTCTTTTGTATATTCCATTGTGCACACCTCATCACGATAAATTCCTCTTACAATAGTATTCCAATCAAACAATATTTGCAATTCACGACTCTTTGCATCGTCATCTTTATTCAGTACAATGGGAATATACTGAATAAAGGACGGTACATACCCCATGCTGACATCCCTGCTCAAAAAGTATCCAGAAGCTTCTGTCAGGTCCTCCCGACCGGGTACCCTCGACCTCGGGAAGGCCTGGTTCACAAATGAAGAGGAAGACACCTTCATCGGAATCGATCGAAATAAACTCACAGAAGAAGAAGTGGAGCTCCTGAAATGTCTGTTCATAGAAGTCGGTTCCCCCATTACCATTCTGAACGGCTCATTCGAAGCCCGGGAATGGTTTTCCTTCCTCTATGAAGGGGGGCACCAACCTCAAATCGCTCAGGATGAATACCGCATCATCCAATTTTCCATGAACGGCGAGATCGAGCACTCCATGATGAAGGAAGCGTTTCAGCACCTGCTCCCTGAAGACGTCCAGTCTGTCTTGTTCAGTGACGGGACGGGTCTGTTCATTGAACGAAAAAGCAATGAAGTGCTGGATCATGAGCAGCTCTTCACGATTTCCCATGTCATTGAGTCGGATTTTTTCGTTTCGACCTTATTCTTCACGGGGCAGTTCCATAAGCTAGGTCCACACCTTCCTGAAGCGTTTTCCTTCGAACGGAAGCTGTTTTCCATGCCTGGATCCCTCAGTCATTCCACCATTCATTCGGTTGAATCACTCCTGCCATCTTTCCTGCTTCACTGCCTTCCGTCGGAGTGGAAAACACATCTTCTCGGGCATGTGATCACCATACTGGAAGAGGATCCCGACTGGACTCAGATCATCAAGGTCTTTCTGGAAAATCAGGCCAATGTAAGTCAAACTGCAAAGCAGCTCTTCATGCACCGCAATTCAGTTCAGTACCGGATCGAACGTTTTATTGATAAGACAGGTATCGATATACGCAGCTTTCAGGGCGCCATCCTGGCCTATCTTGCCTGTCTGGACCATCTTCATGACAAGGTGAACAAGGAAGAAGAGTGAATTTTGTGCACATTGACCATATCGGTCCTTTTTCAATTCCTCTACAATGATTATAAAGTTGAAAACGATTACAAAGAAAAGGGGAGATTGAATATGGCTGAATTGAAACTCGACAATATCTATAAAATTTATGATAAAAAGGTGACCGCTGTCACAGACTTCAATCTACATATCAAGGATAAGGAGTTCATCGTTTTCGTCGGACCATCAGGCTGCGGAAAGTCGACGACCCTGCGCATGATTGCAGGTCTGGAGGAGATTTCTCAAGGAGATTTCTCCATTGACGGGAAACGGGTGAATGACGTTGCACCAAAGGATCGCGATATTGCCATGGTATTCCAGAACTATGCGCTCTACCCTCATATGAGCGTGTATGATAATATGGCGTTCGGCCTTAAACTTAGGAAGTTCGACAAGAAAGAAATTGACAGGCGCGTCCAGGAAGCTGCCAAGATCCTCGGCCTCGAGGCCCTCCTCGACCGTAAGCCGAAGGCATTGTCCGGTGGTCAGCGTCAGCGTGTCGCATTGGGTCGCGCCATCGTCCGTGATGCCAAGGTCTTCCTCATGGATGAACCGCTATCCAATCTTGATGCCAAACTGCGTGTGCAGATGCGTGCAGAAATCGCCAAGCTCCATCAGCGTCTCCAAACGACTACCATTTATGTAACGCATGATCAGACAGAGGCCATGACCATGGCGACACGGATCGTTGTCATGAAAGATGGGGTCATCCAGCAGGTCGGTTCACCTAAAGAAGTGTATGACAAGCCGGAGAACGTATTCGTAGGCGGCTTCATCGGCTCCCCGGCCATGAACTTCTTCCAAGGGACATTAGAAGAAAACTACTTCGTTTGCGGCAAAACAAAGGTCCTCGTACCAGAAGGAAAAATGAAAGTCCTCCGGGAACAGGGTCAAGTAGGAAAGGCCATCACCCTGGGTGTCCGTCCTGAAGATATCCATGATGAGCCCCTTTTCCTCGATACTGCAGAGGGTGCAAAGATTTCAGTCAAGATTGAAGTATCGGAGCTGACCGGTGCCGAAACGATGCTCTATTCCCAGCTTGAAGGACAGGATTTTGTTGCACGTGTGGATTCACGCACCGATATCCAGGCTGGAGAAACGATCACCCTGGCACTCGATATGAATAAAGCCCATTTCTTCGATGCAGAATCTGAAGAACGCATTCGATAATGACAAAACAAAAGGAGTCCCCTTTATCAGGGACTCCTTTTTCAATGGTCAAAACTCCACCATATCAATACTTCTTCCTTCCTCTTCCCCGCACCTTTTGCAAGTGAAAAGATGCAGGCATGTGTCCGTACAGCTGCTGTTCGGAATCCCGTCAGCAAGCTGGATCTCATGAATGTCCATATAAGGGCTGTATTCATCATAGTAGTCATGATATCTGCCTTGATCCACCGTTGTATCACCGCATTTTGCACACATTCCCTTATAGGAGACAATTCCATTACATAAAGCACAAGCTTTCATGTGGTTCACCATACTTTCAATCTTCGTATACTGTTAGCCTTCAAACAAAAGCATGCTTTTATGAGGAGAAATTAAAGGGAGTTTAAAAGGAAAAGATTTCTTTTTATATTTTTCGTATAGAAAATGCAGATTGAACCATAATACAAGTAACGGGATGAATTACTTCATTGGGTTAAACCATACAAGATGGTCGCTCATGGAATGCGAGCTGGTGCAAACCCAGCTGACCCAGCCAATAAAATTCTTATACTTTAAGGAGATGAACAACATGGCACAATCTCGTAACAACTCATCTAACCAACTGGTTGCTCCTGGAGCTCAGCAAGCAATCGACCAAATGAAGTACGAAATCGCTTCAGAATTCGGCGTACAATTAGGAGCAGACACTACTGCACGCGCTAACGGTTCTGTAGGTGGAGAAATCACGAAACGCCTTGTTCAAATGGCTGAACAACAACTTGGCGGAAGCTACAAATAATGCACAGCCCCCCGGATTTTCCGGGGGGTTTTTTTATTTGTTCACCATATCTTCAGGATTGATCCATTCATCATACTGCTCTTCCGTCACATATCCGCTCTCAAGAGCCGATTCTTTCAAGGTCCATCCTTCCTGGTGGGCCTTTTTGGCGATCTCTGCCGCCTTCTCATATCCGATATGGGGGTTGAGCGCGGTCACAAGCATCAGGGAACGGGATACGAACCCTTCAATCACATCAAGATTTGCCTCCAACCCTTTGACACACCGATCATTGAACGAGCGGATCCCATCTCCCAATAGACGGATGGACTGCAGTGCATTATAGATGATGACCGGCTTGAATACATTCAACTCAAAGTTTCCCTGACTTGCGGCAAAGCCGATGGCCGCATCATTTCCGAATACCTGTGTTGCCACCATGGTGACGGCTTCACTTTGAGTCGGATTCACCTTGCCAGGCATGATGGAACTCCCCGGTTCATTCGCAGGGATGGTCAATTCCCCGATTCCGCTCCTCGGACCGCTTGAAAGCCACCGCACATCATTGGCCACTTTCATGAGATCTGCAGCGAGTGCCTTCAATGCTCCGTGCACGAAGACGAGCTCATCATGGGATGTGAGGGCATGGAATTTATTATCCGACGACTGAAAGGCATACCCTGTTTGGGATTCAAGTTCCTGTGCGACCCGGCTTCCGAATGTCGGATCTGCATTGATGCCGGTTCCAACTGCGGTCCCCCCTATTGCGAGGGGCAATAGATGACGCGATGACTCCACAATCATCCCTCTGGATTTCTCCATCATGGCCCTCCAGCCGCTGATCTCCTGTCCCAGGGTCAGGGGAGTCGCGTCCTGGAGATGGGTCCGCCCGATCTTGATGATATCCTGGAACCTCTCTTCTTTTCCCCTAAGAATTGCAATCAATTCATCCAGGGATGGCAGGAGGTGTTTATCCAGTTCCTTTAATGCAGCAACATGCATGGCTGTCGGGAACGTATCATTGGAACTTTGAGACATGTTGACATCATCATTGGGATGCACCCTTTCTTCTCCTGCCAGGGTTTCATTCGCCCTGTATGCCACCACTTCATTGACATTCATATTCGACTGGGTACCGCTTCCCGTCTGCCAAACCACAAGGGGGAAGTGATCATCAAGATCCCCTGAAAGGATGTCTTCGCATGCCCGTGCAATGGCATCAGCCTTCGTGGCCGATAGCTTCCCCAATGCCTGATTCGCCCTCGCAGCAGCTTTTTTCAGATGGGCGAATGCGTATGTAACCTCAAGGGGCATCTTCTCTCCCCCGATAGGGAAGTTCTCCTTGCTCCGTTGGGTTTGAGCCCCCCAGTATTTATCAGCAGGCACCTTCATTTCCCCGATTGTATCCTTCTCGATCCGGTAGTCCATCATGATTCCTCCTTCTCTGGTCATACCTTCATATTTCCACTAAATTCATCGAACTAACCTATTTAGTGCAAGGATGATAAAAATTCATTCCGACCGTCATAAAAAATGCAAAAAAAAATCCGCCTCCCGGTCCATATCGGCGGGAAGGCGGATGATTGTCAGTGTATCAAATTTAAGAACTGTCGTGTCCGTTCGTTCTTCGGATTGTCGAGTACCTGCTCCGGAGGACCTTCTTCAAGGATATGCCCACCGTCCATGAAGATGACCCGGTCAGCCACATCTTTAGCAAAACGCATTTCATGCGTGACGACCACCATGGTCATCCCTTCTTCAGCAAGCTCCTTCATGACAGCAAGAACGTCGGCTACGAGCTCCGGATCGAGGGCCGATGTCGGTTCATCGAAAAGCATGACCTCGGGTTCAATCGCAAGGGCCCTTGCAATCCCGACCCTCTGCTGTTGACCTCCAGAAAGTTGGTAAGGATAGAAGTCGACCTTATCCCCCAAGCCCACCTTCTCAAGCAGCTTCACAGCCTGTGCTCTTGCTTCTTCACGGCTTTTCCCCTGAACGACCACCGGACCTTCCATTACGTTTTCCAAGGCGGTTTTATGAGGGAAAAGATTGTAGCTTTGAAAGACCATACCGGTCCTTCTTCTCATTTCAAGGAGTTCGTTTTTAGCCACGCGACCTTTGAAGTCGATGGTGGTCTCCCCGATGGAGACGACTCCTTCGTTCGGAATCTCAAGGGCATTGAGGCAGCGTAGGAATGTTGTCTTCCCTGACCCTGATGGGCCAACCAGGACGACCACTTCACCCTTGTTAATCTCGGCGCTCATGCCCTTCAGCACCTCGAGATCATCGAATCGTTTGGTTAATCCTTTAATGGAAATCATGATAAATCTCCTTTATCTAACAATTATTTCGCGATATATCGATCGAGTCTATTCTCTATGCGGCCCTGTATGATGGACAGGATGAAGCACATGACCCAGTATAGGAGTGCCGCTTCCATATAAATCAGCAGGAACTCATAGTTCGTGGCTGCAATCTGCTGTGCGATCCTGAACATCTCGGTCACGAGGATCAATGATGCAAGGGATGTATCTTTCACAAGGGAAATGAATGAATTGGCTAGCGGCGGGATTGAAACCCTCGCTGCCTGTGGAAGAATGATGCGCCACAACGTCTGACCATAGGTCATGCCGATGGACGACCCGGCTTCCCATTGTCCCTTCGGAATCGACTGGATGGCAGCACGGATGATTTCCGATGAGTAAGCCCCTTTATTCAGGGAAAAGGCGATGACCGCAGCAAGGAAAGCAGGGAATCTGATTCCAAGGTTCGGCAGCCCGTAGAATATAATGAATAATTGCACCAATAGAGGCGTACCCCGGATCGCAGATACATAGATCCTTGCGATGATTTGGAGCACTTTGTACTTTGAAAGTCTCGCTAATGCAGTCAAGATGGCCAGGATCATACCCACGGCAAATGATATGAGCGTCAGAGGGATGGAATAATACAAAGCTCCCTTGATCAAAGGAAGCAGGGAGCTTTGCAGTATATCAATCATTGCCTGAGGATCTTGATAGATGCTAGTGCTTAGGAGATACATCTTCTCCGAACCATTTCTCAGAGATTTTCTTGTATGTTCCGTCTTCTTTCATATCCTCTAACGCTTTATTTACTTCTTTCACCAATTTGTCGTCGCCTTTGCGGAACATGAAGGCACTTTCGCTTGCTTCTGCCGCTTCAGCAACAATTTTCACATTGGCGCCTTTCTTCTTATTCAAGTAGTCAAGAACTGAGATTTTGTCATTCACTGTTACGTCCACCCGGCCCTGCTCGATCAACTCGATGGATTGGGAAAGACCTTCGACACCTTGGATCTCGGCACCGTTTTTCTCGGCAATGTCACGATAGTTGCTTGTAAGGGACTGAGCCGATTTCAACCCTTTAATATCTTCAAATGACTTTACGTTTTTGTTATCTTTTTTGGCAACCACTACAGCACTTGATTCGATGTACGGAGTGGAGAAATCGTATTTCTTCTGACGATCTTCCCGGACTCCCACTTGGTTCGCAATCATATCGAAACGTTTACTGTTGAGACCTTCAAACATGGCATCCCATTGTGTTTCCTGGAATTCTGCTTTTACACCAAGGCGTTTTGCCACTTCACGTGCCAGTTCGACGTCGAAGCCTGTCAGCTTGCCTGAATCATCATGGAAGGTGAACGGCGGATATGTACCCTCTGTCCCGATGAGGATCTTCCCATCTTCCTTCACTTTGTTATAAAGCGCTTCTTCGTCTGAACCGCTGTTCGAACCACCGCTTGAACACGCTGTCAGCACAAGGCTGAGCATGGCAATCAAGGCAATGGAAATTCTCCATTTTTTCATGTGATAACCCCCACTAATCTTATCGGATTTACTTCTGTACGAATGTCATCATAAAACGCTCTGACAGAAAAGTCAACGGAAATGTTTCAGGCATTCGTCCCTTCTTAGTATTGGACGCGGCATGGTTTATCATGTAACAATATTTACATTGAAGGATCAGGAGGAGATGGAATGATTACTGCACTATTCGGAGCGACCGGAAGAGTCGGAAGCATCGTTGCCGATCAGCTCGGGCAACGAGCAAAGCTCCTTGTACGATCATCCACGGGAAACGGGTTGGAGATCACAGGAAACGTTTTGAACCAAAAGGATATTGATTCCGTACTGGAGGGATGCGATGCGGTCATCAGCACGCTCAACACCGATAAGGCGGATGTGTTGTCAAGAAGCATGCCCCTCATCCTGAACGGGATGCGGAGACACGGCATCAAGCGTATCATCACATGTGGAACGGCAGGCATCCTGGATGCCTCACATTCCAATGGGCTCTATCGCTTTCAATCTGATGAATCCAAGCGGAGGAGCACGACGGCTGCGGAGGACCACCTATCCGCTTACCTCATGCTCAAAGCTTCTGAAATGGAATGGACGATCGTCTGCCCTACGTACCTTCCCGACGGTGAGCGCACCGGCGTCTTCCGGACGTCAGAACAGGTCCTGCCAGAAGGTGGCAGGAGCATCTCGACACACGACACGGCAGACTACATCCTGAAAGTCTTGGATGAAAGCCTCCATATACGGAAGCGCGTCGGGATCTGCTATTGACGACCAAAAGGCACCTGGATGGATTCCAGATGCCTTTTTATCTTATCCAGCCTCCTCCCCGGCTGCGCCGGTTTGAAGGTGGTACATATGATAATACTTACCCTTCCGCTCCATCAACTGCTCATGATTCCCCATTTCGGCAATGGACCCGCGATCTAGTACCAGGATCTGATCTGCATTTTTTATAGTAGAAAGCCGGTGGGCAATGATGAATGTGGTTCTCCCTTTCTTCACTACTTCCATCGCTTCCTGAATGATTGATTCCGTCTCGGTATCGATACTGGATGTCGCTTCATCGAGAATCAGGATGGCAGGGTCGAAGGCAAGGGCCCGCGCGAATGAGATGAGCTGCCTCTGACCCGAGGACAGGGTGCTCCCCTTTTCGATCACCGGCTCATCATATCCTTTCGGAAGCCCCGCGAATGCTTTTTCAGCTCCGACGGCTTTGAGTGACGCCTCTACCTTTTCACGTGATATCTCTTCTTGGCCAAGACTGACATTGGATGCGATGGTCCCTGTAAAAAGGTATGGATCCTGAAGGACGATCCCCATATGCTCCCGGACTGCTTGAATCGGCAGCTCCCGGATATCCTTTCCATCGATCGTGATACACCCTTCGTCTACATCGTAGAACCTGAATAGCAGATTCATGATGGAGCTCTTGCCGGAGCCCGTATGTCCGACAAGGGCCACTGTCTCTCCGCGTGTTGCTGAGAAGTGGATATCCTTCAGCACATATTCATCCTTCTTGTACCCGAATGACACATGCTCGAAGCTCACATCCCCCGGTAGCGCTCCACCCGTTCATCTTCAACGTCCGTCCCTTGCTCTTCGAGGAGCTTGAAGACCCGCTCCCCTGCCACCAGTGCCTGCTCCAGGTTGGACAGCTGATTGACAATCCCTGTGATAGGCTGGAAAAGCCGATTGATATAATCGACAAACGCATAGAGGACACCAAGGGAAATCACCGAGCCCACTTCGAGCGACCCGCCGCCGAAATGCCAAATGAAAGCGACGAATACAATGTTGCGCAGCACACCAGAAAGATTGTGGGACGTAAGGGAATTCAAACTGAGGAGCTTGTTTTGATAAAGATAGTGCATCTCATTCAGTTCTTCGAATTCTTCTTTTGTTTTCTTTTCCCTCCGGAACGCCTGGATGATGGGCATACCCTGAATCGATTCATTGATGATGGCATTGATCTCACTCACCTTGCTCCTGATCACCTTATTATAGGAAGAGGCGTACCTTCTATAAAGGTAAGTCCACAAGACAAGGAGAGGTATGAGGATAAGACACATCGCAGCGAGCGATGGATCCAGAATGAAAAGGGCGATATAAATCCCGACAATATAAATGGCACTGGTGAAAAAGGTCGACAGAACCGTCACATACAGGTTCCGGATCGCTTCCGTATCGTTGGTGATCCGTGCCACGACCTTCCCGGCAGGCAGATTATCGAAGTACTGGATGGGCAAACGCTGAATATGGTTGAAAACGTCATTCCTCATCTTCTGAATGACCCGGTTTGCCGCTTTCTGAAGGTAGAAGTGCTGCCCATATTGGAAAAATGAAGCGAAAAGCAGCAATCCGAAGTAAAAGGCAATTAGTTTGATGATCCTTGGTATTTCCGGCTCATAGAATGCCAACAGCTCGGAACCGGATAATTTTTCGGCATCATATGTGGACGTTTCTCCATTTTTACGGATGGAAAGCTTTCCTTCCTTAATGGATCGTTCCCCATCACTGGGGACATCTCCAGGGATGAAGTAGAAAGACCTCCCCACCTGGAAGACCCTTACCTCATTCCCTCCGCTTGCTCCATCTGACCGATATTCTTCACGGATATACCACTTTCCCTTATATGCTACGGCATTTTCCTGCTTGCCGGTCTCCACCCACCGGTCTTCGATTCCAAGTATGTGGTCATCGATCATCTTCTTGGCGATGAAAGGACCTGCCAGCTCTGCTCCTACTGAAACAGTGAGCATGAGAAGGGCCGCAATGATCATGCTTTTATATAGTAAGGCATACTGAACCAATCGTCTCCCTACGCTCATGCCCCCACCTCCTTCCGTGCAGGATCTGCAGCCTGCTGACGATCATATTGCTGTCTATACCATCCTTTTGTGCTGAGAAGGTCCGAGTGCGTACCCTCTTCGATGACCTTCCCTCCTTCCAACACCAAGATCCAATCTGCTTCCTCAACGGCTGAAATGCGGTGGGTTGCCAGAATGGTCGTCTTCCCGGCCCGTTCATTCCTGAGGTTCTGTATGATGGTCGCTTCCGTCTTGGCATCCACCGCCGACAGAGCATCATCAAGAAGGAGGATGTCGGGGTCTTTGATCAGGGCCCGGGCGATAGAAATCCTTTGTTTCTGTCCTCCCGAGAGCGCCACACCCTTCTCACCCACAATCGTTTCGAGTCCTTGTGGCAGGGTGCTGAGATCCTTCATGAAATCTGCCTGGATCATCGCTCTTTCAAGTTCTTCATCTGTTGCTCCTTCTTTCCCATAAAGGATGTTTTCCTTCACCGTCTTGGAGAAGAGGATATGATCCTGAGGGACATACCCGATCCATTCCCTTACACGGTCCATCGGCAGGTGTTGGATCGGATGGCCCCCGATCTCCAGGACTCCTTCCCCAACCGGATACTCCCTTAAAATCTGTTTGATAAACGTCGTCTTTCCACTCCCCGTTTTCCCAACGAGTCCGAGAGTGGCCCCTTTGGGCACCCGTACATCCACCCTCTTAAGATTCATCCCTTCAGAAGATGGATAGCGGAAAGAAAGTTGATGGAATCCGATCCCATCCGGCTCAGAGATCGCTTCTTCGACATCTCCATCTTTCACATCCTGCTCATAAGCAAGGGTTTCCTGGACGCGATCAAGTGAAGCGTTCCCACGTTGCATAATATTGATGAGCTCACCGATGGCAAACATCGGCCAGATCAACATTCCGAGGTAGACATTGAATGAGACAAGCTGACCTAGGGTGATGGATTGATGGAATACAAGATATGCGCCATACCCAAGGCCGATCAGATAACTCAAGCCCACCAGCACCTTGATGGTGGGATCGAACAATGAATCGATTCTCGCTACGGCAATGTTCTTGCTGTACACATCCTCTGTCATATCGGAGAATCGCTTCTCATCCACCCTCTCCTGCACATATGCCCTGATGACCCGCACTCCTGAGACCGACTCAAGGACTTTATCATTCAGCTCCCCGAAAGCATCCTGTGCTTCCGTGAAGCGCGTATGGATCCTTGCCCCGTAGATTTTCATAAGCAGGGCCATCAGGGGAAGGGGTACGATTGCAGCCAGTGTTAGCTTCCAGCTGACGAGGAAGCCCATCGTAAAAAGGATCGTCAACATGAAGATGCTCGAATCGATAAGCGTCAACACACCGAAGCCCGCTGTCACCGAAATGGCCTGCAGATCGTTCGTTGCCCTGGCCATGAGATCACCTGTACGATTCTTTTCGAAGAAAGTGGGCGTCATCTTCATAAGGTGACCGACAAAACGGGATCGGAGCTTCCGTTCAACAAGGAACGCTCCTCCGAAGAGCTGATACATCCAAATATAGGTCATGCCATACGAAACAACCGTGGTGCCTGTCAACAGCAACAAATAATGCACGATTGCTTCCCTCGTGAGTGTACCGACCTGGATTTCATCGATGACATCGCCCACCAGCTTAGGCGGGATCACATCCAAAACACCGACAATGGTTAATAAAATGATGGCGACGGTATATCTCTTCCAGTTTTCTTTGAAAAACCATGATAATTTCTTAAAAATGATGAACATGCTCCTGCCTCCATTCTTGCTTTTAATCCCTATCTAGCCTCCTTCGGTCTCCGCCAGGGATGGGACTACCGGTTGGTGATCATGAATCATTACAATCTCCTCCTTTTTAAAATGTGAATCTATGTCACAGGGTTCACCCTGAAAACAACAAAAAGATGGACGACAAAAGGCGATGCGCCTTTCAGTCGTCCATCCGGGGACAAAAAAGCACAGGTGATCGACCATCACCTGTGCCCTCTCTCGTATTATGGAAACGGGATCAGCAGATATGTGATGAAGATCGCTTACTCATGTTCTTAACGAAATCGATCGGATACTTCTTCATCACTGCCACTCCCTTCTCAGTTCAGTCTTTACAGACAGATACTCTTCATTTTCAAACCTTACTATAAACTACTCCATTTTCAGAATAATGTCAATATTATTTTTGTTCTTATTTGATGTATCCTTTATGTTTCATTTGTACACGTTGGGGTATCTTAACGGTAAGCGATAGGATAAAAACACATATGAAGAGGTGAACATCCATGGTACGTACTATCTTAATGGTCATCGGGGCAATCGTCGTAATCGGCTGGATCATCAGCCTTCTATAAGTCTCAGGAAGAAGCAGGTGAAACTCACCCTGCTTCTTTTTTTGCCTGACCCAAAGGATTAAAATATTCTGAAAAGGGTAAAGGGTACTATTCCATTACTAGAGGTGATTATCGATGTACCAACATATCTTAGTGGCATATGACGACACAGACGGAAGCAGGAAAGCGCTTGATGAAGCATTGAAGCTTAAAAATCAATCACTCGACACAAAAATGACCATCTTATATGTAACCGATGAGAAGATGCCAAATCAGGCAGTTGATCACTTCACTCCTCCACATGCCATGGCGGCCACTTCCCCTGGCGTGGATCAGCAGATCGTAGGAGATACCGCCCTGCAGCGGGATCCCCACGTGTATGATGGTGCCGAGGAAAGACAATCGATACAAGAAATAGGAGAAATCCATCCGGTACTGAAGCACGTACAGGAAAAACTTGATCCCCACAAAATCGAAGCGGAATATATCCACCTCGCCGGTTCAGAAGAGAAGCGGATTTGCGAGTATGCAGCCGAGAACGAAGTGGACCTTGTCATAATGGGCAGGAGTGGCAAAAGCGGAATGAAGAAGCTCATGCTGGGGAGCGTCAGTGAAAAGGTTGTTAAGAACTGCGAAACCAATGTGCTGGTCGTGAAATAGGCTAATTCAGGGAATGGGCTTCGGCCCATTCCCTTTTTGTTATAGCGCATTGTTCTTTGTCTACACATGAATTCTTCACTATACTGAATGAAAAATGGATCCCCTGAGATTCAACAGGAGGTTTTGATATATGAACAAACGCATCATCGTCCTCTTCAGGGATGACCTGAGGCTTCATGACCATCCCGCACTCCATGAAGCCTCCTCCGCTGGAACCGTCCTCCCCCTCTATATCCTTGATAACGATCGTCCATTCGGTGGGGCGAAGCAGTGGTGGCTCCATCGTAATCTGCAAGCCCTCGAATCGGCCCTTTCAGCGATAGGCGGACGTCTGTGGTATGACAAAGGGGATATGGAAAAGACAATGTTCCAGTGGATAAAAGAGTGTAAAGCCGATGCCGTGTACTGGAACAGGGTGTATGAGCCAGGCATCTATGAACGGGATCTCGAGCTTGCCAAGAAGCTCGATGCTGAAGGAATCGAAGTGAAAACATTTGAAGGAACCTTGATGCTCCCTCCCTGGACGGTCAAAAAGGAAGATGACACCCCTTATAAAGTGTTCACATCATTCTATAAATCGTTCCGAACGAACAGCATTCCAAAGCCGCTACCGAAAGTGAAGGAATTGAACGCACCGGACCTCGACGCAGGTTCTACGCTGGAAGAATTGGGTCTCCTCCCTGAGCTGAAGTGGTATCATGTCATGGAATCCATCTGGGATCCGGGGGAAAAGGCTGCGATCAAGAGATTCCGGTCATTTACGCAGAAGAGGCTTCCGACGTATACCGATCGTCGTGATTATCCTGCGAACGGCTCCCATTCCACCCTTTCCCCATATCTATCCCTCGGTGTGATCTCGGCCCGTAGTATCTATCATTCACTTCTGAAAAATACCGGATCACCCGAGCCGTTCATCAGGCAGCTGGTCTGGAGGGAATTCTCTTATTCCGTCCTCCTCCATTTCCCTGACTCCACATCGACACCGCTCGACTCCCGTTTCGAATCGTTCAGATGGGAGTCGGACCAGGAAGCGTTTGAGCGGTGGACAAAGGGAGTCACCGGGTATCCCATCATTGATGCCGGGATGAGGGAATTATGGGCAACCGGTTTTATGCATAACCGGGTACGTATGGTGGCAGCCTCCTTCCTGACCAAGCATCTTCTGATTCCTTGGCAAAGAGGAGCCGAATGGTTCATGGATACGTTGATCGATGCGGATCTTGCAAACAATTCCATGGGCTGGCAGTGGGTAGCTGGATCTGGACTGGACTCCTCCCCTTATTTCAGGGTTTTCAACCCCACTCTGCAAGTAGAGAAATTTGATGGCAATGGTGACTATATCCGGATGTGGGTCCCTGAAATCAGCGAGCTGCCGGACAAGTACATCCAAGAGCCTTCCAAGGCCCCCGCTTCCACATTGGAAAAGGCGGGGATCACCCTCGGGAAAGACTACCCCGAGCCGATCGTCGACCATAAAGCTGCCAGAGAGCGTGCACTGTCCCGTTTTGACGAAATAAAGAAATAGCAAAGGAGACCTGTCATTCGACAGGTCTCCTCTTATTGAACCTATTGTTTCAATTTTGTTTGTACAAGCTCGAATTCCTCTATGACTTCTTTGTCCGGTCCTTTTCCTGTCAAACTGACGATGATAATGGCCAATGAGGAGAAAATGAAACCTGGCAGAAGCTCATAGATCCCTAAGAAACCGTCTTCGGGTATTGCCCACAGGATGACCGTTACAGCACCGACTAACATTCCTGCAAGGGCTCCATTACGCGTCATTCGTTTCCAGAAGAGACTGAAGATGATCAGAGGACCGAATGCCGCCCCGAATCCTGCCCATGCATAGCTGACAAGTTGTAATACAGAACTGTTGGGATTATAACCAAGGAAAATCGCGATGACGGCGATGACCAAGACAGAAATTCTTCCAACAAGCATCTCTTCCTTCTTGCTTGCCTCTTTCCTAAAGATGGCTTTATAAAAATCCTGTGCAAGCGCACTTGAAGATACCAGCAACTGAGAATCTACCGTGCTCATGATTGCTGAGAGAATCGCTGCGAGTAAGAAACCGGCAACCCAAGGGTTGAACAAGATTTGTGAAAACGAGATGAACACTGTTTCCGGATTACCCAATGGATTATCTGCAAAATACGCAAAGCCGGTAAATCCAATAAAGATTGCCCCGAAGAGGGAAACAACCATCCACGTCATCCCGATCAATCTTGCCTTAGGTATCTCCCTGGTCGATTTGATCCCCATGAATCGAACGATGATATGAGGCTGACCGAAATATCCGAGCCCCCATGCAAGGAGCGATACGACGGATGCAAAGGTTGCTCCCGTATAGACGTTGAGATGGGATGGATCGATGCTTCCAACCTTGCTGACCGTTTCACTCCACCCGCCAAGCTCGATGATGGCTACGATCGGAATGATGATGAGAGCAAGGAACATCAGGATTCCCTGGATGAAATCCGTCCAGCTTGCGGCCAGGAATCCTCCAAAGAACGTGTAAGAGAGGATGACACCCGCTCCGACCCAAAGGGCCAGCTGATAATTCATCCCGAAGGATTGCTCCAGGAGAATGGCTCCACCTACCAGACTTGAAGATGTGTAGAATGTAAAGAAAATGAGGATGATTATTGCAGAAAAAACTCGAAGTACTTTGCTGTGATCGCGGAATCGATTTTCGAAGTAATCCGGGACTGTGATAGAATCTTTCGCTACTTCCGTATACACTCTGAATGGCTTAGCAATGAACTGCCAGTTAAGGTATGCACCGATTGCAAGCCCGATCGCCAGCCAGATCGACCCCATCCCGGAAGCATAAACCGCTCCCGGCAGTCCGAGCATGAGCCACCCGCTCATATCGGATGAACCTGCGCTGAGTGCTGCCACTCCTGCGGTCAAGCGTCTTCCACCTAAAACATAATCTGATAGATCACTAGTTAATTTTGCTGCTAAATACCCGATGATCAGCATCCCTACAAGGTAAATGATGATCGCTGTCAATGTTTCGATATTAATGTCCATAATCTACTCCTTTGTCTTTTCGGTTAATAAAGTGATAATTGAAAAAATAATCAATAGAGGCATCGGAATTAAGAGCCAAAGCCAGGTTGCCATTGTTAAGCTGTCTGCCATCACGCTTCCTCCTTATTCAAAATTTTGAATCACGTATGCAATTTTAAATCTCCTCTGCAATAATCTCCTCTTTCTGAGACACAAGATAAATCTTAACACATTTCTGGAATAATGAAAATTTAATTGAGCATACGCAATTCATTTTTTGTATAATTATGCGTAAAAAACGCGTAAAACGAAAGGGTTTTTTTTGTTTATCCGATAAATATTCATGTCGAATTATTTAAATTTATTTCAAATCATGACGAAATGAGGGGTGATAGAAGGAGGGTTCTCGAGGTTTTTTATTCAAAAAAGAGCATGACTGCCTCCCTTGGTCATAGTACTTTTTCCTTAACCTATTTTAAATGGAGTTAAACCCTTTTTCTGTATTTCCCTAAAAAACAAAAAAATCCGGACATGGTCCGGATTTTTTTGACTGGTACCTATTATGATCTGACAGATTCGCCGCGCTGTTCTTTGATGGTGCGCTTCTTTTCAGACTCTGAAACGTATAAGGCACATGCAGCATCACCAGAAATGTTGATTGCGGTCCTCGCCATGTCAAGGAGTCGGTCAATCCCCAGGATCAACCCAATCCCTTCTACCGGCAAGTTGACGCTGTTTAACACCATGGCAAGCATGATGAGCCCGACGCCAGGCACCCCTGCCGTACCGATACTTGCAAGAACAGCGGTGAGGACAACGGTGACCAACTGCTCCATGGAAAGGTCGATTCCATAGACCTGTGCGATGAACACTGTCGCCACCCCCTGCATGATGGCGGTCCCGTCCATATTAATCGTGGCGCCTAATGGCTGTACAAAAGAACTGACTGTTTTGGATACCTTCAACTTCTCTTGAGCTACTTCCATGGAAACGGGCAACGTGGCATTACTGCTGGATGTCCCGAAAGCCACACTCATGGCCGGGCTGAAGTTCTTGAAGAACCATAGCGGATTCTTCTTTGCGAGGAAGCCCACCGCTGAACCATAGGTCACCACACCGTGTACGATGAGGGCGAGAAGCACGACTAGGAAGTACAGCCACATAGCTTTAAGGGCGCTTAGCCCTTGGCTTCCGATGGCTGAAGCAAGCAAGCCGAATGTTCCATAAGGTGCAAACTTCATGACAATGCCCACGAGATACATCATCAAATCATTACCTTGTTCAAAGAGCTTTAATATCCCTTTCGTCTTATCACCAAGTGCGGTCAGACCGAGTCCTACGAAAATGGCGAATGCAATGATCTGGAGCATATTGCCTTCGCTCATTGAAGCAATCGGGTTCTTCGGAATGATATTCAACAAGGTTTCTCCTACAGGTGGAGCCTCTTCTGTCTTATACCCCTCCGCCTGTGATTTATCGATGCCCTCGACCATTCCCGGGTCGATCGCGTAGGCCATGAGAAGACCGATCACAATCGCGATGCACGTAGTGATCAAGAAGAATGATACAGTCTTGACTCCGATCCTTCCAAGCTTCTTCGGATCTCCCAATCCTGCTGTCCCAAGGACGATGGATAGGAAAACGATGGGTACGACAAGCATGCTGATTAAGTTTAGGAAGATTTGTCCCAGCGGGGTCAATAGATATGGGTCAAGGACATCGAACCAGTCCTTAGCGAATAGATTGAGTAGCAACCCTACTATGGCACCCAAAATCAGGGCCAAGATAATCTTTGTTGTCAGGTTCAGTTTCATATGGTACCTCCCTAAAAAAATATATAAAGATAATTCGTAATCTTTACCCTATACAATTTTATATGAAACCGTTTTTTTAATCTAGGATTTTCTTACTCGATGGAAGAAACTCTACTAATTTACTAGAATCAGGAGGAAACAGGTATGAAACCCGACCGGAAGTGGATGCTGAAACGAATTCACAATAAATACTAATACATACCATGATTAAAACGAGCATATCGGGGTAGATAATAAGTAACAGCATGATGATTCGAGAAAGGAACTTGATAGAATGAAAAATACCGTTTACTTTCTTTCACCTGGCCAGGATCGAAGCTCCATCGCTGAAGGTTGGGCTGGAAGGCTTGACATGTCCGGCTGGGCCTTTAAAAGTGCTGGATTAACAAGGAAAAACCGTAAAAAAAGCCTTAGTACCCTTGCCATGAAGGAATATAGCATTGATATAGACACCCTTAGAAGGGATCCCATTCAAATTGACGAACTCGCCGGTGCATCCCTTATTGTCACGATCTACGACGAAGAATTGGACGACGCCATCAAGGTACCCGAAGAATGGAAAGAAAAAGTCATCCATTGGAATCTTCCCAACCCGCAGAAACGTTCTACCTCCGATTTGGAGGAATGGGTATTTTTCCAGGAAATTTGTGACGAAATCGCGATGAAGGTCAGGGACCTTGAATCCCTGCTTCCCTCCATCAGGATGAATTGACCGCCATGACGATCATGGCGGTCATTTTTTATGTGAAATATTCAAGTTTAGCATCAGGGAACGCTTTCTCCATATAGCTGTATAGATGATCTTTGATATCCTGCTCTTCATCTTTCTGATAAATGTATTTCCCTATCCCGTATTTCCCCCACTTATAGCGTCGTTCTTCTTCATTGAGTTCAAGTTTTGTCATAGGATAATTCTTCTCGATCACCCGTTTTGCAGGTTTCGTGAACCGATGCTGGATGAATTCGAACGTGAGATCTTTTTTGGCGGATGCGGGCAAAGTGGCTTCAAGGTGTTCAAACATGGTTTTGTACCCTTCTTCCCATCCTTCGTGAAGATAGATGGGTGCTACTATGAAGCCGAGTGGGTACCCTGCTTCCGCCACTTTCGCAGCAGCCTCGATCCGTTGATCCAATCGCGATGTACCAGGTTCAAAATTCTTGATGACGTAATCGGCATTGATGCTGAACCTGAAGCGTGTCTTTCCATTATGCTTCGCATCGAGAAGGTGATCGACATGGTGGAATTTCGTCACGAACCGGAGCTTTCCATGTTCTGATTCCCCAAAGTGTTCGATTGCGCGTTTCAGCGTATGCGTGATATGGTCAATCCCCACAATATCCGACGTACAGGCCGCCTCGAATCGTGTGAATTCAGGCGCACGCTCCTTGATATACTGATCGGCTGCGTCAAAAATCTCATCCACGTTCACATAGGTCCTTATATATGGTTTGCTTCCCATCGTTGTTTGAAGATAGCAATAATGGCAATGCCCCATACACCCTGTGGCGAATGGAATTGCATATTCTGCGGAAGGTTTTGAAGTGTCGAATTTCAAGGTTTTCCTGACACCGACTACCAGGGTCGATTTTGCAATCCTATATTTTTGGAAGTGGTTTTCTCCCGGCAGATTCCGCACCTGATTGTGGGAAGTGGTGTAGCGGATTTCCACGTCCAGTTTCTCAAACTTTTCTTTTAGCTGTTTCCCCAGGGGATACTCCAGGGCCCCTGGTTCAAAGTAGACCAATTGGGGCATGAATGGTTTCAGCATTTCGTCCTCCTACATCTGACCGAATGATTGTGTATATGCTGCTTCAGCATCTGCTTCTGAAGCGTAAACAGCGACCTCATTCGTCAATGGATAATAAGTTTCGTACATGAACAGAGCAAGTTCTTCCGGATGTTCCGGGTCATTGACCACAGCTGCAGCCTGGACATTCGCCACGCTTTGAGTGTGGGGGTTGCGGTAGATGACATAGACGATATCACCCGCCTGATAGATAGCATTTTGATTGTTGATTTCCATTGGGTTCACCCATTTCCTACGTATTCCTTTTCATTTTTTCCTACGCGGGATCAAATATGTTGGAAATACCTGCTTATACCAAAAAAAACTCTCCATTTAGATGGAGAGCCTGTAAAATTGCTTTGTTTCGGTAAAGATCCTCTCGGCAGTCTCGGTTTCATCCAGCTTTTTGATTGAGGCGATGCATTCAATGGTTTTTCTCATCATACTGGGGTGGGTCATCTGCCCTTTAAATGGCCCTTCAAACGGCCAGGGGCCGTCGGTTTCAACCATGATGGCATCAAGCGCGGCTTTTTGCACGATCTTTTGAATCTCATCTTCATACATCACATCCGGAGTGACCGACAATTTATATCCATTGGACAGCACCCTCTCAAGAATCGCTTCGTCCCCTTTGAACCAGTGAAAATGCGCCTTCTCCACCGAATGACGCTCCAACAGATTACATGCTACACTGGCATGCTCGTAAATGCAATGGAGGACGACAGGCTTATCAAGGGACTTCGCCTTCACAATGAACCTCTCCAGCAATTCTTCATAGGGTTTCATTTCAAGGGTCGCATCACCCTGCATTTTGTAATAAGGGAGACCCACCTCCCCCACGGCAACCAGTGATTCCGCATGCTGATCTAGGAAGGTGAAGATCTCCTCGATTTCTTCCGTAGAAGGAAGCTCCTGTTCCGGGTGGAACCCGGCTGCCGCCTTCACCCGCCCATCGATCAAGGACAGGTCCAATGTTTCCCTGCTCGACTTCAAGTCCATCCCCACAGCAATCATCGCCTTAACCCCATGGCGATCGAGGGAATCAAGGATTACAGAACGTTGCCCGGGAGAATACCCATCCCAATGGATATGGGCATCAATCATGCTGAACATGCTTCGTCAACTCCCTGAAGATTTCTTTTTTGTGCTCAAGAAATTCCGCGCTTAAAATGATCCCTTCGTCCCTTGGACGCGCATAGGGCACCCTGAATTCTTTCTGAACGCTCGAAGGCTTCCCCGATAACACAATGATGCGATCAGACAGGAAAAGTGCCTCGTCTATGTTATGGGTGATGAAGAGAACTGATCTCTTATCCTCTTCCCAGATATCCATGAGCCATTTTTGCATGTCGAGCCTTGTGAACTCATCGAGACTGGAGAACGGCTCATCAAGGCACAGCAGGGATTGCGGACTCATCAAGGCCCTGATGAAAGCGACCCTTTGCTTCATCCCACCGGAGAGCTCATCGGGATACGCCCCCTCATAACCTGAAAGTCCTGCACGCCCGATCCACTTTCTAGCCTGTTCCTCGTCTTTCCTCCCGTGAATTTCCTGACCCAGGATCACATTTCCGAGAACCGTTCTCCACGGTAATAACGCATGATCCTGCGGCATGTAGCTGATGAACCCGGTCTTACCGTTGATATTCTCCCCGTTGAGAATGATGAAGCCTTCTTCAGGTTCCATCATCCCGCCAATCAAATGAAAGAGTGTAGTTTTCCCGCTGCCTGAAGGGCCAAGGATGGACACGAACTCCCCTTCTTCAACCTGAAGGGATAGATCCCGAAGGACAGGGTGATGATCGAATTGCTTCGATAAAGACTTGATGTGTAGCTGACTCATTTCAATTCCTCCTTCTTCCCTTTCACACACCATCGCTCCAGGAGGACGATGACCGTGAAAAACAACAAGCTCAAGATCATGATGGCGAAGATCGCCACGAATACACGATCGGTCCTGAATGCCGAGGATGCAAGCGTCATATAGACACCGATTCCCTTCTGAGACCCAAGCCACTCAGAAATGACAGCTCCCATGACGCTGTATGTGGCCGCAATCTTCAGACCTGAGAAGATGGATGGAAGGGCATGGGGCCACTCCACCTTCCTGAAGATCTGCCCCTTGGTGGCCCCAGCCATTTTCATATAGTGAATATAATGGCGTCCAGTCTGCCTGAACCCGTCCATGGTGGAGACTGCTATCGGAAAGAAGCACACAAGCGTGATTACCAGGAACTTAGGCAGCAGGCCAAAACCGAACCATATGACCAAAAGTGGGGCGAGTACGATGATGGGCACATTTTGCGATAAGATCATCAGCGGATAGACCGCTTCCCTCACCCCTGGAAGAAGATGCAGTGTGACAGCCACAGCGAGACCCGCAGCACATCCGATCAAGAAGCCGGAAACGGAGAGCCCGACTGTAGAAGTAAGATGGATACGGAAGGAGTCCCATGAAGCCATGCCCTCGGAAATAACCTTCATAGGGGATGGCAGCAACCATTGGGGGATGGTGAACACCTTCACCGCCACCTGCCAGAAGATGAATAAAAGGATGAGGGCCGAAACCGGCCGCCATCCCTTCCTGATTCCGTTCATCATGAACGGTATTTACCGGTAAGATCCGTCATTTCGATGCCTTGAGGCTGATAGAGAACCTTGATCTGAGAGATGACATTCACGCTTCCCCTTGCGATCATCTTCTCATTCATGCGCTCCACGATCTTGAACAACTCGCTGAGTTCACCTTCCATTGTCGTTTCCAACGGATTCACTTCATAATGCACTCCCGATTCTTCTATGACTGCGATCGCTTCGTCGACATAAGGGATGACATCTTCACCATTCTTCGTTTTCGGGATGATTTGAATACTGACCAATGCATTTGCCATTTATGCTCACTCTCCAGGTAAAAATTCATTTGTGTAGGCTTTTTGACTATCAAGTTTCTTATCGAGAAGTCCATTATCGAACATCCAATCAGCGTAATTCTTCCATACTTCCGCTTTCTGCTCTCCCCATCTCTCCGCATCGTCTTTGTATTTCGGTGCAAGCCATTCCTGGCTTTTCATGACGAGCTCTTCATCAAGGTCGGGTGCTTCTTTTAGGAGGATCTTGCCTGCTTCATCCGGATGTTCGATGCTGTACTCATATCCTTCCGTTGCTGCCTTCAGGAATGCCTTGACCGTGTCAGGATCATCCTCTATATGTGATTCGTTCGTCGTGAGGACAGGGGTGTAGTAGTCAAGCTTATCCGAGTAATCCTTGACGTACATCATATCAAGTTCTTCCCCACGGAGTTCGGCTTCAATCCCCGTCCAGCCATAAAAGATCCAGGCAAAGTCGATATCCCTTTTCACAGCCGTAAAGAAGTCAGTATCCCCCATATTCACGAAGTTGACCTTCTTCACGTCGGCCCCTTCCTGTTTCATGATCGAGCTCATGACCGCTTCCTCTACGGGAGAACCCCATCCACCGTATGTCTTGCCTTCGAAGTCTTCAGGCTTGGTGATCCCTTTGTCTTTCGGTGCTGCAAAGCCCGATGTATTATGCTGTATGATGGCCGCAATCGAGACGATCGGTACATTCTGAACCCTTGCCTGTGTGACACCTTCCTGATACCCCACACCGAAATCCGCCTTTCCCGATGCTACCAATTGGTCCGCACCTGCTTCACCTGGCATGATGATGTCAACATCGAGTCCTTGCTTTTCAAAATATCCTTTTTCTTTTGCCACATACAAACCGGTATGGTTTGTATTCGGGGTCCAATCAAGGACGACCGATACCTTTTTGAGTTTTTCTTTTTCAGTTCCGCCTGAACTGCATGCAGTCAGCAGGAGGATTGCACTTACGACCATGATCCATTTTCTCAAGATGCATACGCCCCTTCACTAAATATGTACAGAAAAAAACGCCCGAGGCTCATTTGCCTAGGACGCATCATTAAACAAGAATTCTGTCTACGATCTGTTTCCTACGCTGGTATGAGCCAGTTCAGGTTCAAAGGGTCAGCATCTGACGGATGCACTCTCAACCGGCCACACCGGTCCCCCTACAATAATCACGATATCGGGCGTTATCTTCATTCCTAACTTTGCCATAGTATCAAAAGGTTTTCAAGTATTTCTTGGAGGGGACATCAGATCGTGAACCGCTTCGGATACCGCTGTGAGCTGGGATAATGAAGCGAAGGGATCGTCTGCCTGCCCAAGGTAAAAGGCATATTGAATGATGAACATGGTAAGATGATGCATGAATTGTGCAACCTCCCCTTCCTTAAAAGGGGATTCAGCACCGTAACCTTTTAAGAATGCAGTGATCAATGGCAGGGATATGCCATTGTGAATGATGAGGTGGGTGCAGAAATAGGCTGCGTCCGCCATTCGGTGGGCGACACGCAGCCGGTGAAAGTCGATGATGCCAACATCCCCTTCTTTATCGATAAGGAGATTCCCGGGATGAACATCACCATGCACAAGCTGCTTTCCTCCCTCAAGATCCTGACTGCAAAATGGAATCATAAGGGACCGTGCCCAGTCGATGGCTGTAGAATGGCTGCATTGCTGGATCCACTCCATCGTATGAAGGGAGATGTCCCATGTTTTGACTCTCTCGGACGGAAAGTGCATGAAGACCGCATGAAGATTGGCCAAATAGGTCCCGATAGCAGACATGTTCGAAGCATCCCATCCAGGGCGGATTCCTGGAATGCATGCGTATAGGGCGTACCCGCATTCACCCGACCAGGTAATGAATCCTCCTTGTCGTGTTGGGTGAGGCAACTCCGCCATGATGGAACAGCGATGAAGATATGTGGTGATCTTCTCTTCCAAGTCCATCTCCATCCTCCTTTTCAGATAAAAAGTGCCCCCTGGACCGTCCACCACCCATACGCATTCACCTACCCTTTTCACCTTGAACCGTTCTGCATCTTCCTCAGAAAAAAATGCGGAAATGAGGTCTAGCATTTCGTGTTCCACCCATCTGTGTAGTAAGATATTCATTAGTATGACTGCACAAACAACCATACATACCAATTGCATGAAATGAGGAATGCTCCATGGAAAGAATAAAAATCACTGAAGACCTCAGTTTCTCAAGAATCGTCCACGGTTTTTGGAGGCTTGCAGACTGGGATTATACAAAAGAAGAAACCCTCTCACTGATCCAGCATGACCTGGAACAAGGCATTACAACATTTGATCACGCAGATTTATATGGCTCGTACAAATGTGAAGAGCTATTCGGAGAGGCTCTTTCACTGAAGCCTTCTTTGCGGGACCAGATGGAGATCGTCACTAAATGCGGAATCGTCATTCCTTCCGAACAACGACCGCAGCACCGTACCCACCATTACAATACATCGAAGTCCCATATCCTTGAATCTGTGGATCAGTCACTGAAGAACCTGTCAACAGATTATATCGACGTCCTGCTGATTCACCGTCCCGATCCATTCATGGACCCTGAACAAGTTGCAGACGCCTTCACTCAGTTGAAAGACGCCGGTAAGGTTAAACATTTCGGTGTCTCGAATTTCAAACATCACCAATGGTCCATGCTTCAGGCACATCTTCCTTTCCCGCTTGTGACCAACCAGATCGAACTATCTGCTTACGAGCTTGAAAACATCGAAGACGGCACGCTGAACCTTTGTCAGGAGAAGAAGGTGCCACCAATGGCCTGGTCACCACTTGCCGGAGGAGCCATCTTCAAACAAGGCGATGAAAAAGCAGACCGCCTGCGCGCTGCACTTGAAAAAGTACAAGGCGAAACTGGTGCCAACGGAATCGACGAAATCCTGTACGCCTGGCTCCTCACACACCCTGCACGCATCATGCCGATTGTCGGATCGGGCAAAAAAGAACGAATTCAATCAGCCATCAACTCACTGAACATCACCCTCAACCACGACCAATGGTTCGAAATCCTCCACGCCTCAATGGGACACGAAGTCCCTTAAGAAAAGCGGAGGCGGGGGTGTTCTGACCCGACAAGCATAAGACGAACCGTTCGGAAAGGCGCCCTTTGCCTTTTTGGACGGTTTGACTTATGACCTCGAGCCTCAACCCGCCGGAGCTAGACATGAAAGAAAAGCGGAGGCGGGTCGTTCTGAGGCGACAAGCATAAGGCGAACCGTTCGGAAAGGCGCCCTTTGCCTTTTTGGACGGTTTGACTTATGACCTCGAGCCTCAACCCGCCGGAGCTAGACATGAAAGAAAAGCGGAGGCGGGTCGTTCTGAGGCGACAAGCATAGGCTTCAACCCAAAATAAAAATGACGATCTCTACAGATCGTCATTTTTATTTTCTCTTATTATCAGGAGCTACATAGAAGTCGAGATACACTTCCTGAAGCTCTCCCATTGGTAATTCATACAGCTGTTGATCTTTATATTTATATACTCCGATTCGTAAGAGCTGTTGAATGTAGAAGTCTTTTTTTGAATTTACGGTTGTACTCAGTTCATTTTCTTGGTGTAACATTTTCAACCCCTCCAATTGAGGTGTATACCCCAATTACGGGAGGTTTTAAACCATGCAATATGGGCAGGTTCCCTTCTTCTTTCACTCCTAATGCGAGGTTGATTTCCCAGTGAAAAAAAAGGGGCCATCCTATCCCATTTCACAGGCCACAAGGCCGTATTGAATACCTGGATCAAGATCCAGGATCATCCTGAACAGTTTTTCGACATCTTCCCCGGTTCTCTTATCCGCGTAATGACCCGACAGCACCTGGATCATTTCATGAGGATAGAGCAGGCACGTGTGGCTTCCCCAATCCGTCTGTCTCCCCACCAACTCTTTCTTGTAGATGCCATCCAGGATCCTGTAGAACAGATCGGATCCATCAGGAAGGAACGGACTGATCCTCTTCGGATAATTATGATTCCAATCACCGCCCTCATACTGAAAAGCAGGATCTTCCAGATCTCCAATGAATACTTCGACTTCAGCCATACAATCGCCTCCTTGCTTCATTTTATAAAGGGGGGCCTGATTTTAGAACAAGATTCCCGAGCTGTACCTGAAACATGAAAAAAGGGGCTCTCCGGCCCCCGTAGATTACAAATATTTTCTTTGAACACTCCGACCATCATAGGTGAACTGCATATTCCTTCCTTCCACCCGGGTCTCCATATGGACCGGTCTCCCCCATAGCTGATGAAGATACGGCAGCACTTTCTCCAAATATTTAATGTCGAGCTCCACATCTTCAAACCAGTGCTTAAGGTACAGTTCACCACTCTTCATGTAGTCCCCGTCATCGACCGTGATGTACGGGAATCCTCCGTTCACCCTCATGCCCACAAGCTGATCCCTTACATGGGTCCACTCTTTGTCAACGATCTTGTAGTCCTTCCCCTGCTTCTGGAATAGATACATATCTTCCCTTGTCACGAGGTCTTTCGTAAGGTAATTCCTCAGGAAAGAAATGTCGGATTCAATTTCTCTCACCTCGAACATTTTTTCCCTTCCCGAGTTTTCCTTCACGCCCCGCTTCTTCATCTCTTCTGTCGGATGATTATAGCGGTCCTCGATATCTTCAAAGATCTTCAATCCTAGGTAATAAGGGTTGATCTGCGTCCGTGACGGCTGGACGACCCCTGCATTCAACTTCGCAAACTCAATGGATTCACCCGATGTGAGGTCCATTTCCCTGATGATGCGCTGATGCCAATAGGACGCCCAGCCTTCATTCATGATTTTCGTTTCGAGCTGAGGCCAGAAATAGAGCATTTCCTCCCTCATCATCGTCAGGATATCCCGTTGCCAATCGGTCAGCTCACGGCTGTACTGTTCGATGAAGAGCAGGATATCCTTTTCAGGTTGAGGGGGGAACTTCTTCTTCACCTTCTTCTTTTGGACCTTTTTCGGCTTTTCATCCAGGGACCAGAGATCATCGTACGGAGTGACTGGCGACGTTTCTTCCTCCACCCACTCCACATCATCCATTGTCCACGAAAGTTTGGGCCTCATGAGGGAAGGATCGATATGTTCATCGACTGCAAGGACTGCATCAAGGAAGTTCTCAACCTCCTGCTTCCCGTGTTCGATTTCATACTGCCTCACCCGCTCTGCCGTCGCCGACATGCTCTCGACCATATCCCGCTTCGTGTTTTGGAATCTCACATTGTTCTTGAAGAAATCACAGTGTGCCAGGACATGAGCGACGATCAATTTATTTTGTATCAATGAATTTGAATCGAGCAGGAAGGCATAGCATGGATCCGAATTGATGACAAGCTCATAAATCTTGCTCAGTCCCAGATCATACTGAAGCTTCATCTTATGGAACTGCTTGCCGAAGCTCCAATGGGAGAAACGGGTCGGCATCCCGTAAGCACCGAATGTATAAATGATGTCGGCAGGACAAATTTCGTATCTCATTGGGTAAAAGTCCAATCCAAATCCTGAAGCAATCTCGGTAATTTCAGCGATTGCATGCTGCAACTGTCGCTGTTCCTCTAAATTCATCGCCATCCCCCTTAATATCACTCTTATCTAACTGTATGATAAGGTCGGCCATTTGATGAAAGGAACCGGGAGCAATTGACTTCTGACATACGAAAAAACCACGTGCCGGTACGACACGTGGTTGAAGCTTATTCATTCTTCAAGAATACCATCATCGGAATGATTGAAAGAGCGAGAAGGATGCCCGAGAAGGTGAAGACAACTGGAATCGACCAGCTCTCCACCAGCAGACCTGCACCTGCGGAAGAGAGACCGAACAGCAGGGTCGTCATCGTTCCCTGTGCTGCATAGATTTTGCCCAGTTCATCGGGTGGCGCGCTCTCCTGAAGATACGTCTGGAGTATGATCGTCTTCAGCTGATCGAATAAACCGAACAACAGAGAAAGGACGAGGGCCCAAATCGCCAGTTCATTCCAAGCAAAGAAAAGGGTGATGACCGATGTCATGATGATGGTCAGGGGCAAAACGGACGCCCGCTTTCTGCTGAACATCCCGTGATAGCGGAAGATGACGACGGATGCAAGAAGCAGGCCGATAAAGAAGGCGCTGTTGATGAATCCCCACCATTCTTCTCCCTTACCAAGCTGGCGATCCACATACAGGTAAAGAACAGCGGCGATCCACACTGTGGCCGCGATGGACTCAAGGGCATACACGCAAAATACCGGTACCAGTCCTTTTTTCTCTTTCACCAGCACCCATCCTTCACCAAGCTGCGCCCACCATGATTTCCGTTCTTCGAGATTGGGCTTCAGGGCTGCCGGAAGCCGGAACATGTAGACCGTACTGACAAGGAACAGAATGAATACGGTGACAAAGAGATAATCAACCCCGATAAGGGAGAGCAATACTCCTCCAAGGGCCCAGCTGGAAAACTGGATGATCTGATCGACGGTCGATAAGAAACCGTTTGCCCCCATCAGTTCTTCCCTTTTGACGAGATAGGGGACGAAGGCATTACGCGCCGGGAGCGCCCATCCGTCCAGAAAAGCGATTCCCGCCCCCAGCAAGAGCAGCGGCCAAACGGAAGAACTCTGCAGGGCAAACAGAACAGTGAACAACAATGCTGTCTTCCCTGCCTGCGACCAGGCAAGAAGTGTCCTGAGCGTGGCCCTGTTCATAAGGAGCGGTGCCGCCACGGAACTCACGAAGCGGGAAAAGGTGATGATCAGTGGAACTGCAGTCATATAAACGGCCGACCCCGTCATGGCATAAACAGCCGAAATCAGTCCCACAATATATAAGACGTCGCCAAGATTGGCCAACGCCTGACCGAACCAGAGATGTCGAAATGCGATGGAATGCATCTTTTTTTCCTCCCATTATTCAATTTTCAGGCTAGAAAAAAAGCTGTACTCACATCGGATTGCCAATCTCCCTTCTTTTCATTGATAACATCCATTATACCAGACATCCCATTCTCCATGCAGGTTTTTTTTTCCTGATTCACTATAGTAAGTCGTAAAAAAACCTCCCCAAAGGGAGGCATTTCATTCATGGACCGTGATGTTCAGCGTTTTCTCATTCGCCAGGTCATGTACGACGATGATCAATACCCTTTTATCCCTGTTATTCTCCTGTACGGTGAACTCGAATGTATCGGATACCTTTTCGCTCGTCAGTTGCTTTCGGCCCAGGTAGTGATAATCCTTGACGGCCTGTCCTGGATAGTCTTCTTTGACGACGACGGAAGCGATCCGGCCGAATTTTTTATAGTCCACTTCTGTTGCATTGGCTAAGCATGGAAACAGGATGGACAGCAGGCAAATGATGAGAAGGGGCTTCTTCATGTATCTCACCTCTTGTTCTTTTCCCTTTAGAATGAGGGTAGGAAGGGGACTTTATTCACCCAAAATAAGGAGAAGCAGAAGAATCCACAGTGCCAAGTTTTGCTGAGGAAGTTCCCCCGTATGTCTCCATACACTAACAGTACCCCTTCAGAAGGAGGGAACCAGAGTGGATAAAGTGGACTACGACAAGGCGCTATACTACACTCATCGGTCAGAATGGGATAACCTGCTGATCTTGATGGTGAGGACGAAGGACGACCTTCTCTCAAAGAGGATCGAACATTTCCTGCATGCCTATCACTTTTCGCACGATTATACGGTTGTGGAACGCAGCCTATATACGCTTTTACGCTATATCGAACATGCCAACATCACCTACAGTGAAGAGCAACCACTGGAAGTCGATGCTGTCAAAATGTAAACAAGAGAATTCCACCGGCCGACCTGACACTACAGGTCGGTTTTTCAAATTTTCAGGGCTGGACAAGCTTCCCGCGTATGGATGCATGCGCTTCTGCGTAAACCATCAGTTCCTTCATCATGCCTTCGACCAATGCTTCAGGATCAGGTAAAAGCGTATCCTTTTCCCGGTCAAAACAGTGAGGATCAAGAACCAGCTGCCTTGGGATGACGTTGGCATACACACCTCGGCTCACGGTCCGGAGATTCGTCAGGCAGTTGATGCCGCCTTTCCCTCCTCCCGAGCACGCGATGATGGCCACGGGCTTATGGGCAAATTGGTCGCTGCCCATGAAGTCCATGGCGTTTTTCAACGCACCGCTCATTCCACTGTGATACTCGGGGGAACAAAGTATGACAGCATCTGCGTCCTGTACCTTCTGTTTCAACGACCGGACCGCTTCCAGTTCGGATTGCTCCCGTTCCCCTGTGTATAGAGGGATGCTCCCGTCGCTAAGGTCGATCAGGCTGCATCCGTACTGTTTGGACAAGTAACGGGCTACGATGCCTGTCCTCCCTTGCTTTCTCGGCGTTCCGTTGATGACTGTGATATTCATGCTCATTCATCCTTCCATGCAAGCTGATTTTTAACAGCGTAGAGGGCTGCCTGCGTCCTGTCTGTCACCTCAAGTTTAGAAAAGATATTGGAGATATGGGTCTTCACCGTCTTCTCTGTGATAAAAAGGCTCGAGGCGATATCTTTATTGCTCTTTCCTTTGGTCAATTCCTTGAGCACCTCAGATTCCCTTCTCGTGAGCTCATGAATCTTATTGGGTGGTTCTTTTTTGGTGATTCTGGTCAGAAGATGATTCGTCGCCTTCGGGTGAAGGGAATTCTCCCCGGACAGGAGCTTCCTGATGCTTTTCACCAGCTCATCAGGCTCAATATCCTTGAGCTGATATCCTCCCGCCCCTGCTTCGATGGCAGGAACAACCTGGTCTTGATCCGAGAAGCTCGTGAGCATCATGATCTGGATTCCCGGGTTGACCGCTTTGATTTTTCTTGTGGCTTCGATTCCATCCATCTCCGGCATCATAAGATCCATGAGGATGATATCCGGAACGAGGGCTGCAGCCATTTCGACCGCTTCTTTCCCGTTTTTCGCTTCGCCGATGATGTCCATATCTTTCTGGGTCTTCAAGAAGAAGGCAAGCCCCCTCCTGACAACGTGGTGGTCATCGACAATCAATATTTTGATCAATCCCTTCTACCTCCTAACATGGTATCTTCACGGAGAGGACCGTGCCCTTTCCGAGTGCCGAATCGATGGTGAGGCTTCCTCCTACTGCCTTGATCCGCTCCTTCATTCCCTGGAGACCCACGGAAGGGAGGGAATTGGAGGGATCGTAGTGGAAGCCATAGCCATCATCCTCAATGATCAGCTCGACAAGGTCACTCCTCCTCGTCAACCGGTATCGCACTGACTGGACACCTGCATGCTTCTTGCAATTATTCAGAGCCTCCTGGCTTACCCTCCAGAGCGCTTCTTCATATTTTGAATCCAAACATGCCAGTCCCTTTATCTCCGCATCAAGCTTCAGCCCGAGCATATCCGCATAGCCCCTGACTGCTTGGACGAGTCCGTTCTCAAGTCCGTGAGGCTTCAATTGCCAGATCAGGGCCCTCATTTCTGACAGAGCTTCCTGCGCCATGCCCTGGATCGTCTGGAACGTATCCTTGACATCCTGGTCACCCGTCATAGCCGAACCGCCCCTTGCCGTCAATGTGAGGGAAAAGAGCAGCTGATTGACGGAATCATGGAGGTCCCTGGCCAATCGGTTCCTTTCCCCGATCAGGGCAAGTTCCTGCTCCTTTTTCGTCAAGGTGATCCGCTTGATGGCAGAGCCGATCTGAAAAGCGACAGATTCCAAAAGAGCAAGCTCCTCCTGGGAGTAATGGGTCTTATACGGTGCTGCCATATTCAATAAGCCAAACGATTCCTGCCCGGACTGAAGGGGAACCGTTGCATGATAGAGGATATCGTTTGTCGCATTCGGATCTTCTTCGATTGCTTTTTCAATTCGCAGGCATTCAATGATATTCGTCGCCTTGGTAAGCTTCCCTTTGATAAATCGGTTGACACACCAGCACCCGCCTTCTTTCATCCGCTCACATCCGCGTTCTGTCAAGGATGCTGGAAGGTTCTGATGAGAGACCATTTCATGTTTCCCTGTATGATCAATGAAAAAGATCCAGCCGCTCGTGAAGACCGTCCCATTGATCAGCTTATTCAATGCTTCGCTCATCATGGATTCCATTTCGGTCTCGGTATTCAATAATTCGGCAATTTCCTTTAAAAGTTCGATGTTTGATCCTTCGTTCATCGTATTCGCCCTTTCTTCTCCTCTCTAGTATAACTCCTTCCGGCCAATCGGCATTCGCTTAAGGTCTCAAGACCCGCTACGACTTTTGTCTGACTTTCCACAAAAAAAGAAGGAAGGCATTAAGCCTTCCCTGCTTTCGCTTGCATCTTCCCTTCGACTTTCACCATGAAGTCTTCCTGGATGACGTGCAGCAATTCATCGCTCTCCTGCTTGGTGGCACCGACCACGCTGAAATAGAACTTGATTTTCGGTTCGGTTCCCGATGGACGGAGACATACCCAAGACCCATTATCAAGGAAATATTTCAACACATTCGAAGAAGGAAGATCGATGGTTTCTTTTTCGCCTGTCAGCAGATTGGTCCGCTCACCGCTTGCATAATCTTCAGCGGTGACCACCTTTCTTCCGGCAATTTCTTTAAGGGGATCAGATCGGAAATCCTTCAGGATGCCCTGGATCTGTTCGGCTCCCTCTTTCCCTTTGAGGGTCATGCTTTGCAGTCCCTCCTGATAATAACCGTGACGCTCATACAGTTCATTCAGTACATCCTGGAGTGTTTTCCCCTGCCCCTTATAGTAGGCCGCTGCTTCCGCTGCCATGAGGACGGCCTGGATGGCATCTTTATCACGGGCAAAATCACCGATCAAATACCCGTAGCTTTCTTCATAACCGAACAAGAAGGTATGTTCGCCCGATTGTTCGTATGCTTTGATCTTTTCTCCGATGAACTTGAACCCTGTCAACACATCCTCGACAGAAGCGCCATAGTGCTCGGCTACTTTACGCCCAAGTTCCGACGTGACGATCGTCTTGAATACCCGTCCGTTCGCCGGGAGCTGATTCTTCTCCTGCTTCCTTGCCAATATATAGTCCATCAGGATCGCGCCTGTCTGATTACCCGTAAGGAGGATATACTCCCCGCTTCCGCCTTTCACTGCAACTCCCAGGCGATCTGCATCCGGATCGGTGGCGATCAGGATATCAGCATCGATTTCCTTCCCTTGACGGATGGCATATCCGAACGCTTTCCTTTCTTCCGGATTGGGCGAAGCAACCGTTGTGAATTCCGGATCCGGAATAGCCTGCTCACTGACGATATGGACATGCTTGTAGCCAAGAGCCTCAAGGCCGCGTTCTGCCATTTTCAGACCTGTTCCATGAAGGGGTGTAAAGACGATCTTTAAATCGACTTCCGCAGCGATCTGTGGTTTTTCCGAAATCGTGAGAAGATGCTCGAGATAGGATTGATCAATTTCTTTCCCGATCATCTTGATCAGGCCTTTTTGCTTCAATTCCTCTTCAGGAAGCACCTTGATCACCAGCTCATCCTCTACTTCATTGACCCTTCTTATCACTTCATCTGCTTCATGGGGCGGAAGCTGTGCCCCGTCCTCACCATATACTTTGTATCCATTATATTCAGGGGGGTTATGACTCGCCGTGACGACAATTCCCGAGAAAGCATTGAGCGTCCTGAGGGCAAAAGATAACTCCGGTGTCGGAGCCAATTCATCGAACACATAGGTCTGGATACCGTGAGTCGCCAAGGTCTTGGCAGACTCCATGGCGAATTCAGGTGACTTATGCCGTGAATCATACGCGATCACCACGCCCCGCCGCTTCGCTTCCTCCCCTTGATCTTCTATGTAACGGGCCAATCCTTCAGATGCCTTCCTGACGGTATATACATTCATCCGGTTCGTTCCAGGTCCGATTTCTCCTCGCATGCCACCAGTACCGAACTCAAGGTCTTTATAGAATGCGTCTTCGAGGGCTTTCTCATCATCATTGATCGAAAGAAGGGCATTCCCCATCTCTTCATCTAGTCCAGAGAATCCACTCCACTTTTCCCATGCTGCTTTCCAACTCATCTGAATCCCCTCCTAATAGGCTCTGTGTTTGTATTATTCTAGCCCAACACCCGTAAATCCTCCTTCATTGGAGGAGCAGGGTTTGCTTTTCTATAGTAGCATACTTTTGACCCGGTTCAGTGGGATAATTTTCAAAAATACAAAAAGCGGAAACAGGATGGCTAACAGGTCTTTTACCTCTCGCTGTGTTTGCGTCCCACACTACGGAAAAGACCCTGCCGGTTTCAGGGCAGGGTCTTGATCATTCATTTTTTGTAGGAGATGCCGTACACATCATGACGCCGGTCTTTCAGCTGACGGACCGTCCCTGATTGACGCTGGCGGCGAAGGACTTCAAGGTCCACATCCCCGATCATGACCATCTCGATGTTCGGGTTGGTTTCCCCTACGATCCCGTCACGGGCAAATTCAAAATCGGATGGAGCGAAGATGCCGGACTGGGCGTATTGGATGTCCATGTTTTCCGTTTGAGGCAGGTTGCCGACCGTACCGGAAATGACGGTATAGATCTGGTTCTCAACCGCACGTGCCTGTGAACAATACCGCACCCTGAGGTATCCCTGGCGGTCTTCGGTACAGAACGGGGTGAAGATGATCTTGGCCCCTTTGTCCGTCGCGATCCTGGCAAGCTCGGGGAATTCGATATCGTAGCAGATCTGGATGGCGATCTTGCCGCAATCCGTATCGAATACGCGCACCGTATCACCGGCGCTGATTCCCCACCATTTCCGCTCATTCGGTGTGATATGGATCTTGTACTGCTTTTCGATCGTTCCATCGCGTCTGAAGAGGTAGGCGATATTGTAAATTTCATCGTTCTCTTCTTTCACGAAGTGGGATCCGCCGATGATGTTCACATTATATCGCACTGCAAGATCCGTGAAGAGCTCGATATACTCCTCGGTGAAATCTGTAAGCTTCCTGACGGCAAGACTCGGGGACTTGATGTTCAAAAACGACATCAACTCCGTCGTGAAGATCTCAGGGAAGACGACGAAATCTGACTTTGCATCGCTCGCTACATCGGTAAAGTATTCCACCTGGTTGGCGAACTCTTCAAAGGATGAAATCTTCCTCATCATGTATTGGACCACACAGATCCTGACGGGGTGACTCGTCTTGAAGTGGCGCTTGCTCAATGGGCGATAATCTACGTTGTTCCACTCCATGAGGGTCGCATACTTCTGTGATCGCTTGTCATCCGGAAGGTAATTCGGGTTGATCCGCATGAGGGTGAATCCGTTCAGAAGCTGGAAGGAAAGCACCGGATCATAGATTTTATGAAGGCTAACCGCGTCCACATAATCCCTCGGCGACATTTCGTCCGAATGCTTATAGAAGTTCGGGATGCGCCCCCCGATGATGATACTCTTCAGATTCAACTGACGGGCAAGCTCCTTCCTTGCCTCATACAGACGGTGACCGACCTTCATCCGTCGATATTCAGGGTGAACCATGACTTCGATTCCATAGAGGTTATAGCCTTCCGGGTTATGGTTGGTGATATACCCGTTGTCCGTCACGTCGTCCCATGTGTGACGATCGTCGTACTCATCAAAGTTGATGATGAGACTCGAGCAGGAACCAATGATCTCGCCATCGAGTACCGCGACGAGCTGTCCTTCCTGGAAGATATCCAGGTGACTTTCAAGATGCTCCACCTTCCACGGGTCCATTCCCGGGAAGCAGACTTCCTGCATCTTGATGATATGTTCAATGTCCCCGTGCTGCATGGGACGGATAATCATTTTTTTCTCAAATTGGGATAAATCGAGCTTTTCTGCCATTCGTGATCGACTCCTTCTTCATCTATCCTATATACCACATATCCTGCTCGTTTTAAACGAACTTCATGTCTATTCTATCAAAGACCTTGATTGAAGGAGAAGAAAAATCACTCGATGGATATGCATGAAACGATGATTCGTTGAATCGTCATGATTTTTTTATAATCCCACACAAAAATTTCGCATTTTACATTTATAATATACCCATACTATAATTTGATAGAATACTTGAAGAAAGGAGAAAGGAATGAATAAAAAAGCGGATTCTCTATTCTTCACCGCATGGGCCACTTCCCTGATTGCCATGCTTGGCAGTTTGTACTTCTCTGAGATCATGAAGTACGAGCCGTGCGAGCTTTGCTGGTACCAGCGGATCCTCATGTATCCCATGGTGATCATACTCGGGGTCGCTTATGTACGGAAAGACTTCAAAATGGCCTTATATTCCATGATCTTATCCGGCATCGGTACATTGGTTTCCCTTTATCACTATTCGATTCAAAAAGTAAGCTTCCTGTCCGACAATGCCCCGGCCTGCGGCAGGGTGCCTTGCACAGGTGAATACATCAATTGGATGGGATTTGTCACGATCCCATTCCTTGCCCTCACAGGCTTCATCATCATTTTCATCATGAGCCTGCTGGTTCTGAAAACACTGAAGGAGGATCACTAATTGAAGAAAGTCATCATTTTTCTTGCCGTTGTCGTTCTACTCTTCGGAGGGATCGCCATTATCACAAGCATGCAGAACAGTCAGAAAGCAGAAGGCAACATGTTTAAAAAAGATAAACTAAACCCGGCTACCGTCGATCTGCTGGACGACCCGAACTACCAGAACGTCATCTTGCCAGATGACTTAAAAGAAAAGCTGGATAGCAAAGAAGATGTGACCGTATACTTCTATGCTTCAGACTGCGTTCACTGTAAACGTACAACCCCTACCCTTGCCCCACTCGCAAAAGATATGGATGTGGATATGGTTCAATACAACCTACTGGAATTCCAACAGGGATGGGATGATTACAACATCGAAGCGACACCGACCCTTGTCCACTTCAAAGGTGGTAAAGAGGAAGCTAGGCTAGTCGGTGAGCAGCCGAAGGAAGAGTTCGAAGCATTCTTCAATGAATATGTAAAAGAATAAAAAAGAGGAGCTGGCCCTTCACGGGTCAGCTCCTTTCAATGAGGAGGAATTTCTGATCGAGAATATGAGGAATTCTCAAGATTACTGGTAGTAGATGTTTACCCCTCATTGATGATGCTAAACCTATTTAATTGATTATTCTGATAAAATCAAATTAATAGTTGATTAGCCGGCTTTGCATACAGGCTGATATGATTATCGCAGTCATGACCTTCAGAGAATTGCTCAAATGAGAAAGGAAAAGATATCCCAAATCCCCGAAGGATCCCGGCATTATGAGCGAACATTTCTCTATAAACCCTCTCTTCACTACCTGTTTCAATGATGGCAATCAGTGTTTGAAGACTTGAGATGATCTGAAACGCTTCTTTCAGCGTTCCTACATATTCCACTTCATGCACATGGGTATGTAAAACCTTCAAGTCATCCATTTGTCTAATTTCATCGTCTGTGAAATAATCAGGAAACACGGTACAATACATATACTCGATTAGCTCCTGAATCTGCTCTTCTTGTTCGGGAGTCGACGCGATTAAGATTTTCACCTGTAGCCCACCTTTTTTGTCATGATTGTAATCTTTATGTAATGGATTATATTAAGGATAACATAGTTCTATGAGGGCTCAGGTGGTAATTATACCCACGGCGACATCGATAAACACAAAGATATAGACCGAAACACACACATCCAACCATGAATTTTGTCGTACAAAGGAGCTTTTTGATGAAAACAAGACGTATAGGTGATCAATTTGAACTAACCATCCCTAGTAATTGGAAAAATGTAACGATTGAAATGATTCTGAAAGATAAGTGGAATTCACCTAAAAAGTGGATTCACTCCATGCGAATGAGCAAGGAAGTAAAAATCAATGGTGAGGTTGCCGGGTGGAATGAGCCTCTAAAAGGAGGAGACCGGCTGCAACTCCCTTTATTTAAAGGCTTGGAACTGAATGTGAATCCAACATACGGGGAGCTTGATGTCCTATTTGAGGATGAACACGTCATCGTCGTCAATAAGCCCGCGGGCATCGACACCCATCCGAACGGTCTTGATGACACGCACACCCTCGCAAATCTGGTGGCCTTCCATATCCAGGCTTCTGGAAAATCATCGAATGTGCTTCACATCCATCGTCTGGACAAAGATACGTCCGGTGCCGTCGTATTCGCGAAAGATCCATTGAGCAAGGCCATCCTGGACCGCCTTCTCTCAGAGAGAAAGGTCAAGCGAACCTACCACGCCGTAGCCCAAGGCTCACTTAAGAAAAACAAAGGATCCATCACTGATCCCATCGGAAGAGACCGTCACCACCCTACCAGGAGACGGGTGTCAGCCAGCGGTCAGGAGGCCATTACACACTTTAAAGTCGTCTCCAAACAAAAAGACAAGACATCCCTGACTCTCCAGCTAAAAACCGGCAGGACCCATCAGATCAGGGTCCATTTGAGTTCACTCGGCCATCCTCTGGCGGGAGATCTCCTCTATGACGGCACACCCGTTTACAAGCGACAGGCCCTTCACGCCTCCTCCATCGTATTCCCCCACCCACTGACCGGGGAAACGATTTCATGCCATGCATCGTGTTCAGACATTGCCGAGCTTAACTGGGAGGATTGAATCATCAGACGGACGCATGAAGATAAATAAGTACGGTACGACAAAAAATAAAACGTGTTTTAGTCATAGGAAAACCCGAATTCATTTGCCTGCGATAAGGGAATGAATTCGGGTATTTATGTTGTTTCATGCCATTGTCTCCAGCGATTGATTGGAGTGCAAAACGAAGATTCCCGCGGAAAGCAAAGTCTTGCATGGAAATCATTAACGGTATTAAGAACCTACACGAATCGTGTTCGTCATTACACTTTTATCCCAACCTGCCATCAAAAATCAAAATGATCAGGATCCGGGCCGAACCGTTCATTCTGATTCAGACTGTTGATCTGATTCATTTCATCCAAAGACAGTTCAAAATCGAACAGATTTGCATTTTCTTCGATCCGCTCAGCATGAACCGATTTCGGAATGATGATCACATCGTTCTGAAGATGCCATCTTAGGACAATCTGAGCCGCTGACTTCCCGTGCTTCTTGGCGATGTGATTCAGCGTCGGTTCGTGCAGCACACGCCCCTGCGCAATCGGTGACCACGCTTCGACGGCAATGGAGTGGGACGAACAGAACTCCCTCAATGGCTCCTGACTCAGGCGCGGATGTGTTTCAATCTGATTGAGGACCGGTTTTTCATTACTTCCGGCCAAAAGATCTTCAAGGTGATGCTGATGGAAGTTGCTTACCCCGATCGACTTGATCAACCCTTCACCATGCAGCCGTTCAAGGGCTTTCCACGTATCTTTGTATTTCCCCTCCACCGGCCAATGGATCAGGTAAAGGTCGAGGTAGTCCATCTGAAGCTTCTTCAGGCTCTCATCGAATGCCCGAAGCGTTGTGTCATAGCCTTGATCGGCATTCCATACCTTCGAGGTGATAAAAAGTTCTTCACGGTTGACTCCGGAATCCCTTACCCCCTGCCCGACTTCCTCTTCATTACCGTAAACGGCAGCCGTATCGACGGAACGGTATCCCGTTTCAATAGCCGTCCGAACGGCATTGACCGTTTCTTCCGGGTTTTTCATTTGATAGACCCCAAGACCCACAAACGGAATTTCCAGGCCATTATGTAACGTCTTCGTACTTGCAAGGTTTTTAATCATAGATGATCCCTCCTGATTCCATTGTACAAAATCTCTATTTCGGAAAGCGAATATTTCGACTTGTCAGTCATCCTATGAAACTGTCGAATGATGTGCTGATAAAGGTCAGCTGGTGAAGCGGGCGGGTCATGCCTACGTACTGCAACTTGATATCAAGTTCATTGGAAGGATCATAGCGCTCATCCATGGCAACGAGAACCACCGAATCGAATTCAAGCCCCTTAGAAAGGTAAGAAGGGACCACGACCACGCGGTCCTTCGGAATCGATTCCTGTTCTTCCAAGAGTTTTACCCTCAGTCCCGACCGTTCTTCCAGGATACGAGCAATTGCTTTGCAGTCCTTCATGCTCTTACAGATGACCGCGAACGTCTGGAATCCTTCCGATTTTCCTGATGCGACAAGATGCCCCACCTCATCACCGATCTCTTCACTTGAGCTGACCACCTTCTTTACGGGTGATTCCCCGTGGCGAACGACGGGATTCACCTTTGGGAATTCGTAAGGAAGAAGTGTGAGCAGCCTATTGGCTTCTTCCATAATCTCCACCGTGGTTCGATAGCTTTTCTGAAGTTCTGTATACGTGGCACGCGGGAAGATTTCCCGGTAGACCGGTTCCCAAGATTGAAGCCCCCTATACGAATGGATCCCCTGTGCGAGGTCCCCTACAAGGGTGAACATATCGGTTCCCAGGGCTTTTTTCAATGCATAGAGCTGCAGATAGCTATAGTCCTGGGCTTCATCGATGACGATGTTCTTCGCTTTCACATATTTATCGATGCCGTAAAGGTGGGTTTGCAGGAACAACAGGATGGCCAGATCCTCTGACTCATACTGTTTCTTATTGGCCAGTTTCAACGTATAGGAACATACCAGGTCGGCTCGTTCATGTGAGAGCTCACCACCTGAATAGGAAACCAGGCGCCCGGGATCTGAAAATAATTCCTTGAAATAGTGATCCAGCTGCTTCCGTTCGAATTGCTTCATATAGCCTGTCACACTTGTCCTGATGGCTTTTTTCAGTTCTTCTAGGCGTTCAAGCTTCGTATCGAGGGCTTTTGTGACATAAGCCTTCCGATTCTCGCTCCTTCTGGATAAAGCCGCTTCAATGCGGGCGTCAAAAAAGTCCTCCACTTTTGTGATCATCTCGGCCTTGTTCGACCTGACAACATTCTGAAGAAGGGACTTGAGTTTAGTGATCCTTCGGTAGACCGGCAGATACGTATACTCCTCTTTGAATAGATGGGTGAAACGCTTTGCTGTGAACAGCTTATATTTATCCACATAGAAATCCTTGGAGGTATAAAATCTCTCTTCGATTTCCTCCACATACTGTTCAAGGATCTTCCTGAACGTCCTTGAACCTTTGAATCCGGAAATCCATGCAAGGTCCTCCTTGCCGGGAGAATCCGATTCGATGAACCGTATGAGTTTATCATCCGGTGCGAGTTTCAACTCCCGCTCAAGACACGTCTGTACATAGTCGGTGAACGTCGTCTGCCGCACATTCTCCACCCCAAGATCGGGAAGGGCTTCTGAGATGTAGTCGATGAATAGATTGCTGGGTGCGAGGATCATGAGCTGGGATGGATCGAAAAATTGTTTATAGTTGTAGATGAAGTATGAGATCCGGTGGAGGGCAATGGTCGTCTTGCCGCTACCAGCCGCCCCCTGTACGATGATGGGTTTATTCAGATCGGCACGGATGATCCGGTTCTGTTCCTCCTGGATGGTGGATATGATTTCGGTGAGCCGGTTACTCGAACTTTTGGCAAGAGAGTCCTGAAGCAGTTCATCCGTCGTCGTCAAATCGATGTCGCGGACTTCTTCGAGCTTGCCTTCCTCTATCATGTATTGGCGCTTCAGTGAAAGATCGCCAGTGTATGTTTCACCTTCTGCATCATAGGATACGTCCCCGATCCTCCCCTCGTAGTAGAGGTTTGCAATCGGCGATCTCCAGTCCACGATGATCTGTTCCTGATTATCCCTCTGGTAGAGCGAGGTTTTTCCGATATAATGCTTTTCAAACTGTTGAGATCCATCATGACGGAAATCGATACGGGCAAAATAAGGCTTGCTTCGGGCCTTCTCAAGGGAATCGAGCTCCTCTTTAGACATTTCAAAAAAGCTTGCATTCGTGAGTAGATCGATGTAGGCAGCACTCGATTCCCCCCAGTCGATATCACCGAAGGCTTTTTCCATATTCTCTTTATACTGTTCTTTGCTTGTTTGTGAGGTCTCGATGACTACGTCAATGTACCTTTTAGTGAAGTCGAGTCGTTCTTGTTCGATTGTAAAATCGGGATGAAGTGGTTTTTCCTTTGTCATGGCGTTCTCCTTCCAAATTGTGATCCGCAATGGAGAAATGGTACTGCAGAGGTAACGACTCTCTGCATACCGACACTGGAAATATATGTAGGGCGTTGGGAGCAGAAGTTTATATTATCAGAACATTCATTCCGGCACAATACCTAATTTCACTCCCTGCCTGATCTCGACCTATTTTCTGGAAGAAAGCAATGCTCTGTGATACGCTGGAGTAAACGCATATTGCGGAGGTGGAAAAACAGATGTACCAACATATCATGTGGGACTTTGACGGCACATTATTCGATACATATCCGATCATGGCCGATTCATTCAGGGTCACCTTAGAGAAAAACGGAATCAGCGAGCCGCTCGAAGAGATCATGGGTCTTATGCGCATCTCCATGTCTACGGCCATCCACCATTATCAGGAGCTTCACAGGTTTGATGAAGCCTTCCTGAGTGACTATCATGAAGAACGCAAATCAAGGGAACTTGATGCAAAGCCCTTCGAAGGGATTGCGCGCCTATGCGGGCAGATCCACAAAACCGGAAGACATAACTACCTTTACACCCACCGGGGTGAATCCGCTGTCACCATGCTGAAGACATTCGGTTTGGCTGAGTTCTTTACAGATTTCATCACCGAAGAACACGGATTCGAACGAAAGCCGAGTCCCGATGCCATCCTTCACCTTTTATCCAAGCATGCCTTCGCTCCTGAAAAAGCGATAATGATCGGCGACCGTGACCTTGATATCATGGCAGGAAAGAACGCAGGTATAGATGCCTGCCTGTATACAGACAAGCCCATATCCGACAGTCAAGCAGATTACATCATCCATGACATCCAAGAGCTTCGCCCCATCCTGGACATAAGAGACTGACAGACTAAAAAAACGCCTGATGGCGTTTTTTTAGTCTGCTGTCGGAAACGTGATCCTGAATTCCGATCCGTGTCCTGGCGAACTGGTGACACTGACCTTCCCGTTCATGGCTTCAATGATCCGATATGAAATGAGGAGACCGAGTCCGGTGCCTGAATCTTTTGTGGAGAAGTAGGGTTCACCCAGTCTTCGTTTCTGAGATTTCGTCATGCCCACGCCTGTATCGGAGACGCTTATGCACACATGGCCCTTCTCCCTCATCGTCCGGATTGTCAGGGTCCCCCCTTCGGCATGGCCTCCACGGCATTTTTCATGAGATTAAGGAAGGCCTGCTGAAAGGTCCGTGCATTTCCCATAATGACTGCCTCTTCTATTCCTGCCTCGATCTTCACCGAATGCTGGTGGCTCATGGGTCCGATGATTTCCATCAGCTTCTGCAGATGGGCACCGATGGGGATCTCTTCGATGACTTCGGGATATGGCTTGGCAAAGGTAAGGTAATCATTGATAATATCTTCCGCACGGTTTAGTTCGGATGAAGCAATGCTTAAATATTCCAGCTTCTTCTCAGACGACAGATGCTCCTGATGCAGAAGGCGGAGGAACCCCTTAATGACGGTCAGGGGGTTTTTCACCTCATGTGAAATGCTGGCGGCAAGCTGAGAAAGGACTTCCATCTTTTCAATCTTCATGAGGGTATGCTTCACCTGTACCTGCTTGACCAGGATCTCACAAATGTATGTAAAAAAGAGCATACCGACTGAGGGCATCAGGATGAAGTTCAAGATGTATGAACCGTCCACCCTGAATTCCGTCATCACTGTGGCAATGGAAGCTGCAGCGATGGAATGGATCGTGAACAGGCAGACAGAAAAAAGAATCCGTCTCCGGCTTTTCATTGCATCAAAACGGAAAAGCTTCAAGGCTGCAACGGTCAGGATATAAATCACTCCATAGATGACAAACGATGTCCAGCTCCACTGGTAAATGAATGTTCTCCCTGCCAGAAGGGACAGAAAAAGGGCAAGGCCCATGTATGGCCCGGCATACATGATCCCGAGGACGAATGGGATCATCCGGAGATCATGTATGCAGTAGGGTTTCATATAAATCGGTGACAGCATGCAAAGGATCATCGCACCGCTCAATGATAGGAACGTGATCATCTTCGTACAGATTCCCCGGATGAATCGCTTCTCTACAAGAAAAAAGACGAGGAAGATGCTGAGAAGGATATAGAAAAAATTATTGACCACGTCTTGATTGAAGATAATCATATGAATCTCTTGTTCCCTTTCAAATGGTATCGTATATGAGAATTCTACCACAACCACATCGTCATGGTTACTTTATTATGGAATCATATGACCCTATCAAAAAAATGGACGCCTTATGATTGTTGGAGCTCCCTGCCAAGGTATCGCGCCAGTTCAAGCATGCCGAACACCCCTTCTTTCTCTTCTGCATCACGGTTGTAATTCGTATTGGTGTTCACATCATACGTATATAAATTCCCTTCTCGATCACGGATGAATTCGATACCGGCGATGGCAATTTCATTCTCTTTCAAGAAAGCCTTATACGCGTCAATGATGTCTTCATCAAAGTCCTTGATAATTTCAAACTTGGGCCTCTCCCCAACCGGGCAGGCAAGATCCTCAATGCGGCACGCATCGGCAGGACATAATTCGAAGCCTTCGGACGTATCGACCCTCACTGCATAGATGAATTCTCCCCCAATAAATTCGCAGCGTGTGATGCTGGAGTCCGGGGACTTGATGTATTCCTGGATGAGCGTGATCCCGTCCAGTGGCTCATCGAACTCTGCACTGTTCACATAGCTCTCCAATGCTTCTATGGAGTGGAATAACTGAACGCCAAGGCCCTTTCCTGCCCTATTGTGCTTCGTAATGAATGAAGGAGCACCCAGACGGCGGGCGGCATCCATGATGGCCTCTTTTCCTACCGCAGCAATGGTAGCCGGCACGGCGATCCCTGCTTTCTTCAAAGCGGTATACTGATTGACCTTGCTGACTTCAAGGCGGATGGCCCTGGTTCCATTCAACACCTTGCGCCCGTGAAGCTCAAGCCACGAAAGCACACTTTCCGTCAGCTCGGGTGCATAGCGGTGATCACGCGTGTGGGAAGAAGCGCTGATCCGATTGTAGAAGATCCCTTCAGGCGGGGCTGCAGTCAAATCAACCATTCCCTTATCTAAGAACCACTCTTCATAGTCCAATCCAAGCTCGTCCATCCTCTTAATCAAATGATCTGTCCATTCGCTGTTTTCATGAATGATATGTATCTTTCCCATTTCCTTCACCTCAATTTTTCGATTAGCTTCAATGTAACACAGAAAATCCTACCGATAAAGTAGGATTTAACGTTCCATGCTTGATTCACGCGATTTTCGCATCCACACTTTCATCCCAAACCGTGTAACGGGAAACGCCGTTACGTCCCTCCCTGCCTTCGGAGTTTCCGTCCGGGTACGCTCCACTGAAAGCATGGTCATCACCAACCCCACACCTACAGCTACTGCCACAAGCTCCATGAGCAGTTTCACCGCCCGCATCATGTTCATTCCTCCTCTTGCGTCCTATCTATAACATATGGCATCAGGCAGGTTATGGTCACATTCCTTTTAAACCGTGCCCCGTTCGAATAGAGTCGTTTGTAAACCGGTCCGCGCCGCTCCTTCCTGCAGGAACATCCGGAACGCCTCTCTCCCAAGGGATCTGGAAGGAACGTCAAACGAGGTGATCCCCATGAGCTCGCTGATGGGGTGATTGTCGAACGAAAGGATGGCAAGCTCCCGAGGGATGTTCACACCCTTTCTCCCCGCCTCACTGAGAAGACCAGCCGCCACCTGATCGCTCGTGATCACAAGTGTCTCCGGACGCTCCTTGAGATTCACCCATTCCCCTAAGACCCTGCAGCCGTCCTCCATGTGATAGCAACCCGTAAAGATCCATTCATTCCTTACCTCGATCCCCGGATGCTCCCTGAAGGCACGCATCCTGTCTTCGCTATTCTTACCGCTTAAACGGTGAATGCATAGACCGATCTTCCGGTAGCCTTTTTCCTGAAGATAGGACAGGGCCCTGCCCATCGCCTGATAGTGATCGATATACACGCTTCGGAGGGAATCCGATTCGAGATTTTCACAAAAGACAATCGGACGATCTCCCTCCATGAAGCCCTTCAATTCTTCGAGGCCATTCGTCCTTGATGCAATGATCAACCCGTCGACTTCCTTCATGCGCAGTGCTTCAAACGCATCAAGTTCTGCATGCGCTTCATAATTCGTCTGATAGAGGCGCAGATGGTAGTCTGCTTTGAGGGCTTCTTCTGCAATCCCCTGAAGGATCTCGCCATAATAGGGAAGATTCAGGTATGGAAGGACGACGCCGATGCTGTTCGTCTTCCCCCTTGAAAGATGGACTGCATTGGCATTTTGTGTATAGTTGAGGGCTTTGATGGTTTCAAGGACGATGCGGCGTTTGTCCTCCCTTACATACGGATGCCCGTTCAGCACGCGGGATACGGTGGATACAGATACACCGGCCGTCTCGGCCACTTTGCGAATATTGGTCAAAGGTTTTCACCCTTTCATGAAAATAAACACTTGCTCTGAAACGCGTTTCATCACATACATTGAATTCACCGCCACTCAAAAGGAGCTGATTGCATGCTTGGAGTCCTGTATTTACCACTTTTATGCGTCATCATCATTTGCGGCTCATACTTCGCGTTGGATAAGGAGGAACGGGAGGTGGTTGAACCCATCTCCGATTTCTTACTGTAGACCCATGCTGCAGACCTTATCTTGACTGACTGAGCGTTTGTTCGATATAGTAGCAGTATTGCTTTCTATCATACTATATATGGTTTACATCAAGGAGGATAAAAGATGGATTCATTCTTTAAGGTTATTGAAGAGCGCCGCTCAGTCAAAGTATATGACCCAACAGTAGAAATTCCCCGTGAAGAACTTCTACACCTATTGGAAACAACAGGGAAAGCTCCATCTGCATGGAATCTGCAACACTGGAATTTCCTTGTTTTCGACTCTAAAGAGGTTCAAAAGAGACTTCTTCCGATTGCATTCAACCAGCAGCAGGTACTCGATGCTTCTGCCGTGATCGCTGTCCTTGGTGATTTGGAAGCGAATCGCAATGTTGATCCAGTATTCGATCCGGCTGTTGCCAAAGGGGAAATGACACAGGAAATCAAAGATGTTTTGAAAGGACAGATCGACGGTGCGTATACACGTCCCGGGTACGCACGCGATGCAGCATTCAGCAACGCTTCACTTGCCGCCATGCAACTGATGCTTACAGCAAAAGCCAAAGGCTGGGATACATGTCCGATCGGCGGATTCGACCCTGCCGCCCTCGCAAAAGAATTCAATGTATCACAGCGCTATATTCCGATCATGCTGATTACTGTCGGCAAGCCGCTTCAAGAAGCGAGAAAATCTGATCGTCTTGAGCCTATGAATCTGATTCAGTGGGCTGAGTGATCATTTTGCGCACGGCATTTTGTCGCATACTCTAACATAAAAATCCGAACGATCTCGATTCCTTCACGGAATGCTGCATGATCGTTCGGATTTTTTTCTATTCGACTACCTGTGGGATGGATTGCTTCTACTGGAAGATTACGTTCTTCTCAATTTCCTTCATGTGATAGAAATACCCTTTTTGGTCCATCAGCTCCCGATAGTTGCCGATTTCCGCTATTTCTCCTTCTTCCATCACCACGATCTGATCCATTTCTTCAAGCCCTGTCAGTCGATGACTGATGAGAAGAAGCGTGCTATGCTCCGCCTCTTGGAGAATAACGTCCATCAGTTCAGCTTCGAGCATTGGATCGATGGAGGAAGTCGGCTCGTCCATTATCCAAAGTGGGCCGCCTTTCAAGATCGCCCTCGCAATGGCCATCCTCTGCTTTTCCCCTCCTGATAGGTTACCGCCTTTTTCAGTCACAGTATCCTCCAACCCGAATGGAAGCTTCACTTTTGAGAGTACCCTTTCCAACTCTTCATCATCGACCTCCCCGGCAATCAACAGATTATCCCTGATCGATCCATGAAAGAAGTGGTTTTCCTGAAGGATGACGGCCGCTCTTTGCCAAAGGCTTTCCTGTTTAATGGCATCAAGGGGGTGGGAATCCAACAGGATCTGACCTTCATCCGGTGTATGGAAGGTTAGAAGCAGATTCAGTAGCGTCGATTTTCCGGAACCCGATGCACCGATGACAGCCGTCTTCGACCCTTCCGGTATATACAGATCAACGCCCGAGATCGATGGCCTCTCCCCTCCTTCAAACGTGAATCCCACCTTTTCCATTCTGAAGGATGGCGCATGATCAGGAGCATCTTCACTTCTCCGTTCCTTAAGCTCTGCCCCTCGGATTTCTCCGAGGCGTTTGGAAGCCTTCCTTGAATCTTCCAAGTGGTAAGGAAGGGTCGCCATCGGAATCGCTTCGTCAAAGACGGTCAGTGAAATCATGACGAGCATCGCGAGTAGGACACCATCGAGTGTCCCTTCCCCGACGGCGTACACTCCAACAACCAATACGAACCACGTGATCAGCAGGGAGACGAGAAGGTTGATGGTATGACTGAATAAGGAGTGGCGACTTTCCAAATCCTGCTCTTCCACATACGTAGAGGAAGCACCGCCGAGCGCCTCTTCCTGATGGGACAATTGCTGATGGATCTTCAGTTCCCTGAAGCCGTATAGGAATTCTGTCGTGCCGGCAGATAGCTCACTTCGGCTATCCCTCACCCGTGATTCAATTTTCCTTTGTTTGAGGGTGACCATGGATGGAATCAAGAAACCGGTGAGCAGGACACCCACCATCAGCAAGATTCCCGTCGGCATTGAGTAGAAGAGGGTGAAGAGAATCGTGGCCATGAATACAATCACCATGACAAGGGGCGGATAGAAGACCCTCAGGAAGAAGTTCTGCAGGCTCTCCACATCCCCTACAATCCGAGCAAGGAGATCACCGCTTTTGTATCGCTGAAAAATCGTCGGCGCAATGGTTTCCAACCGTTCAAAGATCGATGCCCTCAAGTTGGCAAGGATCGTAAACGTCGCACGGTGGGAATAATATCGTTCCGCATATCTTGTCACTGCCTTCAGGATGCCTAAAAGCTTCATAAGAGCAATCATGATGGTCAGGACATAAAGGGGCACTTCAAGTGCCGCCTGGGAAATCATATATCCACTCAAAGCGAAAACCCCGACGGATGTCAGACCGGCCACCGCACCGAAGACAGCAGAAAGGACGACATCTTTTTTCTCTTTCAGTGTTAATCGAATGATCTCAGTCAACTCTCTCATGTGATCTTCACTCCTTTTTGTACCGTGATCATGCGCTCATATTCAGGCAGTTCTTTGAGCAGCTCCTCATGGGTACCTTTTCCGATGAGTCTTCCCTTTTTCAACACAAGAATCTGATCGGAATGGCGGATCGTGTGCAACCTGTGGGCAACCGTTACAATTGTTGAAGACTGTGATAATTCCTTGATCGATTGTTGAAGAATGGATTCTGTCTTCAGATCGAGTCCGGTGGTCGGTTCATCAAGCAAGACGATGAATGGCTTCCGCAAAAAGGCCCTAGCAAGGGTGATCCGCTGCTTCTCTCCACCCGACAGTCCCCTGCCCCCTTCGCCGATCACGGTTTGGAATCCATCCTCCAGAGTAGAGATCAGTTCCGACAGTCCAGCCTTTTCAGCTGCATCCTCGAGTTCCTTTGCTGTGTGAAGGGATCCGGCCGCCATGTTCTCTTCAATCGTCCCGGCAAAAATATACGGATTCTGCGAGATATAAGCGATAAGCCCAAACCAGGAGCTTTCTGTAACCTGTCTTCTCGATTTTCCATTCACGACCACCTCTCCCTCCGATGGATCAATCAATCCCGAAAGGATATGCAAAAGAGTCGTTTTGCCAGAGCCGCTTTCACCGATGATGGCCACCTTGCTGAACGGTTCGATGTGAACGGTCAGGGGTTGGAGATGAAATGTGCCTTCCGAATAAGAATGGCCGACCCCTTTTAGACCAATGACGGGTGATCCACTCTGGGCATCGATAGTGTCTTCCCCCCATACAATCTTTCCATCATCCCGTTCAAGCTCATCCTTCACCGCCTTCACGGAACCCGAACTTCCCCTTCCCGTATGGAAGGCACTGCCGAGCTGCTTCATGGAAAGGTAGAATTCCGGTGCCAGGATGAGTACAAAGAAGGCAGTGTAAAATGAGATGCTGTCGAATACAATCAGACGCAGACCGACTTCGAGGGCAATCAGCCCGATGCTCAGCATGGAGATGAACTCAAGCATCAAGGAGGATAGAAAGGCCGTCTTCAGCACCTCCATCGTGGCCTCGCGGAAGTTCAGGGAGCTTTCCTTGATCTCTCCACCCTTCTCCCTTCCTTTTCCGAAAAGTTTCAATGTCGTCAACCCCTGAAGGACATCGAGGAACGTGCCGGAGAACGATTCAAGCTTCTCCATCTGGTCTTCTGACTTTTCCTTCGTTTTGACTCCGATGAGGGCCATGAAGATGGGGATGAATGGGGCCGTAATCAGGATGATCATGCCAGTGAACCAGTGCTCTTTGAAAAGGACGAGCAAAATCATCAATGGGACGAGCGTTGTTTCGATCCGCTGCGGTACATACTTGCTGTAGTAGCCATCAAGCCCGTCCACTGCATCCATGATGACGGAGACCTTTCTCCCCGCTTGACTGCCAACAGAAGCAGTCAGTGGCTGGTGCGCCCATTTATTCAAAAGTTTTTTCCTGACTTCGCCTTTGACAGATGATGCAAGTCGGATCCCTGTCCGGCCGTTCAGCCAACTGAAGATTGCCCTGAATGCGAATGCTACGAGTAATGCGGCCAAAAGGGGCCAGACATCTGTCAGAGAGGCGTCCTTCAGGAAAACCCGATCAACAATCCCCGCAATCAAGTAAGCCTGCGCTACAATGGCGAGACCCAAAAGAGTGGAAGAGCTATATAAAGTCATCATGAACGACCTGCTGCCTTTTACCAGTGAATGTAGTTCTTTCATTACTGATTTCACTCCCGTTCCGAAAGTTAGTGAAATACTTCACAAATTAATCTACGTCTATTATACCATCACTTCCCCCTCTTCTCACCGAATTGAATTTGACAAATTAAAGACAAAGGACGCAACGGGAAAACGAAGTACCCTGCACAGCGACCCTACAAGGAACCACGCCCGTTATCCATCGATCCAACTAGTTTGAACACGCTCTATACTTCCTTCTCAAAAGGCGGATCTGTCCCCGATGATTGATTTCATCCTCCATGACGTGATACCAAATATAATGGAAGTTATGCGAAACCCCATTCCCCCATTTCCTCTCTTCCTGGAGCCATTGATCCGAGAACCGGGAAAAGGACGCGAGTGTTACACTCCGAACCTCTTGTAGCGCCTCAAGATAGGCCGCCGCCTCCAATCCATGATACTGCTTATTGGCCCCTTCCCCCAAGTTGAGGGCCTTCCCCCATGTATCACTTTCATCCTGTGTCAGATCCCTCTCATCAAAAGAAAGAATCTGATGGATCCGTTCGATCGCAGCTATATGCATGAGCAGACTGCCGATGGTATTTCCACCGGGACCGTCCACATAATCCAGCTCTTCCCGGCTGATTCCACATAATTCTTCCATTGTCACGCTCCTGGTATGCTCGAGCATGGAAATCAGTTCACCAATCTTAGGGTCAAATCCTTCTTTGCTTGTAATCCTGTAATCAATCACGGTCATTCCCCCTTCTCTAGCTCATTTTAGCAGGGATTTTAAGGAAAAACAGACTGATACTTTCCACATGGACATGGTATACTTAAAGTATAAACGGAAGAAAAAAGAGACTGGGACAAAAATGTTTTAGTCATAGTAAAACCCGAATTCATTTGCCTGGGATCAGGAAATGAATTCGGGTTTTTACTTTGTTTCGTGACCATTGCGATTGTTTCCAGCGGTTGAATGGATTGCAAGACGAAGACTCCTGCGGGGTCTCACATCCCGCAGGCTTGACGGGGAGGCTCACGAGCCACGGGCGGAAAGCAAAGTCTTGCACGGAAATCATGAGCTGTATTATGAACCTACACTAATCGTTTTCGTTTGTTTTACCCCAACCTCTTTCTTGGGTTCATCCCGATTTTCTTACCATGATAAAGTAGGATATCACTGCCACGGCTTCACAAATGGCAATGACGACAGCCATGGGGATCGCTGAAGCCCCGTCGCCCAGTCCGACGAGGGGTGCCGCAGCGCCTCCCAGAATGAATGGCAACAATCCCAGGAGGGCAGCTGCACTCCCTGCGTTATCACCCTGATCATTCATTGCAAGGGAGAATACGGTGGTATTGACGATTCCGACGGTGGATACGGTCAGGAACAGGAAGATACAAATGAATACGACCGATGCCTCCATCGTGATGCTGACAATGAGCAGCACGCTCGCAGTCAACCCCTGAAGGATCCCATACCGCAGCAGCGACGTTTCACCGAATACGGGAGTGAGCTTTCCTGTTGCCTGGGTGGCAATGATGAGACCAAGACCGTTCAAGGCGAAAATCATGCTGAACATTTGCGGAGAGAGCCCGTAAATATCCTGCAAGACGAAGGTAGATCCTGAAATATAGGCGAACATGGCACTCATGGCGAATCCCTGCACCAGGACATAGCCCATGAAGACCCGGTTCCTGATCAAACGGCCGAAGGTATTGAAAACGCTGGAAATCCCCCCGGTCTTCCGTCTTTCTTCCGGAAGGGTTTCATTCAATCCGAAACAGACGGCGAGGAGCATGATCCCCCGATGAGGGCGAGGACACCGAAGATGCCCCTCCATGACATGATTTGAAGAAGCTGTCCCCCGGCTACAGGAGCTGCAATGGGCGCCAATCCATTGACGAGCATCAGCATGGCGAAGTACTTCGTCAGTTCCTGACCGGAAAAGCGGTCGCGCATGCCGGCCCTTGAAATGACCATTCCCGCAGCACCTGTAAGTCCCTGGATGAACCGGAGAACAATAAGCCCCCAGATCGATCCGGTGAACATGCACAGGATCGATGAAATGGTGAAAAGGATCAAAGCTGCAATCAGCGGTTTCTTCCTTCCCACCATGTCCGAGTAGGGACCGACGATGAGCTGTCCCGCGGCAAGCCCGATCAGGCAGGCTGTCAAACTCAGCTGGGCCGTAGATGCATTGGTGCCAAGATCCGTGGCAAGAGTAGGCAGACCTGGAAGATACATATCGATCGTCAGGGGCCCGAATGCACTGAGGCAGCCCATGATGAGGATAAAAATGAATAAATACGTTTTTGATTGCGTGTGTGCTAATTCCTTCATGGATGACTCTCCTTTATGTTGTATAGCCATCATCATTTTAAACCCTCCAGTAACTGGAGGGTCAATAGGAATCAATCACGAACTTTGATCTGATACTCAATCAATCGTTCATCCCTCATGTGGGAAATGAAGGAATCGACAATCTGCCTTGTATAGAGTGGTCCCTCCGTTTCAAGGCCCAGCCCTGATACAAACTTCACCAGCTCATTATAATAGAAGGAATCCTTTCTCCGATCCTCCACCGAGTAGACAGTGGCATACGTTCCTTCGGGTAAAGTATCGTATCCGGATTCTGCATCTTCAAGAAGGATATACAACCCGTCATAGGCAAACGCCTCTTCTCCGCTGATATGGTCCGGTGATACAAACAACCCGACGGAACCGACCATGATGGGCGTCATATGATTGACGGTTTTCTTGATTTCCCTGAGAAGCACTTCCATATCTCCCAGGGAAGAAAAGGACCTCTCTTCTTTCCAGATGCTTCTCTTTGGCAAAGAGGAGAGCATAGGTCCGCGTTCCGTTGTCTTCACAAGCTGAAGCTGCTGAATTTTTTGGGTGAGATGCCGATGAGTGGTTTGCAACTCATTCATTTTCCTTCTTGTGGTTTCCTCGTATTTCTCCAGGGTGTGTAAAAACTGATCCAGCGTGCTGTGCTCCAATTTTTGCTTGATTTCCTTCAGTGGGACTCCCAAGTCTTTCAAAAAGCTGATCATATCGAGCTGCTGGAACTGCTCGGCGCGGTAATACCGATAACCTGTTACCCCATCCGTATGATACGGAGTGAATAGCCCGATTTCATCATAATACCTCAGGGTTTTCACTGGTATATCATAGAGCTTTGACATTTGTCCGATGGTAAACTGATCCTTCATTCCCCATCAACCAGGAGCTTGATGAATTTCCGCTTGCCGACTTGCAGAGTCATTCCTTCCTGTACCCTCACGGTAAGATGTGGATCTTCCACCCTGTCTCCATCAAGCTTTACTCCTTTGTTCATGATCATCTTCCTCGCTTCGCTTTTGGAAGGGAGAAGTTTAGTCATGACGAGCAGCTCGAGGATGTTGATCTCTTCAATACCGTCGTTCCACTGCAGCTCTGGAATCTGATCGGGCATACTTCCCTTTCGGAAAACAGAGATGAACTGCTCTTGTGCCCGCTCGGAAGCCCCGTTGCCATGGTACATCCTGACGATGGTCCTGCCGAGGAGCATCTTGGCATCACGGGGATGCATTTGTCCTGCTGCCAAAGAGGCTTTGATTTCATGGATTTTCTCAGGAGCAAGATCCGTGATGAGCTCAAAGTATTTCATCATAAGGTGATCGGGCAGTGACATCGTCTTTCCGAACATTTCTTCAGGGCTCTCGTCGATTCCAATGTAATTATGTTTTGACTTTGACATCTTATCGACTCCATCGAGACCTTCAAGAAGGGGCATAAGAATGACAACCTGCTTCTCCTTATTGAATTTCTCCTGGAAATGACGGCCCATGAGCACATTGAAATGCTGGTCCGTTCCGCCAAGCTCGATGTCACATTCAAGCTGCACCGAGTCGAATCCCTGCATCAACGGGTAAAAAAATTCATGAAGGGAGATCGGTTTGCCTTCCTTGATCCTCGCTTCGAAGTCATCGCGCTCCATCAGTCTGGCCACTGTGATTTTCCCCGCCAATCCAATGACATCTTCCATTTTCATCTCGCTCAACCATTTGGAATTATAGTGGAGTTCCACCTTATCCATGTCCAGGACTTTAGAGAATTGCTCAAAGTATGTTTGAGCATTATGTTTCACCTCATCTTCGGTGAGCTGTTTACGAGCGGCGGATTTCCCCGTTGGATCCCCGATTTTCCCCGTGAAGTCGCCGATGATCAGCTGGATGATATGGCCGTGATCCTGGAACTGGCGAAGCTTATTCAGAACGACCGTATGTCCGAGATGAACGTCCGGTGCAGATGGGTCAAGCCCCAGTTTGATTTTCAAGGGTCTATTTTCAATGACGGATGTCCTGATTTTACTTTCAAGTTCTTTGAGAGGGATGATCTCCTGCACACCCTGCCGGTAGACAGCCAGCTGCTCCTGTACTTCTTGTTCTTGTTGATCTGTCAGCTTTTGCATTGACGTTACCTCCCTTAATCATTTCTAACACATGATGAAATAAAAAAATTGCCTTCAAAAAGGGACGTGATTGCTCACGCGGTACCACCCTTCTTGAAGACAATGATTCTTCCACTCAATCGAATAACGGTTCGTCCGTTCCCCACGAATGCAGGGACGCTCAAGGATTGTAATTCACCCGACCTTTGTACCGGTTCGCACCACCCACCGGCTCTCTTAAACATGGAGATCGTTGCTACTGGATTTCCTCTCATCGCTTTACATGTGTTAAATTGAACTGATCATACCAGATTCGCAAAATATTTGCAATTTAATTTTCTTCCGGACGAAGATCCATGAGGGCTCCAAATGTCTGGGAAGCAGAGGTGAAACTGATGAAGGCAATAAGTTCTGAGATTTCTTCGTCGCTGAACGATTCCTTCAGCACATTGAACAGACCATCCTGAACCCTGCTCCCCTGCACACCGAACACTTCTGCAAAACCGACGGCCACTGATGTTTTTTCATCAAACACCCCAGGATCCGGTCTTCCCTTTGCCTGGCAGTATAAGCATCCATTTTGAAATGCCAATACCCGCCTCACCTGCTCTTTCAGCTCTTTCGTCAAATGACCGTCACCCTCCAATTCTTCAGAAAGCTGCCCCCATCGTTCCATTACCCCTTCATGATGTCCAAGCAGGCGCATGAACGGTGTTGCGCCTATCTCAGCTGAAGCAATCCTTGTCATTTTCATCTCCTCCTTATAGAATAATCATATCAATCTAATTAACTCTTTTACATTCAGATCAAAAAGAATTCGCTCGTTAAACGTTAATAATTAAACCCAAATACGAAGGAGATCATTACGTATGAAAATTGACGACATCGACAGGAAGATTTTGAACGAACTTATGCGGGACAGCAGGCTTTCCATGAGTGAACTCGGAAGGCGGATCAACCTCTCTTCCCCATCCGTCTCCGAAAGGGTGAAGCAGATGGAATCCCATGGTGTCATCGAGTCCTATACTACGAAGGTCAACCTAGGAAAACTCGGCAACGACATTCAGTGCATCATCGAAGCCACAGTGAAAAACGGGGACTACAAAGGATTCAAGCAAAAAATCAGTGAGCTTCCAAACGTGGACTTCTGCTACCGGATCGCAGGGCAAGCCTGTTTCATGCTCAAGCTCCACTTTGCATCGTTCACCGAGGCTGAAGCCTTCATAGACTACATCAATCCCTTCGCCCACACCGTCACCCATTTCATCTTCTCAGAAGTCGAAACCCGTACCCTTTTCACAAATTAAAGAGGCACCTACATGGATACCCAACACTTGGAGATACTATTAACGCTGCATCTAATCGAACCCAATCAGCAGAGTGGTGATAACTCGAATGTGCTGGACAAACAGAACCGTACGGAACCCCCAAATTCAAGTACAAAATGCTGTAATAAGTAGCACTCACTTTCATAAACAACAAGTAAAAATGTGTGAAAACCACAATCTTCCTACCACCAAAAGCACAGCGCAGCGAGGGCCGGACGACTCCGATGGGAATAGAGGGATGATCGAGACCCCGCAGGCACGAGGAGGCTCGACTCCCTCCCCACGGAAAGCGGCCGGCCGCAGCGGAACGGAACGTCCTTATGCAAATTCACACACAAAAAGAAATGCTGTGATGACTAGCGCTCATTCCCACAAACAATAAGGAGAAATGTGTGGAAATCACCATCTCCCTACCACCAAAAGTGCAGTGCAGCGGAGGCCGGACCACTCCGATGGGAATAGAGGGATGATCGAGACCCCGCAGGCACGAGGAGGCTCGACTCCCTCCCCACGGAAAGCGGCCGGCCGCAGCGGAACGGAACGTCCTTATGCAAATTCACACACAAAAAGAAATGCTGTGATGACTAGCGCTCATTCCCACAAACAATAAGGAGAAATGTGTGGAAATCACCATCTCCCTACCACCAAAAGTGCAGTGCAGCGGAGGCCGGACCACTCCGATGGGAATAGAGGGATGATCGAGACCCCGCAGGCACGAGGAGGCTCGACTCCCTCCCCACGGAAAGCGGCCGGCCGCAGCGGAACGGAACGTCCTTATGCAAATTCACACACAAAAAGAAATGCTGTGATGACTAGCACTCACTCCCTCAAACAATAAGGAGAAACGTATATAAATGACGTTCCCTACATCACCAAAAGTGCAGTGCAGCGGAGGGTGGCCGACTCCCGCGGGAAAAGAGGGAAGGTTGAGACCCTGCAGGCGCAGCCGAAGCGGCTCAACTCCCTCCCCGCCGGAAAGCGGCCATCCGAAGCGGAACGAAACGTCCAGTGTATAACTTTCATTATCAGTTCTTTAAGAACCAACACAAAAATATAAAAAATTTGTCGATACCTATTGAAAAACGATGTATTACCGAATATTATAGTAGTTGTGCTTTTTAATCGTTCGTTTTTATTGGAGGTATTACACTAATGTTTAAATTAAAGGAAAACGGCACGTCAACCAAGACAGAAATCCTTGCCGGACTGACCACGTTCTTAACAATGGCTTACATCGTCGTCGTCAATCCGATCATCCTTTCCGATGCAGGGGTGCCGTTCGACCAGGTATTCATGGCCACCATCATCTCGGCAGCTGTCGGTACGCTCTGGATGGCACTGTTCGCAAACTATCCGATTGCCATCGCCCCAGGAATGGGATTGAATGCCTACTTTACATATTCCGTTGTCGGAGGGCATGAAGATATTTCGTACTCTGTTGCCTTTGCAGCAGTATTCGTAGCCGGTATCATCTTCATCATCCTTTCGCTGACACCGTTCCGTAAGAAATTGATCGAAGCCATACCGCAAAACCTTAAACATGGGATCACAGCCGGTATCGGTCTCTTCATCGCGTTTATCGGTCTTCGTTTATCCGGACTGATCCAAGCTGATCCGTCCAATCTCGTTAAACTCGGGGACCTGCATTCTTCGTCTGCCATCCTTGCTCTGATCGGACTGGCTGTCACCCTCGTCCTCATGGTCCTGAATGTACATGGGGCGCTGTTCATCGGGATGATCATCACGGCCATTGTTGCATTCTTCACTGGTGACCTGTCGTTCAAGGAAGGCTTCGTCGCCATGCCTCATCTGCCTGAAGGGCTGATCATCTCTAACCCGATCACTGCATTCACCGATGTGATTCAGCACAGCTTGTACGCTGTCGTATTCTCCTTCTTGCTTGTGACCATCTTTGATACGACGGGTACGATGGTCGGTGTTGCCCAGCAGGCCGGGCTCCTTAAAAACAATGAAATGCCGCGTGCCCGCGAAGCACTCCTTGCTGATTCACTCGGGACGACTGTCGGAGCTATGTTCGGTACGAGTCCTACCAGTGCCTTCGTTGAATCATCCGCAGGGGTATCAGCAGGAGGACGTACAGGATTGACCTCTCTTACAGTGGCTGTACTATTCATCGTTTCAGCGTTTTTCGGTCCTCTTGTGAGTGCCGTTTCGGGATTATCCGCCATCACGGCTCCAGCTTTGATCATCGTAGGAAGCCTGATGATCGGAAGCATTTCCCACATCAAATGGGACGAGCTCGATGAAGCTTTCCCGGCATTCCTCATCATTCTAAGCATGCCTCTTACTTCGAGCATCGCTACAGGGATTGCACTCGGGTTCATCTCTTACCCGCTCCTGAAAGTGGCCAAAGGAAAATGGCGTGAAGTCCATCCCCTTGTGTATATCTTTGCCGTGCTGTTCTTCTATCAGCTGGCATTCATCCCTCATTAAAGAGGAAAGGCAGCTCCCACGACGGGAGCTGCCTTTTTTGGTTTGATTGCTTTACCACGTACGATCAAGGTCCAAGCTGTAGTACTTGATCGGGGTTGCATATGATTGAATCGATTCATCGGAAGAAGTGTCACACAGCTGTCCCAACAGCAGTTCCATTGCCTTCTTCGACTCTCCAAGGTTATACAGCGTCATGCTGTAGAAGACAGTCATTGCCCGGTCTCCGTGCCGTTCAATACCTTCCTCAAGCACTTCTTTTGATTTTTCATACTTCCCGAGGGCACGGTAGGTGCTCCCGAGTCCCGTATAAGCACCGATCGACTCTTCCTCATCCAACCCATATTTCAATGCTTTTTCATAATACTCTACGGCTTCCTCTTCAAGCCCTGATGCGTCATGACTCCAGGCACATTGATAGTGCAGGATTCCACTGTCGGGGTATTGGGCGATCAGCTCTTTCAGTATTCTGATCGACTCCCCTGTATTCCCTGATCGTCTTGCTTCAATCGCTTTTTTCATTGCATCTTCCATATCCACCCATCCATTTCAATCCGGTATGTATTCCATCAGCCAGCAGTCGTGCCATTCACCTTCGTGCAGCTCATTTTGAGGAAGGATCCGTGCTTTGCTGTAGCCGCATTTTTCATAGCATCTGATTGCCCTTCGATTCCATGTCATCGGATCCATCACCAGTCGGTGCAGGCCTTTTTCAAGCATAAAATATTCCACCATGGCCTTGATCATCAGGGTGCCCACGCCTTTATTCCAGTACCGTGAATCTCCTATGAATTGATCGGTCCCGTAGATGAATTCATCAAGATTCGTATATCCATAGCGCTGCTTGGTCTCATCGTCCAATGGATAGTATTGGAGATAACCGACCTTCTCCCCTTTATATTGAACGATGCAGGCGACCTTCTCTTTATCGTCATTATAAAAAGCTTCCTTCACCATCTCATGGGTAAAGGGTTTGTCCCTTCCTTCGTAATACTCAAGGATCCGCGGATCGTTCAGCCAGTTATAAAGAAATTCGGCATCTTCTTCCTTCAGCGGCCGGACCTTGATATCACCTTTCTCATAACGCATCGTGCATCCCTCCTATGGACTTATTCCCCGCAGCTTCGGGGAATCCCTTTAAAGTTGTCGAAATTTCGTGTTGGAAATTCAATTTGGAGTATGCTACTATAAGTTTGTGAAATACTTCACATTATCAACATCAACTTACCACTTTCATAAATCCAATCAAAAAGGGAGTATGACAGATGAAAACAAATAAAGTCGTATTGATCGGAACAGGCTTTGTCGGTTCAAGCTATGCTTTTGCCCTTCTCAATCAAAATCTTGTCCATGAGCTCGTGATGATCGACATGAACGTCGAAAAAGCCATGGGAGACGCCATGGACCTTAATCATGGCCTCGCATTCTCTTCCCCAATGAAGATACGTGCAGGAGCCTACAGCGACTGCCGCGATGCAGATCTTGTCGTGATCACCGCTGGGGCCAATCAAAAACCCGGTGAAACGAGGTTGGATCTTATTGATAAGAACGTCCGGATCTTTAAAACCATTGTCGATTCGGTGATGGAGAGCGGCTTTGATGGTATCTTCCTCGTGGCCACCAATCCCGTCGATCTATTAAGCTATGCTACCTGGACTTTCTCCGGGCTCCCAAAGGAAAGGGTGATCGGCTCAGGGACGATCCTTGATACCGCAAGGCTACGCTACCTGCTGGGTGAATACTTTCACCTTGATACGCGGAACATCCATGCCTATATCATGGGCGAACACGGCGACACCGAATTTCCGGTCTGGAGTCACGCCACCATCGGGGCCAGCGCCCTTGGTGACCTGGTCGATCTTACGGATCCACAGGTCCAGAGCGATCTTCAGGACCTTTTTGAAAACGTCAGGGATGCTGCCTACCATATCATTGAGAAAAAAGGAGCCACCTACTACGGGATTGCCATGGGATTGGCCCGTCTCACCAAAGCTATACTGAATGATGAGAACAGCATCCTTACCATCTCTTCCCTCCTGGATGGGGAGTATGGGCAGCACGGTCTCTATACCGGGGTGCCTTCCATCATCAATCGACAAGGCATCAGGAAGGTGGTCGAACTTCCACTGGATGAAACGGAGCAGAAGCAATTCAAGAGATCCATTGATACGTTGAAGCACGCCATGAGTACCGGTTTCCCTTCTGATTTATAGACACGCACACACGAACCTCCTCCTCATACAATGATACCAACATGAATGGAGGAGGTTCTATTATGTACGATCAGCGACAATTCCTACCCGGTTTTCCCGGTGGAGGAGGTTCCGGAGGCACCGGCTTCCCTTCCATCCCCGGACTTCCAAATGTATTCCCGCCATCCCCGCCACCTGGGCAAGGGGGCAGCAGCGGGCCCCCATCGCCTTCTCAGGGCGGTGGACAAAATCAGCCGCCACCTGGACCTCCACCTAACTTCCAGCCTCAGAAGACCGTCATGCAGGGCGGCCCTGGAGGAACGTCGACGTTTGCCGTGGACCCGGGTTCCATCCGGAGATGCCTGTTCCGCTATACCTATATCTGGCTCAACCGGGATGCTTTCTGGTTCTACCCTGTCTTCCTCGGCAGAAGGTCCATAGCAGGGTGGAGATGGATCGGATTCACATGGGTGTATTTCGGAATCGATCTCGATAAAATCGAATCCTTCACATGTGTATAATACGATGTTTCCATACATGCGCGTGACCGATTCCCGTGGGACCATCACCGTATCAGGAGAACACACCTCTTATGGAGCGCCTGATGAAGCCCTGCTCACATTAGGGGTGATGACTGAAGGCCCCGATCTGCAAAAAGCCCAGCAGGAAAATAACGAAAACATAAAGAACATAGTCGGTACGCTTCAAGCAAACGGAGTTTCAAAAAGTGATATACAGACGGCAAACTATCAGATCATCCCCCGCTATTCCTTTGAAGATGGAAAGCAGATCTTTAACGGATATGAAGTCGTGAATATTCTGCGCATCCACCTTAGAAGCATTGAAAGGGCGGGAAAGATCATCGATGACGCCGTGAAGGCCGGAGCAAACAGGGTGGAAGGGATCCAGTTCCTCTCCTCCCATTCCACTGCCCTTTATCAGCATGCCCTTGAACAAGCGTTTCAGGATGCCCTGGCAAAGGCCACGGTCCTTGCCAGGCAATCGGGTCAGGAGCTGGTTCCTGATCCGCTTTCTATCAAAGAAGGTCAATCCGTTGAGTTCCCTTCCCCTATGAAGCTCGCAGTTCAGGAATCTGCCATCCTACCGGGTGAAATATCCGTTAAGGCTTCACTCATCGTTACGTTTACTACGCATTGATTTCACAAAAAACGGCTTCGAGGAGCCGTTTTTTTTATTACTTTTTAATATAATCCGCAAGCCTCTCGGCAGACCGGGCCACTCCTTCTTCATCCAGCATCCTGACGCCTTGCTCGATGAATGCCGGAAGAAACGTCGTTCCGATCAGATTCGATGTTGCCTGGAACGGCTTCAATAGCTCGCTCATGGAATAATGGTTCTTTCCTCCAGCCTGGTAGGCCTCTGCCGGTGAACCCGTAGACGTCGCAATCAGAAGTTCTTTGCCATGAAGCTTCGTACCTTGGCTGCCGTATGCCCAACCATAGGTCAACACGGCATCGATCCATTCCTTCATCAGCGCAGGGGCACTGTACCAGTAGAAAGGGAACTGCAGGACGATCCTATCGTGTTCTTCGACCAACTTCTGCTCACGTGTTACGTCAATTTGGAAATCCGGATATTCGCGGTAAAGGTCGTGGACCGTCACATTGCCCTCTTCCTCCAGCCTCTTTACCCAGGCTTTGTTGACGATTGATTCGTCCATTCGCGGATGTGCAGCGATTACCAATACGTTCATGTTCAATCTTCCCTTCCCAGCTGTTTTGCTTTTTTTGTACAGGCATCCATTGCCCTTACGATGCTTCCCTTGAAGCCACTCTTTTCAAGTTCAATGACGGCTTCGATGGTAGCCCCTCCCGGTGAACAGACCGCATCCTTCAGCTCTCCAGGATGGCTGCCCGTTTCAAGCACCATCTTTGCTGCTCCGAGGAGCGCCTGGGCTGCCAGGTTATATGCCTGCTTTCTGGGGATGCCCTCTTTCACCGCACCGTCTGCCAGTGCTTCCATGAACATGAAGGCATAAGCCGGTGACGAGCCGCTTACGGCAGGAATGGCGTCCATGAGGCTTTCGTCCAACTCTTCTGCTTTGCCGAAGCTCTCAAGAACCGCATGGACTATCTCACGCTCGCCTTCTCCTACCCTGCCATTAACACAATACGCTGTCATCCCTTCTCCTACAAGGGATGGCGTATTCGGCATCGTCCTGACGATTTTAGAGTCCGGAGATAGAACCGATTCCATCCAATGAAGCGTAATACCTGCGGCCATCGTGATGACGATGGTATCCGGCTTCAAGTTCTCCCTGATGGAGGAGAGGATCTCCTGGTGTTGATCCGGTTTGACTGCGATGAACAACAAGTCAGAAAATGCCGCTACCTCTCCATTGTCCAACGTGGTATGGATTCCGTATTTTTCTTCTATTCTCTCGACGGTTCCGCGGGTTTTGGCGCTCGCCATGACAGATGTCTTATCCACCAGTCCGGAGCTGACGATGCCGCCTATGATGGCCTGCGCCATATTTCCACAGCCGATAAAGCCGATTGATTGTTTCATTCTCTACACCTCTTCTTCCACCTATGAATCATATCAAAAAACCACTGAAAGGAAAAATGGTTCACATCAAAAACCAAGATTGGGACAAAACATCCATGGTACCATTTCATGATGAACACGATCAGTGCAGGTTCTTTGTACCGGTCATGATTTCCGTGCAAGACTTAGATTTCCGCGGGTGGCCCGTGAGCCTACTTGGCATGGGTCTTACATACGCTACTCTTCCCCCAGGAGTCTTCGTCTTGCACTCCAATCAACCGCTGGACACAATGAAATCGTAATGGTCATGAAACAAATGAAAAACCCGAACTTTGCCTGATCGTAGGCAAATGAATTCGGGTTTTCCTATGACTAGAACACGTTTGTCCCAGCCTCAATCGATTTTAGCGGTTGTCGTAGATGGCCTCCCAATCGAGGTCGACCATAGGTTCCTTTTGTTCAAGTCTCTTCTTCAATCCATCAAGTAGCTCTTTTTCTCCCTGAAGAATATTGGCCAGGTCCCACTTCTGGTGGAAAACGGAGTAGAGGGTCAAATCCCTTAGAAGGAGGAACTGTGGGATCCGCAGGAACCATTCTTTCGAAACCGGGCATTCGCTCTGATATCCACGCAGGAAGGAACGAAGGAACCTATCCCCGAAGGCGGAACGCACATGAAGAGGATCACCTCCATGCTTCGACCAGCTTGAATAATATAGTGGTATGGCGATATCACTGGCGAAGTAAAACCACATACTATCATCAAAATCAAAGACATGAAGATCCCCATCCCTCTGATCGTAGAAGAAATTGCCGTGGTGGATGTCAGAGTGGATCAAACCGTATGTATCCTCGGATTGTGGAAATGTCCTGATTTCCTCGATTGTCCGTTTTCCAAGCTCTATGATCTCTTCATCCTCCCGGGGAAGATACCGGTCGAAATTCAGGATGTCATCTTCATCCCACGCCATTCTTGCCTTTGAAGAAGGATCTCGATAGTGTTTTGTGGTGGCATGCATCTTACCTGTGAGACTTCCCCACTTTTCGAAGAGCTCCTCTCCAAAGTGATCGGAGTTCACCTTTACAGCTACTCCCGGTGCTTTATCGAATAAACTGACAAAAAAGCATCCGTCTTCCCCAGGCAGTTCTTCAACAAGTCTACCTGTACTGGATTGATGGGAAAGGGACACGTTCAATCCATGCCGATGGAGGAAGTTGATCCATTTCATTTCTGCTTCCAACTCGATTTGCGTGCGGTGGGAGCTATGGGTGATCCTCAGGATGAAGGGAGCCCCTTCCTTTTTCACTTCGTACACATAGTTCTCAAAATCACCAAGCTTTCGGGCGTCCGATGCATCGCACTCAAACATCCCGGCCGCTTCTTTCAATCTTTCCTTTGTCCATTGTGCGTCAATCCAAGATTCCATCATGTTTCCTCCTGTATGCAGTACTGTTTCCTCCACTACTATTTCGTCTGTACCTGCGGTTTTTCCTGCCCAATAGAAAAAGAGCCGATCATCCGGCTCTTCCCTTAATCCATTCATCAATCGTTTGAATCACTTCATCCTGCTGATCCCAGACTGATTTGGTTGCTTTCCCGTCTCCTTTTTGAGCACCGTACACACCAAATCCTGCGTGGTTTCCGCCTTGGATTTCATGAAACCCCGTATCTGCAGGAAGAAGAGATTTACTTTTGTCAATCTTGTCCTTAGTTGCGAGTCCGTCATTCTCTGCCCAGATGCTCAGAAATGATAGGTCTGAGGAAGAAAAGTCCGTGGATTCCGCAGGGTACGATGCAAGGTAAATGATCCCTTTCACCTTGTCCGGATGGTCACCAGCATAGCTTGATGCCGCCACTCCTCCAAGAGAATGACCCGACAGGTACCATTCCTTCACACCCTTATATTCTTTCATGATTTCATCCGGTACGTTCACCCCGAAGAATGCAAGGTTCAATGGTACATCTGGAATCACCACGGTGTATCCCCGCTCAGACAGCTCCTGTCCAATATAGGCGTACGCTTCCTTTTCCACCTTTGCCCCTGGGTAAAGAATCACGCCCTTTTCTCCATCTCCTTTAAACACCAGCCACTTGCCATCCTTTGCCTCGGCTTTTTGAAGATCCACTTTTTCCTCAAGCGATGAAGTGGCTGAGTAGGTTTGCTGTGACCAAACATAAAAGGATAGACCTCCTATGACAATCAAGGCGAGGAGGAGAATTCCTGCCCACTTAAAAAATCGTTTCATGCCGAATCCCCTTCTTTCTTATCCATTTTTATTATTGTCCCGGAACCTTGGGGAATCCATCCGCTAAAAAAAGAACCAGCCTCGGCTGATTCGCATCACTTTTTCTGGAATGAAAGACTCTTTTCGCTCATCAAGTACTGAAGAGCCGTCTTGAAACTAAGGAAGCTTTTCACCTGTCCGACTTCCCTTACGTCTGATTGAATCACGATTTGGGTCAGGGACGGAGTGAACCCGACGAAAAGGATTTCGATTCCCATAAGCTGTACCGCTTTGGCCATATTATTGATATTCATGCCGAACACGTCCGTCTCACCGATGTCCTTCTCCCTTATACCGGAGAAATCAACGATGATCGTATTGATGTCCTGATTATAGGATACATCCAGGATTCTGGTGATGATCGCCTCGAATCTTTCCTGAGATAACCTACCCATGATTGGAATGAGGATGGTTTCAGGAACGATGGAGGGAATGACCGGGGCAGAAATATCCGTAATCTCGCGTTCCGCTTCCACCAGCTTTCTTTTCAGTTCCTGGACCTCTTCTTTTAACTGAACGATTTCCTGTGTCTCCACACTCATACTGTAACCTCACATGAACATATTTTTTACGCTATGACTAGTTTAGCACTACCCTATGTAAAGTTTCTATCCAAATGTTCCGGGATCTCTGGAAAAATTCTACTGACGATATAAAAGTTACACCAAAAGAAAGAAGACCAGCCCGGCTGGTCTTCGGTCATGCAAGTGCTGCTTTGTCACCTGAATTATGGAAGAAGCTTTTCATGGCATGGAACACATCCGCTTTTTGTTTCAAGATATAATAGCGGAAATCTTCGTTCTTAATATTTTTATATGCCGACATCAGGGTAGAATGGCGATTGTACTGATTCACTTCCCCATATCCGAACATACTCGATACTTTCATAAGCTCCTCCACCAGTTTGACGCATCTCACGTTATCAGATGTGAGATTATCTCCGTCGGAGAAGTGGAATGGATAGATGTTGTACCTGCTCGGTGCATATTTGTAGTCGATGAGCTCCAAAGCCTTCCGATATGCGGACGAGCAAATCGTCCCGCCGCTTTCCCCCTTGGAAAAGAAATGCTCTTCAGAGACAACCTTTGCTTCTGTGTGATGGGCGATGAACTCAATCTCCACCGTCTCATATTTCGTCCTGAGGAAGCGCGTCATCCAGAAAAAGAAACTTCTGGCCATATACTTTTCCCATACCCCCATGGATCCACTTGTATCCATCATTGCCAGTACGACAGCTTTGGATTCCGGCTTCAGCACTTCATTCCACGTCCTGAACTTCAGATCCTCCCTTGTAATCGGATGGAATCCAGGTGTTCCCGTCATGGCATTCCGCTTAAAAGCCGACATCATCGTTTTCTTTTTATCAATGTTGCCCATCAGGCCCGTCTTGCGGATATCGTTGAACTCGATATGCTCAACCGTCTGCACGTCCTGCTCTTTCTTCTTCAGATTCGGCAGTTCCAGCTGTTTAAAAAGGGCATCTTCAATTTCCATGAGGGAGACCTCGGCTTCGTAGTAATCCTCACCGGCTTTGTCCCCTGCTCCTTTCCCTTTTCCGGGTCCCTGCTGGGGATTCCCATCCCTGGCGACAACATCCCCCACCTGGCTTTCCCCGTCCCCCTGGCCAACGTGCTTATTTTTATCATAATTATAGCGGATCTTGTATTCATCCAATGACCGGATCGGTATCTTCACAACGTCTCTTCCATTTGACATGACGATGTTTTCTTCTGTGATTAAATCCGGAAGATTATTCCTGATTGCATCCTGTACCTTTTCCTGATGACGCTGTTGATCGTCATGACCTTTGCGGTGGAGGGCCCAATCTTCTTTGGAAATGACAAATTGATGATTATCCATCTGGCTCAAACGTTTCCCCTCCTTATCTTTTTTCACATGTATCGGTATCGGTGCATACACTATGATGGCTGCCCGCACTCATTTTTCCCGTCAATAAAGAAACGGGGATTACTCTATCCTATGCAAAAGCATCGATAAATTTACAAATAATTTCGACAATGATAGAAAAGCGGAGGCCGGTCGATCTGACCCGACAAGCATAAGACGAGGAACCCGGAAAGGCGTTCTTTGCCTTTTTGGGTTGCTTGGCTTATGACCTCGAGGGTCAACCCGCCGGAGCTGGACATCACGAAAAGCGGAGGCGGCAGGACCTGACCAGCCCTACGTACAAACCCCTAGTCCATACTTATGCTATCTCCAGTAGCCCTACCACCGCACAATAAAAAAACAGGTGTGAATTCACACCTGTTCATCCTTCTTCATATTGAGCCGGGTCTGACTGACGATTATTCAGCTTGAGTTCTTCACTTGAACGGAGCTTTTCCATCTGTTTTCCAAGTCGTATGACTTCATCCAGATTGTTGGCCATCGTACCGTTAAAAGGTTCTTCCTGCAAGATCGGTTTGTCATGTGTGGACATCCCTTCACCTTCCTTCGAAGAATACCGGCTTTGAATTCAGCTTACTATATTCTGATTATTCTTTCAACTTTTATCTTCTTCTTTGAATTGTACGGGATCGGGCTGCTTCTTATCTTCTTTCAGTTCTTCATTCGTACGTAGACGCTCCATCTGCTTCCCGAGCTGCTCCATCTCTTCCATGTTACCGGCCATTGAACCATTCTCAGGTTCTTGTTCATGATTTTTTTTCATCCGTTTTCACCTCTATTACTAAATTTCCCGTAATGGTGGTTTCTAAACCGATGAGGTGTACATCCGGATAATCAAGAAAGCCGACGGCACTTGACCGACGGCTCACCTTTTAACGATTAAGGAGACTTCCTACATAGCGGAGGAGCTCATTGGCACTGGTTGAATTATATCCGTGTTCATCGATGAGTCTTGCCACGACTTCATTGACCTTTTTCAACTGTTGCTCATCAGGCGTCTTGGAAGATGTCGTGATCTTCACAACGTCTTTCAGATCGGCAAAAAGTTTCTTCTGGATGGCTTCCCGCAGGCGATCATGGGAATTATAGTCGAATCTCTTCCCTTTACGGGCATAGGCGGAAATTCTGATGAGGATCTCTTCCCTGAACGCTTTTTTCGCATTTTCAGAGATTCCGATCTGTTCTTCGATGGAGCGCATGAGTTTTTCATCCGGATTGATTTCCTCACCGGTGAGCGGATCATGGAGCTTCGCTTTGTTGCAGTACGCTTCGACATTATCAAGATAGTTATCCATGAGGGTCTTGGCTGATTCTTCATACGAGTACACAAAGGCTTTCTGTACTTCTTTCTTCGCGATATCATCGTATTCTTTTCTGGCAAGTGATATGAAGTTCAGATATTTTTCCCGAAGCTCGGCTGTGATGGACGGATGCTGATCCAGTCCTTCTTTGAGCGCACGGAGGACATCCAGCGCATTGATGGTCGGCACTTCTTTCCGGATGATGGTGGAAGAGATCCTGTTGATCACGTACCGCGGATCAATGCCGCTCATGCCTTCGTCCTGGTACTCCTTCTTCATTTCGTCCACATCGGCCGAGTTGAATCCTTCGACACTTTCGCCGTCGTACAGGCGCATTTTTTTGATGAGGTCGATATCCCCACGCTTCGGTTCTTTCAAGCGTGTCAGAATCGTGAACATGGCTGCCACCCTGAGAGTATGAGGGGCCACATGGACGTTGTTCACGTCGCTCTCATTGATCATTTTTTCGTAGATTTTTTCTTCCTGTGTCACTTTGAGATTGTACGGAACCGGCATGACGATGATCCTTGAATGAAGGGCTTCATTCTTCTTATTCGCGATGAAGGAGCGGTACTCCGTTTCATTTGTATGGGCCACAATCAGTTCGTCTGCAGAAATTAACGCAAAACGTCCTGCTTTGAAATTCCCTTCCTGCGTCAGGGATAATAAATGCCATAGGAATTTTTCATCACATTTCAGCATCTCCTGGAACTCCATCAGTCCGCGGTTTGCTTTATTCAACTCCCCGTCGAACCGGTACGCCCTCGGATCGGACTCTGATCCATACTCCGCGATGGTCGAGAAATCGATGCTGCCCGTCAAATCGGCAATATCCTGGGATTTTGGATCAGAAGGACTGAATGTCCCGATGCCGACACGTTTATCTTCAGAGAAGAAAACCCTTTCCACCTGCACATCCTCGATGCGCCCGTGATATTCCTTCTCAAGCCTCATGGTATTGAGCGGGGATAGATTCCCCTCGATCCGGATGCCATATTCCTCGAAGAATTCCTCCCGGAGATGCTGGGGAATGAGATGGAGCGGATCTTCATGCATCGGACAACCTTTGATGGAGAAGACCGCTCCGCGATCGGTTCTTGAGTATTGTTCCAGACCCCGTTTCAGCATGGCTACCAGGGTCGACTTCCCTCCACTGACAGGACCCATCAAAAGCAGGATCCGCTTACGGACATCCAGTCGTTTCGCAGCCGGATGAAAGTATTCTTCTACCAGGCGTTCGAGTGCTTCCTCGAGACCAAATAATTGATCGCTGAAGAAATTGTACTTCCGCTTGCCTTCTATATCCTCCACGCCTGCGTCTTTGATCATATTAAAAACCCGTGAATGTGCTGACTGACCGACCCACTGTTTTTCTTTCAGCAGATCCAGGTACTGTGCAAACGTCCCTTCCCATTTCAGCTTTTCTTCTTCTTCTCGAAAATGTTCAATTCTTTTTAAGATATCCATAAGGACCTCCCCTTGTCACTTGTTGAGAGACGATTAATATACTCTATGCCCATCCTCCTGTGAACATGTTAAGAAGATGGGATTTATCAAGGGGAATAAAGGAAGGCGACTGAACGCGTTTTCAAAAAGAAGTTCACAACATTTGTAAAATAGGCTATACTAAAACCAGACTGTATGACAAGTTCATCTTGGGAGGTCTGGAAATGAATTTTCTATTGATTTTGGGAGTATCCCTGGCTTTCTTGACTGCGATTTTCACTGCAGGCTATAATGACAAGCCCGGCTCCAACTAAACAAAAAAACTGACCCCATCGGTCAGTTTTTTTGTTTCAGCGCTTATTGAATCCTTTTTTCTCCACAAACTCCTTCATATACATGCGGGGTCTGTTCGAAAGCATATTGGCCATCTGACCGCTCCAGCGGTCGGATCGTTTCCCAGCCGTACGTGCGTGGTAATAGGAAGAAATGGTATCATCGTACTCTTTCAATGTTTCCTTCATCTTCGCCTCATCCCTCTCATACCCATCTTCATGGTAGATGGCATCAAACGGAAGCCTCGGTTTCACGTCGGATTCATGTGCAGGGTGTCCCACTGCAAGACCGAACAACGGAACGACCCGGTCGGGAAGATTCAATACGTCACTTACACGTTCAAGATCGTTTCGGATTCCGCCGATATAGCAGATTCCAAGTCCCATTGATTCCGCCGCAAGCGATGCGTTTTGCGCAGCAAGTGCCGCATCGATGAGGGCGACCATGAATTTTTCGGTGCTTTCAAGTGTCGGTACCACATCGGCTCCTTCCCACTCACCGATCTTTTCATGGCGGTGGAGGTCGGCACAGAACACGAAGAAGTGACCGTTATGCTCTACATAGGATTGATTCCCGGCGAGCTCGGCGAGTTTCTTCTTCTTCTCCGGGTCCTTCACCCCGATGATCGTATACGCCTGTATGTAGCTTGACGTACTTGCAGCCTGAGCAGAGCTCACAATCGTACGGATTTCTTCATCCGTCAAGGTTTGATCAGTAAACTGACGGATGGAACGGTGTTTGAGTATCGTTTCTATTGTTTCATTCATAGGTATCATCTCCTTGACTCTTAGTATAAACCAAACGAAAAAAGGAATGAAAATCATTTGATTTTCATTCCTTTTTAAGATCAGCTTCAGTCGAGCCCGGGATATCCTTTTTGGCGAAGGGCCTCATATACGAGGATCGCCGCGGTATTGGACAGGTTCAATGAGCGCACATTCCCATTCATCGGGATCCGCAGCGCACGGTCCATATTCTGTTCGATTACCTCATCGGGAAGACCAGTCGTCTCTTTTCCAAATATGAAATAATGATCTTTTTCCACGTCGCTGTAGTCGAAGGTTGTATGGGGGATCTTACCGTATTTGGTCAGATAAAAGAACTCTCCTTCAGCATTCTTTTCGAAGAATTCCTCCAAGGAATCATAATAGATGATTTCAACGAATTCCCAATAATCCAGCCCTGCACGCTTCAGCATCTTATCGTCCGTCGAAAAACCGAGTGGACGGATCAGATGGAGTGTCGTATCAGTGGCTGCACACGTACGTGCGATATTCCCCGTATTGGCGGGGATTTCCGGTTGATATAAAACAACATGTACTCCCAAGTGTTGTCACCTCATTCTTAAAACTATACGTGACATTATACCACTTTTATAAAAAGGTTGTCAGCGATCGTCCATGATGGTAAGGAATTTGTATTTGATGTTGGGGGTGTAAGCGGTGGAATCCTCGTAGTTCCAATACCTCATCCGGCAATTATACGTATGGGCATTCACCAGGGGCATCCCATCTGCATCCCTCCCCGTCACAATGGTCGTATGATCGAACCGGCCATCCCCTTCGAAATCATAGCAAATCACATCCCCCAGCTTCAGCTTATCGGGAGATTCAACCAGCTTGCCACGGAGGCCCACGGACGAATTAGGAATATACTGCCGCAGGGAATGGGCGACGGTCCAGCTGTAGCTCCAGCTCTGATTCCTCATCCACCATCCTTTTCCCTTTGTCGGATATCCCCTCATGGGAGCATCGCCAGCATGAAGGCATTGTGAAATGAAGTTCGTACAGTCATTCTCGAATTTTTTATATGCAGGGTTATAGCTGTTCCACCATTTTTCCGCATATTGAACCGCCGCGTGCCGGTCATAGCGATATTCGAGTCTTTCCCCTCCCTCATATTCCTCCTCATCCACACCCGGTTCCATGGCCGGTTCCATGGCGGGAATCGGCTCTTCCACATCTTCATAGATCACTCCACCATAATAAACGGCCTTCCGGCTTTCCACTTCCTCTTCAAGATAGTAGTGGTTGCCGTGTTTGATGAAATACGTATAGTGAACAGAATAAGTGACCTTTTCTGTATCGTCCAGTTGTTTGTCGATGGTGTGGACCTTGCCTGTCGCTCCCACCTTGAGCAGCTTAGCATCACGCTTCAGGAAGGACGCCTTCTTGCGGTTCACCTTTTCGAACTGCGAGTCGCCGATTGATGTGAAATCATTGATCACGACCCCGACGTTCTCCATTAATATCCTTCTGATCATACGTTCCCCTCCTCCCTAATGGGTATGCCGCGAAGGGAATAAAAAGAAGCCGTACCCTCATGGTCGGCTTCTATTCTGTCAGCATGTGCAGACCTTTTTCGATTTCCTCGAGGACTTCAGGATCTGCTTCCTTCTCAATCTGATGTTTCAATGCTTCTTCCGCTTCCTGCCCCCGATTTTCCCTAGTGCCCAGGCTGAGGTCCCCCTCATGACGGGACGGACATCATTCCTCAAAACCCCGATCAGATCAGGGATTGCGGTTTCATCTTTGTAATGGGCCAGTGCAATGATGGCGTTTCTCTGAATGGGTTTCTTCCCCCTCCACGATCCTGAGATGTGGCCATAGGTTTCCTTGAAATCACGATTGGAAATCGTCAGAAGCGGCTTCAAGAGCGGTTTCGCCACTTCAGGGTCCGGTTCCATTTCCTTATGGAGGTGAAAATCTTTGCCCTTATTCTCCGGACACACCGTCTGGCATGTATCACATCCGTAAAGTCGATTCCCGAGTTTGACCCGGTACTCATCCTTAAGGAATCCCTTTGTCTGCGTCAGGAATGCAATGCATTTCTGAGCATCGAGCCTGCCGCCTTCTATCAGGGCGCCGGTCGGACATACGTCCACACATTTATTGCATGTGCCGCAGCCGTCTTCAATGGGCTTATCCGGTGAAAACGGAAGATTGGTGATCATCTCCCCAAGATAGACGTATGAACCGAATTCAGGTGTAATGATCGAGCAGTTCTTCCCGCTCCATCCGATACCCGCACGTTCTGACACAGCGCGGTCCACGAGTTCCCCCGTGTCCACCATCGACCTGAACCGGGCCTCCGGGATACGGGAAACAATGTATTCTTCAAGCTTCTTCAACCGATCCCTGAGGATATGATGGTAGTCCGTCCCCCACGAAGCCCTGCAGAAGATCCCCCTCCGCTCACCCCTTTTGCTCCTTGGGGCATCCTTCATCCTCGAAGGATAGGCAAGGGCGATGGCAATGATGGATCGTGGTTGATCGAATGTAAGGGATGGGTCAACGCGCTTATCTATGTTAGGTTCTTCAAAACCCGACTGGAATCCCGCCATTTCCTGACGGATGAGGCGATTCTTCATTTCCGTGAATGTATCTGCCGTAGTGAATCCGATCTTATCGATTCCGATCGTTTTACTATAGGAAATGATATCCGACTTCAACTGTTCCATGTCCATGTCCATCCGCCTCCTTTCTCTCGTTCGCATGAATGCATTGTACTATGATAAACTATTTCAAACGAAATGTGGAGGGAAATAAAGTGGAAATCATCATTGATTCAACATTGAAAGAAAAGGTCCCCGACTTCAAAGCAGGGATCATTCACTATAGAGGCATCGAGGTCGGGGAATCACCACAGATGCTCAAAGGGCGTCTTCAGCTTTTTCAAGAATCCATCTACTTTGATCTTCAGGACCAAAGCGTGACGGACTTCCCGGGGATCAACGAATGGCGCGATGTATTCAGGAAGACCGGAAAAGATCCGAACCGCTACCGTCATTCAGCTGAGGCGCTCTACAGGAGAATCGGAAAACAGAATTATCTCGGCACGATCAACTCGGCCATCGACCTCAATAATTTCTTTTCCCTCCGCTACCAGGTGCCCGTAGGAGTGTACGACTGGAACAAGGTCGACGGCAACTCCCTCACCCTGCGCGTAGGGGGCCCCGGTGAAACGTACAAAGGGCTGAACGGAAGGGACAACTCGCTTGAAGGTCTGATCATTGCCTGCGATGGATCGGGTCCATTCGGCAGTCCGTTTGTGGATTCGGCACGCGCGCCCGTTGATGAGAAGACAACGGAGGCTGTTCAGATCATCTACATGAGACCTTCACTCTCATCCGACGAATGCGATCAGCTTACTTCTTCCCTCGAGGAAATGTTCACCGGCATCCACGGTGGTGAAGCCACACATACGGTCGTCACGACGGATTATTGATCGTACTCCATTGGACAAAACCATGATAGGCGATTTTTGCCTTTTGGTTTTGTCTTTTTTTATAGGGTAACTGGAGAAACAGAGACCGTTCCTTTTCGCTCCAGGGACTTGCTTTCCACTGGGAGGAAGTCGAGCCTCCTCATTCTTGCGGGGTCTCGGTCATCCCTCTCTTCCCGTAGGAGTCAAGTCCCTTCCGCTTCAATACACTCTTTGGTGATGCAAAAGACTATAGAAATTTGAACAATGTTAGGAAGCCAGTCATTTACTATTCAACCGTGGATTCACTTGCTTTACGGCAATCCTCACTGCTACCTTATCCTCTCTAATATGTAAAATACACTGCAAACTTTCCCTTACAAGAATGACACTAGTCTTCAATAAAAAACCCCTTTGTAGAATGGTTCCACAAAGGAGTTCTTTTCTTTATTCACACATTCATCGTTTGCCAATCTTCCTGCAAGCGAGGAATCCTACACAAAGCGGGCTTACACCCACCACATATCAGACGGTGTCTCCTCGATCAGGACCGACTTCAGGTTCTTCACTGCCCGAAGGAAGCCTTCTTCAATCGACATGATCGGGTCTTCATGTTCGATGCTTACGACGTAGTCATACCCATACGTACGAAGGGCGCTCATCATATCGGACCATTCCTGCAACCCATGACCGCATCCGACTGAGCGGAACGTCCAGGCCCTGCTCCTTACGTTTCCGTATGGCTGCATATCTGTCAGGCCATACATGTTGACGTTGTCCTGATCGATGTACGTGTCTTTTGCATGGAAGTGATGAATCGCATCTGCCTGCCCGAGGATCTTGATAGCGGCAACCGGATCGATCCCCTGCCACCACAGATGACTAGGATCGAGATTGGCGCCAATGGCTTTACTCGTTTCTTCCCTTAGTTTCAGAAGGGTGTATGGGGTGTGCACAAGGAACCCGCCATGAAGCTCAAGGCCGATCTTCACGCCATTTTCTTCTGCGAGTTTCCCCATCTCCTTCCAGTATGGGATCAATTTCTCTTCCCATTGCCATGTCAACACGTCGCCGTACTCATTCGGCCACGGGGTGACAGGCCAGTTGGGATGCTTGGCTCCTTCATGATCCCCGGCCGTACCGGAGAAGCAGTTCACGACAGGTACATTCATCAGACCGGCAAGACGGATGGTCTTCTCAAGGGCTCTATGGGATTCTTCTGCAAATGATTTGTCAGGTGTCAGTGGATTTCCGTGGCAGCTGAAAGCACTGATCTCCAATCCTCTTGACGACACTTTCTCTGCATACTCCCTACGTTTCTCCTCACTCTCCAGTAAAACGTCGAGGTCACAATGAGCGTTACCGGGATACCCCCCAGTCCCGATTTCAACGGAATGGAGCCCCGCTTCTTTTACATAGTCCAACATCTCTTCAAAACTCTTTTCAGAGAATAATACAGTAAATACTCCGAGCTTCATCTATGTTTCCTCCTATCTTAATGTGATGCTTTTCCCCGTTTCGCTGCTTTTATAGATGGCTTCGATTATGGCTGAAACCTGCAGTGCTTCTTCCGGTTTTACAATAAGCTCTTCATCACCTAAGCAGCTCTTGATGAAATTCATCGCCTGGGGGATGCCCGCATCATCGTCACCGGGTATCCAATCTGCCTCACTATTCAGGAGCATGCCGTGCTTCATCTGATTCATCTGGAATGGGAAAAGGTCGATCCCTCCAATTTCACCAGAGATGCTCATGGTCTCTTCATCCGACTTGACGTTGGCCGACCAGGATGTCTCAAATAACATGGATGCACCATTATCGAATTTGATATAGGCTGTCACGTGATCATCCACCTCGAAGTTCTCCCTGTCGAAATCCCCCCACTGATTGACCTGTCCAGGCATGCGGGAGAGCTTATTGTAAGCAGTACCCGTCACTTCAACCGGGACCGGATTGCCAAGAAGCCATAGGGAAAGGTCGAGGAAATGGCATCCGTAGTCGATGAGGCTTCCTCCTCCTTGAAGTTCCCGGTTGGTGAATACACCCCAGCCCGGGACTTTGCGACGTCGGATCGCACGGGCCCTTGCCACGATCGGCTCGCCGATTTCGTTTTCTGTAATGACTCTCTTTGCAGCGATGGAATCCTTCATGAACCGGTAGTGATAAGCGATCCCGAGGAGTTTTCCTGATTTTCTGGACGCATCGATCATGGCTTCGCATTCTGCCGTCGTCATCGCCATGGGCTTTTCACAGAAAACGTGGACCCCCGCATTCAAGGCGGCGATGCTGATCTCTGCATGAAACTTATTCGGCGTGCAGATGGTGACGGCATCCACAATGTCGAACATGTCATGATAATTGCTGAAAACATGGGGAATGGAGTGCTCCTTTGCGACTCCGGCAGCGGTTGCCGGGTTAAGATCGCTCACCGCTGTAATGGTAACGATATCTGACAGTTTTTTATAAGCGGGAATATGGCGGCCTTGGGCGATCCCTCCGGCACCGATGATTCCCATTTTGAGCTTTTTCATGGCTGAAACTCCTTATCTTACAATCTAATGATCTGCTTGGTTTTACTCGATTCAAGGGCTCCCAGGACCACCTGCAGAGATTTCATGGCTTCTTCACCCGGGACAGCTGCCGGAACATCCTCCACGACTGAAGTCACGAAACGATCGATGACTCCCGATGCAGACTGACCGCCGTCATCGTTCGTCTGGATTCCACCCAGTTCATACTTGACGACTTCACCAGTTGAATACTGGACGACAAGGGAATTGACTGGATCTTCTTCAAGTCGTAGAACGGCTTTTTCACCGTAGATGACGGTCGAATTATCTTCCTTCTGATACGACCAGCTGGCAGCGAGGGTCCCGATGGTCCCGCTCTCCGTTTTCAAGACGCATACGGCCGTATCATCGACATCGGCATTTTCTTTGGAAGACGTTTCGACGAATGCGCCGACTTCCACGAATTCTTCACCGAGGATGTATCGCATAAGATCTGTTTTATGGACGCCAAGGTCACCCATGGCACCGATGAAGGCTTCTTCTTTCCTGAAGAACCAGCTATCTTTTCCATCCACGCTCCAGCCTTCAGGACCACCGTGACCGAATGCGGTGCGGAAGCTGTAAATCTTTCCGGCTTCTCCTTTGGAGATGAGCTCCTTCGCTTTTTGGTGGGATGGGACAAAACGCTGATTGTGTCCGATCATCAGTTTTCGGCCGGCTTGATTGGCTGCGTCGATCATGGCTTGCGCTTCTTCAGTGGAAGTGGCCATTGGCTTTTCGCAAAGGACATGCTTTCCTGCTTTCAATGCATCGATGGAAATCGGAGCGTGGAGGGCATTCGGCGTACAGACGCTCACCGCTTCAATCGACTCATCCTTCAACAATTCTTTGTAATCCGTATACGCTTTTGCACCAATCTGATCTGCCATCTCTTCGGCGCGGTCCTTTACGATATCACAAACCGCCACGATCTCTGCGTGTTCATTGGCCATGTACTCAGGAATATGCCTGTGTTTCGCGATACTACCGCATCCAATCACACCAATCTTCAATGGTTTCATTTTACTTCCTCCTTCGCTTTAATCGTTTCAAGCGGCTGGGCATTTCCGTAGACAGGTCTGTTTCGGTTCACAGGGGCAGCCCACTTCACCGCATTCTCAATCACCTTTTGCACGTCTTTATGATAATAGGTAGGATACGTTTCATGGCCTGGACGGAAATAGAAGATCTTCCCGTTCCCACGCTGATACGTACATCCGCTCCTGAAGACTTCTCCTCCTTCAAACCAGCTCACCATCACAAGCTGATCCGGTGCCGGGATATCAAAGTGTTCGCCGTACATCTCTTCTTTCTCAAGCTCAATGCTTTCCCCTATCCCTTCTGCAATCGGGTGGGATGGATCCACGATCCAAATCCGTTCCTTCTCATCGGCTTCACGCCATTTCAAATCACAGGAAGTACCCATGAGGGTCTTGAAGATTTTCGAGAAGTGACCGGAGTGAAGAACAATCAGACCCATTCCATCCAATATCCGCTGCTTCACTCTTTCTACTACTTCGTCACTCACTTCCCCGTGGGCAAGATGCCCCCACCAGATCAATACATCTGTTCCATCAAGGACCTCCTGTGTCAGGCCATGCTCAGGTTCATCCAATGTAGCTGTCCTCACATTGAATGCCTCTTCGAGGAAGGAAGCGATTGCTCCGTGTATTCCTTTTGGGTAGATTTCCCTCACCACTGGATTCTGTTGTTCATGACGATTTTCGTTCCAAACTGTAACATTCATTATTCGATTCCCTCCATTTGTCATTGTGCAAGCGATTGCCTAAATTGTGCCGGTGTTTCTCCTGTAAGCTTCTTGAATACCTTACTGAAATATTTCTCATTCTGGAATCCTACATCGTGAGCAACCTGATAGATTTTCACGTAAGGATTGGATAACAGCTGCTTTGCCTTCTCTACCCTGACCGATGCTAGATAATCCGTAATTGTCACTCCGTATTCCTGTTTGAACCTGCGGGAAATGTATTCCCTGCTCAGAAAGAATCGGTCGGCAATTTCCTGAAGACTCACTTCTTCTACATAGTGCTTTTTCAAGAATTGTTCCACTTCCTGCATGGGGTTCTTTTCCTTCTGATACCTGATGTTCGACAGACAATCGATGAGTTCGAGAAAGTCTTTTCTTTTCCCCTCTTTGAACCGATCAATCAAAAAGGATCCATCCCTTCCCCAATAGTCCCATCCTTCCGGTTTCCTTTCGAGAGTTATACCGTACTCCTTGAGCCAATTGGATCGGAGGAGGTTGAACTGATCATCCCACTCCTTCAGCCTGGCAAGGGTGAGGCCCTGTTTCCTATACAGGGAATCCACGATCGTCATTACTTTGGATGAGAGCTTATCCTTATCGCCTGCCTGGATCAGAAGCTTCAACTCGGTGGCATAATCGAAAAGATGAGGAAGCTCAGACTTCCTTTCAGTTCTTGATACAACGGGCTCCTTCCCGGTCAAATCCCTTCCAAGATGAATGGCAAGTGCCTCTTGATACGCCTCATGCATATGGGTGGAAATCGTCCCGATGGCCATGGTGATATGCACGCTGCTATAGTGATAGATTCGCTTGGTCAATTGACGGAGCCTTCTCTCTGCATCCTGTATATCCCAGAGGAGGATGGCGACTTCATCATCTGAATGGGTATGGCGGAAGCAGACACCGATATCCTTGCTTCTGAGCCACTCATTGCAAATATTCATCACGGTAAACATCGTCAGTTCGAGATCACCTTGGAAAACGTGTCGGATCATGGGTTTCACTGAAAAGATCGCAATGCGCTTTTCACAGTCCACCAGCGATCGTCCATGCTCCTTGAGAAATTCCTTCTCCGCTGAAGGGGGGACGGAGGATTGACGGCACAGAGTCGAAAGCAAGTGATCCCAATAGCGGGGTTTCACTTCGTTCATTGCCTGCCTCTCCTCTGCTTCCGAACGACGGTGATCCCGCCATTCCTTTACGGCCCTTTCGAGGGTCTCATTCAGTATCTCGGGCTCGATGGGTTTCAACAGATAGTCGAAGCTCTTATAATGGATGGCATTCCTCATCAATTCAAAGTCATCATGGCCGCTTACGACGATGGTTTTACTTCGGATATCGGCCGTGTGGATCCATTTCAACAGGCTGATTCCGTCTCTCTTGGGCATGCGCATATCGGTGAAGATGATTTCCGGCCGGTGCTTTTGGATCAGTTCGACGGCTTCCTCCCCATCTTCTGCTTCCATGACAGTATCGATTCCATGACTTGCCCAATCAGCAAGGAGGATCAACCCCTCCCGCACGTGCTTCTCATCATCCACGATGATGGCTTTCATCGGCATCATCCTCCCATTGGAGTGGTACTTCGATTCTTACCATGAGTCCGCCCCCATCCACGTTCTTCAACAAAAGAGCGGCCTTCCCGCCATAATAGAGAGCCAATCGGACATACACGTTTTTCAATCCGATATGCCCTTCCGGCTTTTTGGATGAGTCGTACAACTGCTTCTCGATTTCTTCAAGCCTCTGATCTGGTATGCCTCCTCCATTATCTTTCACCACGATGATCAATTGATCTCCTTCGCGCCGGCAATCCAGGGCGATGACGCCTACCCCGTTTCTCCCATCAAAACCATGCTTAAAGTAGTTTTCAATGATGGGCTGCAGGATCATCTTGGGTACGGCGACTTCCCTGATGTCGTCTTGTACATCGATGTCGTATTGGAGCTGGTCTCCAAAGCGTTCTTTTTGCAGCAGGAGATAGGCGGCCGCATAGGTGATTTCCTTATGGAGGGGAACGACGTCTTCCTGCATATCCATCCCGTACCTCATGATCTTGGAGAGATGTGTCACAAGGGAATAAATGTGTGGAACATGATTCTTCAAGCCAAGTGTGCCGATTGATTGGAGTGCATTATACAAGAAATGAGGATTGATCTGTGATTGGAGCATCTTCAATTGACTCGTACGGTTTTCAAGCTCAAGCTTATACTCCCGATTGATGAGATGATTGATCCGGTCCACCATTTGATGGAACCTTCTGCTCAAAACCCCGATTTCATCCTCGCTGTATACCTCGGCCTTCACCTGCATGTTCCCACTTTCAACCTGCCGGATGGATTGCAGAAGCCCACGGATGGGTGAGGTGATCCTGAATGAAACAAACAGGGTGGCAAGTACCACCAAGCCGAGCCCAATGACCCCAAAGAGGATATTGATCTTCGCTACATTAAAAGCGCTTTCATATAAGTCTGCATAAGCGACACGTTTGACGAGGAACCATCCTCCTGCAGATGGTGACAGGCGATCGTACATGATTACCCCATTGAAGTCATCTCTCTTCCACTCGATGGTGCCCGCTTCTTTCTCTTCGCCGATGACCTCTTGAATCCATTGCTGCTTATCCGATATCTCGGCATCGGAGCTGTAGATCATATCCCCTTGAGGTGATAGGACATAAAACTCTTCTGATTCACCATTGTACATATTACGGCTGAGATCGACGATTTTATCTGGAGCGACATCGAGGGATATGTAGGCAAGGACGTCATTATCCGGGACGTTACGGAATGCCCGGTGGATCGTCACGATTTCCTTTGAGCGCCTGATCTTCTCCTCCTGCTGGCTGTAAGCAGGCTCAATATACATATTGAATGGACTTTGGGCTGCCTTCAGATAAGAGGCCTCATCTTCTTCGGATATCCCCCTTGAGAATACGACATTGGTGCGTCTCGTCGCCGAGATGAAGCGGTCTTCCTCAAGAAAAGAAATCTTCACCCCATTGATCGTATCTCCTGTGTAAAGAATGGTCTGCATCACATTCTTCACCATCCCGATGGTCAGATAGCCGTGGTCTTTGTCAGGAGACTTCATATAATTGATAAAATCGGGATTGTTATAGAGGGAGAGGGACAAATCATTCAATTCCCCAATATACCCTTCAAGGTTCACCTTCCCTTGGTAAAGCAAGTTGCTGCTCTCTTTCACCACCTGGTCTTCCATGGAATCCTTTGTATAGAGATAGGTGACAATGATCGAAGAGCCAAAGGGCAGGATCGTCGTGATCATCAATAAGAAAATGAGCTTGTTGCGGATGCTTCCCTTCAACATCGGTCCAGGCCCCCCGAAACTTGCTTATAAAATAGTATAAATCTTCCCTCCTCCTATTTGAAAGGGTTTTCTAAAAAAATATTTTAAAATACTGATAGAACCGATAAAAAATGGAAAGCACCCATGACCTGTGCTTTCCATCCCCTTTTTTACTTCAGGTTATCCCACGTTTTCTGGAATCGATCCAGGACCGTATCGTAGTCGATCTTCCCTGCAGCATATTCCTGGATGGTAGCAGCGAATTCTTTATTTGCTCCATCCGGCCATTGGAACCATGTCCAAGGGATCGTCTTCTCATCCTTCGAGTACGTCAGGATGGATTCTCCCAGGTCCCCCAATCCATTCGGTTCGATGTTATCGAAAGCCGGAATGAAGGCAAACTCTTCTGTGATATAACGTTTTCCTGTTTCCGATGAAACCATCCACTCAAGGAACATCTTCGCTTCATCCAGATGCTTTGAGTTTTTATTGAGTACCCAGTTGTTCGGGACCCCTACAGGCAGTCGATCGGCACTCTCATCATTATTCAGTGGAATCGGAAGGAAGCCCATGTTGATGTCAGGGTTGACTTCAGTGATCATGTTTTCTGTCCAGTTCCCCTGTTGAAGCATCGCGGTTTCCCCTGAGGCAAAGAGCGTCACTTGGGTGTTATAATCCGTCGTCAGCGGATTATCGTTGGCATTCTTGATTTCTGCATCCAGTACACTCTTGAACTCTTTGAACTTGTCATTATCCTTGAATGTTTCCGTTCCATCATACAATCCTTTGATGAACGCGTCGGGATCCTCCTGCTGGGCAAACGGGATATTCAGCAAATGCTGTCCGATGACCCACCATTCGCCATAACCGGCTGAAAACGGTGTGATATCCTTCGCTTTCAATTTCTTTGCTGCATCATTCAGTTCGTCGATTGTCTTTGGTGCTTCCTTGATGCCTGCTTTTTCGAAAAGGTCTTTGTTATAAATGAACCCGTATCCTTCAAGGTTGACCGGCATCCCGTAAAGCTTGCCATCCTCATCTGTCATCGGGACTTTACCGATTGGAAGTACATGATCGACCCAAGGCTCACCTGAAAGGTCGGCAAGTTTTTCTTTCCAAAGATCCAACTCCTTGAATCCACCGTTATTGAAAATATCCGGTTCCTCTCCGGAAGCGAATTTGGCTTTCAGGGCTGCACCGTAGTCCGCTCCTCCCCCTACCGTCTCAAGCTTGATTTTAATATTCGGATGCTCTGCTTCGAATTCCTTGATCATTTCCTGTAGTTGATCGGCGATTTCAACCTTGAACTGGAAGAAATTCAGGGTCACGACATCCCCATCACTCTTCCCATCCGAACCCGAAGAGCCTTTGGATGAACAGCCTGCAATGATCCCAAATACCAGGATCAGCGACATGCTTAACAGTAGAATACGTTTCACTAGATTCGACCTCCCCATTCTTCTTTTAAATTTTATATAATTTTCTGCATGGAATACACAGAAAGTTTATATCTACTTGATGGATCCTGACGCAATTCCCTTAATGATATGCTTCTGAAGGAACAGGAAGAAAATGATGACCGGTGTGATCCCGAGGACCAAAGCGGCAAGTCCCATGTCCCATTGCTTCGTATACTGTGCAAAGAATGAGCTCGCAGCAAGCGGGATCGTCCGGAGCTCTGCATCCTGCAGAACCAGGAGCGGCAGAAGATAATCATTCCATATCCAGAGCGTATTCAGAATGACGACTGTGACGGTGATGGGCTTCAATAGAGGGAAGACAATCCTCCAGAAGACACCGAATGAGCTGCAACCATCCATCATGGCCGACTCCTCGATCTCGACCGGCACCGTCTTGACAAAGCCATGGTAGAGGAAGAGGGACAGAGGCACGCCGAAACCAAAATACATGAGGATCAGCCCCGGGATACTATTTGTCAGGCCCAGTGTCCCCCCCACCTTCATCAGGGGAATCATGACCGTTTGGAAAGGAATGACCATGGCTGATACAAATAAAATGAATAGGATTTTACTGAACTTCCCCGGAGTCCTGACCATTTTCCATGCGGCCATGGAGGAAATCAGAACAAGACCGATGTTACTGATCGTTGTGATGATGAAGGAGTTCATGAAGGCACGGGGGAACTGGATGATTTCCCACACCCTTGCATAGTTTGAAAACATGAACTCTTCCGGCCAGGCAGCTGCATCGATCAAGATGGCTGCGAACGGTTTGACCGAATTCACCAACACGAAGTAAAAGGGAATCATGAAGACGATGGCCAGTGCGATTGCGACAATTTCGAGCAGGAACATCCTTTTTGTATAGCGGTTGTTCATCATGCCTGGACCTCCTTCCTCTTCGTGATCATCACCTGGACGGTAGTGAATACAGCGACGATGACAAAGAACAGGATCGATTTGGCTGTACCGAGACCGTACCGGTTATTCTGGAATGCTTCCTGATAAATATTGATGGCTACAGACTGGGTGGAGTTGAATGGTCCCCCGCCTGTCAGGGATATATTCAGATCAAAGATCTTGAATGCCATTGATATCGTCAGGAAGAAGCAGATCGTGAAAGCCGGCAGGATCAGAGGAACAATGATCCGTGTCAACAGCGTCCAGTTCGATGCACCATCGATCTTTGCTGCTTCCAATAGGGACGTATCGACTCCTTGCAGGGCTGCCACATAAATGACCATCATATAACCGCTGATCTGCCATGCAAAGACGATGACGATGCCCCAGAAAGCCGTCTTCTCATCCCCAAGCCAGGGCATCTTGAACAGGGAGAGGTCGGTCAGGTTGCCCAACGACGCAAAGCCTTTTACGAAGATGAACTGCCAGATGAATCCGAGTAGCAGACCGCCGATGACATTCGGCAAAAAGAATACGGTTCTCAGGATATTCTTCGTCTTCAAAGCTGCATTCAGGAGCAGGGCAAACCCGAATCCGATCACATTGCTGATTATCACCGCTGCAAACATGAACTTCGTTGTGAACATAAAGGATTGGAAGAACACCTGATCATCGGTGAATATCCGGATATAATTATCGAATCCAACCCATTCCACAGCCGAACTGACCCCGTTCCACGATGTAAACGAATAGTACAGCCCCATCAGGAACGGGACGATTTGTATAACAAGAAAGAATAATAGTGCCGGACCCACAAATGCGGTATAGGTCAATACGCTTTTCCATTTGAGTCCTTTTTTCGGAACGGGCTTCATTTGTACCTCAGGCCTGACCGGTCCCGTCTCTATCTTTGGTTCCATCTCTTCTCCCCTTCAGTAACGCTTTTTCTCATTATAATGTAAACGCTTACTTTTTATGGTCAACTGAGTTGACATGGATGGGGCACGATATTGACCTCTTTGACAACAAAAAAAGACCCCCGCCCGAGTAAAGCGGGCGGGGGTCACATCTATTATTCCCGGTCTAGGGGAAAGTCTCCCATCAATCGGTGGAGCCAGGAGATGCTGAGCTGAAACCATTGTGAGAAATCATCGTCTACCATTGAACGCTGTCCAGCCGATGACAAAGGCTTCCCAAGGGAAAGTCCGTGGACACCATGCTGAAAAATATGAGATTCAAAGGGGACGCCAGCACGGCTGAGGGCCCTCATGAATTCCAGCGTATGTTCGACCGGTACGATGCGGTCTTCAAAAGTCGAAAACAAAAAGCTTGGAGGTGTGTTCCCGTCCACTCTCTCTTCCAGTGACGGCACCGGAAAAGCCAGTACATCCTCAAGGGTTGAAAGAATACAAGGATACCCGAGGATCAGGGCTCTCGGTCTGAACGTGCCCATGGTTCCCAGTGAAGCGGCCAGATGCCCCCCGGCGGAAAAGCCGACTACTGCGATACGCTCAGGATCCACTCCAAATTCAGAGGCATGATTCCTTACATATGCCAGTGCTTCTTCAGCATCCCTGAATGAATCTTCAAACCCCTTGTCTTCTCCTACAGAGTAACGAAGAATGAATGCATGATAGCCTTCAGACAAGTACGCCATGGCTACAGGTTCTGCCTCCCGGTCCGATGTATAGTAATACCCTCCCCCCGGAAGGATCAACACGGCAGGACGGGTGGAGATGTTTTTCATACGCTTGGTTGTATCCAATGAATAGGCTGTAAGCGTCGATTGCGGGTTGCTGCTCAACTGAATGGATTGAATGTTCATACGTTTTCCCCCTAATGATCAATACGTTATGTCCAGTATATAAGGAGGCGGATGAGGTTTCCAGATATTCTCTCCCCTGATACAAAAAAAGACCTCCAACGAATTTGTTGGAAGTCTGAATATGTAAGATGGAGCGGGTGATGGGAATCGAACCCACGACATCAGCTTGGAAGGCTGAGGTTTTACCATTAAACTACACCCGCTTATGGTACCGGTGGCCGGGGTCGAACCGGCACTCCTTACGGAACACGATTTTGAGTCGTGCGCGTCTGCCTATTCCGCCACACCGGCAAGCGTCTAAAAAAAATATGGAGGCGGCAACCGGATTTGAACCGGTGATAAAGGTTTTGCAGACCTCTGCCTTACCACTTGGCTATGCCGCCATTTTTCTATGGAGCGGAAGACGGGATTCGAACCCGCGACCCCCACCTTGGCAAGGTGGTGTTCTACCACTGAACTACTTCCGCACTACTGGGCTAGCTGGATTCGAACCAACGCATGTCGCAGTCAAAGTGCGATGCCTTACCGCTTGGCTATAGCCCACTGTTAGTATATGACACACAGAGAAAAATGTGACAAAAATATGGGGCGACTGATGGGAATCGAACCCACGAATGCCGGAACCACAATCCGGTGCGTTAACCACTTCGCCACAATCGCCATGGCAGGGGCAGCAGGAATCGAACCCGCACCAAAGGTTTTGGAGACCTTCGTTCTACCGTTAAACTATGCCCCTGTATTAAATGGTGGAGGGGGGCAGATTCGAACTGCCGAACCCGAAGGAGCGGATTTACAGTCCGCCGCGTTTAGCCACTTCGCTACCCCTCCAGCTATAAAAAATCAGTGGTGCCGGCAAGAGGACTTGAACCCCCAACCTACTGATTACAAGTCAGTTGCTCTACCAGTTGAGCTACACCGGCACAAAAAAATGGTGGCTCAGGACGGAATCGAACCGCCGACACATGGATTTTCAGTCCATTGCTCTACCAACTGAGCTACTGAGCCATTGCATATTTGTATTAAAATGAAAAATGGCGGTCCGGACGGGACTCGAACCCGCGACCTCCTGCGTGACAGGCAGGCATTCTAACCAACTGAACTACCGGACCAAAGCTTTTTGCGATAGCAAAATAGCTATCATTAGTATTCGCGTTAGCGAAAATAAAGATCAAAGTACTGCGATAGCAAATCCGCTATCAATGTCACTGCATCCCAATCCTCACGGATCAAAACGGTATTGCGGGGACAGGATTTGAACCTGCGACCTTCGGGTTATGAGCCCGACGAGCTACCGAACTGCTCCACCCCGCGACGATAATGATAAGTTATTTTCACTACGCTTCGCTTCGCGAAAAAAATATGGTGGAGGATGACGGGATCGAACCGCCGACCCTCTGCTTGTAAGGCAGATGCTCTCCCAGCTGAGCTAATCCTCCACTGATTCTTTGCATTTAAAAATGGTGACCCGTACGGGATTCGAACCCGTGTTACCGCCGTGAAAGGGCGGTGTCTTAACCGCTTGACCAACGGGCCATATATGGCGGAGAGCAAGGGATTTGAACCCTTGAGACAGCTATAAACCGCCTACACGATTTCCAATCGTGCTCCTTCGGCCACTCGGACAGCTCTCCATATAATGGCTCCACAGGCAGGACTCGAACCTGCGACCGATCGGTTAACAGCCGATAGCTCTACCACTGAGCTACTGTGGAATGTACCGCCTGGCGACGTCCTACTCTCGCAGGGGAGATCCCCCAACTACCATCGGCGCTGAAGAGCTTAACTTCCGTGTTCGGCATGGGAACGGGTGTGACCTCTTCGCCAATGTCACCAGACTATGTATGTCCTTCAAAAGGACAAGTATTATTATACCGCATTCTCGCGGCGATTTCAAGGTTTTTTTATACTTTATGTATACTTATTCCCTGAAAACTAGATAAAGGGTTGATAGTCAATCATTACCGGCGTATCGGCCAGTCTGGCAGGCGCAACGCGCCTGCATTACGTTTGGTTAAGTCCTCGATCGATTAGTATCAGTCAGCTCCATGTGTCGCCACACTTCCACCTCTGACCTATCTACCTGATCATCTTTCAGGGATCTTACTCACATAAAGTGATGGGAAATCTCATCTCGAGGGGGGCTTCATGCTTAGATGCTTTCAGCACTTATCCCTTCCGCACATAGCTACCCAGCGATGCCTTTGGCAAGACAACTGGTACACCAGCGGTGCGTCCATCCCGGTCCTCTCGTACTAAGGACAGCTCCTCTCAAATTTCCTGCGCCCACGACGGATAGGGACCGAACTGTCTCACGACGTTCTGAACCCAGCTCGCGTACCGCTTTAATGGGCGAACAGCCCAACCCTTGGGACCGACTACAGCCCCAGGATGCGATGAGCCGACATCGAGGTGCCAAACCTCCCCGTCGATGTGGACTCTTGGGGGAGATAAGCCTGTTATCCCCGGGGTAGCTTTTATCCGTTGAGCGATGGCCCTTCCATACGGAACCACCGGATCACTAAGCCCGACTTTCGTCCCTGCTCGACTTGTAGGTCTCGCAGTCAAGCTCCCTTGTGCCTTTACACTCTGCGAATGATTTCCAACCATTCTGAGGGAACCTTTGGGCGCCTCCGTTACTCTTTAGGAGGCGACCGCCCCAGTCAAACTGCCCACCTGACACTGTCTCCCACCCCGATAAGGGGCGCGGGTTAGAATGTCAACACAGCCAGGGTAGTATCCCACCGACGCCTCCGCCGAAGCTAGCGCTCCGGCTTCCAAGGCTCCTACCTATCCTGTACAAGCTGTGCCAAAATTCAATATCAGGCTACAGTAAAGCTCCACGGGGTCTTTCCGTCCTGTCGCGGGTAACCTGCATCTTCACAGGTACTATAATTTCACCGAGTCTCTCGTTGAGACAGTGCCCAGATCGTTACGCCTTTCGTGCGGGTCGGAACTTACCCGACAAGGAATTTCGCTACCTTAGGACCGTTATAGTTACGGCCGCCGTTTACTGGGGCTTCGATTCGCACCTTCGCTTGCGCTAAGCACTCCTCTTAACCTTCCAGCACCGGGCAGGCGTCAGCCCCTATACTTCGCCTTACGGCTTCGCAGAGACCTGTGTTTTTGCTAAACAGTCGCCTGGGCCTATTCACTGCGGCTCTCTCGGGCTTGCACCCTACCAGAGCACCCCTTCTCCCGAAGTTACGGGGTCATTTTGCCGAGTTCCTTAACGAGAGTTCTCTCGCTCACCTTAGGATTCTCTCCTCGCCTACCTGTGTCGGTTTGCGGTACGGGCACCATCTTCCTCGCTAGAGGCTTTTCTTGGCAGTGTGGAATCAGGAACTTCGCTACTATAATTCGCTCGCTATCACAGCTCAGCCTTCACGATGATGGGATTTGCCTCATCATCAGCCTAACTGCTTAGACGCACATATCCAGCAGTGCGCTTACCCTATCCTCCTGCGTCCCCCCATTGCTCAAATGGAAGAAAGGTGGTACAGGAATATCAACCTGTTGTCCATCGTCTACGCCTATCGGCCTCGACTTAGGTCCCGACTAACCCTGAGCGGACGAGCCTTCCTCAGGAAACCTTAGGCATTCGGTGGATGGGATTCTCACCCATCTTTCGCTACTCATACCGGCATTCTCACTTCTAAGCACTCCACCAGTCCTTACGGTCTAGCTTCGCAGTCCTTAGAACGCTCTCCTACCACTGACACCAAACGGTGTCAATCCACAGCTTCGGTGATACGTTTAGCCCCGGTACATTTTCGGCGCAGAGTCACTCGACCAGTGAGCTATTACGCACTCTTTAAATGGTGGCTGCTTCTAAGCCAACATCCTGGTTGTCTAAGCAACTCCACATCCTTTTCCACTTAACGTATACTTTGGGACCTTAGCTGGTGGTCTGGGCTGTTTCCCTTTCGACTACGGATCTTATCACTCGCAGTCTGACTCCCATGGATAAGTCTTTGGCATTCGGAGTTTGTCTGAATTCGGTAACCCGATGAGGGCCCCTAGTCCAAACAGTGCTCTACCTCCAAGACTCTTACAACATGAGGCTAGCCCTAAAGCTATTTCGGAGAGAACCAGCTATCTCCAGGTTCGATTGGAATTTCTCCGCTACCCACACCTCATCCCCGCACTTTTCAACGTGCGTGGGTTCGGACCTCCATCCAGTGTTACCTGGACTTCATCCTGGACATGGGTAGATCACCTGGTTTCGGGTCTACGACCACATACTCATTCGCCCTATTCAGACTCGCTTTCGCTGCGGCTCCGTCTTCTCGACTTAACCTTGCATGGGATCGTAACTCGCCGGTTCATTCTACAAAAGGCACGCCATCACCCGTTAACGGGCTCTGACTACTTGTAGGCACACGGTTTCAGGTTCTATTTCACTCCCCTTCCGGGGTGCTTTTCACCTTTCCCTCACGGTACTGGTTCACTATCGGTCACTAGGGAGTATTTAGCCTTGGGAGATGGTCCTCCCAGCTTCCGACGGGATTTCACGTGTCCCGCCGTACTCAGGATCCACTCAAGAGGGAACGAAGTTTCGACTACAGGGTTGTTACCTTCTTTGACGAGCCTTTCCAGACTTCTTCGTCTACCCCGTTCCTTTGTAACTCCGTATAGAGTGTCCTACAACCCCAAGAGGCAAGCCTCTTGGTTTGGGCTAATCCCGTTTCGCTCGCCGCTACTCAGGGAATCGCATTTGCTTTCTCTTCCTCCAGGTACTTAGATGTTTCAGTTCCCTGGGTCTGCCTTCCAAGCTCTATGTATTCAAGCAAGGATACTGTTCCATTACGAACAGTGGGTTCCCCCATTCGGAAATCTTCGGATCAGCTCACTTACAGCTCCCCGAAGCATATCGGTGTTAGTCCCGTCCTTCATCGGCTCCTAGTGCCAAGGCATCCACCGTGCGCCCTTATTAACTTAACCGAATTGGTTAAAAACCTAAAATGGCGATACTCGGTAATTTCTTGACTATCAATAAAACTTTATCTAGTTTTCAAAGAACAATATAGAAGATGGATGTTTATTTTACTC